>NZ_JACCBH010000001.1:1457245-2914491 GCF_013409745.1 Microbacterium pseudoresistens
GAGCCAGCGGCGCGAGGGAGGCGGTGCATCCGTCGTGGGCGACGACGCAGCCGCCGGATCGGGCCGGTACGCCGGGTGCGCATAGGGAGGCAGCGACGGCGGGGCCGGCGGAAGGACTGGAGCGGCCAGCGGGGGCGCCAGCTCCGGGACCGTCAGGCCCGAGCCGCCGGACGCGGACGGGTCATCGGATGCGCCTGTGCTCCGCACATCCTCCGGCGTCTTCGGCTCGTTCGTCATGCCATCCCCCATGCCCTGCTCCACCCTATCGACGGGGCGGGCTGCGTGGCATCGGCGAGGGCGTCGTGCTCCGCGAGCAGCAGGGTGCAGCAAGGGCGTAGCGTCATTGTCCATGGATGCAGGGGCACAGGACGCGGCCGCGGTGCGTGCCGTGCGTCGTCGGGGTGCCGGCGTTCCGCTCGCGCTCGCCGCGGCGATCTCGTTCGGGATGTCGGGGGCGTGGGCGCGCGGTCTCATCGACGGCGGATGGACGCCCGGGGCTGCGGTCACCGCGCGTGTGAGCATCGCCGCGCTCGTGCTCCTCGTGCCGACGATCCTCGCCCTGCGCGGGCGCTGGGCTCTGCTGCGTCGCAACGCGGGGATGGTCGTCGCCTACGGGCTGTTCGCCGTGGCCGCCACCCAGCTGTTCTACTTCCAGGCCGTCGCCGTGATGGATGTCGGTCTCGCGCTGCTCGTCGAGTACACCGCACCGGTGGCCGTCGTGCTGTGGTTGTGGGTGCGTCGCGGCGAGCGGCCGGCGCGGCTGAGCGTGCTCGGCGCGCTGCTCGCCTTCGCCGGGCTCGTGCTCATGCTCGACGTGCTGGGCGGGATGCGCGTGGATCCGATCGGCGTGCTCTGGGCGTTCGGCGCCATGATCGGCGCGGCGGCGTACTTCCTGCTATCGGGCAGGGCTGACACGGGGTTGCCGCCTATCGCGCTCGCCGGAAGCGGCCTCGTGCTGGGTGCGCTCGGACTCGCCGGCGCGAGTCTGGTGGGCATCTTGCCCTTCGCGGCGAACACCGACGACGTCGTGTACCGCTTCGGGGTCGTGCCCTGGTTCGTGCCGGTGCTGGCGATCGCCATGATCGCCTGCGCGCTCGCCTACGTCCTGGGCATCGTCTCGACACGGATGCTCGGGTCGCGCCTGGCATCGTTCCTCGCGCTGTCGGAGGTGATCGCCTCGTTGCTGTTCGGGTGGCTGCTGCTCGGCCAGCTCCCGGATGCGTTGCAGCTGCTGGGTGCCGCGCTCGTGCTCGCGGGCGTCGTGGTCGTGAAGCTCGGCGAGCCCGCCGTCGCCGCCGAGCACGTCGAGGCGATACCCGCCGATACTGCCGATCCGAGCGTCTGACACCGCCGACCGAGGCAGCGGATGTATACGTTCCGGTGGTGACCGTTCCGATCGGGTCGCCTTCTGGCCGATTAATGTATACACTAGCGGTCATGGTGATGGCGCTGGAGGGTCTTCGTGCGAGTGATCGCGCCTATGCGATCCTGCTTGACGAGATCCAGTCCGCCGAGCTCGCCGCCGGCACCGTGCTCGCCGAGGTCGAGCAGGCCGCCCGCCTCGGCGTCAGCCGCACGCCGCTGCGCGAGGCTCTGCGACGACTGGCCGCCGACGGGCTCGTCGTGCAGCAGTCGCCGCGCGTCACCGTGGTCGCCCCCATCGACGCGTCCGACATCCGTGCACTCTTCGAACTGCGCCGCTCACTGGAAGAAGGGGCTGCGCGCATCGCCGCCGACCGCGGCGACCCCGCCGTGTTCACCGCCCTCGCCGCGGAGTTCGCCGCCGCCGAGGGCGGGGTGGAGGATGCCGCGGGCCGCCGCGCCTACGAATCCCTCATCGCCCGGTTCGACGCCGCCGTCGATGACGCGGTCTCCAACGACTACATCACGGCTGCGCTGCGGATGGTGCGCACGCACCTCGTGCGCGTGCGCCGCATGGCCCGCGACAAGCCCCGGCGCCTGGCCGATTCCGTCGCCGAGCACCGCCTCATCGCCGAAGCGCTCGCCGCCCGCGATCCCGACCTGGCCGCGCACGCGACGCACGTGCACCTGCATAACGCGCTGGCCGGCATCCTCGAATCCCTCGTGCCGTCCGGGGCCGAGCGCCCCGCATCCGAATCCCCCTCCGAAAGGCGATCATGACCGTCACGCATCACGTCCGCGTCCACAAGAGCGAAGAGAACCTCGCCCGCGAGGACCAGCTGGCCTGGAAGATCGCCGAGGTCGCCGTCGACCCGGTGGAGGTGACCGGCGAGGTCGCCGACATGGTGATCAACCGGATCATCGACAACGCGGCCGTGGCTGCCGCCTCGATCACGCGCGCGCCGGCCAGCGCCGCCCGCCAGCAAGCGCTGGATCACCCCGTCTCGGTGGGGGGCGCCGGCGCGACCGTCTTCGGCACGCCGCTGGATCGTCGTACGAGCCCGGAGTGGGCGGCGTGGGCCAACGGCGTGGCCGTTCGCGAGCTCGACTACCACGACACGTTCCTCGCCGCGGAGTACTCGCATCCCGGCGACAACATCCCGCCGATCCTCGCCGTCGCCCAGCACGTGGGCGCCGACGGGAAGGCGCTCCTGCGCGGCATCGCGACCGGATACGAGATCCAGGTCGACCTCGTCAAGGCCATCTGCCTGCACAAGAACAAGATCGACCACGTCGCCCACCTCGGGCCCTCCGCCGCCGCCGGTATCGGCACGCTCCTGGGCTTGGATGCCGAGACGATCTACCAGGCCGTCGGCCAGGCGCTGCACACCACCACCGCCACCCGGCAGAGCCGCAAGGGCGAGATCTCCACCTGGAAGGCACACGCCCCGGCCTTCGCGGGAAAGATGGCCGTCGAGGCCGTGGACCGGTCGATGCGCGGAGAGACCAGCCCCTCGCCCATCTACGAGGGCGAAGACGGCGTGATCGCCTGGATGCTCGACGGCCCCGAGGCCTCCTACGAGGTGCCGCTGCCCGCATCCGGCGAAGCGAAGCGCGCCATCCTCGACACCTACACGAAGGAGCACTCGGCCGAGTACCAGGCGCAGGCATGGATCGACCTGGCGCGTAAGCTGCACAACGAGCGTCCTGAGCTGGCGGATCCTGCGAACATCGAGTCCGTCGTGCTGCACACCAGCCACCACACGCACTATGTGATCGGCTCCGGCGCGAACGACCCGCAGAAGTACGACCCCACCGCGTCGCGGGAGACGCTGGACCACTCGATTCCATACATCTTCGCCGTGGCGCTGCAGGACGGCGCCTGGCACCACGTCGACTCCTACGCTCCCGAGCGCGCGGGCCGTGAGGACACCGTGGCGCTGTGGCACAAGATCACCACGCTCGAGGATGCGGAGTGGACGCGCCGCTACCACTCGAACGACATCAGCGAGAAGGCGTTCGGCGGGCGCGTGGAGATCACGCTGACCGACGGAACCACGCTCGTCGACGAGATCGCCGTCGCCGATGCGCATCCGCTCGGCGCCCGCCCGTTCGCCCGCGAGAACTACATCGCGAAGTTCCGCCTGCTCGCCGAGCCCGTGCTCGAGTCCGAGGAGATCGAGCGGTTCCTGGAGCTCGTCCAGCGCCTGCCCGAGCTGGCGGCCGACGAGGTCGCGCAGCTGTCGATCGTCGCCAAGCCCGGTGTGCTCGCCGCGGCCCCCGCCCCGAAGGGCCTGTTCTGATGCTCTACGCCAGCACGGCGCCCGCCGAGAAGCGGCGGCTGTTCCGCGAGCGGCTCGCCACCGGTGAACTGCTGCGATTCCCGGGGGCGTTCAATCCGCTGTCGGCACGACTCATCGAGCGCAAGGGCTTCGAGGGCGTCTACATCTCCGGCGCCGTGCTCTCCGCCGACCTGGGGCTTCCCGACATCGGCCTGACGACGCTCACCGAGGTCGCCGGCCGTGGGCAGCAGATCGCGCGGATGACCGAGCTTCCGGCCATCATCGACGCCGACACCGGCTTCGGCGAGCCGATGAACGTCGCCCGCACGATCCAGACGCTCGAAGACGCAGGTCTCTCCGGCGCCCACATCGAGGATCAGATCAACCCCAAGCGCTGCGGGCACCTCGACGGCAAAGCGGTCGTCGACGAGGATGTCGCGGTCAAGCGCATCCGGGCCGCCGTCGACGCGCGCAGGGACGAGAACTTCCTCATCATGGCGCGCACCGACATCGCCGCCGTCGACGGGCTTGAGGCGGCCAAGGATCGTGCCAAGGCGCTCGTGGATGCGGGGGCGGACGCGATCTTCCCCGAGGCGATGCGCTCGCTGGAGGAGTTCGCCGCCGTCCGTGCGGCCGTGGACGTGCCGATCCTGGCCAACATGACCGAGTTCGGCAAGAGCGACCTCTTCTCCGTCGACCAGCTGCGCGACGTCGGCGTGAACATCGTCATCTGGCCGGTGTCGATGCTGCGCATCGCGATGGGTGCCACCGGTCGTGCGCTGGATACGCTTCTGGGGGAGGGGCACCTCACCTCGAAGCTCGGCGAGATGCAGCACCGTGCCGACCTCTACGACCTCATCGACTACGAGGACTACAACCACTTCGACACGAACGTCTTCAACTTCACCATCACGAAGGAGTGACCCATGGCGGACACCGACATCAAGAAGGGTCTGGCCGGCGTCGTCGCCGACGAGACGGCGATCAGCAAGGTCAACCCCGAGACGAACAGCCTCCTCTACCGCGGCTACCCCGTGCAGGAGCTGGCCGCGACCCAGCCGTTCGAGGCCGTGGCGTACCTGCTCTGGCACGGCGAGCTGCCCACCGAGGAGCAGTTGGCCGGGTTCCGTGCCGAGGAGCGGAAGCACCGTGCGCTGAGCCCCGTCGTGAAGGACGCGATCGACCGCCTGCCGCTGGATACGCATCCGATGGACGAGGTGCGCACCGCGGTCAGCGTCATCGGCGCGATCGAGACGGCCGGCACCGGCAACGTGCTCGATGCCGTCGGCACCCCGGAGGAGAACCTGCAGCGCAGCCTGCAGCTGTTCGCGGTGCTGCCCGCGATCGTGTCGTACGGTCAGCGCCGTCGCCGCGGCGAGGCGCTCGTGGAGTCGCGCGACGACCTCGACTACGCCGCCAACTTCCTCTGGCTCACCTTCGGCGAGGAGGCCGATCCGGTCGTCGTCGACGCCTTCAACCGTTCGATGATCCTGTACGCGGAGCACTCGTTCAACGCGTCCACGTTCACCGCGCGCGTCATCACCTCGACCCTCAGCGACCTGTACTCGGCCGTGGTCGGCGCGATCGGGGCGCTCAAGGGACCGCTGCACGGCGGGGCGAACGAGGCCGTCATGCACATCTTCGACGAGATCGGATCGGCCGACAACGTCGTCGAGTGGCTGGATGCGGCGCTCGCCGAAAAGCGCAAGATCATGGGCTTCGGCCACCGCGTGTACAAGCGCGGCGACTCGCGCGTGCCCACCATGAAGGCAGCCCTGGACACCCTCGTGGCGCACTACGATCGCCCCGAGGTCGCCGAGCTGTACACGAAGCTGGAGGACGAGTTCGTCTCCCGCAAGGGCATCTATCCGAACCTCGACTACCCCTCGGGGCCGGCGTACAACCTCATCGGCTACGACACGCTCACCTTCACCCCGCTGTTCATCGCGGCCCGCATCACCGGCTGGACCGCGCACATCCTGGAGCAGCAGGCGTCCAACGCCCTCATCCGTCCGCTGTCGGCCTACAACGGCGCCGACGAGCGGCACATCGAGGGATATGTTCCCGACACCGCCGCACTGGACGTGCAGGAGAGGCCGGAGGAGGCGGCGGGCTGATGGTCGAGCAGCAGAAGGTCGCGATCGTCGCCGGCGCGCGCACCCCGGTCGGGCGCTTCGGCGGGGCCTTCAAAGACACCCCCGCGCACGAGCTTGGTGCGGCCGTCGTCGTCGAGGCGCTTCGCCGGTCCGGCATCGACTCGTCTCGGGTGGGCGAGGTCGTCATCGGCACGATCGGCCAGGTAGCCGGCGACGCCTATATCTCGCGCCGCATCGCGCTCGCCGCGGGACTGGACAACAACACGCCGGCCTTCACTGTGAACCGTCTATGCGGCTCGGGGCTGCAGGCGATCTGGTCGGGCGCGCAGGAGCTGCTCTGGGGCAGCACCGATGTCGTGGTCGCCGGTGGCGCCGAGAACATGACACGGATGCCGTTCTACGACTTCAACGCGCGGTTCAACGACCGGCTGGGGCACCGGCAGCTGCTGGACGGCACGATCGCCATGCTCACCGATCCGTTCACCGAGAAGCACATGGGCACGACGGCCGAGAACGTGGCGTCGCGTTTTGACGTGTCGCGTGAGGATCAGGATTCCTTCGCCCTGGAGTCCCAGCGGCGCGCCGCGACCGATGAGGCGCAGGCCGCGTTCGCAGAGGAGATCGTGGAGGTGACCACCTCGGGGCGCAAGCCCGTGCAGGTGTCGAAGGACGAGCATCCTCGGCCCGAGACGACGCTGGAGGCGCTGGCCGAGCTGCCCTCGGCCTTCGCGAAGGACGGCACGGTCACAGCGGGCAACGCCTCCGGCATCAACGACGGGGGAGCGGCGACCGTGCTCATGCGCGAGGCGGATGCCCGTGCCGAGGGCGCACCGGTGCTCGCGACGATCGAGGCGGTGACGACGGCTGCGCTGGAGCCCGAGATCATGGGCTACGCGCCCACCCTCGCGCTGCGCAAGCTCTTCGCGCAGACCGGGCTTACGCCGTCGGAGATCTCGACCGTCGAGCTCAACGAGGCCTTCGCCTCACAGGCGCTCGCCGTCATCCGCGACACGGAGCTCGACCCGGCGCAGGTGAACCCGTACGGCGGTGCGATCGCCCTCGGGCATCCGGTCGGCGCGACCGGCGCGATCCTCACCGTCCGCGCAGCGCTCACACTGCAGCGCACCGGCGGCGAGTACGGCATCGTCACCATGTGCATCGGTGGCGGGCAGGCGCTCGCGGCGTTGATCAAGCGGGGCTGAGGAAAGGCCGACCGTGTCCATCGACATCCATCACGTCGTCGCGCTCGAGCAGTTCAAGCCTATGCATACGGTGTCCGTAGCTGCAGCGGCCGATGCCGCCGGCTTCGCCGGCTCGGTCGTCGCGGACCGCTTCCAGCCGTGGCTTCCGAGTCAGGGCGAGGCGCCGTTCGTGTGGACGCTCGCCGGGGCCATCGCGCAGGCCACATCGGGCAAGGTCACTGTGTCGGCGATACCCGGATATCGGATGCATGTCGCTGCTGTCGCGCAGGCCAGTGCGACGCTGGCGGCAATGGTCCCCGGACGGCACACACTGACGCTGGCCGCGGGCGACGCGATCGACGAGCACGTCGTCGCCGGATACTGGCCCGAGGCCGCCGATCGCATCTCGAACCTGTTCGACGCCGCCGATGCCATTCGCAAGCTGTTCGCTGCGTCGCTCAAGGGGAAGGACATCCGCCACAGCGGCCCCGGAATCCGCTTGGAGAGCGCCCGGCTGTGGACGATGCCCGACGAGGCGCCGCCGGTCGCGGTCTGGGCGGCGGGCCCCGCGACCGCGCGACGGGCGGGCCGCACGGTCGACGGGATCGTCGTGCAGGCCGGACGCCCGGAGCGGATGGCGGCCCTGCTCGCGGCCTATCGCGAAGGATGCGCGGAGTCTGGCAGGACGGGCTCGGCCACTGCGCACGTGCAGCTGTCGTGGGCCGACACCGACGAGCAGGCGACGCAGAACGCCCTCCGCGAATGGCCCATGGCGGGGCTGCGGTTCCCCAGGGGCGACATCCGATCGCCATTCGATGTCGCCCAGCTCGTCCGTTCGGTCACCGCTGAGGACCTTCGAGAGCGGATGTGCATCTCCTCCGACCCCGACATTCACCGTGCGCACGTGCAGTCGTTCCTGGACCTGGGCTTCGACACGATCCACGTGCACAATATCGGGCGCAATCAGCAGGAGTGGATCGACGTCGTCGGCCGCGAGATCCTGCCCAGGCTGGTGAGGTGAGATGAACGATCGGATGAGCGTCTGGGCACTGCCGGGGATGCCCGAGGTGAGGCCGGGCGATGACCTGGCCGTGTTGATCCGTGAGGCGGTCGCGGCGGACGGGTATCCGCTCGTGGACGGTGACATCCTCGTCGTCACCTCGAAGATCGTCTCCAAGGCCGAGGGCCGCGTCGTGCGCGCGGACGACCGCGAGGCGGCGATCACGGCGGAGACGGTCCGCATCGTCGCCACACGCGAGCGCGCCGGTGGCGGGATCACGCGCATCGTGCAGAACCGCCTCGGCATCGTCGGGGCCGCCGCCGGCGTGGACGCTTCGAACACGGCGGAGGGAACGGTGCTCCTTCTTCCCCTCGATCCCGACGCCTCGGCGCGTACGCTCGCCGCGGAGCTGCGCCGGGACGCGAAGGTCGGCGTGATCGTGAGCGACACGCTGGGCCGCCCGTGGCGCGATGGCCAGACCGATGTCGCGATCGGTGCGGCCGGCGTGCGCGTCTTCGACGAGCTGCATGGCGAGGTCGATTCCGCGGGCCGTCCGCTCATCGTCACGCGTCCGTGCGTGGCCGATGAACTCGCCGCGGCGGGGGATCTCGTCAAGGGCAAGCTCAGCGGCTGCCCGGTCGCGATCGTGCGCGGGATGGGGCGGCTCGTGGGTCCGCTGGACCTGCCGGGAGCGGCGACGATCGTGCGCGCTCCGGAGAAAGATATGTTCCGCCTCGGGGCGGACGAGGCGCACCGCGCCGGGTACGACGAAGGCTTCGCTGCGGGGCGCGCCGCGGCACGAGGAGAGGATCGACGATGACATTGACCCTGGGATACAAGGCGTCGGCCGAGCAGTTCGGTCCGCGGGAACTGGTGGAGATCGCGGTCGCGGCGGAGGGGCACGGCTTCGAGTCCGTCGCGGTGAGCGATCACTTCCAGCCGTGGCGGTACACGGGCGGCCACGCGCCGTTCTCGATCGCATGGGCGGCGGCGGTGGGCGAGCGCACGGAGCGCATCCGGATCGGGACGAGCGTGATGACGCCGACGTTCCGGTACAACCCGGCGGTCATCGCCCAGGCCTTCGCGACACTCGGATGCCTGAATCCCGACCGTGTCTTCCTGGGTGTGGGCACCGGGGAGGCGCTGAACGAGATCGCGAC
Source organism: Microbacterium pseudoresistens (assembly GCF_013409745.1). NCBI lineage: Bacteria > Bacillati > Actinomycetota > Actinomycetes > Micrococcales > Microbacteriaceae > Microbacterium > Microbacterium pseudoresistens. The sequence goes on from NZ_JACCBH010000001.1 coordinate 1,466,327, forward strand.
CGGATTCCGGGGTGCGGGTGAGCAGGACTGGCCCGAGTTCCGGGAGAGGTACGCGCGGCTGCGGGAGTCGGTGCGGCTGATGCGGGCGCTGTGGTCAGGCAAGCGCACGAGCTTCGAGGGCGAGTACTACTCGACGCACGACGCGTCGATCTACGACGTGCCGGAGGGCGGCATCCCGGTGTACATCGCCGCCGGTGGCCCGCAGGTGGCGAAGTACGCCGGGCGTGCGGGCGACGGGTTCATCTGCACCTCCGGAAAGGGACGCGAGCTGTACGTCGACAAGCTCATCCCGGCCGTCAAGGAGGGCGCCGAGGCGGCCGGCCGCGAGTTCGACCAGATCGACCGGATGATCGAGATCAAGATCTCCTACGAGGAAACCGAGCAGGCGGCCCTGGAGAACACCCGGTTCTGGGCGCCGCTGTCGCTGAGCAAGGAACAGAAGCACGACATCACCGATCCGGTGGAGATGGAGAAGGCGGCCGACGCGCTCCCGATCGAGCAGGTCGCCAAGCGCTGGATCGTGGGCACCGATCCGGATGCCGTGGTCGCGCAGATCAAGGACTACGTCGACTGGGGCTTCAACCACCTGGTCTTCCACGCGCCCGGCCACGACCAGGAACGGTTCATGACGCTGTTCGAGCGCGATCTCGCCCCGCGCCTGCGGGCCCTGTAACCGGGACCCATCCCTGGGTTGGGGCGCCCTTTCGTGTTCGGGGCGGAGAAACCGCGCCCCAGGCGCAAGACTGCGCCCCAAACCGGAGAGGGAACCCGCCGCTCAGCCCTCCGTCAGTGCTTCGACCAGCACCTCGAGCGGGCGGGTCGGATCCTCCCGAGGGGAGAGGAACTGCACGCAGACGTGATCGGCCCCGGCCTCGTGCTGCGCCCGCACGGCGGCCGCGAGCGTTGACGGCGCACCATGCGGCGCCAGGGCGTCGACGGCCGCATCCGTGGCGCCATCGTCGAGGTCGGATGCCGTGAACCCGTGCGCCTCCAGTGTGCGGCGGTAGTTCGCGAGACCGAGATAACGGGCGAGGAAGCGCCGGGCGGTCGCCCGGGCGGCGTCGGCGTCCTCGTCCATCACCAGCCGCTGCTCGACCGCGATCACCGGGCCTGCCCCGATCGTCTCCCGCGCGAAGCGCGTGTGCGCAGGCGTCGTCATATAGGGATGCGTTCCCAGGGAGCGCTCGGCGGCGAGGTGCAGCGTGCGCGGGCCGAGCGCCGAGATGATCCGCCGCTCGGCGGGCACGCCTTCGGCATCCAGCACATCGAGATACTCCACGAGCGCGGAGTACGGGCGTCGGTACGTCTCGCCCTGGTTCTCGCGGTGCCCGATCCCGATGCCGAGGACGAACCGTCCCGGATGCGCCTTCTCGATCCGGTGGAACGATGCGGCGATCTCCGCGGCCGGTGCCGTCCAGATGTTCACGATGCCCGTGGCCACCGTGAGCGTCTGCGTGGCGTCCAGGATCTCCTCCACCTGGGCGAGGTCGGCCGCGGGCGAGCCGCCGACCCACACCGTCCCGTAGCCGAGGCGCTCGGCGGACTGCGCGATCTCGGGTGTGAGCAGCGGCCCGCCGCGCCAGAGCCCGATTCGTCCGAGGTCCGGTGTGGTGGAGGGGATGGACATGGGACTCCTGTCGCCTGGAAGGAGAATGCGGATGCTGTGCCCAGCCTACGGTCAGGGGTCGACGCGAGGGCCGGTGTCCGCGAAACCGATCGAGGCGCCGACGTCCGACGCCGTCGCTAGACTGCCCGCATGCGCTTCGGACTCTTCATCCCGCAAGGCTGGCGATTCGATCTCGTCGGCATCGATCCCGCCGAGCAGTGGCGCACGATGCGCGACCTCGCCCGGGCGGCGGATGCCGGCCCCTGGGAGTCGCTGTGGGTGTTCGACCACTTCCACACCACGCCGGAGCCCAGCGACCAGGCGACGCACGAGGCGTGGACGCTGATGTCGGCGTTCGCCGCGTCGACCGACCGCATCCGGCTCGGCCAGATGTGCACCTGCATGGCGTATCGCAACCCGGCGTACCTTGCGAAGGTCGCCGCGACCGTCGACATCGTCTCGGGCGGACGCACCGAGATGGGCATCGGCGGCGGCTGGTACGAGCATGAGTGGCGGGCTTACGGCTACGGCTTCCCCTCGGCGGGCGAGCGCCTGCGGATGCTCGACGAGGGCGTGCAGATCATGCGCCAGGCGTGGACGACGGGAACCGCGACGCTCGACGGTCGGCATTATCAGGTCGACGGGGCGATCGTGCGGCCCTTGCCGCTGCAGGGCGGGGGCATCCCGCTGTGGATCGCCGGCGGCGGAGAGAAGGTGACGCTGAAGATCGCGGCGAAGTACGCCGCGTACACGAACTTCGCGGGCGGCGACCCCGAGACCTTCGACGCCAAGAGCGCGATCCTGCGCGCGCACACCGAGACGGTCGGCACAGACTTCGACGCCATCGTGCGATCGACCAACTACAACACCGTGGTGGGGGCTACCGAGGCCGAGGTGGAGGATCGCCTGGCGGCGATCGAGGCGCGGATCACCCCGTTCCTCGGCGAGCGCACCGACGTCTTCATGCGCAACTACCGCGGCGAGAACGCCCTCGGCGTGGGCACGCCGGAGCAGATCGTCGAGCGGCTGCAGGACATGAAGGCGCGCGGCCTCGGATATGCGATCCACTACTTCCCGGAGGCGGCATACGACCGCTCGGGCATCGAGCTGTTCGAGCGCGAGGTCATCTCTGCGCTGAGCTGAGCTGAGCGAGCTGCGCGGCGCCGCGCCCGGCGGTCAGTGCCCGATGACCTTCTCGATCGACATGACCAGGATCACCCGGTCGGCGGCATCTGCGGGGGCATCCGGGTTCGCATTGCCGTATCGCTTCGCGAGCTGCTGGTAGAACGCCCCTGTCGGGTCGGGTGTCGCCTCGGTCAGGCGACCGCGCACCTCGATGTACCGGTACGGGTTCTCCGGGTCGTAGACGGTGAAGCTCATCGACGGGTTGCGCTGCAGGTTGCGGTACTTGGCGCGTCCGGTGGTGTGGGTGAAGCGGATCGTGCCGTCGACCAGCTCGAACCACATCGGGCTGGATTGGGCCGTGTCGTCGCGGCCGACGGTCGCCAGCACGCCGTACACCGGGCGCTCCAGAAGGTCGATCAGGGTGTCGGGGATCTCGGATGCGCTCATGCGTCCGAGTGTATCGACGCCTCTTCGGGGGTGGGCGCGGAATCGAGCGGCGAGAACGCGATGAGCGGGGTGCCGTCCGCGGGATGGGCGACGACATCGGCGCGCACGCCGTAGACGAGCTCGATCAGCGACGGTGTGAGCACCTCGGCAGGGGAGCTCGCGGCGACGACGCGTCCGGCGTCGAGCACGATCACGCGGTCGGCGTACCGTGCGGCGAGGCCGAGATCGTGCAGGGCGGCGAGCACGCCCATCCCGTTGTCGGCGAGCGCGCGCAGCAGCCCCAGAGCCTGCAGCTGCGCCCGGATGTCGAGATGGTTGGTCGGCTCGTCCACGAGCAGCAGGGCCGGATCCTGGGCGAGAGCCCGGGCGAGAAGGATGCGCTGGCGCTCGCCGCCCGAGAGCTGGGCGAAGCGGCGCCCGGCGAACTCCGCGGCACCGACGCGGGCGAGGGCGGATACGGCGATCTCCTCGTCCGCCTGCCCCGGACCCGCCAGTGCCGAGACGTGCGGTGTGCGACCGAGGAGGACCACCTCGCGCACCGTGAGATCCAGATCGGTGTCGGCCTGCTGCTCGACGAGCGCGGTGAAGCGCGCCCTGGCCTTGCGCCGCAGCCCGCGCGCGTCGCGGCCGTCGAGGAGCACGGCGCCGTCCGAGGGGGCGTCGATCGCGGCGATGACGTGCAGCAGAGACGACTTGCCCGCGCCGTTCGGGCCCACCAGGGCTGTGAGCGAGCCATCGGGCACGGTGCAGTCGATGCCGTCGATGAGCAGGCGCCCGCCCTTGCGGAGGGAGAGCGCGCGGGTGCGCAGTGGCGTCCTCACCTCGTCGCTTGCCGACCCGGCGTCCGTCATCGGTTCCTCCGCGCACGGAGGACGAGCAGCGCCATGAACACCGGACCGCCCAGCAGCGCCGTGACGATGCCGACGGGCAGCTCCCTCGGATCGAACAGCGTGCGCGCCAGCGTGTCGGCCCAGATCAGCACCACCGCGCCGGCGAGCGTCGACAGCGGAAGCAGCGCGCGGTGCCCGGGCCCGGCGATGAGCCGGACGGCGTGCGGGACGACGAGCCCGACGAAGCCGATCGACCCGCTCATCGCGACCAGGCATCCGGTGAGCAGCGCGGTCGCGCCCAGCAGCATCCAGCGGGCGCGCTCCACGGGGATGCCGAAGGATGCCGCCGAGCGGTCCCCGAAGGCGAACGCCTCGAGCGTCCCGGCACTCAGCAGCAGCGGAAGGCCGATCAGCGCGATCGCGCCGAGCGCGAGGAGCGCCGTGGGCCAGGTGACCCCCGCCAGCGAGCCGAGCAGCCAGCCGAGGATCTCGCGGTAGGTGTCGCCCGTGGCGCTCCAGAACACGACGAGGCTCGTCAGGGCGCTGAGCACGGCCGAGACGGCGACCCCGGCGAGGATCGTGCGCGAGGTCGTCATCCGTCCGGCGACCCCGGCCACGAGCAGGGTGAGCAGCAGCGCGCCGACGGCACCGCCGAACGCGGCGACGGGCAGCGCCAGCGCGGCCCCGAGCACGATCACGATCACGGCACCGAACGACGCGCCCGACGAGAGGCCGAGCAGGTAGGGGTCGGCGAGCGGGTTGCGCAGCACCGCCTGCATGATCGCCCCGCAGATCGCCAGGCCCGCGCCGACCGCGGCCGCGCCGAGTACGCGCGGCATCCGCAGCTCCCACACGATGCCCTCGCGAAGAGGTGAGAGCGAGGATTCGCCGAGACCGAACCGAGCGAGGATGCTCCGCCACACGTCTGCGGGGGAGATGTCGGCGGGCCCCAGTGCCACGGCGACGATGACGGAGAGGAGGAGCAGGCCGAGCAGCACGAGCGCCCAGCCGCCCGCCCGCGGCCGGCGTCGCGGGGCGCGCTCCGAGGCGCCTGCGTCGGCCGTTGCGAGGATGCCCTGCTCGCCACCAGGATTCACCGCAGACCGCCCCGCAACCGTCGTCATGGCGACGGCACCTCCGCCAACTGCGCGAGCAGGGTCTCGACGGCCTCGACGTTGCGCACGCCGGCCTCCGTCGTCGCGAAGGGGACGATGAGATAGCGACGGTTCACGACCGCCGGCAGCTGCGCGGTGGCGGGGTTGGCCTCCAGCACGCCGATCTTCTTCTCCGTCGATCCCCACGCGGAGTCCACGAGCACGATCACGTCGGGGTTCGTGTCGACCACGGTTTCCCAGCTCATGCTCGACCACGTCTCGTCGATGTCCGCGGCGATGTTCGTCAGCCCCGCGGCATCCATGATCATCTGCGGAGCGCCGATCCCGCCGCCGACGAAGGGGGTGTCGCTGCCCGAGCTGAACCACAGGGCGCTTAGACCTCGGTTGTCGGGGGTGAGCGCATCTAGGCGTGCGCGCAGGTCGTCGATGAGCTCTGTTGCGGCGTCGGAGGCGTCGAAGATCGTACCCGCCTGGTCGATCTCGGCGAGCACGTCGTCGAAAGTCAGCGACTCGGGCTGGTAGCCGGGCTCCTGGCAGGCGGCGGGGGATACATAGGTGTTCACGCCCAGCGAGGCGAGCGTGCCGCGATCGCCCGCACCCTCGGCCGTGACGTTCGACTCCCACCCCGCGTAGACGAGGTCGGGCTCCAGATCGAGCACGGCCTCTTGTCCCGGCACCTTCTCGTCGATCACCGGGATGCCGTCCGCGCGGTCCGCCCATTCCTCCGAGACGGGGCCGTCGGAGAACGCCGTGCCGATGAGTCGGTCCTGCAGACCGAGTGCGAGCATCATCTCGGTCGAGGTCGACTTGATCGCGAGCACGCGTTCGGGAGCGCGATCGAAGGTCACGGCGGTTCCGCAGTTGTCGACGGTGAGCGGGTACCCGGCCGTCGCGGGGGGCTCGGAAGCGGGTTCCGATGCGGTCGCGTCCGCCGTGCAGGCGGTGACGGCGAACGCGGCGCCGACGAGGGCGACGATGCCGAAGGAGCGGAGAAGGCGGTGGCGCATGGCACTCCTGAACGCGAGTCGATGAAGGACAAGCGGCCAAGCTCCGGCCGGAATCACTCCGTCAATGAGGACGGGGCAAGGTCAGACTAACGGATGCTGGCAGCGGATGGCCGCTGGATCAGCTCCGCTTCACCGGTTGACGAAGGATCGTGCGGAGCTTCTCGGGCGCCGAGCGACGGGGATCGCCGAGGTAGATCTCATGGTGCTTCCCTGTGGGGTGCAGCCCCTGAGCGGGGAGGAACTCGTCGTGCAGCCGCGCGAGCACGGGGCCCTCGTCGTCGTAGGGGCCGACGTGCAGCGTCTGCACGCACAGGCCCTCGTCGAGAGCCTCCAGGCGGATGCGGTCTATCGCCGGGGCGGTCCCCTTCGCGGCGGCGGTCGCCCGGGTCGTGTCGACATGGGCTGCGGTGATCCAGTCCGGCGTGAGGATCATCATCGTCCAGCTCCACTGCGACTTGTCGCGGTTCGCGGTGAAGACGCTCAGATCATCCGCCCACCACAGCCCCTCCAGCGGCATGACGGCGTAGTCGCGATCGAGTTCCTTCTTGCTGAAGAACTTCAGGCCGTACGCGAGGGGATACAGGCTCGCGAGCGCGTTGCCGTAGGCGGATGACGTGTTCGGATCTCCCGCCCCGTCGATCATCAGATACTGCAGCGGAGGGACGCTGATGACGTCGAAGCGTCCCTTCCGCGCGGAGTAGGCGGGAATCTCCTTCTTCAGATCCGTCTTCACGGTGCTGTCCCGTCTCTTGCTCCGCCCGGTCAGAGCCGTTCGATGATGGTGGCGTTGGCCATGCCGCCGCCTTCGCACATGGTCTGCAGTCCGTAGCGGCCGCCGGTGGCCTCCAGGTAGGAGAGCATCGTGCCGAGCAGGCGCGTGCCGGATGCGCCGAGGGGATGGCCGAGCGCGATGGCTCCGCCCCATGGGTTGAGCTTTGCGGGGTCGGCGTCGAACTCCGCGGCCCACGCGAGCGGCACGGGGGCGAACGCCTCGTTGACCTCGTAGGCGTCGAGGTCGCCGATGCCGAGGCCGGAGCGTTCGAGGATGCGCTGCGTGGCGGGGATCGGGCCGGTGAGCATGAGGAGGGGGTCGTCGCCGACGACGGCGAAGGAGTGGAATCGCGCCCGGGGGGTGAGCCCGAGGGCGAGCGCCTTCTCCTCGCTCATGATGAGCACGGCCGAGGCGCCGTCGGTGAGCGGCGAGGAATTGCCGGGCGTGATGCTCCACCCGATCTGCGGAAACCGCTCCGCGGCCGCATCCGTGTGGAAGGACGAGGGGAGCCCGGCGAGCTTCTCCGCCGTGGTGCCCGCCCGCACGGTCTCGTCGCGGGTGGCCGTACTCTCGGCACCATCGTCGGCGACCACCGGCACCGGGATCAGTTCGCGGGCGAACCGGCCCGCGTCGATCGCCTCGGCGGCGCGTTGGTGGGAACGGGCGGCGTACTCGTCGAGGCGCTCGCGGTCCAGGCCCCACTTCGCGGCGATGAGCTCGGCCGAGACGCCTTGGTTCACGAGCCCTTCCGGGTAGCGCTCGCGCATCCTCGGCGACAGGGGCGAGCCGCCCTGGGCGGAGGATCCGAGCGGTACCCGGCTCATCGACTCGACGCCGCCGGCGATGACGACGTCATACGCGCCCGCGATCACGCCCTGCGCGGCGAAGTGCGCGGCCTGCTGGCTCGAACCGCACTGCCGGTCGATCGTCGTGGCCGGCACGCGGTCGTCGAACCCGGCGGCGAGCACCGCCTGGCGGGCGATGTTGCTGCTCTGATCGCCGACCTGGCTCACGCATCCCAGCAGTACGTCGTCGATCTGTGTCGATTCCAGGCCGTTGCGCTCGAGCAGCGAGGTGAGCATGAGGGCGGCGAGGTCGACGGGGTGCACGTCCGAGAGTGCGCCGCCGGGCTTGCCGCGGCCGGAGGGAGTGCGTACGGCGTCGACGATGACTGCGGTCTGCATGGTGATCCTTTCGGCGTCTGCGACCAGTCTGCCCTTTCGGGGGAGGGCCGGCACGCGGATCCGCAGATACAAGGGCGCCCTAGTAAATAACCGGAGGACCGTCTAATAATGTCATGATGTTCAGATACATCGGAGCGGATCACGCACAATGATCCGCTAGATCGCTATCAAAGAGGAGAACCGATGACCATCGTCACCACCTCCGACGAGCGCGCCGCCATCCTGGGCGCCGTGCGCGAGTTCGCCGAGACGGAACTCGCCCCGTACGCGATCGAGCGCGACGAGCAGCACCTCTTCCCGCGCGACACGCTGCATCGCGCCGGTGAGCTCGGGCTCGGCGGCATCTACGTGCGCGAGGAGTCCGGCGGCACCGGCCTTTCGCGCGTCGACACGGTCGCGATCTTCGAGGAGCTCGCGAAGGGCGATCCGACGATCGCCGCCTTCCTCTCGATCCACAACATGGTCGCATGGATGATCGACACGTACGGCGACGACGCCCAGCGTGCGCGGTGGCTGCCGGCGCTCACCGCCATGGATCGGTTCGGCTCGTACTGCCTCACCGAGCCCGGCGCCGGATCCGACGCTGCCGCGATCGCGACCAGTGCGATCCGCGACGGCGACGAGTACGTGCTCACGGGAGTCAAGCAGTTCATCTCCGGGGCGGGCGAGGCCGCGGTCTACGTCGTCATGGCGCGCACCTCGAACGACGGCGCGCGCGGTGTGACCGCGTTCCTCGTGCCGGCGGATGCGGCGGGCCTGAGCTTCGGCGCCCCGGAGAAGAAGATGGGCTGGCGTGCGCAGCCGACCCGGCAGGTGATCCTCGACGAGGTGCGCGTGCCGGCGGCGAACGTGCTGGGCGAGGCCGGGCGCGGATTCGGGATCGCCATGTCGGCGCTCAACGGCGGCCGTCTCAACATCGCCGCCTGTTCGCTGGGCGGTGCGCAGTGGGCGCTGGAGCGGTCCGCGGCCTACGTGCACGAGCGATTCACCTTCGGCGAACCGCTGGCCGAGAAGCAGTCGATCGTGTTCGCCCTCGCCGACATGCGCACCGAGCTGCACGCCGCCCGCCTCATGGTGCGCGACGGTGCGGAGGCTGTTGACGAAGGCGCGGCTGATGCGGCGGCGCGCTGCGCCATGGCCAAGAGGTTCGCCACCGATGCCGGATTCGAGGTCGCCAACCGCGCCCTGCAGCTGCACGGCGGCTACGGATACCTGCAGGACTACGGCATCGAGAAGGTCGTGCGCGACCTGCGGGTGCACCAGATCCTCGAGGGCACGAACGAGATCATGCGCCTGATCGTCGGGCGCGACACTCTCCGGGCCGCCTGACCCTCGACCGGCCTCCCGCAGCGCGGTTGTTCACGGGCCGTTCATCCGTCATGGACACGATGTCGGCGTGACGGGGGATACTGGAGGGGTCGCGACGATGCGACGGAGAGAACGGCCACGATGAACAGCACTGCGCACCGCGCCGGGCGCAGGTATGGCGACGGCATCCCTGACCTGCGGGTCGTCGAGAACCTCCCGGATGACGACGACCTGACGCTGTCCGAAGCCGACCGCCGCGAACTCGTGGCCTGGACGGTGGCGTGCGCGCAGCGTCTGCTGCCCTTGTTCGTCGCCCAGCGCCCCGATGATCGCCGGCCGCAGGAGGCGCTGGATGCGGCCTGGTCGTTCCTGCGCGGCGAGATGGGAATCGACGCCGTGCGCGAGCGCGCCTTCGCCTGCCATGCGGCCGCCCGCGAGGTCGATGATCCTGCTGCCGAAGCCGCCGCGCGCGTCTGCGGTCAGGCCGTCGCGGTGGCCCACATGGCCGGGCACAGCCGCCAGGTTCCGCGGCACACCGCCCGCGCGTTCCCCGGCAATCACGCGCGCCGCGACGAGGAGCTCGCCTGGCAGCGCAAGAGCATCCCGGCGCGCTTCGAGCAGTACGTGTACGACGGCGACTGATATGTGACTGGTTTTGTCGAGGGGACAGGAAGAAGTGCCGCCGAGCTGGCTGGTTGGCGGCGCTTCTCCGTTCGGCCCGTCGGTCTTCGGTGTGCGGCGTGTCTGGTCTACTGAAGGCCCGTGCCAGATGAACCGGATCGAGCAGGGGCTGTGTGCAGCTCACCGTCGGTACGACGTGATGGACAGCGTCCAGTCCCGAGGCACTCCCCGTCCTGCGGGGATCGTGGGCTGCGGACTGATGACGGGTTCTCGCGCGTAGAGACCGTTGTCGTACCAGATGTGAAACTCTGGAATGACCCGACCGTCCCATTCCAGCGTGATCGCCTCGTCAACTCGGGAGAGGGTCAGCACTATCTGGGAGGGGCAGCTCTCGACTGCGATCTTCTTTCCCTCGCCTTTCGGGACGAGTGCAGAGAGCGAGGGAAGGACGACGCCGGTTCCATGTTTGCGGCAGTACGGCGCATCGCCGCAGCGCAAGGTGATATTGATAAGCGACTTGGCGACGAACTGAGGGTGTGCTGCCCAGAGTACGCGCGTGCTGGTTGCGCTGTCCGGGAACCGCGCGTGATAGGTGAGCCGCGATCGGTGCGGCAGCTCGCGGGTGACCTCACGGTGTAGCTCGCATCCCCGCAGGATCCAGGACCCTTGCGAGCGCTCTGGGCACTTCGTGGAGGACCTGTACTCGGCGTTCCAGGCCTGACCGTGGTCAGGGAATGCCTCGTTCTCGGGGTCCGCGGTCAGGCAGGGAAAGCACTCGTCCCATCCACCGAAGTCGGATGCATCGAGGAAACGTGAGCGTGAGGTCGTTCCGTCTCGGGAGTCCGCTTGGGGTGTCAGTAGCCAGTTCCCCGAACCAGAAGTGCGTACGGACGTGATCTTGCCGGACAGCGTCGGGTCGACGCTCACTGTCGATGGGGCGAAAGCAAGTGGCGGCCGGCTCTCACGACTCGTCATGAGAGAGGGCTCACCAATCAGCGACGGATCCGTCCGCACGCGTGAGCTGAGGCATCTCCACAACGATCTCAGGCTTGCTGCGACACAGATTCATGTCGAGTTCGATGCCCCACCCGGGCCCTGACGGAACGTCGATATAGCCATCGGAGACCTCGAGCGGCGGGAGGATGACCCGGTCGCGCCAGTCGTCCAGCAACAGTCGTTCTTGTATCAGGAAGTTCGGCAGCGTCGCATCGAGGTGCAGGGACGCGACAGCGACGAGCGGGCTCATCGGCGCGTGCGGTGCAGCCCAGCTGCCGAAAGCATCGGCAAGTGCGGCGATGTCTCGTGCTTCTGCAAAGCCATGGCAGTGTGCGAGATCGGGCTGCACGACTGCCAACGCTGACGCGGTCAGATAGGGAAGCACCTCCTCCTTCGTGGTGAGACGTTCTCCCGCCGCAATAGGCATGGGCGCCTGACCGGCGACCGCGGCCATGTCATCGACGCGATGCGGCTGAACCGGCTCCTCGAAGAACAGGAGATCGACGTCCGCAAGGCCGCGTGCGATCTGAACTGCCAGGTGGCGGTCGTACCGGCCGTGACCGTCGAGCATGATCGCGCTGTCGGGGCCGACGGCTTCGCGAATGGTCTCGGCCATGGTCACGATGAGTCTGGTGATCTCCGCGTCGCGCACCGGCTCGGAGGCCACCGCGGTGCTGAACTTGAAGGCGCGATAGCCACGTTCGTATGCCCGCTGGGCGCCGTCTTTGATCTGCTCCTTGTCCAGCGCGCCGCCAGTCCACCCGTTGGCGTACACGCGGATTCGATCGCGTATCGCTCCACCGATCAGCGCGTGGACGGGAAGCTGCGCCCGGCGCCCGGCAATGTCCCACAGCGCGAGTTCGATGCCCGCAATGGCTGATCCCTTGATCACACCACCGCCCCAGAACTTCTGACGGCGCAGCTTCTGCGTGATGTAGGAAATACGCGCAGGATCTTCTCCTATCACGAGCGAGCGGAGATCCTCGATAGCGCCCAGGACGGATCGATCGTGTCCCTCGAGTGTCGCTTCTCCAAGCCCCGTGATGCCGTCATCGGTGTGAACGAGCACGAAGATGTAGTTGCGGTTGGAGAGCCGACCGTTGCCCGGTGTCGGAGCGCCGACCACGATCGTCTCGATGTCCTTGATGCGCACGTCTGGCTTCTCCTCTTGATTGATTGCGGGTGGCGTCATTCGCCGGAATCGATGGAACGACCGCCGTCAACAGTGATCGTCTGCCCGGTGATGTAACTCGAATCGGATGAGAGCAGGAACGCGACGACGCTCGCGATCTCTTCAGGGTCGGCGATCCGCCCGAGCGGCACGCGACCGGCGACTGCTCGTTGGAATGCCTCGTCGCGCCGATCCCAGATCGCCGTGCGTACTGCTCCAGGCGCCAGCGCATTGACTCTGACCTGGGGGGCGTAGTCGACAGCCAGCTGCCTCGCGAGAGCGGTGAGGGCACCCTTTCCCGCGGCGTATGCGGGGAAGGTGCGGAAGGCGAGAGCAGCATGGATCGAGGTAGTGAAGACGACCGAGGTCGGGGCTCCGAACAGCGGATGGAGCGCCTGGAAGCCCAGGACGTTCGAGTCCAGCGTGAGGCGAAGCGCGTCGCGCCAGGCCTTGGCGCTGAGTTCGGTCAGCGAACCGGGCATGTTTCGACCCACGTTCAGCACGCATCCGTCGATGGTGGGCGCGGAGTTCCGGATGAAGTCGACGCAGTCATGCCACTGGCTTTGGCTCGTCGTGTCGATCGTGTGCGTGCGGAGATGCGCGCTGGGAGTATCGACCACCAGAGTGTCGAGCCCCTTCTCATCGATGTCCAGCGCAAACACGATCGCGCCGTCGTCGAGCAGTCGGCGCACGGTGGCGCGTCCGATTCCTGATGCTCCGCCGGTGACGACGTAGGTTCGTCCTTCGTGAGCACGTGCGCGCTTCATCGGTGCACCGCCGTCGACTGACGGAGGATGACGACCGGGTCATCCGAGACGACGTGATCACGATGTTCGCCGCTGAGGATCTGATCCACGAGAGCATGAGCGCCGACGCGGCCCATCTCGAACAGCGGCGTTTGAATGGTCGTGAGCGGAGGGGACGTGTAGGCGGCGACGGGGAAGTCGTCATTGGCGATGATCGACAGGTCGTCAGGAACCGCGATCCCTCGTCTGGAGGCCTCTGCGAGAGCTCCGATGCCCTGAGCGAGCGAGCTTGTGTAGATCGCTGTCACGTCGTGCGCATCGTAAAGGTAGGCGAAGCCCTCCTTCCCGCCCTCCTCGCTGAAGTTCGTCGAAACGACCGTGCCCTCGCACCCGTTCGCGCGATCGATGACGGCGGCGAAGGTGTCCTGGCGCTCTTTGCTCGGCCAGATGTCTGCGGGGCCTGCGATGTGGCCGATGCGACGGTGCCCCAGAGACACTAAGTGATCGACGGCGAGCTCACTGGAGCGGCCGAACTGCATGACGACGTTTCGTCCGGATCGTTCGACTGCTCGGTTGACGTAGACGTGAGGAAACTTCAGTGCGGCGAGCTTGGACGAGAGAGGATGCTCGATGGTGGCGGAGCCGATCATGACGCCGTCGATGCGGGCACCATCGATGAGGGCCTCCAGGCTCGACGTGAGTGTTGCCGCACCGAAATCCTCGACCATGAATGCGACGTGATCGCGTTCGAGAGCTCCCGCTTGAGCGCCGCGGACGATCACGGAGTGGGTGGGGTTGTCGAGAGAGGGCGACAGGAGCAGCAACGCACGTGTGGGCATGCCTGCAAGAGCACGCGCACTGCTGTGCGGGACGTATCCGAGTCGGGTCGCGGCCTTGTGCACGGCTTGTCGCGTGCTCTCCTTCGTCGAGAACTGAGGGTCGCCGTTCAGGATGCGTGACGCGGTCGCCTTGGATACTCCGGATTCGCGTGCGACATCCTCGAGCCGAGCGCGTCGTGCCACCGTGAGACCACCCCCTCGCCTGTTGACATTGCTTGTGACTCGACAGTAACGTGTCCACGAACAGCGCGCAACCGGTTTACTAAAGCGGTTGCCTTACGAAGGGGTTTGCAATGAGGCACTGGATACTTGGTACTTCTGTGCTCGCCGCAACGGTTGCCGTTCTGGCCGGATGCAGCGGTACGACGTCGACGTCGGGCGGATCGTCCTCGGATGGCGACAAAACTGTTCTCAGAGTTTCGTCTTGGAAGGGGGGAGAATCCGAGCCGGCGAACATGGCCGAGATCAACGCGCTCTTCGAGAAGGAGCACCCGGAGATCAAGCTCGAGTTCGAAGTGGTTCCCCCCAACGATGCCTATGTGCAGGCATTGTCGCCGCAGTTCCTCGCGGGGGACGCGCCCGATGTGGTCATGACCGATGCTCCAAAGATGACGGCATGGGCGGAATCGGGATACTTGGAACCGCTGGCGGATTCCACCTGGGCCGATGATGTGGATCCGAATCTGAAGCCGTTCACGACCGTGGACGGTGAACTGTACGGCTTCCCGATGGAGCAGATCGGGATCGGCATCTTCGCGAACATGGACATGCTGGCTGCGGCCGCCGTCGACGCAGTCCCGACGAACTGGAGCGACTTCACTGCTTCGCTCGAGGCGCTCCAGGCCGCGGGCCAGCCTGGACTCAACCTGCCCAACAAGGCGGGCTGGACCGGGCGCATGCTTCTCACCGCCAGTGCCGCGAGCCTCGTGTACCCGGGTACATCTGATCTGGACGAGAAGATACTCCTTGGAGAGGAGACACTGGATCCGACATGGGTTGGGGCGCTCGACCAGGTGATGGAACTGCAGGATCTGGGTTTCGTGGACTGGCCCACGCAGCTGGGCGTCGATGAGTTCACCCAGGGCAAGTCCGACTTCATCGCGGGCAACTCCGCGTACTGGTTCCAGGGCGCCTGGAACCTCCAGTCGATGATTGACGAGGGTGTCAACGTGGCGTTCGCGCCCTGGCCGGGCGCTGACTCCGGGACCAGTCACGGCCTGCTCTTCCCGGGAACGATGTGGTCGGTCAACGCCAGTTCGGACGTCAAGGATGCCGCCGCGGCGTACCTGGAGTTCTGGAACGATCCCGAGGTGCTCGGTCTGTATCTCGACGCAGAGAACGCATTCACGACGTTCACCGGCGGGACCAGCCCTGACAAGGAGCAGCTCTCGGTCTTCAGCGATGCATTCGACGCGGGAGACGTCGCGTACACGCCGGTGAGCACGTGGATGGTGGGCGATGCGCTCACCGCGGTGAACTCCAACGTCCAGTCACGCATGCTCGGTGACGTCGAATCGGCGGCCGCCCTCGAGGCGATCGACGACGCCGTCTCACGACTTCGGTGACGATCCGATCGGTGGGCGGGGCATCATCGTCCCGCCCACCGCGTAGCAGGCAAGGTCACAGATGAACTCCACCCGCCGATTCTCACCGGTCGCGACCGCTCTCCTCCCGGCGCTCGCCATCTACGGCGTCTTCACGATCTATCCGATCGTGCAGGGCCTCTTCCTCAGCTTCACCGATACGAAAGGGGGGCCCAAAGCCGACTTCGCGGGAACGGCGAACTACGAGTACGCCTTCTCGCAGCCCCTGACCGGGCAAGCGGTCGTCAACACCCTGTTCTACGCAGTGATCGTGGTCATCGTGCAGAACGGGCTCGGGCTCGTCTTCGCACGAATCCTGTCGAAGAAGTCGGATCGTGTCCGCACGACGATCAGCATGATCCTGCTCTGCCCCGCGTTGATCTCGCCGGTCATGGCGTCCTTCATCTGGTCTTACCTGTATCGGCCGGACACCGGATTCAACGCCGTGCTGGAGATGCTGGGACTGGAAGCTTTGCAGCGCGTGTGGCTCGGTGATCCGTCGACAGCGCTCGGAGCTGTGGCCGCCGTCAACATCTGGATGTTCGCCGGCTACTCCACCGCGATCTTCCTCGCAGGGTTCCTCTCGCTCCCCCAAGATCTCCTCGAGGCCGCAGAGATCGACGGTGCGGGGCCGTGGCGACGGTTCTTCCGGGTGGAGTGGCCACTGCTCGCGCCGTCGCTCACGGTGAACGTGAGCCTGTCGCTGATCGGATGTCTGAAGGTCTTCGAGTTCCCTCTCGTCCTCACCGGAGGCGGGCCTGTCGGATCGACCCAGACCCTGTCGCTCCTGATCTACAACAACATCTTCGGCGGTGACTTCGCCTACGGTCTTGCGCTCGCCATGATCCTGCTCGTGCTGATCGCCGTCGTTGCCGGCGGAGTCAACACTCTGTTGCGACGCCGCGAACTGTACATCTAGGAGACTCCCGAATGACTATCACTACTGCACGGACCGCTCGTCGAGTTCGATCGGGCGTCTCGACGGTGCTCCTCTTCTGCGTTGCGATCGGGTTCATTTGGCCGTTCCTGTTCGCCGTCCTGACGTCCTTCCGTCCGACGTCAGACGTGTACGCTGATCCGTTGGGATTGCCGACGCGGCTGACATTCGACAATTTCGCGAACACGATCGAACAGCTCCACTATGGCCGCAGCGTGTTGAACACCGTTCTCATCCTGGTCGGGACGTCGGTTCTCGTGGTGGTGTTCGGATCGCTGGCGAGCTATCCGCTGGCGCGCATCAGCAGGCGCTGGACGGGGTGGGCGTATCGCCTGTTCATCCTCGGAATGAGCCTCCCCGTTTTCGTGACGCTCGCCCCGCTGTATCTTCTGATGCGGGATCTCGGACTCCTGAACTCTCTATTCGGCGTTGTCCTGATTTACACGGCGACGTATCTTCCGATCACGATCTTCTTCTATACGAGCTTCCTGCGTCAGGTTCCGGCGGAGCTCGAAGAGGCTGCCGCAATTGATGGCGCGGGCTTCTTCCGCATGTTTTGGCAGATCGTTCTTCCTCTTCTCAGGCCGGTGACGGGGACACTCCTGGTCTACATCGCCCTGCACGTGTGGAACGACCTCGTCATTCCTCTCGTCTTCCTCAACGAACCGGAGACGCGCACAGTGATGGTCAACGCCTATGCGTTGGTGAATCCGAACACCGTGGAGCCGACCATGCTCTTCCCGGCAGCGGTGCTCGGTGTGCTTCCTCTGCTCATCGTGTTCCTTGTGCTCCAGAAGCAGGTCGTGGCGGGGATGACAGCAGGGGCGGTCAAGGGATGAACGACGTGCTGGAAGCGCTCCGACGTGCTCGGGTCTTTGGAATCGTGAGAGAAGCGACACG
The DNA here is from genome assembly GCF_013409745.1 of Microbacterium pseudoresistens. NCBI lineage: Bacteria > Bacillati > Actinomycetota > Actinomycetes > Micrococcales > Microbacteriaceae > Microbacterium > Microbacterium pseudoresistens. Next base: position 1,483,514 of record NZ_JACCBH010000001.1, read on the forward strand.
CGAGCGCGGGCGAGCCGTGGCGGAAGCCGCGATCGAAGGTGGTGTTCGCGCGCTCGAAGTCTCGCTCGTCAGTGCAGAGGCTGAACTCTTGATCAAGGACCTGGTCGGTGCATATGGGAGCGCCGTTCTGATCGGTGCGGGAACAGTTCTCACACCGGACGAACTTGACCGTGCCGTCGACGCGGAGGCACGGTACTGCGTGTCTCCCTCGCTCTCGGCCGAGGTTCAGCGACGCAGTGCGGAGATCGGTCTGCCCTGTTTTCCTGGCGTTCTGACTCCGACGGAGGTGGCTGCCGCGGCGGCACTTGGAGCACAAGCTGTCAAGATCTTCCCCGTAGGAGCTCTAGGCCCGAGCTACCTGCGTGACCTGCGTGGCCCGTTTCCCTCAGTGCCTCTTTTAGCAGTCGGTGGAATGGACCTGGATAAGGCTCGACTCGCGATCGCTGACGGCGCGCATGCAGTAGGCGTAGGCAGTCCGCTGTTCCGCTGCCCGGCGGGGCTTCGAGCAGGATCGGCTGAGCACCTCGCGCACATCAGGACGATTGCTGCACGATTCACGGAGGCGGTCTCGGATGCGAAGTAGTGGAGAACTCGACATCGTCGCCTTTGGCGAGGCACTCGGTGTGTTCGAGACGACCGGTACAGGGCGCCTGCGTTCGGGGGACGACATGAGGTTCACGTTCGCCGGCGCCGAGTCCAATGTTGCGATCGGTGCCGCAAGACAAGGCAAGCGGGTTGCGTGGGTGAGCGCGCTGGGTGGCGATCCGATGGCCGCCGCGATTGAGCGCGAGTTGCGCGCTGAGGGTGTTGATGTCTGCGCATGGCGCGATGCGCGCCATGCCACTGGGGCAATCGTGAAGGTGCGCCGGACGGGGCATCGCACCCAGATGATCTACATGCGCGCTATGTCTGCCTTCGCCATGGCCCCCGCGCGAGCATTCGACTTCTCGCCTATCGAACGGTCGCGCTTCCTCCACGTCAGCGGAGTCACTTTGGGGGTGGGCGCCGACGCCCGAGAAGCGATGCGTGAGGCCCTGGAGGTCGCACATCGCAATGGCGTGATGGTGTCCTTCGATGTCAATTTCCGGCGAACCATGTGGAGCGCCGAAGAGGCATCACCATTCATGCAGGAAGTCGCTCGACGTGCTGATGTGGTCTTCGCGAGTCCGGATGAGGCCGAGCTCTTGGTCGGAAGCGGGTCTGTGGCCGAACTCGCCAGGGCGGTCAAGGCGATGGGTCCATCCTCGGTCGTCATGAAGTTGGGCGCTCGAGGAGCGCTTGCGCTGGACGCTGAGGGAATCGATCACTATGGGCCGGCCGCGGAGGCGCAGGCATTGGATGTCGTCGGCGCCGGTGACGCGTTCGCGGCGGGGTATCTGTGTGCACTGCTCGACGGATGCGATGCGACGAGTGCGCTCGACACCGCAAACAGAACTGCTGCCGCTGCGATCTCGTCGAGGGGGGACTGGGAAGGGCTGCCGTCGGCGGAAGAGCTGGCTGAGGGCGGCATCTTCGAAACTGAGGTATGGCGATGAGAACCACGGGTGCGAGGATGCTCACTTCGCCGGTGGCGGAGCACGGTGAGGGTGTCTTCTGGGATCCCGCCTGGCCGGGGCCACGTTGGGTCGACATGCTCCGGGGTGATGTCTTGGAGTTTGACGAAGGGACCGGGATCATTTCCCGGATGCATCTCGATGCTTCTCATGTCGTCCTGGTCCGTCCGAGACAGAGCGGTGGGATGGTTGTCGTCACGGCGACAGACGTGCATCTCTTCGATCCGAGCTCGGACGGAGACATCGCGTCGCTTTCGGTCGGTCCCGTCCTCCGCGGGCCCGCGCTGGTCCCGGGAGAAAGATTCAACGAAGGAACGGTCGACCCCGACGGGCGCCTGCTCCTCGGTACTCTGCGCAAGCCGCGCGTTCCAGGTGGCGCATCGCTGTACCGCCTGGAGATCGAGCGTTGCCCTCGCCTCGTAGAGGGGTTGACACTGTGCAATGGGGCGGCATTCGATCACATCGGCGATCTCTTCCACGTGGATTCCGCTCAAGGCGTCATCCGGCGGTTTGCGTATGCCTCAGGGGATTTATCTCTTGAGGGCAGTGTGTTCGTCGACGTCGGTGAACTCGACGGCGAGCCTGACGGCATGTGCATCGATGCCGATGGAGGTCTTTGGGTTGCGATGTACGGCGGAGGCGTCGTGCATCGTTATTCGGCCGAAGGTGAGATCACACATATCGTCCGAGTGCCGGTTTCGCAACCGACTGCGTGTTGCATTGCGCCCGACGGCTCCGGTCGACTTCTTATTTCGACCTCGTCGTTGGGGGTGCCGGAGGAACGCGTAGGGGGCGCGGGGGCGCTGTTCTGGGCCGACGTGAACGTAGCACCTGCACCCACGCACTTAGTCGCGCTCTAGCGAGGCGTCAGCCGCCGAGTTCGTCGATCACCTTCGCGATGCGGCGAGCGCGCGTGGCCTCCTGCTTCGCGTCGGCGACCGTGCGCGCCATCTCCTTGCGGCGCGAATAGGCGAGGGCGTCGAAGCCCTCGCGCAACCCCGACTCGTCGAGTGCGGTGGCGAGCGGTGCGGGCACCTCGACCGTGCGTTCCGCGGTGTCCAGCGCCACGACGGCGTCGAGCGTCTCTCCCAGCTCGACACCGAGTTCGGCCCGGGCGGCCTTGCTGAATCCGATGAGGTTCTCGCCCCGCATCCGGCTCAGTCGCAGCCGGATGGATCGATCGCCGACGGTCACGACGACCGGGGCGGTCTTCGCATCCGTGAGCTCGGCGACCTGGGCGTCGGTCAGCACGAAGGCGCCGGCGGGGCCCATGGCGCGCAGTTCGGTGTGCAGGTGCAGTTCGGGCATGCCCTCAGGCTACGGATGCGCGGGCGTCAGCAGAAGAGGGGATTCTGTCGGAGTGCGCTCCGCCAGGGGTGCGTCAGAGCGGATCGGGCTGCGGACGCGGATCGGCGAAGTCGCCCGCGCGGCGTCGCATCCGTGCCACGATCGCGATGAGCTCGGCCGCGTCGTCGGGATCGACGCCCGGGTCGGTGAAGACCTCGGCGTTCAGTGCGGCGGTGGCCCGCTCGACGAGTTCCCGGCCGGCCTCGGTGAGCTCCAGCATCGCCGCGCGCCCATCGTACGGGTGCCTGCTGCGCCGGACGAGGGTGTCTTTGACGAGGCGCTCCGCCGTGCTCGACACGCTCGTGGGATGCACCTGCAGGCGGGAGACCACGCTCGACAGCGGCAGCACGCCCTCACGGCTGAACGCCAGCAGCCGCAGCAGCTCGTAGCGCGCGAACGACAGCTCGAAGGGGCGCAGGGCCGCATCGACCTTGGCCTGCAGCAGCTGCTGCGCGCGCATCACCGAGGTCACGACGGTCATGCCGTCGGCGGTCGTCGTCCACCCGTGCGCGATCCACTGCCGCTTCGCCTCGGCGAGCGGGTCGACGGGGAGGGGGCCGGGGCGACTCACGTTCCTACGCTATCGGCCCGTCGTCGCGGTCGTCACCAGGCCGACCGTTTCCCCGTGAATGTATACATAAGCGGGGATGGGCGCGGGGATCGACGCCGAGGTTGCGGCCCGATTGGGTACATAGAGATGCATCCCGATAGACTCGCGAAAGTCGTGAGGAGTGGTCGATGAAGATCTTCGTTCTGGTCAAGGAGGTCCCCGACACGTACGGGGATCGCAAGCTCGATCTGGATACCGGACTGGCCGATCGCGCCGTCGGCGACGTCGTGCTCGATGAGATCACCGAGCGCGCGCTGGAGGTCGCACTCACCTCGGCCGATGCACTCGGCGCCGAGGTCGTGGCCTTGTCGATGGCGCCGGAATCGGCAACGGCATCCATCCGCCGTGCTCTCGCGATGGGGGCGGCATCGGCGGTGCAGATCGTCGATGAGGAGCTGCGCGGCGCCGACCTCGGGGTGACGGCCAAGGCGCTCGCCGCCGCCATCCGCCGCGGCGAGCCGGATCTCGTGATCACCGGGAATCTCTCCACCGACGGCTCTGCAGGCGTGCTGCCCTCGATGCTCGCCGAGCACCTCGGCTGGGCCCAGCTCACGGCGCTGAGTGCGGTGCAGATCGCCGCCGACTCCGTTTCGGGCACCCGCGCCACCGACTTCGGCGCGCAGGAGGTCTCCGCAGCACTGCCGGCCGTGATCTCGATCACCGAGGCGCTGCCGGATGCGCGCTTTCCCAACTTCAAGGGCATCATGGCGGCCAAGAAGAAGCCGCTCGAGGTGCTCTCGCTCGCCGATCTCGGTGTGACCGCCGACCCGACCGAGGCGCCGCAGACGATCATGACCTCGGTCGCCGAGAAGCCGCCGCGCGCCGCGGGCGTCAAGGTCGAAGACGACGGCACGGCCGCCGAGCAGCTGGTGGACTACCTCGTGCAGAACAGGCTGGTGTGACATGAGCTTTCCCGAAGACGCGATCCTCGTACTCGTCGACGTGACTCCCGCAGGGGCCGCGGCACCGAGCACGGCGGCCCTCCTCGGCGCCGCCTCCGAGATCGGCACACCGGTGGCCCTCGTCGCCGCCCCGGCCGACACGGCGCAGGCCGCCGTCGACACCGCGGCCGCATCCGGCGCCGCCGTCGTGCTGACCGCCGCCGTCGATGCCGAAGCCCTCACCGTGCCGGTCGCGGATGCGTTGCAGGCCGCCTATGGCGCCGTCAAGCCCGACGCTGTGCTCGTGTCGAACTCGATCATCGGGCGCGACGTCGCAGGACGCCTGGCGGTGCGCGAACAGCTCGCCCTCTCGGTCGACGCGATCGGCGTCGCCCGCGACGGGGAAGGCATCGTCGCCCACCATTCGGTGTACGGCGGCGCGTACCTCGTCGACTCGGCGCCGACCTTCGGCGCCCCGATCATCACGCTCCGTCAGGGCGCCGTCGACACCCGCGCCGAGGCGAAGGATGCCCGGATCGAAGCCCTCGACGTCCCCGCATCGGGCGCTCCGGCCGGCACGGGCGGCGAGATCCAGGCCGTCGAGCAGGCGTCGTCGCGCCCTGAGCTCCGCGGCGCGAAGGTCGTCGTCTCGGGCGGGCGCGGACTCGGCTCGCAGGAGAAGTTCTCGCTCGTCGAAGACCTCGCCGATGCACTCGGCGGTGCGGTCGGCGCATCGCGCGCGGCGGTCGATGCCGGATACGTCCCCTACGCGCACCAGGTCGGCCAGACCGGCGTCTCGGTGTCGCCGCAGCTGTATGTCGCGCTGGGCATCTCGGGTGCGATCCAGCACCGTGCGGGCATGCAGACCTCGAAGGCGATCGTCGCGATCAACAAAGACGGGGATGCCCCGATCTTCGAGGTCGCCGACTTCGGCATCGTGGGCGACCTGTTCACGGTCGTGCCGCAGGTGATCGACGCGCTCCAGGCGCGGAAGAAGTAGCAGGCCGATGGCAGAGCGCACTCTCCGACGCGGCCTGCCGCGGGTGTCCGGCGGCGACCCCTGGCCTCCTGAGCTGAGCGTCGACGTCGCGGATGCCGGGGCCGGCGCGAGCGCATCCGTCGAAGCCGCGGCACCGGATGCCGCCACCGCGCTGAGCGATGCGCTCGCCGCGCCGGAGACTGCCACGACGGCGTCTGCCACAACGCCGGCTGCCACGATTCCACCCGTTCCGACGATCTCCGCGGCCGAGGCGGCGGCCCTCCCGGCCATGCCTGCCGCGCCCGCACCCGAGCCGGGATCGACCTCAGCCTCGACCGCATCCTCGCCGTTGCGCCGTGGTCTGCCGCGTGTCGCCGGCGGAGACCCCTGGCCGCCGGCCGGCGCCGCGTCGACAGCCGCGGACCCGGGATCCGTGGCGTCCTCCGTTCCCGCGGTGGCCGCGGCCGCCGCTGCCGACGAGACTCCCGCCGCGCCTGCGCCGACGACCGCGGTGGCGGCCGAGCCCGCACCCGCGTCCACGCAGCGCAGCGCAGGGGTTCGCGTGCGCTTCCCCGGGTCGTCCGCCGCGAACGGTGCACCGTTGCGTCGCGGGCTGCCGCGCGTGGCCGGTGGCGACCCGTGGCCGCCGGAGGGTCTGGCGCACGTGCGCTCGGTTCCCGCCGGATCCCGCCCCGCCGAGGGACCCGGCCCGGTGGACGGTCTGCCGGTCGTGCAGGCCCAGGGTGGTGCCGCCGCAGCGGCCGTCGCCGAGCCCGACTCCCAGACGGTCGCCGTGCAGCAGGATGCCGCGCCCGCTGCCGTCGCGGCGTTCGACGTCTCCACACCGCTGACGGTGCCGCGCACGGTGTGGAACGGCACCGCTCCGCGCCGAGTCGCCGGCGCCGTCGAGGAGGGCGCCCGGCGGCGCCCGACGTGGCCCCAGGCGATCGCGGGCCTGCTCGCCGCCGCCGGACTCGGCATCCTCGCCGCGGCCGCCGTCGCCTTCGTCCGCGCGTTCCTCAGCCTCCCGTTCATGCAGGACTTCCTCGCCGCGTTCCCGGGCGAGTACCACCCGGCCTTCGAGGTCGAGGCGGGCTTTGCACCCTGGATCGGCTGGCAGCACTTCTTCAACATGTTCCTGATGGTGCTGATCATCCGCTCGGGGCTGCGCGTGCGCACCGAGAAGCGCCCGACGGCATTCTGGACGCCGCGCGGCAACGACAAGGGCAAGATCAGCCTCACGCTCTGGTTCCACCAGTCGCTCGATATCCTGTGGCTCGTCAACGGTGCGATCTTCATCGTGCTGCTGTTCGTCACCGGGCACTGGATACGCCTGGTGCCGACGAGCTGGGAGGTCTTCCCCAACGCGCTCTCAGCGGCTCTGCAGTACGTGTCGTTCGACTGGCCGACCGAGAACGGCTGGGTCAACTACAACAGCCTGCAGCAGCTGGCGTACTTCGTCACGGTGTTCATCGCCGCGCCGCTGGCCGCGATCACCGGGTTCCGGATGAGCGGGATGTGGCCGAAGAAGGCCGAGAAGCTCTCGAAGGCGTACCCGATCGAGTGGGCCCGCGCCGTGCACTTCCCGGTGATGCTCTACTTCGTGCTGTTCATCATCGCCCACGTGGCGCTGGTGATGCTCACCGGGATGCTGCGCAACCTCAACCACATGTTCGCCTCGAACGACGCGGTGTCATGGACCGGCTTCTGGGTGTTCATCGCGGCGCTGGTGGCCATCGTGATCGGATGGATCGCCGCCCGACCGTTCGTGCTCGCACCCATCGCGAAGCTGTTCGGCAGCGTCAGCAGCCGCTGATCCCCTGCTCCCGCATCCGCGAGACCCCCACGTAGCGTCGAGACCCCTGCCTGTTGACGTCAACAAGCAGGGGTCTCGACGCTAGATAGGGGTCTCGCGAGCTGTCGTCCGGGGAGGCCGCGCGCGAGGCGCTCAGCGGGTGAAGCGGACCTCGGTGAGAGTCTCGCCGAGGAACGGCTCGGTGTGCGTCGCGCCGTCGAGCACGAAGCCGTTGCGCACGTAGAAGCGGTGAGCACGGGGGTTGTCGTCGGCCACCCAGAGGTAGGCCTCTTCGCCCTCGTCGATGGCGGCATCGAACAGCTTCTGGCCGAGGCCGGTCCCGTGCCACGCGTCGAGCAGGTAGATGAAGTACAGCTCTCGCAGACGGGGGGCGTCTTTGTCGCGGGCGGGGCCCGAGCCGACGAAGCCGACGATCTCGCCGTCGACCAGCGCGGCGCTCATGCGGAAGTCCTCGCCCTGCGCGGCCCAGTGGGTCCACAGCTCGGCGAGGCGCCGCGGCGAGACGTTCTCCAGCGCCGCCTTGCTGATCAGGTGATCGTAGGTCTCGTGCCAGCACTGGGCGTGCACGCGGCCGAGGGCTTCGGCGTCCACATCGCGGACGGGCCGGACGATGACTTCAGGCTGGGCTTCGGCGCTCATGCCGTGACTCTACGCGGGCTCTCGGCAGACACGAAATCGAGCGTCTCGCGGCGGCATCCGGCCCTTCGGCCGAACGAGCGGGACGGCTCATCTCTGTCTGCTTCCCACAATGGATCAGGGATTTCGTGCCGTATCTGGCTAGGATCGCGGATCGTGAACGTGATCTGGCGCACCCTCCTCATCCTGATCTCCTCCCGACGCCGACGGCGCCGGGAAGGACGGCTGCCGCTGACCGCCGTCGGCCGCATCCGCCTGACGACGCTGCCGACCGACCTCGACGTTCTGCGGCACATGAACAACGGCCGGTACCTGTCGCTGTTCGACCTCGGGCGGTGGGATCTGCTCACCAGAACCGGCCTGATGGATGCGATGAAGTCGCGCGGCTGGTACGCGGTGGTCTCCAGCGAGACCGTCACATTCCGCAAGTCGCTCGAGCTCTGGCAGCGGTTCGATGTGGAATCGCGAATGATCGGCCACGACGAGAAGGCGGTGTTCCTCGAGCACCGCGCCGTCGTCGACGGCGAGGTCTACGCGAAGGCCATCATCCGCGCCCGGATGATGAAGCGCAGCGGGGGCACCCTCTCGCACGAAGAGCTGTTCGGCGCCCTCGGCCGGCCCGAGGGCGTGCCGGATGTGGAGGACTGGATCCACGACTGGGCGCAGGCCGCCACGCTGCCGCCGACCCGCGCGGAGGCGCCCAGCATCTGGCACTGAGCATCCGGTGACGCTGCGCCGCGTGCACGCCCCGCGATAGCGTGTGCTCGTGCCGACCATCCTCCGCTCCACCGGCCGCGTGCTGCTGATGCACTGGCCGCTGCTGCTGGCCTGGTTCCTCGGGGGCACGCTTGCACGCTACGGCGCGATCGAGCTGTCGGGCTTCGCCGGCGCCCACTGGTCGGTCGGTGGCCTACTGCTGCTGCCGCTCGCCGTGCTCGCGCGGTTGATCTCCTTCGTGGGGATGTTCCTCGTCGTGCGCGACGGACTGCGCGAGCTGCAGTCCATCGCTCCGCTGCCGGAGAGCGGCCGCGAGCGGCGCGCGACGTTCGTGCAGTCGCTGCTCGCCGGCATCCTGCCCTTCTTCGCCGTGTATGCCGCGTGGGGCATGCTGCGGGACGACACCGAAGCGTATGCGATGCGCGCCCTCGACGTGCACACCGGACTCGGATGGCAGGCGTTCGCCGAGGCGATCGAGAACGGCACGAGCGTGCCCGAGCCCGCCGAGCAGTGGTCGGCGCTGGATGCGGGCATCGGGCCGTGGACGCTGCTGATCATCGCGGCCGCCTTCGCGCTGCGATGGGCGTGGAAACGCTGGCAGAGCGGACTGCCGCGTGCGTTCGCCCTCGTCGCGGTGTACCTCGAGGCGGTCTGGGTGTTCTTCTTCGTGTGGACGGTGAAGGACATCACCGTGGCCGTGGGGGAGTGGGCCTCGCACCGTGCGGCGGTCGTCTGGTTCGAGGGGCTGCGTGACGCGATCGCCGAACGGGTCGCCGTGCTCGGCGCGATCTGGGACGGTGTGGCGTGGCTGCTCGGCCAAGCCGGCGGCGTGCTGCTGCAGCCCCTGGCCTGGCTCACCGTGGCGGGGGTGATCTACGGTCAGGCGATCGCCGTCGAGAAGCTGCGGTTGGCGGAGCGCTACCTGGCGGAGAACCGGTTCGGCGGGCGGTACGTGGCGGGCGCGCGGGCACGTTACGCCAAGGTGCCGGAGTGGACCCGCAAGCGGATGGGCGACCTCGGCAAGGAGTTCACCTCGCGCTTTCAGCCGGTGTGGCGATCCGTGCGGCTCATGTGGCGCGCGGGGCCCATCCCCATTGCGACGTACGTGCTGCTCTACACCGTCGTGCTCGCTCTCGAACCGCTGCTGCGCACGGCGATCATCCGCCTCGTCGGCCCGCATGACCTGTACTCCTTCTGGATCGTCGCCGACGGGCTGCTGTTCCTCCTCGTGCCGCTGATCGTCGAGCCCGTGCGGATCGCCGTCGTCGCGAGCGCGTACGACGCGACGCTGGGAGCGCTGCGGCGCACCGAGGGCCGCGCGGCGGCCGCGGCCGAGGCCGACCCTGACGCAGACCCGGATGCGGTGTCCGGCTCGCATGCCGTGGCCGAGCAGGTCTCCCGCGATCAGGATCCGTCGGTCGAGGGATCGATCGGGAAGCGCGCGAACGACGGATAGGCGTCGATGGTGGGCACGTCGAGCCAGAACGGGCCCGTGGCGTCGTCGGGCACGACATAGGCGACGTAGAGCGTGAACGGGCCGGGGCCCTGGCCCCCGCAGCTGCTGGGCTCGTCGCTGCTCGAGGGAATGCCGAGGTCGAAGCGCGCCTCCTCCCACTGCCGTCCGGTGGCCTGCTCGACAAGTCGCGGGCGCTCGCAGGAGGCGGCATCGGCATCGGGAGCGACGGGGACGGCGGCGATGATGACGCGGGCATCGGCGGGCAGGGTCATCCCGGTCGTGTCGTCGAGCACGGTCGAGCGCACGGGCCCCCAGGTGGCGCCGCCGAGAGAGAGCTCGCCGTCGTCCTCGGCGACCACGGGCGCGGCGGGGCGGCCGCTGAAGTAGTCGTACCATTCGTATCCGCCCACGGCGAGGGCCGTCGCCGGGGCGAGCACGGCCACGGCCGCGAGCCCGATCGCGTTGCGTCGCCACCATCCGCGCGTCATGATCGTGCCCATCCGGTCTCGGACAGCTCGACGGCGGCCTCCTCGCGCACCTCGGACAGGTCGATGCTCACCCGGATCTGCGAGTCGGAGCGTGCATCGGCGTTCACCGAGAAGGCGAGCACGGCCGCGCCGAGCTCGAGATCGCCGGGCAGCTCGAAGGCGACGCTGCCGTGCCGCGCGAGCCCGGGGTAAAGGGATGCGCCGCGGAAGGAGTCCGGACGGTTGCTCGCCGAGAACGTCAGCCCCGCGGTCTCGAGCGTCACGCCGTTGAGCAGCGTCGCGTTCTGCACGGTGACGGCGGCGGCATCCACGTCGACGACGAGCCAGCGCCCGGTCGCGTTCCACCCCCGCGGCGTGCTCACGGTGCGGGCGAGGCGCACATCGGTGACGGTGACGTCGATGTTGCGGCCCACGCCGCGTTCGCCCACGGCCACGACGACGGCGAACGGCTCCTCGCCCGCGTCGTCGGGCGGGGTGATGCCCTTGACCGCGCAGGCCACGACGACGATCGCGATCGCGGCGACCCAGGCGAGCGCTTGATGAGCGCGGCTCACGGCGCGTCTCCCGCATCCGAGACGACGAGCGTCACGCGCGCGCCGACTCCGTCGAGCTGCCACCCCGTGCCTGCGGACAGGGTGAGGTCGTGCTCGGTCGCCGCCGGAAGAAGCAGCACCAGCTCGTCGCCGTCGTGGTACGCGTCGGCGGGCACGATCCATGTCAGCAGCAACGGGGCGCCGACACGCGGCTGCAGCTGCACGCCTGTCGTGTCGTCGTCGCGGCGACTGACCCACGGATCCTCATCGGGGCCGCCGTCGATGCGTACGGCGTCGACGCCGGTGGCGTTCACCGTGCCGCGCGGGGTCGTGCCGAGATTGCGGGCGTCGAGCTCGACACGCAGCACGCGCTCGCCCTCTTCCGGGGCAACGAACGTGCCCCGCGGATCGTCGCTGAGGCTGGCGGAGAGCACGGTCATCTCCAGCCCGGCGCCCTCGTACGCATCGCCCACGGCGACGACAGGGACGGGCGTGGCGACCGCGGCGAGACCGCCGAACGCGGCGGTGGCGGCGAGCGCCGCCCCGGTGCCCGCCGTGACGAGCCAGCCGGTGGGGATGCGCTCGAACGCGCGATGCGCCCAGCGGCGCGGTGCTGCGCCGGCGTCTTCGGTGCCGTCCCCCACGAGCACAGCATAGAACGCGCTTGTCGCGGAACGGGCGGGTCACGGGGCGAATCCGGGCGCGCCCCACAGCCCGCGGCGCCGCCAGGAGGCATGCTGGGAGGAGGCGTGCGCACGGTGCGCGCGCCCCGCCGAGAGGACGACGCACGCTGATGCCGGACAAGCTGACCGAGGTCGATCGGGATCGAGCCCGCAAGGCGGTCGAACTCGCCCAGCGCTGGATCGACGAGGCGGCGGGGGCGTCGTCGGATCCGGCCGCCGCGCGCCTGGCCGGCGTGCTGCAGGATCCGAACGGGCTGGCGTTCACGGTCGGCTTCGTCGACGGCGTCATGCGGCCCGAGAGTCTCGCCGCCGCCGCGGGCGGGTTGCGCCGCGTGGCCCCGCTCGCCCCCCGATTCCTGCCCTGGCCGCTGCGACTGGCCGTGCGGGCCGGAGGAGCGGTCGCCCCCGTGCTGCCCTGGCCGACCGTGCCGATCGCCCGACGGGTGCTGCGCCGGATGGTGGGGCACCTCGTCGTCGACGCCCGCCCCGCCAAGCTGGGCCCGGCCATCGCCGCCCTGCGCGAGGGCGGCGCACGGCTCAACCTCAACCTGCTCGGCGAGGCCGTGCTGGGCGAGAAGGAAGCGCAGCGGAGACTGTCGGGCATCCACGAGCTCATCCACCGCCCCGACGTCGACTACGTGTCGGTGAAGGTCTCGGCCGTCGTCAGCCGCATCTCGATGTGGGCCTTCGACGAGGTCGTCGATCAGGTCGCCGAGCGGCTCATGCCGCTGTATCTCACGGCGGCCTCCAACGGCACCTTCATCAACCTCGACATGGAGGAGTACCGCGACCTCGACCTCACGATCGCCGTCTTCACGCGCATCCTCGAGGATCCACGCCTGCAACGGCTCGAGGCGGGCATCGTGCTGCAGGCGTATCTGCCGGATGCGCTGCCGGCGCTGCGCGAACTGACCGCGTGGGCGCAGGATCGCGTCGCGCATGGCGGGGCGCGCATCAAGGTGCGCCTCGTCAAGGGGGCCAACCTCGCCATGGAGCACGTCGACGCCCTCATGCACGGCTGGTCGCCGGCGACCTACGCGACCAAGGTCGACACGGATGCGAACTACCTGCGCTGCCTCGACGTGGCCCTGCGCCCGGAGGCGACCCGCGCCGTGCGCATCGGGGTCGCCGGGCACAACCTGTTCGACATCGCCTACGCCGTGCTGCTGGCCGACGAGAGGGGCGTGCGCGGCGGCGCCGACGCCTCCGGCGTCGAGTTCGAGATGCTCCTCGGCATGGCGCAAGGACAGGTCGAGGCCGTGCGGCGCGACGTCGGCGCGGTACTGCTGTACGTGCCCGTCGTCGCCCCGGCGGAGTTCGACGTCGCCATCAGCTACCTTGTGCGGCGCCTGGAGGAGAACGCCTCCTCCGACAACTACCTCTCCGCCGTGTTCCGCCTGCACGACGACCACGCGCTGCTCGAGCGCGAGGTCGCGCGCTTCGCCTCGTCGCTGGAGCGCTCGGCCGACCCCGACCTGCTCATCGGCCCCCGTCGCGCCCAGGATCGCCTCGCCCCCGCGCACGAGTCGATGGCGCGCGCGGTCGACACCGATGCCGGCGAGGATGCGATGACGCAGGCCGTGCTGGGCATCGCGCGCTCGCCGGAGGCCGACCCGAACGACACGTTCGTGGAGACCGCCGTGTACGCCGCGCGCGAGCAGCAGGGACAGGTCGCCGCGGGCGCCCCCGGATTCGCGAACACCCCCGACAGCGACCCCGCCCTGGCGCCCAACCGCGAGTGGGCGCGCGGGATCATCGCGCACATCCCCCGCTCCACCGCCGGAGACGCCGTGGCAGGATCGGCGCGGATCGACGACACCGCAGTGCTCGAGCGCACGATCACCGGGGTGCGCGCCGCGGCGACGGCATGGGGCGCGCGCTCGGCATCCGAACGCGCGGAGGTGCTGCTGCGCGCAGCCGCCGTGCTCGAGTCGCGCCGTGGCGAGCTGATCGAAGTCGCCGCCGCCGAGACCGGGAAGGTGTTCGCCGAGGCCGACATCGAGGTGAGCGAGGCGGTCGATTTCGCCAAGTACTACGCTGCCAAGGCCCGTGAGCTCGACGCCGTGCCCGGCGCGAGCTTCGTGCCGTCGGCGCTCACCGTCGTCGCCCCGCCGTGGAACTTCCCGCTCGCGATCCCGTCCGGCGGCGTGCTCGCCGCGCTCGCGGCCGGATCCGGCGTCGTGTTCAAACCCGCCCCGCAGGCCCGGCGCTGCGCGGCCGTGATCGCGGCGGCGCTGTGGGATGCGGGGATCCCGCGCGAGGTGCTCGCGCTCGTCGACATCGAGGAGGGAGCGCTCGGGCGTCAGCTCGTGGCGCATCCCGGGGTCGACAGGGTCATCCTCACCGGGTCGTGGGACACCGCGGCGCTGTTCCGCAGCTGGCGGCCCGATCTGCCGCTTCTGGCGGAGACGAGCGGCAAGAACGCGATGATCGTGGCGCCCACCGCCGACCTCGATCTCGCGGTGGCCGACCTCGTGCACAGCGCGTTCGGGCACGCGGGGCAGAAGTGCTCGGCGGCCTCGCTCGCGATCCTCGTCGGCCCGGTGGGGCGGTCCAAGCGCTTCGTCCGGCAGCTCGTCGACGCCACCCGATCGCTGCGCGTCGGATCGCCCGCGGATCCGCTCACCGAGATGGGGCCCGTCATCGAGGTGCCCGAGGGCAAGCTGCGCTGGGCGCTGACCGAGCTGGAAGCCGATGAGAAGTGGCTGCTGACGCCGCGGCAGGTCGCCACCGACGACCCGGCGCTGGCCGGGCGGCTGTGGACCCCGGGCATCCGCATCGGCGTGCGCGAGGGTGCGCGCTTCCACCGTGAGGAGTTCTTCGGTCCTGTGCTGGGGGTCATGCACGCGGCCACGCTGGAGCAGGCGATCGCGCTGCAGAATGCGGTGGACTACGGCCTCACGGCCGGGCTGCACACCCAGGATCCCGCCGACCTCGCGACGTGGCTCGACGAGGTGCAGGCCGGCAATCTCTACGTGAACCGGGGCATCACCGGCGCGATCGTGCAGCGTCAGCCGTTCGGCGGGTGGAAGCGCTCCTCGGTGGGCGCGGGAACCAAGGCCGGCGGGCCGAATTACCTCATCGGGCTCGGCTCCTGGCGCGGCACCTCCGGCGGGGCGCCGTCGAGCACGCTGCACCTGCGCGGACTCGACACGCGCATCACGGCTCTCATCGAGGCCGCTCAGCCGTCGCTGGATTACGCGGCGTTCGAGTGGTTGCGTCGCGCCGCGCTGTCGGATGCGCTGGTGTGGGATCGCGAGTTCGGCCGTGTGCGCGACGTGTCGCGGCTGGGTGTGGAGCGCAACCTGTTCCGTTACCGCCCCGTGCCGGTCGCGATCCGGGCGACGGGCGAGGCATCCTGGCGCGAGCTGCTGCGGGTCGCCATGGCGGCGATCCGCACCGGAGCGGCGTTCACCCTCTCCACGCCCGCGGGTCTGCCGGCGGCGGTGCGGCACGTGCTCGCCGATCTGCGGGTGACGGTGTTCGTGGAGTCCGACGAGGAGTGGATACGCCGGATGGACCGGTCCGGCGACGGCGTCGAGCTTCTCTCCGAGAGCGCCTCGGCGCCCGGCCCTGCCCGGGCCCGGCTGGTCGGCCCGGCCGCGGATGTCGCAGCGCTGCACACCGCTCTGGCCGATGCGGTGGAGGGCGATCCGGATCTCGCGATCTACCCCGGCGAGGTCACGACGGCCGGTCGGATCGAGCTGCTGCCGTTCCTGCACGAGCAGTCCGTGACGATCACCGCCCACCGCTTCGGCGACCCCGACGACTGGAGCGCCGCGGTCATCTGACGGGCACGGATGGCTGAGTGACGCGGTTCTGTCGAGCACGGATGGCTGACTGCCTCGCCAATCGTCGGGACGGATGGCTGAGCGTGCGGGGGTCACGGGCACGACACGCCGCATCTTCGTCCGGCGAAGCCCCACGGGCTCAACCATCCGTTGCTGAGCTTCGCGCTGGGGTTCAGCCATCTGTCCCGAGCGGGTCGTGACCGTTCAGCCATCTGTCCGGGCGCGGTCGGAATGTGGCGAATGCACGGCGCGGGATGAGAAGATGAGGTCTGGCGTGCCCGAGTCGCATCTTCCCCGCGCTGCTCTCCGAGCCGCGGGTCGAACTTCCGCCGGGCCCCTGGACAGCGTCCGCCGCACCCGTTGGAGGAGCACCCATGACGACGCCCGAGACCGCCACGGCGACCGAAGCCCCCGCCCGCACGGCGCAGCACCGCCGGTACCTGATGTGCCGCCCGGAGCACTTCACCGTCAGCTACACGATCAATCCGTGGATGGAGCCGGCCAACCCGACCGACACCGCCAAGGCCGTCGCGCAGTGGCAGAAGCTGTACGACCTGTACCTGGAGCTGGGCCATGAGGTCGAGCTCATCGATCCGCTGCCCGGATACCCCGACATGGTCTACACGGCCAACGGCGGGTTCGTGATCGACGGCCGCGCGTACGTGCCCAAGTTCCGCTTCGTCGAGCGCGCCGGCGAGGCCCCCGCGTTCGCGGAATGGTTCCGCGCCGCCGGCTTCGACACGGTCATCCCGGAGGAGGTCAACGAGGGCGAGGGCGACTTCCTGCTCGCCGGCGACGTCATCCTGGCGGGCACCGGCTTCCGCTCCACGGGCGACAGCCACCGCGAGGTGGGCGAGGCCTTCGGCCGCGAGGTGATCTCGCTGAACCTCGTCGACCCGCGTTTCTACCACCTCGACACCGCGCTGACGATTCTCGACCCCGTCGTGGGTGCGGAGAACGGCGGTCCGGAGCGGGCGAACATCGCCTACCTGCCGCACGCCTTCGACGACGCGAGCCGCGCGATCCTCGAGGAGCGCTTCCCCGAGGCGATCCTCGTCTCGGATGAGGACGGCGCCGTGTTCGGCCTGAACTCGGCCAGCGACGGCTACAACGTCATCATCTCGCCGCGCGCGACCGGGTTCGACAAGCAGCTGCGCGAGCGCGGCTACAACCCGATCATGATCGACCTGTCCGAGCTGCTGCTCGGCGGCGGCGGCATCAAGTGCTGCACGCTCGAGCTGAGGGCGGCATGATGAGCGAGCCCCTCACCTCGTCGATCACCGTTCCCGGGCCGGCCACCTCGGCGACCGCGATCGTCGGATCCCGCGCCACCGGTACCGAGCCGCACGTGGCCGAGAACTACAGCCCGCTGCCCGTCACCATCGCGCGCGGCGAAGGCGTGTGGGTGGCGGATGCGGAGGGCAAGCGCTACCTCGACCTGCTCGCCGCGTACTCGGCCGTGAACTTCGGCCACCGCCACCCCGCGCTCGTCGCCGCCGTGGAGGAGCAGCTGGGCCGGATCACCCTCACCAGCCGCGCCTTCCGCAGCGACATGCTCGAGCCCTTCGCCGCCGCGCTCGCGCGCCTGTGCGGCAAGGATCTCGTGCTGCCCATGAACACCGGTGCCGAGGCGGTGGAGACCGGCATCAAGGTCGCCCGCGCCTGGGGCTACCGCGTCAAGGGCGTCGCGCCGGAGGCGGCGCGCATCGTCGTCGCGGCGGGCAACTTCCACGGCCGCACCACGACGATCGTCGGCTTCAGCGACGACCCCGTGGCCCGCGAGGGCTTCGGGCCGTTCGCGCCCGGCTTCGACGTCGTGCCCTACGGGGATGCCGAGGCTCTCGTCGCCGCGATCACCGACGAGACGGTGGCCGTGCTCATCGAGCCGATCCAGGGCGAGGCGGGGGTCATCATCCCGCCTGAGGACTATCTGCGTCGCATCCGCGAGGTGTGCACGGAGCGGAACGTGCTGTTCATCGCTGATGAGATCCAGTCCGGCCTCGGCCGCGTGGGCGAGACGTTCGCGTGCGACCGCGAGGGCGTCGTGCCCGACCTGTACCTGCTGGGCAAGGCGCTCGGCGGCGGCATCCTTCCCGTTTCGGCTGTCGTCGGCGACCGCGACGTGCTGGGCGTGATCCGCCCCGGTGAGCACGGCTCGACGTTCGGCGGCAACCCGCTGGCTGCGGCCGTGGGACTGCGCGTGGTCGAGATGCTCGAGTCGGGAGAGTTCCAGGAGCGCGCCGCCGCACTCGGCGAGCATCTGCGCTCGGGGCTCGAGGCCTTCCTCGGCCACGGCGTGACCGAGGTGCGCGTCGCCGGGCTCTGGGCCGGTGTCGACATCGACCCGGCGATCGGCACGGGCCGCGAGATCGCCGAGCGCCTCATGGAGCGCGGCGTGCTCGTGAAGGACACGCACGGGCAGACCGTGCGCATCGCCCCGCCGATCGTCATCCGCACCACGGAGCTGGACTGGGCGCTGGAGCAGCTGCGCTTCGTGCTCGACGCCTGACCCGCGGAGTAGGCTCGGCGGCCAGGGGGCAGCATGACCACGGATGCGCGTGAGAAGGTGATCGGGCCGGAAGACGCCGGGCTGCGCGGCTTCGTCTGGTACGCATGGCCGTGGGTCAACTGGCTGCTGCCGGTGTACGTCGTCTTCCACGGCTTCCTCGGCAACGGCGGGTGGGAATCGGTGATGCTGATGATGGGCTCGCCGGTGATCATCCCCGCCGCGGGCCTGCTCGGCTCGCTCCCGCGCTTCATCATGCGCAAGAGCGGTCACCGCTACGCGCCCTGGCCGCTGCTGCCCGCTCTGTTCGTGCTGTGGTGGAGCTGGCTGACCGCCGCGATGGCGATGCCCGCGGTGGGCGATTCCGGATCGGACCCCTCGATCCTCAGCGGGTTCGTCAGCGGAGGGCTCTCGGAAGGATTCGAGAACGGCGTGATGGCGGCATCCATCCTGCTCGGCGCGCTCGCCTGGGTGCTCGTGCTGGGCCTTGCCTCGAGCCTGCCGATCGGCGCGGGCGAGCGGCCGCCGGCGCCGCTGCTCGGCCGCCTGTCGTTCTTCGTCGTGCCGCTGATCCTCGTCGCCGTCGTCGTGATCGGCGGACTCGTCGGCGACCACGCGTAGCCGACCGACTCCGCGGCACATGGTCAGGCGTCGACGCTGACCCGCACGCTGTGCCAGCCCGACGCGCCGTCGGGAGCGGGGGGAGCCTCACTGCCGGTCTGCACCCGGCCGTGGGCATCGACCGCCCGGCACTGGATGCGGTGCTCGCCGGGCGTGGCATCCCACGGCAGCGACCACTGCGCCCAGATGTCGGCCGAGGCGCTCGCGCCGCTCTGGGCCGCGAGGGTGGCGGGCAGCCACGCGCCGTCGTCGATCTGCACCTCCACGCCCGAGACGCCGGTGCCCGGCAGCCACGCGACGCCAGCGATCACGGTCGCGCCCGCGGCGACGGGTCGCCCGGCGCGCGGCACGTCGATGCGCGACTGCAGCTTGATCGGCCCCTCCGCAGCCCAGCCGCGATCCGTCCAGTACGCACGGGCGCGATCGAACCGGGTGACCTCCAGGTCGGTGACCCACTTCGTCGCCGACACGTAGCCGTACAGGCCCGGCACGACCATCCGCACCGGGAAGCCGTGGCTCAGCGGCAGCGGTTCGCCGTTCATCCCGACCGCCAGCAGCGCATCGCGCTCGTCGGTGAGCGCGGTCAGCGGCGTGCCCGCCGTGAACCCGTCGATCGAGCGCGAGAGCACCATATCTGCGCCGGCGAGCGGATGCGCCCGCGCGAGCAGGTCGCGGATCGGATGCCCCAGCCACACGGCCGTGCCGACGAGACTCCCGCCCACGGGATTCGACACGCACGACAGCGTCACGGCGCGTTCGATCAGCGGCAGGGCGAGCAGCTCGTCCCAGGTGAGCACGACCTCGTTCTCGACCATGCCGTGGATGCGCAGGCTCCAGTCGGCGGGGTCGACGGACGGCACGATCAGCGCCGTGTCGATGCGGTAGAAGTCGCTGTTCGGCGTGATCAGCGGCGAGAGTCCGGGGATGTCCTCGGCGGCATCCGGCGGGGGCGCGGCCGCGGGCGAGGATGCCGCGGGGAGGCGGATGGCGTCGCGCACGGCGGAGATCGCCGTGGACCCTGCACGCAGCGCCTCGCCGAACAGCGTCGCGATGACGCCGATCCCGGTGGTCACGCCCGCGGCCACGAGGAACCGGCGCCGGTCGAGTCGCGACGGCTCGGGCGCCCCTTCCTCCTCATGCCGCACCGCCGCCATGGGCGGCAGGCGCCGGACCAGCAGCCGCAGGGCGACGACGGCGGCCGCTCCGGCGGCGACCGACGGCAGCCAGGCCAGCAACCCCGCATTCGCACGTGTGAGGGCGAGGGCGCCCACGGCGATCCCCAGGACGCCGAAGATCACGGCGCCGACGGGCGGTCGCCGCACCTCCAGCAGTCCGACGCCCGCGGCCAGCAGCACGAGCACGAGGGCGATGCCGACCAGCAGCGCCACCTTGTCCGCCGTGCCGAACCAGGCGATCGCGGTGTCCTTCGCCCATGCGGGCGCGGCGTCGATCAGCGCACCTCCGATCACGGCGAACGGGGCGGAACCGGGGGCGAAGACGGCGACGAGCTGTCCGATGCCGACGCCGAGCACGGCGGATGCGACGCCGGCGACGGCCGGACGCAGATGCATCCCGGCGGAGCGCGTCGGCGTCGGCGTCGTGCGGAGGGTCATCTGCTCAGGTTAGGAGTCCTGTGCCTCCGCGGGTGCGAAGAGAACGGATTCGTAAGAAGTGGCGCGGTGGGCCCGGGGCGCGCAGGGGACCGCTCTCAGGGGTTGCGGACGATCGGCCCTTCGGGCGGGCGCGGCTCCGCGTCGCCGTGATCGATCCGGATGGGCGTGGTCACGGCCGGCGCGACGCTGGGCGCGCCGGCGAACGCATCCTCGTCGACGGGGTCGATGACGCGGAGCGGGCGGGTCTCGTCGAGGGACAGCATGAAGCGCTTCTCCTCGTGCCGGTGCAGCCGGCCCGAGCTGATCATCCACGTGATGCCGATGCCGAAGGCCACCAGCCCCGCGACGCCGCCGACCGCGATCGCGGCGCGCGGGCCGAACGTGTTCGCCACCCAGCCGGCGATCGGCGCGCCGATGGGCGTGGAGCCCATGACCACCGCCATGTACAGCGCGAGCACGCGGCCGCGCAGCGCCGGGTCGGTCGTCGTCTGCACGTAGCCGTTGGCCGTGGTGAGGATCGTGACGGTGGAGAATCCGACGAACACGAGCGTCACCGCGTACGTCCAGTACACGGGCATGAGGATGGAGATGAGCGAGACGACCCCGAACGCACAGGCGCCGATCACGAGCACGCGCACGCGGGCCCGGTCGCGGCGCGCCGCCAGCAGTGCGCCGGTGAGCGAGCCGATGGCGAGCACCGAGCTGAGCAGGCCGTAGCCGTCGGCGCCCTGGTCGAACTCGAGTGCCATGGTCGAGGCGAAGATGGGGAAGTTCATGCCGAACGCCCCGATGAGCAGCACCATGGCGAACACGACGAGCAGGTCGGGCCGGCGCCGCACGTAGTGGAAGCCCTCGGCGAGCCCGCCCGAGCGGCGGTTCTTCGCCCGCGGCAGCAGCTCGCGGGTGCGGATGGCCAGCAGGGCGACGAGCATCGCCAGGAAGGTCACGGCGTTGGCCGCGAACACCCATCCGGATCCGATCGCCACGATGAGGATGCCGCCGACGGCCGGGCCGATGAGGCGGGCCATGTTGAACGACGCGGAGTTCAGCGCCACCGCGTTGGAGGCGTCTTCCAGGCGCACCATGTCGGACACGAAGGCCTGGCGGGCCGGGGCGTCGAAGGCGTTGGTCGTGCCGAAGGCGAGGGCGAACAGGAACATCAGCGGCAGGGTCATCACGCCGGTCAGCAGCAGCACCGAGATCGCAATCGCCAGCAGCATCAGCACGGTCTGCGTGGTGAGCAGGATCTTTCGCCGGTCGAACCGATCGGCCACCCATCCGGTGAGGCTCACGAGCAGGAGCGGGGGTCCGAATTGCAGGGCCATGGTGATGCCCATCGCGGTGGCGTCGTTGTCGGTGAGCTCGGTGAGCACCACCCAGTCCTGGGCGGTGGACTGCATCCATGTGCCGATGTTCGAGATGACCGCGCCGAGGAACCAGGTGCGGTAGTTGAACACGCGGAAGGACCGAAACATCGCGGTCATCGCTCCGCCGCCTTCCGCATGATGGCGCTGGCCTCGCCGAGCAGGCGCAGCTCGTCGTCGGAGAGGTGCAGCTCGGCGAGCACGTCGGCGAGCATGGCGTCGCGGCGGCGGATGGTCTCGACGACCACGTCGGTGCCGTGCTCGGTGATCTCCACGTGCACGCGCCGCCGGTCGTCGTCGTCGGGGATGCGCACGACGTAGCCCTGCTCCTCGAGCGTCGTGATCATGGCGCTCATCGAGGGGGAGGTGACGCGCTCGTGCTCGGCGAGCGCGGAGATGGTGCGCCGCCCGTGCGTGCGCAGAGAGGCGAGCACCCCGAGCTGGGCATCGCTCATCGCATCGACCGCGCGGATGGAGCGCAGGCGCCGCGCGAGGCGGAACGTCGCAAGGCGCAGGGCGGAGGCGGTCGTGTCGGAAAGGCGTTCAGCGGGACTCATTACTTAGGTAGTCTACCTAATCTTTGGGAGGCGAGGGCCGTTCGCCGGCGGATGATCGTGTGGACATCACGGATGGGCGCTCGCATCCGCGGGAGGAGAATGGCGGCATGATCGCACTCGAAATGGCCATGCAGGATGCCGAGGGAGTGCGCATCGCCCGGCAGATCGGCGCCGCGCGCGTGGAGCTCACCCAGGCCCTCGCCCTCGGCGGACTCACGCCGTCGCCCGCGACCCTGGAGCGCGCCGTCGAGGAGGCGGGGGAGTCCGGCCCCGAGATCCATGTGCTCATCCGCTGCCGTGCCGGCGGATTCTGCTACGACCGCGACGAGCTCGAGACGATGCGTCGCGACGTCCGCGCCGCCGTGAGCCGTGGCGCCAAAGGCGTCGTCATCGGCGCGCTGGACGCCGAGGGCCGCCTCGACGCCGACGCGCTCGCCGGCCTGCGCGATGCGGCCGAGGGGGCAAGCGTGACGCTGCACCGCGCGATCGACGTGACGCCTGACCCGGTCGCCGCGCTGCCGACCGCGCGGGCGCTCGGGCTGCGCCGCGTTCTCACCTCCGGCGGGGCATCGGCGGCCATCGACGGGATCGACACCCTGCGGGCCCTCGTCGCCGCGGCCGACGGGATCGAGATCATGGCGGGCGGCGGCGTGACGGCGGCGAATGCCGCACTGCTCGCCGCCACGGGCATCGACGCCGTGCACTTCTCGGCCAAGCGCACCGTCTCGGCGGCGCCGCACGGTGTGCGGATGGGGTCGGCCGCCGACGGGGCGGACGGGCACGAGGTGACCGATCCCGATGAGGCGGCGGCCATCCGCGACGCGCTCGCCGGGGTTTCGTCATCCGCCGTCGTCGATCGCGTGGTCTGATCCGGGACTCCGTAGACTCGCCCCATGGCAGAGCCCCGCACCGCCGAGTTCACCGACGCGCACGGCATCGCGATCGTCTACGACGTGCATCCCGCCGCGGGCGAGGCGCGCGGCGTCGTGCAGCTGCTGCACGGGGTGGGCGAGCACGCCGGGCGCTACGGCGCCGTGATCGCGGCGCTCACCGCGGCCGGCTTCACCGTCTACGCCGACGATCATCGCGGGCACGGCCGCACGGGCATCCGTCAGCACGGCGGTCCCGAGCGGCTCGGCCGGCTCGGTGCGGGCGGACTCGGCGCCGCAGTCGCCGCGGAGTGGCAGCTCACCGGCATCATCCGCGATGAGAACCCGGGCCTGCCGCTCGTGCTGCTCGGGCACTCCTGGGGCTCGTTCCTCTCGCAGAAGCTGCTGAACGCGCATCCCGAGGCGTACGACGCGATGATCCTCAGCGGCTCCGCGCTGCTCACGCCCCGGTTCCTCAATGCCGCGCCGCTGAACAAGCGCTGGGCGGGGCCGGAGGCCACGGGGTTGGAATGGCTGTCGCGGGATCCGGCGGTGTGGCAGGAGTTCGCGGACGACCCGCTCACGACGGATGTGCCGTTGCTGAAGCTGTTCGGCCCGATCGAGGCCGCCAAACTCTATGGTCGGCCCGCGAAGGACCTCGGGCACGACGTGCCCGTGCTGCTCATGGTCGGCGGCGACGACCCGGTCGGCGGACCGCGCAGCGTGCACCGCCTCGCCGAGGCGTACCGCTCGCGGTCGGGGCTGACCGACGTGACGACGCTCGTGTACCCCGATGCGCGGCACGAGATCTTCCAGGAGCTGCAGCAGGACGAGGTGCGCTCCGACCTGCTCGCCTGGCTCGACGCACGCTTCCCCGCCTGATCGCCGCCTCCCGGGTACAGATGGCTGAGCGTCGGCCATCGCCCCGGTACAGCTGGCTGAGGGTCACCCGGGCCACGTGGCACGGATGGCTGAGCCTGGAGGCGATTCGAGCACGAGATCGGCCGGTTTCCCCGTTTCTCGGCCATTCGGTCGGCCAGTTGTACCCGCGCAGGTGGGTGACGCCCAGCCATATGTACCAGCCGGCCTCGGGCCGCTCCGTCATCTGTACCCGGACCGTGGCCGGAACGCGACAGTAGGCTGGTGCCGTGCACGGTGAATACAAGGTTCCTGGCGGCAAGCTCGTCGTCGTCGACTTCGAGGTCGTCGACGGGACGATCGCCGATTTCCGCCTCGCCGGAGACTTCTTCCTCGAGCCCGATACGGCGCTGGAGGCGATCAACGCGGCGGTAGAGGGCCTGCCCGTCGAGACGGATGCCTCGGCCATCGCCGCCGCCGTCCGCGGCGCCCTTCCGGACGGTGCGCAGCTGCTCGGCTTCACCCCGGATACCGTGGGCACCGCCGTGCGCCGGGCGCTGGTGACCGCACCCGGCTGGCGCGACTTCGACTGGGAGATCGTGCACGACAAGGCGGTTTCGCCGCGTGTCAACCTCGCCCTCGATGAGGTGCTCACCACCCGTGTCGGCGCGGGTCTGCGCCGACCCACCCTGCGCATCTGGGAGTGGGAAGAATCGGCCGTGGTGATCGGCTCCTTCCAGTCGTACCGCAACGAGGTCGACCCCGAGGGTGCCGCGAAGCACGGGTTCGACGTCGTACGCCGCATCTCCGGCGGCGGGGCCATGCTCATGGCAGCGGGCCAGATCATCACCTATTCGCTGTATGTTCCCGCCTCCCTCGTACAGGGGATGACCTTCGCCGATTCGTACGCCTTCCTCGACGACTGGGTGATGCAGGCGCTGCGCTCGCTGGGGATCGACGCGGTCTACCAGCCGCTCAACGACATCGCCGGCCCCAGCGGGAAGATCGGTGGTGCCGCGCAGAAGCGCCTCGCCAACGGTGGCGTGCTGCACCACGCGACCCTGTCGTACGACATCGACGGGCAGATGATGACCGAGGTGCTGCGCATCGGGCGCGAGAAGCTCAGTGACAAGGGCACGGCGTCGGCCGCCAAGCGCGTCGACCCGCTGCGGACGCAGACGGGCCTCAGCCGTGCGCAGATCATCGACCGCTTCATCGAGACCTTCCGCGGTCTCACGGATGCCGAAGACGGCACGGTCTCGCCCGACGAATACGCGGAGGCCGAGGCACTCGTCGAATCGAAGTTCGCCACGGACGCGTGGCTGTACCGGGTTCCGTGACCGGCCTCGACGCCTCGCCTTGGGGCGCATCCTCGCATTCGGGGCGGAAAACCGGCGCCCCGAACGCGAGAACGCGCCCCGAACCGGGGGAGCATCCCTCGCCGGGACGCGTCGAGATCGTGCATGGCGACGCGCTCGACGCGGCGGCCACCCTGCCCGACGGCTCGTTCACGCTGATCTACCTCGACCCGCCGTTCAACACCGGCCGCACGCAGGAACGGCACGGCGTCGCGGTGCGCCGCGCCCGTGAAGACGCAGAGCCGGCCGAGGATCCTCCCGCACCCCGCGAGGTGAACCACGGCTTCCACGGGCACCGTTACGAACGCGTGCGCGAGCTGCTGCACACCTACGATGACCGTTTCGACGACTACGGCGACTTCCTCATGCCGCGCCTCGAAGAAGCCTGGCGGCTGCTCGCCGACGACGGCACGCTCTATCTGCACCTCGACTACCGCGAGGCGCACTATGCGAAGGTCATGCTCGACGCCGTCTTCGGGCGCGACAGCTTCCTCAACGAGATCGTCTGGGCCTACGACTACGGCGCGAAGCCCCGCACCCGCTGGCCCACCAAGCACGACACGATCCTCGTCTACGCGAAGAATCCGGGTTCGCACGTGTTCGATGTGGATGCGATCGAGCGCGAGCCGTACATGGCGCCGGGCCTGGTCTCGCCCGAGAAGGCGGCGCGCGGCAAGCTGCCCACCGACGTGTGGTGGCACACGATCGTGCCGACGGCAGGGCGCGAGAAGACCGGTTATCCCACGCAGAAGCCGGAGGGCATCCTGCGCCGCATCGTGCAGGCGTCCAGCCGCCCCGGCGACCGCGTGCTCGACCTCTTCGCCGGCAGCGGCACGACGGGAGCGGTGGCTTCGGCGCTGGGGCGGGATGCGCTGCTCGTCGACTCGAATCCGGAGGCGATCCGGATCATGCGCGACCGCATCCCGCACGCCGACGTGCGCACGGCGGGCGATCAGGGCGTGCGCCGATAGTCCGCGAAGGCGTCGACGAGGGCTTCACGCACGAGCCGGATTTCGGGGCTCTCGCCCGACACCGCGCGCACCGCGGCGAACACCTCGCGCACCGGCGAGCCAGGAAGATCGGCGAGCGTCACCGGCACCGGCGCCCGGCCCCACAGCAGGTCGGGGAGCATCCCCACCGCGTGCCCGGCGGCGATGAGCCGCAGGTGTGCCGTGAGCCCCTCGGCCTCGAAGCGCACATCGGGCTCGAAGCCGGCGGCCCGGCACTGCTGCACGGCCCACTGCCGCACGGCCGATCCGGGCGGCTCCATCACCCACGCCCGCTCGCGCAGCGCCCCCAATGCTGCGGGCGCTTCGGTCGGCGGCAGGGCCAGGCGCAGCGGGTCGGCCCCGATCAGCAGATGCTCGGTGCCCTCGCGCCGCTCGCGGGTGTGCCCGGGATACTGCTCGGCGATCACGAGGTCGAACCGTCGCGTGGTCAGCTCGAACAGGCCCTGCTCGGGCGGTGCCTCGGTCATCTCCACGCGCAGATCGGGCGCCCGGTCGGCGAGCAGGGTGAGAGCGTCGGGCACGATCGTCTCGGCCGCGGTGGCCATGGCGCTGATGCGCACCGGCTCTCGCCGGCCCGCCTCCGCGAGGGCGTGCTGCGCCGCCTCGTCGAGCTCGAGCGCGCGGGCGGCGTGCTCGGCGAGCAGTCGCCCTTGCGCGGTGAGGCGGATGCGCCTGCCGTCGGGTTCGAGCAGCGCGACGCCCGCCTCGCGCTCGAGTTGGGCGAGCTGCTGAGACACCGTGGACGGGCTGTACGAGAGGGCCGCGGCGACGTCGGCGATCGTGCCCCGCAGGGCGAATTCGCGCAGCAGGCGCAGACGGCGCAGCTCGAACATCCGGCCTCCTCAATGCATCGATGATGACGATGAGTATAAGTCGATAATGATCGCTTTTCATACATGATCCCCGCCTCCACACTGAGAGCATGACCGCCGCTGCGCCCGCCTCTTCTCCCGCGCCCTTCCCCGGCGAGAGCACGTCGTCCTCTTCCGACCTGAGCGCGCTCGCCGATGACGCCGTCGCCCTGGTGCAGCGCTGGCTCGCCGAGAGCCGCGACGTGCCGGTCGACGCGGCCGCCGAGCGCCTTGCCGGCGTGCTGCGCGACGAGAGCGGCCTCGCCTTCACCGTCGGGTTCGTCGACGGCGTCGTGCGGCCGGAAGACACTCGCGTCGCGGCGCGGAAGCTGCGCGAACTCGTGTCGCTGACGCCCCGCTTCCTGCCCGCCCCGCTGCGCGGAGCGATCGCCCTCGGCGGCGCCCTGGCCCCCGCTTTCCCCGGGATCGTCGTGCCCATCGCCCGGCGCGTGCTGCGGCAGATGGTGCGCCACCTCATCGTCGATGCCCGCGACGCGAAGCTGGGCTCCGCCATCCGCCGCATCCGCGACGCGCAGGATGTGAAGCTCAACATCAACCTCCTCGGCGAGGCGATCCTCGGGCAGGACGAGGCCTCGCGCCGGCTGGAGGGCACGCGGAGGCTGCTGCAGCGCGACGATGTCGACTACGTGTCGATCAAGGTATCCTCCACCGTCGCTCCGCACAGCCCGTGGGCGTTCGATCAGGCCGTGTCCCACGCGGCCGAAGCGCTGCTGCCGCTGTACCGCATCGCCGCGGCCGGCGAGAAGTTCATCAACCTCGACATGGAGGAGTACAAGGACCTCGATCTCACGATCGCCGTGTTCACGAGCATCCTCGACCGCGCGGAGTTCCGCGATCTCGAGGCCGGGATCGTGCTGCAGGCCTATCTGCCCGACGCCCTGGCCGCGATGCGGAGACTGCAGGAGTGGGCGGCCGCGCGCGTGGCCGACGGCGGCGCGCTGATCAAGGTGCGCGTCGTCAAAGGCGCGAACCTGCCGATGGAGACGGTGGATGCCGAGAGCCACGGATGGCCGCTGGCCACCTGGTCGAGCAAGCAGGAGACCGACTCGTCGTACAAGGCCGTGCTCGAATACGCGCTGCGGCCCGAGCACATCCGACACGTGCGCATCGGCGTCGCCGGGCACAATCTCTTCGACATCGCCCTGGCCTGGCTGCTCGCCGAGAAGCGCGCGGTGACCGAGGGCGTCGAGTTCGAGATGCTGCTGGGCATGGCCTCGGCGCAGGCGAGCGTGGTCAAGCGCACCGTCGGCTCGCTCCTGCTCTACACGCCGGTCGTGCATCCCGATGAGTTCGATGTCGCCATCGCGTACCTCATCCGTCGTCTGGAGGAGGGCGCGTCGCAGGAGAACTTCATGTCGGCCGTGTTCGACCTGGATGCGGTGCCCGCGCTGTTCGAACGGGAGAAGGCGCGCTTCCTCGCCTCCGTCGAGACGGTTCCCGCCGAGACGCCGGCACCGAACCGCACCCAGAACCGCACCGAGCAGGCCGAGCCCGCGCCGGCCGACGGATTCGCGAACACTCCCGACACCGATCCGAGCCTCGCGCCCAACCGCGCGTGGGGCGACGCGATCCGGGGACGGATGGCGTCGTCGACCCTCGGAAACGACACCGTCGCCGCGAACACCCTCGTCGAGACCGCCGAGGTCGCGGCGACCATCGCCCGGGGCGCGGCCGCGGGCGAGGCGTGGCGCGCGCTGGGGGCGGAGGGTCGCGCGGCGATCCTGCACCGCGCCGGCGACATGCTCGAGAAGCGCCGCGCCGATCTGCTGGAGGTCATGGGATCCGAAGCGGGCAAGGTGCTCGAGCAGGGTGACCCCGAGGTGTCGGAGGCGATCGATTTCGCCCACTATTACGCCGAGAGCGCGCGTCGGCTCGCCGACGTCGACGGCGCGACGATGCGTCCGGTCGGGCTGACCGTCGTGACCCCGCCGTGGAACTTTCCCGTGGCGATCCCCGCAGGGTCCACGCTGTCGGCCCTGGCGGCAGGCTCGCCCGTCATCATCAAGCCCGCCCGGCAGGCACGCCGCTCGGGCGCGGTCATGGTCGAGGCGCTGTGGGAGGCGGGGGTTCCCCGCGATGTGCTGC
Organism: Microbacterium pseudoresistens; assembly: GCF_013409745.1. Lineage (NCBI taxonomy): Bacteria > Bacillati > Actinomycetota > Actinomycetes > Micrococcales > Microbacteriaceae > Microbacterium > Microbacterium pseudoresistens. The sequence continues at coordinate 1,512,717 of NZ_JACCBH010000001.1, forward strand.
AGTACGTGCAGCTCGACGGGCGTGAGCTCGGCGAGGTGCTCGTGAGCGATCCGGCCGTGGAACGCATCATCCTCACCGGCGGGTACGAGACGGCCGAGCTTTTCCGCCGCTTCCGCCCCGACCTTCCGCTACTGGCCGAGACGAGCGGCAAGAACGCCATCATCGTCACGCCCAGCGCCGACCTCGATCTCGCCGCGAAAGACGTCGCGTACTCCGCCTTCGGTCACGCCGGGCAGAAGTGCTCGGCCGCATCCCTCGTGATCCTGGTCGGCTCCGCGGCGCGTTCGGGGCGCTTCCGCCGGCAGCTGATCGACGCCGTCGGTGCCTACGCGGTGGGAGCCCCGGAAGACGGCACGAGCCGGATCGGGCCGCTCATCGGCCCCGCCGAAGGCAAGCTGCTCTCCGCGCTCACCACGCTCGAGCCGGGACAGCGCTGGATCATCGAGCCGCAACGGCTCGATGACGCGGGCGCGCTCTGGCGGCCCGGCATCCGCGAGGGCGTCGCCCGCGGCAGCGAGTTCCACCGTGTGGAGTACTTCGGACCCGTGCTGGGCATCATGACCGCCGCGACGCTGGATGACGCCATCGACATCGTCAACGACATCGACTACGGGCTCACCTCCGGCCTGCATGCGCTCGACGAGGAGGAGATCCAGCGCTGGCTCTCACGTATCGAAGCGGGAAACGTCTACGTCAACCGCGGCACCACCGGAGCGATCGTGCAGCGTCAGCCGTTCGGCGGATGGAAGAAGTCGTCGGTCGGGGCGGGGACGAAGGCCGGAGGGCCGAACTACCTCGTGGGGCTGTCGGACTGGGACGACGCCCCCGTGCGCAGTGCGACGGCGCCGGATGCGCTCACCGCATCCGCTGCGGAGTTGGTGGAGGGCGACGACGCCGCATGGCTTCGTGATGCGCTGGTCACGGACCAGGATGCGTGGGCCGCCGAGTTCGGTGCGGTGCACGATCCGAGCGGACTGGAGACCGAGCACAACGTGCTGCGCTACCAGGCTGTGCCCGTCACGGTGCGGTACGAGGGGGAGCGCGTCGCAGAGCTCGTGCGCGTGGCCGCCACCGGTATCCGCGCCGGTTCGCGCGTGACGGTGAGCGCCGCATCGCCCCTGCCTGCGGCCGTGCGCACCTGGCTGGGGGCGCACGATGTCGTCGTCACCGTCGAGGATGCGCAGGCCTGGGCGGCGCACGCCGGGCGGCTCGCAGTAGGCGACGGACGCGTGCGACTCATCGGCACCGCGGCATCAGAGACGGCCGAGGCGGTCGGCGGATCGCCGAGCCTCGCACTGTATGCGAACCCCGTCGTCGCGGCCGGGCGCGTGGAACTGCTCACCTTCGTGCGCGAGCAGGCCGTGTCGATCACGGCGCACCGCTTCGGCACCCCGCACCGGTACGACGTACCGCTGCTGGCGCCGATGCGCGACTGAACCGGGTCGGATGGCTGAAGGTCTCGTCATCCACGGGGACGGATGGCTGAGGCTCAGGGGACGGATGGCTGAGAACCACCCCCGCGGAGCCGGGGAACCCGCAGAATCTCGCGGCTTCGCTGGTCGGCGTTCAGCCATCCGTTCCCGTGGGGTGTGGGAGGTTCAGTCAGCTGTACCTCTGAGGGGCGGGACGCTCAGCCAGCCGTACCGGTCGCGAGGGTGACGGTCATGCGTCCGGATGCTCAGACCAGCGGCAGTGCGTCGTCGTAGGCGGTCGCCGACACCGTCGCCGTCGCCGGGTCCGCATCGAACACGCGAGACGTGCCCGGATCGGTCCGCCACTGCGGCCACCCCGGATCGTGGTCACGCACGAACGCCACAGCCGCACCATGCATCGCATCCGCGAGGCTCTGCGGCGGCGCATCGCCCGCGATGGCGGGCACGTGATCCTCGTCGAGGCAGTCGAACCAGAACGGCACATCGAGGCAATGGCACGACCAGCCCTTCGTCGGCGACACCCACGCGAAACGGTACGCCCACGTCGCCGCATCGCGGCGCGCCTCGGCCACGCGGGCGACGAGGGCGCGGAACACCGTGTCGGTGACGTAGCGCCCGAGCACCGCCGCCGTGCCCTTGCGCCGCTGCGGGCGGTTGGCATCGAGATACGCCCGCCGCACCCGCCGGTCGCGGAGGAAGCGTCCGAGCAGCAGCGGCGCCGGGATGAGCCGCAGTGTGCTCCGTGCCCTATCGAGCGCCATCGTGAACTCGTCGTCAGTCGCGCCCAGCAGCAGGGGCTTGTCGGATCCGACGCCTGCTCGAAGTGCCTCGACGGTCGGGCGCGAGAGCACATCCCCGTCGATCACGGGACCCCACGGGAGTCCATCGGTGAGCACAGCCGTGGCCGCGGCGAGACCCTTCGCGCCGAGCAGCGAGGCCTCGGGCTGGTGCTTGCGAAGCATCCCTTCGCGCACGCTGCGGAAGCCGGCCAGATCGGGGGCGCATCCGACCAGCTCGGCCAGGCGGCGACTGCGCGCCTGCACCCGCTTGCGCGGCAGGTCGGCCAGCGCCGGCGAGAGGGCGATGGCGGCGTCGAACAGGTGCTGGGCGCGCTCCATCCCGAGCAGCCGCAGCACGGCACCGCCGCCGGCCGACTGCCCGGCGATCGTGACGCGATCGGGGTCGCCGCCGAAGGCTGCGACGTTGCGCTGCACCCACTCCAGCGCCGCGAGCCAGTCGAGCACCCCGCGGTTGGCGGGCGCGCCGTCGATCCACCCGAAGCCGTCGAAGCCGAGCCGGTACGAGATCGACACCGTCACGACACCGTCGCGAGTGAAGGCGCGCCCGTCGTACCAGGGGCTCGCGGGTGAGCCGTCGACGTAACCGCCGCCGTGGATCCACACCATGACCGGCAGGCCCGCGCCGTCGGGTGACAGTGCGGGCGAGGGCGTGAACACGTTCACGTTCAGCGTCGAGGCGCCGGGGATGCTGGGCTCGGGAATGAGCGTGGGCCCGGTGTCGCCGCGTTGCGCGGTGGGGCCGTAGGTGGTCGCGTCGCGCACCTCGGTCCAGGGTGCGGGCGGCACGGGGGCGAGAAACCGTCGTGACCCGGTCGGCGCCTTTGCGAAGGGGATGCCGAGGAAGGCCGCCGACGATCCGGCTGCGCCCGGCTCGCCCCGCCACATCCCCCGCACGGGCCCGGATGCAGTGGTGACCACGGGCCCAGATGCACTCATACCCGCCAGCGTATCGGCGCCCGGAGGTCGGTGCGTCCGCCTGAGCGGCATCTCGTGTGACCTCGTGGCGATCTACGTTCCGGAGGTGACAGGACACGCCATACAGTGCGGCACGATGCGGCAGAAAGTGCTACCTCGGGAAGCAACGGACGCGAGTGGATGCGGGGGCGCGGGGATCAGGCGAGCCGGCGGACGCGACGACGCTCGCGCAGCCGCAGGCCGGGACGCTCGTCGACCTTCACGCCACCGTCCTCGAGCCAGCCGTGGCGTTGGTAGAACGTCTCGGCGCGCGCATTCCCCGCCAGCACCCACAGGTACGCCGAGGCGTGCCCTTCGGCGCGGAACGCCGCCTCGACCGCGGTGATCAGTGCGTGCCCCGCGCCCTGCCCGTACGCCTCGGGATGCGCATAGACGCCCCAGAGCTCGGCTCCGGCCGGCGCGTCGGCATCCCTCGCCTCGCCGAACGACGCCCACCCCAGGATGCGCCGCTCGCGCTCGGCGACGATCGTGCGGCCGCGGTGCGCGGCCGCACCGTCGGGGGCGTCGCCGGAGAGGATGCGGAGCCACCCCTCCTCGCGCTGCGTGACGGAGAGGTCATCGAGCACCGCCTGCGGCATGAGCCCCCGGTACGCGGCCTGCCACGACCGCACGTGCACGACGGCGATGCCGTGCGCGTCGTCGACGGTCGCCTCTCGGATCAGCATCCGTCGAGCCTATCCGTGGGCGTCCGCATCCCGAGTGCGCGGACTATCGCCGAATGCACGGGCTCTTTCCGCGAACAAGCCGTGCACTCGCCGACAAGCCGCGCACTCGCGGGAGGGGAAAGGAACGGAGGGGGCGGGGAGGGGAGGAGGAGGATAGTCTCACCCCGCGCTGCGGCGGGCCTCCCAGCCGGAGCGGACCATCTCGTCCACCGTGTGGCGCATCCGCCAGTCCAGATCGCGGGCGGCGAGCGCGCCGGTGGCGACGATGCGGTCCGGGTCGCCGGGGCGGCGCGGCCCGACCTCGGGCACGAACTCGATGCCGGTGACCCGCACCATCGCATCCATGATCTGCTTCACGCTCAGCCCGTCGCCCGAGCCCAGGTTGTAGGCGGCCTCGATCGGCTCGCCCGACTCCAGGCGCTTCGCCGCGGCGACATGCGCGAGCGCGATGTCGCCCACGTGCACGTAGTCGCGCACGTTCGTGCCGTCGGGGGTGTCGTAGTCGTCGCCGAAGATGCGCGGGGTCGTGCCCGCCAGCAGCGCCTCGAACACGATGGGGAAGAGGTTGTGCGGGCTCACGTCGTACACGCTCGGGTCGGCCGAGCCCACGACGTTGAAGTAGCGCAGCGAGGTGTGCCGCAGCGGATGCTCGGAGGCGGCCGTCGCGATCGCCTGGTCGCGCAGCAGCCACTCGCCGATGAGCTTCGACTCGCCGTACGGGCTCGAGGGGCGCTTGGCGGTGTCCTCCTCGACGAGCGGGACATCCGGTGTGCCGAAGACGGCGGCGCTGGAGGAGAACACGATGTTCGACACATCGGCGGCCGCCATCGCCTCGAGGATGATGCGCGTGCCCTCGACGTTCTGCGCGTAGGTGTGCAGCGGGCGCTGCACCGAGACCCCGGCGTACTTGAAGCCGGCGACGTGAATGACCCCGGTCACCGCATGCTCGCGCAGCGTGCGCTCCACGAGCTCACGGTCGAGGATGCTGCCCTCCACGAGCGTGACGTCGCCAGGCACGAACGATGGACGCCCGCTGGAGAGGTCGTCGAGCACGACCGCCGTCATCCCGGCTCCGGTGAGCGCACGCACGACGTGCGATCCGATGTAGCCGGCACCGCCGGTGACAAGCCAGGACATGCGTCTCCTCTCCTCGCGCGGATGCGCGCCTGCCATTCTTCCAGGTGAGCTCAGGCGTCGCGGCGGGGGCCTGCCGACGGCGGGGCGGTGAACAGGCGGGGCGCGCGGAAGCCGGCCGCGGCGAAGGATGCGCGCACCGCCGCGCCCACGGCATCCGCCTGCTCGTGGTCGACGAGCGCGATGGCCGCGCCGCCGAACCCGCCGCCGGTCATCCGAGCCCCGATCGCCCCGTGCGCGAGCGCCGTGTCGACCGCGAGGTCGAGTTCGGGCACGGAGATCTCGAAGTCGTCGCGCATCGAGGCATGCGAGGCGATGAGCAGCCCACCGATCGCGCGCGGGCCCTCAGCCTCCAGCGCCGCGACCGTGTCGAGGACGCGCTGATTCTCGGTCACGACGTGGCGCACGCGGCGGAAGGTCGTCTCATCCAGCAGGCCGGCTGCACGGTCCAGATCGTCCACGGCCACATCGCGCAGCGCGGGCACGCCCAGCTCCGCCGCCCCGCGTTCGCAGGCGGCGCGGCGCTCGCCGTACCCGCCCGTGGCGTGCGCATGGCGCACCTGCGTGTCGATCACGAGCACGTCCAGTCCCGCCTCGCGCACCCTCAACGGCACGGTGCGCGCCGCGAGCGATCGGCAGTCGAGGAACACCGCGGCATCCGGCTCGCCGAGCATCGACGCCATCTGGTCCATGATCCCCGTCGGCGCGCCCACGGCCTCGTTCTCGGCCCGCCGCCCGGCGCCGGCGATCCTCACGGCGTCGAGCCCCAGCTCCCACACGTCGTCGAGCGCGACCCCGACTGCGCTCTCGATCGCGGCCGATGATGACAGACCCGCGCCCACGGGCACATCGGATGCGATCGCGATATCGAGCCCCGGGAGTGCTGCGGGGGCGTGGGCGAGCGCGCGCAGCGCCCATGCCACGCCCAGCGGATACGCCGCCCACTCCGGCACGCGCGGCACGGCCGAGGGGAACAGCCGGTCGAGCTCCTCGAGGGCGACCTCGACCGGGGCATCGGCGAACGTCGAGGCGACGCGGATGCGTCCATCCGGCCGCGTCGCGACGGCCGCCGCGGTGCGGTGCGGGATGGCGAACGGCAGCACGAATCCGTCGTTGTAGTCGGTGTGCTCGCCGATGAGGTTGGCACGACCCGGCGCCGACCAGACCCCTGCGGCGGGCGCTTCGGTGAGTGAGGCGAGCAGGAGGCGCGCAGCCGATGCCGCATCCATCAGGCGCTCACGCCCTCGACGGCTTCGCGCAGCCGGGCGGCGGCGGTCTCGGGGGTGATGTCGCCGATCCACGCGCCCATCGCGGCTTCGGAGCCGGCGAGGTATTTGAGCTTGTCGGCCGCACGGCGCGGCGAGGTGAGCTCGAGGCGCATCCGCACCGTGTCGCGCCCGGTCGCGACGGGTGCCTGGTGCCAGGCGGCGATGTACGGGGTGGGCGAGTCGTACAGCGCATCGACGCCGCGCAGCAGGCGCAGGAAGAACGGGGCGAGTTCATCGCGCTCGGCGGCCGTGAGCCCGGCGAAGTCGGCGACGTGACGATGCGGCAGCACGTGCACTTCGACGGGCCACCGTGCGGCGAAGGGCACGAAGGCGGTCCAGTGCTCGCCGCGCAGCACGACGCGCTCGCCGGCCTGCTCGGTGGCGAGCACGTCGGCGAACAGATCCGCCCCGGGATGCGCGCCCTCGTAGGCCGCGATGCGCTCGAGCAGGCGCCGGGTGCGCGGGGTGAGGAAGGGGTAGGCGTAGATCTGGCCATGCGGATGCGGCAGCGTCACGCCGATCTCCCGCCCCCGGGTTCTCGAACGGGAACACCTGGGCGACGCCGGGCAGGGCCGACAGCGCCGCCGTGCGATCGGCCCATGCCTCGATCACGGTGCGCGCGCGCACGGGGGTGAGCGTGCCGAACGAGCCCTCGTGCTCGGGCGAGAAGCACACGACCTCGCAGCGTCCGAACGAGGGTGCCGTGGCATCGAGGCCGAGGGGCTGCGGATCGAGAGGTGCCGCATCCGCGCCAGGCAGTCCTGGTCCGAACGAGGGCGAGCGGTTCTCGAACACGGCGACGTCGTAACGGTCGGGCACCTCGGAGGGGTTCGTCGGGGTCTGCGGGGCGAGGGGGTCGAGCTCGGCGGGCGGCAGGAAGGCGCGGTTCTGCCGTGCGGCGGCGATCGAGATCCAGTCGCCGGTGAGCACGTCGAAGCGCATGGTGGCCGTGTCGGGACGGGCGTCGAGCGTGCGGGCGTCGATGCGGCGCTCGGCGGGCAGGGTCGTGCCCGGATCGTCGTAGTAGAACAGCTCGCGCCCGTCGGCGAGCCGCGTGCTCCGCTTCACGACGCCGGCGCCGAGTCGCTCGATGCTCACCCCTTCACGGTAGTGCCGCGCGCGGCCGAGACGGATTCCGCCGGATCGGGAATGGTTGACGTCCATCATCAGTTGCAAAGAATCAACTAATGATTTATGGTTGAGCAAGATCAACCTTTCCTACTCAGGAGCATCCCCTTTTGAACGTCACCGCACCATCCGTGGAATCGCCGCGCTCCGCGCGTGAAGTCTTCACCGCCATCTCCGGTCTCATCGTCGGCATGTTCGTCGCCGTGCTCTCGGGCACGGTCGTCTCGACCTCGTTGCCGGTCATCGTCGCCGACCTCGGCGGCACGCAGTCCCAGTACACCTGGGTCATCACCGCCAGCCTCCTGGCCACCGCCGTCTCGACCCCCATCTGGGGCAAGCTGGCCGACCTCGTCGACCGCAAGGTGCTCGTGCAGCTCTCGCTCGCCCTGTTCACCGTGGGCACCGTGATCGCCGGCTTCTCCACCGACATGAACATGCTCATCGCCGTGCGCGTCGTGCAGGGCCTCGGCGTGGGCGGTCTCATGTCGCTCGTCATGATCGCCGTCGCCCTGATCATCTCGCCGCGCGAGCGCGGAAAGTACATGGGCGTCGTCGGCGGCATCATGGCCCTCGGCACGATCGGCGGACCGCTGCTGGGCGGATTCATCACCGACGCGATGGGCTGGCGGGCCAACTTCTTCGTCGGCGTGCCGTTCGCCGTCATCGCCCTCCTCCTGCTGCAGTTCACGCTGCACCTGCCCAAGCCCGACAAGGCGCGCGTCTCCATCGACTACATGGGCATCGTGCTGCTGGCGGTCGGCGTGTCGACCCTGCTCATCTGGGTGTCGATGGGCGGCAACCAGTTCGACTGGGACTCCTCGACCAGCCTGACCCTCGGCGTCATCGCCGTGGTCGCCATCCTCGCCTTCATCGCGGTGGAGTTCTTCGTGAAGGAACCCATCGTGCCGATGTCGTTGTTCCGCAACCGCACCTTCACCCTCTCGGTGATCGCCTCGATCGCGATCGGCGTGTCGATGTTCGCCACCTCGGTGTTCCTCGCGCAGTACTTCCAGCTCGCCCGTGGCGCCACGCCCACCGAGTCTGGTCTGATGACCATCCCGATGATCATCGGCCAGATGGGTTCGTCGATCATCATCGGCCAGCTGGTGAGCCGCTTCGGCAAGTGGAAGGGCTGGATGATCACCGGCTCCGTGCTCACGGTCGCCGGCGTCAGCCTCATGTCGACGCTGCGCTACGACACCCCGTTCCCGCTCGTGGCGGCCTTCATGGTGGTGCTGGGCGCGGGTCTGGGCATGGTCATGCAGAACCTCACCCTCATCGTGCAGAACGACACCCCGCCCACGCAGCTGGGGGCGGCCTCGTCGAACGTCAACTTCTTCCGCACGATCGCCGGCACCATCGGCGTCACGGTGATGGGCTCGATCCTGTCCACGAGCGTGGCGACGCACGTCACCGACGGCCTGTCGGGCTTCACGCCCACCTCGCCGGATGAGATCGACGCGCTCAAGAGCCTCTCCACGGGCAATGTGCCGAAGATGTCGGAGCTGCCCGAGACCATCCGCACCATCGTGGAGTCGGCGTACGGCCACGGCATCGCCGAGGCGTTCATGGTCGCCATCCCGCTCGCGGTGCTCGCCGTGATCGCGATCGCGTTCATCCGCAACAAGCCGCTGTCGACGAAGAACGCCGCCGAGCAGCTGCGCGCGCAGGCCGAGGAGTCGGTGATCGAGGTCGCCGAGGCCGAGGTGGCCGCGTCGCTGAACACCGGCAGCGTCCTGATCGGCAACTCGGATGCGGCGACGCAGACCGAGCGCCCCGTGGCCGTGCTCGAGCGCGACGACGAGGAGCGGGGGCGCTGACATGGCGACCGTCGAGAGCGTGGCGCACGACGAGGATCTCGATGAGGTGCTCGCCGAGTTCCAGGGCGACCTGAACCTCATCTTCACGCGCGCCCGGTCGCTGTGGAAGGAATCCGCGGCGCGGATCCATCCCGATCTGCAGCCGGCCGGGTACAAGCTGCTCTCGCACATCGCCCGCGCCGGCAGCGCCAGCGCGCACCTGCTCTCCGAGCGGTTCGAGCTGGACAAGTCGGCCGTCAGCAGGCAGATCCGGATGCTCGAGGATCTCGGGCTCGTGGCCTCTCGTCCGGATGAGCACGACGGCCGGCTGCGGGTGCTCACCGCGACGGCCGAGGCCGAGGCTGCGCTCGTCGGGGTGCGGCGCGCCCACGTCGACCGCCTGCGTCGCATCCTCGCCGAGCTGACGCCGGAGGAGCTTCGCGCGGCGTCGAAGGTGTTCCGTCTCCTCGCCGAGGTCTGACCCCTCTGCACGATTCTCGCGCCCCGTCATCGGACGTTCCGATGGCGGGGCGCGGCCGTACACTGGCGGCATGAGTGCCGAATCCGATGACGCCACGGGCTCGTCGCTCGATCAGGCCGTCGCGCGAGTGGAGCACGAGCTCGGCCGGCTGTTCGCGCGCATCCGCATCGGGTGGCGCGAGGCCGCGGCCACCGTGCATCCCGAACTGCAGCCGCTGGGCTACCAGGTGCTCACCTCGATCGTCAGCGGCAAGGCCACCACGGCGGGCGAGATCATCGAACGTCTGCAGACCGACAAGTCGGCGATCAGTCGTCATGTCCGCCAGTTGGAGCAGCTGGGGCTCATCGAGAGCGTGCGCGATCCCGACGACCGGCGGATGCGTCGACTCGTCGCCACGCCGCTCGCCCAGGAGAGGGTGGCGGAGGCGAGAGCCGCCTACGAGGGCCGCCTCGGCGATCGGTTGCGCTCCTGGTCGGTCGAAGACCTCGACCACTTCCTCGCCCTGCTCGACGACTTCGGTCGCTGAACGCTGCCGCCGCGCGGCAGCGCATGTCAGGGTGGGTGGATGATCATCCGGTCGGGGCTGTGCTCGGTGACGTTCCGTGCTCTCGAACCCGCGCACATCGCGGCGCTCGCCGCGGAGTCGGGGTTGGCCGCGATCGAATGGGCCGGTGATGCGCACGTGCCGCCGGGCGATCTCGACCATGCCGCCGAGGTCGGCCGGATCACGGCGGATGCGGGCATCGCCGTCGCCTCGTACGGCTCGTACTTCCGTGCGGGAGCGGGGGAGGAGATCGCGCCCTGGCTCGATGCGGCAGAGGCGCTGGGTGCCGACCGCGTGCGCGTGTGGGCCGGCTCCGTGGGTTCTGCCGAGGCGACGCCCGAGGAGCGCGCGCAGGTCGCCTCGCGGGTGGCGGATGCGGCGCTTGCCGCGGCAGAACGGGGTCTGACCCTCGCGCTGGAATACCACGGCGGCACGCTCGCCGACACTCCGCAGGCGACGCTCCGCCTCCTCGCCGAGGTGGATCATCCCGCGCTGACGAGCTATTGGCAGCCGACGGTCGGAGCGCCGGATGCGGTGGCGCGCGACGAGTTCGCCGCGGTTGCGGGGCAGGTGAGCGCCATCCACGCGTTCTCCTGGTGGCCCGACGACGAACGCCATCCCCTTCAGACCCGGGAGTCGTTGTGGACGGCCGTGCTCGCGCACGCGGCGGCCCTGCCGGCGCCGCCGCGAGACGTGCTGCTGGAGTTCATTCCCGACGACGATCCCGCGCTCCTGCCCCGCGAAGCGGCCGCGCTGCGCCGGATGCTCGCGGGAGCGGGTGCCGGTCAGATCGTGTAGGCGTCGGCGAGGCGGTCGCCGAACTGCTCCAGCTCCCACAGCAGTTGCACCTCGCTGGGCGACTGCACGGGAAGGAAGCTCGCCTCGCGCAGGCGACGGTTGGTGGCCGAGGTCGTGACGAAGCCGCGCCCGCCGGTGAGCGCCGATTCGTGCCGGGCGGCGGCGTTCGCCAGCCGGGCCGATTCGAACCGCAGCAGGGTGACCTCGCGCGGCGAGACGGCATCTGCGCTCCGCGCGAAGCGGTCGAGGTCGGCCGTCAGGGCCTCGGCCTGGGCAGACAGCCGGGTCTGGAATCCGCCGAGCACCTGGTTCGGGCCGCCGAGCCGCTCGCCCGCCTCCGCGAGCGAGCGGCGGGCAAGGCCCAGGCACAGCGCGGTCTGCAGCAAGAAGTGCGTGGTGCGCTGCGCGGCCACGGCGGCCAGCGACTCGGCCAGCACGTTCCCTGCAGGCACGTGCAGCCCGTCGAAGGCGAGCATCGCCGAGCGCGTCGCGCCGAGCGCCAGCAGATCCTCGACAGGGCGGGTCGTGAGCCCGTCTTCGCCCACGGTGGTCACGAGGATGACGCGGGCTCCATCGTCGGCAGACGCCTCCGCGCCCTCGGCGACCACCCGCGCGGGAAAGACGACGAGCGTGCCCTCGGCGATGTTCGACGCCCACGCGATGCGGCCCGACACCCGGTATCCGCCCTCGCCATCGGGGGCGGCGAGGGTCGGCACGGCGCCGAGACCGGCCGCCTCCTGCAGCGCCGTCGCCATCGCGATCGAGCCCGCACGCCGCCCCGACACCAGCTCGTCGAGCAGCTCGTCGCGGGCAGGAAGAGCCGAGGCGCGCACGTACTCGGTGACCATCCGGTGCGCCCACAGCGAGAAGGCCGTGCTCATGCACTCGCCGGCGACGGCAGAGAGCACGGCCACGGCATCGGAGAGGTCGTCGTCGTCGCGATCGACGCCCGCGCCGAGCGCGCCGATCGCGGCGTAGGCGGCGAGCGTGTCGTGCAGCGGCTCCGATTCGGCGCCGTCGACGGCACCGGCGGTGGTGGCGGCGCGGGCGGCGCTCGCGGCGACGATGTCGTCGCGGCTGCGTGCGAGGGCGGCGGTCATGTCTGGTCCTTTCGCCCGGGCGCGAGCTGGTGGACGCCCCGGAAGATGCGATCGAGGAGGAAACCGAGGATGCCGATGGCGAGCATCGTGGCCGCGAGCCCCGAGTAGTCGATGTTGTCGCGCGCATTGAGGATCGCGTACCCCAGCCCGTTCGCCACGCCGAGCATCTCGGCGGGCACGATCACGACCCACGCGATGCCGAGTGCGACGCGGGCGGCGCCGGTGATGGGCGCCGCCAGCGCGGGCAGCGCCGTGGAGCGGAACGCCTCCCATCGCGTCGCGCCGAGCGAGCGGGCGACCCGGTTCAGCCCAGGATCCAAGGCCCGCACGCCCCCGGCCACACCCAGCACGATCGGCCACACGGCGGCCAGGGCGACGAGGGCGATGACCGCTCCCGTGCCCGCGCCGAGCAGCACGATCGCCAGCGGCGCCCAGGCCAGCGGCGAGGTCATCCGCAAGAACTGCACGACGGGGTTCACCGCGTCCTCCACGAGCCGGCGCGAGCCGAACAGGATGCCGAGCGGGATGCCGATCACCAGCGCGATCGCGAGACCGGCCAGCAGCCGTCCGAGCGAGACGGCGATCGCATCCAGGAACTGCGGGTCGACGACGAGGCCGGCGAGCGCGCGCACCGTGCTGATCGGCCCCATCTTCGAGACGACGGGGTTGCCGGCGAAGACGACATCGGCCAGCAGCCACCACAGCACGACCGTCGCGGCGAGCACGCCGATGCGCGCCAGCGCCTTCACGGCTGCACCTGCTCGGTGCGGGTGGCGGTGGCGCCGAACTGCGACAGGCCACCCGCAGCATCGATCGCGCGCTCGTTGATGTCGACGGCGACGAGGTCGGTGTGCACGGCGGCCGGATCGATCCGATCCAGCCATGCGGTGTCGGCGTCGATGGTGGTCAGGCGCATCTGCCGCACGAGCTCTTCGGTGTAGCTCGGGTAGGCGTACGGCTGGAAGCCGATGCGCGACTGCTCCCACTCCGGGTGGTGGATCGCGCCGTCCTCCACGTAGTGCTCCTCGCCGTGCTCCACGAGCACCTTGGCGATGGCCTCGGGCGACTGGGGCAGGTAACCGCCTGCGCTCAGGCGCTCGGCGGCGGCCGCACGGTCATCGAGGATCAGCCGCTGGGCGGCGACCACGGCATCCGCGGCGCGCTGGGCCAGGTCGGGGTCGCCGGTCACGAGATCTTCGCGCACCACGGTCACGCAGCACGCGTGCTCGCGCCACACATCTCCGGTGAAGCGGAGGATGCGGCCCACGCCCTGAACCTCGGCGACCGCGCAGAAGGGTTCGGCGACGATGTAGCCCGACACAGATCCGGCGCCCAGCGCGGCGGGCATGTCGGCGGGGGCGAGCACCACGAGCTGCACGGTGCCCGCCTCGACGCTCGGTTCCTGGTTGATGACGGCGGTGAGGCCCGCATCCCGCAGCAGCTGCTGGAAGACGACGTTGTGCACCGAGTACCAGCCGGGCACGGCGAAGGTGGTGCCGGCGAGCTGGGCGATGTCGGTGACGTCGGGGCGCACGGTCACGGCCGAGCCGTTCACGTGGTTCCAGGCGAGCACGCTCACCGGCACGCCCGCCTCATAGCGCAGCTGCATGGCAGAGGGCATGAGCAGGTGCACGATGTCGACGCTGCCGGCCTGCAGCGCCTCGACCAGCGGCGCCCAGCCGCGGAACAATGTGGGCGTCGGAGTGTCGATGCCGCGCTCGGCGAAGGCGCCGGAGTCGTGGGCGAGCAGGAGCGGGGCGGCATCGGTGATGGGCAGATAGCCGATGCGGAGGGTGTCTCGGGGCGCGTCGGGATCACGGGCGGGTCCGGCATCCGGGTTGACGCCTCCCGCGTTCGGCTCGGCCGAGGCGGATCCGCCCCGCACGGTGCCCGCGGCGACGACGGGCAGCGCCAGCAGGGCACCGGCGCCGGCGAGGGTGAGGAACTCGCGCCGCGACCGGGCGGGCTTCGGCGCCCCGGTGAGGACGGCGTCGTCAACGGGTTCGTCGTCGCCGATCTCGTCGGCGAAGCGCGCGAGCAGCTCGGCCTCGAGGGCGGCGTGGTCGTCGCCGTCGGAGGAGAGGATGTGCAGACCCTCCCGCCCCGGCCGCAGCACGGCCACCCGGTCGCCGAGGCGCGCGGCTTCGGCGAGGTCGTGCGTGACGAGCACAGTGGTGAGTCCGCGGTGCTCGTGCACGCGGCGCAGCCAGGCCTGGGTGTCGGCGCGGGTGAGCGGATCGAGTGCCGAGAACGGCTCGTCGAGCAGCAGCAGGCTGGGCCGGGCCGCCACGGCACGCGCGATCGCGACGCGCTGGGCCTGACCGCCCGAGAGCTGCACGGGAAGGCGATCGGCGAGCTCGGCGATCCCGAGGTCCGCCAGGAGTGCGGCGACGGTCGCATCCGCATCCCGCGCGTGGCCGAGTCCGTGCCCGCCGTTGGCGCGGTACTCCAGTCCCAGGCGCACGTTCTCGGCGGCGGTGCGCCAGGGCAGCAGATGCGCATCCTGGAACACGACGCGGGTGGACCCGCCCTCGTCTTCGGGGCGGCGCACGGTGCCGGCGGTGGGGGCGAGCAGTCCCGACAGCAGCGACAGCAGCGTGGACTTGCCCGCGCCGGAGGGGCCGACGATCGTGAGCAGCTCGCCGGGGAGGAGTGCGAGGTCGAGCCCAGAGAACACCTCGGTGCCGCCGCGGACGACGCCGGCGTCGCGCACCTCGGCTATCGGGGCGGATCCGGGCGTCTGCTCGCCGGGCGGGGTGGTGTCGGTCACGGCTGCTCCAGTCGCGTGCGCCGCGATCGCGGCTCGGGGGATGGGGCGAGCGTAACAACCAGACAGACCCGTCTGTGCTCGTGTGACGTCAGATTGCAGCGGCGAGGCGGGTGCGCACGATCTCGCCGGCCAGCTCGATGGGCGCGGGGGAGTGCTCGACCTTCGAGCCGAGCAGCCCGCCGTCGTAGGCGACCTGCGCCTCGGCGATGATCCGCTCGGCGTCGTCGCGGGCGCTCACGGCATCCCGCCACTGCTCCTGCACCCAGTCGCGGTGCTGTCGCACGGCGCGGCCGATGGGTTCGTCGGGCTCGGGGAACTCGTTGAGCGCGTTGAGGTACACGCATCCGATGAAGCCGTCGGCGGCGGTGCGCCGCGCCGCCAGGGTGAAGGAGGCGAGCAGCCGCGCGGGACCAGCGGGGATGGACGCGATGTGCGCGCGGTACGCCTGGCGGTCTGCCATGTCGCGGCGCTCGAGGTGGGCGACGATGAGCGCCTCCTTCGAGCCGAACGCCTGATAGAGGGTCGCCTTGGCGACGCCGGCGTCGGCGAGGATGCGGTCGATGCCGACGGGGCGGATGCCCTCCTGGCAGAACAGGCGGCTGGCCGACTGGAGCAGGCGGTCGGCGGCGGGAGTGAGCGTGGTCACGTCACCATGTTACGGAGCGTCGGGCGTCGATCGGATACGCTGGGCGGTGACTAGACAGACCTGTCTAGTCACTGACATCCCGTGCCGCCGATTCCGGCCGCACGCGCAGGAGCCGCCGGCTCCGGAACGGAGGACCGCATGGGCCTGTTTCTCGTCGAGGCCGAACTGAGCGAGCCGGGTCGCCAGAGCGCCGCGACCGTCATCGAGGCCGTGGCCGCCGCCTATGCGTCGTCTGGCGGAACGCTGGTCGAGGCCCAGGTTCCCGCGGGTCACGAGCGGGTCTACCTCATCCTCGAGGGCGACGACTGCGCGGGTGTCGTGCTCGACGCGGCCGCGCTCCCCGGCGTCGCCTCGATCACCGAGGCGGTGCCCGTGCGGATCGTGGGCGCCACGGTCGAGCAGGTGCGCGAGCGCGGCGCCGGTGCCGGCTACCTCGTGGAGTGGGACATCCCCGCCGAGGTGACGATGGAGCAGTACCTCGCGCGCAAGAAGGAGAAGTCGCCGCTGTACGACACCCTCGACGATGTCTCGTTCCTGCGCACCTACGTGCGCGAGGACACCCAGAAGTGCCTGTGCTTCTACGATGCGCAGGACGAGGCGGCCGTCCGCAACGCGCGCGAGGTCGTGAGCACGCCGATCAGCCGGCTACAGGCGCTCGATGCCGACGCCGTCGTGAGCTGAGCCCCGTGCGTTGACGCGCGCTCAGTTCAGTGCGGCGGCGACGACGGTCCGCGCCTCGTCCTGCACTTGGGCGAGGTGCTCGGGGCCGCGCAGGCTCTCGGCGTACAGCTTGTAGACGTCTTCGGTGCCGGAGGGGCGCGCGGCGAACCAGGCGTGCTCGGTCTGCACCTTGAGCCCGCCGATCGCGGCTCCGTTGCCCGGCGCGTGCGAGAGCTTCGCGGTGATGGGCTCGCCCGCCAGCTCGACCGCCGACACGGACTCCGGCGCGAGGGCCGCGAGGGCCGCCTTCTGCTCGGGGGTGGCGGGGGCGTCGATGCGCTGGTAGGCCGAGGCGCCGAACTCCTGCTCGAGTTCGGCGTAGCGCTGCGAGGGCGTCTTGCCGGTGACGGCGATGATCTCGGCGGCCAGCAGGCACAGCAGGATGCCGTCCTTGTCGGTCGACCACACGGTGCCGTCGGTGCGCAGGAACGACGCTCCCGCCGACTCCTCGCCGCCGAAGGCGACCGAGCCGTCGAGCAGCCCCGGCACGAACCACTTGAAGCCGACCGGCACCTCCAGCAGCGGGCGCTCGAGCGAGGCGGCGACCCGGTCGATGACCATAGACGACACGAGAGTCTTGCCGACCGCCGCATCCGCCCGCCACGACGGCCGGTGCGAGAAGAGGTAGTCGATCGCCACGGCGAGGTAGTGGTTCGGGTTCATCAGCCCCGCATCCGGGGTGACGATGCCGTGCCGGTCGGCGTCGGCGTCGTTGCCGGTGAGCACGTCGTAGTCGCCGCGCTTGGCGACCAGCGACGCCATGGCGTTCGGGGAGGAGGGATCCATCCGGATCTTCTCGTCCCAGTCCAGTGTCATGAACCGCCAGGTCGGGTCGACCTCGCGGTTCACCACGGTGAGCTCGAGACCGAACAGCTCGCCGATGAGCGCCCAGTACTCCACCGAGGCCCCGCCGAGCGGGTCGGCGCCGATCCGCACCCCCGCGCGCTTGATGGCATCGACGTCGATGATCGAAGGCAGGTCGCGAACATAGGCGTCGCGGAAGTCGTACGCACCGATGCGGGCGGCGTCGATGTCGGCGTAGCGGATGCGCTGCACGCCCTCCATCCCCGCGGCGATGAGGGCGTTGGCGCGCTCGGCGATCCATCCGGTCGCATCCGTGTCGGCGGGGCCGCCGTGCGGCGGGTTGTACTTGAACCCGCCGTCGCGGGGCGGGTTGTGCGACGGGGTGACGACGATGCCGTCCGCCCTGGCCGAGGCGCCGTCGGGCGTGCGGAGGTTGTGGGTGAGGATGGCGTGGCTGAGCGCCGGGGTCGGCACCCACGAGTCGCGGGCATCGACCCGCACCTCCACGCCGTTCGCGACGAGCACCTCGATCGCGCTGCGCTCGGCGGGGCGGGAGAGGGCGTGCGTGTCGCGGCCGAGGAACAGCGGTCCGGTGATGCCCTGCGCCGTGCGGTAGTCGACGATCGCCTGCGTCGTGGCGAGGATGTGGTTCTCGTTGAAACTGCCCGACAGCGACGAGCCGCGGTGCCCGCTCGTGCCGAACACGACCTGTTCGGCGGGATTCGACGGATCGGGGGCCCGGTCGTAGTACGCCGCGATCAGGGCGTCGACGTCGATGAGGTCACTTTCCTCCGCGGGGAGGCCGGCACGGCTCGTCATGGGAACAGTCTGCCCCCGCAAGTGTGTGGATCGCATCCTCGTGGGGACAGATGGCTGAATGCGTCGGAGGTCGGCGGGACGGACGGCTGAGCGCTTCGACGATCGGCGGGATGGATGGCGGACGATTCGGCGGGTTTCGAGCGGACACGCCCCGAATCAGGGGCGTCCGGCAACTGTGGTCAGCCATCCGTCCCGCGGAGGCGGAGTGAGGCTCAGCCATCTGTACTGCGGACACGGGTGGGACTCCGCCATCCGTGCCGGACTACAGTGAGTCGGGTGACCGAACGCCGCACGTACAGCTATCTCGGACCCGCGGGAACCTTCACCGAGGCGGCCCTGGATCAGGTGCCCGAGGCGCGCGGCCAGGACTGGCGGCCCGTGCACAACGTCGGCGAGGCGCTCGCCGACGTGCTCGAGGGCCGCAGCCACGCGGCGATGATCGCGATCGAGAACTCCGTCGAGGGCGGGGTGACCACCACGCTCGACGCGCTGGCGACGCTGCCGGGCCTGCGCATCGTGGGCGAGTACCTCGTCAAGGTCGACTTCATGCTCGTGGCCGCCCCCGGCACCGCGCTCGACGACGTGCGCGTGGTCGCGGCCCATCCGGTCGCCTATGCGCAGTGCCACCGCTGGCTCGGCGAGACGCTGCCCTCGCACCAGCACGTGCCGGCGGCGAGCAACGTCGCCTCGGCCCTGGGCATCCTCGACGGCACGCTGCCCGCCGATGCCGCCGTCGCCGCGCCGGGCATCGTGCGCCACCACGACCTCACCGTGCTCGCCGACGACATCGGCGACAACGACAACGCCGTCACCCGGTTCGTGCTCGTCACCCGCACGATCGCCCCGGCTCCGCCCACGGGGGCCGACAAGACGTCGCTCATCGTCGAGCTGCCGCAGGATCACCCCGGCGCGCTGCTGGAGCTGCTGGAGCAGTTCTCCACCCGCGGCATCAACCTGTCTCTGCTGCAGTCGCGCCCCATCGGCGATGCGCTGGGCCGGTACCGGTTCGTGCTCGACGCCGACGGTCACATCCACGACGAGCGGATGGCGGATGCGCTGCTCGGCATCCGCCGGTTCAGCCCCGGCGTGGTGTTCCTCGGGTCGTACCCGCGTGCGGACCGCAAGATCGTGAACTACCCCGACCGCTACGCCGACGACGTGTTCGTCGAGGCGCGCGACTGGCTGCGCAGCCTCGTCAGCGGTGCCCCGACGCAGTAGTGCGCCGGAGCACCGCCGCTGTGCGCCGCAACGCCGAGGCGATCAGGCCGCTGTCGCCAGCGCGGCTGTTCTCACGGCGATCCCGGTGTCGTCGGCATCGACCGTCACCGCGCCGCCGTCGCCGAGGGCACCCGTGACGAACAGGTCGGCGATGCGGTCGTCGACCTCGCGCTGGATGAGTCGGCGCAGCGGACGCGCCCCGTACTCGGGCTCGTAGCCGTGCTCGGCGAGCCAGCGCACGGCGGCATCCGTGACGTCGATCGAGACCTCGCGCGCGGCCAGCCGTGCGGCGGTCGCGCCGAGCATGAGCCGCACGATGCGCTCCAGCTGGGTCTGGTCGAGCTTGCGGAACAGCACGATGTCGTCGATGCGGTTGAGGAACTCCGGCCGCATGGCCTCGCGGAGCTTGCCCATGACCCGGTCGCGCAGCTCCTTCTCGCTGCCGAAGCCGGTGTCCCCGCCGCCGTCGGCGACGAAGCCCAGCGCCCCGGAGCGCGAAGCGAGGAACTCGGAGCCGATGTTCGAGGTCATCACGATCACCGTGTTGCGGAAGTCGACCGTGCGGCCCTGGCCGTCGGTGAGCCGCCCGTCGTCGAGCACCTGCAGCAGCAGGTTGAACACGTCGGGATGTGCCTTCTCGATCTCGTCGAACAGCACGATCGCGTACGGATTGCGGCGCACGCGCTCGGTGAGCTGCCCGGCCTCGTCGTAGCCGACGTATCCCGGAGGGGCGCCGACGAGACGCGAGACCGTGTGGCGCTCGCCGAACTCGCTCATGTCGAAGCGGATGATCGCCTGGTCGTCGTCGAACAGCGACGCCGCGAGGGCCTTGGCCAGCTCGGTCTTGCCGACGCCGGTGGGGCCGAGGAACAGGAAGGATCCGACGGGGCGGCGCGCATCGGCCATGCCGGTGCGGTTGCGTCGCACGGCCCTGGCCACGGCGGTCACGGCGTCGTCCTGCCCGATCACGCGGGCGTGCAGCTCGTCTTCGAGCACGGCCAGCCGGTCGCGCTCGGATTCGGTGAGCCGGTTCACCGGGATCCCTGTGGCGCGGCTGATGACGGCGGCGATCTGCGCCTCGTCGACGACGGCCTCGTCGGATCGGGCATCCTCGGATGCGGTCGTCGCCGGAGCGGATGACGTCGCCCCATCGAGCTTCTCCTGCACCTCGGCGATGGCGTCGCGGATGCGCGAGGCGTCTTCGTACTTCTCCGCGCTCACGGCCGCGTTCTTGTCGGCCTCCAGCTCCGCCAGACGCGCGCGCAGCGCCTCGGTGTCCGCGGGCACCCCGAGACGCAGCCGCAGTCGGGCGCCGGCCTGGTCGATGAGGTCGATGGCCTTGTCGGGCAGCACACGCTCGGTGAGGTAGCGGTCGCCCAGCTCGACGGCGGCGCGAAGGGCGGCATCCGTGTACTGCACGCCGTGATGCTCGGCGTAGGCGGGGGCGAGGCCCCGCAGGATCGCCACGGCATCCTCCACCGAGGGCTCCCCGACCTTCACCGGCTGGAAACGGCGCTCCAGGGCCGTGTCCTTCTCGATCGTGCGGTACTCCTTCAGCGTCGTCGCACCCACCAGGTGCAGCTCGCCGCGGGCGAGGCGGGGCTTGAGGATGTTGCCCGCATCCATGGCGCCCTCGCTGCCGCCTCCGGCGCCGACGACGGTGTGCACCTCGTCGATGAAGACGATCATCTCGCCCCTGTGCGCGGCGATCTCGTCCATGGTGCCGGTGAGGCGCTCCTCGAAGTCGCCGCGGTAGCGGGCGCCGGCGAGCATGGCGGGCAGGTCGAGCGCAACCACGCGGGTGCCGCGCAACTGCTCGGGCACGGCCTCGGAGACGATCGCGCGCGCCAGACCCTCCACGATCGCCGTCTTGCCGACGCCGGCCTCGCCGACGAGCACGGGGTTGTTCTTGGTGCGGCGGCTGAGGATCTCGATCGTCTGCTCGATCTCGTCGTCGCGGCCGATCACCGGGTCGAGCGCCCCTTCGCGCGCGAGCGCGGTGAGGTCGGTGCCGAAGCGGTCGAGCATCGGCGTCTCGGAGGCGGTGCCGGATGCCGCATCCGCGCCCGTCGCCGGCGCACCCGAGGGGGTGACCGTCTCGCGGGCGCCCTGGGTGAGCGCCTCGGCGGTGACGCCGGCGTCGGCCAGCGTGCGCCCGGCGGGGGTGTCCTGCGCGAGCACGAGGGCGAAGAAGAGGTGCTCCGGGTCGACGTAGGTCGAGCCGGAGGCGCGCGCGACCTGGAACGCGTGGAACAGGGCGCGCTGCACGGAGGGCGTCACGACGGCGCCGTCGACGTCGGCGGCCTCCGAGGCGGCGGGAAGGCCCGCCTCGGCGGCGTGTGCGATCGCACCCGCGTCGGAGCCGATCCGTGCGACGGCGGAGGCGACGGAGTCGTCGCGCACGAGCACGCTCAGCACGTGCAGGGCGTCGAGCTCGCGCTGGCCGCGCTCGAGCGCGAAGCGTCCCGCGCGCTGCAGGATCTCCTGCGTGCGTGCGCTGAGGAACCGCGCGAGGTCGATGGAGCGCTGCTCGTGGGCGCGCTCGCCGGCGAGGTAGCGGGCGAGGAACTCGTCGAACGCGCTGGTGCCGTCGTTCGGCGTCGTGTTGTCAGGCATCCTGGTTCTCCCTGATCGGACGGACAGTCAAACTTGCGTTGGCTGCTATCAACTTTACAAAGTTGAGCGTAGTCTTATCAATCTGAACGCGTCAACGCGAGGGATATTCCGAGCAACACCTCAGAATCGTTTTTTTGCGTCGGCGCGCAAGCGGTTTGCATAGGATGTGCGCATGACGAGACGGTTGGCGGAGGTCGCACAGAAGGTCGGCGTGAGCGAGGCCACGGTCTCTCGCGTGCTCAACGGCAAGCCCGGGGTCTCGGAGGCCACGCGGCAGGCCGTGCTCACGGCGCTCGACGTGCTGGGGTACGAGCGGCCCACCAAGCTGCGCGGCGAGCGCGCGCGCCTGGTCGGGCTCGTGGCGCCGGAGCTGACCAACCCGATCTTCCCCGCCCTGGCCGAGATCGTCGGCGGCGGGCTCGCGCAGAACGGCTACACCCCCGTGCTCTGCACGCAGAACGCGGGGGGCATCGGCATCACCGAGGCCGACTACGTCGATCTGCTGCTGGCCCAGCACGTGTCGGGCGTGATCTTCCTCGGCGGCCTGTACACCCAGGCGGATGCTCCGCACGAGCACTACGACCGACTGCGGCAGGTGAACCTGCCCACCGTGCTCGTGAACGCGCGGGTCGAGAGCCTGCCGTTCCCCGCGATCGCGGCCGACGACGCGGCGGCGGGCGAGCAGGCTGTCTCGCACCTGCATCAGCTCGGGCATCGACGCATCGGCCTGCTGCTCGGCCCCTCCGATCACGTGCCGTCGCGGCGCAAGCGCACGGCGGCCGAGCGGGCGCTCGCGAGCTTGGGCGACCCGCTCGACTCCAGCCTCGTCGTGCACGGGAACTACGCGCTCGAATCCGGTCAGGCGGGGGCGGCGAAGCTGCTGGACCGTGGCGCCACGGCGATCGTGTGCGCCAGCGACCCGCTCGCCCTCGGCGCCATCCGCTGCGCCCGTCGGCGGGGCGTCTCGGTGCCCGGTGAGGTGTCGGTGGTGGGCTTCGATGACTCCGCCCTGATGAGCTGCACCGAGCCGCCGCTGACGACGGTGCGCCAGCCGATCGAGGCGATGGGGCGCGCCGCCGTGGAGCTGCTGCTGGCGCAGATCGCGGGCACGGCGAGCGCGACCGATGAGCTGCTTTTCGAGCCCGAGCTCGTGCTCCGCGGGTCGACGGCGCCTCTGCGGGGCTGATCCCCGGTCCGTGACCTCGGCGAATGAACACGGCGGCACGGCGTCGCCCTGCAATAATCAGCAAATTACGTAAGTTCGTTACGTTTTTGCATTTAAGTATCCGGAAAGCTACTTTTGTCGCAGCGATCATCCGATCGCCCGATCGAGGAGCACGATGGACACCGAGGCAACCGGCCACGCCGACGACTGGTGGCGCACCGCCGTGATCTATCAGGTGTACGTGCGCAGCTTCGCCGACGGTGACGGCGACGGGATCGGCGACCTGCGCGGCGTGCGCGAGCGGCTGCCGTACCTGGCCGCGCTCGGCGTCGACGCCCTCTGGTTCACCCCGTGGTATCCGTCGCCGTTCGCCGACGGCGGCTACGACGTGGCCGACTACCGCGACATCCATCCCTGGTTCGGCGTGCTCGCCGACGCCGAGGCGCTCATCGCGGATGCGGCAGAGCTCGGCATCCGCACGATCATCGACGTCGTGCCCAACCACGTGAGCGCCGAGCATCCGTGGTTCCGCGCGGCGCTGGCCGCGGGCCCCGGCTCGCCCGAGCGCGAGCGGTTCTGGTTCCACCCCGGGCGCGGCGAGGACGGCTCCGTCATCCCCACCCGGTGGGAGTCGAGCTTCCAGGGCAGCACGTGGACGCGCACGGTCGGCGCCGACGGCACCCCGGGCGAGTGGTACCTTCACCTGTTCACCCCCGAGCAGCCCGACCTCAACTGGAACCATCCCGATGTGCACCGCGAGCACGAGGACGTGCTGCGGTTCTGGTTCGACCGCGGCGTCGCGGGGGTGCGCATCGACTCGGCGGCCCTGCTGGTGAAGGATGCGGCGCTGCCCGAGGTCGGCGAGAGCGCCGACGGCACGCATCCCGCCCAGGATCGCGACGAGCTGCACGACGTCTACCGGTCGTGGCGGCGGGTCGCCGACGGCTACACGCCGCCGCGCGTGCTCGTGGGCGAGATCTGGCTCGACGACGTCGACCGCTTCGCCGCCTACCTGCGCTCCGACGAGATGCACACGGCGTTCAACTTCGACTTCATGACGCAGCCGTACGACGCCGCGGCGTTCCGGGAGTCGATCGCGCGCACCCTGCACGCCCATGCGCCCGTGGGCGCGCCGAGCACGTGGGTGCTCTCCAACCATGACGTCACCCGCCCCGTCACCCGCTACGGGCGCGAGGAGTCGGGCTTCGCCTTTCTCGACAAGCGCTTCGGCACACCCACCGACCTGGAGCGCGGCACGAGGCGCGCCAGGGCCGTGAGCCTCGTGGTCGCGGCGCTGCCCGGATGCCTGTACATCTACCAGGGCGACGAGCTGGGCCTGCCGGAGGTCGAGGATCTGCCGCGCGAGAGCATCCAGGATCCGATGCACTTCCGCTCCGGCGGGGTGGATCCGGGCCGCGACGGATGCCGTGTGCCGCTGCCGTGGTCGGGCGACCGGCCGCCGTACGGGTTCGGACGCACCGGCGAGCCGTGGCTACCGCAGCCGGACGACTGGGCGGCCCGCACCGTCGAGGCGCAGGACGCAGACGCGTCGTCGATGCTGTCGCTGTACCGTCGCACGCTGCACCTGCGCCGCACCCTCGAGCCGCTGCGCTCGGGATCGTTCGCCTGGATCGAGGGCCTCGGCGACGACGTGCTCGCCTTCCGCCGCGGCGATCTCGCCTGCGTGCTGAACATGGGCCAGGCCCCCATCCCGCTGCCTCCGGCCGCATCCGCCGTGCTGGCCAGCGACGAGCTCACCGACCACCTGCTGCCAGGCGACACCGCCGTCTGGCTGCAGGGGGCGTCCGCATTCGCGGGCGCCGACCATCTGGGATCACCGGCGTGACCGCACCACGCGCCGCCCGCACACGAAAGGTATGACGATGAGGTCACCACGAAAGGTCCTGCTCACCGGCACGGTGCTGCTCGCCGCCGCCGGACTGCTCGCCGGCTGCGGCACCGGACAGGCGGGAGCAGGCGACGGCCGCGTGCAGCTGCGCGTCGCCACCTTCCCGCCCGGCGCCGACGCCGCGGCGTACGAGGCGTTCGCCGCGCAGGAGGAGCAGTTCGAGAAGGAGCATCCCGACATCGACGTGATCGGAGTCGAATACGAATGGGAGGGGCCGACCTTCGCCGTGCAGCTGGCGGGCGGTTCTCTCCCCGACGTCTTCACCGTTCCCTTCACCGACACCAAGACGCTGCTGGAGAACGGCCAGCTCACCGACGTGACCGACGCCATCGAGCGCCTGGGCTACACGGATGCCTTCAACGACGTCATCCTCGACGGCGTCACCGGCGACGACGGCCACCTCTACGGCTTCCCGCGGCAGGCGTATGCCATGGGCCTGCACTACAACCGCGAGCTGTTCGCCGAAGCGGGTCTGGACCCCGACGCCCCGCCCACGACGTGGGACGAGGTGCGCGAGTACGCGAAGCAGATCACCGAGAAGACCGGCAAGGCCGGGTACGCGCAGATGGCGGCCAACAACACCGGGGGCTGGCAGCTCACCGCGGCCACCGTCGCCCGCGGCGGTCGCACCCAGGTCGACGAGGCCGACGGCTCGGCCACCTCGACGATCGACAACGACGCCACGAAGGCGGCGCTGCAGTTCCTGCACGACGTGCGGTGGACCGACGGATCGTTCGGGGCCCGGTTCGACCTGGACTGGGGCACGATCAACCAGGAGTTCGCCGCGGGCAACCTCGGCATGTACACGTCGGGATCCGACGTGTACACCGCCCTCGTGCGCGACTTCGGCATGGCGCCCGAGACGTACGGCCTCGGAGTCGTGCCCGTCGAGGGCGACGATCCGGGCACCCTCGGCGGCGGCGATGTCGCGGTGATCAGCCCCACGGCGGATGAGACGACGGTCGATGCCGCCGTCGAGTGGATCGACTGGTACTACATGCAGAAGCTGCTCGACGAGGATGCTGCGGTCGCCGATGCCAAGACGCTCGCCGATTCCGGCCAGGCCGTCGGCACCCC
Organism: Microbacterium pseudoresistens; assembly: GCF_013409745.1. NCBI lineage: Bacteria > Bacillati > Actinomycetota > Actinomycetes > Micrococcales > Microbacteriaceae > Microbacterium > Microbacterium pseudoresistens. The sequence goes on from NZ_JACCBH010000001.1 coordinate 1,538,586, forward strand.
GCTGCTGCCCGTGCTCAGCCGCGAGCAGTACGAGGAGTCGCTGACCTGGATCGAGCCGTACATCAATGTACCGCGCGACCAGATGAGTGCGTTCATCGACGACATCTGGGAGCAGACGCCGGTGGGCGAGCCGAAGAAGAAGACGCAGGAGGTCTACGCCCTGCTCGACACCGTCGTGCAGACCGTGCTCACCCAGCAGGACGCCGATATCGACGCCCTGCTGAAGAACGCGCAGTCCGACGCGCAGGCGCTGCTGGATCAGTGACGGCTCGGACCCCCACGTCGCCGGAGCCGCGCGTTCGCGCGCGGCTCCGGCGCACGCCTGCCACCTGGTACCGCGGCGGCGGGCTGTGGAACCTGCTGTTCCTGGCGCCGATGATCGTCGTGTTCGCGGTGTTCAGCTGGTCGCCCATCGTGCAGTCGGTGCTGATGAGCCTGCAGAAGACCAACCTGATCACGGCGGACTGGGTCGGCTTCGCCAACTACGCGAAGGTGCTCACCGATCCGCTGCTGGGCGAGGCCGCGATGAACACGCTGTGGTTCGCCGCGCTCGCCCTGCTGTTCGGCTTCCCCGTGCCGCTGCTCATGGCCGTGCTCATGAGCGAGGTCCGCCGAGCCAAGGGCCTGTACTCGGCGCTGGCCTACCTGCCTGTGGTGGTCCCGCCGGTCGTCGCCGTCCTGCTGTGGAAGTTCTTCTACTCCGCCGATGCGAACGGCGTCTTCAACACCGTGCTCGGCGTGGTCGGCATCCCGCCGCAGCCGTGGATCCAGGACGCCGTGCAGGCCATGCCCTCGCTCGTGCTCGAGGCGACGTGGGCCGGAGCTGGTGGATCGATCATCATCTACCTCGCCGCTCTGCTGGGCGTGCCGCCCGAGCTCTACGACGCCGCCGAGGTCGACGGCGCGGGCATCTGGAGCAAGGTGTGGCACGTGACCCTGCCGCAGCTGCGCGGGATCCTGTTCATCATGCTCATCCTGCAGATCATCGCGACGGCGCAGGTGTTCCTCGAACCGTTCCTGTTCACCGGCGGCGGCCCTGCGGGCGCGACCAGGACCATCCTGCTCTACATCTATGACAAGGCGTTCCGCAACAGTCTGGGCGGCGCGTACGGCGAGGCCACCGCCGTGTCGGTGCTGCTCGCGATCGCCCTGGCGCTGCTCAGCGCCCTGTATTTCCGACTCACCACCCGATGGAGCACCGCATGAGCGCCCGCACCGCCCGCACCGCCCGCCCGGCGGATGCCGAGGCCGAGCGCACGATCGTCTCGGCATCCGATCGGCGAAAGCCGGGCATCCGCACGGGCATGGCGTTCACGCACGTCTTCCTCTTCGTCACGCTCGTCATCGCGGGGCTCGGGCCGATCCTCTGGCTCATGAAGGCCGCCGTCACCCCGACGCAGGACACCCTGCAGCAGCCGTTCGCGCTGTGGCCGAACGGCATCGACTGGCAGAATCTCGCCGCCGCATGGAACGACATCGGCATCTCGCAGTACTTCTGGAACACGATCGCGCTGGCCGCCGGCGCCTGGCTGTTCCAGCTGTTCGTCGCCACGACCGCGGGGTACGGGCTCTCGGTGCTGCGACCGCGCTACGCGCCCATCCTCAACGGGCTCGTGCTGGCGACCCTGTTCATCCCCGGGGTCGTGCTGCTCGTGCCGTTGTACCTGACGATCGTGCATCCGCCGCTGATCGGGCAATCGCTGCTGAACAACTACCTCGCCGTGTGGTTGCCGATGGCGGCCAATGCCTTCAACATCCTGCTCGTCAAGCGCTTCTTCGATGCGCTGCCCCGAGAGGTGTTCGAGGCGGCGCGCACCGACGGCGCGGGCCCGGTGCGGCTGTTCTGGTCGATCGTGCTGCCGATGTCGAAGCCGATCCTGGGCGTGGTGTCGGTGTTCGCGATCATCGCGGCGTGGAAGGACTACCTGTGGCCCATGCTCGTGCTGCGCGACCCCGCCGTGCAGCCGCTGTCGGTGCGGCTTCCGGCCGTGCAGTCGCAGACCGAGCTCGACGTCTTCCTCGCCGCGCTCGCGATCGCCACGCTCATCCCGATCGCGATGTTCCTCGCGTTCCAGTCGGTGTTCCTGCGCTCGGCCGGGCTCGGGGGTGCCGTCAAGGGGTGAGCGCGGCTCAGCCGTCGAGCGCGTCGACGACGAGGTCGACCGTCTGCACGCGGCCCGGGGCGCGGTCGCGGGGCTCGGCGTCGAACGACCCGGCGACGGGCGAGATCATGATCTCGTCGACCCCGTGCCGTTCGGCGAAGGCGCGCAGCTCTGCCGCGACCGTCTCGCCGGTGCCGACGAGCCAGCGCGCGCGGGCGGCGTCCATGATCTGCCGCTCCTGCGCATCCGGGTTCTCCTGCAGCGCGGCCCGCGCCTCCTCGACGGTCTCCAGCGCGACGAGCGGGCGGTTCAGTCGCAGCCGGGCCATCATCCGCAGCTGCGGCAGTGCGCGCTGCTCGGCCTCCTCGGCCGTGGGCGCGGCGACGGCGTTCACGGTGACGAAGGTCAGTGGATGCGGATGCGCCTCGGTCGGCTGGAACCCGCCGCGGTACAGCTCGAGCGCCCGCTCCAGCCCCGCGCCGGAGAAGTGGTTGGCGAAGACGTAGGGCAGGCCGAGCGAGGCGGCCAGCTGCGCGGAGTAGTCGCTGGAGCCGAGCAGCCACACCTCGGCGGTGCCGGTCGCGGCGGGGGTCGCGTGCACGGAGTAGGTGCCGCCGCTGGTGAACTCCACCGTCGCGCCCTCGGCCGATAGGAGCATCCCGATGTCCTGAACGTGCGAAGGGAAACGCTCCACGTCGCCCGCCGCGCCGGATGCCCGCAGCAGCTGGGTGATGACGGGATCGCTGCCCGGCGCCCGGCCGATGCCGAGGTCGATCCGGCCAGGGGCCAGCGCCTCGAGTGCGGCGAACTGCTCGGCCACGATGAGCGGGGCGTGGTTGGGCAGCATGACGCCGCCCGAGCCCACCCGGATGCGCTTCGTGCGCGCCGCCGCCGCGGCGATGAGTACGGGCGGGGCGGTGGAGGCGACGGCCGGCATGTTGTGGTGCTCGGCGAACCAGTAGCGGCGCAGCCCCCGTTCGTCGGCGCGATGCACGAGGTCGAGCGAGGCGGCCACGGCCTCGGTGCTGGTCTGCCCTGTGCGCACGGGCACGAGGTCGAGGACGGAGAGTGCGGGAGTCATCCTCATCGCCAACGCCTCGCGAGCGCCGCAGATTCCCGGGCCATGTCCGATTCCCGCTGATCCCGCCGTGGGAAGGTCACGGTTCTGTACCCTTTTCGACATGGATGTCGAGTTCTTCTATGTGATCGTCGGCGCCGTCGCGGTCTCCGCCTTCGCACGATGGAGAGGCTGGCCCGCACCCCTGCTGGTCACCCTCGTCGCCCTGCTGGCCTCGTTCCTGCCCTTCATCCACGAGATCACCATCGACGGCCACGTGCTGCTGAACCTCGTCCTCCCGCCGCTGCTGTATTCCGCGGCGCTGGATGTCTCGTTCGTCAACTTCAAGCGCAGCATGCCGCAGATCCGTCGGCTCGGCATCGGCCTCGTGCTCGTGACCACCGTCGCCGCGGGCCTGGTGGCATGGTGGATCATGCCCGAGCTCACCCTCCCGGGCGCCCTGCTGCTCGGGGCGATCGTGGCGCCGCCCGACGCGGTCTCGGCGGCCGCCATCGGACGCAAGCTCGGTCTTCCGCGCCGCATCATGACGGTGCTGTCGGGGGAGAGCCTCATCAACGACGCCACCTCGCTGACCCTGTATCGGGTGTTCGCGTCGATCGTCGCGGGCGCCGCGCTGACCGTGTGGGACGGCGTGTGGCAGTTCGCGCTCGCCGTGGGTGTGGGCGTCATCGTCGGTCTCGTCTTCGGCGCCGCCGTGCATCAGCTGCGCATCCGGGTGTCCGATCCCGTCGTCATCAGCGCGGTCGGGCTGCTCGCGCCCTTCGGCGCCTACGCCATCTCGGAGCACCTGCAGGGCTCGGGCGTGCTCACCGTCGTCGCCATGGGGCTGTATGTCGGGTTCCACTCCCCGCGCACCACGTACACGACACGCCAGCAGGAGGGGCCGATCTGGCTGTCGGCGGACTTCCTGCTCGAGGCGTACGTATTCGCGTACATCGGCCTGCAGTTCACCCGGGTGCTGCGCGATCTGGGCAGCGAATCCGTGCTCGACGTGCTCAGCCTCGCCGGCGCCGTGCTGCTGGTGGTGCTGTTCGTGCGACCGCTGTTCATCTTCCCCTCCGAGGCGTGGGGGCGCATGTGGGCCGGGCGCAAGAGACGGCTGTGGGAGCGGGGGCTCGAGAGCGGGCGTATCGCGGCGATGGCCGCGCGCGGGTCGGATGACCCGCGCCGCCGTACGCCGCCGATGACCATGGCGGAGTACGACCGGCAGGCGGGCCCCGTGCTCAGCTGGCGCGACAAGGCCGTGATCTCATGGTCGGGCATGCGGGGTGTGGTCACGCTGGCGACGGCGCTCGCCGCCGCCGACCTCGCCGCGCTGGATGCCGAGGCTTCGCACGCGATCGTGATCGCGGCGTTCATGGTGACCGTCGCGACCCTCATGCTGCAGGGGCTCACTCTGCCCTGGCTCATCCGCATGCTGGGGCTCGCCGACGACACGACGGAGGACGAGGAGGACGAGCGGGAGCTCGCCGCCGTCCGCGCGCGCACGAAGGAGGCCGGCAAGGACTACCTGCGCACCAAGCGCGATGAGTGGATCGAGAAGCACGGCCGCGAGGAGATCGAACAGTTCGACGTGTTCATCCGTCGTCTGCTGCGCGTCGAGTCGGGCACCGACAAGGCGCAGGAGGCGCAGGATTCGCTGGATCCCCGCAAGCACCAGCGCGAGTTCGCCGAGTACATGGAGCACCTGTCGAAGGGGTGGATCGAGGTGCGCCGCGAGCTGCTGATCGCCGAGCGCGACGCGGGCACCCTGAACGAAGAGGTGATGCGCGAGCTCATCGACGCGATGGATGCCGAAGAGCTCGCCCTCGACACCCGCGGCGCCTTCCGCGGCGGCTCGCGCGTGTAGGCGGATCGTGGCGGGATGCGCTACGCGAGGGCGTCGACGACGGGCCGGAATTTCACCCGGGTCTCCAGCAGCTCCGATTCCGGATGGCTGCCTGCGACGATGCCCGCGCCCGCATACGCGGTGACGGGGATCGTGTCGGAGTACTCCGCGTGCCGTCGTGCGGGCGGCGCGCCGATCTGCGCGCAGCGCAGCGCGATCGCCCACTCGCCCCCGCCGTCGGCGTCGAGCCAGCCCACCGGCCCCGCATAGCGGCCGCGGTCGAAGGGCTCGATGCGGTGGATCGCCTCGATCGCCGCATCCGTCGGAGTGCCGGCCACGGCGGCGGTCGGATGCAGGGTGCCGACGAGGTCGAGCACCGTCGATCCGTCGGACAGCTCGCCCTCCACGTCCGTGGCGAGGTGGAACAGGTTCGGCAGCCTCAGCGTGAACGGCTGCTCGCTGGCCGCCAGTGCGCGGGTGTGCGTGCGCAGCGCCGACAGCACGCTCTGCACGGCGTACTGGTGCTCGTCGAGGTCTTTAGTGCTCGAGGCGAGGTCGGCGGATGCCGCCGTGTCGCCGTCGGGATCGGCGCCGCGGGCGGTCGTGCCGGCGAGCACGCGCGCCGTGACGCGGCCGCCGCGGCTCGTGACGAGGGTCTCGGGGCTCGCGCCGATGAGCCCGTCGACGGCGAAGGTCCACGTGTCGGGGTAGTCGCTGGACAGCGCGCGGGCGAGCCGGCGCACATCCGCCCCCGCCGGGATCGTGCCGGTGAGGTCGCGGGCGAGTACGACCTTGCTGTAGGCGCCGCCGGCGATCTCGTCGAGCGCGCGCCGCACGGCATCCTGGTAGCCCTCGGCGGTCTGCGCGCCGGGGCCGAGCGTGCCCGCCCAGTGCGGCCCGTACGGCAGGGGCACGGCTTCCGGTGTGGGCAGGTCGTGGTCGCCGCGGATGCGGGTGATCCATGAGCGGCCCTCGTGGCGGCCGATGACCGCCCGCGGCACGAGGATGACGCTCTCGCGCACCGAGCGCTCGTCGAACACGAGTGCGCCGAAACCTACCAGTCCCGTACCCGGTAGGCGGACCGGATCGTCGATCTCGGCCTCGGCGACGAGCGCGCGCCAGGCGTCTGCGGCCGCAGCGGTGCGCGTGCCGGCAGGCGAGGGCTCGGGCATCGCGGGAACGCGGATCTCGCGCATCGTTCCCGGTCCGGGCACGCCGGCGCCGATCGCGACGATGCCGTCTCCGCGTCGCAGCCAGGCCAGCGGGGCGTCGGGATCGGCGTAGGCCAGGAGGTCTTCGACGGGGTCGATCTCGCGGGTCTCCACGACCAATCTGCTCACCCGTCCAGCCTAATCCGTGCGGCCGGCGGGGACTCATCGTGTACCGGTCGCGAGACCACCTCGCGAAGGATGCGGGCGAACTCTCGAGCGGCGGGAGAGGTGGCCCGATCCGGCACCGACACGAGCCCGAGTGGGCGCTCGGCAAGCGGTTCGGTGAGCGTGGCGGATTCGAGGTCTGCGAACTTCATCAGCGGAATGACGAACTCTGGAGCGGCAGCGACACCGAGCCCAGCCGCGACGAGACCCGCAACGACGGCGATGTTCTGGGCCTCGATCGTGGTGGAAATCGACAAGCCCAGGTCGGTGAGCACGCGATCTGTGCGCGTGCGGATGCTGCTGGAGGCGCCGAACATGGCCACGGGTTGGTCGGCGAACTCCTGCCATGTCACCTCCGAACGTTCGTGGAACGGATGATCCTCGCGGAACACGACCCGGAAGCGGTCACTGGTCAGCGGTGTGAAAGTCACACCCTCGGGGAGCCAGTCATCCGTTGTCAGGGCGTAGTCCACTTCGCCCGCGAGGAGTCGATCGATCGCGACATGGGCGAGGGTGTCGTCGACGGACAGGGCGATGCCGGGTCTCTCGGACTGGAGTCGCGCGACGAGTGGGGGCAGCAGTATCGCGGCGACGGATGGGAGGGCTGCCACACGGACCGAACCGCTCAGCCCCTGGCGGAAAAGCGCAAACTCGTTGAGAGTCCGTCGATGCGTTGCGAGGAGCCGCTTCGCCAGGCGGACGAACTCGACGCCCTCCGGCGTGAGGTCGACGGCCCGGGTCGTGCGGGTGAACAGTCGCGTGCCCAGACGCCGCTCGGTCTCATTGATGGCCCGGCTGAGCGCGCTTTGCGACAGATGCATCTCGAGAGCGGCGTTTGTGAAGCTGCGCCGTTCGGCGACTTCAAGCACATAGGAGAACTCGCGAAGGGTGAGGTCTGCCGTGAGGTTGTCACCTGCGACCTCGAGCGAATCATTCATGAGTCTCAAGCATATATTCATGTGGATTATGCCGTGCGGATGCGTGTATCCAATTTCTAGCGTGGGAGGTGTCGTCAACGGAGACAGGAGCCTGATGCCCGATCACGAGCCCGCGGACTTTCGCCCACTCGAAGGCATCCGCATCATCGACTTCACGCGACTCCTGGCAGGCCCGTACGCGACGATGACGCTGGCCGAGCTGGGCGCAGATGTGATCAAGGTCGAGATGCCCGGAGTCGGCGATGAGACTCGCACCTGGGGCCCGCCCTTCGTCGCCGGCTCCAGCGCGTATTTCCACGCGGTGAATCGCGGCAAGCGAAGCGTCGCGCTCGACCTCGCTGCGGCTGACGGGCGTGAATGCGCGGATGCGCTCATCGCGACCGCCGATGTCGTGCTCGAGAACTTTCGCCCCGGGGTGGCAGACCGACTCGGGATCGGTGCAGTGTCGGCGGAGAGAAGTATTCCCGAGAGAACTATTCGCGCTCAGCAGGCCATACCGGAGCTAGATGAGCTCGCTCACCAGCTGCTCGATGCGGCCACGGATATCGTCGCGGATGGGACGCACGGAGTCGATGCCCTGACCTGCCGGGTCGTCAAGCTCCCAGTCCTCGTAGCGCTTCCCCGGGAAGAACGGGCAGGCATCGCCGCAGCCCATCGTGATCACGACGTCAGAGGCCTGCACAGCTTCGGTGGTGAGCACCTTGGGGGCTTCGGCGGTGATGTCGATGCCAAGTTCGGCCATCGCGTCGACCGCGACGGGGTTGATCTGGTCGGCGGGCATGGAGCCGGCGGAGCGGACCTCGATGCGGTCGCCGGCGATGTCGCGGAGGAATCCGGCGGCCATCTGCGAGCGGCCGGCGTTGTGGACGCAGACGAACAGGACGGAAGGCTTAGCGGTGTCGGTCATGGTGGCTCCAGGTTTTGAGAAGTGGTCAGTTGAGAAGATCGTCAACGAGAGTGCGGACGCGGGCGGCGATGTCGTCTCGGATGGCTCCGACGCCTTCGCGGGACGCAAGTGCTGGGTCTCCGACGGCCCAGTCGTCGTAGCGGATGCCGGGCATGATCGGGCAGACATCGCCGCACCCCATGGTGATCACGACATCGGCCGCGCGGACAGCATCGTCGGTGAGGGGCTTCGGGAACCGCTCGGCGGCGTCATCGCCCTCGATCTCGGCGAGCAGGGATCGAACGTGCGGGTGGATGACGTCTGCGGGGCTGGATCCTGCCGAGCGGGCGATGACCTTGCCGTCAGCGATCTGGTTGACGAGGGCGGCGGCGAGCTGTGAGCGGCCGGCGTTCGCAACGCAGACGAACAGCACTTGCGGGACTGCCGTGTCACGGTCTCGGGTGAGATCGCTCAGCCGCTGACGCGCGAAACGCTCCGTGAGCGGGATCAGTGCTGAGGTCACACGCGCGGTGCGAGCGAGGGCGGTGTATGACTCCCGCACGATGGTCAGGACAGTCGCTGAGTCAAGTTCCGGGATCTCGGCGGCCAGCTCGTCGGCGAGATGAGTGACGCGGGCGTCGAAGTCTGGTCGGCGTGCCTCATCAGCGGCATCGTCCGCCCAGGGTGCGGCGACGGTGGCGGGTGCGAAGGAGTCGAGCAGTGCGGTGACCGCGCGGCGACGGTTCGGGTTGATTTTGTACCAGACCCAGGTGCCGCGACGCTCGGACGTCAGCACATCGACATCCTTGAGGACCTTGAGATGGTGCGACACGGTCGGCTGGGACACCTCGGCGAGCTCGGCGAGGTCGCAGACGCAGGATTCCCCGCGGGGGTCTGAGGCGATCGCGGACAGCATCCGCAGTCGCAGTGGGTCCGACAGCGCCTTCAGCGTGGACGCCACCGATGACGCCGCGTCCTGGCCGATCGCGTGCGTGCTGACAGGACTGCACGTCTCCTCAGCGGTCAATGTAACATTCATGATGGCAACCTTTCACCCGAGTACGGGTCAGTGTGGAACCATTTCCGGGCCGTCCAGAGCGACACGTAGACCAGCCCGACGAGGACCGGCACCTCGATGAGAGGTCCGACAACGCCGGCGAGGGCCTGGCCGGACGCAGCGCCGAAGGTCCCGATGGCCACCGCGATCGCGAGCTCGAAGTTGTTGCCGGCGGCGGTGAAAGCCAGGGTCGACGATCGGGCGTAGCCGAGGCCGAGGGCCTTGCCCGACAGCAGCCCAACGAACCACATCACGGCGAAGTAGACCAGTAGCGGCAGCGCGATCCTGGCCACGTCGAGCGGGCGGGACGTCACCTGCTCGCCCTGCAAGGCGAACAGCAGCACGATGGTGAACAGCAACCCATAGAGGGCCCAAGGCCCGATCTTCGGGAGGAACTTCTCCTCGTACCAGTCGCGCCCCTTGCGGCGTTCACCGATGAAGCGGGATGCGAATCCCGCCAGCAGCGGGACTCCGAGGAAGATGAGCACGTTGAGGGCGATCGCTCCCACGGAGAAGTCCAGCCCCTGGGTATCCAGCCCCAGCCATCCAGGGAGCACGGTGAGGTAGAACCACCCGAGCAGCGAGAAAGCCACGACCTGGAAGACCGAGTTGACCGCGACGAGCACGGCTGCCGCTTCCCGGTCGCCGCAGGCCAGGTCGTTCCAGATGACGACCATCGCGATGCACCGCGCGAGTCCGACGATGATGAGACCGGTCCGGTACTCCGGCAGGTCGGGCAGGAACATCCACGCGAGGGCGAACATCAGCGCGGGGCCGATCAGCCAGTTCAGCACGAGCGAGGAGATGAGCAGCTTCTTGTCGCCCGTGACCGCCGCGACCTTGTCGTAGCGAACCTTCGCGAGCACCGGGTACATCATCACCAGCAGACCAAGGGCGATCGGGATCGAGATCCCACCCACTTCGAGGCTCGCGAGCAGCGGAGAGACGCCGGGGATGAATCGGCCAAGGAGGATGCCGGCGACCATCGCCAGGCCGATCCACAGGGGTAGCCAGCGGTCCAGGGTGGACAGCCGACGTGTCGTTGAGGTCGGCGCGGGAGCGGTTGCGGTACTCATGCGAGCAGCGCCTCCATCTTCTCGGCGATGACGGGCCTCGGGTGGGCACCGATGAGCATGTCGGTGCGGACACCGTTCTTGTAGAAACCGAGGGTGGGGATCGAGGTGACGCCCGCAGCTGTCACCGTCTCCGGGTTCTGGTCGGCGTCGAGCTTGACGATCTTGATCCGGCCGTCGTACTCGGCGGCGAGCTGGTCCAGCAGCGGTGCGATCTGCTTGCACGGGCCGCACCAGGTGGCCCAGATGTCTACGACGACGGGGAGGTCCGCATCGAGGACTTCGGTCTGGAAGGTGGCGTCGGTGACAGGTGTGGGGGCGCTCATGCGAACACTTCCTCGGTCTTGAGGTCGATCGTGGTGCTCTCGTCCAGAGCGGACAGGTAGTGCTGGGCGTCCTGCGCTGCCGCGCATCCGGTGCCCGCAGCGGTGATGGCCTGCCGGTAGGTGTGGTCGACGAGGTCGCCGGCCGCGAACACTCCGGGGAGGTTCGTGCGGGTGGAGGGATGGTCGACGAGCACGTATCCGTCGGCATCCGTGTCGATGATCCCGGTGACCAGTTCGGAGCGCGGGTCGTGCCCGATGGCGACGAAGACGCCGGTCGCCGAAAGCTCGCGTTCTGCTCCGGTGACGGTGTCGCGGAGGGCGACCGCGTGCACCTTCTCGGCGCCGATGATCTCGGCGACCTCACTGTTCCAGGCCACCTCGATCTTCGGGTGATCCAGCACCCGCTGCGCCATGATCTTCGAGGCGCGGAACTCTTCGCGGCGGTGCACGACGGTGACCTTCGATGCGAAGCGCGTCAGGAACAGTGCTTCCTCCATCGCGGAGTCGCCGCCGCCGACGACGACGATCTCCTGCTCGCGGAAGAAGAATCCATCGCACGTCGCGCACCACGAGAGACCGTGGCCGGTCAGCCGCTCTTCCTCGGGCAGTCCGAGCTTGCGGTAGGCGGACCCCATCGTGAGGATGACGGCGCGGGCGCGGAACGTCTCACCAGCGCCGGTCTCGATGACCTTGATCGGGCCGTCGAGCTCGACACGGATGGCGTCGTCGAGCAGGATGCGTGCTCCGAAGCGCTCGGCCTGCGCACGCATCGACTCCATCAGTTCGGGGCCCTGCACACCGTCGACGAACCCGGGGAAGTTCTCCACCTCGGTCGTCGTCATCAGAGCGCCACCCGCAGTCACGGAACCCGCGAGCACGACCGGCTCGAGTCCCGCACGAGCGGCATAGACCGCAGCGGTGTACCCGGCAGGTCCGGAACCGACGATGACCAGCTCAACCTCTTGAATCGACATGCGTCTATATTGACATTCATCGATACCGAATGCAACCATGCTGAAGAAGAGTTCACCTGCCCGTCACCCGGCGAGCCGATCATGCCAATGCAGCACCCCTTTCCCTCCTCCGAGAAAGCCTCGAAATGACGACCCAACCCAAGACTGTCCTGTTCATCTGCACTCACAACGCGGGGCGTTCGCAGCTGGGCGCCCACCTGCTCACCCAAGTCGGAGACAAGTGCCTGGTGGCTATGAGCGCGGGCATCAGCCCGGCCGAGGCGATCAACCCGGCGATCGCGGCATCGCTGCAGGAACTCGGCATCGACACGAGCGCCGCACATCCGCGTGCGGTGACGGCCGGAGATCTCGACGCCGCCGATGTCGTGGTGCTGATGAAGCCGGGCCTGTCGCTACCAGGCCCAGTGCGCGGAGAACTCGTCGAATGGTCGTTCCCTGATCCATCGAACTGGGAAGCCGACGGAGTGCGCGAGCTACGCGATGCCGTCAATGAGAGCGTGCGCGGGCTCGCTGCGCGTCTCACGGACTGAGGACACGAAGGGCTGGGTCCTCCTCGCCTGGACCCACCCCTTCGAGACCTGACGATCAGCCGACGGTGACGGGACGCAATCCGATCTGCACCAAGGCCGGAGCTGGGGCCGCACAGCAGCTTCCCGCGTTGTCATCGAAGTCGCCCGAACCGCCACACACGCCGGTACCCGGCAGGACGAGTTCGTTGCGCGCGGCGGCCTCGTGATCTCCGGCGAGATGCGCGGTGACACTGCGCACCTGCTCGTATCCCGTCAGGGCGAGGAACGTCGGTGCACGGCCGTAGGACTTCACCCCAACGATGAAGAAGCCATGTTCGGGCTGCGCGAGCTGCTTGGCGCCTGTTGCCGACACCGAACCGCAGGAATGGATGTTCGGGTCGATCTCGGAGGCGATGCCGGCGACCGCATCAAAAGCAGGATCAAGGTCAGTGCGCACCTCGCGCAGCATCTCCGTGTCCGGCCGGAACCCGGTGAGAGCGAAGACATGCGCGACGTCGGTGACCGCAGCACCATCTTCGGCGACGATCGTCAGCGACTTACTATCTTGGCGGAACTCGGCGACGCGGAATCCGGTCACGAGGTTCACCAGACCCTCATCGATCATCTTGCGGGCTCGAGAGCCGAGCGCGGCGCGCTCTGGGAGTTCATCGCCGAGCCCACCACCGAAGACGTTCGTAGCGCTCCCGCGACGCAGCACCCATGTCACCCGCGTCCCGGGTGACCGCCGGGCCAGTTCACTCAATCGGAGCACGGCGTGGGTAGCGGAGTGCCCCGCCCCCACGACCACAACATGCGACCCGGCGAATTCAGACACGTCATCGGGGATGCGATACGAGATCGACGCCGACGCCTTTGATTCCCCGAGCGCGGGGAATCCATCGCTACCGGCAGGGTTCGGAAGGCCCCAGGTACCGCTTGCGTCAATGACGGCCCGGGCGCCCAGGCGGGATTCATTGCCGTCCTGGTCCACCGCGTGCACGATGAAGGGCTGGCTCTTGCGTCCGCCGTCGACGACCTTGTCGCGTCCCCGGCGAGAGATGCCGGTCACGGTCGTTGAGTACTTCACCCGCTCTCCCAGAACACCAGCGAGCGGGGCAAGGTAGTTGCTCACCCATTCCGCCCCGGTCGGGTATCCCGAGGTGGGTGCGCTCCAGCCGGTGGGTTCGAGAAGACGTCGTGCGGCGGTGTCCGTCAGCTCCGGCCACGATGAGAAGAGACGCACGTGGCCCCATTCCGATACCGCTGCCGCGGGGCCCTCGCCACGCTCGAGGACAACCACGTCCACGTCGCGTTCGGCAAGGTGCGCCGCTGCGGCAAGCCCTTGTGGACCCGCACCGATGATGACAACAGGAAACTCATCCATCACATCTCCTCAAATCGAAGTTCTTCAATACGAAACTGTTACGCATCTATCGAAGAATGTCAATACGTGCCGGACTAGACCCGTGAGCCTGCCAACCACCATCGAAGCGACCGCCTGCTGCGTGCCACGCATCACCTCCGCGCTCACCGCTGAAGATGCGGAGCGGGTGTCACGGGTGTTTAAGGCCCTAGGCGATCCGACCCGCGTCAGACTGTTGTCCCTCATTGCGGCCGGCGCGGGCGGCGAAGCATGCATCTGTGACCTCACAGAACCGGTCGGGCTCTCGCAGGGCACGGTCTCGCATCACATGAAGCTCCTGACCGATGCGGGTCTGGTCACTCGGGAGCAACGAGGCAAGTGGGCGTACTTCGCACTCAACGACGGCGCGCTGGATGCGGCCGCCGACGCACTTCGCTCGGTATGACCGCGGTACAAGCACCGCCCCGCCTGGGTGGACGGCTCGCGGCGCTGTCCATAGGGCAGGTCATCAGCTGGGGCATCCTGTTCTACGCACTCATCGTCGCGTCCCCTGCGATCGCGGCCGACACAAGCTGGCCCGTTGCACTGGTGACCCTGTCATTCTCGTCAGGCCTGATCGCGTCCGCGGCTGCGGGGGTATTCGTCGGCCGGTGGCTCGATGAGCGCGGCCCGCGACTCATCATGACCATCGGCAGCATCGTCGGTCCCGCCGGACTCCTCGTCGTCGTGATTGCACCGAACCTCGGGGTGTTCACGGTCGGGTGGGTCATCGCGGGCATCGCGCAGTCGGCCGTGCTCTATCAGGCGGCGTTCACCGTCATCGCCCGCAGGTACGGGGCGCGCCGCCGCGGCGCGATGACGATCCTGACCCTGGCCGGCGGCCTCGCCTCCACGGTGTTCGCCCCGATCGTTGCCGGACTTCTCACGGTCACGGATTGGCGGACCACGTTCCTGCTTCTCGCCGTGTTCCTGTTCTTCACCACGGTGCCTCTGCACTGGTTCGGCCTCGAGCGCACCTGGACCCCCATCGCTCATGACGACAGCGTCCAGGTTCACACCGTGAGCACGGTCGTTCGCACCGGGCGCTTCTGGATGCTGGAACTGTCCATGCTCGCCCTGGCGGCAGCTCTCTTCAGCGTCACTCTCGCCCTCATCCCGCTGTTCATGGAGAAGGGCCTGACCTACGAACTCGCCGCCTGGGCACTAGGACTTCTTGGGGCAGGACAGGTCATCGGACGACTTCTCTACGTCGCCATTCCGCACACTGCCGCGCCTTGGATTCCCCTCGCGGCCACCGCTGGACTGAGCGTCGCATTCCTCGCCCTCCTCGCTCTCGTCCCCGGCCCGCCATGGCTGCTCATCTCCATCGGAATCGCCGCCGGTGCCGTCCGCGGCGCACAAACCCTTGTGCAGGGCTCAGCCGTCGCAGACCGATGGGGCACCCACAACTACGGCGCCATCAACGGCGTCTTCGCCGCCCCCATCACCCTCATCAGTGCGATCGGCCCCGCCATCGGGCCACTGCTCGCAGTCGCGACCGGCTCCTACTCGGCCATGGCGCTCATCGCCGTCGCCCTCGCTGCGCTCTCGCTCGTCTTCGCCCGGTTCTCCTGACGCGGTAACTCAGGAGAGTTCTTCCACGCTCGTTCACCTCACGTTCACATAGATGACCTTCTATGAATACGTCGGATAGACAACCATCTATTTGAGGCGGTCCACTGGCTGCCTGACACGTATCTGAGATGAAGGAAGCAATCGTGCGAAAGACCACAGCAAAGATCTTCGCGTCGACGGCGCTGGTCGTCATCGGCGCGCTCACGCTGAGCGCCTGCGGGGGACAACCCGCGGAGGGTGACTCCGGCGGATCGGGCGGCTCCGCAAGCGGATTGTCCGGTTCGGTGACCACCGACGGTTCGTCGACCGTTGCCCCGCTCACCGAGGCGGCAGCAGACCTGTTCGGCGACGAGGAGTCCGGTGTGAACGTCTCCGTCGCCACGTCTGGCACCGGCGGCGGGTTCAAGTCTTTTTGCGCCGACGAGACTGACATCTCCAACGCGTCCCGTCCGATCAAGGACGAAGAGGCTGCGGAGTGCGAGGCGGCGGGTGTCGAGTACACCGAGATCGTCGCCGCGAACGACGGGCTCTCGGTGATCATCAACCCGGAGAACGACTGGGCTGAGGACCTCACCGTCGAGCAGCTCAACACCATCTGGGGCCCGGAAGCCGAGGGTGAGATCACCAACTGGAACCAGGTCGACTCGAGCTTCCCCGACCAGGCCATCACGCTGTTCGGTGCGGGAACAGACTCCGGCACGTTCGACTACTTCACCGACGCGATCAACGGTGAAGAGGGCGCGATTCGCACCGACTACAGCCCGTCGGAGGACGACAACATCACCGTCCAGGGCGTCTCGGGCGACGTCGGCGCGATCGGCTTCCTTGGCCTGAGCTACGTCGAAGAGAACGAGGGCGTCATCAAGGCCGCCATGATCGACGGTGTGATGCCGAGCACGGAGACCGTTCAGGACGGCACCTACACGCCGCTGGGGCGTCCGCTGTTCATCTACGTCAACAACGCCTCCTACGTTGAGAAGGAACAGGTGAAGGCGTTCGTCGACTTCTACGTCGCGAACTCGCTCGACATCGCCGAGCGTGCTCTGTTCGTCCCCCTCACCGAGGAGCAGGTCACCACGGCCTCGGACGAGCTCGCCTCACTCGGCTGATCCGCCCGCTCACGACGCCTCCCATGACCACCGTCACTGAGCGGACAGGGGGGCCGGCCACTGGTCGGGCCCCCTCCCCCTCCACATCATTCGCCGGACGCCGCCGGCCTGGTGAGTTCCTCATCAAGCTCGGGCTGCGCGTGGCCGCCGGCATCACTGTCATCACGACGGTCGGCATCCTCATCGCGCTGCTGATTCCGTCGCTGAGCTTCTTCGCCGAAGTGCCCGTGCTCGAGTTTCTCTTCGGTACACGCTGGGCACCGCGGTTCGCGGACGCCTCGTTTGGCGTTCTGCCCCTGGTCACCGCAACACTCTGGACGACGGTGATCGCTCTCCTGGTCGCGGTGCCGTTCGGTCTCGGCGCCGCGATCCTCCTCGCGGAGTACGCCAAACCCCGCGTCCGCAAGATCCTCAAGCCGCTGTTGGAGATCCTCGCCGGCATCCCGACCGTCGTCTACGGGTTCTTCGCCCTTCAGTTCGTCCAGGGCACGGTCCTCCGCGACTGGCTTCAACTGCCCACTGGCGCGTTCAGCGTTCTCGCCGCTGGCCTTGTGATGGGCGTCATGATCATTCCCACCATCGCCTCGATCGCCGAAGATGCCATGTCTGCCGTTCCCAGCGCGCTCCGACAGGGAAGCGCCGCCCTCGGCGCCAACCGCATGCAGACCACTCTCCGCGTTGTCTTCCCCGCAGCGCTGTCAGGCATCGTCGCCGCCGTCGTCCTGGGGATCTCCCGCGCGGTCGGAGAGACGATGATCGTTGCGATCGCCGCCGGCAGCCAGGCACAGATGGTGAGCAACCCGCTCGAGCAGGGACAGACGATGACCGGCTTCATCGCGAACGCCGCCCTGGGCGACTCCCGCGTCGGAAGCCTGGAATACAACACGCTCTTTGCCGTCGGGCTGCTGCTGTTCCTCATCACGCTGCTCATCAATTTCATCAGCATCCGCTTCGTGCGTCGATTCCGGGAGGCCTATTGATGTCCGCGCCGACAACCACCCCGCCCCGCGTAATCCACGCATCACGCCCGCTCGCGACCGGGCGAAACGGTGAGATGCGCCCCACTGCGCTTTTGTTCCTCCTGCTGCTGTGGTTCTCGCTGTTCGTCGCGTTCGCGGTGCTCATCACGCTGCTGGTGACCATCTTCCTCACCGGACAGAACAAGCTCTCCTGGAACCTCATAACGAACTTCCCTTCCGCCGACCCCGAGGAAGCCGGAGCTCGCCCCGCCATCCTCGGTTCCGTCTGGGCGATCGGCACCACCGCCGTGCTGACTTTGCCCCTGGGCATCGCCGCCGCGGTACACCTGGAGGAGTTTGCCGACCGGAAACGCTGGTTCAACAAGTTCGTCGAACTCAACGTGCAGAACCTCGCCGCCGTCCCGTCCATCGTCTACGGCCTACTGGCCCTCGCATTCCTGTCGATGTTGGGCGTGACCAACAAGAACATCGTCATCGGCGGGGCGCTCGCACTGACCCTGCTCATCCTGCCGGTCATCATCATCGCCACCAGAGAAGCCCTCCGTGCCGTGCCCCGCGAGATCCGCGACGGCTCTCTGGCACTGGGGGCGACGCCGTGGCAGACAACGTGGCGGCAGGTGCTCCCCGCATCCGTCCCCGGCATCGCCACAGGGTCGATCCTCGCCCTGTCCCGCGCCCTGGGCGAGGCCGCACCGCTGCTCGTCCTCGGCGCCCTTGTGTACATCACCTTCGATCCGAACGGGCTCCTCAGTGGATACACCACCTTGCCGATTCAGATCTTCAACTGGACCGGGCGACCACAAGAGGGATTCCACGAACTCGCCGGCGCGACCAGCATCCTTCTGCTCGCCGTTCTCATCCTGATGAACGCCCTCGCCATCTTCATCCGCAACAAGTTCCAGAAACGGTGGTAACCATGAGCACCTCCACAGACAGCTCGGCAGCACACACTCACTTCCACGCCGCCAACTCACGCCGCGTCGCCGAAACCCCCAGCGGACTCATTCGCTGCGAGGACGTCAACGTCTACTACGGCGACTTCCGTGCCGTCACCGGCGTGAACCTCGAATTCGGCCGCAACGAGATCACCGCTCTCATCGGTCCCTCCGGATGCGGCAAATCCACCCTCCTGCGTTCCCTGAATCGCATGAACGACCTCATCGACGGTGCCCACGTCGAGGGCAACGTCCTCTTCCAGGAGGAGAACATCTACGCAAAGGGTGTCGATCCGATCGAAGTCCGCCGACGCATCGGCATGGTCTTCCAGAAGCCGAACCCGTTCCCGAAGTCGATCTACGACAACATCGCCTACGGCCCCAGGGTCACGGGGATGAAGGTCGACAACATGGACGACCTCGTCGAGGAAGCGCTGACACGTTCGGCCCTCTGGGGAGAGGTCAAGGACAAACTCAAGCAATCGGCGTTCGGTCTCTCGGGCGGTCAACAGCAGCGCCTGTGCATTGCCCGGACCATCGCCGTACAGCCCGACGTGATCCTCATGGACGAGCCGTGTTCTGCTCTCGATCCGATCGCCACCTCACGGATCGAAGACCTGATGCACGAACTGCGCCAGGACTATACGATCATCATCGTCACCCACAACATGCAGCAGGCCGCACGCGTGGCTGATCGCACCGCATTCTTCACTGCCCTCGCCGATGACACCACCGGCGACCGCACGGGCGTGCTGGTCGAATACGACCTCAACAAGAACATCTTCGAGCAGCCGCAAGACCAGCGCACCGAGGACTACATCAGCGGACGATTCGGATGAGCGACATCCCCCGGGCCGGCAACGCCCGATTCGTCGTACACGGCAACAGCACCGATATTCTCCGGGGCAGCTTCGCCGAATTCCGCCACGCGGGAGTGCCGATCACAATCCACCCAGAGATCGTCGGCGCCCTCGCCGATCTCGCTCACGATGACGATGCCTCGCTCATCCTCGCAGGCGGCGAAGCCTTCGAGCAGCTCAGCGCCATCCTCCAGATCGCCCAGCCCGTATGCGGCGGCTCCATCTTTCTCGGTGTTTCCGATACCACCGCGACGGCGACGATAGCCGGCGCGATGACAGCGGGAGTGCGCGGCACGGTCCGGCTGCCGATGAGCCCGCAACGACTGCGGGAAGTCGCCCGCCTGCACCCGCGGACCGGCCCGATCGAGCGCATCCTCACCATCGGAGAACTGACCCTCGACGTCCCGCACCGCAGTCTTCGATGGCGAGACCAGTCGCTGCTCCTGCCCGCGCGGGAGTTCGAGCTCCTGCACCAGATCATTCGTGCGTACCCGGAGAGTGTGAGCATCGACACCCTCGCGCTCGCCTTCGGTTCCGACCTGGAAGACCCTCATGCTTCGGTGCGGGTAGCGATGACGAAACTGCGTGCACGGCTGGCGGCGTTCGCCCCCGCACAAGCACTCATCGAGACCGTGCGGGTGGCAGGTTACCGGCTCGCGTCCTGAGGCTCGACCCCGAGTTCAACCAGCAGGTCCAGAACACGGGAGCGAATGTCGTCACGCACATCCCGGAGACCAGCGTCATCAAGCTCAAGCGGATCCGGAAGATCCCACTCCATGTACCGACGCCCCGGAAACACCGGACACGCGTCGCCGCACCCCATCGTGATGACATAGTCGGCGGCGCGCACGACGTCATCGGTCAGCGGCTTCGGGAACTCGCCCCACAACTCCACGCCCGCTTCCAACAACGCCGCAGCTACGCGAGGATGCGCGGCCTCGGCCGGTGATGAACCCGCCGTCCGAACGTGCACCTTCCCGCTGGAGAGGTGACGTAAGAATGCTCCGGCCATCTGCGAGCGGCCGGCATTCTGCACGCAGACGAACAGCACCTCCGGTGTATCTCGGAGTAGCAACCCCTGCGCTGTCGCAAGAGCCTCCAGCCGGTCAGCGGCATAACGCTCCGTCATCGTCAGAAGGTGCTCGCGGACGCGTGCCCGCTGACTCAACAGCAGATAGCTCTGCGCAACATAGCTCGCCACCGTCTCGGGGCTGAACGTGGAACTGAACCGGTACGCCAGATCCGCAACGATCGTCATCACTCCCTGCGGGAGATCCGTGACCGACGGGGTAGCCGGCTCAGTCTGCAGCGACTCACTCGACAGCAGTCGCCCAAATCGGACCCAGGTATCGACGGTCGGAGTCATTCGCCCCTCGTCGTCGCGTACCAGCGCCGTCATGAGAAGGGAGTGCAGCGCAGCGTCGACCACTGCCTGCTTCATTCCTAATTTCGCGGGGATCGACGCCGCAGGAACGTCGGACGCGAGAGCGCTGAGGACACGAAGGATGTCGGGGTTGCCCAGGACCGATACCTGCGCGGCCCGATCGCGCGCGGCGCGCTCATCGAGCGGCTTGCCCACTCGATGGCGCGCGTTGTCGCTCACTGCAGGAAGTCCTCGATCGCACCGCGTCGAGCGGGATCAACCGATAGCCAGCCAAGCTTCCCGTCCTGCTGACGCGTGATGAATCCGTCATCGAGCAGTATCCGGACGTGATGAGTCACCGTCGGCTGCCGCAGCCCCAGGGCATCGGCCAGCTGGCTCACCGTGGCACGCTCATCGAGGGAGCCAAGGATGATGCTCAGGATCTGAAGCCGAGTCGGATCAGCCACCGCTCGAAGCGTGCGCGCCAAATCTTCCGCGACACCACGATCCAGGGCGCCACCTATCTGAGGCTTGGACTTCGGAAGCGACGACATCAAGCCGAGTCTACGTCCAACTCGCTGTCACAAAGCAGCGCCCATCTCCCACCCTGAGGGGTGCATTCGATGTGGCCACTACTCTGCTTTCCTTGGGCCGATCACCCACCAGGGTTTGAGATCTCAACTGCGCAGCTCTGGATAGTTCGACCAGGTACCGCCTGATTTCCTCTTGCGGCGGTCGGCCGTGTGGCCGCCGATGCCGATGACGTCAGCGATGACGGCGGACGGCATTCGCATCGACAGGAGGTTCATCCGGGTCTCACGCGACACCCGTGCGCGGATCCCAAGCTCAGCGAGGCGAAGCCGGATGTAGGCAGCCGTCATGTGCGTGCCCGGAGATAACCCCTCGAACAGCCAGCCTGATGCCCCTGCGGCATACCCTCTTCTTGGTTCCGCCGAGACTTGTCGGCGAACGAGATCGCCGACCACGTCATCGAGCACGATGGGGGGTGGCTCCGAACCGTACCGTCACCCGTTCTGGTGAGACGTTGATCTGATCGCGCGTCAGGCTGACGGCGCGACCGAGTAGTTGGGCGTAGAGGAGCACGAACAGCCCGGCGACGCGCACTTCCAGCTCCACGCTCTCGTCCGTGAGGAGAAGATCAGTGGCACGCCACAGTTCCTCTTCGGTCATCGTCGTCATCGTGTTTCGAGCAGCGCGGGCGTGAGTGGTCAGGTCGCCAGTCAGCCGCGATTTCGTCGCCCACCGGACGAAGTGATCCACCGGCTCCCGGGTCTTGATGCGGGCGGTGTAGTGGTCAAGTGTGCGCTGGTCGAGGTCTCCGAGGAGCGTCCCTCTGGCATCCATCCAGACCAGGAATCGCACGACAGCGGCGAGATGGCCGCGCTGGCCGATGACGGCCTCCATGGACAGATCTCGGCCGCGATCTCGGTAGCGTCGATGCAGTTTGGGCAGGATGTCCCACCTATAGAAGCGGCGGAGTTTGTTCCCCGACGCGGGCTCGAGCGCGCCCGCCAACGCGGCAACGTGCAATGTGAGCTCGTGCTGCAGTACATGGATCTGGGGCAGCACGCCGGCTTCGATGAGCAGGCGTCGGAAGTAGCGAGTCGCCGCTCCTTGCGTTAGTAGATCAAGAGCCGAGTGGTCAACATCGAGTGCGCCGGTAGCCATGCCCTTCAGCGTCGCTGCGACGTGTGGACGGCGCAGCCAGCTGACCACCGAGCGGGGGTCCATCGGAGCATTCGCGAGGTGCGCACGAAGTCGGGTTAGCTCCACAGGGGCCGACCCATCGGCGCCGATAAGGTCATCGAGCCGCACCTGCAAGCGGCACCGTCCGCAATGGGTCCCGGTCAGGAACTCCTCGCTACCGCATGTGCGGCACGCGAACCTCGGTGGGTGACCCGCGCAGGTCGCGCACGTGATCGCACCCTCCTCGGTGAGGAAAGCGAGCACCCGGATGTCCCCGCACTGCGGGCATTCGGCCGGGTTTCGTCGGAGCGTGCTGTAGCAGACGTTGCAGATTCTCCCGCCGAGCAGAGAGTACAGCCCTATAGCCGAGCGTCCGCAACGGTCGCAGGTCCGCAGAGGCGCTGCCGCCTTCATCGGTTGGAATCGCGAGGACGATGAAGCCGTGCGCGCACAGGGCGCAGATCCCCAATCGCGGTGTCGCGCCCGCGCGCAGTGCCCGTCTTGTCGGCGGAGAGAAGCATTCGCGGAGGCACTATTCACGACCTTTGGTGGTCTGACGTCACGGCGCGGACGAGAACACTTCATCCGGGCCCGGTGTCAGGAGAGTCGGGCCCGAATTCCCGCCTCGATCTGAGACTCTGACGGCAACCCCGCAAGCCCCGTCTCGGTCGCATAAACCCGACACGCAATATTCGTCGTCTGCCCCGCAGACGGCACCACGTCCTCTCCGTCGACGAGGACCGTCGGCGACCCCGCGAACCCGACGGCAGCAGCATCCACCAGCGTCTCCACGAGCACGAACTCCACCGGCACATCCGGCAGGCCGAGCCTGCCCAGCACCGCCTGGACACGATCGCCCGTGGTCTCCCAATTCGGGCACTCATCGATATGAACAACCTGGATCTTCACCCGACCATTCTCCACCCGATCCCGGGACAGGTGGTCCTGAATCGAACCGACACCCGGTCCTGAACCGAGTTGACATAGCCAGCTGTTGGAATCGATTGTTCTCTGTGCATGCCGAACGTCAGATAGGTCATTGGTCCCTGTATAGTCATGTCGATGCCCTCAGCGGTGTATGCCGCACGGTGTCTGCGTCTCTTGCCGCGATGCCCATGCCCCAGCGACAACCACGCCCCGATCTGGAGCCCTCCATGAAGACCCCAGTCAAGGTCACTCTCGTCACCGTTGCCGTCCTCATTGCCCTCGCTATCGTGGCGCTCATCGTCGTCATGATGACCCGCCCCGACGCTCCCGACGCCGGCGCGGAAGGAACCCTGCCGGGCACCCGCGCGGACTCGCATGTCCTCGACGACGCCGGACCGGACGCTCCCACCCTGGTGGAGTTCCTCGACTTCGAATGCGAAGCGTGCGGGGCGTTCTATCCCGTCGTCGAGCAGATCCGTGAAGAGTATGCGGGCGAGATCAACTATGTCGTCCGTTACTACCCGCTCCCCGGACACTTCAACTCTATGAACGCGGCCCTGGCTGCGGAGGCTGCGGCCGAACAGGGGAAGTTCGAGGAGATGTATCAGCGTCTGTTCGAAACCCAGGCCCAGTGGGGCGAATTGCAGACCTCGCGAGCCGACCTCTTCCGCACCTTCGCGGAAGACTTGGGGCTCGACATGAACGCCTACGATGTCGCCGTCGCCGGCCCCGTCACCAGGGAGAGAGTCGAAGCTGACTTCAACGACGGACAGTATCTCGGCATCAGCGGCACACCCACCTTCTTCCTTGACGGCGAGAAGCTCGAACTTACACAGCTCAGCGACCTAACCGACGCCCTCGATGAGGCGACAGGACGATAACCTGGAGAGCCTTGCGCTCTCGAGTCTGACCGCATGCGCCTACCTGGCGCTGAGCCCCGATCACGCCGCACCCGCGCGCAGCAAGGGCGGCTGAAGGCGAGGATGCGCTTCGCGTATATCGAGACAGCAGTTTCTAATAGGTCAGCGGGTACTGTATAGTTCAGTGCATGCTGACTATTGCTTCACGTCTCGACGTCATGAACCGGCTCGGCCGGGCCATGGCCGACCCGACGCGTTCCCGGATCCTGATGACCCTCCTCGGCGGCCCGAGCTACCCGGCGGTGCTCTCCCGCGAGCTGGAGCTGACGCGCTCGAACGTGTCCAACCACCTCACCTGCCTCCGCGACTGCGGAATCGTGGTCGCCGAGCCCGAGGGGCGGCAGACGCGGTATGAGATCGCCGACCCGCACCTCGCGGCGGCGCTCGTCGCGCTGGTGGATGTGACGCTGGCTGTCGACGAGAATGCGCCGTGCGTGGACTCTTCGTGCACGGTCCCGGGCTGCTGCGGAGCGGGGGCTGACGCGTGAGCGCGGCGTGCGGCTGCGAGCACGAGCCTGTCGCTGCGGCGGACGATGAGACAGAAGAGGCGGAGCGGCCCTGGTGGAGGGACCGCGGGATCATGGTGCCGGTCTTCTCCGGCGTCGCATTCCTTACCGGTCTGATCCTCGAGTGGTCCGGCCTTGAGATCCCGGCGCTCGTGCTGTTCTGGATCGGCCTTCTGCTGGGAGCGTCGACGTTCACTCCCGGCGCGATCCGGAAGCTGTTCAAGGGCAAGCTCGGGATCGGGCTGCTGATGACGATCAGCGCGATCGGCGCAGTCATCCTCGGCTACGTGGAGGAGGCCGCGGCTCTGGCGTTCCTGTACTCGATCGCCGAGGCGCTCGAGGACAAGGCGATGGACCGCGCCCGGGGCGGCCTGCGGGCGCTGCTGAAGCTCGTGCCGGAGACAGCGACAGTGCTGCAGAGCGGCGTCGCTGCGCAGGTGCCGGCCAGAGCGTTGACGGTCGGCCAGGTCATGGTGGTCCGCCCGGGCGAACGGATCGCAACCGACGGGATCGTCCTCTCTGGCCGCTCAAGCCTGGACACCTCGGCGATCACCGGGGAGTCGATCCCCGTCGAGGTCGAGCCCGGGGACGCGGTGTCGGCCGGCGCGATCAACAGCTCCGGCGTGCTGGAGGTCGAGGCGACCGCGGCCGGTACCGATAACTCGCTTACGACGATCGTGGAGTTGGTCGAGAAAGCGCAGACGGAGAAGGGCGAGCGTGCGCGTCTCGCGGACCGGATCGCCCGCCCGCTCGTACCCGGTGTGCTGATTCTCGCAGCGCTCGTCGCGATCATTGGGTCACTGCTGGGCGACCCGGAGGTATGGATCACTCGTGCGCTCGTCGTGCTGGTAGCGGCCTCTCCGTGCGCGCTGGCGATCTCGGTGCCGCTGACAGTCGTCGCCGCGATCGGCGCGGCGAGCAAGTTCGGCGTGATCATCAAGTCCGGCGCGGTGTTCGAGCGCTTCGGCACAGTCCGGCACGTTGCCGTCGACAAGACCGGCACCCTCACCCGCAACGAGCCCGCAGTCGCCGCCGTGCTCACCGCGAACGGCGTGACCGAGGCGCAGGCGCTGGCGTGGGCGGCCGCGTTGGAGCAGCACAGCACGCATCCTCTCGCCTCGGCGATCACCGCTGCGGCCCCGGGTGTTCCCGCAGCTGCGGACGTGACCGAGCAGGCCGGGCACGGCATCCAGGGCACCGTCGACGGCGCTCATATCACGGTCGGCAGCCCCCGCTGGCTCGACGCGGGCGAACTCGGTGACCGGGTCGCGGGCCTGGAAGAACAGGGCATGACCGTCGTGATCGTCCACCGCGACGGAGTGCCGGCCGCCGCGATCGGCGTCCGCGACGAGTTGCGTCCCGAAGTCCCCGAGGTCGTCCGCACGCTCGCGGACCAGGGTATCGACGTGACGATGCTCACCGGCGACAACGCCCGGACCGCTCGTGCACTGGCGGCGCAGGCCGGGATCAGCGACGTGCGTGCGGAGCTGCGTCCCGAGGACAAGGCGGCGGCGATCGGCGAGTTGTCGAAGGCGGGATCGGTCGCGATGATCGGTGACGGCATCAACGACGCCCCGGCCCTGGCGTCCGCGGACATCGGCATCGCGATGGGCGCGACCGGCTCCGACGCAGCGATCGAGTCCGCCGACGTGGCCTTCACCGGTCATGATCTGCGCCTCATCCCGCGGGCGTTCGATCACGCCCGCCGCGGTCGACGGATCATCAACCAGAACATCATCCTGTCGCTGCTGATCATCACCGCGCTGCTCCCGCTCGCGCTCTTCGGCGTGCTGGGGCTCGCGGCCGTCGTGCTGGTCCACGAGGTTGCGGAGGTCATCGTTATCCTCAACGGCCTGCGTGCCGCGAGCACCCGCACGCCACGGTTGGAGAGCTGATGCTCGCGACCATCGGTTCAGCGATCGGTCTGTTCGCGGCGACCAACATCGACGACATCGTCGTGCTCACGGTGCTGTTCCTCGCCTCCAGCCGGGGGAAGCCGCGGCCGTGGCAGATCGTCGCGGGTCAGTATCTCGGGTTCATCACCCTCGTCGTGATCAGCGTGGTCGCCGCGCTGGGTCTCACGATCGTTCCGGACGAATGGGTGGGCTTCCTCGGTCTCATCCCGCTCGGCATCGGCATCTGGACGCTCATTCGCGGCCTGCGCCGCAACGGCGACGATGATGACGACGACAAGATCACCGCGGTCGGCCTGTGGGGCGTCGCGGGGATCACGATCGCCAACGGTGCGGATAACATCTCCCTGTACACGCCGATCTTCCGCACCAGTACGCCCGGCGACGTCGTGATCATGATCGTCGTGTTCCTGATCCTCGTCGCCGTCTGGTGCGCGGCCGGTCGACTGATCGGAACACACAAGGCGGTCACCGAGACGCTCGAACGCGTCGAGCACTGGCTCGTCCCGGTCGTGTTCATCGGCCTGGGCCTGTTCATCCTCGTTGAATCCGGCGTCATCGTTCGTCTGTTCGAGGTCCTCGCATGACCCCCGACACGAACGCCGACGTTGAGTCGGCGTCGGAAGAGCGTCCGCAGAGGGGGCGCTGGCGGCTCACGGCCTGGGCGCTCCTGATCGCTGTGGTCGTCGTCTTCATCGATCAGGGGACGAAGGCATGGGCCGAGGCAACTCTGTCGGAGTATGAGCGCATCCCGCTGATCGGCGACCTGCTGGGCATGCAGCTCGCGTACAACCCTGGGGCGGCGTTCTCCTTCGGCGAGGGCTCTACCTGGGTGTTCGCGCTCATCGCCGTCGCGGCCACTGTGACCGCGATCGTGTTCGCGTTCCGGGTCCGACGCCCTGGGTGGGCGGTCGTGATCGGTGCGCTCGGCGGGGCCGCTGCTTCGCATGCCGGTGACCGGCTTTTCCGCCAACCAGGATTCGCCCGGGGTCACGTCGTGGACTTCCTCGCCTACGGCAACTGGTTCATCGGGAACGTCGCCGACATCGTGATCGTCACCGCCGCGATTGCCGGAGCGCTCCTGATGCTCCGCGACGGCAAGTAGCGACAGAGAGGTAAGGCTCGCTGATCGGGCGGCTCAGTCCGCGTGGTTGCTCCGCAGCTCTGGGTAGTCTGACCAGGTACCGCCTGATCTCCTCTTGCGTCGGTCGGCCGTGTGGCCGCCGATGCCGATCACGTCAGCGATGACGGCGGCGGGCATACGCATCGACAGAAGGCTCATCCGGGTCTCGCGCGATACCCGTACGCGGATCCCACGCTCCGCGAGGCGAAGCCGGATGTAGGCGGCCGTCATGTGCGCGCCCGGGGATAGCCCCTCGAACAGCCAGGGTGATTCCCCTCCGGCATACCCGCGACGGGGTTCCGCCGACAGTTGTCGACGAACGAGATCACCGACCGCGTCGTCGAGCACGATGGGGGTGATACCGAACTGCACGGTCACCCGTTCTGGTGTGACGATGATCTGTTCGCGTTTCAGGCTGACCGTGCGACCGAGTAGTTGGGCGTAGACGAGCACGAACAGTCCGGCGACGCGCACTTCCAGCTCCACGCTCTCGTCTGTGAGGAGAACATCGGTGGCGCGCCATAGTTCCTCTTCGGTCATCGTCGCCATCGTGTTTCGAGCAGCACGATCATGAGTGGCCAGGTCACCTGCCAGCCTCGATCTCGTCGCCCATCGGACGAAATGATCCACCGGTTCCCGGGTCTTGATGCGGGCGGCGTAGTGGTCAAGTGAGCGCTGGTCAAGGTTTCCGAGGAGCATGCCTCTGGCATCCATCCAGGCCAGGAACCGCACGACAGCGGCAAGGCTGCCGCGCTGGCCGATGAACGCCTCCATGGATAGATCTCGTCCGCGATCACGGTAGCGTCGGTGCAGTTTGGGCAGGATGTCCCACCGGTAGAAGCGGCGGAGTTTGTTCCCAGACGTGGGCAGGAGGGTGCCCGCCAACGCGGTGACGTGCAGTGTGAGTTCATGCTGCAGCACGTGAATCTGCGGGAGTACGCCGGATTCGATGAGCAGCCGCCTGAAGTAGCGCGTCGCCGCACCCTGCTTGAGGAGATCAAGGGCCGAGTGGTCCACATCGACTGTGCCAGTGGCCATGCCTTTCAGTGTCGCTGCGACGTGCGGACGTCGAAGCCAGCGGACCACTGAGCGAGGGTCCATCGGAGCATCCGCGAGGTAGGCACGGAGACGGGTCAGCTCCACAGGAGTCGACGCGTCCGCGCCGATGAGGTCATCGAGCCGGACTTGCAAGCGGCACCGTCCACAGTGGGTGCCGGTCAAGAACTCTTCGCTGCCGCACGTGCGGCACGCGAACCTGGGTGGGAGACCCGCGCAGGTCGCGCAGGTGATCGCACCCTCATCGGTGAGGAAAGCGAGGACTCGAACTTTCCCGCACAGCGGGCATTCGGCCGGGTTTCGTCGGAGTGCGCTGTAACAGACGTTGCAGATTCTCCCACCGAGCAAGGAATACAGGCCCTCGGCTGAGCGCCCACACCGGTCGCAGCTACGGGTGGGTGTTGCTGCTGTCATCGATCGGGATCGGCTGGACGGTGAAGTCGTGCCCGCACAGGGCGAAGATCGCCAATCGCGGCGTCACGCCCGCGTGCAGTGCCCGTCTTCCTGGCCACTGCCGATTGCGCCGCCACCGTGATCAGATCATTCGGCTGACATCCAAAGATGCGGCACAACGCCGCCAGAACTTCGACGTTCAGCCTCTCCGGAGTGCGGGTGACCAGCCGATACACCTGCTCGCGGGAGAGTTCGACGCCCTGCTCGCGCAAAGGGGCTAGCAACTCGGTGGTCTGGAACATCCCGGCCCCGGCCATCACGGCGCGCAAGTGCCAGTCGATGGGGCCCTTGGACTCAGTTGTCATTGCGGTTCTCCGTGTTCCTCTTCAGCGCGTCGGCGAGCACCCGGTTCTTGTAATCGTCGCCGACGGATGTGTAGATCGCGGTGGTCGAGGCAAACGCATGCCCCACCTGGTCCTGAACAAACTTCTCGCTGTAGCCCCACTCGATGAGGTTCGTCACATAGGTGTGCCGCAGCGAATGCAGCGTCAGCTCCTCCGGAAGCCCAGCCTCGTCGCGCAACTCAGCGAATCGATCGTTCAGATAGCGAGGACTGACCCTCGTCCGGCGCTCCGTCGGCCAGAGGATACCCGTCTCCCAATCGCCAGCCATCCGGGGCCGCCCCTGGTCCACCCAATGAGTGAGGCCGTCAACAATCCAGTCGAACTCGGGCACAGTCAGCACGGTCCGCCGCTTGGGTCCGGTGCCCCGCGTGCCCTTCCCATGCCGGACGTAGACGGCGCCGAAGTTGCCGAACTGCGCTGCCACCGGGTTCGATCGCAGGTCAGCGATGTCGAGCCCGACGCACTCGGAGCGCCGAAGCCCAAACGCATAGATGGTCTTGAACATCTGAGCATTCCGGAGCGCAGCAAGTGCCCCCTTCCTCTTCGTGCGAACGATGCTCTCGACCCGAGCATCTGCAGCATCGAAGAACTGCTCCAACTCATCGAACGTGAGGGCTCGTCGTCCCGGCGATCCCTCGTAGTCCAGCAGATGCGTGATCGTGTTCCAGTCGTGGCAGATCTGCTGCGGGGCAGACCCGAAACGGGTCAGGCACTCCGCCTGCCAGCCGTACCGTTGGTCGGTGAGGAACTCGCAGAAGAGACGGACATCCGTCTGATAGCCCCGAATCGTCGACCTCGACAACAGCTTCGCTCCAGACCGCCCGCGGGATGAGTAGTCCTCGAGGTCCTGCGGCTGCCACTGCCACGGGTATGTTGCGCAGTACTCGGTGAAGTGCTCGATGAATCGCCGGCGTCGATCAATGGTTCTCGCCAGTAGGCCACGACTCGCCTGCTGATCCGACCACCCATCCAACATCGACTCGAAAACGTATTTAGCCTCATCGAGCGCGACGACGTTCCCGATCAATCGCAGCGAAGATTGACCAACATCACCTGGACCAGAGCTCACGTCTCTATGTTGCAGTAGATGCATCATTCTTGCAACTGTCTGGTGCGCCTAGATGCCGAGGTAATGTGCTTGACGCCCTCCACGAGCCACCAAAGCCGGTCGCGGGCGTAGGCAGGCCCGCTTCTTGTCTCGATGATGCCCGCAAGACGAGCTCATCGAGCTCCTCCGAGGTTCTGAGCTCCCCAAACCAGACATCTCAGGACTGCAACTTCAATACAGGAAGACCCGATCAATCCAGAAATTCCTGAACAAGGATGCATCTGATGCCGATACTTCTCACTTAGCGGATCATGGCGAACCATCCGCACATCGTGTACGGGTCCATCACCGGCTTCGGCTCCGAGGGGCCCCTCGCTGAACACGCGGGCACTGAGGTCATCGTAGAGGCGGAGTCCGGTCTGATGAGTGTGACGGGCCTCCCGGGCGGAGAACCCGTCCGATTCGGCGTCGCGATGATCGACATCGCGAGCGGGCT
Organism: Microbacterium pseudoresistens; assembly: GCF_013409745.1. Lineage (NCBI taxonomy): Bacteria > Bacillati > Actinomycetota > Actinomycetes > Micrococcales > Microbacteriaceae > Microbacterium > Microbacterium pseudoresistens. The sequence continues at coordinate 1,569,450 of NZ_JACCBH010000001.1, forward strand.
TTCGGCCATGAACGGCATCCTTGCGGCGCTCATCGAGCGCGGGCGAACCGGTCGCGGCCGGCGGATAGAGGTCTCCTTGTTCGCTACAGCCATCAGCGGCCTGGGCACCGTGATCGCCAGCGCCTCCGCCGGCGGTGGAAATCCCCGGGCATGGGGGAGTGCCCATCCTTCGATCGTCCCCTATCGCGCGTTCGCGACATCGGACGGCTATGTCGTCCTCGGCGCCACCAACGATCCGATGTATGAACGGCTGCTGCGCGCTCTTGACCTCGAGGACTTCGACCAGGAGGACTGGCGGGTGAATGCCGGGCGCGTCCGCGACCGTGAGGTGCTCGAACAGATGCTGGCCGCGCGAGTACGCGAGCTCTCTGCGGAAGAGGTCATGGGACGGCTCCGGAAGCATCGTGTGCTCGTTGCGCCCGTCCGAACGCCTGATGAAGCCGCGCGCGGCGAACAGGCGAGAGCACTGGGCCTCATCGTCGACGACGACGGGCTCCTCGTCGCGCGATCCCCGCTGAGCACGAACGGGACGCGACTGCTCCACTCCGCGCCCGCCCTGGGTGCGCACACCGAAGAAGTGCTTGCGGAACTGCGCATGATCCGAGAGGAAGCCGCACGATGAACACCACCACGACGACCCGGCGCCTCGTCGAGGAAGAAGCGACAACTGCGTCGATGCGGCCAGTCATGGATCTGCTGAGGAACAGGGCGTTCCTCGGCATCGTGGTGCTCCTCCTTCTGGTCGCCTTCTTCGCGTGGCAGCTGCCCGAGACATACCTCACGGTCGACAACATGAAATCGATCCTCCAGCAGCAGTCGACGTTGATCGTGTTGGCGCTGGGCGTCACATTCGTGTTGATGATCGGCGAGTTCGACCTGTCCTTCTCCTTCACGATCGGGTTGTCGGCAGCGGTGTCGATCCTGCTGATGTCGGCGCTCGGGGTTCCTTGGTTGGTCGCCATCCTCGCCGGGATCATCATCGGGATGCTCGTCGGCGTGGCCAATGGCCTTGCAGTGGCGTGGGGGCGGGCGCCGGCCTTCATCGCGACGTTGGCTGTCGGCTCGGCGGCCACAGGTATCGAGCAACTGCTCACGGGCAACAACACCATCGCGAACGGTGTACCGGTCGAGTACCTCATGTTCACCCTGGAGGAGTTCGCTGGACTGCCCAGCTCCGTGTGGCTCACCCTGCTGTTGGTCGCGATCTCCGTTTTCATCGTCTCGTTCACGACATTCGGCCGCCGCGTACGCGCGACCGGACTCAACCCCACCGCTGTCGCACTCGCCGGGACGTCGGTCGAGCGCGTGCGGCTCGGGGCCTTCGTCATCATGGGCCTGCTCGCAGGTCTCGCGGGTGTCATGGTCTCGTCCCTCGGCGGCTCCTACTTCCCGAACAGCGGTTCCGGGCTCCTACTGCCGCCGTACTCTGCGGTATTCCTGGGAGCGGCGATCATCGGCCGTGGCCGGTTCAGCCCCCTTGCCACGCTGTACGGCTTCGCGTTCATCGCTCTGCTGGAGCGCGGGCTGACGATGATGAATCAGAAGTCCGCCGTGATCATGCTCATCGAAGGGCTTGTGCTGCTGGTCGCCGTGGTGCTTGCCCGACAGGAGCGCAAGCGGTGAGCGCCGTGGTACAAGTCATGGACGACGACGTCGTTCTGCTTCGAGCGCACGGCGTGCGGAAGTCATTCGGCCCGGTCACGGTGCTCGATGGTGTCGACCTGACCCTGCGGGCGGGGCGCGTCGACGGGCTGATCGGCCGCAACGGCGCCGGCAAGAGCACGCTGGTGAACGTGCTGACCGGACGGCTGCCGGCCGACGAGATCGAACTCGAAGTCGGAGGCCGCCGTGTCGACGCGCACGGACCCGCGGACGCACTGGCGGCAGGCATCGTCGCCGTGCCGCAGGAGCTTGTCATGCCGATGGACATGACGGTCGTCGAAGTGGTGACGTTCGGGGCCGAGCCGCGTCGTTTCGGTGTGCTGGATCTTCGACGCGCATCGCGTGAGGTGCGGGCACTCTTCGAATCGATGGGGCTCGACATCGACCCTCACGCGCGGGTGAGCGACCTACCGGTGTCGTGGCAGCGCGTCGTCATGGTCGCGCAGGCGCTTCATCGGCGCGCACGTGTGCTCATCCTCGACGAGCCCACGGCTGCGATGAACGCCGAGGACTGCACACGCGTGCTCGATGTCGTCAGAAAAGTCCGGAACCGCGGGCTGGCAGTGCTGTACATCAGTCATCGGTTCGACGAGGTCGAGGACGTTTGCGACCGGGTCACCGCGATGGCTGACGGCAGCGTCATCGATGTCCTCGAGGCGGGAGAGGTGACGCACGCCAGGCTGGTCGCCGCGATCACCGGCTCTGACGAACCCGCGCAACGCGGCGAGCGACGACCCGGAACAGTCCGAGCGGACAGCCCGGTGCTGCGGATGAAAGCGGTCACGGCTCCTCGTGTGGACGAGGTGGATCTGGTCGTCCGCCCGGGCGAGATCGTGGGCCTCGCAGGGCTCCCCGGTTCGGGCATCGGAGAGGTCTTCCAACTCATTTCGGGAAGGGCCCGGCTGGACGAAGGCAGCATCCATGTGGGAGAGCGTGCCGTCACGTCGCCGCGTCGTGCAGGGCGCCTGGGCATCGAGCTGCTTCCTGCGAGCCGTGCGGATGCTTCGCTCCCTGGAGAGCCGGTGCTGGAAAACCTCGGGCTTCCGGCGCTGCGCAGGCTCAGCGGCGCGCTCGGCTTCACCACCGTCCCGCGGCTGCGTCGAGGCGTGGCGGATGTCGTGCGCAGGCTGTCGCTTGCACCGGTAGTGGAACGTCGGATGTGGCAGCTCTCCGGCGGTAATCAACAGAGGGTTCTCGTCGGTGCAAAGTTGTTGGCCGAGCCGCGCTTCCTCCTCTTGGAGGATCCGACGGTGGGCGTCGATGTCGCGGCGCGGGCGGAGTTGCACCAGCTTCTCTGGAGTCTGGCGGACGGGGGCATGGGACTCGTCGTCGGATCGAGTGACGTGGATGAACTGCGCGAACTGTGCGATCGGATCGTCGCGATGCGGCGCGGTCGCATCGTCGCCGAATGGCCGGCTGGAGGGGTTACCGAACAGGAACTCCTCACGGCAGTGACAGGAAGTGGTGTCGGCAAAGCCGCCGGCACCGGGACACAGAAAGAAGGATGACCATGAGGGACAAGATCTGGAAGCGCGTGCTCAGCGTCGCTGCGACGGCTTCCGTACTGAGTCTGGCGGCCTGTTCCGGCGGAGCGACGGGCGGGGGTGCGTCCGCAGACGCGGGCAACGGCGGCGACGGCATCGAGAAGCACACCATCGGATGGGTGGACGGCACGCTCGCCGGTTCGTTCCAGGAGCGGCTGCACGACATCGCCGAAGAGGCGGTCGAGCACATCGGCTGGGAGATGCAGACGGTGGACACGGCGGGCGACGCCTCCAAGGCCGCCCCCGGCGTCTCCAGCCTCGTCTCCTCGGGCGTCGACGCCATCATCATGTCGGCCGTGACCCCGTCCACCGCTCGCGCCGGGCTCATCCAGGCGCAGGCCAAGGGCATCCCGGTCCTGATGGTCGGGTCGGCCGTCGATGACAGCCTCGACGACGAGCTCGGTCTCACCTATATCGGCGAGGACGAGGACGGGCTGACGGCGCCGCTGGCCGAGCTGATGACCACGCAGCTCGCCGCGGGCGACAAGGTCGGCGTGCTCTACACGACGGCGCTCGCCTCCGCGGTGCAGCGCACCGACGCTCTGACGGCGGAGCTGAGCGAGGCGGGCATCACGGTGATCGACCCGCTGGAGACCGGGTTCGACTTCAGCGCCGGGCAGAAGAACGCCTCGACGCTGATCAACCAGAATCCGGACATGACGGCGATCATCTCGATCTTCGACCTGTGGACGGCGGCGACGGTCAGCTCGGTGAAGTCGTCGGGCAAGGACATCAAGGTCTACTCGTACTATGCGGATGCGGTGAACAACCCGTTGATGAAGGACAACCCGGACATGGTGCTCGGGTTGGCGGACGGCGACATGATCTCCAGTCCTCTTCTCGCGATCGACAAGCTGATCGCCTTCTTCGAGAACGGAACCGCGATCGACGCCAGCGGCCAGCAGGATTACAACTACGTGGCGGTCACGCAGGACACGCTGCCGCCGGGCGAGCAGAACGGTCCCGTGGCGCCGGAGGATGCGCTGGACCCGTATTACACGAAGTGGGCCGACGAGTACGGGATCCCCGCATCCTGACCCGAACCCGCCATCCGCTCAAGGAGGAGACATGACAGCACGACGCAGGATCGTAACAGGCCACGACGCCCAGGGGGCGTCTGTGATCGTCGGCGATGAGAGGGTCGTCCCGAGGACATCACCCGGTATCCCGGGGATGGAGATGAGCTATCTCTGGGCGGCCGACGGCCCCCAGCGGTATCCCGACGACGGATCCGAGCCCGCGTGGGACTCGCACTTCCCGCCCGTGGGAGGCTTCCGCTTCGTGACATACTCGTTGCCGCCGGTGGGCCATCCGGTGCCCGCCGAAGCGGCCGGCGAGGAGGCGCAGGCGCACGCGCGGAGGACGTTCCCCGGACTTCTCGACACGTATGAGGACGACGGATCGGGGACGCACACCTCCGACACGACCGATGTGGCGATCGTGCTGTCGGGCGAGGTCGTCCTCGGCCTGTCGGACGGCTCGGAGACAGTGCTGAGGGCGGGCGACACGATCGTGCAGAACGGCACGGCGCACAGCTGGGAGAACCGGAGCGCCGAGCGCGCCGAGTTGCTCTTCGTGCTCATCGGCGCGGAGCGGAGCGGATCATGACCGGCGCCACCGGCCGGGCCGCCGTCATGAGCTCCTTCGGCGCCGACTTCGAGATCCGTGCGTTCCCTCAGCCGGTCGCCGAGCCCGGCGGCCTCGTCGTGGAGATCGAGGCGGCGACGGTCTGCGGCTCCGATCTGCACGCCTGGAAGGGCGAGCTGTCGTTGCCGATCGACCCGCCGCTCATCCTCGGCCACGAGATGACGGGGCGCATCATCGAGATCGGCGACGGCGCGGAGATCGACAGCGTCGGCCAGCCGTTGCAGGTCGGGGACAGGGTCGTGTGGGCGCACCTGCCTTGCGGCCACTGCCACGAGTGCACGGTCGAGCACCAGCCGGTGCTGTGCGGGAACCGCTACATCGCCTACCTGACGGACTGCAGCGTCGCCCCGCACTTCACGGGGAGCTTCGCCGAATACGGGGTCGTGCGCCCAGGTGCGGGGCGGGTGCGCGTGCCGGATGCGGTCGAATCGACCTGGGCGTCGGCGGGCAGCTGTGCGCTGCGGACCGTTATCCGCGCCATGGAGATCGCCGGACCGATCGACCGGGACGACACGGTCGTCGTGCAGGGCGCGGGCCCGCTGGGGCTGTTCGCCACGGCGCTGCTGTCGCTGCATGACCCGCGCCGGCTCGTCGTCGTGGGTGCACCGGAGGACCGCCTCGCACTGGCCAGGGAGTGGGGTGCGACCGACACGGTCAGCGTCGAGCGCGGCCAGGAGCCGCAGGAGCGGATCGACGAGGTGCTCCGCATCACCGGTCGGGGCGCCTCCGTGGCGTTCGAGCTCGCAGGCTTCCCCGGTGTCGTCGGCGAGGGCGTGCAGATGATGGCGCGCAACGGGCGGTACGTCGTGATGGGGACGCTGGGCGGGCCGCCCCAGCCCATCAACGCATCGACGATCGCGACCCGCGGTATCACGGTCCGTGGCTCAATGAGCGGGGACATCGGCGACTACCACCGGGCGATGCTCGCGCTCGAGCGCTACCGCGACCGCTTCGACTGGAGTCGCATGCTGGGCAACGAGTATCCGCTCGAAAGACTGTCGGAGGCGATGACGACCATGCAGCGCATGGAGGAGATCAAGCCCGTGATCCGGCCGACAGCCACCGTCTGAGACCAAGGAAGAGAGCACACGAGATGACGACGACGTTCGAGGGTCTGCGATCGGCCCTGGAGGATCACGAGACCACGCTCCCCGAGCGGTTCCTCCTCGACATGGGCGCGGGGACGCGCGAGCCCGAGCGATGGTTCGCGAACCTGGACCCGGCGACGGGCGAGCTGCTGGCCGAGGTGGCCACGGCGACCCCCGCCGAAGTCTCCGACGCGGTCGGCGCGGCCGAAGCAGCGGCACCGGCCTGGGCGGCAGCCGCACCCGCGCAGCGTGGAGAGCTCCTGCGCCGCCTCGGTGCGCTCGTGCGTCGGGAGGCCGAGACGCTGGCACGGCTCGAGGTGCGCGACACCGGCAAGCCGCTGGCTCAGGGGCGCGCGGACATCGCCGCAGCGGCGCGTTATTTCGAGTACTACGGATCCATCGTGGAGGGGCTGCTCGGTGACAGTATCCCGCTGGGATCCGCGTCGTTGGCCGTGGTGGAGAACGTGCCCCACGGCGTCACGGGCCACATCGTGCCATGGAACTATCCGGCGCAGATCGCGGCGCGGTCGGTGGGCGCGGCGCTCGCCATGGGCAACGCGGCCGTGGTGAAACCCGCCGACGAGGCACCTCTGGTCACCCTCTGCTACGCCCGCCTCGCACGGGAGGCGGGGTTTCCCGCCGGAGTGTTCAACGTCATCCCCGGCGGGGCGGAAACCGGCACGGCGCTCATCACCGACGACCGCGTCGATCACGTCTCCTTCACGGGCTCCGTCGCGACGGGTCGCCTCGTTGCCGGCACGGTCGCGGGCCGGGGGAGGCCGACGCTGCTGGAGCTCGGCGGGAAGTCCGCCCACCTGGTGCTCGAGGGTGCCGACATCTCCCGCGCGGCGCCCGTGATCGCGCGGGCGCTGCTGCTGCACGCCGGACAGACCTGCACGGCGGGCACGCGCGTCATCGTCCACGAGTCGCTGCGCGCAGAGCTCCTGGACGCTCTCGCCCCGCATTTCGCCGGGGCGACGCTCGGCCCCGGGCTGACGGAGCCCACCGTGGGCCCCGTGGTCTCCGAGCGGCAGGCGGAGCGCGTGCGCGGGTTTATCGATCGGGCGCAGGCCGACGGCGCGGCGATCGTGGCGCAAGCCGAACCGGGCGGACATGCGGGCGGCTTCTTCGTGCCGCCGGTGCTCTTCGACGCCGTCTCGCAGTCCAGCGAACTGTTCGCCGAGGAGGTGTTCGGCCCGGTTCTGGCCGTGACGGCCGTCTCCTCCGACGAGGAGGCGCGTGAGGCCGCGCACAACTCCCGCTACGGCCTCACCGGAGCCGTCTGGTGTCAGGACGTCGATCGTGCGCTGGCGATGGCGCGCTCGCTGGATGTCGGGCAGGCCTACATCAACGGCTATGCACCGGGCGGTGGCGTTGAGCTGCCCTTCGGCGGCACGCGGGACAGCGGCTACGGCCGGGAGAAGGGCGTGGCCGCGCTCCGCGAATACAGCCAGGCGCGGACGCTGTTCGTCGACATCCGTGGCTGAGCAGACGGTCGACGGGTCCGTGCCCGGTCTCACAGCGCTGGATCGGGGCCTGCCCGCGGTGCATCCCGATCCGGCGCTGCCGACCCGGGTCCGCGTCTACGAGGTCGGCCCCCGCGACGGACTCCAGGCGGAGAGCCGCGTCGTCCCCACGGCAGAGAAGGTGCGCTTCATCCGCGCGCTGCGCTCCGCCGGACTCGAGACCGTGGAGGCGACCAGTTTCGTCGCCCCCGGGTGGATTCCTCAGCTCGACGATGCGGCGGAGATCATGGCGGAACTGGAATCGGATGCCGAGCACCTTCCGGTTCTCGTTCCCAATCAGCGCGGCGTGGAGCGAGCCCTGGCTGCGGGGTCGCGAGCCGTTGCCGTCTTCGTCAGTGCGACCGAAACCTTCGCGCAACGCAATCTGAACCGCAGCCTCCGGGAGGCGATGGATGCCGCCCTCGACGCCGTCGCGTACGCGCGTGCGGCGGGCATGACCGTCCGCGGGTACGTGTCGATGGTGTTCGGCGATCCCTGGGAGGGGGCGGTGTCGCTGTCGAACGTCGCGGCGATCTCGGCGGAGCTTCTCTCTGCGGGATGCGACGAGATCTCTTTGGGAGACACGATCGGAGTGGCGACCCCCGGGCACGTCGCCCGTGCCGTCGAGAGGCTTGACGCGACCGGAGTGCCATCGAGCGCGATCGCGCTGCACTTGCACGACACATACGGACAGGCGCTAGCGAACGTTCTGGAGGGACTGCGTGCGGGGGTCACGACGTTCGATTCGTCAGCCGGAGGGCTCGGCGGGTGCCCGTATGCGGGCTCGGCGACGGGCAACCTCGCGACCGAGGACCTCCTGTGGATGCTGACGGGGCTCGGCATCGAGACCGATGTCGACCTGCGTGCGGTGCATCGAGCGGGGTCACGTGTCTCCACGATCCTCGGGAGGGCCTCGGTATCACGGGTCGCTGCGGCTCTCGAAGCGCCCCGACCGGCATAGTTCCCGCGCGGCCCGGGTTCTAGGCTGACCCCGTGAGCAGCGCGCGCCCCGAAGCGGGCACCCCGATGATCTTCCAGTGGCGCAAGTGGGACGGTGCGGCGCACTGGCGTCACGAGTGCGTGTACCTCGGGGCAGATGTGTGGGGCGACTGGGTCGGGCAGCCGGTCGGATGGCGCAGCGAGCGCCCGGGGCGGGAGTTCCTGGCGCCCGGGCCCAACGTCACGCTCGTGCCGGCGGCACCCGGCGACCACGCGCTCACGGTCAACCGCGATCACCCGCACGGGATGCGCGTGTACATCGATCTCGGGTGGGACGTGCGCTGGAGTGACGATCCGCTGCTGGCCACCGGCATCGACATGGACCTCGATGTCGTGCGCGTGATCGGAGAGCGGGGCACGTGGGTCGATGACCGCGACGAGTGGGACGAGCATCGCGTGCGGTACGGCTACCCCGCCGATGTCGTGACGCGCTTGGAGGCTCTCGCCGTCGACCTCGAGGATCGCGTGCGCGCGCAGGAGGCGCCCTTCGACGACGCGACCGCCGACGCCTGGCTCGACCGTCTCGTCGCGCTGCGCCTGGATCGATGAGCGTGGACCGCTGAGCGCGGACCGCCGCGCATAGACTCGAGGGATGACCCCGGACGAGCCCAACCGCGCCGATCTCGGCAAGGATCCCGCGCGCGTGAGCGGCATGTTCGATCAGGTCGCCAAGGGGTATGACCGCACGAACGTCGTGATGACGGCAGGCAACGACGCCCTGTGGCGGGCCGCCACCACCCGCGCCGTCGCGCCAAAGCGCGGCGAGCGCATCCTCGATCTGGGGGCGGGCACGGCGTCGTCGTCTGCGTCGCTCGCCGCGAGCGGGGCCGATGTCGTCGCCGCGGACTTCTCGCCCGGCATGCTGGCCGAGGGTGAGCGCCGGCACGGGCACCTGCGCAACCTCTCCTTCGTGCAGGCGGATGCGACCGATCTTCCATTCGGCGACGACGAGTTCGACGCGGTCACGATGTCGTACAGCCTGCGCAACGTGAACGATCCGAAGAAGGCGCTGCGCGAGCTGTTCCGGGTGACCAAGCCCGGTGGGCGCCTGGTGATCAACGAGTTCTCCACGCCGCCGAGCCCGCTGTTCCGCGGGTTCTACCGCTTCTACAACGCCCGGGTGCTGCCGCGCGTCGCGCGTCTGGCCGGCACGAACGGCGAGGCCTACGACTATCTCAACGAGTCGATCGCGGCATGGCCCGATCAGGCGACCCTGTCGGCGTGGATCCGCGAGGCGGGCTGGACGGATGTCGCCCACCGCAACCTGTCATTCGGGATCGTCGCGCTGCACCGGGCCCGCAAACCCGGTTCGCCGAGCTGACGATGCGCTCTCGCGCGGGGGAGCGCGGCACGGCAGGTAGGCTGGTCGGGTGACTTCGAGCCCTCTCGCGTCGGGTTCGCGACTGGCGAGCCGACTCGGTTTCAGCGACCGCGTCTTCGTCGGTCCTGCCGCTCGCCGACTGGCCGCCGAGGTCGAGGCGGGCCTCGACCTCGTCGAGTCCGGTCTCGCCGAGGATCTGCACGTCGCCGACAGCCTCGCCGACACCACGAGCCGCTACCTGTACGAGGCCGGCGGCAAGCGCGTGCGTCCTGTCCTGGCACTGCTCACGGCACAGCTGGGCGAGGGCAACATCCCCGCCGTCATCGACATCGCCAAGGCCCTGGAGATCACGCATCTCGGCTCGCTGTACCACGACGACGTCATGGACGGCGCCGACCGCCGCCGCGGGGTTCCCGCCGCGCACGCGGTGTGGGGCAACAACGTCGCCATCCTCACCGGCGACATCCTCTTCTCCCGGGCCAGCCAGCTCATGTCGCGCCACGGCGACCGGGCCATCCGGTTGCAGTCCGACACGTTCGAGCGTCTCGTGCTCGGGCAGCTGCACGAGACCGTCGGACCGCAGGAGGGCGAGGACCCGATCGAGTTCTATCTCCAGGTGCTCGCCGACAAGACCGGCTCGCTCATCGCCGCCGCCACCCAGGGCGGGGCGATCTTCTCGCACGCGCCCGAGGAATACGTGGAGCCGCTGCGCCGCTACGGCGAGAAGGTAGGCGTCGCCTTCCAGCTGCTCGACGACGTGATCGACCTCTCGGCCGACGCCGACGACACCGGCAAGGTGCCGGGCACCGACCTGCGCGCGGGCGTGCCGACCATGCCGTCGCTGCTGCTGGCCCGAGAGACGGATGCCGCATCCGTCTCTCTGTCGGCGCAGATCGACGACGGAGTCGCCAGGATCGCCGAGGGCGAGGATCCGGCGATCCTCGACGAGCCGCTGCGTCGGCTGCGCGACCACGCGGTCACCGCGAAGACCATGGACCTGGCCAGGGAATGGACCGACGACGCGCTCGCCGCCCTCGCCCCGCTCTCGAAGGGCCCCGTGCGCGATGCGCTGGAGCGGTTCGCGCGCACGCTGGCCGATCGCAGCAGCTGACCAGCCGCTGACGGAAGGAAGAAATGACCAAGCTCAGGCTTGCCATCGTCGGAGCCGGCCCCGCCGGCATCTACGCCGCCGACCTCCTGCTCAAGGCGGAGCGGCGCTTCGACGTCTCCATCGACCTGTTCGAGCAGCTTCCCGCGCCGTACGGACTGGTGCGCTACGGCGTCGCCCCCGACCATCCGCGCATCAAGGGCATCATCAACGCCCTGCGCGACGTGCTCGACCGCGGCGACATCCGCCTGTTCGGCAATGTGCGCTTCGGCGAGGACATCACGATCGACGACCTGAAGCGCCACTACAACGCCGTGATCTTCGCCACCGGCGCGGTGCGCGACACGAGCCTCGACATCCCCGGCATCGACGCGGCGGCCTCGCACGGCGCGGCCGATTTCGTCAGCTGGTTCGACGGGCATCCGGATGTGCCGCGCGAGTGGCCGCTGGACGCCGCCTCGGTCGCCGTCCTCGGCAACGGCAACGTGGCCCTCGACGTGTCGCGGATGCTCGCCAAGCACGCCGAAGACCTCCTCGTCACCGAGGTGCCCGCCAACGTGCACGCGGGCCTGGAGGCCAGCGCCGTCACGGATGTGCACGTGTTCGGCCGCCGCGGCCCCGCGCAGGTGAAGTTCACCCCGCTCGAGCTGCGCGAGCTCGGCGAGCTGCGCGACGTGGACATGGTCGTCTACGACGAGGACTTCGACTACGACGAGGCGTCCATCCAGGCCATCGCGAGCAACAAGCAGGTCATGGTCATCGACCGCGTGCTGCAGTCGTGGCGCAAGCGGGACTCGGTCAACAACGCCGGCGGCACCGCATCCCGCCGTCTGCACCTGCACTTCTGGGCGCGTCCCGTCGAGGTCAGGAAAGACGCCGATGGCCGCGTGAGCGCCCTCGTGTACGAGCGCACCAAGCCCGACGGGCAGGGGGGCGCCGTGGGCACGGGCGAGATGCGCGAGGTGCCGGTGCAGGCGCTGTACCGCGCGATCGGCTATTTCGGTTCGCCGCTGCCCGGGGTTCCCTTCGACAAGAAGCACGGCGTCATCCCGAACCGCGAGGGCCAGGTGCTCGCCAAGGACTCCAACCAGCGCGTGCCCGGTATCTACGCGACCGGCTGGATCAAGCGCGGCCCGGTGGGCCTGATCGGGCACACCAAGTCGGATGCGATGGAGACGGTGCGCCACCTCATCAACGATCAGGGCTCGTGGTGGCAGCCTGAGCAGCCCGAGGAGGCGGCCATCCCGGCACTGCTCGCCGAACGCGGCGTGCAGTGGACGGATCTCGACGGCTGGCACCGCCTCGACGCGCACGAGATCGCCCTGGGCGGCGCCGAGGAGCGCGAGCGCATCAAGGTCGTCCCCCGTGACGAGATGGTGCGCATCTCCCGCGGGGAGTGACCGCCCGCGCCCGAGACTGCGCGCCCGTCAGGACTTGGGCGTCACCTCGACGGTGAAGCTCACGCTGTCGCCGCTGTCGGCGTTGTCGAGCGTGACCTCGGTCGTGCCCTCCTTGAGCGCATCCAGGCCCGGGTTGAACTGGGCGGAACCGTCGTCCTTGCCCGGGGTGAACGACACGATCGACGGATCGGCGATGTCGGCCGACCAGGCCGTGAAGTGCTCATCGTCACCGGTGAGGTCGATGACGTTGCCGACCGGCACCTCGACGGTCGTGCCGTCGATCTCGCCGAGGTCGACGATCACGGGCGGCAGGGTTTGCCCGGCCTGCGTGCACCCGGTGAGGCCCGCAGCGGCGCCGAGAACCAGCACCGCCGAGGTCAGGAGCGCGGCGCGGCGCGAACGGAAGAAGCGGTTCATGATGCCTCCGGGGATGCGGGATCCGGGATACGCGGACGCCTCCAGCGTAGGGGCGTTCGGGCGCGCGGGCTAGCATGGAATCCATGCGCACACCCCGGGCGGTTCGTGCCGCACGCGGCGGCGCGGCGGCGACGCTGGCGACCTTCGTGTCGCTGCTGTCGCACGTGGCCGCCGGCGGGGCGATGCCGGGATGGCTCGGTGTCGTGGCCCCGTGGCTGTTCTCCGTGCTCGTGTGTCTCGTGATCGCCGGACGCCGGCTGTCGGCCGTGCGGCTGAGTGCCGCCGTCGTTGTGAGCCAGGCGCTCTTTCACGTGCTGTTCGTGCTCGGCTCCGGATCCTCGACCGCCCTGGTCGGCCATTCGCATCACGGGGCCGTCGCCCTGGCCGCCTCGGGTTCGGGCGGCACCGCTCTCGACGTCGCGCTGCGGGGCGAGCCGCTGATGTGGGCGGCGCACGCGATCGCCGCGATCCTTACCGTCGTGGCCCTGTACCGCGGTGAGCGGATGCTCGTGCTGCTCTCGTACACCGCGCGCTCCGTCACCGCCTGGCTTTCGCGCCTGGTCGCCGTCGTGCTCGCGCCCGTCGTCATCCGTCCGCGTCGCGTGGCCACGACCCCGCGGCCGTCGCGCGTCGTGCTCCCGGCGGTGCCTCTGTCGGCGGTCGTCCGGCGCGGCCCTCCCGCCCTGGTGTGATCCGCCGCGGCTTCTGCCGCGCTCGCCGCGTCCTCCGATCGCGGCGTTCACCGATGCGCCTCCCGCGCCTCGGCACCGATCGCACTCGCGCCCTTCGAAGGCGCTGTTTGCGGGCATCGCCCGCAGGGAGAACACCCATGACGAATTCGACCCAACTGACAAGACCAACCGAACAGGTGTGTCCGACCGAACAGGAAAGAACCGCGCGCACCCGCCGCGCACCGCAGCGCCTGCGCGCCGTGGTCACCGGCATCGTGATCGCCGCGGCCGCCGTGCTGGGCACGGCGTTGCCGGCATCCGCACACGACGAGCTCATCTCCAGCACCCCCGAGGTGGATGCGGTGCTCGAGACGGCGCCGACCGAGATCGTGCTCGGCTTCTCGGGCGACGTGCTCGAGGGCACGGCCACCGTCGTGCTGCTGGACGCCGACGGCACCGATCACGTCTCCGGCGCTCCGGAGGTGCTCAGCGGCACCGTCACCACCCCGGTGGCGGAGGGGCTGAAGGCCGGTGCGTACGAAGTGCGCTGGGCGGTGACCTCCGAAGACGGGCACCCGATCTCGGGCGTCATCCCGTTCACGATCGACGGCGCCGCCTCGCCGGAGCCGACGAACAGCGCCGAGCCGACGACCCCGCCGTCGCCCACCGCCACGGCGGGGCCGGGTGACTCCGCGGCCCCGACCGCGACGCCGGACGAGAACGGACAGGGCCTGCCCGTGGCCGCCATCGTGGCGATCGTCATCGGCGGACTGGTCGTGCTCGGCATCGTCATCGCGATCGTCATGGCCGCCCTGCGCCGCCGGTCGGCGACCGGATCGACCGGCACGTCGTCCGATGACGCGCCCCGGTCGTAACCGGCTGATCGCCCGGCTGTACGCAGCCGTCTGATCCCCCCCGGGGCACCGGATCCGCCCGTTCGGGCCGATCCGGCCTCGCCCCTGCCCGTTCCGGGCATCCGTCCGTCCTGCGACGCGGCGGTTCTCAACGACCCCGAAAGACACCCTCATGACAACTTCTTCCCCCTTCCGTTCCTTCTCGCTCCGCTCCGCCGCCGGCGCCGGTGCGCTGGCGCTCGCGGCGGGTCTCGCTCTCAGCGGATGCGCCCCCGCGGCCTCGGCCGGCACCTCGCCCTCGGCATCCGCCTCGGCGTCGACCGCCGCCTCCTCGGTCACCGTCGTCGACGGATGGATCAAGGCGGCCGACAGCGGCATGTCGGCCGCCTTCGGTGAGCTGCGCAACGACGGCGCCGCCGATGCGACCCTCACGGCGGTGCGCACGACGGCGTCGTCGATGATCCAGCTGCACGAGACCGTCGACGACGGCGCCGGTCAGATGCAGATGCAGGAGAAGGACGGCGGATTCGCAATCCCCGCCGGCGGCAGGCACGTGCTCGAACCCGGCGGCGACCACATCATGTTCATGGAGCTGGCCGCCCCGTTGCGCGCCGGTGACGAGGTCGAGCTCACACTGGAGTTCTCCGACGGATCGACGACGTCGGTGACGCTCCCGGTCAAGGACTACGCGGGCGCGAACGAGAAGTACAGCGACGGCGACGAGCACGCCGGTCACGGCTCGGCACGATGAGCGGCGCCCCGGACAAGGGGCGTGCGACCCGGCGGCAGTTCCTCCTCGGAGGGGCCGCCGCCGGCGTCGGCGCCGTCGGGGGTGCCGCGGCGGGTGCGACGCTCGCCGCGACCGCTCCCGCCACCTCTCCCGATCCGACAGCATCCGCGCCGCCCGCGCTGCACGGCGCGAGCACGGTCGCCTTCCACGGTGCGCATCAGGCGGGCATCGCCACGGATGCGCCCGCCCACGCGCTGTTCCTCGCGCTCGATCTGCGCGACGGTGTGGACCGGGAGGCGCTGGGCCGGCTGATGCGCACGCTCAGCGACGACGCGGCCCGTCTCTCGGCGGGCCGCCCGGCCCTGGCCGACACCGAGCCGGAGCTCGCCCCGGCCCCGGCGAACCTCACCGTCACGTTCGGCTTCGGCCCCGGCTTCGTCGCCCGTGCGGGCGGGGAGATGCCGGCCTGGCTGGGCCCGCTGCCGGCGTTCGGCATCGATCGGCTGCGGCCGGAGTACGGCGACGGCGACCTGCTGCTGCAGATCTGCTCCGACGACCCGCTCACGGCCGCGCACGCGGCGCGCATGCTGCTGAAGGATGCGCGCTCGTTCGCCACCGTGCGCTGGCGCCAGCGCGGGTTCCGCCGGGCGCACGGCACGCAAGCGCCTGGTACGACGATGCGCAACCTCTTCGGCCAGGTCGACGGCACGTCCAACCCGCGGCCGGGCAGTGCCGAGTTCGCGCGTACGGTGTGGATCGACGACGGCTGGCTCGCGGGCGGTACGAGCGTCGTCGTGCGGCGCATCCGCCTCGACCTCGACGGCTGGGACCGCATCGATCGTGCCGGCCGGGAGCAGTCGGTCGGGCGCACCCTCGCCGACGGGGCGCCGCTCACCGGGGGAGGAGAGCACGACGAGCCCGATCTCGCCGCGACCACCCCGCTCGGCTTTCCGGTGATCCCGGCCTTCGCGCACCTGCGCCGGGCGCGCGGCGAGGGCGGCGGTGAGGGTGCCGCTGAGCGCATCTTCCGCCGCGCGTACAACGATGACGCGGATCCGTCGGGAGAGGAGATCTCGGAGTCCGCGCTCGTGTTCGTGTCGTTCCAGGCGGATGTGCACGCGCAGTTCGTGCCGATCCAGCAGCGGCTCGATGAGCTCGATCTGCTGAACACGTGGACGACCCCCATCGGGTCTGCCGTGTTCGCGGTGCCGCCGGGATGCGCTCCTGGCGGCTGGATCGGCGAGACCCTCCTCGCGTGAGGCCTCGCGCGGATTCGAGGCGAGACGATCCGGGGGCTCTCTCCGCGGCGGCGGGCTACGCTGACGCCATGGAGTGGGTCCCCGACGTCCTCGGCGAGGAGTTCACGCAGCGCACGCTCCCGCTCGGCGCCGATGACGAGGGGCCGCTCGTCGCCACCCTCGTGCGCGCCCTGCCCCGGCGCACGTGGTGGCAGCGGATCGCGGGGGATCGACGCGAGCTCACCGACGTCGACGTGCTCTACGTGCACGGTTGGTCCGACTACTTCTTCCAGAAGCCGCTGGCGAGGTTCTTCACGGCGCGCGGCGCCCGGTTCTTCGCGCTCGATCTGCGCAAGTACGGTCGCAGCCTGCGACCGGGGCAGACCCCCGGCTACGTCTCCGACCTCGCCGAGTACGACGCCGACATCGCCGCCGCGCTCGCCGTCATCCGCGAGGGAGTGCCGCAGCCCGATCCGGATGCCGACGGCGGCACGGCCCGCCCGGGGCGGCGCCTGCTGCTGCTCGGCCACTCCACGGGCGGGCTGGTGCTCAGCCTGTGGGCGTCACGGCATCCCGGTGAGGCGGATGCACTGGTGCTGAACAGTCCGTGGCTCGAGTTCCAGCTCTCCCGCTTCACGCGCGAGGCGGTGCTGCCGCTCGTGGGCCTGCACGCGCGCTACCGTCCGCTCGAGCGCGCACCGCAGGTCGATCTGGGCTTCTACAGCCGTGCTCAGCGCGAGGTGGCCGAACCCGATGACGAGACGCCGAATCCCGAATGGCGACCGGCTCAGACCATGGCGGTGCACTCGGGCTGGCTGCACGCCGTGCTCGCCGGGCACGCGGCCGTGGCGAAGGGGCTCGATATCGGGATGCCGGTGTGCGTGCTGCTCTCCACGCGCACGGCTGTGCCCACCTCGTGGTCCGACGCGCTCACGCGCGCCGACACGGTGCTCGTCGTCGACGACATCGCCCGCGCGGCGCTCAAGCTCGGCGCCTCGGTCACCGTCGAGCGCATCGAGGGCGCGCTGCACGACGTATTCCTCTCCCGGCATGAAGCCAGGCAGGATGCCTACGACCGCCTCGGCCGGTGGGTCACCGGATGGGCCGTCGTGCGCTGAGCCTCCCGTGGGCGCGGTCGTGGGTCGAGTGCATGTGTTCCAGCAGCATGGTCGAGAACGTCGCGGCGTCACCGCGCGCCACCACCTCTGCGAGCTCGCGATGCGCGGTGACGATTCCGCTCATCCTGGCGCGATCGCGCCAGACCGAGCGGGTCGTCATGCGCCGCAGCCGGTCGCGCAGGCCGCGATAGATGTCGGCGAGCACGTCGTTGCCGCCCGCGGCGACGATCATGAGGTGGAACTCGGCGTCGAGCTCGATGAAGGTCTCCACGTCGTCGGCCTCCATCGCCTCCCGCGTGCGCTCGGTCACCGCGATCAGCTCGCGGCCGAACGCCTCGGCTTCGCGGGGCTCGTGCGAGAGCATCGTCACGGCGTGGGTCTCGATGAGCTGGCGCGCCTCGAGCACCTGCTCCATCTCCTCCGGCTGCACGGGCACGACGAGGGCCCCGCGCTTGGGGTACAGCCGCAGCCAGCCCTCGGCCTCCAATCGCAGGAAGGCTTCGCGCACGGGGGTGCGGCTCACACCGAGCGCCTCGACGAACTGCCCCTCGGTGATCATCTCGCCGGCGGGCAGCTGTCCGTCGAGCACGCGCTCGCGCACGTGCCGGTAGACCTGTTCGGATGCCGACATCGCCTCGGTCATTCGGCCTCCTTCCCTCGAAGCGTTCAGCGTACGGCATCCGCGCGCCTTGGATGCGTGATGCATCTATCTTGCATCTAAGGCGGGCATGAGGTTACCGTTGACGCGCGGGCGACGAATGCCCGACCGTGTGCCGCGTGTCGGCGTGCGTCCTTCCGAGGCGATCCGGAGGCTCCCGTGCCCGCAGATCCGCAGGCCGTCATCGAGGCGATCGGCGCCGCCCTGCCGGCCGACGCCGTCGTGACCGATCCCGCGTCGATGGATGCGTACCGCTGGGATCGCGCGCTCGACCCCGACGCGGGCGTGCCCCTGGTCGTCGTGCGGCCGCTGACCACCGGGCAGGTGCAGGACGTCGTGCGCATCGCCGCTCAGCACGGCGTGGCCATCGTGCCCCGCGGCGCGGGCTCGGGTCTGTCCGGCGGCAGCTCCGCGGTGCAGGGGGCGATCGTGCTCTCCCTTGATCGGATGCGCGAGATCCGCATCGACCCGGCCACCCGCATGGCCGTGGTGCAGCCTGGTGCCTTCAACGCCGAGGTCAAGCAGGCCGCGGCCGCCGAGGGCCTCTGGTACCCGCCCGACCCGTCGTCGTTCGAGTTCTGCTCGATCGGCGGCAACATCGCCACCAACGCCGGCGGTCTGTGCTGCGTCAAGTACGGCGTGACCACCGACTACGTGCTGGGACTGACGGTCGTGCTCGCCGACGGCCGCGCCGTCACCCTGGGCGGGCCGCGCCTGAAAGACGTCGCCGGACTCTCGCTGGCCAAGCTGTTCGTCGGCAGCGAGGGCACGCTGGGCATCATCACCGAGGCCGTGCTCAAGCTCATCCCGGCCCAGCGCCTGCCCGCGACCGTCGTCGCGACCTTCCCCACGCTCCAGGGCGCCACGGATGCCGTGCTCGCCATCTCGCGGAGCCTGCGCCCGTCGATGCTCGAGTTCATGGACCGCCCCACGATCAACGCGGTCGAAGACGAGACGCGCATGGGGCTGGACCGCGAGGCGGCGGCGATGCTCATCATCCAGTCGGACGAGCCCGCCGAGGCCGCACGCGAAGAGGTGGCCGAGGTGGAGCGCATCTGCGCCGAGCACGGCGCGAGCGAGTGCTACGCGACCGACGACCCCGACGAGAGCGAGGCGTTCGTCGTGGCCCGTCGCATCGCGATCCCCGCCGTCGAGAAGAAGGGCACCCTGCTGCTCGAAGACGTCGGCGTCCCGCTGCCGCGGCTGGGCGACCTCGTCGCCGGCATCGAGCGCATCTCGGCGGCACGGGAGGTGCCGATCGCCGTGGTCGCGCACGCGGGCGACGGCAACACGCATCCCCTCCTCGTCGTCGACCCGAACGACGCGGCGCAGAAGGAACGCGCCGACATCGCATACGGCGAGGTCATGGATCTCGCCATCGAGCTGGGCGGCACGATCACGGGCGAGCACGGGGTGGGAAGGCTCAAGCAGCCCTGGCTCTCGTCGTACCTCGGCGCCGACGAGTACGACCTCAACCTCCGGATCAAGGCCGCTCTCGATCCGCAGAACATCCTCAACCCCGGCGCCGTCTTCGGCGCCTCGACGGAAGCAGCCCGATGACCACAGCCGCATCCACGACGACCACCGACATCTCGTCGGTCGCGTACCTGTCCGCACCGGCCGTCTCGTACGCCAAGGCCGCCGAGATCGTCGCGGCCGGCATCCGCATCGCCGACGCGGCGGGAGTGCGCGCCGTGATCACCGTCGCCGACCCCGCCATGGCCATGGTCGCCTTCGGGCGCGCCGACGGCGCCACCCCGCACAGCGCCGAGACGAGCCGCCGCAAGGCGCAGACGTCGGCATCGACGCGCAAGCCCACCGCGGCCCTGCCCGCCGAGCTGGCGGTCGCCCTCGAGCACGGCACGGGCGGATTGCTCACTAGCATCAAGGGGGGAGTCCCGCTCGTCTTCGACGGCGTCCACGTGGGCGGCGTCGGCGTGGCCGGAGGACGACCCGATCAGGATGCCGAGATCGCCGCGGAGCTGCTGCGCGAGATCGGCGCGAACACGGAGGTAGCACGATGAGCACGCAGCGCACGGAGCGGGCCGGTCTGCAGGTGGCCGACGAACTCGTCGCATTCGTCGAGAACGAGGCGCTGACCGGCACCGGCATCGACGCCGACACGTTCTGGGCGGGGGCGGCCGCGATCATCGGAGACCTGGCCCCGGTCAACCGCGAGCTGCTGGCCGAGCGCGACCGCATCCAGAAGAGCATCGACGCGTACCACGAGGCGCACCCGGGTCGCCCGGATGCGGCCGACTACCGCCGCCACCTCGAAGAGATCGGCTACCTGCTGCCCGCCCCGGCATCGGTGCAGGTCACCACCGATCGTGTCGACCCCGAGATCGCCACGATCGCCGGCCCGCAGCTGGTGGTGCCGCTGCTGAACGCGCGCTTCGCGATCAACGCCGCCAACGCGCGCTGGGGTTCGCTCTACGACGCGCTGTACGGCACCGACGCCATCTCGGAAGACGGTGAGCTGGCCCGAGGCAAGGGCTTCAACCCGGCCCGTGGCGCCGCGGTGATCGCGTACGGCCGCGAGCTGCTCGACGACATCGCGCCGTTGCAGGAGGGATCGCACGCCGAGTCGACCGGGTACACCGTCGTCGACGGCGCGCTGCGCGTGGCGCGCGGCGACAAGCCCGCCACCGGGCTCGCCGACCCGTCGGCCTTCGCCGGGTACACGGGCGACGCAGCCGCTCCCGACGCCGTGCTGCTCGTGCACCACGGCCTGCACGTCGAGATCGTCATCGACCGCGAGAGCACGATCGGCGCCACGGATGCGGCGGGCGTCTCCGACCTCGTCATCGAGTCCGCCGTCACCACGATCATGGACCTCGAGGACTCGGTCGCCGCCGTCGACGCCGAGGACAAGGTGCTCGGCTACCGCAACTGGCGCGCGCTCATGCGCGGCGAGCTGAGCGCCGAGGTGAGCAAGGGCGAGTCGCGTTTCACGCGGCGCATGAACCCCGACCGCACGTACACGACGCCCGACGGGGGCACGCTCACGCTGCCCGGCCGCGCGCTGCTGCTCGTGCGCAACGTCGGTCACCTCATGACGACGGATGCCGTGCTCGACGCCGAGGGTCGCGAGGTGCCCGAGGGCATCCTCGACGCGCTCGTGACGATGCTCGGCTCGCTCGCCGACCTCTCCGGCGACACCGCGGGAGGCAACTCGCGCGCGGGGTCGATCTACGTCGTCAAGCCCAAGATGCACGGACCCGCCGAGGTCGCCTTCGCGGCCGAGCTGTTCAGCCGTGTGGAGGCGCTGCTGGGCCTCGCCCCCGCGACCGTCAAACTCGGGATCATGGATGAGGAGCGCCGCACCACGGTGAACCTCGCCGCCTGCATCGACGCCGCGCGCGACCGCGTCGCCTTCATCAACACCGGCTTCCTCGACCGCACGGGCGACGAACTGCACACCTCGATGCGCGCCGGCGTCATGGTTCCCAAGGGGGCCATGAAGGAGCAGCCGTGGCTCGCCGCGTACGAGCGCAACAACGTCGACGTCGGCACGGCCGCGGGCCTGCGCGGCCGCGGCCAGATCGGCAAGGGCATGTGGGCGATGCCCGACCGGATGCGCGAGATGCTCGACTCCAAGGCCGCGCACCTGCGTGCCGGAGCCAGCACCGCCTGGGTGCCCTCGCCCACGGCGGCGACGTTGCACGCCCTGCACTACCACGAGGTCGACAGTGCGGCGGTGGGCGCGGAGCTCGCCACGCGCGACCCGCAGACGGTGGATGCGATCCTCGAGATCCCCCTCGCCGACGACCCGCTCTCGGACGAGGTGGTGCGCACCGAGCTCGACAACAACGTGCAGTCGATTCTCGGCTACGTGGTGCGCTGGATCGATCAGGGCGTGGGCTGCTCGAAGGTGCCAGACATCCACGGCGTTGCGCTCATGGAAGACCGCGCGACGTTGCGCATCTCGGCTCAGCTGCTGGCCAACTGGCTCGCGCATGGGGTGATCGATGAGGCGGCGATCGATGACAGCCTGCGCCGCCTGGCGCCGGTCGTGGACGAGCAGAACGCGGGCGACCCGAACTACGAGGCGCTCATCGGGCCCGACGGTCCCGGTCTCGCGTTCGACGCTGCACGACTGCTGATCGTAGAGGGCGCCGAGCAGCCCAGCGGCTACACAGAGCCGCTGCTGCACCGCCTCCGCCGCGAGAAGAAGGCCGAGCTGGCCGCCCGCGTCGAGGCATAGCCCGCCCGCGCGTTCGGGAGGAGTTCTCAGGTTCGGGAGGATGTCTCGTGGCGGATGCTCCGCCGCATCCAGAGATCTCCTCCCGAACGAGAGGATGGCTCAACCGCTGCCGTCTGATGGGGTTGGACGGGTACGCCAGCAGTGTCAAGTACCAGGCGACGGGTGAGGTTTCACAGATCACCCGTGCCGGTACGGTGTGGTCGGCCATGACGTTCACTTACAACTCGGGTACGCGCGAACTCCACACGATGGAGGAGACGACGCGTCGCAACGGGAATCAGTTCACGCAGGAGGCGTTGCGCACGTACGACCGCAACCCGGCAGGGATCATCACGCAGATCACTTCGGCGGGCGCGAATCATGCGACCGACGTGCAGTGCTTCCGATATGACGGGTTTCAGCATTTGACGGCGGCGTGGACGCCGGCTGGTTCGTGCGCGGGTGAGCCGTCGGGGTCGTTGTCGGGTCCGGCGCCGTACGCGGTGATGTACGAGGTGGATCCGGTGACGGGGAATCGGGTGAGTGAGCAGCGTCGGACGAGGTCGGCGGATGCCTGGGATGTCACCGACTATGCCTATCCCGCGGGTGGGGCGCCGCGTCCGCATGCACCGGTGTCGGTGTCGCAGACCGAGGGTTCGGTGTCGACGTCGTCGGTGTTCGAGTACGACGCGGCTGGGGGAATGGTCTCGCGGGCGGGGCAGGAGATCGCTTTCGACATGTCGGGGCGGATCTCGTCTGTGCAAGACGGGTCGGGCTCGGAGGAGAGCATCTATACCGCGGACGGGCAGTTGTTGCTGCGGTTTGGCGGGTCGGATGGGGCGTCGTTGTTCCTGGGTGACACGCTGGTGCGTGAGACGACGGGGACGCTGCAGGCGAAATGGGCGGTGCGAACATATCAGGCCGCGGGTGTCACGGTCGCGCAGCGAACGAGTGGCGCGCAACCCGGGGTGTATTGGTTGATGCCGGATCCGGTGGGCACGGTCGGGTTGCAGATCGATGTCAGCACGGGTGTGGTGACGCGGCGGTGGACCGATCCGTTCGGGAACAGCCGTGGTGATGCGGTGGCGTGGCCGAGCCCGTTGGGGTTCTTGAATGCTCCGGAGTCTGCGGTCGGGTTGACGCAGCTGGGTGCGCGTGCGTATGACAGCGTGTTGGGGGTGTTCGTCAGTGTTGATCCGTTGTTGGATACGTCGGAGCCTCGGCATGCGAATGCGTATGGCTATGCGATGCATTCTCCGGTGTCCTATTCGGATGCTGACGGGCTGCGCCCGATCATCCAGCCTCCGCCCGGTGGGGGGAGCCCGTATTCCCCGGCGCCGAGGCCGGCGCCTTCGAGCCCGGGTGGGCATTGGAATCCGTCACCGCCGTCGGCCGGCAATGACCCCGCGGGCGATACCGGGTCAGTGGGGCCTGCTCAGGAGCAGTTCTGGAACCCGATGTCGTGGAGTGATGACACCTGGCGGGGCATCGGCGCAGTCGCCAGTGGTATCGCCGTCAGTGTGGGGATTGGGCTTGCGGCTGTGGGAGGTGGTGCGTGCGTCCTCGTCACCGCGGGGGTCTGCGCGGTCGTCATTGCCGGTGTCGCCGGCGCGGCCGGCGCGGTCGTTACCTACAACCTGGCGACCGATCCGGACGAGAGGACGGCAGAAGGGCTGCTCTCCACGGCCGCTCTCGGCGCTGCCGCTGGAGCCGCGGGGGGAGTTGCCGGTACCCTGATCTCCAAAGCACTCAGCGGCACCGCGGCCGTTGCAAGTAGCGTTCGTTACGGTCCGATAAAGCCAGGGCCGCTAGATGAGGCGGTCGCGAACACCTTTAGGAGTGGAAGTTACACAGGAGTCATTGCAGACAAGCCGACGACTCTGTATCGCGTCTTCAGCGGCAACAAGGAACTCGGCAGTTACTGGACTAGGACGAAGCCGTCAGGGCCAGTCCAGTCGATTGTGGACAGTGCGCTCGATCCGGCATGGGGCAATCAAGCAGTGAGTTGGGTGAAGGTCCGAGTACCCGCAGGAACCACTTTCTACGAGGGCGCGGCGGCTTCCCAAGGCGGTCTTGTTGGTGGCGGCAATCAGGTATTCGTCCCTCGGGTCGATCCGTCTTGGGTGGTGGGCCGCGGTGGCTTCTAACTATCAGAACCCCGAAGGATGGGACGAGATCCAGAGCTTCGCATCCCCAAGCGAATACCAGCGATTCTTGCTTTGGATCCAATCTGCAATCGACGAGGAGGCGCTTACAGAAATCCCCGTTCAACGCCGCTACGGCCCCTCTGAGATGTTTGACGAGCGATGGTTTGCGGCGCCGTCTGGGCAGCGCTGGCGTTTGGTTGCCCCAGAGCCTCCGTTCCTAGGCGTCTTCCTGATGCTCGAATCTGCTGTGGGAAATGATGACATCGTGACCTGACCTACGGCATGGGGGTCTGAGCCTCGGCATGCGAACGCGTATGGCTATGCGATGCATTCTCCGGTGTCCTATTCGGATGCTGATGGGCTGCGCCCGATCATCCAGCCCCCGCCCGGTGGGGGGAACCCGTATACCCCGGCGCCGCGGCCGGCTCCGGCGTACCAGCCCCCGGCGCCGGGCGGGCATTGGCGGCCAACTCCTCCAGCTGCTGGTAATGAGCCTTCCAGCGATATCAGTGCTGTGGCTCTGCTCGGGGACTGGAACTCGCGCCGTGTCGCACTGCTGAGCTTCACACTTTATCGTCAATACATCAACTCCGAAGATAATCGGAGAATTAGTAGAGTCTCGGATCGTTGGTACAAGACGTTTGATGGCGCTGTGGAAGCGGGAATAAAATATAAGGCACGAGGTGAACTCGATATTGAGCACCTTCTTCAAGCTGTTGTACTATCGGGGATATATGAAGCTGGCACCACGTTAAATATGAACTTTAAGACCGGAGGCAAGTGGGATGCGAAAGTGCCCATTAAGGCGCTGTCGGGACTCGGGAACAGAGACTACATGTACCCTGCTCAGTCCGATGGCGCGTCGATTCGATCTGATGTGTTCGGTAATGTGATTTTCGGAGCAATGACCGCTCGATATCACCTAGAGTTGGATACTGCCCAGCTTGCTGGCAACATGGGCACTCCTGAGGCAGGTATTGGCAACGATCCAGTCGATGATATTGCGATTGCGATTGCGATTGCGATTGGGTTTGAACTATTCGAGAAGTACTCGACAAAATTCACGTTTCGTCAGTACTATGAAACAATTCTGGCGCACTGTTATGAAATAGAATGCAAATGAAGAGGCGAACTCTGTTTTGGCTGTCGATTGCGTTGGCGCCAATACTGCTCGTGGCACTGGCGTTCGGGGCGCTACTGATCCATCAGCGAATTTTGCATGATGAATGGGATAATCCCCCAGAGAGTCAGTTGACCTTCCCATACAAATGGTTCCAAGTGGTTGGGCCCGATGAGAATTTCCTCTCCGAGAATCCGTACATAAAACTGAACGAAGATGGAAGCGGGTTCGTGCAGAAGGTCTATCTCGGTGAGATTGATGAGGATCACGGTGTGCGGCCATGCGTCGTCGCTGAGGGAGACCCGTACACGGGCACTGTGACGTGGGAGTTCGACGAGAATCGTGCGTTCCGCATCCACCATGGCAATGATTCCGCAGTATTCACGCCGAAGGGCGGCGGGACGATGC
The DNA here is from genome assembly GCF_013409745.1 of Microbacterium pseudoresistens. NCBI lineage: Bacteria > Bacillati > Actinomycetota > Actinomycetes > Micrococcales > Microbacteriaceae > Microbacterium > Microbacterium pseudoresistens. Next base: position 1,595,271 of record NZ_JACCBH010000001.1, read on the forward strand.
AACGCGCTAATTGGACTTGGATCATCGAGCTTTTCTGCGACGGCAACCACGTGAACTTCAATAACTGACCGCCGCTCTGATGGACGCCCTCGTACTCGAACACTCCGGAGATATTGCATGCGAGTGAGAACCGCAAGTGTTGTCGTTACCGCGATTGGTATCGGTATTTTGATATGGGTGGTCATCTATGTTGTAGGGTACGTGCTCATTCGCGAGATCTTTGTTGGCAGCAGGCATCCTGCTGATCAGTTCGAGTTCCCAATGAGCTGGAAGCAGTCGATTCAGCCGGGTGATGAGAACAGAGGAGAGTCAACGATTGACCTCCATGGCGATGGCACGGGAATAGTCGCGCGAGTTCTGTTCGGAGATGAAGTGCGTATCAATGGTGGCCTCTCGTGCGCGGGCGGTGAGAAGGACTCCTATTCTGGGCGTGTCACCTGGTCGATCTCCGCAGATAATTCACTGGAGCTTGAACAGAATAATGGCTCCGCTGTGTTCGTTCCGGATGCCTGCAAATTCGCTGGTGTCGACTGGCACGACATGCGCGAACTGTTCTGTGACGGATCGATGTTGTACTACTCGTCAAACGCTGGCGCTGACCACTGACCGTTCCGGTATGACAGGTTTCAGTATTTGACGGCGCCGTGGACGCCGACCAGTTCGTGCGCGGTGAGCCGTCGGGTCCGGCGCGGTATGCGGTGATGCCCGAGGTTGCCCACCTCGATGGGAGGTGCCCCGACACGCCCTGCGAATGCGCGCAAAGGGCTATCTGGGGCGCACGAGCGCGAAAGCCGCGCCCCGGCACGCCACCTGCCTCAGCGGTAGTTGACGAACTGGAGGTCGATGTCGAGGTCGGCGCCCTTGAGCAGAGCGATCACGGCTTGCAGGTCGTCGCGGCTCTTGGACTGCACGCGCAGCTCGTCGCCCTGGATCTGGCTCTTGACGCCCTTGGGCCCCTCGTCGCGGATGATCTTGCCGATCTTCTTCGCGTTCTCCGACGAGATGCCGTCCTTCATGGTCGAGACGATGCGGTACTCCTTGCCGCTGGCCACCGGGTCGCCCGACTCCAGGCTCTTCAGCGAGATGCCGCGCTTGATGAGCTTCGTCTGGAACACGTCGAGCACCGCCTTGGCGCGCTCCTCGGCGTTCGCGGTGATGACGATCTGCTCGCCGCTCCACGCGATCGAGGCGCCGGTGCCGCGGAAGTCATAGCGCTGCTCGACCTCCTTGCGGGCCTGGTTCAGGGCGTTGTCGGCCTCCTGATGCTCGACCTTGCTGACGATGTCGAAAGAGCTGTCTGCCATGCGCACAGTGTAACCGGGCGCCCGCGCGTCGCCTCGAGAGCAGGCGAGCCGGGGGCGTATTCTCGGCCGCATGGCACGGATCGCCGGTCGCAAGACGGCCCTGACATGGGTCGCCGGTGTGTTCTGCGCCGGGGTGATCGCCCTTCTCGGCTATCTGGCGATCCCGATGCTCCCCGTGATCGGCGACTACGTCGCCGGGATGGTGCGCTCGCTGATCGGATGATGATCGCGATCGCGTAACTTCGCCGAAATCTTCGGCACGCCTCTAAGCAGAGCCGACGTCACGGCGATACTCTTCACCCGTCATACCGTGCAGACCACCGATGCGAGGAGCTCCCATGAGTGACCACGAGGCACCCCGGACCCCGTCCGACAAGAACGTCGACGGCGTGGTCGACAGCGCCAATGAGGCGCTCGCCGACGCCGATCGGGCCGCGAAGGATGCGGCATCCGACGGCTCTTCCATCGTCGAGGAGTCGGAGGTCATCGAGACGACGAACGTCGAGACACCGAAGGTCGAAGACCCGGATGCGGCGGCATTCGCCGAGGCGGAGAGCGCGTTCCCCGGCACGTTCGGCACATCGTCGGCCGCCGCCGCGCCCGCGTCCGAGTCGATCGCCGCCGATGCGTACACTCCTCCGCCCGCATCGGATGCCGACACGCGCATCTTCGCCCCGGAGCCGGCAGCCGAGCCGACCGTCACCGGAGCCGCCGCTCCCGGCCCCATCTTCGTGCAGGCGCCCGAGCCGCCCCGCGACCGCGGCAACCGCGGCACAGTGGCCGGCATCGGCATCCTCGCTGCCCTCTGCTTCGCCGTGCTGTACCTCGGGACGGCGCTGGGCATCGGCGCGCTTGCGGGCAACGTCGAGGGCGACACCTTCGTCGACTCCGTGCTCGAAGCGCTCACGAGCTGGCAGCTCTGGGTGCCGACCGCCGTCTTCTTTATCGCCTTCTGGCTGCTGGGTGCGATCATCAACCGCGGCCGGTGGGGATTCTGGGTGGTCTTCGGCATCCTCGTCGGCGTCGCCTCGTACGGCGGGCACCTGCTCGGTCAACTGTTCGCCGCTCCGTTCTGGAACATCTCCTCGGCGCAGGCGGGCGAGCTGGTCAACGTCAATCTGTTGGCACCGTTGGCGATCGCCGCGTTCATCTTCGGCCGCGAGCTGACCATCTGGTTCGGCGCGTGGGCGGCCCGCAGCGGCGCGCGCAAGACGGTGCGCAACGCCGAAGCGCAGCGCGAGTACGAACGGCTCCTCGAGGCGGGGCCGAAGCTCTCGGCGTGATCCCGCACGCGACGCGGATGCCCTCGCTTTCGCATCGCATATAAATTCGCACCGCATATAAAGAAGAACGGCAAGCGAACAGGAATCGACACGGACGACAACGAGCAGAACCCCCGCGATCCGGCCCCCTCGGGCGGATCGACGGGGGTTTCGCCCGTCGTGGCCTGGGCGATGGCGACCGTCGTCTTCTTCGCCCTCGCCGTTCTGGGGCTCGGCGCGCTGACGCTTGCGACGGCACAGGATCTCATCGACGAGCCCGGGCTCGGTGCTCTCCCCGGCGCGCTGGCGATGATCGTCGCACTGGCCGTGTTCAGCATCGGGCTCGCCGTCGTGCTCCGCGCGCCGCGACCGCGGTTCGTCTCGAGCGTGTTCCTCGCCTTCAGTGCGGCACTGGCGCACCTCGTCGCCCTCTGGCTCGGCGCGTTGATCGCCGGGGCGGGGCCCGCCGCCGCGACGGCCATCGTCGGCCGGTTCGTGCTGGGTGGGGCAAGTGCGCTCATCACGGTCGCCGCACTCCTGGCCGCCTTCGGGGGCATCGCCGCCCGCCGGTCGCGGTCGGGCACGCCACGCTGGCCGTGGGAGGGCGACGGCGTGCCCTGACCCGCCGCTGACGGCGGGTGAGCATGGTGCGGCGTACGCTGGAATCGTGCAGCGCTCACTGGAGACGCAGGTCGACCAGGCCGTCGAGGCCTGGTTACGCTGGGTGCCGCGCTGGCAGCCGGCGACGCACCGCGGCCGGGTGGCGCCGTGCCGGCGCTGTCTGGGCTCGCCCATCCTGTCGGCGGCGGGCATCGGCTCGAACGTGCCGCACGGTGTGCAGCACGGACTGTCCACCCGCGTCAAGACGATCGTGGATCACGCCGTCGCCGACTACACCGCCCGCAACCTGCCGATGCTGCAGAGTGAGCTCGATCAGCAGGCCGCCCGCAACCGGTCGCGCGGATACCGGCCGGCCGAAGACCTCGCCCCCGAGTTCGAGGGAATGCCACTGGACCCGGATCCGTTGCCGGGCGCGCCCTTCCTGTTCACCCTCGCCGGGCTGGCCGACGAAGAGGCCGCGGAACTGCCACCCCTGCCGCCGCTGAGCGACGACGCCAAGGCGGCGCTGCGGCGCGAGGTCGGCTTGGCCGATGAATACGCGAACATGGTCGGTCGCGAGATCTGCGGGATGCTGCTGCGTCATCGGCTGCGCGTGCAGGAGGCGATCGCGCACTACGTGGAACCTCAGATCGAAGCGATGCTCGCCGAACTCACCGAAGCGCTCGACTCGCCCTTCGAGTCCGACGGGCTCTGAGCTCGACGAGCCTGAGACTCGACGGTCCCGAGATTCACTTCTTGGCGTCGAGTGTGCCGATGGCCGTGCCCTCGGCGTCGAACACCTGCAGAGTCGTGTCCGCGACGGTCGCGGTATCGATGTGCTCCAGCCATGTGTCGATGTCGGGGCATCCCTTCTGGGTGCCCACCGAGATGGTGAAATCGAGCGCGTCGCCGTTCTGCGCGTACGTGCCGTTGAAGGCGTTGCAGCCGTCGTTCGCAGCGAACGTGCCGTCGTCGTAGATCGAGAGTTTCGGCTCTCCGGTCTGCGTGCTCTGCCATGCGGAGACGAGCGTGGGAGCGCTGGACGGCGCCTCTGACGGCTCCGGCACTTCGGTGGGGGTCGAGGCTCCTCCGGCGGTGGATGCGCACCCTGCGAGGAGCAGCATTCCTGAGGCGAAGAGAACTGTGGATGCGGTCGTCTTGATGCGCATGAGGATCACCCTCTCGAAAACTCTGACTCCCCAAACACTATCCTCATGGGTTACTGTGAAGAGGCTGTGTCTCTTCTAGGGAGACTCAGTGAAGTTGGGGGGAACTACCCTGCCTCGCTCAAATCGTGTCCGATAACCAGAGGGATCCAAGGTGAAGAAATCATTCCGTAGAGCAGGACAGGTCGCCGCTGTCGGCGTCGCTGCTGCACTCGCCGGCGGAGGGCTGATCGTCACTCCCGCATTCGCGAGCGACGTCCAGACCGAGACGGCGCCGGTGCTCGGCGATCAGTACGACGCCTTTGCGACGTCGCTGCTGACCGAGCACGCCGACGTCGTCAACGGCGTGGGCTTCAACGGATCCGACATCGTCGTGTCCGTGACCGATGACGAGAAGGCGGCCGCGGCCAAGGAGCTGCTCGCCGAGTACTCGAACATCGTCATCAAGAACCGCGGCTACGTCCAGGCTCAGACGACGGATGACGTCGTCGGTGGCGCCGGGCTCATCAACGAGAACGCCAGTGCGGTCTGCTCGTTCGGATTCAGCGGTTGGTCGCCGAGCGGCGACCCCATCATCCTCAGCGCCGGTCACTGCGGTGAGGTGGGCGACGTCGTGACGCGCTCGCTGCCCAGCGACGACGACGCTCCGTACTTCCCCGGCGAGGAGCCCACGTACACCGTGACCCGCTTCGGCGACGTCGGCTCGTTCGAGTTCTCGCAGTGGGGCGGCCCCGGTGGAAGCGCCGGATCGGCCGGCGACCTGACCTCGACCGACATCTCCGCGATCTCGGTCGACAACTCCGCCCTCAACCTGCTGCCGAAGGTCACCGACTGGAGCAGCTGGGAGAGCGAGGACCTCTCGACTTCCGGCACCGCGATCACCTCTGTGGGCACGGTCGCTGTCGGCGACTCGATCTTCCGCTCCGGTCGCTCGACCGGCAAGCAGGAGGGCTCGGTCACCGAGATCCAGTCGTACGTCAACGTGTGTGAAGACGTCACGACCGACCCGCCGACCAACTGCCACGTCGTCTACGGCTTCTGGACCGACGCGGTCAGCCGCGGCGGCGACTCCGGCGGTTCGTTCGTCAAGGGCAACGCCGCGGTCGGCGTGCTCTCGGGCGGCAACGGCACCGAGTCGTTCGCGACCGACCTGTCCAACGCCCTCGTCCAGGCCGACGGCTACACCGTCATGCTCGACCTGGCCGAGCCGGCCGTGACCTCCCCCGCTTCGGGTTCGACCGTTGCACCGGGTGCCACCATCTCCGGCACGGGCCCCGCGGGCCTCACGCTGACCGGGTTCGGCAGCGACATCGTCATCGGCGATGACGGCAACTGGACCGCCACGGCTCCGAGCGAGCCCGGCACCCACGACTTCACCCTCCAGGTGAAGGACGCGGGCTACAACAAGTCCGACACCGTGCCGTACTCGATCAAGGTCGAAGCCGCTGCCATCGCCTCGCCGGTGATCACCTCGCCGGCCGAGGGATCCGAGGTCACCGGCCCGCAGGTCACCATCTCGGGCACCGGCGCCGCAGGCGCCACGATCGAGCTGACCGGTGACGTCACCGGCACCACCACGGTCGCCGACGGCGGCACCTGGTCGATCATCGGCGACGCCGAGTACGGCGCTGCCGAGGTCACCGCGACCCAGACGCTGGGCGCCGACGTGCAGACGACGAACGTCAGCTTCACGGTCGTCCAGGCCGCGCTGGCCGCTCCGGTCATCACCAGCCCGGCCAACGGCGCTGAGCTGACCACGTCGCCGTCTGCGATCACCGGCACCGGTGTCGCCGGCGCCGAGGTCGAGGTCAGCCTCGGCAACGGTTCCTCGGGTGACACGCTCCCGCCCGTGACGGTCGACGCCGAGGGCAACTGGGCTGTCGAGGTGAGCAACCAGCTCGCCGAGGGCACCTACACGATCGGCGCCTCGCAGTCGCTGAACGGTGAGACGAGCGCGGTGGTCTCCTCGACCTTCACGATCGTCGCCGCCACCACCCCGACCCCGACCCCGACGGACGACCCCAACGGTCAGCTCCCCGGTACGGGTGCCGACGGTGGAGCGCTGCTCGGCACGGGCATCGTCGGTGGGGCACTCGTGCTCATCGCCGGCTCGGTCCTGCTGATCGCGCGCATGCGCCGCAACGCCGCCGCGGAGTAATCCCCGGCAGCACGCACTGACGGAAAGCGCGTCCCCGCACCGGGGGCGCGCTTTCCGCGTGTTCGCGGCGTGTCGTCCTGCCGCATTTGACCGGCGAGGTTAGGCCGGATTACCATGGACGGGAACACGTGCGCTCCGGCGTGCGCGAAAGGGCGCCGACACTCGTCGGATCCGCCCCCACGGCATACCCACCAACACAGCACACCCATTCCGGTGTGCCGGCGGGTCATGATGTGAAATCCATCACGCTGTCACCGTGCAGCACTATGAGGAGAGAACGTGCCAACCATTCAGCAGTTGGTTCGCAAGGGTCGCTCGCCCAAGGTCACCAAGACCAAGGCACCCGCCCTGAAGTCGAACCCCCAGCAGGCCGGCGTGTGCACCCGCGTGTACACGACCACCCCGAAGAAGCCGAACTCGGCGATGCGCAAGGTCGCCCGTGTGAAGCTGCGCAACGGCACCGAGGTCACCGCCTACATCCCCGGCGAGGGCCACAACCTGCAGGAGCACTCGCTCGTGCTGGTCCGCGGCGGTCGTGTGAAGGACCTCCCCGGTGTGCGCTACAAGATCGTCCGCGGTGCCCTGGACACCCAGGCCGTCAAGAACCGTAAGCAGGCTCGTTCCCGCTACGGCGCCAAGAAGGGTTGAGTTAGATGCCTCGTAAGGGTCCCGCCCCCAAGCGCCCCGTCGTCAACGACCCGGTCTACGGCGCACCGATCGTCACCTCGCTGGTGAACAAGATCCTCGTCGACGGCAAGAAGTCGCTCGCCGAGTCGATCGTCTACGGCGCCCTCGCCGGTGTCAACGCCAAGAACGGCGAGGATGCTGTCGCCACGCTGAAGAAGGCGCTCGACAACGTGCGCCCCACGCTCGAGGTCCGCAGCCGCCGCGTCGGCGGCTCGACCTACCAGGTTCCGGTCGAGGTCAAGCCGCACCGCGCGAACACCCTCGCCTTGCGCTGGCTCGTCAGCTACGCGAAGAGCCGTCGTGAGAAGACCATGACCGAGCGTCTCCAGAACGAGATCCTGGACGCCTCGAACGGTCTGGGTGCCGCGGTCAAGCGCCGCGAGGACACCCACAAGATGGCCGAGTCGAACCGCGCGTTCGCTCACTACCGCTGGTAAGACACCTCACCGCGTCTCGTCACGCTGAATATCGCCCGCTCACCGACCCCGTCCGGCCGGTGAGCGGGCGCAGCGAGACGGAACGCCACTGATCGCAATCTTCGAGATAAGGAAGAGTCCCGTGGCACAAGACGTGCTCACCGACCTGAGCAAGGTCCGCAACATCGGCATCATGGCGCACATCGATGCCGGTAAGACCACCACGACCGAGCGCATCCTGTTCTATACGGGTGTGAACCACAAGCTCGGCGAGACCCACGACGGTGCGTCGACCACCGACTGGATGGAGCAGGAGAAGGAGCGCGGCATCACGATCACTTCTGCCGCCGTGACCTGCTTCTGGAACGGCAACCAGATTAACATCATCGACACCCCCGGCCACGTGGACTTCACCGTCGAGGTGGAGCGTTCGCTCCGCGTCCTCGACGGTGCCGTCGCCGTCTTCGACGGCAAGGAGGGCGTCGAGCCCCAGTCCGAGACCGTGTGGCGTCAGGCCGACAAGTACGGCGTTCCGCGCATCTGCTTCGTCAACAAGATGGACAAGCTCGGCGCCGACTTCTACTACACCGTCGACACGATCATCAACCGCCTGGGCGCCAAGCCGCTCGTGCTCCAGCTGCCGATCGGCGCCGAGAACGACTTCATCGGCGTCGTGGACCTCATCGAGATGCGCGCGCTGGTGTGGCCTGGCGACTCCAAGGGCGATGTCACCATGGGTGCGTCGTACGAGATCCAGGACATCCCGGCCGACCTCAGGGACAAGGCCGAGCAGTACCGTCAGCAGCTGCTCGAGACGGTCGCCGAGACCGACGAGGAGCTTCTGGAGAAGTTCTTCGGCGGCGAGGAGCTCACGGTCGCCGAGATCAAGGGCGCGATCCGCAAGCTCGTGATCGCCGACGAGATCTATCCGGTGCTGTGCGGTTCGGCGTTCAAGAACCGCGGCGTGCAGCCGATGCTCGACGCGGTCGTCGACTTCCTCCCCAACCCCCTCGACGTCGGCGCCATCGAAGCGCACGACCCGAAGGACGAGGAGAAGGTCATCGAGCGTCACCCCGACGCGAACGATCCGTTCTCGGCGCTGGCCTTCAAGGTCGCCGTGCACCCGTTCTTCGGTCGTCTGACCTACGTGCGCGTGTACTCCGGTCACCTCGACTCCGGTTCGGCCGTCGTCAACTCGACCAAGGGCAAGAAGGAGCGCATCGGGAAGATCTTCCAGATGCACGCCAACAAGGAGAACCCGGTCGACTCGCTCACCGCGGGCAACATCTACGCCGTCATCGGCCTGAAGGACACCACCACCGGTGACACCCTCGCCGACCCGGCGAACCCCGTCGTGCTCGAGTCGATGACGTTCCCCGAGCCCGTCATCGAGGTCGCCATCGAGCCGAAGACGAAGGCCGACCAGGAGAAGCTGGGCACGGCGATCCAGAAGCTCGCCGAAGAGGACCCGACCTTCCGCACCGAGCTCAACCCCGAGACCGGTCAGACGACCATCAAGGGAATGGGCGAGCTGCACCTCGACATCCTCGTCGACCGCATGAAGCGCGAGTTCCGCGTGGAGGCGAACGTCGGAAAGCCCCAGGTGGCCTACCGCGAGACGATCAAGAAGGCCGTCGAGAAGCACGACTACACCCACAAGAAGCAGACGGGTGGATCGGGTCAGTTCGCGAAGATCCAGTTCAACATCGAGCCTCTCGAGGTCACGGCCGACACGACGTACGAGTTCGTCAACGCCGTCACCGGCGGCCGTGTGCCGCGCGAGTACATCCCCTCGGTGGACCACGGCTTCCAGGATGCGATGAACGTCGGCATCCTGGCCGGTTACCCGATGGTGGGCGTCAAGGCGACGCTCGTCGACGGTGCCGCGCACGACGTCGACTCCTCGGAGATGGCGTTCAAGATCGCCGGCTCCATGGGCTTCAAGGAGGCCGCTCGTCGTGCGAACCCGGTGCTCCTCGAGCCGCTCATGGCGGTCGAGGTGCGTACGCCGGAGGAGTACATGGGCGACGTCATCGGCGACCTGAACTCGCGTCGCGGCCAGATCCAGTCGATGGAAGACGCCCAGGGCGTCAAGGTCGTGCGCGCATCGGTGCCGCTGTCGGAGATGTTCGGCTACATCGGCGACCTGCGCTCGAAGACCTCGGGCCGTGCGGTCTACTCGATGGAGTTCGACAGCTACGCGGAGGTCCCGAAGGCCGTGGCCGACGAGATCGTCCAGAAGACCAAGGGCGAGTAACGCTCTGACGCCGGATCGGGCTCACGGGTCCGATCCGGCGGACACACAACTTCATATCGCGTCTCAAGTAAACTGAGAAACATCATCCCGTAGAGATCCGGCCGCAAACCGGCGTCCGGCCGCTCTACATGACGTCCTGAGGAGGACCCAGTGGCTAAGGCCAAGTTCGAGCGGACCAAGCCGCACGTGAACATCGGAACGATCGGTCACGTCGACCACGGCAAGACCACGCTCACCGCAGCGATCTCGAAGACGCTCGCCGACAAGTTCCCGTCGGACGTGAACGTCCAGCGCGACTTCGACACGATCGACTCCGCTCCCGAGGAGCGCCAGCGCGGTATCACGATCAACATCTCGCACGTCGAGTACGAGACCCCCAAGCGTCACTACGCTCACGTCGACGCCCCGGGTCACGCCGACTACATCAAGAACATGATCACCGGTGCCGCCCAGATGGACGGCGCGATCCTCGTGGTCGCCGCGACCGACGGCATGATGGCCCAGACGAAGGAGCACATCCTCCTCGCCAAGCAGGTCGGCGTGCCGTACCTGCTCGTCGCGCTGAACAAGGCCGACATGGTCGACGACGAGGAGATCCTCGAGCTCGTCGAGATGGAGGTCCGCGAGGAGCTCTCCAAGCAGGGCTACCCGGGCGACGACGCTCCGGTCGTGCGCGTCTCGGGCCTGAAGGCTCTCGAGGGCGACGAGAAGTGGGTTCAGTCGGTCGTCGACCTCATGGACGCCGTCGACGAGAACATCCCCGACCCGGTGCGCGACAAGGACAAGCCGTTCCTGATGCCGATCGAGGACGTCTTCACGATCACCGGTCGTGGCACGGTCGTCACCGGTCGCGCCGAGCGCGGCACCCTGGCGATCAACTCCGAGGTCGAGATCGTCGGCATCCGCCCGACGCAGAAGACCACGGTCACGGGTATCGAGATGTTCCACAAGCAGCTCGACGAGGCCTGGGCCGGCGAGAACTGTGGTCTGCTGCTCCGCGGCCTCAAGCGCGAGGACGTCGAGCGCGGCCAGGTCGTCGTGAAGCCGGGTTCGATCACCCCGCACACGGACTTCGAGGGCACCGCCTACATCCTGAACAAGGACGAGGGTGGCCGTCACAACCCGTTCTACACGAACTACCGTCCGCAGTTCTACTTCCGCACCACCGACGTCACCGGCGTCATCTCGCTGCCCGAGGGCACCGAGATGGTCATGCCCGGCGACACCACCGACATGACGGTCGAGCTGATCCAGCCGATCGCCATGGAGGAGGGCCTCGGCTTCGCCATCCGTGAGGGTGGCCGCACCGTCGGCGCCGGAACGGTGACCAAGGTCATCAAGTAAGCGGTAGCACTGCTTCTCGCAGAGGGGTCGGGCCATGTGCCCGGCCCCTCTGTCGTACCCGGCGGGCTCGTGTGACGATTACTCTTCCGTCTTGGCGCGTTTGACGATAAAAAGGACTCAGGCCAGCAATCGTCTGGTGTGGGAGAGCGAAAGGGACGCCAATGGGTATCGAAGACCAGATCGGTGACGCCGTGAACAAGGGCAAGGAGTTCATCGAGTCGAACAAGGAGAAGCTGGGCGACGCTCTGCACAGCGAGCAGGCCGAAGGCATCAGCGACAAGATCCTCGATGGAGTGGCCGACTTCGCGAAGAAGGTCGCCCCGGACGCCAGCGAGAAGATCGACGGAGTTCGCGACAACATCGACAAGCAGATCGGCAACGAGTGAGCTGACGCTCACCACCGACCAAGGGCGGCGCTCCTCCGGGGGAGCCGCCCTTCTGCGTCGGCGCGCCTCGCATCCGTGTGTTCCGTGTCCTTCAGGTGCCCGCGTTCGCCCCTTGTTCGTCGCCTGCGGGCGGATCGGGGCACCCGAGCCGGGAGATCATGGGGTCCACCCCGCTGCGCGCAGCGTCGCTCGCACTCGCCGAAGGGCCTCCGCAGGCTCGCGGTACAGACGCGCGCGCGTGATCCGCACGATCCGCCAGCCCGCCTCCCCGTACCGTTGGTACTTGTCGATGTCCCGGTTCCACCGGTCTCGGTGCACCCGGTGGTAGTCGCCCTCGTACTCCACGGCGACCCTGAACCGGGGGTAGGCCAGTTCACTGCAGCCCAGGAACGCACCGCGCCGGTCGCTGACGTCCACGTCGAGCGCGGGTTGGGGCAGGTCTGTGTCGCGGGTGAGCAGCAGCCGGAGGTGCGTCTCGGGGCGCGAGGCGGACCCCACGCGAATGAGCGGATGCGCTGTGCGCAACGCGGCGCTGCCGCGGCGCCGCCCCGCGGTCATCGCCGCGCGCAGCTCGTCGTGGTCGGCAAGCGGCGGTCGAAGCCGACGGCCACCAGGCCCCGGGATACGGGGATGGCGCACGATGGCATCGCCGAGCGCGACGAGATCGTCGAGGTCGAGCCGGTCGCCCATCGAGGCCCAGAGGGATGCCGGCGCGATCACCGGCATCCCGTCGGCGATCCGCACCGGCGCCAGGGCGGGGAGGAGGCGTTGGCCGCGGATGCGCCGCCCGCGCGGTGCGTTGCGGGGAGCCCATGTCGCGACCTCGAGCATCAGGGCGTGCGGCAAGTCGTCGACGCCCGAGAGCCGCGGGAAGGCCGCACGGGGCAGCGGGATGCCGAGGATGGCGGCCGCGGTCGAGCCGACGAAGAAGAACCCGGCAGGGGCTCGAAGGGCGTAGGCCGCGGCGAGACGCGAGACGAGCTGTGCCGTGTCGTCGACGAGCGGATCGTCGTCTCCGGGCACCGTCGGCTGCATCCGCACCCCGGGGAACGGGGCGAGCAGTTCGGGGCGCCGCAGGCGTTTGGCCGTGACACCCGCGCGTTGTGCGTCGGCGATGGTGAACGCCGAACCGAGGGACGGGGGGAGCGGAGCTCTGCGCATCCGAAGAGCATTGCGCGCGGAGCGTGCGTGCCGGGGCGCCCGCGCAGAACCCGGGGAGAACCCGCACGATGCGATGGCATGGGGAGGAGAACTCGGGTGCCCCGAATGGCCCGGAATCCCGCCCGACAGGGCGATGCGGGGCACCTGAGGGCGGAGGCGCGGGAGCGCGACACGCCCGGGTTTGCAGAACGTGAATCGGGCATGGCAGAATAGACAAGTTCCACATTCCGCAGCCGTTTCGGCGTGCCGCGGATCACTGTCACGGCAGTGCACAGACGGCGCGACCGCGCAGGGTTCTGGGCCGCGGGCAGCAGAACACACAACCGACACCTCCTCACCGGGGCCCCGCCATGCGCGGGGGTCGGCATCCGGACGCCGCAAGGCACCGGGCTGACAGCAGAACAGTGGTGCAGAGGTTCTTCCACGGAAGGGCCATGCGCGTGGCGTGAAGAGCGCCGAAGTGCGTCCAATGCCCCCGCGCCCACCTGGCGCGGGTCGGTAAGACGCTGTGAAGAGAGTGAGCCAGACAAATGGCGGGACAGAAGATCCGCATTCGCCTGAAGTCGTACGACCACGAGGTCATCGACACCTCGGCACGCAAGATCGTCGACACCGTGACCCGTGCGGGCGCGACCGTCGTCGGCCCCGTGCCGCTTCCGACCGAGAAGAACGTCGTGTGCGTCATCCGGTCGCCCCACAAGTACAAGGACAGCCGCGAGCACTTCGAGATGCGCACGCACAAGCGTCTGATCGACATCGTCGACCCGACGCCCAAGGCCGTCGACTCGCTGATGCGTCTCGACCTGCCGGCTGACGTCAACATCGAGATCAAGCTGTAAGGGGTCTCGACATGGCTGACATCAACGCAAAGATTTCCAAGGGCATGCTGGGCACCAAGCTCGGCATGACCCAGGTGTGGAACGAGGACGGCAAGCTCGTCCCCGTCACCGTCATCGAGCTGGCGCCCAACGTGGTCACCCAGGTCCGTACCCCCGAGAAGGACGGCTACAACGCCGTGCAGATCGCTTACGGCCAGATCGACCCGCGCAAGGTCACCAAGCCCCTCACCGCCCACTTCGAGGCCGCCGGCGTCACGCCGCGCCGTCACGTCACCGAGGTCCGCACCGCGGATGCTGCTGACTACTCACTCGGTCAGGAGATCACGGTGGACGGCACCTTCGAGTCGGGCCAGCTGGTCGACGTCGTCGGCACCAGCAAGGGCAAGGGCACCGCCGGTGTCATGAAGCGCCACAACTTCAAGGGCGTCTCCGCCTCGCACGGTGCGCACCGCAACCACCGCAAGCCCGGTTCGATCGGCGCCTCGTCGACCCCGAGCCGCGTCTTCAAGGGCATGCGCATGGCCGGCCGTATGGGTGGCGAGCGCGTGACCGTCCTCAACCTCACGGTGCACGCCGTCGACGCCGAGAAGGGTCTGCTGCTCGTCAAGGGCGCCGTCCCCGGTGCGCGCGGCCGCATCGTCTACGTCCGCAACGCTGTGAAGGGGGCCTAGTCCATGGCTGACTCGACTCTCGCGCTCGACGTGCGCAGCGCCGCAGGCAAGAAGGCCGGCTCCGTGGAGCTGCCCGCCTCGGTGTTCGACGTCAAGACGAACATCCCGCTCATCCACCAGGTCGTCGTGGCGCAGCTCGCTGCGGCGCGCCAGGGAACGCACTCGACCAAGCGTCGCGGTGAGGTCTCCGGTGCCGGCCGCAAGCCCTTCAAGCAGAAGGGCACGGGTAACGCCCGTCAGGGCTCGATCCGCGCGCCGCACATGACCGGCGGTGGCATCGTCCACGGCCCCAAGCCCCGCGACTACTCGCAGCGCACCCCCAAGAAGATGATCGCCGCCGCCCTCGCGGGCGCGCTGAGCGACCGTTTCCGCGGTGAGCGCCTGCACGTCGTGGAGTCCTTCGGCATCGACGGAACCCCGTCGACCAAGGCCGCCGCGGCGTACCTCGCCGAGGTCGCCCCCTCGAAGAACGTCCTCATCGTCACCGAGCGCGACGACGAGCTGACGGTCAAGAGCGTGCGCAACCTGCCTTACGTGCACGTGCTCAGCTTCGACCAGCTCAACGCCTACGACGTGATCGTCTCCGACGACATCGTCTTCACCAAGGCCGCCTTCGACGCGTTCGTCGCGGCGAAGTCCGGCGCGACCGAGGAGGCCTCCGCATGAGCGCCCAGGACAACGTGCTCGCCACGGCGAACAACAAGGACCCGCGCGACATCATCCTCAAGCCTGTCGTCTCGGAGAAGAGCTACGGACTGATCGACGAGGGCAAGTACACGTTCCTCGTCGACCCGCGCGCCTCCAAGACCGAGATCAAGCTCGCCATCGAGAAGATCTTCGACGTCAAGGTCGCCGGGGTCAACACGATCAACCGCGTCGGCAAGGCCCGTCGCACCCGCTTCGGCACCGGTAAGCGCAAGGACACCAAGCGCGCCATCGTCACCCTGAAGTCGGGCACCATCGACATCTTCACGGCAGTGAACTGACCGGGGGATAAGGACAGAACATGGCTATTCGCAAGTACAAGCCCACGACCCCGGGTCGCCGCGGTTCGTCGGTGGCCGACTTCGCCGAGATCACCCGATCCACGCCGGAGAAGTCGCTGCTGCGCCCGCTGAGCAAGACCGGTGGCCGCAACAACCAGGGCCGCATCACGACCCGTCACATCGGTGGTGGCCACAAGCGCCAGTACCGCGTCATCGACTTCCGTCGCAATGACAAGGACGGCGTCAACGCCAAGGTCGCCCACATCGAGTACGACCCCAACCGCACCGCACGCATCGCGCTGCTGCACTACTTCGACGGCGAGAAGCGCTACATCCTCGCCCCGAACAAGCTGAAGCAGGGCGACGTCGTCGAGAACGGCGCGTCGGCCGACATCAAGCCGGGCAACAACCTGCCGCTGCGCAACATCCCCACCGGTACGGTGATCCACGCGATCGAGCTCCGTCCCGGCGGCGGCGCGAAGCTGGCCCGTTCGGCGGGCGCCTCGGTGCGTCTCGTCGCCAAGGACGGTCCCTACGCCCAGCTGCGTCTGCCCTCGGGCGAGATCCGCAACGTGGATGCGCGCTGCCGCGCCACGATCGGCGAGGTCGGCAACGCCGAGCAGTCGAACATCAACTGGGGAAAGGCCGGCCGCAAGCGCTGGAAGGGCGTGCGCCCGACCGTCCGCGGTGTCGCGATGAACCCGGTCGACCACCCGCACGGTGGTGGTGAGGGCAAGACCTCCGGTGGTCGTCACCCCGTCACTCCGTGGGGCCAGGCCGAAGGTCGCACCCGTCACGCCAACAAGGAAAGCGACAAGTACATCGTTCGTCGCCGTACCGCCGGCAAGAAGCGCAAGTAGGAGTAGAGGAAGATGCCACGTAGTCTCAAGAAGGGCCCCTTCGTCGACGAGCACCTGCTTCGCAAGGTGGTCGGGCAGAACGAAGCCGGCAGCAAGAACGTCATCAAGACCTGGTCGCGCCGTTCGATGATCATCCCGGCCATGCTGGGTCACACCATCGCCGTGCACGACGGTCGCAAGCACATCCCCGTGTTCGTGACCGAGTCCATGGTCGGACACAAGCTGGGCGAGTTCGCGCCCACCCGCACCTTCCGCGGCCACGAGAAGGACGACAAGAAGGGCCGTCGCCGCTGACGCGGCGACGCACAGAGGAGAGAGAAATGGTGGAGTCCATCGCACGCGTGCGACACATCCGCGTGACCCCTCAGAAGGCTCGTCGTGTCGTCGCGCTCATCAAGGGCAAGCAGGCTCAGGAGGCCATGGCCATTCTGAAGTTCGCCCAGCAGAGCGCCAGCGAGCCCATCTTCAAGCTTGTGGAGTCGGCAGTCGCCAACGCCCAGGTGAAGGCGGACCGCGACGGCGAGTACCTGGATGAGCAGGACCTGTACGTGAAGAACGCCTTCGTGGACGAGGGGACGACGCTGAAGCGTTTCCAGCCCCGCGCCCAGGGCCGCGCGTTCCAGATCAAGAAGCGCACGAGCCACATCACGGTCGTGCTGGCGACGCCGGAGACCGCTGAGGTCGCCGCCGACGCCACGACGAAGAAGGCGAGCAAGTAATGGGACAGAAGGTAAACCCGTACGGCTTCCGCCTCGGCATCACGACGGACCACGTGTCGCGTTGGTTCTCGGACTCGACGAAGCCCGGCCAGCGTTACGCCGACTACGTCGCCGAGGACATCCGTATCCGCAAGCTGCTGCAGACGCAGCTCGACCGCGCCGGCGTCTCGAACATCGAGATCGAGCGCACCCGTGACCGCGTTCGGGTGGACATCCACACCGCGCGTCCCGGTATCGTCATCGGCCGCCGCGGCGCCGAGGCCGAGCGCATCCGCGGCGACCTCGAGAAGCTCACCGGCAAGCAGATCCAGCTGAACATCCTCGAGGTCAAGAACCCCGAGGCCGACGCTCAGCTCGTCGCGCAGGGCATCGCCGAGCAGCTGTCTGCTCGTGTGGCGTTCCGCCGCGCGATGCGCAAGGGCCTCCAGGGTGCCCAGCGCGCCGGTGCCAAGGGCGTGCGCGTCCAGGTCTCCGGTCGTCTCGGCGGCGCCGAGATGAGCCGCTCGGAGTTCTACCGCGAGGGTCGTGTGCCGCTGCACACGCTGCGCGCGAACATCGACTACGGCTTCTACGAGGCCAAGACCACCTTCGGCCGCATCGGCGTGAAGGTCTGGATCTACAAGGGCGACCTCACCAACAAGGAGCTCGCTCGCGAGCAGGCCAACCAGAAGCCGTCGCGCGACCGTGGCGGCGACCGCCGTCGTGGCCCGCGCAACGAGGCCCCCGTCGCAGAAGGAGCGTCTGCCTGATGCTTATCCCTCGTAAGGTCAAGTACCGCAAGCAGCACCACCCGAAGCGGGATGGTCAGGCCACCGGCGGCACGAAGGTCTCCTTCGGCGACTTCGGCATCCAGGCGCTGACCCCGGCCTACGTGACGAACCGTCAGATCGAGGCCGCCCGTATCGCGATGACCCGTCACATCAAGCGTGGCGGCAAGGTGTGGATCAACATCTACCCCGACCGTCCGCTCACCAAGAAGCCCGCCGAGACCCGCATGGGTTCCGGTAAGGGTTCGCCGGAGTGGTGGGTCGCCAACGTCAAGCCGGGCCGCGTCCTCTTCGAGGTCGCTGGTGTCGACGAGCAGCTCGCTCGTGAGGCACTGACCCGTGCCATTCACAAGCTGCCGCTCAAGGCACGCATCATCAAGCGCGAGGGGAGCGACGCGTAATGGCGATCGGAACCAAGGAGCTCGCTGTGACCGAGCTCGACACGTTCGAAGACCAGCGCCTCGTCGAGGAGCTGCGCAAGGCCAAGGAGGAGCTGTTCAACCTCCGTTTCCAGTCGGCCACCGGCCAGCTGGAGAGCCACGGCCGCATCCGCGCCGTCAAGCGCGACATCGCGCGCCTGTACACCGTGATCCGTGAGCGCGAGCTCGGCATCCGTGCGACGCCGGCTCCGGTCGAGGCTCCGGCCAAGAAGGCGTCCAAGAGCAAGGCGAAGAAGGCCGAAGCGGCCGAGGCGCCGAAGGAGGAAGCCGAGTAATGGCTGAGAAGAAGGCTGCGGCCGCGGAGCACGCCGCGCACGATGTGCGCGACGCGGACGCCCGCGGATACCGCAAGACGCAGCGCGGCTACGTCGTCAGCGACAAGATGGACAAGACCATCGTCGTCGAGGTCGAGGACCGCGTGAAGCACCCCCTGTACGGCAAGGTCATCCGCCGCACGGAGAAGCGCAAGGTGCATGACGAGACCAACTCGGCAGGCATCGGCGACCTCGTCGTCATCAGCGAGACCCGCCCGCTCAGCGCCACCAAGCGCTGGCGTCTGGTGGAGATTCTGGAGAAGGCCAAGTGATCCAGCAGGAGTCCCGCCTCAAGGTCGCCGACAACACCGGCGCGAAGGAGCTGCTCACCATCCGCGTCCTCGGCGGCTCGCGCCGTCGCTACGCCGGACTCGGTGACACGATCGTCGCGACGGTCAAGGATGCGATCCCGGGCGGCAACGTCAAGAAGGGCGATGTGGTCAAGGCCGTCATCGTCCGCACCGTCAAGTCCACGCGCCGTCCCGACGGCTCGTACATCAAGTTCGACGAGAACGCCGCCGTGCTTCTGAAGACCGACGGGGAGCCCCGCGGCACCCGCATCTTCGGACCGGTCGGTCGTGAGCTTCGCGACAAGAAGTTCATGAAGATCGTCTCGCTCGCCCCGGAGGTCATCTGATCATGGCGAACATCAAGAAGGGCGACCTGGTTCAGGTCATCTCTGGCCGTCGCCAGGACAAGGGCGGCGACCGCGGCAAGCAGGGCAAGGTCCTCGAGGTCCTCGTCGAGCAGAACCGCGTGATCGTCGAGGGCGTGAACTACGCCACCAAGCACACGCGCGTCGGCCAGACGCAGCGCGGCACCAAGACGGGCGGCATCGAGACCATCGAGGCCCCCATCCACATCTCGAACGTCGCACTCGTCGACCCCGAGACGAAGAAGCCGACCCGTGTCGGCCACCGCGTCGAGGAGCAGGTCAAGGACGGCGTCAAGCGCACGGTCCGCGTGCGCTACGCGAAGAAGAGCGGTAAGGACCTCTGATGAGCACCGACACTGCCGCGCCGGCTGGCAAGATCCAGCCGCGCCTGAAGCAGAAGTACAAGAACGAGATCCAGCAGAAGCTGCAGGACGAGTTCGGCTACAAGAACGTCATGCAGATCCCCGGCCTGGTCAAGGTCGTCGTCAACACCGGTGTCGGTGAGGCGGCTCGCGACAGCAAGGTGATCGACGGCGCGATCGACGATCTCGTCAAGATCACCGGCCAGAAGCCGATCGTCACCAAGGCGAAGAAGTCGATCGCGCAGTTCAAGCTGCGCGAGGGCCAGGCCATCGGTGCGCACGTCACCCTCCGCGGCGACCGCGCGTGGGAGTTCCTGGACCGCCTCGTCAACCTCGCCCTTCCCCGCATCCGCGACTTCCGCGGACTGTCGGGCGAGCAGTTCGACGGCAACGGCAACTACACCTTCGGCCTGACCGAGCAGAGCGTGTTCCACGAGATCGACCAGGACAAGATCGATCGCGTCCGTGGATTCGACATCACCGTGGTGACGACCGCCAAGACGGATGACGAGGGTCGTGCGCTGCTGCGCCACTTCGGCTTCCCGTTCAAGGCGACCGACGCCCCGGCGTGACGGCGGGGGCGGGGTGCAGCGCACCTCGCCCCACCCCGTACAATTGAAGATTGTGTGTTCACGAAGGTCGGTGTCCGTGTAACGGGCATCGAAACCTCATGATCGAAAGAAGAAGCAAATGACAATGACAGACCCGGTCGCAGACATGCTGACCCGTCTGCGCAACGCGAACTCGGCGCACCACGACTCCGTGACGCTGCCCTCGAGCAAGCTCAAGACGCACATCGCCGACATCCTCCAGCAGGAGGGCTACATCAGCGGGTGGGAGCTCAGCGACGCCCGCGTCGGCAAGAACCTCACGCTGACGCTCAAGTACGGCCCGAACCGCGAGCGGTCGATCGCCGGCATCAAGCGCGTGTCGAAGCCCGGCCTGCGCGTCTACGCACGTTCGACCGAGCTCCCCAAGGTGCTCGGCGGCCTGGGCGTGGCCATCCTGTCCACCTCCTCCGGTCTTCTCACCGACCGTCAGGCTGAGCAGAAGGGCGTAGGCGGAGAAGTCATCGCCTACGTGTGGTGATCTGACATGTCGCGTATTGGACGACTTCCCATCGAGATCCCCGCGGGTGTGACCGTTTCGGTCGACGGCCGGGATGTGTCGGTGAAGGGCCCGAAGGGCGAGCTCTCGCTCACCGTGGCCGCCCCCATCGAGGTCGCCGTGGAGGAGGGCCAGGTTCTGGTCACCCGCCCCGACGACGAGCGCGAGTCGCGGTCGCTGCACGGCCTCACCCGCACCCTCATCAACAACGACATCATCGGCGTGACCCAGGGCTACACCAAGGGCCTCGAGGTCGTCGGCACCGGTTACCGCGTGCAGCAGAAGGGCAGCTCGGTCGAGTTCGCCCTCGGCTTCTCGCACCCCGTGCTCGTCGACGCCCCCGAGGGCATCACCCTGACGGTGGAAGGCACGAACAAGCTCACCGTCAGCGGCATCAGCAAGCAGGCCGTCGGCGAGGCGGCTGCGAACATCCGCAAGATCCGCAAGCCCGAGCCGTACAAGGGCAAGGGCGTGCGCTACGCCGGCGAGGTCGTGCGTCGCAAGGCCGGAAAGGCTGGTAAGTAACCATGGCTGTGAAGTCGAAGTCCGACGCCCGCGCGCGTCGTCACGCCCGCCTTCGCAAGAAGATCGTCGGCACCGAGGCGCGTCCGCGTCTGGTGGTCACCCGCTCCGCGCGCCACGTGTTCGTGCAGCTGGTCGACGACGGCAAGGGACGTACGGTGGCATCCGCCTCCACGCTCGAGACCGATCTGCGCGCCCTCGACGGCGACAAGACGGCGAAGGCCCGCAAGGTCGGCGAGCTCGTCGCCGAGCGTGCGAAGGCCGCCGGCGTCTCCGAGGCGGTGTTCGACCGCGGCGGCAACCGCTACGCCGGTCGCGTCGCCGCCATCGCCGATGGCGCCCGTGAAGGGGGTCTGGCACTGTGAGTGACAACAAGGAGAACGAAGTGACCACCGAGCAGTCTGCTGCCCAGGCGCCCGCGGAGAACACCGCCGCGTCGGAGCAGCCGCAGCGCGACGAGCGCCAGGGTCGCCGCGGAGGCCGCGACCGCGGCCAGGGCGGTCGTGACCGCAACTCCCGCGACCGTGGCGACAACCAGTTCCTCGAGCGCGTCGTGACCATCAACCGCGTGTCGAAGGTCGTCAAGGGCGGCCGCCGGTTCAGCTTCACCGCGCTCGTCGTGGTCGGCGACGGCAACGGTCTCGTGGGTGTCGGCTACGGCAAGGCCCGCGAGGTCCCCCTCGCCATCTCGAAGGGCGTCGAAGAGGCCAAGCGCAACTTCTTCCGCGTTCCGCGCGTGGGCACCACGGTGCCCCACCCCGTGCAGGGCGAAGCCGCTGCCGGTGTCGTGCTGCTGCGTCCGGCCGCCGCCGGTACCGGTGTCATCGCCGGTGGTCCGGTGCGCGCCGTGCTCGAGTGCGCGGGCATCCACGACGTGCTGTCGAAGTCGCTCGGTTCGTCGAACACGATCAACATCGTCCACGCCACCGTCGAGGCGCTGAAGTCGCTCGAGGAGCCGCGCGCCGTCGCCGCTCGTCGTGGACTCGCCTACGACGCCGTCGTTCCGGGGATCATCATCCGCAACGAGGAGAAGGCCGCTGCGGCTGCCGCAGCCGAGAAGGTAGGTGCCTGATGGCTGCGCGCCTCAAGGTCACGCAGATCAAGTCCAAGGTGAGTGAGAAGCAGAACCAGCGCGACACGCTGCGCAGCCTCGGTCTGAAGCGGATCGGTGACACCACCGTCCGCCCGGACGACGCGCAGACGCGCGGGTACGTGCGCACCGTCGCTCACCTCGTCAAGGTTGAGGAGATCGACTAATGGCTGAGAAGAACGACGCCGCCGTCGAGGCCGAGAAGGCTCCGAAGAAGGCTGCCGCTCCCAAGGCCGCCGCCGAGAAGAAGGCCGCTGCCCCCAAGGCCGCGGCGAAGAAGGCCGCAGCCCCCAAGGCCGCGGAGAAGACCGCCGAGAAGAAGCCGGCCGCCAAGAAGGCTCCGGCCAAGGCCGCCGCCAAGAAGTCGGATGACACGGTCTCGCGCCCCGGCGTGCTCAAGGTGCACCACCTGCGTCCTGTTCCCGGCGCCAACACCGCCAAGACCCGCGTGGGTCGCGGTGAGGGCTCCAAGGGCAAGACCGCCGGTCGCGGCACGAAGGGCACGAAGGCCCGCAACACCGTGCGCGTCGGATTCGAGGGTGGGCAGATGCCGCTGCACATGCGCACCCCGAAGCTGCGCGGCTTCAAGAACCCGTTCCGCGTCGAGTACCAGGTCGTGAACCTGGAGAAGCTCGCCGAGCTGTACCCGAAGGGTGGCGAGGTCACCGTGGGCGACCTGGTCGCCAAGGGCGCGGTGCGCAAGAACGAGAAGGTCAAGGTGCTCGGAAACGGCGACATCGCCGTCAAGCTCACCGTGTCGGTCGACAAGGTCTCGGGCTCTGCCGAGCAGAAGATCGTCGCGGCGGGCGGTTCCGTCAAGTAACCGCCGCAAGAGGGGCCGGAGAGATTCTCCGGCCCCTCTTGGGTTACCCTGGTTTTCGGCCGTCTGTCACTCGGATCGGCCACCCCTTCAGGAGGCAAGCCCTTGTTTAGCGCCATCGCGCGGATCTTCCGCACGCCGGATCTGCGTCGGAAGATCGGATTCACGCTCGCGATCATCGCGATCTACCGACTCGGTTCCACCGTTCCCGCACCGTTCGTGCACTTCCCGAACGTGCAGGAGTGCATTGCGCTGAACTCCGGCACCGACGGCCTGCTCGGGCTCGTCAACCTCTTCTCCGGCGGCGCGCTGCTGAAGCTGTCGATCTTCGCCCTCGGCGTGATGCCGTACATCACGGCGACGATCATCACGCAGCTGCTGCGCGTGGTCATCCCGCACTTCGAGACGCTGCACAAGGAGGGGCAGGCCGGGCAGGCCAAGCTCACCCAGTACACGCGCTATCTCACGATCGCCCTGGCGCTGCTGCAGTCGACCACGCTGGTGACCGTGGCCCGCAGCGGTCAGCTGTTCGGCCAGAGCGGCGTCGCCGCGTGCAACCAGCTGCTCACCAACGACGTGTGGTGGGCGCAGCTGCTCATGATCATCACCCTCACCGCCGGCACGGGCCTCATCATGTGGTTCGCCGAGCTGGTCACCGAGCGTGGTATCGGCAACGGCATGTCGCTGCTGATCTTCACCTCGATCGCGGCGACCTTCCCCGGCGCCATGCAGGCAATCTGGGAGGCCCGCGGCTTCGAGGTCTTCCTCCTCGTGCTCGCGATAGGCATCGTGGTGATGACGCTCGTGGTCTTCATCGAGCAGTCGCAGCGGCGTATCCCCGTGCAGTACGCCAAGCGGATGGTCGGCCGGCGCACATACGGCGGCACGAACACGTACATCCCGATCAAGGTGAACATGGCCGGTGTGATCCCGGTGATCTTCGCCTCGTCGCTGCTGTACATCCCGATGCTGGTCGCCCAGTTCAACATCCCGCAGGACGGCTCGGCTCCGCCGGAGTGGGCCACCTGGATCATGCAGTACTTCGTCACGGGCGATCACCCGCTGTACATGGCGGTGTACTTCCTGCTCATCATCGGCTTCACCTACTTCTACGTCGCGATCACGTTCAACCCCGTCGAGGTCGCCGACAACATGAAGAAGTACGGCGGTTTCATCCCCGGCATCCGTGCGGGGCGCCCGACGGCCGAGTACCTCGACTATGTGCTCACGCGCATCACGTTCCCCGGATCGCTGTACCTGGGCGTGATCGCGCTGATTCCGTTGATCGCCCTGGCCACGGTCAGCGCGAACCAGAACTTCCCGTTCGGCGGTGCGTCGATCCTCATCATCGTGGGCGTGGGTCTTGAGACGGTGAAGCAGATCGATGCGCAGCTGCAGCAGCGCCACTACGAAGGGCTTCTGCGATGACCGCTCGACTTCTGATCGTGGGGCCGCAGGGCTCCGGCAAGGGCACGCAGGGCGTGCGCATCGCCGAGGCCTTCGGCGTCCCCGTCGTCTCGACGGGCGACATCTTCCGCGCGAACATCACGCAGGGCACGAAGCTGGGCAAGAAGGTCACCGCCATCCTCGACAAGGGCGACCTCGTTCCCGACAAGCTGACCGGCGAGATCGTGCGCGACCGCCTGTCGCAGCCCGACGCCGAGCCCGGCTTCCTCCTCGACGGCTACCCGCGCAACGCGGCGCAGGTCAAGGATCTGGATGCCTTCCTCACCGCCCAGGGTGCGTCGCTCGACGCCGTCATCCTGCTCGAGGTGCCCCGCGAAGAGAGCATGGCCCGCCTGCAGCTGCGTGCGACGGAGCAGGGCCGCACGGATGACACCCCCGAGGCCATCGCGCACCGCCTCGACATCTACGAGAACGAGACGGCGCCGATCGTCGACGCGTACGGTTCGCGCGGCATCGTGGAGCGCATCGACGGCGTCGGGGGGCTGGACGAGATCACCGAGCGCATCTTCGCGGCGCTGGCCGCGCGCGGTCTCGACCGCGTCGTCGCCTGAGGGCCGCGAGCCCTGTGGTGTTCCGACGCTCCCTCTACAAGACGCCCGCGCAGTTGCGCGCCATGATCGAGCCCGGCCTGATCACGGCTGCGGCTCTTGCGGAGGCGCGCACACGCATCCGTCCGGGTGTGTCGACCGGTGAGCTCGACGCGATCGCCGAGCAGGTGATCCTCGCACGTGGTGCGGAGTCGAACTTCCAGCTCGTGCGCGGGTACCGGCACACGACGTGCATCTCGGTCAATGACCAGGTGGTGCACGGCATTCCGGGCGACCGCGTGCTCGAGCCGGGCGACATCGTCTCGATCGACGGCGGTGCGCAGTTCCAGGGCTGGAACGGCGACAGCGCGTTCACGGTCGTCGTGCCCGACGCATCCCGCCCCGAGCTCGTGTCGGCGCGCGAGGAGCTGTCGCGGGTGACCGAGGCGTCGATGTGGGCGGGGATCGCGGCCATGACGACGGCGCGCACGCTCAACGACATCAGCGGCGCGATCGAGGACGTCATCAGCAGCGCGGGGGCGTACGGCATCTTGCGCGAATACGTCGGTCACGGCATCGGGCGCAAGATGCACGAGGCGCCCAGCCTGTTCAACTACCGCACCTCGGATCCGGGCGCCGAGGTGCGCCCGGGCCTCGTGCTCGCGATCGAGCCGATGGTCACCGCCGGCGACGAGGAGACCTTCGTCGAGGACGACGACTGGACCGTGACGACGACCGACGGATCGGATGGCGCGCACTGGGAGCACAGCGTCGCGCTGCATGACGGCGGCGTGTGGGTGCTCACCGCCCCCGACGGCGGCGCGGCGGGCCTCGCGGCGTTCGGGGTGACTCCCGTCCCGCTGGCCTGACTCACGAGAAACCCGCTGCTGCGTGAAAAATCCGCTCGCAGAGGGTTTCTCACGCAGAACGGGGTTTCTCGCGGGGCGAGCCGTGGAGCGTGGCGAGCATCGCCGTCTGCGGGCGTGCGACGAGCGGCACCCTCGCCACGCGGAGTGCCTGCGCCAGTGGTTCGACGCGCCAGGCGTCCGACAGGCTCCACCGCGCGAACGGATGGCCATGCCGGCGCAGCCGATCCTCGCGCTGCTTCTCTTCGCGGAATCGGCGGCTGCGCGTGCGTTCGTCGTCGCCGTACTTCTGCCAGCCGTCGACCTCGGCGATCGCTCTGCAGGAGGGGAAGAAGAAGTCCACCCGATCGCGCGCGTCCTCGTATCGGAACTCTCGCTGCGAGGCGGGGCTCTCGAAGCCGCACCACTCGATGACGGCTCGGCTCACACTCTCGGCCGGAGACTCAGATGCCGGATCGGCTCGCCGCCACAGCCACGGCATGCGGCGTCGCCCGCGGGAGCCCGGCTGCGATTCCGACCGGTCGCGGAGGTCGCGGAGCAGGAGAGGGCCGCCCTGGGCCGGCGCGATCGCCGTGTCGACGAGGGCGAGAGCCTGCGCAGGCGGCAGGAGCCGCGCGAGGTCGACCACGGTGTCGAGCACGGCGGTGACGCGGATGCCCTCGACAGCGACGACCTCGCGCGGCATCGCGCCGGTGTGCACGGCGACATCGCCCCGCCGGCGCGACGCGGTGCGCACGGGGTCGTACACGTGGATGTCGCGCGGCTCGCCGAACAGCGGCAGGCCGTGGATCACGGCCGCCGACTCGAGGCAGAGGATCGCGTCGGGATGCGCACGGAGGTATGCGTGCACGCGCAGCGCGTAGCGCATCCATGGCGGGAGCGAATCGCATGCGCCGCGCGCGGCATAGACGCCTCGGCGCACACGCACCCACTCGGCCGAGGGCACGACGATCCCCAGCATCCGCGCCTCCTCAGTGGTCATCAGCGGTGCGGGGGAGAGGAGGGATGCGCGGTCGGAGAGGAGGTTCAGCATCCGCCCATCCTGCGCGGCACACCGCCGCGACGCACCGCGCTCTGCGGACGTCGGGGACAACTCGCCGGGTCGCGCCTCTGGGGAGGAGAAGTGAGAAACCCGGCCTTGCATGAGAAACCCTCTCAGAGCGGGTTTCTCATGCAGAATTGGGTTTCTCGCTCGTTGTCGCTTCACACGCGCCCCATAGGCGGGTGCGAAAGGATGAGAGCGCGCGGGCCTCCTGCGCCCGCTTCCTTGCACACAGGATCCCCGGGATCCCGAAAGATCGGATGAGAATGGCCGCTGCCAAGGGCAGGACCAACTGGTTCGCCATCATCGTGTCCGCCGCCGTCGTCGTCGTGCTCCTCGGGCTCGGCGGCGTTGTGGTCTGGCTCAACAACGCCGCGACCGACCCTGGTCCCGCACCGCAGGCGGGCGTCGTCGACACCGACACCGGGGCGATCACGTTCGGCACGGGGGACACGACGATCGAGACCTACGTCGACTTCATGTGTCCCGCGTGCAACGCGTTCGAGCAGACGCACGGCGAAGACCTCTGGAGCCTCGCCGAGAGCAACAAGATCACGCTCAAGGTGACCCCGGTCGCCGCGCTCGACCGCTTCTCGCAGGGAACGGCCTACTCGACGCGCGCGGGCAATGCGCTGTACTGCGTTGCTGAGAAGGACGAGAGCGCCATCGTGCCGTTCATCACGGGGCTGTTCGCGCAGCAGCCGGAGGAGAACAGCACCGGCCTCGACGATGCGACTCTCATCGAGATCGCCAAGGGCGTGGGCGTCACCGGCATCGACTCGTGCATCACGGATCGGACGTACGGCAAGTTCATGACCAAGACCACGAGCCTGCTCCCGGCGAGCCCTGCAGATGGGCAGCGCTACACGCCCGCCGTGCTCGTCGACGGCGGGTATGTGGAGAACCCGGTCAACAGCCCGGACTTCGCCAAGCAGCTCGTCGATCTGGGCAAGTGAGCGGACGCCGCTGAGGCGGCTCGTCACAGCTCGTGGGCTGCTTTCAGGATTTGACCCGTGCATCCTCTATGATTGTTTCTCGACCTAACAAATCAGGGGGATCACGCCGACTCCGGCGTGCAAGGGGAGAATCATGACGAAGACAGCTGTTTCGTCGCGCCCATGGGCGCGACTGGCCGCGTTGGGGTTGGCGGCCTCGGGCCTCGTGGCATTCGGGGCGTTCGCATCGCCGCAGATCGCCTTCGCCGCCGCAGGCGAGTGCGCCCCCGGTGAGGTGCCGAGCCCCGACAGCGTCACCAACGTGTTCACCGACAACAACGTGGCGGTGTACGCGGGCGACGACCTGGTCGTCGCGGGCGCGTCCGCCGAGCTCGAGGGTCTGATCGTCGCCGGAGGCGACGCCTCGTTCGTCATGGACCCGGCGCGCCTGTTCAACATCGGCACGGTTGGCGTCGGCTCCGGCGTGGTGCCCGGCGCGGGCGAGACCATGCTCGCCGTGGGCGGCGACCTCACGATCGCCGACGGCAACAGCATCGCCGTCGGCGCCGTGGTCGGCGACTTCGCGGGCGGCGGAGACGTGCAGGTGGGTGGCGTCGCCACCCCGACCTACCCGTCGCCCGCTTACGACCTCAGCGGTGGCGAGCTCGCCGAGGGCCTCGGCGCGGATGCCGTCGCCCCGTGGGCAGACTTCGGCACGCTGATCTCCGCGGCCTCGATGGAGTACGCCGCCGAGGCGACGACCGGTGCGACCACCGCGGAGTGGGGCCGGATCACGTTCACCGGCACCGGAGCCGACCGCGAGGTGTTCACGGTCACCACGGACCAGCTGACGACCAATCCCGAGATCGCCTTCACGGGGATCGCCGCGGATGCCACGATCATCGTCAACATCACCGGCGTGACCGCGAACTGGGCGCCCACGTACTTCGAGCTCGACGGCATCCGCGTCGACGTGGTCGGCGCGGGCGTGAACGGCTTCGGCTACCTCGCCTCGCACACCCTGTGGAACTTCGTCGACGCGACGGATGTGACCGTGGGCGGCTCGTCGCAGGTGCTCGGATCGATCCTCGTCCCGGGCGTGAACCCGGATGCCTCGGCGCCGACCGTGACCTTCTCCGCCAGCACGAACGGCCGGATGTACACCAACGGCACGATCCGCATGGAGGGCACGGGGAACGAGCACCACAACTATCCGTTCGTGGACGATGTCTTCAGCTGCTCGGTCGTGCCTTCGACACCGGACCAGCCGGACAACCCCGACCAGCCGGACAACCCGGACCAGCCGGACAACCCCGACCAGCCGGACAACCCCGACCAGCCGAGCCAGCCGGACCAGCCGAGCCAGCCCGACCAGCCGAGCCAGCCTGACCAGGGCGACAAGCCCGGCGACGGCACCCTGGCCGTGACCGGTGCCGAGTTCTCGCCGTGGCCCGCCCTCGGCGGTGCGGCCGCGCTGCTCGGCGGGGCCGCGCTCCTGCTCGGCGCGCGCCTGCGCGGACGTCGCGCCACGCGCTGAACGATCCGACGGCGGAGCCCGGCTTGCCCGCAGCTCCGCCGTCGGATAACATAGATCGTTGGTGCCTGGCGCCTTATCTCGGCGTGTCCGGATAAGCGCGGCACCGACATCCCATCACCCACCGCAGATCGACCGGTCTGCACAAGCGTCAGCGAGGCTATGGCTAAGAAAGACGGTGTCATCGAGATCGAAGGCGTGATTTCCGAGGCGCTGCCCAACGCGATGTTCCGCGTCGAGCTCACCAACGGACACAAGGTTCTCGCCACGATCTCCGGAAAGATGCGGCAGAACTACATCCGCATCATCCCCGAGGACCGCGTGGTCGTGGAGCTCTCGCCCTACGACCTCACCCGTGGTCGCATCGTCTACCGCTACCGCTAGACCGGTCGAGAAGTAACGGCTGTCGCCTGCCCCAGGGGCGTGCGACAGCACGAAGACAGCGAACAGGAAACAACATGAAGGTTCAGCCGAGCGTCAAGCCGATCTGCGATCACTGCAAGGTGATCCGCCGTCACGGCCGCGTCATGGTGATCTGCAAGAGCAACCCCAGGCACAAACAGCGCCAGGGCTGACTCGACCGCAGGAACAGCACAACTCAATACAAAGTCCAGCAGGATCGAGAACCCGCGTGCGGGGGACACCTCGGGAAAGGGGCCCGAGTCCCAGATCCTGCTCCACACCTCTTACTCATTCCAGGAGAATCCGCATGGCACGTCTTGCCGGCGTCGACATCCCGCGCGACAAGCGCGTGGTGATCGCACTCACGTACATCTACGGCATCGGCCGTACCCGTTCGGTCGAGATCCTCAAGGCCACCGAGATCGACGAGTCGATCCGCGTCAAGGACCTGACCGACGACCAGCTCATCGCCCTGCGCGACCACATCGAGGGCACCTACAAGGTGGAGGGTGACCTTCGCCGCGAGGTCGCCGCCGACATCCGTCGCAAGGTCGAGATCGGCTCCTACGAGGGCCTTCGTCACCGCCGTGGCCTGCCGGTCCGCGGTCAGCGCACCAAGACCAACGCCCGTACCCGCAAGGGCCCGAAGCGCACCGTCGCCGGTAAGAAGAAGGCCCGCTAAGCGGCCAGGGATTAGGAGAAGACTTTCATGGCTGCACCCAAGGCCGCCGCGCGCAAGCCGCGCCGCAAGGAGAAGAAGAACATCGCGCTGGGCCACGCCCACATCAAGTCGACGTTCAACAACACGATCGTTTCCATCACCGACCCGTCCGGCGCCGTCATCAGCTGGGCCTCGTCGGGTGGCGTGGGCTTCAAGGGCTCGCGCAAGTCGACGCCGTACGCCGCCGGCATGGCCGCGGAGTCTGCCGCCCGCCAGGCGCAGGAGCACGGCGTGAAGAAGGTCGACGTCTTCGTGAAGGGCCCGGGTTCGGGTCGCGAGACGGCGATCCGCTCGCTGACCGCCGCCGGCCTCGAGGTCGGATCGATCCAGGATGTGACGCCGCAGGCCCACAACGGCTGCCGTCCTCCGAAGCGCCGCCGCGTCTGATCGCTTCGCCGCTCGGACCAGCACTGCGGGTCTGAGACCTGCTCGCGGTCCGAGCGGCGTGCGGCGATCCTCTCGCCTTCTCACAACTCAACAACCTCACCCACCACGTGTCATATAGCGGGCACGTGATCGAAAGGAACAGACAGTGCTCATCGCACAGCGTCCCACTCTCACCGAGGAAAAGATCTCCGAATTCCGCAGCCGCTTCGTGGTCGAGCCGCTCGAGCCCGGCTTCGGATACACCATCGGCAACGCGCTTCGTCGCAGCCTCCTCTCCTCGATCCCCGGCGCTGCGGTCACGAGCGTCCGCATTGACGGCGTGCTGCACGAGTTCAGCACCATTCCGGGCGTGAAGGAGGATGTCACCGAGATCATCCTCAACATCAAGCAGCTCGTCGTCTCG
Source organism: Microbacterium pseudoresistens (assembly GCF_013409745.1). NCBI lineage: Bacteria > Bacillati > Actinomycetota > Actinomycetes > Micrococcales > Microbacteriaceae > Microbacterium > Microbacterium pseudoresistens. Next base: position 1,626,448 of record NZ_JACCBH010000001.1, read on the forward strand.
TCGGAGCGCGACGAGCCGATCACCGCGTACCTGCGCAAGACGGGTGCCGGTCAGGTCACGGCCGCCGACATCTCGGCTCCCGCCGGTGTCGAGGTGCACAACCCCGAGCTGGTCATCGCGACCCTCAACGACACCGCCAAGTTCGAGCTCGAGCTGACGATCGAGCGCGGCCGCGGCTACGTCTCGGCCGCACAGAACCGCAACGAGTACGCCGAGGCCGGGCAGGTTCCCGTCGACTCGATCTACTCGCCGGTGCTCAAGGTCAGCTACCGCGTCGAGGCGACTCGTGCCGGTGAGCGCACCGACTTCGACAAGCTCGTGCTGGATGTGGAGACCAAGCCGTCGATCGCCCCGCGCGACGCCGTGGCGTCGGCCGGTCGCACGCTGGTGGAGCTGTTCGGTCTCGCCCGCGAGCTGAACGAAGAGGCCGAGGGCATCGAGATCGGTCCGGCTCCGGTCGAGGCCGTGCTCTCCAACGAGCTGTCGATGCCGATCGAGGACCTCGATCTGTCGGTCCGCTCGTACAACTGCCTCAAGCGCGAAGGCATCAACACGGTGTCCGAGCTCGTCGCCCTCTCGGAGACGCAGCTCATGAACATCCGCAATTTCGGACAGAAGTCGGTGGACGAGGTGCGCGACAAGCTCATCTCGCTCGGCCTGTCGCTGAAGGACTCGGTGCCCGGTTTCGACGGCGCCCACTTCTACAGCGGCTCCGAAGACGAGTCCTTCTGAAACCCTTCCTTCCGATCCAGGAGATAGACAATGCCCAAGCCCACTAAGGGTCCGCGCCTCGGAGGAGGCCCCGCCCACGAGCGTCTGCTGCTCGCGAACCTCGCTGCCGCGCTGTTCACCCACAAGTCGATCAAGACGACCGAGACCAAGGCCAAGCGTCTTCGTCCGCTCGCCGAGCGCCTGGTGACCTTCGCCAAGCGCGGCGACCTGCACGCGCGTCGTCGCGTGCTGTCGATCCTGCGCGACAAGGACGCCACGCACGTGCTGTTCGCCGAGATCGCGCCGCTGGTCGCCGAGCGTGAGGGCGGCTACACCCGCATCACGAAGGTCGGTAACCGCAAGGGCGACAACGCGCCCATGGCCGTGATCGAGCTCGTGCTCGAGCCCGTCGCCTCCAAGGCGAAGAAGTCGAGCGCGAAGGCCGACAAGCCCGCGAAGGCCGACAAGCCCGCGAAGGCGGAGAAGGCCGACGAGGCCGCCGCCACCGAGGTCGCGGCTCCCGTGGCGTTCGCCGCCGGTGACTTCGGCGACGACTCGGCTGCTCCTCTCGAGGACGGTTCGGCGCCGGAGGGCTTCGACATCAAGGGCAACAAGGACTCGATGCTCTACCACCGTCCCGACGGCCAGTGGTACGACGCAACGGTCGCCGAGGTGTGGTTCCGCACGGCCGAGGCCGCCGAGGCCGCAGGCTTCACGGAGGCCGGCAAGGGCGACTCCGCCGAGTAATCGCGTCTCACGCCGAAGCCCGCCGCTCCCTCGGGGCGGCGGGCTTCGGCGTGCCCGGGGCCGTCCGCCTCCGGGACCACCCCGAGGGTTCAGGTGCCCGCTTCGCCCGCTCAGGGCCTCCGGAGGGCGATCGGAGGCACCTGAGTGCGGAACGCATCCGTCGGGGGCCCCTGTTTGCCCCGGATGGGCATAGGCGAGGGCATTCCCGGGCACCTGAGCACGAGGCGGCGTGCAGTGCGCCGCGTGGGCAGGAATACCCTGGAGGCGTGCGCATCCGACTCGATATCGCCTACGACGGCACGGGCTTCCGCGGCTGGGCGCGCCAGCCCGGGCTGCGCACCGTGCAGGGCACGCTCGAGGGCGCGCTGGAGCGCATCGTCGGATCCGCGGTGCAGCTCGTCGTCGCCGGGCGCACGGATGCCGGGGTGCACGCCGCGGGGCAGGTGGCACACGTCGACCTCGATGAGGCGCAGTGGGCCCGGGTGGAGTCGCGCCACGGCCGTGCGGCGCACGATCCGGCGGGGTCGCTGGCCGGGCGGATGCGCGGGGTGCTCGGCGCGTATCCGGATGTGACGGTGCGTCAGTCGATGATCGCGCCGGAGGGCTTCGACGCCCGTTTCTCGGCGGTCTGGCGTCGTTACCGCTACCGTCTCGCCGACGAGCAGTCGGGCTACGACCCGCTCGTCCGGCATGACACCACGAGCATCCGCGCATCCCTCGATGTCGACGCGATGGATGCCGCCGCGCAGACGCTCATCGGCCTGTGGGATTTCGCGGCGTACTGCAAGGCGCGCGACGACGCGACGACGATTCGCACCCTGCTCGAGTACCGCTGGCGCCGCGATGAGGCGGGCGTGCTCGTGGCCGAGGTGAAGGCCGACGCCTTCTGTCACAGCATGGTGCGCGCGCTCGTCGGTGCTTGCGCGGCCGTGGGGGAGGGGCGGCTCGATGTCGGCGACCTCGCGGTGATCCGCGACGGGCTCACCCGCACGAGCGAGTTCAAGGTGCTCGCCGCGCGCGGGCTGTCGCTGCTCGAGGTCGGCTATCCGGCCGATGAGCTGCTGGCCGCCCGTGCCGAGCAGACGAGGGCGCGGCGCGAGCATCCGGGAGACGCCTGACTCATCCTCAGACGTTTGCCGTATTCCGGGATCCGCAAAGCCGACGCGAGTAGCGTGGGATGCGATGAAGGTGATCTCGTACAACCTGCGCAAGCATCGGGCCGCCGACGAGCTCGGTGCGCTCGTCGCCGAGCATGCGCCCGATGTGCTGTGCCTGCAGGAGGCCGATTCGGCGGCACTCGATGAGCGGCTGGGCGATCTCACCCTCGTGGAGGCGACGCAGGGCAACCGCCTGGGGCTGGCGGTGTATCACCGGGCGAACACGTTCGACGTGGTCGGCGTCTCGGCGTTCGAGCTGAAGAAGTCGCTGCACGATCGCATCCTCAAACCCGCGCACGAGCGCGTGCTCGGGGTGCGTCTGCACGACATCGACTCGGGGGCGGATCTCGTCGTCGCCTCCTTCCACGCCGCCCCGCTCACCGCGCTCAACTCGCTGCGCCGGCATCAGATTCGCGCGGCGCTGGATGCGCTGGCCGAGATCGGCGACGGACTGCCCATCCTCATGGTCGGCGACTACAACTATCCGGTGTTCAAAGAGAACCTCGGCCAGGCGGTGCGCGACCACGGCTACACGCTGAGCCTGAGCGATGATCGCACCTACACGCGCTACCGCGTGTTCAAGGGGCACTACGACTTCGCGACCTCCGTCGGGTTCGCGATCGACAGTATCCGCACGCTGCCGCAGCGCTCCAGCGATCACCGCCCCATCCTCGTCACGGCCGACCCGCATCCCGTCGAGCGCACCGGCGCCGCCTGACAACAGGCGTGTTTGGGGATGCGGCGAGGATGCCGTAAGCTATTCCTTTGGTACTCCATACTGCGGGGTGCCACGAACGTGAGCCCTCCACTGGCGTGTTCGCCCCTCTAGGGGAGAACCACCCCGGAGTGGGATTCACGAACCTCTCCGTTCGACTAGAAAGCAGCACTATCGTGACGCGCACTTACACCCCGAAGGCCGGGCAGGTCCAGCGCGACTGGATCGTGATCGACGCCACCGACGTCGTTCTCGGCCGTCTCGCCTCGCACGCCGCAACGCTCCTGCGCGGCAAGCACAAGCCCACCTTCGTCAACCACATCGACACCGGCGACTTCGTCGTGATCGTGAACGCCGACAAGGTCGCGCTCACCGGTCAGAAGCTCGAGAAGAAGATGGCCTACCGCCACTCCGGCTACCCGGGCGGGCTCAAGGCCGTGGCCTACTCCGAGCTGCTCGAGAAGAACCCCGTCCGCGCCGTGGAGAAGGCCGTGCGCGGCATGCTCCCGAAGAACAGCCTGGGCCGCCAGCAGCTCTCGAAGCTCAAGGTGTACGCCGGTGCCGAGCACCCGCACGCCGCGCAGCAGCCCCAGCCCTACTCGTTCGACCAGGTCGCCCAGTAAGCGCCGTACACCCTAAGGACATACTCGTGGCTGACAACGACACCACCGAATTCCCCACCTCGTACTCGACGACCAGCGCCGAGACCGTGGAGGCCGCCGAGGCCGCTCCGCGCCCCGTGCTGAACGTTCCCGGCGCCGCCGTGGGCCGCCGCAAGCAGGCCATCGCCCGCGTGCGCCTGGTTCCGGGCTCGGGCACCATCACGGTCAACGGCCGCACGCTCGAGGACTACTTCCCGAACAAGCTGCACCAGCAGCTGATCACCGACCCGTTCACGGTGCTCAACCTCACCGGTGCGTACGACGTGATCGCCCGCATCTCCGGCGGCGGCGACTCCGGCCAGGCCGGTGCGCTGCGCCTGGGCATCGCCCGCGCGCTGAACGCGATCGACGCCGAGAACAACCGCCCGACCCTGAAGAAGGCCGGCTTCCTCTCGCGTGACGCCCGCGTCATCGAGCGCAAGAAGGCCGGTCTCAAGAAGGCTCGCAAGGCTCCGCAGTACTCGAAGCGCTGATCCGTACCGTTCCTCCCATGGCACTGTTCGGAACAGACGGTGTGCGCGGGCTGGCCAACGGCCCCCTCACCGCCGATCTGGCGCTCTCCCTGGCCCAGGCGACTGCTGTCGTCCTGGGCCAGGGCCGCATCGCCGAGGCCCGCAGGGCCGCCGGCAAGCGGCTCACCGCCGTGGTCGCCCGCGACCCGCGCATCTCCGGTCACTTCCTCAGCGCCGCCGTCGAGGCGGGTCTGGCATCCTCCGGCGTCGACGTGCTCGACGCGGGCACGTTGCCGACCCCGGCCGCGGCCTTCCTCATCTCGGATGTGGATGCCGACTTCGGCGTGATGATCTCGGCTTCGCACAACCCGGCGCCCGACAACGGCATCAAGATCTTCGCCCGCGGCGGTGTGAAGCTGCCCGACGACGTCGAGCGGCGCATCGAAGAGGCGATGAACGGCCCCAAGCTGCAGCCGACCGGTGGCGATGTGGGCCGGATCATCCGGTTCGCGGATGCCGAGGACCGCTATGTCATGCACCTGCTGGCGTCGCTGCCGCACCGGCTCGACGGCATCCATGTGGTGCTCGACTGCGCCAACGGCGCGGCGGCCGGGGCGTCGCCCGAGGTGTTCACCAACGCGGGCGCGAAGGTGACCGTGATCGGTGCCGAGCCCGATGGGCTGAACATCAACGACGGCGTCGGCTCGACGCACCTCGACAAGCTGGCCGCCGAGGTCGTGCGCGTGGGCGCGGATGTCGGCATCGCCCACGACGGGGATGCCGACCGCTGCCTCGCGGTGGATGCCTCCGGCAACGTCGTCGACGGCGACCAGATCATGGCGATCCTGGCCGTGGCGATGAAGGAGCGCGGCGTTCTCGCTGAGAACACGCTCGTCGCCACGGTGATGAGCAACCTCGGCCTGCATGTCGCGATGCGCGAGCACGGGATCACCGTGCGCAAGACCGCGGTCGGCGACCGGTACGTGCTCGAAGACATGAACGCCGGCGGGTTCTCGCTGGGCGGCGAGCAGTCGGGTCACGTGATCATGAGCGAGTTCGCCACCACGGGCGACGGCGTGCTCACGGGCCTGCACCTGGTGGCGGAGATGGCGCGGCAGAAGAAGTCGCTCGCCGAGCTGGCCTCGGTGATGACGGTCTTCCCGCAGGTGCTCGTGAATGTGAAGGATGTCGACAAGACGCGCGTGAACGACGACGAGCCGCTCGCGGCCGCCGTGCGCGCGGCCGAGTCGGAGCTCGGCGACACGGGACGCGTGCTGCTGCGCGCATCCGGCACCGAGCTTCTCGTGCGCGTGATGGTCGAGGCGGCCGACGTCGAGACGGCCCGCAGCCACGCCGACCGGCTGTGCATCGTGGTGCGCGAGCGGCTGTCGCTGTAGTCCTTCGCTGTAGTCCTTTCGCGAGTGCACGGGATCCCGCCGAATGCACGGCGTATTTCCCGAAAGAAGCCGCTCATTCGGTGATAAGCCGTGCACTCGCGGGTGGGCGCGCGCACTGCTAACCTCGGGCGCGTGACCCGTTCAGATGAGGCCGTCGAGCCTGCCCGCACATCGCGCCGGAGTTTCCTCACCGCGGCGGCCTGGAGCGCGCCGGTCGTCGCAGCGGCCGTGGCCGTTCCCGCGCGGGCGGCGAGCGTGAGCGGCCCGACCGTGCGGTTCAGCCAGATGGCGTACGTCGTTCCGATGCCTCCGGGCGGCGAGGTGGCCGTGTCGGGGTGGCTGCTCGATGAGGATGGCCAGCCGAAGTACGGTCAGGTCGCGGCCCTGATCGAGGGGTCTGATTTCGAGATCGTCGGCGGGGCCGGAGGGTCGACCGAGGTATACGCCATGACGTCCGACGACGGCAGTTTCCGGCTGCGGGTGCGGGCGAAGCCGTCGGCGACGGTCGCATCCCACGGTGGGATGCACGGCTTGGCCGTCGACGGCGGGCTCACCACGTCATATGCCGGGTTCGTTCCCGCGCCCGGCGGAACCGTCTCCCTCACGCAGCCGCGCACCAACATGAACTTCGTCAACGGTCGGTTGCGCGCCGTCGTCGAGGCGCACGGGATCAGCGTGCCGGGGCCTGTGACGCTGACCTTCGCCCTCGACAGCGGCGTCTTCACCGCCGCATCCGTGTCGGTGGACGCGTCGCCGCAGACGGGCTGGACGATCACGGGCGTGGGCACGGGCACGCTGAGCGTGGCGCGCGATGGGGGGCTCGCCGCTGACGATCCTGTCGTGGTGGGAGTGCTCGCCGGCTATTCCAGCCCGACGACCGGTAGCGTGCACCTCTCGACGGTGGGGGGAGAGCTCGTCACGCCGTCGCAGCCGGTGCCGCTCTACTTCGGCTGAAATCGCATCCCGAATGTGCGGGATTCCACCGAATGTGCGGCGTGTTTCCCGAAAGAAGCCGCTCATTCGGCGATAAGCCGTGCACTCGCGAGGGGATGACGGGGGCTCGGCGAGGGACGGCGGCCTACGGCACCTGCCAGCGGGGGATGGGCCACACGATGCTGACGACCTTGCCGACGACGCCGTCGCGGGTGGCCCAGCGCCAGCATCCGTCGCTGCCGGTGGGCAGGCTGCGGCACCGGGCGGCGGAGTCGGATGAGTTGCCGCGATTGTCGCCGAGCATGAGGTACGAGCGCTCCGGCACCTCCACGGGCCCGAAGCAGCGGGTCGAGGCCGGCTCGGTCTCGCAGTCGAGCACACCGGGCGTGAACGGCAGGTCGTTGAAGACGTAGGGTTCGTCGAGCGCGACGCCGTCGACCGTCACGGCGCCCGCGGCGGTGCAGCACGCGGCGGTCTGCCCGGGCCCGGCGATCACGCGTTTGACGAGCGTGTGCGGGCCCGACGGGCCGAATCCGCTCACTTCACCGAGCCAGCGCAGCACGCTCGTGAACCACGGTTCTTCGTCGACGCCGGTGGCGCCCCACGTCTCGTCGGCGTCGAACACGATGATGTCGCCGGTGGCGGGCTCGGTGCCCACGTAGGCGAGACGGTTGACGAGCACCCTGTCGCCCACCTGCAGGGTCTGGGTCATCGAGCTCGACGGCACCGAGTACGGCTTGGCGACGAAGCTGAGCACGCCTCCGACGAGCACGAACGCGAGCACGAGATGAAACCACGGGCTCGACGTGATGCGACGCCACCGCGAACGCGGTGCGGATGCGGTCTCGCTGCTCATCTCACTCCTCGGGTGCGCTGCAGATACGGTACTCGCCCGCCTGGGCGAGCGTCTCGCCGACGCACGGCTGCGGGGTGAGTCGGGGAACGTCGGCCATCCCGGGCGCATCCCACAGTCCTACGTGGGCGCCCGTGAGCACGACCGCTGCCACCGGCCGCCCCCACGGCTCAGCGGCGAGCCAGTCGGTGCCCGTCTCCGCCACCCAGGCGCGCAGGGGCTCGAGTCCGGCGCGCTGGCTCTGCAGGGTCTCGGCCGGAGGCGCGAGGGCGGATACGGCGTGCAGGGCTGCTCCGGCGGCGACCACGACGACGATCACGCCCGCACCGACCGCGCCGATCCCGGCACGAAGGATGCTCGACCCAGTGCCCGCATCCGACCCACGGCCCGCATCCGACGCGCCGCCCGCCGTGCGGCGCCGGCGCCACCACGCCGCGGCGACGCCGGCGGCGGCCGCGGCGAGAATCGGCGTGAAGGCGAAGACGCCCGGCGCGGGATGGCGCACCCACAACGGCAGGTGCGCGGCGAGCGACCACCACGCGAGATAGGTGGCGAGCCCGACGCCGGCGGCGAGCACGATGGCCGTCCGACCCCGAAGGGACTCAGCGCGGGGCGACTCAGCACGAGGTGACTGAGCGGGCCCGGGCTCGCCCCGCCCCGACTCAGCGCTCCCCGCCACCGAGGTCCGCCGATGCGCCACGGCTCCCGCCACGACGAGCGCCACGGTCAGAAGCCCCGCGACGGCGGCCGCCCACGGCCACACGAACCACGCGTCGGCGAACGTGGTCGCCTTCTGCGCGATGGTGGTCGGCGCGGTGTCCTGCCCTCCGCTCAGCAGGAACCCGCCGAGCGAGCGCAGGTGGCGCAGGTACCCCGAGAAACCCATGCCCACGAGCGCGGCGAGCTCGACGAGCAGCGTCGGCAGCGCGACCATCACGAGCGGCAGCCAGCTGCGGCGCAGGGTGGTGCGCACGCGCATCCATCCGGTTCCTGGTGCGAGCATCCACAGCGCTACGGCGAAGGCGGGCAGCGCGAGCAGAGCGATGAGCTTGGCCTGCACGGCGAGGCCCACGAGGAGCCCCGCGAGCCAGGCGCGGCGCGGCAGCACGATGAGGGCCCACACGAGCAGGGCGGCGGCGGGGATCTCGCCGAGCAGGTCGGCAGGGCCCTGGATGGGTGAGACGCCCGCGGTCGTGTTGAACGCGAGCGGCACGGCGGCGGCCAGCAGTGCCGCCCAGCGCCCGCCCAGCCGGTGGCCGAGCACGCCGGCGCCGGCCAGCAGCAGCATCCAGAAGGCGAGGGGCACGAGCCGTGCGCCCATCACGGTGTCGGCGCCGAGCGCGAGCACGGCGGCGACGGGCAGCAGCACGGTCGGTCCGGTGGAGATGCGCGGGTCGAACGGGGTGATGCTCGAGCCCGAGAGCGTGCCGTCGCTGGCGTAGCCGAGACCCGAGAGCAGGTTGAGCGGCACGGTGAGGTTGAACGCCTCGTCTTCCCACAGGTGGTTCACGACCACGCTCTGCCACGCGACCACGCCGTGGCAGGCCAGCAGCGCCGCGGCGAGCAGCCAGAACAGCGTGGTGCGCAGCGTTCTCATGAGCCGGATGCGGTGGGCCCGGATGAAGTGGGCCCGGATGAAGTGGGGGATGTGCGGCGGATGCTGCGCAGTGGCGCCGATGGACGCAGCGACAGGCGCCACACCTCGGCGAGGGCGTCGCGGGCGAACACGCGTAGGCGTTTGGGAGGCAGGCGCAGCCCGGCGCCGCGCCCCCACATGGTTCCGCTGGCGGATGCGCCGCGGCGCGGGATGCTCGCCACGCGCACGTAGCGCACGAGGAATCCGCCGCGCGCCTCGGCGAGGGAGAAGTGCACGTGCGGCACGAGCGCGTCGGCGGGAACGGCATCCACGAGGGTCTCGGCCGCGGCGGGGCGGTAGCCGCGCAGCGGGGTGTTCACGTCGGGCACGCGGCGCCCGCAGGAGGCGGCGACGAGCAGGCCGACTGCCGCGGTGAGCGCCTTGCGGTACCAGGGGTCGGTGCGTCCGCCGCGCACGCCGTGAACGACATCGGCGCCCGTGGCTTCGAGCGCGGCGACGAGACGGGCGACGTCGTGGCCGAGGAATTGCCCGTCACCGTCGATGTGCACGAGCGCGTCGGGGGAGAGCGCGATGCCCGCCTGGTAGGCGGCGAGTGCGGTGGGGCCGTGGCCGCGGTTGGCGGGCTGGGTCTGCACATCCACATCCGGCAGGTCAGACAGCACGACGGCGGTGTCGTCGGTGGAGCGGTCATCGGCGACGACGAAGCTGAGGCGCTCGGCCAGCGGGGCGACGTGCTCGCGGAGTTCTTCGATGAATCCGCGGATGCCCTCGGCTTCGTTGTAGGCCGGCATGACGATGGTGAGATGGGTGAACGGCAAGGGAGTCCTCAGGCGCTGGACGGCGCGCAGAGGGCCCGGCGCGCACCTTCTAGACTAGTCGAGTGAACCCCCTCTCCCGCGTGCCCGCGCGCCTGCGTCGGCTCCTGGGAGTCGGCAGCCGGTTCCTCGTCGTCGGTGCGATCAGCACGGTCATCGAGATCGCCGTGTTCAACCTGCTCGTGTACGTGCTGGGGTGGGATCTCGTGGTCGCCAAGATCGTCGCATCCCTCGTCGCGCTGGTGAACGCGTACATCGGCAACCGCGAGTGGGCCTTCCGCCACCGCGACCGCCGCGGCCGCACCGCCGAAGTGGTGCTGTTCCTCATCACCAACGGCGTATGCACGCTGCTCGGCGCAGCGCTCGTGTGGCTGGGCGTGGAGCTGATGACCGGGATGCTCGGCCACGCACCCGGGGCGTTCCTCGTGAACGTGATCAACCTCGCCAGCATCGTCATCGTCGTGCTCCTGCGCTTCGTGCTGTACCACAAGGTGGTGTTCCGCACGTCGGCGAAGGCGTGAGGACCGTGCGATCGCGCCGACCCGGCCCGCGACACTATGCCACGATGGGAACGACCACGGTAGACGGATCGCCGTGCGGGGGAGGAGTGCGGTGATCGTCGAAGTGATCCGCGGGCTCGGTGTCGGAGGAGCGGAGACGCTGTTGTTCACGCGCCTTCGTTGCGCTCTCCGCACGCACCCCGCAGGCTTCGAGACCACCCTCGTCGTCAACACCCTTCGCGAGAACGATCACTACGTGAACGCTCTTCGCGATCTCGGCGTGCACGTCGTCGAGCTCGGTGCCCGCGGCCCGCTTCGCGGAATGCTGCAGTTGCGCCGGACTCTTCGTCATCTGGGCCCTGAGGACACCGTCGTCTTCCACTCGCCTGTGACGAGTTACCTCGAGAAGCTGGTTCGCGCATTTCGACTGCGCCGACGGCCTGGTCGGCTTATCAACGTCGTGCACGGCGTACGTCATCGTGCCGTGTACAACTACCTCGGGGCGTTCCTCGATCGCTACGCCGATCGGGCGCTCGCGGTCGCCGATGCGGTCGCCGCCAGCCCGACTGCGAGGCACTATCGCGATGTGCGAACCGTCCTCGGGGGTGTGGACATGGAGGCGATGCGGGATTGGATTACGCAGCATCCGGCAGCGCGCGACGACTTCCGAGCGAGCATCGGCATTCCCGAGGATCATTCGTTGGCCGTCGCCGTCGGCGGGCTCAATCGCCTGAAGGGCCATCGATTCCTCCTGTCTGCAGTGATGTCGATGCCCAAGACCTCACTCGTGCTCGTCGGGGATGGCCCTGAACGTGACGCACTTCACGCCCAGGCGCGGAATCAGGGAATCGCCGACCGCGTGCATTTGCTGGGTGTCCAGCAAGACGCATGGCGATGGGCTGCTGTCGCCGACGTCGTCGTGCAGCCCAGCGCTCACGAGGGCCTACCGGTGACCCTGATGGAGGCGGTTGCATTGGGCACCCCCGTGGTCGCGACGGATGTGGGCGGCGTCGGCGAACTCATCCGCGATCATCCCCGTGCTGTGCTGATCGCCTCGGCGGATCCGACCGAGATCGCCACGGGTCTGGAGCGTGCCCTGCTGTTGGGTGGATCGGCCGCGAGCGGAGGGCTCCCTGCCCGCGCATCGGAATGGTCCGTGTCGCGGTTCGCCCGCGACTTCTACGCGGCTCTGATGCCATGAGCGCCGATGTCGGCACGGACGTCGCGGTGCAGCTCGCGCGATCCGAGGCGACCCGACTCGCGCATGCCTTCTGCGCGCACCTCGGGCGCTCGCACGGGATGCGGGTGCTGTCCATCAAGGGCCCTGCCGCAGAGCATCATCGACTCCGCGCTCCTCGGGTCGCCGCCGATGCGGACGTCTGGGTCGAGCCGGGCGGCTTCGACCGGTTCTGCGCCTTGCTTGGGGATGCGGGATGGCGTGAACGGGTCGCTCGCTCCACGCCGTGGATCCTGGACATCCATTCGGCCACCTACATTCACGAGTCGTGGCCGTGCGACATCGACGTGCATCGAGCCTTTCCCGGAATGTTCGAGAGTGCAGGCGGCTTCGACGCTCTGTGGGCGGCGCGGGACACGTTGCGGATCGCCGGCGTCGACGTCTGCATTCCCTCGCGAGCGGGCTCGGTGCTGATCGCCGGATTGCACGCGCAGCGGAACATGACGGTCGCGCGACATGTGCGCGAGTGGGATGAGGTGCTCGCAGTCCTCGAGCGCGGAATGGCACCACGCGAGCGCGAGGAATTCGTCAAGACGGCGACGCGCGGCAGGGCCCTATGGGTGATGCGCGACGCGATGCGGCGAGTCGGTCAGGATCTGTTCGTCGATGTGACGCCCGACGAACAGGAGGTATGGCTGGCCAATAGCCGATACGGTGCGGACGGCGGTACGGTCGGCTGGCTGCGGTCGTTGCGCGGCCAGACCTTCTCGGCACGGGTGCGCATCATCGCTCGGGCGGTGTGGGTGCGCCGTGACGACATCCCTCGTAGTTCTCTGAGTCGTCCGACCAGACGCGAGGCGTGGCGATACCAACGTGATCGATGGTGGAGAGGTGCGAAGGCGCTTCGGAGAGTGGTCGTCGATCGCGTACGAGGAGCCGAGCGCGCTTCGCACGACGACTGACGTATGCGCGAGAGGTGTCGGTGGCAGCCCGCGTGTGTTGTCAGCCGCGCGCGTCCAGGACGCTCTGCACGAGAGCCTCGATCTCCTCAAGCCCGTAGGCGATGGGCGAGGCGATGATCGGGTTCTCCTGGTTGCCGAGCACGACGGCGGCGGGGGCGCGCTGCACGCCGATCGCGCGCCGGACCGCCCGTGATCCGTACCGGGCGAGCGGAGCGAGTTCGGCGTCGAGTGCGGCGATCGCCGTCGGCTGAGACGAGGTCGCGATACGTACCTGAAGCGGCGCGAGCCGGAGGGACCATTCGGCCGTGGCAGCAGCGACCGGCTTGCACGATCCGCATTCGGCGCTGAGGAAGACGAGCAGAGTCGGATTCCCGTTTCCGAGCTGCGCGAGCGGCTGGGCCATGCCGTTCGCGGCCACGAGCTCGACATCGGGGATCGGGTCTCCGGGCATCACCTCGCCCGGGCGGGCGGGATCCAGGCCCAGCGCCAGAGACCGCGGGGACAATGGGGCGGGGCTACGAGGATCGGAACGGGCAGACTCGGTGGGCACCGAGGGCTGACGCTCGGCTCGCCGTGCGCCGACGAGAGCGGCGATGAGCACGATGACGAGCACCGCCGCCCACGCGAGTGCGACCGTCAGGACGAGCACGAGAGGCAATTGCGCGAGCTGCACGGGCAGCGCCGGGACGGCCCATCCGAAGACCGCGACGATCAGGGCCGCAACGATGAGCAGCGCGTTGCGCACGAGTGACCACGGCGTCACGCGGGAGTCGCGGGAGAGCGCGCCGAAGCATCCGCAGTCCACGTCATCGCCGCGTCGGAGCACGCCGATGAGCAGCGCGGTGAAGACGAGGAGCACGGCGACGGCGACGACGCCGGCCAGCGCGCGAGTCGGGCCCGGCAGGAGCAGTGCGAGGGCGAGAAGCAGCTCGCCGATCGGCACGAGTCGCGCCACGCCGGGCCTCCGCAGCCAGGAGGGCACGCGCAGGGCCGACATCGCGGCCAACGTCTGCGGTGCGTGCCCGAGCTTTGCTGCCCCCGACCACGCGAATGTGAACGCCACAAGCCCCGTCGCGAAGACGAGCAGCAGATCCACGGTGTCGGCAGGCATCGAGGGAAGTGTATCGCCGCGGGGAAGCGCCCTGACACAATACGGACATGACTTCGGACAGCCTTTCGGCGACGCAACCATCGCGGCGCGACAGGCTCGCGGTTCCCGACGTGTTGCGGGGAGTCGCGATCATCGCGATGCTGCTCGCGCACGCCAACATCATGCTGCCGAATCTGCCGTGGGTGGTGAAGATCACAACCGCCCAGGTCAACGACCTCGCCTCTCCGCTGTTCGCGCTCGTCATGGGCATGTCGGCGCAGATCGTCTGGAACCGGCGCGCAGGCGTCGCCAAGACGATCGCTCAGCAGACGATTCGCGGAGTCCTCTTGATCGCGATCGGCGTGTGGATGGTCCTGTGGGGCAGTTGGGTCGCGATCGTGCTGCAATACCTTGGACTGGTACTGATCGTGGGCGTGCCGTTGCTGCTTCTGCGCACGCGGTGGCTCCTCGGAGTGCTCGCAGTGCTGACTGTGGTCACGCAGCCGATCCTCGAACTCGCACGACACTCGGCCTGGTTCTCGACGCAAGAGCCCTGGGTACAGGAGGTCGGGCGATGGGTGCTGCTCGGGCACTCATACCGTCTGGTGAACCTGCTGCCGTTCTTCCTGCTCGGTGCGTTGCTGCTGCGCCACGGCTTCCGCCGCGATGGGCTGCTGTGGACGATGGCCGTCATCGCGCCCGTCGCCTGGATCGGGGCCGCCGTTGCGAAGAAGTTCCTCGAACCCGTTCCCGTACTGTCCGGCGACTATCTCGATACCCTTCACGACGTCGGGCTGGTCTTCGCGGTCTACGTTGTGGTGGTGCTGCTCGCGCAGATCGATCCCTCGGGCGTCGCGACAGTGCGGGATGCGGTGTTCGCCCCGCTACGGGCGTGGGGGCAGATTGCGCTCAGCCTCTACCTGCTCCACGTCGCGATCATCGCCGTATGGAACCGCGACTCGGGGCGACCGCAGGAGAACTCCGTGGTCGGTTGGCTCCTGGTAGTTGTCCTTCCGCTGACAGTGGCGTGGGTGTGGGTGCGCTTCGTCGGTACCGGGCCGGTTGAGTGGATACTCGGGTGGGTTTCAGGCAGGTCACGACCGAGAGCCGGGGTTTGGGCGTAATCAATCGAGGGCGGCCGCACACATGTACGGCCACCCTCGATTGATTGAAACGCGCGTGCTACGGCTGGGTGGGGTCGTCCTGGCCCGGGCACAGCTGGAGAGTGACATCCAGGTTACCGAGCAACAGCGACAACGCTCCGAGATTCACGATCTCGCCCAGCGTTGTGTTGACGGAGATGAGCGAGAGGTCGGCAGAGTTCGGAGCCCCCGGGGGGGTGCTCGGGTCGTCTGCGCCATTGAGCGCCAACGATGTCGTGCCAGCTACGTCGAGATCGACATCGGCGTTCTGCAGGGAAATGAGAGCGGTCTCGCCCTCATTCAAATCAGTCGTCAATTCGATGATCGCGCCATCTGTGTTCAGCGTGACGATGCCAAGCGCTCCCGCCTGCAGGGTGCCGGGCAACAGGCTCAGATCGATGAGGCCGGGCGGCACGGTCAACGTGAACTGAGTGCCGGCCGGAATCGTCCCCTCCACGGCAGTGATGTTGAAACCACGAGAGGAGAACTGCTCGAGACCGATCGCGCTGAGGAGGCCCGTCACAGTGTTTACCGCAATCGGACCAGCACCAGGGATGCCTTCGATTGTGTCCAAGAGCGCGAGGTCGTAGTTGCCGACGCAGTTGTATGTCACTCCTACGTCGACGCCCGTCAGCGACGCAGCGCGCGCCGGCACGGCGACGGCCGCGGCGATGACCGGAACCGACCAGGCGGCTCCCTTGACGACGGTGCGGCGTGAGATGCCCTTGGGCTGTTCTTCGGTCATGCGAGCCTCTTTCCAGGAAGTGTCAGGAACTGCGCGGGTATCGGGAGCGAGCGCACAGCGGCACCCCGATTTTCCCCCGTCGGGATCAACATAGAGACAACTCTCAGGGAAAGCGATAAATCGCCCTCGATCTGCGTGCTGTGCGCTCTTTCTGCGCGAAATGTTTGATATCGCGTCGAAATGCGACGGCTGTTAGACGTGCCCGCGAGCGCGGCGCAGCGATCGCGGGCTTGCATCGTAGACCTCGTGCAGCGCGCGGCGCAGGCTCATCGTCGTGCCGAATCCGGAGCGCTGGGCGATCTGTTCGACGGAGAGCACGTCGAACCGGCTGTCGATGAGCAAGGACCGAGCGAGCCGGGCGCGGTGGCGCCGGATCTCCCCGGCCACGGTCAGATCCGACTCGGCGAACACGTTCTGCAGGCGCCGCAGCGACGTGCGGCTGTCGTGCGCGACGCGGGCGGGAGTCAGCTCGCTATCGGCGCACTGCTGCGCGATCACGGCGAGCGCGCGGTCGCGCAGGGCCGTCGCGGGATCTTTCGCCGGCGTATCGGCACCCAACCGGTCGAGCAGTACGGCGCCGGCCATCTCCAGCAGCAGCTGTTCGGCGGCGTACGTCTCGATCGCCGTGGCGTCGTGCGTCGGTTGCGCGAGAGCAGTCACGAAGGCCTGCATCGCGAGATCGAGAGTTCGTCGCTCCCTCGGCCACCAGATGGTCGTCGGCAATCGGGTGACGAAGGCCGTGAGGGCGGGGCGCGGAAGAAGAACGACGCTCGCCCGCCACGGGCTCTCGAACCTCAGACGGCGTGCGATGCCGTCTGGGGCGATGATCATGCCGCTGTTGATCTGCAACCACGGTTCGCCGTCCAGGCGTGACGCGGGCGATCCGGCATCCACGAAGGCGAACGCGATCGCATCATGGGCCTCATCGGGGCGCACCTCGAACTCCGTGGCGTCGCCGGCGAGCGCCCACAGCGTCACGCCACCGTAGTCGTGACGACGTGCGGAGATGCGCAAGGGGCCGGATGCACCCCGTAAGCGATGCGATGCGAGCAATTTCGGAGGGTCAGCAACGCGAAGCGGTTCGACCGTCACCGTGCGCCTCCTCTGCTGCTTGCTCGATAGGCTAGCGCCATGTCTGGTCGCATTCTGGTCAGTGCGGTCGGCGCTGTCGTCGAGATCGATGTCTCCGAGCTGGAATCCGCCGCGAGCGAGGCGATCCGCGATGCCTGGCGCGACGCGCTTCTCGGGTACGACCGCGATCCCGACGCTGTCGTGCGTCCGCGCACCGACCTCGACGATGCGGCGATGCTCTCGAAGCTCTCGACCACGGTCACGCTCGCAGCCCTCGAACATCGTCAGGGCGAGCTGTGGATGCTGCATGCCGCCGGCCTCGCCGATGAACGCGGCCACGTCGTCGTGCTCAGTGCGCGCTCGGGGACGGGGAAGACGACTGCATCCCGGCATCTCGCGCGGCGGTTCGCCTATGTGAGCGATGAGACGGTGGGGATCGACAGCCAGGGCGGCGTGGTCGCCTATCGCAAGCCGCTGTCGCTCATCGTCAATGCCGGGTATGCGAAAGACCAAGTGCCGGTATCCGCGGCCGTCGCCGGCCCCGAGCTGCCGCACGCCCTGCGCCTGTCGAAGGTCGTCGTGCTCGATCGCCGTGATGATGCAGGGCCGCATGCGCGCGTCGAGCCGCTGAGCCTTGCCGACGCCGTCATGGCCCTGGCGCCGCAGAGCAGCTATCTCACCGCGATGCGGTCGCCGCTGCGCACGATCGCCTCGCTGCTGGATGCGACGGGGGGAGCCGTGCGCGTGACCTATCGCGAGGCGGAGTCGCTCGACGGCGTGATCGACGCGCTGATGGATGCCGAACCTCCGAACGATCCGCTCGTTGCCCGCCCCGAGGCGCGCGTCGATGCCGCAACGGTCTCCGGTGCGGAAGACCAAGACCCGGATCGGTGGTTCCGCGGTCCTGCGAGCGATGCGCTCGACGTCGGAGAGGGCCGTCTCGCGCTGCTCCGGCGGTCGCAGGACGGCGGGAAGCTCGAGCTCCTCGACGGTATCGCCCCCGCGATCTGGCGAGGCGCAGCCGGTCGCACGATGGAGGACATCAGCACCGGGCTCATCGCCGAGTTCGGCAGCCCGGCGGACACCGTGGATGTCGAGGCCCTCGTCGGCACGCGCATCGAAGAACTGGCGGAGCTCGAGCTCCTCGCCGCCGAGCCCTCGTGGCGCATCACCGATGCCGCAGCGTGGGTTGGCGACCAGGAGCGGGTCACGGTCATGAACGTCGCGACCGGGAGCCAGCCGCTCGCGCTGGATGGCTCCGCCGCCATCATCTGGACTGTTCTGGCCGATGGGCTCGCGCTCCGGCAATCGGCACTGCTCGAACACTGTGTTGCGGCATTCGACATCGCCGTCGACAGCATCCGGGCCGACGTGCTCGCACTGCTCGATCAGCTGCGCGAGGCCGGCGTCGTGACGATCCGCTGATCAGGGACGGGGCGAGCGGCGGGGTCCGGCCTCGGCGCTCTCGGTGCTGTCCTCCGGCTCCGGCTCGCGCCCGTAGCGCTCGTAGGCGCCGTAGTACTCGCGGCCGTAATAGGCCGAGGCCGCGCCCTTCATCGGCACCTTGTTCAGCACGACGCCGAGCACGCGTCCCGTCGTGCGGGTGACGTTGTCGATGGCGCGTTGCAGCATGTCGAAGGTTGTCTTGCCTGCCGAGGCGACGATGAGAACGCCGTCAGCGGCCGTCGAGAGCACTGCGGCATCCGTCACGGGCAGCACCGGGGGGGAGTCGAGCACCACGATGGCCGATTCTCCGAGGCTGCGCACGAACTCGCGCATGCGCTGCGAACCGAGCAGCTCGCTGGGGTTCGGCGGGATGCGCCCCGCGCCGACGACAGCGAGCGGGACCTTCGGATTCGGCCGATGCGCCACATCGTTGAGCTCCGCACGGCCGGCGAGGATGTCGGTGAGACCCACGTCGTTCGACATCCCGAAGATGTCGGCGACGACGGGGCGCCGCAGATCGCAGTCGATGAGGATCGCCCACTGCCCCGCCGCGGCCAGGCTCGAGGCGAGGTTGACCGCGACCGTCGACTTGCCGTCGCCGGGTACGGAGCTGGTGACGACGATCACGCGCGGCGGGTTGTCGACGTCGATGAACTGCAGGTTCGTGCGCAGCTCGCGCATCGACTCGGTGAGGTGGTGAGAGACGCCGCTCTGCGTGTCGAGCGCGAAGTCGATCACCTGCCGCTCCCCGGTCATCGTCTTCTCCAGCGGGAGAGTGCCGATGACCGAGACGCCGGTCTCGCGCTCGATGTCGCGCGGGTGGCGCACCCGGCGATCGAGGAGGTGCTTGATGAAGGCGTAGATGAGCCCGAGCGCCAGACCGATCAGCGCGCCGAGCATGACGTTCAGGCGGGTGTTCGGAGAGGAGGGCGAGGTGGGGAGCCGCGCGGAATCGCCGACCATGAGCGACACCGGCGCGGACGTGGTCTCCGTCCCGCCTTCGAGCTTCTCGATCTCATCGGCCATGCCGTGCATCCACGCTTCGGCGAGCTGCTGCGCGTCTTCGGGTGTGGGTCCGGTGGCGCTCACCTTGAGTGCGGTCGTGTCGAGCGGGTTCGTCACGGTCACGCGCGAGACGAGGGCTTCCGGAGTGGTGTCGAGGCCGAGCTCGTCTTTGGCGTGCTCGGCGACGGCGCGCCAGGAGCCGAGGTTGAGGTACGACTTGACCCGGCTCTGCGCGAGCTGGTTGCCGACCAGGGCGCTGCCGGTGGAGCCATCGCTGGTGGTCGAGGTGACGATGCCCGTGGTGTCGGCCGTGTACACCTTCGGCTGGATCGCGCTCCATCCGAACGCGATGACGGCGCCGGCGACTGTCGCGATCACGATGACGATCCAATGCGCACGCAGAATGCGCAGGTAGTCGCTCAGCTCCACGTTCCATCCCCTCACGCTTCTGGTCACGTACGACGAAGCGTCGAATCCGAGCCTAGGGCTCTGCGGTGCGGGCGCTCGTCTCCGAGAAGCCCAGTGTCAGGCTAGCGCGGCGCGCACGATCCGCTCGACCTCGTCGATCGCGGGCGCCAATTGCGCCGCCGATTCCGCGTACGTCTCGCCGGAGCGTCGATAAGGATCGATCACGTCGTCATCGTCGCCGCCTGCGCTGAGCCCTCGCTGGTCGCGCACGGCGGCGACCACGGCGGCCAGCCGCGCCGTGGGGTCTGTGCTCGCGGCGTCGGCGATCTTCGTCGCCTCCTCCGTGGTCAGCGACGCGGCCAAGCGCGCGAACTCGCGCACGGTGAAGGTCTGGCGAAGCCGCTGCGGGAGCATCTGCACGGCGTGCGAGCGGTGCTCGCGGGTCATGGCGAGCACGAGATCGGATTCGAGCAGCAGAGGCTCCACGAGGTAGCGCGCGCGGTGCGCCTCGACGTCGTCGTGCGATGCCCCGAGCTGTTCGGCCAGGGCGGCGGCCGGCGCAGGCATGCCGTGGTCGACGAGCGCGTGGGTTCCGGCGCTGTGCACGCGCACGCCGAGGTCGTGCAGACGCGCTCGCAGCAGCGTCTCGGCCATGGGGGAGCGGCAGATGTTGCCCGTGCAGACCGTGAGGATCGTCGGCAGCGCAGAGGCATCCGACGGCGCGGGCGGCGCGAAGGCGGGCCGTGGAGCAGATTCAGATGCTCTCTGCCGTTCGCGCCATTCGCGTCGGCTCATCCCCGGAGGCGGCGTCTCCTGCGCCGACGCATCATCGGGCATTCGTCGTACTTCTCGATCGTGCCGACAGATCGACCAGTTGGCTGATCGGCGCGCTCTCGTCCATGGCGAGCTCGACGGGAGAGTCGTCGAACGAGTGCGTGGCGCCGTACGCATAGGCACCGTAGCCGTAGCTGTCAGGGCCCTTCGTCGGCAGCATCGTGACGACGACTCCAAGCAGCGGCACCCCGGCGGTGTCGAGGCTCTTGACGGCGCCGGCGAGCTCCTGCTTCTTCGTCTTTCCCGAGGCGGCGACGAGGATGACTCCGCTCGTCTTCTTGCCGACGACGGCGGCGTCGGTCACGCGCAACAGGGGAGGGGCGTCGATGAGGATGTAGTCGAAGTACTCCTCGAGCGGCTGGATCACGTGATCCATGCCCGAGGATCCGAGCAGTTCGCTGGGGTTCGGGGGGATGCGTCCGCTGGGCAGCACGAACAGCTGGCCCGTACCCCATTTCTGCAGCGCGTCGGCGACGTCGATGCGGCCGATGAGCACATCGGTGAGGCCCACGCTGCCCTCGATGGACATGTAGTCCGCGATACGTGGCAGACGCAGGTCACCGTCGATCAGTGCGACGCGGGCACCGGTCTCGGCCAGAGCGATGGCGAGGTTGGCGGTCGTCGTCGACTTGCCCTCGGCGGGTCCGGCACTGGAGATCACGAAGGTGCGCGGTCCGCCGTCGACGTTGAGGAACTGCAGGTTCGTGCGCAGGGTGCGGAACGACTCCGAGCGCGGGCTGCGCGGATCCGCATGCACGATGAGGGGGCGCTTGGATGCATCGGGGTCGTACGCGATGCCGCCGAGCATGGGCTTGTCGGTGAGCTGCTCGATGTCGTGGAGCGTGTGGATGCGCACGTCGAGCACGTGCCGCAGCACGGCGATGCCGATGCCGATGGCGAGGCCGAGGATGCCGCCCAGCGCGACCAGCAGGGGCACGTTCGGGCTGGCGGGCTTGGTCGGGACCGACGCCGGGTTCGTGACGGTGACGGTCACCGGGCTCGCCGCTCCCTCCGTGGCGGGGCGCTCGAGGGTGTTCTGCACGGCGTCGGAGAAGCTCTCGGCTACGGCGTCGGCGATCTTCGCCGCCATCTCGGGGTCGGAATCGGTCGCACTGATCTCGAGCGTCACGGTGTTCAGCGGTGCGGAGGCGGTGATCGTCCCGGCGAGCTGACCGACGGTGGTGTCCAGTCGCAGGTCATCGATAACAGGGTCGAGCACGAGGGCCGTGCCAATGATGTTGGCGTAGCTCGTGACCATCTGCCGCGCGAAGGTCGTGCCTTGCACGAGGTCGCCCGTGGCCGCGCCCTCACTGCGCACGGAGACGTAGAGCTGTGTGGACGAGACGTACTTCGGCGTCTGCATCATGGCGTAGCCGGCTCCGCCGGCGAGGCCGAGCACGAGCAGCACCAGCATCAGTATCCAATTGCGATGCAGGATGCGCAGGTAGTCGCGGAATTCCACGCGAATCGTCTCCAGTCTTTTCGGCGATCGGCCGTGGTCATTGTCCCATAAGGGCCAGATCGAGCCGTAGAACGCGCGGTGCGTTCACGCCTCGGCTTTCGCATAGGCGCCGTATGCGGTGCGGTCGGCGCCGGTGGTCGGCACCATCGTCAGTACAGTGCCGAGCACGTGCGCCCCCACCTTGTCGATGCTCTCCACAGCCGAGGCAAGGCGCGGGACGGTGGTCTTGCCGGCGGCCACCGCGAGCAGCGCGCCCGTGCTGGTCTTCGCGAGCACGGCGGCGTCGGTGACGAGCAGCAGCGGAGGGGCGTCGACGATCACGACGTCGAAGACGGAAGTGAGATCGTCGATCAGGCGCGTCATGGCCGAAGATCCCAACAGCTCGGCGGGGTTGGGCGGGCGCGTGCCCGAGGGCAGGACGAAGAGGGTTCCGCGCCCCCAGCGTTGGATGGCCTGGCTGGCAGTCAGACGCCCCGCGAGCACGTCGCTGAGGCCGATGCCACCCTCGATCCCGAGCCTGTCGGCGACGCGCGGCAGACGCAGGTCGCCGTCGACGAGCGCGACCTTCGCTCCTGTCTCGGCGACCGCGATGGCGAGGTTCACCGCTGTCGTCGTCTTTCCCTCGCCGGGCCCGGCGCTGGTGACGGTGAGGACGATCGGCTTGCCCTCCACGGAGAAGAACTGAAGATTGGTGCGCAGCGCACGGTGCGCCTCGGCCGGCGGAGAGTGCGGGGCAGTGGTGACCACCAGCGGATGTGCGCTCGCGGTGGCGCTGAAGGGTACGGCGCCGAGCACGGGGGCTTCGGTCGCGCGCTCGACATCGCGCATCCCGTGCACGCGTGTGTCTATGACCGAACGAAGCACGGCTGCGCCGACGCCGACAGCGAGGCCGATGAGCGCGCCGAGAACCGTGGACAGCACAGGTTTCGGGGCGACCGGTGAGATCGGCACTTGGGCTGGCTGCACGATATCGATGCGGATGGGACTGGGACGGTTGGCGGAGCCGCGTTCGATCGTCTCGGTCACGGCGGAGCGGAAGCTGTCGGCTACCGCGGCGGTGACCCGCGCCGCCTGGCTGGGAGTCCGTGCGGTGACCGAGACCGTGATCGAGACGCTGTTCGGAGGGGCAGAGGCATCCACGCGGCTCGCCAGCTCGGCGGGCGTGGTGTCGAGGCCGAGGTCGTCGATCACCGGTTGCAGCACGAGCTCGCTGGAGAAGAGGGTGAGGTAGCTCGTCACGGCCTGCTGAGCGTAGCTTCGACCCAGGTTCAGCTCTGAGGAGGAGGTCTGGCTCGTCTCGGCCGCCACGTACAGCTCTGCGGATGATTGATAGCGGGGTGGGGTGAGCGATGCGAGGAGGAGTCCGGCGCTCAGGCCGATGATCGTGCAGGAGAGGATGAGCACGAGGTTGCGCCGAAGCACGCGCAGGTAATCGTGAAGGTCCATGTCTCCTCAACGGATGCGACGGGTATCCTGAACGAGGATAACCGCAGGCTGAGACATCGACGGGCGCAGGGGGGTGCGGCGTGCTGGTCCGCACGTGACTATGACGACACTGGCAGAGCTCTTCCCCGGCGACGCGCGGGACCATCAGGCGACGACCCCGTTGAGCACTGACGATGAGGCGCGCGGGAAGCTTCAGCAGCTGATAGGCTCACCCGTTCAGCTGGCGGCGCCAACGGATGCACCGTCGGATCGGGGTGAGCTCCGCAGCCTCGTGGATCAGGTCGCGGCGGATGTGCGCACCACCGCGGTCGCGCCGAGAGGGTCGTTCCGCGCCCGGCGGAGCCGACGGATCAACTGGGTCAACGTGATCGCCGGAGTGGTCGCCCTGCTCGTGGTCGGCGGCACGGCGACGTTCGTCGTCGCGCAGTCCGCACGCGCGACTCCGGCAGCAACGGCCTATCAGTCATTGGTGAATGATCAGGACGATTTGGCCAGCGCCGAACAAGGGCTGGCGGCGCTGAACGATCGGGTCCCCGCATCGATCGCCGACGACGTCTCGGCGACAGCCGCGGTCCGCAGCGCTCTCGTCGCCCTCGATGCCGAGCTGATCGACGGCGCGTCTCGCGACGCGACCGTGGCGGCGCTCGACGCCTACGTCGGAGCCCTCCAGACGCTGAGCCTCCCGGAGATGCCGGCCGCCTACGAACGACCGGACGTCGACCCGGAATCGCTGGCCGAGGTCGCGAGCGCGATCGATGAGGTCCGCGCGCGCGTGGTCGTCGTGGACGGCGCGATTGCAGATCTGCGGGAGGTGCGCGGGCAAGCCGATGCAGCGACGGCCACCTATCGGCAGCAGCTCGCCGCCTTCGCCGCCACCTTCACGGCGCGAGCGGAAACGGAGGACGCCGAGAACGCCCTCGCGGACCAGAGCTTCCGCGATGCTGTGTGGGCGGCGGCGGCGAGCGTCGTCGCGAACACGCTCGAGACCGACGCAGGGCGGCA
Source organism: Microbacterium pseudoresistens (assembly GCF_013409745.1). NCBI lineage: Bacteria > Bacillati > Actinomycetota > Actinomycetes > Micrococcales > Microbacteriaceae > Microbacterium > Microbacterium pseudoresistens. The sequence goes on from NZ_JACCBH010000001.1 coordinate 1,650,777, forward strand.
GGCGGCCACGGCGTACATCGCTGCCGTGCAGGCGCTGCGCGAAGATCAGGCGCGTGCCGTCGAGGCGGTCGTCTCGGAGGAGCCGTCGTACGACGGCGGGGGAGATGGCGGCGGCGAGGAGAGTCCTGCCCCCGAGGTGCCGAGCGATCCGCCGCCCGTCACCGAGCCGGATTCGGACATCCCGACGGATCCCGTCCCCGAAGGCTGACGGTGACGACGCGCATCGGCCCGATCCGAATCAGTTTTCGTTCGATTCATATTCGCGTTCCGTGACGAGCGGTGTCGGTCGGTTGTGCCACGATAGTAAGGGGACGCTAAGCGAATTCTCAGGAAGAGGTGGTCGTGGGGGCACGGCCGGAGGGACGGAAGTGACGGTCTCAGCGGATACGCAGGGCATCTCGACGATCACCATCAAACAGCGACGACGGCGATTGCTCGCCGCGATCGTCGACTGCGCGGCGTGGGTCCTCGGTCTCTTCGCGGCCGTCGTTCTGCGGTTCGAGTTCGAGCCGACGTTGCTCGGATGGATCTCCATCCTCGTGATCGCTGCGGTGGCGGTCGCGCTCCAGATCGTGATCGGGTATTTTCTCGCCCTGTATCGCGGGCGCTACCCCTACGGCTCTTTCGACGAAGTGCGAACGCTCGGGCTGGCTGTTCTCGGCGAAGCGGTGGTGCTCGCGGTCGTCGTGCTGGTATTCGGCAACGCGATCGGCGTGCCGCGCGGCACCGTCATCCTCGCGTTCCCCTTCGTATTGCTGCTCATGTTCGGCGTGCGGTACCTCGCTCGCCTCGTGCTCGAGAGCCGCCGCCGGCCGAGCGGCGAGGCCGTACCGGCGCTGGTCGTGGGCGCCGGGTACGTGGGCGACAGCGTGCTGCACAACATCACGACCGATCCGGAGTCGCCGTTCCGCGCCGTGGGAATTCTCGATGACGACCCGGCCAAGAAGAACCTGCGTCTGCGCGGCGTGCCGGTCGTGGGTCGCACCAAGAACATGGCCGATGCCGCCCGGAAGACGGGTGCGCAGGCGCTCATCATCGCCATCGCGAACATCGACAGCACGGTGCTGCGGCGACTGAGCGACGAGGCCGAAGCCGTCGGGCTGAAGGTCTCGGTGACCCCAGCTCTGTCGAGCGTTCTCAGCGGAGAGGCCTCGGTGAAGGACCTCCGCGAAGTCAGCATCGAAGACCTCATCGGCCGTCACCCCGTCGACACGAACGTGGAGCAGATCGCCGGATACATCACCGGGCGCCGCGTGCTGGTGACGGGCGCGGGCGGATCGATCGGCTCGGAACTGTGCCGTCAGCTGTCGAAGTTCGGCCCGAGCGAGCTCATGATGCTCGATCGCGATGAGACTGGCCTGCAGCTCGCCCAACTCGGCACGCTCGGTCATGGCCTCCTAGACACGAAAGACGTCGTGCTCGCCGACATCCGCGAACCCGATGCGCTTCTGAAGATCTTCCAGGAACGTCAGCCCGAGGTCGTGTTCCACGCGGCGGCGCTGAAGCACCTGCCGATGCTGGAGCAGTACCCCGATGAGGCGTGGAAGACGAACGTGCTCGGCACGCTCCACGTGCTTCAGGCGGCCCAGGCTGTGGGGGTTGGAACGTTCGTGAACGTCTCCACCGACAAGGCCGCCAATCCCACCAGCGTGCTCGGCCACTCCAAGCGGGTGGCGGAGAAGCTCACGGCGTGGATGGGCGAAGAGACCGGCCTATGCTACCTGTCGGTGCGTTTCGGGAACGTGATAGGCAGCCGTGGTTCCATGCTTCCCACCTTCCAGCGGCTCATCGAGCAGGGTGGGCCGCTCACGGTGACTCACCCCGAGGTGACCCGCTACTTCATGACCATCCCGGAGGCTTGTCAGCTGGTGATCCAGGCCGGCGGCATCGGCCGGCCCGGGGAGATCCTCATCCTCGACATGGGAGAGCCAGTGTCGATCCTCGACGTGGCCAAGCGCATGATCTCGATGTCGGGCAAGAACATCGAGATCGTGTTCACGGGCCTGCGGCACGGAGAGAAGATGCACGAGGTGCTCGTGGGCAACCGTGAAGAGCTGGAGCGTCCGTTCCACCCGAAGGTCGCGCATACGAACGCCGACACGATCTCGCCCGAGCGTCTCGACTTCGACGGCTGGAAGGCACGCCTGGAGCAGGCACCCCGCGACAACGACACGAGCATGATCCGGCCGATCGACATCTCGACCGGGCCGGTGGAGTCGTCGTCGTGAGTGAACGGATCTACATGTCTTCCCCCGATGTGGGGCGGGCCGAAGAAGATGCAGTCGTCACCGCGATGCGCTCCGGCTGGATCGCGCCGCTCGGCCCCGACGTCGACGCCTTCGAGAGCGAACTGGCCGCGCGCGTCGGCGCGGCGCACGGCGTCGCGCTGAGCTCGGGCACGGCAGCCCTGCATCTGGGCCTGCTGACGTTAGGTGTCGGAGCGGGTGATGTGGTGGTCACCTCGACGATGACCTTCGCGGCGACCACCAATGCGATCGCCTACACCGGCGCCGAGCCGTACTTCGTCGACGCCGATCCGCAGACCGGCAATATGGATCCGTTGCTTCTGCGCGAAGCACTGGAGACGCTACGTGCGGCGGGAGAACGGGCGGCTGCGATCGTGCCCGTCGATCTGCTGGGAAAGGCCGTGGACTACACGTCGATCCAGCAGATCGCCGATGAGTTCGAGGTTCCGGTGCTGGCGGATGCCGCTGAATCCCTGGGGGCCACGCACAATGGGCAGGCCGCCGGCAGCTTCGGACGCGCTTCCATCGTCTCGTTCAACGGCAACAAGATCATGACCACCTCCGGCGGCGGCATGCTGCTCACCGACGACGAGGGGTTCGCGGGGCGGGTGCGCTATCTCGCCACCCAGGCCCGGCAACCCGTTGTTCATTACGAGCACACTGACATCGGCTATAACTACCGCATGAGCAACCTCCTCGCCGCGCTGGGGCGTGCGCAGCTGCGCCGCCTGGACGACATGATCGCCCGTCGTCGAGAGATGCGCGAGCTGTACAAGGGACTGTTCGCCGGGACCGCGGGAGTGGAGGTGTTCGGCGCCGAGGGCGACGAGCACGACAATGTGTGGTTGACGTCGATCCTCGTCGACGAGACCGTGACCGGATGGGCCCCGCAACTGCTGGCGGCAGCGCTTGCGGAGGACGATATCGAGAGTCGCCCACTGTGGAAGCCGATGCACCTGCAACCGGTGTTCGCCGGGTGGCGAGGGACCATCAACGGCACTTCGGAGTGCCTGTTCGAGCGCGGGTTGACCTTGCCCAGCGGTTCGGCGCTGACCGATGGCCAGCGCGCGCGCGTCTTCGACCGCATCCGGTCCTTCCTCGGTAGTCGGTGAGCGTATGGGCATGACTGGTCGTGCGTACGATCCGTGGAAACGAGGCCTGGACGTGGTCGGGGCGCTGATTGGTCTGGTCGTGCTCTCGCCCGTCATCGGGGTGACCGCCCTGTGCGTCGCGCTCAGGCTCGGCCGGCCCGTCGTCTTCGCCCAGCCGAGGCCAGGACGTAACGAGCGGATCTTCACTCTGTACAAGTTCCGCTCCATGAAGGATGTTGATCATGAACGAGGACTGGTGAGCGATGAGCAGCGCCTGACGTCGTTTGGGCATGCGCTGCGAGCGACGAGCCTGGATGAGTTGCCGTCGCTGTGGAACGTCTTGCGTGGCGACATGAGCTTCGTTGGTCCGCGCCCGCTCCTCGTCGAGTACCTGGCGCGATACACGCCCGAACAGGCGCGCCGACACGAGGTTCGCCCTGGCGTTACCGGGTTGGCGCAGGCGAACGGCCGTAACGCGCTGAGTTGGGACGAGAAGTTCCGGCTCGACGTTGAGTACGTGGACCGGCGAAGCCTTGTCACGGACGCTAAGGTACTTCTCGCGACGGTGCGCTCCGTCCTCGTCCGGGAGGGGATTTCAGCGGACGGGCATGCGACGATGACTCGATTCACGGGAACGAAGGAGCGTGTCGACGATGCATGATCTCGTGGTTGTAGGAGCAGGCGGCTTCGGTCGAGAGGTGCTGGACGTGGCCGACGCCATGAATTCGTACCGTGTGATAGGCGTGCTTGACGACAGTCTCACCGAGCAGAATGCCGCACGTTTACGACAGCGGGGAATTGACTACCTCGGCGCGGTCGACTCATTTGCGGCGAAGAAGAATGATGCTCAGTTTGTCATCGGGATCGGTAGCGCGAGCGTCAGAGCAGCCATCGACAGCCGGATGACCAGCGCAGGGTTCGAAGCGGCCACGCTAGTGCACCCAGAGTCCTCGATCGGGTCACTCGTGAGCCTCGGGCCGGGAACGGTCGTTTGTGCCGGTGTCAGGATGACGACGAACGTCACGACGGGTAGACACTGCCATTTCAACCTCAACGCCACGATCGGGCACGATGTGTCGATTGATGATTACGTGACCGTCAACCCGGGCGCGGCAGTGTCGGGAGAGGTCGAGCTTGCGGAATCGGTGCTCATCGGCGCTAACTCCTTCGTACTCCAGGGCCTCGAGATCGGGGCGAAAAGCATCGTCGGCGCCATGGCCTGCGTCACACGGGCCGTTCCCAGTGAGGTGACGGTGGCCGGCGTTCCTGCGCGCGTGATCAGTCGGCGATAACGTGCAGGGCTCAGGTAGTCTGATTTCGTGAACCATGATGAATTCCTGAAGCTCGTCGCTGAAATCCTTGAAATCGAAGAGGTGGCTGAGAATGCCGATCTTGAAGATCTTGGCTGGGACTCGCTTTCCAACTTGAACTTCATCGCCGAGGTCGATGAACGTGCGAACATCGCCGTCGATGCTGACAAACTGTCTGAAGCGCGTACCGTGACGGACCTATTTTCCCTACTCAACGCGTGAGTGAACATCTGTGAAGTCGCTGGCGGATCACACGGTGCTCATTACGGGCGCATCGTCTGGAATCGGCCGCGCATCGGCCCGACTCGCGGCAGAGCGTGGGGCTCGTATCGGTCTCGTTGCTCGCAACGAAGCAGCGTTGAGAGCAACGCGGGACGATCTCCCCGGCACTGGACACGTCGTTCTCCCGGCCGACCTCAGCGACGACTCCACCATCCCTGATCTTGTTCGCCGGGCGGTGGACGAACTCGGCGCTCTCAGCGGTTTCGTTCACGCGGCCGGAGCGCACGCGTTCACGCCGCTTCGTACTCTCTCTGCACGAAAGATTGCTGAGCTATATCAGCTCAACGTTGCAGCAGCGCTGTTGATCCTGAAGGAACTGCGTCGACCAGAAGCACGAGCTGAGGAACTGAGCGCCGTGTTCGTGTCCTCTGCCGTTGGGATCGTCGGCAGTCCGGGGGTGAGCGGTTACGCAGCATCCAAGGCCGCCGTGGCGGCAGCTGCGAGATCGCTTGCACTTGAGGTCGCCGATGAGAAGATACGCGTCAACAGTGTCGCCGCCGGAGTCGTTTCGACTCCACTGACGGACAAGATGAGACAACTGGTCGGACCGGATGGCTGGTCACGTATCGAAAGTGCTCACCCGCTCGGGCTCGGCTCCCCGGATGACATCGCCTCTGCCATCATCTTCCTGCTCTCCGCGGACGCCAGATGGATAACGGGAAGCACGATGGCGGTTGACGGCGGATACACGGCACAGTGAGGCTGACGGTAAGGTCACTGTATGGGATCCCGCGTCTCGGCAGTTGACTATTACCTGCCTCCGAACATTCTGACGAACGATGCGCTCGCCGAAGAGTTCCCCGAGTGGAGCGTCGAGAAGATCGAAGGCAAGACAGGGATCCGCAGTCGGCACGTCGTACGGGAAGGCGAGTACACGTCCGAGTTGGCAGTACGCGCTGCTGAGCAGCTCTTGTCGAGCGCGTCGATCGACAGAAGCTCGGTCGAGTATTTGATCGTCTGCACACAGACGCCCGATTACATCCTTCCGTCCGTCGCCGGAATCGTCCAGACTCAGCTCGGCCTACCCACAGCCGTTGGAGCCACTGATATCAACCTTGGATGTTCTGGCTATGTATATGCGCTCGGCCTCGCCAAGGGCTTGATCGAATCCGAGCAGGTTTCGAATGTTCTCGTTATCACTTCCGACACGTATACGCGCGTGCTCAACAAGGGCGACAAGTCGGTGCGTACGATATTCGGCGACGGCGCCGCCGCGACGTTCGTGGAATCTGTCGGTGGCGCGAGCCGAATCAATGGCGTGGTGTACGGTACCGACGGGTCGGGCGCGAAGAGTCTCATCGTGCCGTCCGGCGGGCTGCGTGATGGGCGTGAGATTCAGCCAAAGTCGGATGCCGAAGCCCGCGGACTCGTTGCTGGAGACCATGACTTGTTCATGGACGGTCCAGCGATTTTCAATTTCACGCTTGCAACCGTGCCCGCTGCCGTGGATGGAGTGCTCAGCAAGGCCGGGCTCGGAAGAGACGACATTGACCTGTTTGTGTTCCACCAAGCCAACGCATTCATGCTTGATCATCTGCGCAAGAAACTCGGAGTCCCGAAGGATCGCTTCTTTGTCTCGATGCAGGATTCGGGAAACACCGTATCCTCAACCATTCCCATTGCCTTGACCGATGCGGTGCGGCAAGGAGTCCTCGATGCGGGGATGAAGGTCATGATCGTCGGTTTCGGCGTGGGATTGTCTTGGGGCGGACTTGTCATCGATTGGTAGGTGCAGACAGCGGACCGCTCTGAATCGTGAGGCGTCCAAGTGAGGCAGGGGGTGGCTTTGGGGTCGCCGTCGGCGCGCGCACGGCTGGGCGTCGGTGCAGGAGCCGTCGTGTTGCAACGGCTCAAGACTGGTGAGCGCAGCACTTTGGGCGCCGCGGTCTGCGTCACTGCAGACGTGGCCGCATCGACGCTGGTGAAAGGGGTGCCAGCTCGATGACCCGGCGCTTATGCCTGATGGTGACCAGTTCGATCACCGCGACGACGTTCCTCGATGGGTACCTCCAGTTTCTGCAGTCAGACGGGTGGGATGTGACCCTCGTCTGCAGCGACGGCGAAGGCGTCGCGGAGATGGCGGCAGCCGCAGGCGTCGCTTTCGAACCGCTCGCCATGCCAAGGGATCCGGCGCCGCTCGATGATCTGGGTGCGGTGTTTGCGGCCGTGCGCCTGTTTCGCCGGATCCGACCGGATGTGCTGGTGTACGCCACGCCGAAGGCGTCGCTGATCGGCGCGTTGGCAGGATGGTTCACGCGGATTCCTCGTCGCATCTACGAGTTGTGGGGCCTGCGCCTCGAGACGGCGAGCGGGTTTTCGAGGCGTGTGTTCGCGCTTCTGGAACGACTCACCGCGAGACTCTCCTCGATGGTGATCGCGAACAGCAACAGTCTCGCAGAACGGGCCAGTCAGCTCGGGGTCAATGGCGGCAAGGACGTCGTTGTGCTTGGGAGCGGGTCGTCGCACGGCGTCGACGCGGAGCGATTCTCTCGAGAGGCGGAGCTGCCCGAGATCGATCCGGAACTGTCTCGCGCTCTTCGGGCGTCGACAGCTCCGGTTGTCGGCTTCGTTGGCAGACTCAACCCTGACAAGGGGATCGACGTGCTCTTCGACGCACTGGCGATCTGCGCCTCGCGAGGAACGGAGGTGCAGCTGCTCATTGTCGGAGACTCCGAGGGCGTTCCAGTCACGGAGCTTGCTCGGCGGCTGGACGGCATCATCCCCGTGCACTTGGCAGGGTTCGTCCGGGATCCTCGGGCTCTTCTTGCAGTGATGGATGTGCTCGTGCTTCCGAGCAGACGGGAGGGCTTCCCGAACGTCGTTCTGGAAGCGGCGGCCATGGAAGTGCCGGCGATCACTTCGGACGCCACCGGCTGCGTCGACGCCGTCATCGACGGCGAGACCGGGCTGATCGTCCAGACAGGAAACGCGGCGGCACTAGCGGATGCTCTTGCAAGGACGGTACGAGACGACGAGAAGCGCGCCGCGCTCGGGTACGCCGCGCGCGCACGGGCAGTGGACGAGTTCGCTCCTCGTCATGTGTGGGCGCTGCACTCTCGCGCCTGGCGTGGACGACGGGGCGCATGAGCCGGTGAAACAGCGGATTGGAGGGGCCGGGAGGGGATTCGCCTCCGTTCTTTCGGGGACCGTGATCGCTCAACTGATCGCGTTCGCCGTGCTGCCTGTCATCTCACGACTCTATGATCCCGACGCGTTCGGTGCATTCAGCTTTGTGCTCGCGGTGACGGCGGTGATCGCGCCGGTGGCGACGCTTCGGTTGGAAACTGCAGCGATGCTTCCGCGCCGAGCAAGTGCGGTGCGAGCAGTGGTCATGAACTGCCTCATCTGCATTGCGGCCTCGACCGTCTTAACGGCTGTTGTCGTCGAGTTGCTTCAGCTGTGGGGACTTACCGCGCTTCAAGACATACCCTTCGCCTCCTTGTGGATCGCTGTGCTGGTCTTGTTCACGGCGTTGTACTCGCTGCTGAGCCAGTTGGCCCTACGTCGAAAGCTCTACGGATCAGTCGCGCGGCGAAACGTCTATCAGGCAGCGTCCGCAGGCGCGAGCCAGTTGGCGTTGGCACTCGTGACCCGCCAGGGAACCGGTCTGATCGCAGGACAAGCGCTCGGGAGAGTCGCCGGGCTGATACCTCTCTGGTTGCAGACACGAGACGATTTCCGCATGGTGGATCGTCGTGTGCGACGAGTGGCCTGGCGCACCTACTGGCGGTTCCCGGCCGTATTCACGCCTTCGGCTCTGTTGAACGCCATCGGCGCGCAGGCGCCTCTCTTGTTTGTGACGATGTGGTTCGGGCTCGAAGCCGGGGGGCAGATCGGAATGGCTGAGCGTATTGTCGGCATCCCGCTCGCGCTCATCGGCGCAGCAGCAGCACAGGTGATCGAAGCTGAGGTCTCTCAGAAGGTCCGCGATGGTTCGGGTGGTCTGAGACCGACGTATCTGCGGGTGAGCGGGCTGCTTGCGGTCGTAGGACTCGTTGTCGGGGTCGGTTTCGGTGTTCTCGGCGGGTGGGTCATTCCGATGATCCTGGGGGCGGATTGGGCTGTCGCGGGTATCGCTGTGCAGATCCTCGCGCTCAATTCTGCTGTGCGGCTGGTGGGTAGTCCGCTCAGCAAGTTCATCCTGATCTATCAGCGCTCCTTGGCGAACACGGTGCTCGACGTGCTGCGAGTGGCCCTGATGGGCGCCGCATTCACCGTGACGGCAGTGATTAACTTAGACCTCACTACGTCGCTGTGGTGGATCTACACTGCTCTCGCAATCACGTATGTCGTGACGTGGTGCTACGGTCTCTTACTTGCTGCGAGCGGCGACACCAACCGCTGACAACTCGGCCGCAGAGAAATCAGTTGTGTCCGACTTTTCCAGATGTGAACCCAGTCGATAGACGATCGACATGTAGAAGTAGATGAGGGCCGCGCCGATAATCACCCCGACACCGGCGAACGAGGTCCCTGCGAGGAGTGCCACGATGGCGGCCTTGAACCCGGGGGAGAAGTAGCGATCCTTCTCCCACTGTCGATTGCGGTCGATCGTGGTGAGCAGCATTCCCCAAGCGAAGGAGAGCAGTGCGACGCCGATCAGGCCGAAGTTGATGAACGCCTCGGTGAAGAAGCCGGGTGCGGCCGTGTATCCGTAGCTGCTGCCGTAGATGCGCGAAAAGAAGTCGACCTCGAAGTTCTGCACGTCCGAGCCGGGAACATACGCGAGGAGTGCCTGCAGATACGAAGCTCCGCCGAGTTCCCCGGAGTTATACACGCGGTTCTGGAAACTGAGAATCGGCGTGGCGCTCTGATCGAAGATGATGCGTTGGAAGAGATTCTCGAAGACGAAATTGACCGCTTCGCCAAAGCTGTCGATCACCTCTGTCGTCCGCTTCTGCAGGAGTGTGATCACCAGACCGACCCCGATGAGAAGTGCGGAGAATCCCACCACGCGTCGCAATGCCGGTCGAATACCGAATCCCACGAGCGCGTAGATGGCAGCTAGCGCAGCCACGAACAGGTAGATCAGCGGCCAGCGCTGACCCGCGGCGAGGCTGGTGACGACGCCGAGGACGATGAGGAGGATGCGCGGCCAGCGCTTCTCTCCCTGCAGCATCTGTACGGTGCTCACTCCGACGATGAAGAGGGGGCCGTAGTTGCGGATGATGTCGAAGACTCCCTTGAAGGGGATCGACATACCGGAGAGATGCGGAGTGAGTTCGAGTCGATAGGTCTGGAGTGCCCCGAGGCCTTGATACCCGGATTCGAAGACGTCACCGACTCCCATGAACAGCGGGACGTGGCCGAGCAACACGAAGTAGACGACGGAAGGGACGATCACCGCAGCCGCAATGAAGAACAGGCCCCGGCCCGGGGGAACCACGCGTCGAACGGTTGGATCACGACGCACATGGCGCTTTTCGGTATGCCGCCTGCCTTTCGGCCCGCCCAGCACGAGGCTGCCAGCGATGAACGAGACTAACCCGAGGCTCACGACGAGTACTCCCGTGGCGATGCCGTCCAGGTCGTTGAAGTTGGATTCGCTCCACACCACGACGAACGAGTACAGGAAGAAGACGACGCTGAGGATCGTGAACCACAGGGCGGCGCTGGCGACGATGCCCTTACGGAGGTACACCACGATGTACCCCACAGCCAGGACGGCGACGAGAATGGTGAAGAGAAGTATCACGGCTGCCTCATGCGCTCCGGTGTGGATTCACGAGCGAAGTCATTCGGATCCCGCGTCCCAACCGGGTACTTCAGTGCGACCGACTTCTTCGATAATCCGCTGGTGCCGGGCAATTTCCTCCGGCGTCAACGGGTCGACTCGACGATAGTACAGCTTGGATGACCCGCCGCCGATCGTCGTGAGAGCGACGATCGCTTGCTTGACCACCGATTCCGCATAGATCTTCATCACCTGTGGCGTGGACAGCACGCGTCGGCCGTACTTCCAAATGACTCGGCGGGCATACTTGCTGCTCCACGCGTACTTCTTGTAGCTGAGTGGTTTGGGGACGCGGTAGTAGTAGACGACATCCGGAAGGATCTCGATAGTGCTCCCGACGTGGGCTTCGATCCAGAATGCGCGATCCTGAGCGCGGATCAGCGACTCGTCGTAGGGGTGATCGCGGAACCAGGCGGTCCGCGCCATGGCGGTGGCGTGCGATATCGGCGTGCCGGCTACCCATCCACGTGCGTCGTCAGGGACGTGGGCCGCCTTCTGGGCTCCTTCGACCGTCTTGCTGTCACTGATGATGATCATCTGACCCGCGAGGACGTCGGGCGCATCTTCCTGCGTGAGTCTCTGCAGTTGCACCGTCAGTCGATCAGGAGTCCAGGCATCGTCCGCAGCGAGGATTGCGATGTACTCACCGCGGGCCATAGAGGCGAGGCGGTTGAGGTGACTGCCGATGCCGCGCCGCGTGTCGTTGACGACATATGAGACGCGGGGGTCGTCGATCTTCTTGATGTGCTCGACGCGGTCCGGTGGACTCGCGTCGAGGAAGAAGACGACCTCCCAGTCCGTGAAGGTCTGGGCGTACACGGATCGGACAGCCAGCTCGATCTCGTCGAGGCTCTCGTTGACAAGAGGGATGCCTACGGTGACACGGGGGGTGGGCATCACTAGCTCCAAGTCGGGTGCGGTTCTCGCCCATCCTATGGCTCACGCCCCGCTCGCACCCATCTGCGGTTCAGGCCGATCTGATTTGATGACGTTGTGAATCGAGCCGATCCCGACGCGCCTGGACGCGCGATGCACCGCAAACGGACGCAGACCAAGCCACGCCGCAGACTCGGACTCTGGATCTCGCTCGGCGCGCTGCTGTTCGTGCTGATCGCCATCGTCGCAATAGGCGGGTGGCTGGCCAGCCAGATCTATGGCCAGGCGGATCGTGTGCGGGCTCACCTCGACGCCGCATTGTCGCACGTCAGTGAAGTGCAGCAAGGCGTGATGGACGGCGACTTCGACTCTGCATCCGTCGCCGCGGAGCAGTTCGCAGAGGAGACGGGGTCGGCCCGCGCGGAGGCACAAGGGCGGCTGTGGTCCTTCGCTGAGTCGCTCCCTGTCGGGCTGGCTGATGACCTCGTCGCGGTGCGACTCGTCGCAGAATCTGCTGATCAGCTTGCCCGTGACGTGGTTCAGCCGATGAGCTCGGTCGATCTCGCGGCGCTCGTTCCTCGCGGCGGCGCGATCGACGTGGGTGCGCTGGCGCAGCTTTCGGGTTTGCTCGACCAGGCAGAGGCCGGAGCGCGTACAGCTTTGGAATCGCTCGATCCGATCAATCGCGAAAACCTGATCGGACCGGTGTCGGCGGGCGTCACGAAACTAGAGAACGCTCTGAATTCGATTCTGCCGATGCTTCAGCCCATGCGGGATGTGCTCGAAGTGCTGCCGGAGGCCTTGGGCTCACCAGAGCCGAAGAATTACCTCCTGATGTTCCAAGGCACCTCGGAGGCTCGTAGCCTCGGCGGCAATGCCGCGGTCTTCCTTGTCCTCCACGCAGACAACGGTGTCGTGTCGATCGTCCAACGGGCCGACAGCTCCGACTTCTCGTCTCGGGCCGATCCGATCGTGCCGTTGAACCCCGAGTCGGTGGCGATCTACGGCGACAAGATCGGACGCTATACCCCAGATCCGACGATGGTTCCCGATTTCACGGAAGCCACCAGCATAATTCTCGGTTTCTGGGCCGATCGATTCGATATGACTTTCGACGGCGTTATCTCGATCGATCCCGTCGCCCTGGCCTATGTCTTGGGAGCGACCGGTCCCGTGCAGCTGCCGACCGGAGACACGCTCAGTGCGGCGAACGCGACGTCGCTCCTGCTCAACGAGGTCTACTTCCGATACGAGACCAACCTTGAGCAGAATGCTTTCTTCGCGGCTGCCGCGGATGCGGTGTACACGGCAGTCACGAACGGTCCGGCAAATCCGGTGGCCTTCATCTCGGCGATCGCGCGTGGCGCCGACGAGGGGCGCATCCTGTATCGCAGCAACGATGAGCGCCAGACCGAGCTGATCGCCGGATCGCGAATGTCCGGGGTGATGCCTCAGAACAATTCTGATTCCACAGTGTTGGGGGTTTATGTCAACGACAACACCGGGTCGAAGAAGAGTTACTACCTCGATATGGCGATCGAGGCGAGTTCAACACGGTGTGAAGCAGAGCCGGCTGAATACTCGGGTGCGGTGACGTTGTCTTCGTCGCTGTCAGCCGATATCGCGGGACGCTTGCCTCCCTACATCAAGGGTCCGTACTTCGCGGCGGAAGAGATCAGCACGTACGTCGTCCTATACGGTCCCGTCGGCGGTGCCTTGGATGAGGTTCTCATCGACGGCGCCCCGGCCCCTGTGCTCAGCGCGGGGCAGCATCTGGGACGTCCTGCGGTAAAGGTCGAGGTCTCGCATTGGCTGGAGAGTTCGCACACGATTGCGTTTCGATTCCACGCGGCGGAAGCATCGAGCGAGCTTGGTCCGCTGAACGTCTGGCATACGCCCATGAGCCGAGCTACCTCCGTCGCGATCACGGAACCCGGTTGCTCGTGATCGTCGAGCGGGGGCCGGTCACGTAGCGTACGCCTTCGCCGCCACGCGGCTGCATCTAGGATTGACAGTATGCGTATTGCCGTCGTGGCCCTCGGAAAGATCGGCCTCCCGCTTGCTGTGCAGTTCGCGTCCTCCGGTCACGAGGTCGTAGGCGTCGATGTCAATCAGGCGACGGTCGACAAGATAAACACCGGTCAAGAGCCGTTCCCCGGTGAAGCAGAGCTGCAGGAGCGGCTCTCGGAGTTGATCCCCGAAGGACGACTGCGTGCGACGACGGACTACAGTGAAGCGATCCCGCACGCGGACGCGATCGTCATCGTGGCGCCCGTCTTCGTGGATGAGCAGACCTCGGAGCCCGACTTCACCTACATGGACTCGGCGACGAAGTCGCTCGCCGAGCACCTGACCGCGGGGACGCTTGTCGTCTACGAGACGACGCTGCCCGTGGGAACGACACGCAACCGGTACAAGCCGATGATCGAGGAGATCTCAGGCCTCACCGAGGGGGTCGACTTCCACCTCGCGTACTCCCCGGAGAGGGTCCTCACGGGCCGGGTATTCGCCGATCTGCAGAAGTATCCGAAGCTCATCGGCGCACTGTCCGCCGAAGGAACTCGTCGAGTTCGGAACTTCTATGAGGCCGTCCTTCAGTTCGACGAGCGTCCGGATCTCTCGCGGGCCAACGGCGTGTGGGATCTGGGAACGACGGAAGCGTCGGAAATGGCCAAGCTCGCCGAAACGACCTACCGTGACGTGAACATCGGTCTTGCCAATCAGTTCGGACTTTTCGCCTCGGCGAACGGGATCGACGTGCACAAAGTCATCGAGGCGTGCAACTCGCAGCCGTACAGCCACATCCATCGTCCAGGGATCGCGGTGGGCGGTCATTGCATACCCGTGTATCCGCGGTTGTACCTCTCCACCGATCCCGAAGCGGAGATCGTGCGCACCGCACGTGATCTCAACGCGTCGATGCCGGAACGCATGGTGGCTCGCGCAGAAGCACTGCTGGGATCATTGGAAGGTCTGCGCGCCGTCGTACTGGGCGCGGCATACCGAGGCGGGGTGAAAGAGACCGCGTTCTCCGGTGTCTTCCCGATAATGGACGCGCTGCGAGCGCGGGGCGCGACTGTCCGGGTGCACGACCCGCTGTATTCGGACGACGAGCTGCGCGGCCTCGGATTGGAACCCTACGACATGGGGGACCCGGTCGATCTGGTCGTGCTTCACACGGATCATGCGGAATATCGGGAGATCTCGCCCGCTGACCTGCCCGGCGTCAAGCTGTGCGTCGATGGTCGCGCGGCAACCGACCCTGCACGTTGGGTCGGCACGCCGCGAATCGTCGTTGGGGCAGCAGAGTGATGGCGGCAGCACTGGTGGAGACACCAACTGCTGACGGCGACTTCGTTCGCGTCTACGTCCAAGAGGATCTCCGTGGCACCGCGTCGTGACGTGCGGATCGCCGAGTCCGCCGACGTCGCCGCCGACGCCGAACTCGGCCCTGGCACGTCGGTCTGGCATCTGGCGCAGGTCAGAGAAGGGGCGGTGCTCGGCGACAACTGTGTCGTCGGTCGCGGCGCATATATCGGCACGGGCGTGCAACTGGGCGACAACTGCAAGGTCCAGAACTACGCTCTCGTGTACGAGCCAGCAGAACTCGCCGACGGTGTCTTCATAGGACCCGCGGTGGTCCTCACGAACGACACCTACCCGCGGGCGGTCAACGTCGATGGGACGATCAAGAGCGCCCACGACTGGACGCCGGTCGGGGTGACTATCGGTCGCGGCGCGTCGATCGGCGCTCGTGCAACCTGCGTTGCGCCCGTCACAATCGGCGAATGGGCGACTGTCGCGGCGGGTTCCGTCGTCGTGAAGGACGTGCCCGCCTTTGCGCTCGTGGCCGGCGTACCGGCGAAGCGCATGGGCTGGGTCGGCGAAGCGGGAGTGCCGTTGAAGCCGAGCTCGGAGGGTATCTGGATCTGTCCGGTCTCGGGGGCACGATTTCGAGAGCATGATGACACATTGACCAAGGAGACATCGTGAACGATTTCGTTCCCGCAGCGAAGCCGGTCATCGGCGACGAGGAACGCGAGGCCGTTGATCGGGTTCTGCGCAGCGGCATGATTGCTCAGGGCCCTGAAGTGGCAGCGTTCGAAACAGAGTTCTCTGCGCATTTCGTACCCGGACGCGTGACGGTCGCTGTGAACTCCGGCACTTCGGGGCTCCACCTCGGCCTGCTTGCGGCGGGTGTCGGCCCGGGAGATGAGGTCCTCGTACCGTCGTTCACGTTCGCGGCGACGGCGAACGCCGTCGCCCTGGCGGGGGCGACACCGGTCTTCGTCGACATCGAGCCGGAGACCTTCACCCTCGCTCCGGACGCCGCCGCGGCCGCGGTGACCGAGCGGACGAGGGGCATCCTCCCGGTTCACCTATACGGACACCCCGCGCGGATGCAGGAGCTTGAAGCGATCGCTGCGTCCCACGGGATCGATCTCTATGAAGATGCGGCGCAAGCTCACGGCGCCTCGCTCAACGGGCGCCCCGTGGGTTCGTTCGGTCAGTTCGCGATGTTCAGCCTGTACCCCACGAAGAACATGACCAGCGGTGAGGGCGGAATGGTCACCGCAGCGACTGACGAGATCGCGCGCCGGTTGAAGCTCCTTCGCAACCAGGGTATGGAGCGTCAGTACGAGAACGAGCTCATCGGTTTCAACAATCGGATGACCGACATTCATGCGGCGATCGGTCGAGTGCAGCTGACCAAGGTAGACGCGTGGACACGCGCTCGCAGGAACAACGCCGCATTCCTCGACGCCAACCTTCGCGGCGTTGTTGTCCCGCCCGTCGCAGACGGCGCCGTCCACGTGTACCACCAGTACACGGTTCGGGTGTCCGAAGACCGCGACCGTTTCGTCGCTGCTCTCAAGGAGGAGCATCAGATCGGCGCCGGCGTTTATTACCCCATCCCGAATCATCGGCTCCCGTCCCTGGCGTCATACGCGCCGGGCTTGGATCTGCCAGAGACGGAGCGGGCCGCCAAGGAGGTTGTTTCGCTTCCGGTGCACCCCTCGCTGAGCGAAGGTGATCTGGAGCGCATCGTCACTGCGGTCAACGTGCTCGCACAGGCGGGTGGCTGATGGCTTCGCTGCGCGCCGGCCTGCTCGGTGTTGGGATGATGGGCCGGCACCACGCACGGGTGCTCCGAGAGCTCGATGGGGTTGAGCTCGTCGCGATCGCCGATCCCGGAGGGGATCCGCATGCTGTAGCCGGCGACTTGGACGTCCTCCCCGACATCGATGCGCTGATCGATGCGGGAATCGACGTGGCCGTTGTCGCGGTGCCCACCCGATTCCACGAAGACGCGGCGCTGAAGCTCGCGGTTGCCGGGGTGCACACTCTGGTCGAGAAGCCCATCGCGCACAGCCTCGCGGCCGGTCAGCGGATGGTCGATGCGTTCGCCAATGCGGAATTGATCGGAGCCGTAGGCCACATCGAGCGTTTCAACCCCGCGTTGCAGGAACTGCGTCGACGCATCGCCTTGGGAGAGCTCGGCACCGTGTACCAGGTGGCGACTCGCAGGCAGGGCCCGTTCCCTTCGCGTATTGCCGACGTGGGCGTGGGCAAGGACCTGGCGTCTCACGATGTCGATCTCACCGCGTGGATTGTGCAGAGCGACTACGACGTGGTCTTCGGTCAGACGGCACACAAGAGCGGACGCGAATACGAAGACATGATCACGATCACTGGCCGGACCGAGTCTGGCGTGATCGTGAACAACATCGTCAATTGGTTGAGCCCGATGAAGGAGCGCTTGACCGTGGTGACGGGCGAGAAGGGCGCTTTCGTCGCCGACACGTCTACCGGTGATCTCACTTTCTACGCCAACGGCACGATCCCGTTGGAGTGGGAATCGGTGTCGAGCTTCCGCGGCGTTTCTGAGGGCGATGTCACTCGGTTCGCGTTCCCCAAGCGCGAGCCGCTGCGCGTCGAGCACGAGGCATTCCGCGACGCTGTGCTCGGCAAGAGCAACGACGTCGTGACGATGGAACAGGGGTTGCGTACGCTCGCCGTCGTGGAGGCCGCGCTGGACTCGGCGCGGCAGGGCGAGCCGAAGAGGCTCGCGCGCGGCTAAAGCATCAGACCCCTGCCGCGACTCCTGCCTGCCAGCGCCAGGCGTCGCGGCACGCATCGTCGAGGTCGAGTTGCGCATGCCATCCGAGTTCGCGGTTCGCCTTGGAGGGGTCGGCGACCGCCGTAGCGACGTCTCCGGCGCGTGGTTCGGCGATGACGTAGGGGATTTCCCTGCCGCTGGCGTCGGCGAAGGCGCGGATGACTTCCAGCACGCTGTGCCCGACGCCGGTGCCGAGATTGAACACCTCGACGCCGGGTGAGAGGTGTTCGAGCGCGGCGAGGTGACCGCGGGCGAGATCCATCACGTGGATGTAGTCGCGCACGCCCGTGCCATCCGGCGTCGGGTACCGGTCCCCGAAGACGTTGACGTGTTCGCGCACGCCCGAGGCGACCTCGGCGACGTACGGCATGAGGTTGTTCGGCACGCCGGAGGGCTTCTCGCCGATGCGCCCGGACTCGTGGGCTCCGACCGGATTGAAGTACCGAAGCAGCGCGACCTCCAGATCCGGTTGGGCATGCCCGACATCGCGGATGATCTGTTCGTTCATCGCCTTCGACCACCCGTAAGGATTCGTCAGTCCGTGGCCGACAGGATGCTGTTCGTCGATGCGCTGAGATTCAGAGGCGCCGTACACGGTCGCCGACGAGCTGAACACGAACTTGCGCACATTCTTGGCGCGCATGATGTCGAGGATGTTCAGCGTCGAGACGATGTTGGTGCGGTAGTAGACCGACGGCTGCGCGACCGACTCACCCACCGACTTCAGGCCGGCGAGATGGATCACGGCATCGAAGTCCAGGCCGTCGAGGGCGCGTTCTGCCGCTGCGAGATCGGCGATGTCGCAGCGGATGCTGTCGACGGGCCGCTGCGCCAGCTTCTCGACACGGGCGATGACCTGCGGACTGCTGTTGGAGAAGTCATCGAGCAGGACGACATCATGGCCGGCTTCGAGCAGCACGACGGCCGTGTGTGACCCGATGTAGCCGGCTCCGCCGGTGAGAAGAACGCGCATCGTCTGAGACTACCGCGGGTGTCGGGGTCGGCTCGGGAGTGAGAAGACTTCGAGACTATCCACCAATTCAGTTCCCAGTACTAGTAATGATGTTCTAATTTGGATAGGCTTGACGCATGAACCCGCTCGATGATCTGGACGAAGCCGTCATGGCGGTCCGTGCCGCGTGGGAGTCGGCGGAGACCGCGGGGGATGTGCCGCGAGAGCGCCTGGTAGCGGTCAACGACGCCCTCGGATCGGTGCGTCGTCGGGTGGATGCGGTACTCGCCGAGGTGGCCGCCCGCATCGCGGCCGAGTCCCGCAAAGAACTCGGCCCGCAGGGTTTGGCGAAACAGCACGGGTATCGCACCCCGGCGATGCTGATCGCCTCCGCCACTGGCGCTTCCACCGGGGAAGCGAACAGGTTCGTCACCGTCGGGACAGCCACGGCCCCTCGGACGAGCCTGTTCGGCGAGCGGTTGCCGGCGAAGTACCCCGCCGTCCGTGACGCATCCCGCACGGGCGCGTTGTCGGTGCCGGCGTCGGCGGCGATCATTTCGCTGTTGGACAGGGTGCGCCTGAAAGTCTCGGAAGAACGTGTCGTGCAGGCCGAGCAGGTGCTCGCCACCCAGGCGTCAGGGATGTCTATGGATGAGGTTCGTAAGCTCCTCACCCGCGCTGAAGCATGGCTGGATCCCGACGGTGTCGAACCCCGGGAGGCACAAGCCCGCGCGGACAGGTCGTTGCAGATGTTCGAACGCGACGGGATGCTCCACCTCACTCTGCAGACCGACGTCGCCAGCGGTGCACCGGTGAAGGCGGCGATCGAGGGGTACGTGTCCGCCCAGTTCGCCTCCCGCAAGAATGCTGCGCGCGTGACAGATGCCGAGGGAGCCGTTGAGGGTGATACCCGCACGGTCACCCAGATGCGTGCGGACGCCCTCACGCTCTTCGCCGAGCACGTCCTCGGCTGCCAGCACGACGACTTGCCACTGGCCGGCGCCACGGTCGTCGTCCGCGTGGACCTCGACGACCTCGAAGCGGGCACCGGTATCGCCCGCATCGATGGAGTGACGGCCCCGGTGAGCATCGCCACCGCAAGGAGGCTCGCCGCCGACGGCGGTGTCATCCCGTGGGTGTGCGGTCCGGAGGGAGACATCCTCGATTGGGGGCGTCAGCGTCGCCTGTTCACCCGGCCGCAGAAGCTCGCCCTCACCGAGAGAGACGGCGGGTGCGCCATGTGCGGGCTCCCACCCGCCATGAGTCATGTGCACCACATCCGATGGTGGGAGAGGGATGCCGGACCCACGGATCTGGACAACGGGGTCCTGCTCTGCAGCACCTGCCACCACCTGATTCATGACAACGAGTGGGACGTCCGGGTCGAGGGCACCGGGATCCATGGACGGGTGTGGTTCCTGCCGCCCGCGACCGCCGACCCTGAACGCACACCGCGGCCCGCCGCGAATCGGAGATTCGAACACGTCGCATAGGGGCGGAGGACGAGTGTGCTCACTTCGTTTCGCCCCGCCGCTCGGTCAGCGATCGGGGAGAGAGGACTCCCTGTCGTCGCTGAGCAGGTAGCGCACGAGGAACACCGCTGCGCATCCGATCGCGGTTCCGAGCGTGTTGGCAGCGACGTCCGACAGGGTCGGGAAGCGCGAGGGCAGAGTCATCTGCACGAGTTCGATCGTGGAGCTGGCGACCAGTCCGGCGATGATGATCAGCCACATCCGCAGGCGCGGCCAGGCCAGGGCGAGCAGCAGCCCCAGGGGCACGAACAGCGCCACGTTCGCGAGGAACTCCATGATCGTGTACGCCGTGCGCAACGGGATGCCGTACTCGTGCAGGCGACGCGCGATCACCATCACGATGCCCGTGACCCTTGCCGCATCCTTCCCCGGCAGCCACACGATCAGTCCCAGGCCGAGCGCATACGGCAGAAGGAGGATCCGCGAGAGCACAACGGTCAGCGGACGGCGGGGCACCCATCCAGCCTATTGCGGGCACGGCCGAGCATTCGGCAGACGCCGGGGACTTAGCCAGAGCGCTCATCAGAAGGTGCTCCCCGCGGTACCACGAAGGGAACATAGAAAAACTTGTGGACTCATTCACAAGAAAAGCTGTAAACTCATTCTCAAGAAAAGCTATGAACGGGTGCGAGTGGTGGAGTGACATGAAGAAGAACGAGCTTGTGTGGCGCGAGCTTGTCGACGCTGCCATCGTGCAACGGGAACGACGATGGAACAACGTCGATGACGTCGCATTCCGTGCGGGTGTCGCCCCGGCAACGGCGGCGTACGCGCTGCGGCGCGTGATCGAGATCGGCGCCATCCAACAGCACCATGCGGGATTCACTGTCGTGAACCCCGCGAAGGTGCTGACGCTCCTGTGCGCTGCGCGCAGCATCCTGTCCGACACGTTGGCCATCGTGACCATGCATGACCATGACATTGAGCACCTGCGCGACCGCTGGGGCGCGGGGCTGATCGCCGGCGGCGCTGCCGCTGCCGTGGAGCTCCTGGGAGGAGTGAACACGGTGTCGGATTACTCCGAGCGGATCTTCTACCTCCGCGACGGCGAGGCGATCCGCACACTGACCGAGTTGGTCGACCAGAGGAAAGAAGCCCAGCACAGCGGCTTCGGCCGAGACCGAGGCAACGTGACGTTGTTGCTCGCGGATCCTCGCGCGGCCCGAAACTGGCGACGGCATACGTCATTCGCGCAGACATACGCAGATCTGTTCGCGACGCCCGGCTGGCAGGCATCCGAGTTCCGTCTTGCGCTGGATGAGAAGTACCTCAGTGGGCGAGATTGGGATCAGGACTCGGCATGACGGATCTGACCGATGACGAGCTCGGACGAGTCCACGGGCTGCTGGACCACCTCGGATACGATCTCGAACCATCCATCCTCATCGGCGGATGGGCGACACAGCTGCGCGTCGGCGGCGACGTGAGCCGCGACATTGACCTCATCATCATGGATCAGCGGCTGCGGCAGAAGCTCCGTGACATCCTGCCCGACTACAGCGAGAACACCATCCACAGCGGAGGCCGCAAGGGGCGCGGCACCAAGAACGGTGTGCATATCGATGCCTACATTCCCTACGAATCGGCGCTCGGCACGTTGCTCCGGCTCAGGGTGGACGCACTGCTCGAGCACACGGAGCCCGCCCCGATGAGGGGATGGCGGTTGCTGAACATCCATGCGCACACCGCTACCAAGTTCGCCGCACTCCTGGATCGACCGGGCACCGAGAAAGGGGAGAAGGACGCGCGCGAAATCGACCGGCTCCTGGGCCACGGTGCTGACCCCACCGCGACCATCGCCGTCCTCATCTCCGCTACCGGCGGTGACCCCGACCAGATTCCCGGGTGCGTGGGGCGCGTCTTCGAGCTCATCCCCACCCTTGCAGCCGTCAACAAGCAACGGCGGCGCGAACTCGCTCAGCAGCGTCGGATCTGGGTCGACGAAGCCGACCACCAGTTGGCACTCCGCCATTCCGAACGCTGACGGGCCGGGACGTTCGCCCTGCCTGCGCGGGGGATCCTCAGTCAGCGGGCGGTGCGGCGGTGGCGGTGGGCGAGCCCCACACCGGGTCGGCGAACACCGACGGCAGGCCCCACTCCATGCGTTCGATGTACCGCAGCAGCACGCCCTCGCGCAGCGCCCACGGCGACACCTCGAGCTCGTCGACCTTCATCGCGGTCATCGCCGTATGCAGCGAGACGGCCGCGGCGACGATCTGGAACGTGCGGTCGGGCGTGATCCCCGGCAGCTCCTGACGGGCGGATGCGGGAAGCCGCGCCAGCCGCGGGATCCACGACCCCAGTTCGGCGCGCGGCAGCAGCATCCGCTCCGATCCCGAGCCCGACCATCCAGGAACCGGATGCCCCACCAGCTTCGCCAGCGATCGGATCGCCTTCGATGAGCCCACCACGCGATCCGGGCGGTCCTGCGCGAGGAACTGTTCGGCGGCGGGCGCGATGGTCGCCGCCGCATGTTCGCGCAGCCGCTCCACGGCATCCTCGCCGGGCGGGTCGTCGGGCAGGAACTGCACCGTCATCCGACCCGCTCCCAGCGGCACCGACACGGCCAGGTCGGGCAGCTCGTCGCCCCCCAGCGCCAGCTCGAGCGAGCCGCCGCCGATGTCGAACAGCAGGATCTGCCCGGCCGCCCAGCCGAACCAGCGGCGCACGGCGAGGAACGTCAGGCGCGCCTCCGCATCGCCGTCGAGCACCTGCAGGCGAGCGCCCATCGCCTCCTCGATGCGGGCGATCACCTCCGGGCCGTTCGCGGCCTCGCGCACGGCACTGGTCGCTGTCGCCAGCAGCTCGTCGACATTCTCGCGCTCGGCGACCTCGCGGGCGCGGGCCACCGCATCCACGATCTGGATGATGCCCTCGTCGCTGATCGCCCCCGATGGGGTGAGGAAGCGCATGAGCCGCACGATCGTGCGATCGCTCGTGGTCGCCAGCGGGCGCCCGCCCGGCCTCACATCCGCCGCCAGCAGATGCACGGTATTGGACCCGATGTCGAGAACTCCCAAGCGCACGTCACGAGACTAGCGGGATGAGGGCGCTGCCCGAAGGCGACGGGCGAGGATGCAAGAAAACCACGACCTGCATGAGAAACGCCCTTCGGCGTGGCTCCTCATGCAGACCGTGGTTCGTCGGGCGCGATGCCTCCGCGTCAGTTCGCCGGGTAGCCCGACGAGGCGAGCACGCCGCGACCGCCGTCGACGCCGTCGGCGGCCACGCTGACCTGACCCGCCACAGGGTTGCGCGGGGTGGGCGTGCCGGGCGTGAACGGAGGACGCTCCGCTCGGGTGCCCCGGATGGTCCCTGCCGCGGCATGGTGAGGGCGGAGTGGGGCACCCGAATCGGGTGCCCGAGCGCTCGGGTCATGGGCGGCACGCGGATACGATGGGGCGCGTGACCTCAGAGCCGAACGCGACCCTGTCGCCCTACCGTCGCATCGACCGTGCGGACTGGGCGAGGCTGGCCGCCGATCTCGATCAGCCGCTCACCGAGACCGAGGTCGTCGAATTGCGCGGCCTCGGCGACCGGCTCGACCTCGACGAGGTGCGCGAGGTGTATCTGCCGCTGAGCCGGCTGCTGAGTCTTTACGCCACCTCCACCAAACGTCTGGGGGCCGCCACCAGCACATTCCTCAAAGAAGACGACGACACGACGCCGTTCGTGATCGGCGTGGCCGGTTCGGTCGCGGTCGGAAAATCGACTATCGCCCGGCTGCTGCGCGAGCTCGTCAGCCGCTGGCCAGACACTCCCCGCGTCGAACTCGTCACCACCGACGGATTCCTCTATCCGAACGCCGAGCTCGAACGGCGCGGGCTCATGGAGCGCAAGGGCTTCCCCGAGTCGTACGACCGGCGTGCGCTCGTCGAGTTCCTCACCGAGGTGAAGAGCGGCGCGCCCGAAGCCCGTGCCCCCTTCTACTCGCACATCCGCTACGACATCGTGCCCGATGCGACCGTCGTCGTGCGTCGCCCCGACGTCGTCATCGTCGAAGGCCTCAACGTGCTGCAGCCGCCGCCCGTGCCCAACGACGTCGCCGTCAGCGACCTGTTCGACTTCTCCATCTACGTGGATGCCGATCCCGACCACATCGCTCAGTGGTACATCGACCGCTTCCTCGCCCTGCGCAAGGGCGCCTTCACCAACCCCACCTCGTACTTCAACGTCTTCGCGCACCTCACCGACGACGAGGCGCGGACCACCGCGCTCGGGTACTGGAACGAGATCAACATGCCGAACCTCGTCGAGAACGTCATGCCCACCAAACATCGCGCGACCCTCGTGCTCAACAAGGGGCTCGACCACGCGGTCGAGCACGTGGAGCTGCGCAAGCTGTAGCGGCGCTGACGGGCCGCCGCTGAGAAACCGCCTACTGCGCGAGAAACCACCGCAGGAGTGGTTTCTGAGACGGAACATGGTTTCTCGGATGTGGTGGCCGCGCTTGCCGGGTGACCGCGAGCTGTTGTGGCGAGAGCGGGCGGGGGACAGACTGAGGCGCGTGAACAGCGAAACCGAAGCAAAGCAGACAGGCGGCGTCTCTCGGCGCACCCTCGTGAAGGCTGGCGTGTGGGCCGTGCCCGTTGTGGCGGCCGCGGTGGCGGTTCCCGCGCAGGCCGCCTCCACGGTGACGTTCGCGCTGACGAACACCAGCAGCTTTTACGACCCCCTCTCTCCGGACCCCCTCTCGCCCCCGTACGACCTCTACCTCTCCGGTGATCTCTCCCGCACCGACGGGCAGCAGATCACGCAGGACTACGCGACCGTCGTGGCGACGAACAGCGGTGACACCCGCACCTGGTATGTCTCGGGATCGACGAACTACAACCCGTATCCCTTCTCCACCTTCATCCACAACGTCTCGGGCGAGGCGACGAGCTTCACACTCACCATCGACGGAGAAGTACTGGGACCGTTCCCGATCGATCCGCCGTTCTGACGCGGGTCGACGGCGGGTTCGTACGGACGCCTCGCAAATCGCGCGGATTATTCTTGAGCCCATGTGTGGAATCGTCGGATACGTGGGCTCGCGACCGAGCCAGGACATCCTCCTCTCCGGTCTCGCCCGACTCGAATACCGCGGCTATGACTCCGCGGGCATCGCGGTGATCGACGGCGACGGAGACCTCGGGATGCGCAAGAAGGCGGGCAAGCTCGCCGTGCTCCGCGACGACCTCGATGCGCATCCGCTCGCGGCCGGCACTACCGGCATCGGCCACACCCGCTGGGCCACGCACGGTGGGCCGACTGACGTCAACGCGCATCCGCACCTCGCCGACGACGACAAGCTCGCACTCATCCACAACGGCATCATCGAGAACTTCGCCGCGCTGCGCGCCGAGCTCGAAGCAGAGGGCGTGACCTTCCGCAGCGAGACCGACACCGAGGTCGCCGCCGCGCTGCTCGGCCGCGAGTACCGCCGCACGGGCGACCTGGAAGGCGCGTTCCGCGCCGTCGTGAACCGGCTCGAAGGCGCCTTCACGCTGCTGGCCATGCACGAGGACCACCCGGGCGTCGTCGTCGGCGCCCGTCGAAACTCGCCGCTCGTGATCGGGCTCGGCAAGGGAGAGAACTTCCTCGGCTCCGACGTCGCCGCCTTCGTGGAGCACACCCGCAACGCGCTCGCGATCGGGCAGGACCAGATGGTCACCATCACGCCCGACGCGGTGACCGTCACCGACTTCGAGGGCAACGCCGTCGAGGCCGAGCCCTTCGAGGTCTCGTGGGATGCCGCCGCCGCCGAGAAGGGCGGATGGCCGTCGTTCATGGCCAAGGAGGTCTCGGAAGAGCCCGAGGCCGTCGCCAACACGGTGCGTGGCCGCGTGCAGGACGGCGCCGTCGTCATCCCCGAGCTCGACGGACTGGATGAGCTGTTCCGCGACATCGACCGCGTGATCATCACCGCCTGCGGCACCGCCTTCTACGCGGGCATGGTGGGCAAGTACGCGCTCGAGGCATGGGCGCGCGTGCCCGTGGATGTGGAGCTGGCGCACGAGTTCCGCTATCGCGACCCCGTGATCGGCGCCCGCACGCTCATCGTCTCGATCAGCCAGTCGGGCGAGACCATGGACACACTCATGGCCGTCAAGTACGCCGCCGAGCAGGGCGCGCGCACGCTGTCGATCTGCAACACGCAGGGGGCCACCATCCCGCGCGAGTCGGATGCGGTCGTCTACACGCACGCGGGGCCCGAGGTGGCCGTTGCATCCACCAAGGCGTTCGTCGCGCAGATCACCGCCCTGCTCCTGCTCGGCCTGCACGTGGGCCGGGTGCGCGAGACGCTGCCCGCCGACGCATCCGACGACGTGACGGGCCTGGAGGCGCTGCCGGAGAAGATCGCGCAGCTGCTCGACGAGGAGCAGGAGCACGTCGAGCAGCTGGCGAGTTGGATGGCGGACACTCGCTCGGTGCTGTTCCTCGGGCGCAACGTCGGGTACCCGATCGCCATGGAGGGTGCGCTCAAGCTCAAGGAGATCTCGTACATCCACGCCGAGGGCTTCGCCGCCGGTGAGCTCAAGCACGGGCCGATCGCCCTCATCGAACCGGGTCAGCCGGTGTTCGTGATCGTGCCGTCGCCGCGGCACTCGGCGCTCGTGCACTCCAAAGTCGTGTCGAACATCCAGGAGATCCGCGCCCGCGGCGCCCGTGTGATCGCTGTCGCCGAGGAGGGCGACGCGGCCGTGCTGCCGTTCGCCGACGAGGTCATCCGCATCCCGTTGGCAGGGCCCTTCCTCGAGCCGGTGCTGGCCGTCGTGCCCCTGCACTTGTTCGCGATGGGGCTGGCCAACGCCAAGGGCCTCGACGTCGACCAGCCCAGGAACCTCGCCAAGTCCGTCACCGTGGAGTGAGCTCGCGCCTGACCCTGGAATGCGGAATCACGATATCGCGCGTGACCCCACGATCCGTCTCACCCCGCAGGGGTGGGGTCCATGGGCTCTGCGCCGCTTTCGAGTTCGAGGAACATGCGATACGCGCTCGGAGCGGCCATCTCTTCGGACAGTTGGCCCAGGAGGCCTGCGGCGCGCGCGAGGAGCGCGATTCCGCGGAGCAGTGAAGCGGGGATCCCTGCGTCGAGGAGAGCCGCCCCGCACACGCCTGCGCCGTTGAGAGGAAGGGTTCGGCCCAGCAGGTCCGGGTGAACGCGGCCGATCGCGGCAAAGAGCTCCAGATGGGGGCCGAAGCACTCGTTCTCTCGTGCGATCTGCATCATCCGCGCCGTCCGCGGATCGGCCTTCTTGTGGATGTGGTGACCGAGACCGGGCACGTGGCGACCTGCTGCGTGAGCCTCGGCGACTGCGTGGCTCGCCAGAGCGTCCCACTCACCAGAGGAACGAGGCAGCGTCCCACCATCGCGCTGCTGACGTTCCAGCGCGTCGCACAGGAACGCTCCCGTGTCCTGTGTGACGCCGAGGAACCTGGATCCGCCGCCGAGGAGGCCCGCGGCCAGCGCTCCCTGCACCGAGTCTGGCGCGGAAAGGTACGTCAGCCGGGTGACGATCGACGTCGGTGTCAGGCCATGATCGGCCAAGGCGACCAGGACCGCCTCGAACACCCGGGTCTGCCCTGGTGACGGCCGTCGTCGTGTGACGAGCCGGTAGCTCAGCTCGCCGAAGCCGACCTTGCCCATGAGATCCTGGGCAAGGTCATCGCCCAGGAGCGTGATCGAGGTCGGTGTCGAGTATCCCAGCGCCGTGGGGTACCTCGCGTCTGTAGACCTTGTCTCGTTCATCGTCTGTCCCTCTCTTCGGCGTTCTGCAACCAGCGCCTGACCTCGGTTCCGTGCTCGTCGAGCTGAGGAGGAGCGAGGTCGTAGCGGTGCGCGGCGGTGGAGAACCTGATCGGGTTGCGGGCGGTCGGCACGGCGGACTCGCCGTGCCCCGCCATGACGACCGGAGCGAGGCCCACCTTCTCCGCGAAGGCGAAGCCTCCGTCGATCGTGTTTATCGGTCCGCAGGGGACGCCCTGTGACATCAGTGCCTCGAACCATTCTTCGGCAGACCGCGTCGCGAGGAGCTCCACCAGCAGTGGGCGCAGTGATTCTCTATGCGCAGTGCGTGACTCGTTGGATGCGTACTCGGGCCGCGCCGCCAGTTCGGGCGCTCCCAGCGTTTCGCAAAGCCGGTGGAACTGCCGATCGTTCGCCGCGGCAATGATCAGTTCGCCGTTCTTCGTGGGCAGCGGCTCGTAGGGAAAGACGCTGGGGTGCGCGTTACCCATCCGGTAGGGAACGACTCCGCCCGCGATGTACGCGGAGCTGTGATTTGCCAGCACGCTCAGCGCCGAGCTGAGGAGGTTGACCTCGATGTGCTGTCCCGCACCGGTGGTTTGACATCCGTGAAGCGCTGCGAGGATCCCGATCAGGGCATGATTGCCCGCCGCGACGTCGAAGACCGAGACGCCGGAGCGGTACGCGGGCCCATCATGATCGCCGGTGAGGCTCATCAGGCCGGAGATGCTCTGCACGATCAGGTCATAGCCCGGGAGGTCGCGGCCACCGTCGGGGCCGAACCCGCTGATAGAGGCGTAGACGATGCGCTCGTTCATGGCCCGGACGGAGTCGTAGTCGAGCCCGAACTTGGCCATTCCGCCGGGCTTCATGTTCTCGACCAGGATGTCGGCACGAGCTGCGAGACGCTGGGCGAGTCGGCGGTCCTCGGGGTCGGTCAGATCCAGGACGACCGAACGCTTGCCCCTGTTCACCGCGAGGTAATAGGTCGATCGTTCCTCGCGCACTGGAGGCTTCCACCCGCGCGTCTCATCGCCGCCGGGGGACTCGACCTTGATGACCTCGGCGCCCAGATCGGCGAGCATCATCGTCGCGTACGGACCTGCGAGAACGCGCGAGAAATCGGCAACGAGCAATCCATCGAGAGGAGGGGCGCTTGGAGACGTCATGCACTTTTTCCTTGAGTTTCACTATGCGGACAGATGTCCATCATAGCTCAGATCGTGCAGAAGGTGACGAATCGCGTGGAAGGGGAATCGAGGCGCGGCTAGCGGGGAAGCTCGATCGCCGGCAGTGCGCCGAACCGAGCGAGATCTCCGCTGATCAGGCTCGCCGCACGCAGCACCACCGGGAGATGCCGCTCGCGGAGGATGTCCAACGACGTCTCGGCGGCATGGGTGTTCACGTTCACTGCGGCGACGACGCGGCCGTCGCCGTCCCGGATCGGCGCCGCCACGGAACGGATTCCCAGCGCGAGGTACTCGTCGGCGATCGCCCACCCCTGTGCTCTGACCTCGCGAAGCCGCTGCGCGAGCTCGCCCTCCTCAGGCTGCCAGCGGGCCGTCACGCTGGCCCTGCTCGGTGTGCTCAACGCTTGGTGAAGCTCCTCCGGCGCAAGTGCGGCCAGTTGGACCATGCCCAGCGAGGTGGCCAGAGCGGGGAAGCGGGTTCCCAGTGACACAGCGAGGGTGACGATCTTGGGTACGGAGACACGAGCCACATACACGATGTCGGAGCCGTCCAGCTGTGCAATCGAGCACGATTCATTGGTCGTCTCCACCACTTGCTGCATGTGTGGCCTTGCCGCCTCCCACAGCTCCTGCGATGCGATGTAGGACAGGCCCAGGTCAAGGACGCGCGGAGTGAGGCGGAACCCGCCGTCCTCGGTGCGCACGTATCCGAGAGTCTCCAGCGTGAGGAGGATTCTGCGCGCCGTGGGACGTGCGAGGCCACTGGCGGTCGCGACCTCGGAGAGTGTCATCCGGGGTCGTGCCTGGCGGAAGCACTCGATCACTTCGAGGCCGCGTGCGAGCGCCTCGACGAAATCGGGTCCGGCACCTTCTCGTTCTCTCGACATTGCGTGCTCCCGTGATTCTGGCGAGTGATTCTCACAGCGTAGTGAACCTGTCGTCCGACCGACGGCAGGTCATGTGATCTGGGTGTCGCTTGACAGGTTTCGGGACGCTTTGCATAATGGGTCGCATTGGAAGATGTCCATCAGGCGGACAGTTGTTCGATAGACTGTCCCCTCAATCGAAAGGCGAGGCGCGATGAAGCGAACCTCGATCACCCCCCTCCGTCGGATCGCTGTCGTCACCGGTCTCGTCACGGCGATGTTCGGACTTTCGGCCTGTGCGGACTCCGCGGGAGGGGATGCGGACGGCGAGATCACGAGCATCACTCTGCGACTGGCCGATGGCTACGCCGCGAGCCACTACTACTCTGTGGCGGGCGCGCAGTTCTTCATCGACAAGGTGGCGGAGCTCACAGACGGCGCGGTGACCATCGAGTACTACCCCGGCGGGCAGCTGGGCAAACCCACGGACATGATCGACGTGCTCGATGAGGGAGTCGCCGACATCGCTTTCACCGCGCCCGGTTATCTGCCGTCGCAGATGCCGCTGTCCGGCGCCTTCTCACTGCCCCGAGTGCTTCCCGATGGTGACGTCGGGACTCTCGCGTACGCAGAGGTGATCGGCGATTCCGGTTCGGTGGTCTATCAGCGCGACTACGCCGACAACGGTTTGGTCCCGTTGTTCGCCGGCATCGCAGCCGACTACCAGGTGATGAGCGCCACAAGCGGGCTCGAGACTCCCGAAGCGCTTCATGGCCTCAGCGCGAGGTCGGCCGGTGGCACGATCGACCTCATCGTCAAGGCGCTGGGTGCCGAGCCGGTGCCCATAACGACCGGCGACATCTACGGCGCGCTTGAGGGCGGCATGGTGGATGCGAACTTCCAGGGCCCTCCGGGAGCGGTGGGCGGATCTCTGCACGAGGTCGTGAAAGCGATCACGACCAACGGCAACTTCACGGCCTTCGTATCCGCGTGGACGATGAAGCAGGACGCCTTCGACGCGCTGCCCGTCGACGTGCAGTCGGCATTGCGGGAGGCCGGGGCGGCGACCTCCCAGAACCTCGCCGCTGTCGCCAATGGTGAGACTGCGAAGGCGATGGCGGCCTTCGAGGAAGCCGGTGTCACGCTCGTGACCTACTCCGATGCGCAGCTCGAGGAGCTGGACTCCGAGCTCTCCGTCGTGACGGAGCAGTGGCTCGCGGGCCTGGACGCCGGTCTCGCTGGAGAGGATGCGGTCGCGGAGATGAAGGACGCGGTCGCCGCCGCAGCGGAAAGCTGAACGCGCACGATGTCCATGACTCCTACTGCGACCCCCGTGTGGAGACGAGCCGAGACGGCCGCTCTGTTCCTCGATCGTGCCCTGCTGGTGATCGCAGGGTCGGCGATGGTGCTGGTGACGGCCACCATCGCACTGGGCACCGTGACCCGGTACTTCTTCAACACGGCGCTTCCGGGTACCCACGAGATCATCGAAACCTACGGGCTGCCGCTGGTGGTCATGCTGGGCATGGGGTATACCTTCCGCGCGGGCGGGCATGTACGGATCACGCTGCTGACGAGGGCGCTCCCGCAGAGATGGCAGCGAGGTTTCGCCTATGTCGCCGGGGTGGCGAGTCTTATCGTGGCCATCGCGCTCACGTGGGGATCCGCTGCCCGTGCCGCCCGCGAGTACGCCAACGGCTCGGCCAGTGCCGGCCTGATGGCGCTGCCGCTTTGGATTGGTTACGTCGTCGTGGCTCTCGGCCTGCTGTCTCTGTGCCTCCTTGTATTCCTGGACCTGTTCAAGGTCCCTGCGAATTCATCCCAGTTCACAAGCACCGAAGAAGACCTCGACGCCGGCATCTGAGGCCGGGCCTTGAAAACGGATAGAACACCATGACCATCCTCATCCCCGTCATCCTGTTGCTCCTGCTCTTCCTACTCGGCATGCCGATCGCCCTGGCTCTCACGGCTGCGGGTCTGGTCGGGATCGTCATGGTGACCGGAAATCTGCAGATCGTCCTCCAGGCGCTCGGATCCGAGCCCTACTCCACAGCGGCCGACTACGCGCTCACCACTATCCCCGCCTTCGTCTTCATGGCCTATCTCGCCGATCGCGCAGGACTCGCCGAAGACCTGTATCGGGCGGCCGAGAAATGGCTCGCGCCCATGCGCGGCGGACTGGCGGTCGCGACGACCTTCGCGTCAGCCACGTTCGGAGCGATGTCCGGTGCGAGTACGGCTTCGGCGGCGGTCATGTCCCGCGTCGCCTACCCGAACATGCAACGGGCCGGATACGACCGACGCTTGTCGACGGGAACCATTGCCATAGGCTCGACCCTGTCCTCGATCGTTCCCCCGAGCGTGGCGATGGTGGTGTTCTCCATCGCCACCGAGACCTCACTTCGTAGTCTCCTCCTCGCCGGCGTGCTGCCGGGAATAATCCTGGCCGTCCTCGTCGTCTTCGCCGTGACGATCTGGGTCCGCGTGCGGCCCGCGCTGGCGCCGCAGGTCGAGCGCCATCCGCTAAAGGTGCTGCTGGCCAGCCTGAAGCCGATCTGGCTCGGCGCGCTGGTGATCGTGATCCTGATGCTTCTGTTGTACGGCGGCTTCGCCACGCCCACCGAGATCGGTGCGGTTGGTGCGGTCGTCATTGGCCTCGTGGGCGTGCTTCGCGGCAAGATCCGCTGGGCCGAGTTCGTCCAGGCCGTCGAGAACACCCTGAGGACCACGGCGCTCATCTTCCTGATCATCATCGGGGCGGGGGTGTTCGGGCTCTACCTCACTCTCAGCCGGCTACCCCAGAACCTCGTCGCCTTCATCACCGACGCCGGGGTGGCCCCGTGGCTGGTCATCCTTCTCATCTGCGTCGGCTATCTCGTGCTCAGCATGTTCATGGATGAGAATCCGCTGCTGTTGATCACGCTCCCGCTGACGTTCCCCCTGGTCCTCGCGCTCGGATTCGACCCGATCTGGTTCGGCGTCGTCACATTGCTGCTCGCGGCGATCGGCCTGGTCTGCCCGCCGGTGGGAATGTCGGCGTTCGTCGTGGCCTCCGCCTCGAGGGTGCCCGTGGATGTCGTCTATCGCGGCACACTCGTTCTCATGATTCCGATGCTGGTCTGCCTCGGGCTCGTCCTCCTGGTCCCGGACCTGTCGCTCTGGCTTCCGACATTGCTCAACCCCTAGACCCATCCATCCAGAGAAGAAAGATCCTCACCATGAGCCACGTCACAAGAGCCGGAGGCGACGCCGCGATCGTCGGCATCGGCAGACGCGTCATCCGCCGCGGCGCCGGACAACGCCCGACTGCTCTGCAGTTGGGCGTCGGCGCGGCCGTCGACGCGCTGCGCGACGCGGGCGTCACCCGAGACCGGATCGGAGCCTTCTTCACGGGGCGTGCGCCGCAGTCGCACATGGCACTGCAGTACAACCAGGTCATGTTGTCGGAGCTGAAGATCAATCCGGAGTTCAACACCTCCGTCAGTGCGCACGGCGCCGGCGCGCTCGGCGGCATCGCCCTGGCGATGACGGCGCTTGAGAGCGGAGCCGTCGACTATGCGCTCTGCGTCACCAATGAGGCGGCCGGGATCTGGCTCGATCAGGCGCGAACGAATCCGGCGTGGGAAGCGGACCTGCAGTTCGAGGGCCCGTATGGGGTGTCCACCCCGGCTCTCTATGCGCAATTCGCCGCCCGTTATCAACATCGTTGGGGGATCCTCGCGGAGGATGCCGCGAAGCTGTGCGTCGAGAACCGCCGGTGGGCGCTGGAGCATCCCGACGCGGCGATGCGCGATAAGGGCCCGCTCACGGTCGAGGACGTACTCGCGTCCCCGCTCATCGCATCGCCGTTCCGTCTCTTCGACTGCGCCGTGTGGTATCCGGGAGCGATCGCGACCGCTCTGGTGCTGACCCGGGCGGACATCGCCGCCGATGTCCATGCCGAACCGGTCTACATTTCCGGCCTAGGCCAGTCCACGACGCACGAGCGAGTGACCGAACGACTCAACGCCCCCGTCGGGCCGTCGGGCGAACCGTTTGAGCTGTTTGACACCGGCGCGGCGGCCGCCGCCAAGCAGGCATACGAGAGAGCCGGCATCTCACCGAGAGACCTCGACCTCGTCGAGACCTCCGCCCCCTTCTCCTATGTCGCGCTGATGATGCTCGAGGAACTCGGAATCTGCGAGCGCGGCGGCGCAGGCAGGTTCGTCGCCGAGGGCGGGATCGACTTCGACGGCGGACTTCCGTTCAACACGAACGGCGGTTATCTCTCGTTCGGACAGGTCGCCCAAGGGCTGTACATGCTTACTGAAGCGATCGACCAGATCCGTGGGCGTGCTGCCGGACGCCAGGTGGCGGATGCTCACCGTGCTCTCATCCATTCCCACGGAGGTCCGCTCGCAAGCCATGCCGTGTGCATCATCGGGGACCAGCATGAGTGACCCTCGCGCGACACCGAGAATCGAGGAGGAGAACGTGACGAGCACCGAGACGCCCTCTCCCTGGGAGGTCTACGGGAACTGGGCCGAGGGCAAGCCCCTCGTCGTCGGCCCGTGGAGCCTGGGCCTCTACCAGCCGGCGCCCGAGTCCGTGGCCTACTGGGAGGCTGTGGAAAGGCGCGAGCTGCGTCTTCCGCGATGCGTCCGCTGCGAGACATTTCACCATCCACGCCGGCTTGTGTGCTTCTCCTGCGACGCAGAGGAGTTCGAATGGACGCTCTCGTCCGGAAGGGCGACCGTCTACAGCTTCACGACCGTGCACCGCGATCTCAGCGGCGTTGGGGGGCCGACGCCGTACGACGTGGGGATCGTTCGCACGGAGGAAGGAGTGCACTTGTTCACACGGTTCGTGAACCGCAGCGAGAAGGCGCTCAGAATTGATGACGCCGTCGAAGTGGACTTCGAGGAGCTTCCGATCGGTTTCGTCGTTCCCGTCTTCGTCAAGGCGAGCGTCGCTGCGGAGACGACTCGATGAGCGCGGCGCTGGACGGTCTCCGTGTCCTCGACCTGTCCCGCAGCCTGACGGGCCCGCTGTGCAGCATGATGCTGGCGGATCTCGGTGCTGAGGTGATCAAGGTCGAGCTCCCGGGTATCGGAGACGATACGCGGTACTGGGGTCCTCCCTTCGTCGGTGATGCGGGACCGACCTTCCTCGCCTACAACCGCAGGAAGAAGAGCGTCGAGCTCGACCTGCGCGATGCCGGTCATCGGGAGCAGGTGCTCGAGCTCGTGCGCTCA
Source organism: Microbacterium pseudoresistens (assembly GCF_013409745.1). Lineage (NCBI taxonomy): Bacteria > Bacillati > Actinomycetota > Actinomycetes > Micrococcales > Microbacteriaceae > Microbacterium > Microbacterium pseudoresistens. The sequence goes on from NZ_JACCBH010000001.1 coordinate 1,685,943, forward strand.
TCGGACATCCTCGTGGAGAACTTCCGCCCGGGCACCATGGCGCGGTATGGACTCTCGTACGACGAGCTCACCAAGGTGCGGAGCGATCTGATCTACTGCTCGATCAGCGGCTTCGGCCAGACCGGCGAAGACGCGCATCGCCCGGCGATGGATCTGCTCGTGCAGGCACGGAGCGGCATCATGTCGCTCACCGGACCGATTGACGGCGGTGCCTTCAAAGCGGCGGCACCCGTTGCGGACGTCACGGCAGGACTCATCGCATCCAGCTCGATCCTCGCCAGTGTGATCGAACGACAGCGCACGGGGGCGGGTGCGTACCTCGACATCAGCATGCTGGATGCGATGTGCGTACTGCTCGGGCAACCCATTGCCGCCTATGCGATGTCGGGCAAGACGCCGCGGCGGTGGGGCAATGAGCACGCTCTCATGGCGCCCTATCAGAGCTTTGAGACCGCCGGGCGCGAGATCGTCATCGCGGTCACGAACGACAAGACGTGGGAGAGGATGTGCCGGATCCCCGATTTCGAGGACCTGGCCGATGATCCGATCCTCGCAGGTGCGCCGGGCCGCAGCGCACGCCGCGTCGAGCTCAACGCGGAGATCGCTCGCAGACTCCGCCGACGGGACCACCGATACTGGTTGGAGAAGTTCGAGGGGGTGGGTGTTCCCATCGAGTTGGTGTGGGCCGTGCCCGATCTGATCGAGTCTGATTCTCTCCGGCGGCGCGGAGCGCTCGTCGAGGTCGAGTATCCCGCGGGGTCGGGACATCGCTTCGTGGTACCGGGATCGCCGTGGTCCGCGGCCGATCCGACCCGCGATCCGGGGACGCCGCCGTCGCTCGGCGAGCACACCGAGGAAGTGCTGGGTGATCTGCCGGGGCAGCAGTGACCTCGTGAGCATCATCGTTTGATCAGATGTCCTTGAGCCAGGAGAGCTCACGCGTCGCCGTCGGTGTGCTGGACCGGGACCGAGAGGACCGGGCGGATAGGCTGGGCCGGTGATCATCGGCACCGGCATCGACATCGTGGACATCCCGCGATTCGAGCGCACCATTCAGCGCACACCGCGGCTGCTCGAACGGCTCTTCGCGCCGTCTGAACGTGCGCTGCGCCTGCCGTCTCTGGCCGCCCGCTACGCCGCGAAAGAGGCGCTGATCAAGGCCCTCGGCGGATCCGACGGCGTTCATTGGACCGAGATCGAGATCACGGCCGAGCCGTCGGGCAAACCCCTGTTCGCTCTCGCCGGAACCACGGCCGACGCCGTGCGGGATCAGGGGATCGACCGCCTGCATCTCACGATGAGCCACGACGCGGGTCTGGCCACCGCATTCGTCGTCGCAGAGAACGTCGCCGAAGGCGGGGCCTGATGCCCGCCCGCGGCCGCGCCGCCGTGCGCGAGGCGACGATCGACCTCGACGCGATCGCCGACAACGTCCGCCATCTCCGCCGCCTCACCGGCGTCGACGTCATCGCCGTCGTCAAGGCCGAGGGCTACGGCCACGGCGCCGTCGACTCCGCCACCGCCGCGCTCGCCGGGGGAGCGAACCGCCTCGCGGTCGCCACCGTCGAAGAGGCGCTCGCGCTGCGCCGCGCCGGCGTCAACGCCGCGGTCCTGGCCTGGCTGCACGCGCCCGACCGCCGCTTCGACGACGCCGCTGAAGCCGGGATCGAACTCGGCATCTCCTCCTTCGAGCAGCTCGTCGCCGCGTCCGAAGCGGCATCGGGAGGCGCGCCCGTCGCCGTGCACCTCAAGGTCGACACGGGTCTCTCGCGCAACGGCATCGCCGCCGCCGAATGGCCGCGCGTGTTCGCCGAGGCGGCCCGGATGGAGCGCATCGGCCGCATCCGCGTCGTGGGCCTGTTCAGCCACCTCTCCAACGCGACCCGCGATGACGACATGGCGCAGCTGGCGAGCTTCGAGAACGCCGCGGCGATGGCATCCGGCGTCGGAATCGAGCCCGAGGTGCAGCATCTCGCCGCCACGGCCGCGGCGATCGACCACCCCGAGACGCGGCTGGATGCGGTGCGCATCGGGATCGGGATGTACGGGCTGTCGCCCTTCGCCGACCGATCGTCGGCCGATCTCGGCCTGCGCCCCGCGATGACCCTGCGCGGGCAGATCGCCGCCGTACGCCGCGTGCCCGCCGGCAGCGGTGTCTCGTACGACTTCACCTACCGTGCCGAGCACGAGACGACCCTGGCACTCGTGCCGCTCGGGTACGCCGACGGCGTGCCGAGGCAGGCATCCGGATCCGGCCCCGTCTCGATCGGCGGGCGCCGGTACCGCGTGGCCGGGCGCATCGCGATGGACCAGTTCCTCGTCGACGTGGGCGACGCCGAGGTCGCGGTGGGCGACGAGGTCGTACTGTTCGGCGACCCGACCCTGGGCCAGCCGTCGGCGACGGACTGGGCGGATGCCGCCGGCACCATCAATTACGAGATCGTCACGCGAATCGGGCCGCGCGTGCTGCGCAGGGCCGTCTCGTGAGCGTGCCGGAGCGGATGCTCGGGCGCCGCGAGATCGCCACCGCCGATGCCATGGAGGCGCTGGGCCGCGAGATCGGCGGTGGGCTCGTCGCCGGTGACCTGATCGTTCTCACCGGGCCGCTCGGCGCGGGCAAGACCACCTTCACGCGCGGGCTGGCCGACGGGCTCGGCGTGCGCGGGCCGGTGCAGAGCCCCACCTTCGTCATCGCCCGCACGCATCCTTCTCTCGTCGGCGGTGCCCCCCTCGTGCACGTCGACGCCTACCGGCTCGGTTCGGCCGTCGAGCTCGACGACCTCGACGTCGACATCGCACGCTCGGTCGTCGTGGTCGAGTGGGGGCGCGGGATGGCCGAAGACCTCGCCGACGCGTGGTGGGACATCGAGCTTGAGCGTCCCACCGGCGGCGACGACCTCGCCGATGACGATCTCGACGCCGACGCCCCGCGCATCGTGACGATCAGCCACGGCACGCGCGGCACCCGCTGACCGGTCCCGGGGCCTGTCGCGCAGGCGCGGGGATTCGCGGCGGCCGTGAAGGCGGTCGCGGCTACCCTGGAGGGGTGATCCTGTCCGTCGACACCTCCCTCGGCACAGCCGTCGCGCTCCTTGGATCCGACGGCTCGGTCGTCGCCGATCTCGCCAGCGACGATGCCCTCGGGCACGCCGAGGCGATCGGTGACCTGCTGCAGGGCGCGCTCGCCGCGGGCATCGGCGAGCCGATCACGCACGTCGTCGCCGGGATGGGCCCCGGTCCGTTCACCGGGCTGCGGATCGGCATCGCGGCCGCGCGCGCATTCGCGACCGGCCGCGGCATCCCCGTCGTCGCGGTACCGAGCCACCTCGCCGCCGCCCTCACCGTGCTCGAAGCCGACCCGCAGACGGGCCCGTTCGCGATCCTCACCGACGCGCGCCGCCGCGAAGACGCCGTCACGGTGTTCGAGGGTCTCGACGTCGACGGCATCCCGCACGTCGTGGTCGACACCGTGCTCACGCCGCGAGCGGAGGCCGACCGCCGCCTGGGCGCGCTGCGCCGCATCGAGACGCGCACTCTCTCGGCCGCGGCGCTCGCCCGCATCGGGCGCCGCGCGATCTCGGCCGGGCGGACGCTCACCGGACCCGAGCCGCTGTACCTGCGCGCACCGGATGCGACGATTCCTGGAGCGCCGGAGAAGGTGGGCGCATGATCCGGGCGGCCACCGCATCCGACCTCGATGCGATCATGGCGATCGAGCAGCGCTCCTTTCCGACCGACGCGTGGAGCGCCGAGACCATGGCTGCCGAACTCGCCTCCGAGCACAGCCGCTACCTCGTCGACACGGAAGGCGAGGAGATCGTCGGCTACGGCGGAGTGCGAGCGCTGGGCGGACAGCCGGATGCCGACATCCAGACCATCGCGCTCGTCGAGGAGCACCGAGGATCCGGGCGCGGCCGGTCGCTGCTGCGCGCGCTGCTCGCCGAGGCCCGCGGGCGCGGCGCACGCGATGTGTTCCTCGAAGTGCGTGCAGACAACCCCGTCGCGCAGGGGCTGTACGCCTCGGAGGGATTCGCCGAGATCGGCCGCCGCGCGCGCTACTACCAGCCCGACGACGTCGACGCCGTGATCATGAAGGCCCCCCTGTCGGCCCGGTCGTCCCTGTCGGCAGATGCGGAGGCGACGCGATGAGCGCACCCCTCGTGCTCGGCATCGAGACGAGCTGCGACGAGACCGGTATCGGCATCGTGCGCGGCCGGCGGCTACTGAGCAACACGATCGCCTCGAGCATGGACGAGCACGCCCGCTACGGCGGCGTCGTGCCCGAAGTCGCCGCCCGAGCGCACCTCGAAGCGCTGCAGCCGGCCATCGAACAGGCGCTCGCCGAGGCGCAGATCGACCTGCACGACCTGGATGCCGTGGCCGTCACGAGCGGGCCGGGCCTGGCCGGGGCGCTCATGGTCGGAATCGGTGCCGCCAAGGGGCTGGCCGTCTCGCTCGGCAAGCCCCTGTATGCAGTGAACCACCTGGTGGGGCACATCGCCGCCGACCTCCTCGACGCCTCCGCACCGCCGCTGGAGTACCCGACGATCGCGCTGCTCGTAAGCGGCGGGCACACCTCGTTGCTGCACGTGCGCGACCTCACCACCGACGTCGAACTGCTCGGCGAGACCGTCGACGACGCGGCCGGAGAGGCCTTCGACAAGGTCGCGCGCATCCTCGGCCTGCCGTACCCGGGCGGGCCCGAGATCGACCGCGCCGCGGCGGACGGCGACCCCCGGGCGATCCGCTTTCCTCGCGGGCTGTCGCGCGCATCCGACCTGGAGAAGCACCGCTACGACTTCTCGTTCTCGGGGCTGAAGACCGCCGTCGCACGGTGGATCGAGCGTGCCGAGGCGAACGGCGAGACCGTGCCGGTGGCGGATGTGGCGGCGAGCTTCCGCGAGGCCGTCGTCGATGTGCTCGTCACGAAAGCGCTGAACGCGTGCGCCGACCTCGGCGTGCCGCGGCTGCTGCTCGGCGGCGGCGTGATCGCCAACCGGCGCCTGCGCGAGGTCGCCCTGGAGCGCGCCGCGGAGGCGGGGGTGACGGTGCGCATCCCGCCGCTGTCGCTGTGCACCGACAACGGCGCCATGATCGCCGGGCTCGCCGCCGAGCTGATCGCCGCGGGGCGGGCTCCCTCGACCCTTGGGTTCGGGGCCGACTCGACGCTGCCCGTCACGCAGATCCAGGTCGACGAGGGTGCGCCGTGAGCCCGCGCGATTCGCAGCGCTACTCCAAGCTGCCCACGGGGCCGATGCCGGTCACGGTCCAGAGCGGGCCCACCGAGGGCGACGAGGGCGACAGCCTCACGCACGAGGGGTGGACGCCTGATGATGCGGTGACCGCGCCGCGTCGCGCGCGCAAGGAGCCGACGCTCGCGCCGTGGGCGCTGCTGGCCGCGATCGTCGCCCTGGTGACGTCGTTCTTCGTGGGGTGGGGGATTCCCGTCGCGATCATCGCCGTGATCGCCGCGATCATGGCCCTGCGCACGCCGTCGGAAAACCGGGCGATGGCGGTGTGGGCGCTCGTGCTCGGCGGCGTCGCGACGCTGTACAGCGCGGGCTGGCTCGTGTGGGCCGCCTACCGCTTCGGCTGGCTCGGGTAGGTCCGTCCCGCGGGTGCCGGGACCGATGACGGTGCCACGGCGCCGGACTGGATGAGCCAGAGTCCGTCCCGCGCGTGCGGGGACAGATGGCTGAGTGGGGCGGTCGGGGCCGGTACGGATGGCTGAGCGAGATGACCGTTTCGGGGCGACACGCCGCGTTTCGGGCTGGAATCAGGCTGTGGCTCAGCCCTCTGTCCCGGAACTGCCGGCGGGGGTCAGCCATCTGTCCTCGTCGCCGGGGTGACACTCAGCCATCCCTGCCCACCGGAATCAGGCGCGATCGGCGAGGATCGCGTGGCGCGCGTCGCCGATGCGGGCCAGGATCAGCGTCGCCTCGCGCGACCCGCGCAGCGCGAGTTTCTTGCGGAACGCCGCCGGATCGATGTCGACCCCGCGCTTCTTGATCTCCAACCGCCCGATGTCGGCCTTCTTCAACGCCGCACTGATCGCCTTCGGCTGCACCGGAAGCACCTCGCGCACCCGGAACGATGCGGCGAAGGGCGAATCGAGCGGGGCATCCGAGGTGAGGTACGCGATGTGCGGATCGAGCATTCCCGCGTCGTGCTCTCTGGCGAGGTCGCCGATGAGCCGGGCGCGGATCACGGCGCCGTCGGGCTCGTGCACGTACGCGCCCAGCGCGCGCACCTCGGCATCCTCGGCGTCGGCCGGCGCCGTGAGCTCGTGGGTCTCGTCGCCGCGGATCACCATCGCCGCGCGCCGCACGCCCTCGCGCGCCAGCGGTCCCGACCACAGCACGAGCTCGACGACGCTGCCGTCGGCACTGACCCACTGCGCCTCGGAACCGGTCGGAAGGGCGTTGCGATCGTGGCCGGGGCCGAGCTTGATCCCCGTTGGCACGCGCTCGGCGAGCGCGAACGCCCAGTCCAGCGCGGGGGAGTAGTCGGATGCCGCCACGCGCCGGGTCTCGGAATGCCCGGCCGTGCGGCGGGCGGGATCCAGCCACACCGCCGTTGGCGCGTCTCGCAGATGTGCAGCTTCCTCGGACGAATCCAATCCGCGCCCGAGATGCGTGTCGGCGAACTCCTCGGCCGTGCCCTGCTGCACGGTGACGTCGCCGCCGAACGGGGCCAGGTTGTACGCGGCGATCGCGGCGGTGACCTCGTCGGCGTCCACGGCGTGCACCTCGAGCCCTGCTCCGGCGAAGGCGAGCGCGTCGCCGCCGATCCCGCAGCCCAGGTCGGCGACGCCGGTGATGCCCGCCGCCCGCATCCGCCCGGCGTGACGCGCCGCGACCCCGAGGCGCGTGGCCTGCTCGAGCCCGGCGCGCGTGAACAGCATCCGCTCGGCGAAGCCGCCGAACTTGGCCACCGCCTTGGCTCGCAGCCGCGCCTGGCCGACGACAGCCGAGACGAGGTCGGGGGAGTGGCCCGCGGCGCGCAACCGGGTGACGGCGCGCGCGACCGCATCCGTCGAGTCGATGGGCCCGACCCCATCCAGCAGCCTCAGCCCTTCGGGGGTGAGCAGTGCGGTGAGCTCGGAGAGTTGCACCCTTTCACCCTAGAGGGGATGCCTCGCGCTGGCACTCGCATTGCGTGAGTGCCAGCGTTGCGCCTACACTGTGATTAGCACTCTCGCCATGAGGGTGCTAACTCAGTCTTGATTCGTCAGAAAGAGGTAGACCGTGTCGGTTTCCATCAAGCCGCTCGAGGACCGCATCGTCATCCAGCAGGTCGAGGCAGAGCAGACCACCGCGAGTGGACTGGTCATTCCCGACACCGCCAAGGAGAAGCCCCAGGAGGGCGAGGTCGTGGCCGTGGGCCCCGGCCGTATCGACGACAACGGCAACCGCGTTCCGCTCGACGTCGCCGTCGGCGACCGTGTGCTGTACAGCAAGTACGGCGGCACCGAGGTCAAGTTCGGCGCCGACGAGTACCTGGTGCTCTCGGCCCGCGACGTGCTCGCGGTCGTCGTCCGCTGACACATCGGCGACAGCTGACCGAAGGGTCCGGATGCTTCGGCATCCGGACCCTTCGTCGTCCCCGCGCGGACAGACTCGGTCGCGGATCGCCCAGGCACTCGCTGCGAATGAGGGCGAGGGGAGGACGGCGGCGCGTCAGATCCTCGGGCTTCCCACGGAGGACGGAAAGGAGGGCGCATCGCAGCGCCCGATCCAGATCAGGATCGATGCGTCCGTCCGACCCGACGAGTGGGATCATGAGACCGAATCCCCGCTCGGATTCGGTCGACGAGTCCATCGAGCGGATCCGTGGCAGTGCCTCCGCGCGGATGCCCGCGAGTAGTGCTGTTCTGCGCGCTCCGAAGCGTCTACGTCGTTATCGGGAATGTACGGATTGTCGATTGAGGGGGTGATTCGTCCGTCATAAGTTCAAGACATTCGCCACGGGGCCGGACGCCGCGGTCGAAGACGACGAGAGGGATCTCTATATGACAACTGGCAGCGGCGGAGCCGCGGTCTCGCTCCGGGACGTCAGCAAGACGTTCCAGACCGCCTCGGGACCGATGCAGGTCGTCGACTCCGTGAGCGTCGACATCGAGGCGGGAAGCTTCGTCTCCGTGATCGGCCCTTCCGGATGCGGGAAGACCACGGTGGTCCGCATGGTGGGCGACCTCCTCGCCCCGAGCGGCGGGGACATCCTCATCGACGGCCTCCCTCCATCCGCGGCGCGGGCGGCGCGTCAGTTCGGATTCGTCTTCCAACGACCGACCCTGGTGGAGTGGCGCTCGGTGCTGCGCAACGTGACCCTTCCCCTCGACGTGCTCGGATGGTCGCGGAAGGACAAGGAGAACCGTGGACGTGAGCTCCTGGAGCTCGTCGGCCTGGAGGATTTCGCCGACCACCGTCCCGATCAGATCTCCGGGGGGATGCAGCAGCGCGTCGCCATCGCCAGGGCGCTCTCCTACGACCCCGGCGTGCTGATCATGGACGAGCCCTTCGGCGCGTTGGATCTCATCACCCGTGACCGGATGGGCTTCGAGCTCCTGCGTATCCACGCGGAGGCGGGGAAGACCATCCTCTTCGTCACGCACAGTATCGACGAGGCCGTGCTCCTGTCCGACCGTGTCCTCGTCATGGGTCCGAGGCCGACGGCCGTGCAGAAGTTCGAGCAGGTCGATCTTCCCCGCCCGCGCGTACCGGATCATCGCGACGACCCCACTTTCATCGGGCTCGCCCACGAACTCCGGGAGATGTTGGAACCCCATGACTGACGCAACCTCTGTCGACAGCCCGCGCACGACGACGGTCGCGGTGGAGAAACCCGCCCGCAACGGCCTGCGCAAAGCCCTGACGAGTCTGCCCGCGATCATCTTCTACGGCGCGCTCCTGGTGCTCTGGGAGCTCGCGTCGCAGTTCGGCTGGGTGCGGTCATTCATCCTGCCGGGGCCTTCTCTCATCGCGCAGTCGATCGCCCTCAACTGGGACTCGCTGTGGTCGAACACCCTCGTGACCGCACGGGAGATCCTGATCGGGTTCCTCGTCGGCTCGCTTCTGGGTTTCATCCTCGCCCTCGGGATCTTCTACTCGAAACCGCTGCGGACGATCATCTATCCCGGGGTCGTGTTCCTGCAGACAGTGCCCAAGGTCGCGCTCGCACCGTTGTTCCTCATCTGGTTCGGAGTGGGCGAATCGTCGATCGTCGCCATCACGGCGCTGATCTGCCTCTTCCCGATCCTCGTGAACACCGTCGTCGGCTTCGAAGGCGTCGACGTGAACCTCCTGGAGCTCATGCACTCGGTGTCGGCGAACGGCTGGCAGAAATTCCGCATGATCTACCTGCCCGCGAGCCTCCCCGAGATCTTCGCCGGGCTCGAGGTCGGCATGTCGCTCGCCGTGGTGGGTGCCATCGTCGGCGAGTTCATCGGCGCCAGAGCGGGCCTGGGCTACCAGATCCTGATGGCGAACAGCCGGATCGACACCGCCGAGGTCTTCGCGGCGATCGTTTTCATCTCGGCGGTCGGAATGCTGTTCTACTTCGGCGTCCGCCTGCTGGGTCGTCTCCTGGTGGGGACGCGCGCCAATACGCGCACCGCCAGAGAGTCGGCCTGACGTCCTGCAACACACACCCCGAAACACCAACCCTTTGGAGCATCCATGCACCGCACACTGAAGTACCGGGCCATCGCCGCCGTCGGCGCGTCCGTGGCGCTTGCTCTCGCCCTCGGCGGGTGCGCAGCATCCTCCGACGAACCGGGCGGATCCGAGGGCGAGGGCGGCCTGGACCTGGTCACCCTGCGCCACTCCTGGGTCCCTGATCAGATCACCCTCCCGTACGCCGCAGCCAAGGCGCTGGGGTTCTATGAGGAGGAGGGCATCCAGCTCGTCGATCAGCCGGGCAACGGCGGCGCGACCTCCGTGCAGCTCGTCGCCAACGGCGAGGTCATGTTCGGCACGGGCGAGGCGTCGCACGTCATCTCCGCCCAGACCAAGGGCATCGAGCTCGTCTCGGTCATGCAGCAGTACCAGGAGCAGCCCAACGCCGTGATCACCATGAAGGACTCGGGAATCGAGGACTGGGACGATCTGCGTGGCAAGTCCATCGGCGGGGCCGTGGCCTCCTCCGGGCACCTCGCGACCCTCGCCGCGCTGCAGCTGAAGGGTATCGACGAGAGCGAGATCGACTTCGTCAACCTCAGCCCCGGTGCGCAGTTCGCGGCTCTCTCCGAGGGGCAGGTCGACGCGGCCGGAACGTTCCTCGGCAACCTCGCGGCGCTCGACCTCAAGGACGAGGTGAACATCCTCACCGTCGCGGATGCCGGGTACATCGCTCCGTCCACGAGCCTGTTCACCACCCCGGAGCTCATCGAGAAGAACCCCGACCTGGTCGAGCGCTTCGTGCGCGCCACCGTCAAGGGACTGCGGGCCGCGCTCGAGGACCCCAAGGGCACCTCCGAGGCGATGGCGGGGATGTACGCGAACGTCAACGCCGAGTCCCTGCAGGCGACTTTCGAGATGGACAGCCGCTTCCTCGTCAACGACTTCACCGACGAGAACGGACTCGGCATGCACAACGCCGACGCCTGGGAGCAGCAAGTCGAGATGCTCACCGAACTCGGCGAGCTCACCGGCGACGTCGACCTCTCGAAGGCCTTCACCAACGACTTCGTGGAGAAGACCGACAAGGCCGATCGCTCGTTCCCCCAGAAGTGACCTCATCGGGGCCCGTTCTCCGACGGGCCCCGATGCCCCATCCCTGACGAAGACGAAGAGGAGAACAGACATGGCGTTTCCCGAGGAGTACAAGCTCAAGTGGGCCGACTTCCCGCAGGACGAGTACGAATCGCGCGTGCGCCGCGCGCAGGAGCTGATGGCGGAGGACGGACTCGACGTCGTCGTGCTCACCTCGGGTGAGAATGTCGAGTACTTCTCCGGTTTCCAGAACGGGCACTGGAACTCGAAGTCGTTCCCCACCGGAGCGCTTCTTCTGCACCGCACGAAGAATCCGGTGCTGATCATCCCGCGGTTCTTCTCCGGAACGGCCTGGTCGTCGTCCTGGGTCGACGAGTACGCGATCTTCCCCGAACCGCACGCGGCCCCCCGCGATTTCGGGCGGGTCCTCGTCGATGCGGTCCGCAACCTCGGCGGGGCGACGGCGGTCGTCGGCTTCGAGCGGGGCACGCACCTGTCGCCCGGGTGGAACTTCGACGACCTGATCTATGTCACCGAGCACCTCGTCTCGGGGGAGATGCGCAGCGCGGCTCGCGTGATCTGGGGCTGCCGCATGATCAAGTCGGCACGGGAGATGGATCGGATGCGCTGGCTCACCAAGATCGCCGACGAGTCGATCACGGCCGCGCGCAACGATCTGGCGCTCGGGCAGACCGAGCGAGAGGTCGGCAACCGCATCGCCGTGGAGATCATGGCCCGCGGCGGCGACGACACCTCGTTCCGCAATATCAGGGCCGGATCCGACCGCTACCACTGCAGCGACTCGCTGCCGCAGGATCGCGCGTTCATCGACGGCGACCTCCTCATCATCGACACCGGCGCCAAGTACGGCCAGTACGTCACGGACGTGGCGTACACGACTCTGCTCGGCACGGCGACCGACCGTCATCGCGAGGTCTACGACATCACCGTCCGTGCGCAGGAGGCCGCGGTGGCGAAATGCCGTCCCGGCGTACCGGCCAAGGAGGTCTTCCTCGCTGCCGCACGCGTCATCGAGGAATCGGGACTCACCAGTCTCGACATGATCGGGCACGGGATCGGCATGGATCTGCACGAGCCGATCATGCTCACGCCATACAACGACGAGGTGCTCCAGGAGGGGATGGTCCTCGCCGTCGAGCCGTGGCTCTACGACCCGAGCGGGCTGGGCGTCTTCGCGCTGGAGGAGCACGTGATCGTCACGGCGGACGACCCGGAGATGCTCTCCTCGATCCCGCGCGACGAGCTCCTCGAAGTCCGCTGATCGAGATGGCTCTGCCCGCACTCAGCATCCACCTCTCCAATCACGGCGACGCCGCGCGGACGGTCGAGGACATCGTCCTGGCGGAGTCGCGGGGCGTGCGGCGCGTGTGGGTGTCGGAGGATCTCTTCCACCGCGGGGCGATGCCGATCGTGGCTGCCGCGCTGGCGCGTACCCGCACGATCGAACTCGCGTTCGGCGTGCTGGCTCCGCAGCATCGGCATCCGGCATCCATGGCGATGGACATCCGCAGTCTTCGCGAGATCGGAGGCGACCGGATCATCATCGGACTGGGCTCCGGTGTCGCCGAGCGTGGCGCGCTGATCGCTCAGCCGGCGTCGCCACCGCTACGGATCGTAGACGAGGCGGTCTCGGCGCTGCGCACGCTGCTCGCCGGCTCCGCGCTCGATCAGGAGGGAGTGCTGCACACGTCGAAGGGGCTGCGTCTGACCGGAGCGTCGGCCATCCCGCCGGTGTATGTCGCCGCAGTCGGTCCCAAGGCGCTGCAGCAGGCGGGGCGGCGAATGGACGGCGTCGTGCTCACGATGATGTGCTCGCAGGAGCACGCGCGCTGGGCGGCGGGACGGGTCGCCGCTGCCGCCGTCGATGCCGGCCGGGGGCAGGTGCCGGTCGTGGCCTATCTGCCCATCGCGGTCGATGAGGACGGGGCGGAGGCGCGCGACCGCATGCGCGGCGTTCTCGGCTATTTCATCGCGCGGTGGTCGCAGGTGGCCTTCCTTTCAAAGCTCTTCCTGGACTGGAGCGAGCTCGACGTCGAGAGGATGACGCGGATCCGTGAAGCGTTCGATGCGGGCGAGCCGCTCGACGAGCTGCTGCCGGACGCGCTCGTGGACCAGTACTGCGTGGCAGGGACGGCCGAGGAGTGCCACCGCACGATCGAGGCGTTCGCCGAGGCGGGGATCACGGAGATCGCGTTCGACGCCAGTGACGACCTCGACGGCGTGACGGCCCTGATCGCCGAGCTTCAGGACGGCGGGGCCTGAGATGCGCGTCGGGATCGCGCTGCCGCAGAGCTCAGCGGCAGCGCCAGGGCACCACGAGCTCACCGCCCGGTTCGCCGGGAGGGCCGAGAAACTGGGCCTGGACAGCCTCTGGGTCCAGGAGCAGATGCTCGGCTCGGACCCGAGCCTGGAGCCGATCGTGAACCTGGCCTTCGTCGCGGCGTGCACGCAGCGCATCCGCCTGGGCAGTGCGGCGATCATCGTCCCGCCGCGCAACCCCGTTGTCCTTGCCAAGCAGCTCACCAGCGTCGACCGGCTCAGCGGCGGGCGGCTGATCGCCGGGCTCGCCATCGGGGAGATGCCGCAGCTGTACGCCGCGTCCGGGGTGTCGCCGCGCGAGCGCGGTGCGCGGCTGGACGAGGCCGTCGAGGTCATCCGGGCGCTGTGGACCAGCACCTCGGTGCACATCGACGACGAGTACCGACGACTCGAGGGCGCGCGGATGGAACCGCAGCCGATCCAGCGGCCCCATCCGCCGATCTGGTTCGGCGGATCCTCGCAGGCGGCGCTGGTACGAGCCGCGCGGGTCGGACAGGGCTGGGTGGGCGCCGGCGGTTCCTCGTCGAGAGCGTTCGCCGAGGTCGCCGGTCGTCTGCGCGCGCTTCTTCTCGATCGACCGGGGTTCACGATCGCCAAGAAGGTCTACTTCGCGGTGGAGAGCACGCGCGAGCGCGCCGAGGAGCGGATCGTGGACTGGTTCGCCGCGCACTGGGGCTCCTCGCGCGATCCGAACAGCCTTGCCGCCGACGTCGCCGTCTTCGGCACCGCCGCGCAATGCGCCGAGGCTCTCGAGAGTCTGGCGGAGGTCGGTGATCCCGACCTGCTCATCGTCAACCCGGTCTACGACGAACCCGATCAGCTCGAGAGGCTCGTGGGAGAGGTGCTCCCGCATCTCCGCGAGGCGGTGAGCCTGCGCAACACTGCGCAGGACGGAGAGAAAGAGGAGCTATGGCGCTGAGTCTGGGATACAAGGCGTCCGCCGAGCAGTTCGGACCACGAGAGCTGGTGGAGCTTGCCGTGCAGGCCGAGCGGCACGGATTCGACTCCGCGACCGTCAGCGATCACTTCCAGCCCTGGCGCCACGTCGGCGGTCATGCGCCGTTCGCTCTGGCCTGGCTCGCCGCGGCGGGGGAGCGGACGGACCGGATCCGACTGGGAACGTCGGTGCTCACCCCCACGTTCCGCTATAATCCGGCTGTCCTCGCGCAGGCGTTCGCCACTCTCGGCTGCCTCTACCCGGGGCGCATCATCCTCGGCGTGGGGTCCGGCGAGGCGTTGAATGAGATCGCGACTGGTTTCCAGGGAGCAGGAGAGCAGGTCTGGCCGGAGTTCCGCGAGCGCTTCGCCCGGCTCCGCGAGGCTGTGCGGCTCGTGCGTGCGCTCTGGGCGGGGGAGCGGGTCAGCTTCGAGGGCGACTACTACTCGACCCACGATGCGAGCATCTACGATCGCCCCGTTTCACCGATCCCGATCTACATCGCCGCAGGGGGCCCTACCGTCGCGAAGTACGCCGGTCGCGCCGGTGACGGGTTCATCTGCACCTCCGGCAAGGGGCGCGAGCTCTACGTCGACGATCTGCTTCCCGCGGTCGCGGCGGGCGAACAGGCCGCAGGAAAGACCGAGGGCAGCACGGAACGGATGATCGAGATGAAGCTGTCGTTCGCGGACACGCTCGAGGAGGCGTACGAGAACACCCGTTTCTGGTCGCCGCTGTCTCTGTCGAAGCAGCAGAAGCACGACATCACTGACCCGGTGGAGATGGAAAGGGCGGCCGACGCGCTGCCGATCGAGCAGATCGCCTCGCGCTGGATCGTCAGTGCGGACGCCGACGACGCCGTGCAGAAGATCAAGGAGTACGTGGACATGGGGTTCACGCATCTCGTGTTCCATGGACCCGGTCAGGATCAGCGGCGCTTCATGGAGCTGTTCGAGCAACGGCTCGCCCCCCGGCTGCGGAAGCTCTGAGGGCGCGGCCGTCGGCGCGAGGACTAACGCGGCAACTCGTGCCGCTCCAGGATGAGTCCACCGACGGCACGCGTATCGAAGTAGGCGAAACGGCCGCCGTCGGTGAGGCTGCCCTCGGACACGACGGGGAATCCCGCCTCCGCCATCTCCGCGGTATCGGCGTCGAGGTCGTCCGTATAGGCGCAGACGTGCAACGCGTGCTCGCCCCTGTCACGAAGGACCTCCGCCTGGACGCTGTCGCCGCTCACCGGCTGCAGCAGTTCCAACTCGATCGGACCGAGCTGCACGCAGGCGCCGCGGACCACGGCGTCCGAGGGCACCCCGTGAACGCGCCGGTCCGATGCGGTCTCGGACGGTCCCTCGTGGAACGGGCCGATGCCCGCCTTCGCATAGTGCGCGATGGCCTCATCGAGATCCGTGACGACGACGCCGATCTGATAGATCCGATCCCAGTTCATGATTCCTCCGACTTCGAGAGCGTTTCTGCGACGCTAACCAGCGGAGCGGGCGAACGGGATCGCCGGAATGTACAAGCTCGTCGGCGGCGTCCCCGGACCGTACAGATCGGTGAGGGCGAAGCCATGACCCGTCCGCGGGGATCGTCTCAGCCGACGCGCTGGTTGCGCAGTTCCACCGCGAGCCAGAGCTCGAGGTACTGCGAGGAGTCGGAGATGTCGTAGCCGCTCAGCTCGGTGATCCTCTTGAGCCTGGCGCGCATCGTGTGGCGATGGATCTGCATCGTCACCGCCGAGGCCTCGATGCTGGCGATGGAATCGAAGTAAGCGCGCAGCGTCGGCAGCAGTTCGTGGCGAGGGTTGGCCTGATCGTGCGCCTCCAGCGGCGCGAGCACGCCGTGGGAGAACTCGGAGAGCCGATCCTCGTCCGCGAGGAAGATGCGCCGCAGCTGGTGTCCCTGTTTCGGGGCCGTTGCGAGGGGTATCCCGCGGGTGCGCGCGGCGCTCTGCGCCCGCACCGCCTCGGTATGGCTCTGCGGCGTCCGCTCCGCAGGACCCGCCTCGCCGATGCCGGCGTCGCCCAGGCCCAGCTCCGCGATGAGCGCGCTGAGGCGATCGAACACGTCCGGGCGGGGATCGCAGAGGATCACGGTCGTCTGATCCTGATCGTTCAGGACGAGGGCGTCGCCGGCGAGGTCGTCGAGGCCGGCGAGGAAGGCACGACGCTGAGCCACCGACTGCGTGCGCACGCAGACGACCTGCGTGGATGCCGCATCGACCCTCGCCGCGGAGAAGACCGCCGCGAGGTTCTCAGAGTTCTCCTTCGCCGCCAGCAGCATCGCCGCCAGAGTCGCCCGCGCGTTCCGCAGCGGGGCACCGGCCATGTCCCGCAGGTCGAGGAGGAGTCCGAGCACGGGTGCGGCGACCTTCAGGAGCGCGCGTTCCTCCGCGGTGAAAGGCACCCGCTTGGCGGAGACGGCGAATCCGCGGGCCCTTCCCTCGGTCACCAGCGGGAAGACGACCATCGAGCGCCCGGCGTCCTCCTGGATCGAGATCGCGCCCTGTCGATCGCGCAGGAGCTGTCGGCGGATCCGACGGCTCAGCTCGTCGCCGAGGATGATGTCCGGTGTGTTGATCACGGGGCGCAGCCGGATGTCGTAGACGGACACCGCGAGTCCAGACATCGCGCGAAGACGCTCGGCGGCGCCCTCGAGGCCGCTTCCCGAGGCAGCCTCTGACATCAGCCGCTGCTGCGCGTCGACGAGAGAGCGCAGAGGCTGGGCGCTCGCCGCGCTGATGGCGTCGGCGACGGCGCGGACGACGGCCTGCAGCGGGGTCCGCTGCGGCACCAGGATGAGGCGCAATCCCGTCTTCTCCGCGGCGGCGATCAGCGCCTCGGGGATCGTCTGATGCGTGAGGTCGGAGCCGACGCTGACTCCGAGCGCCACCACCCCTCGCTCGACCAGCCGCTGACAGTAGCGGAGGGCGTCGTCGCCATCCCAGGAGGCGCTCAGTCCGGTGGTCAGGAGCAGTTCGCCGCCTTCGAGCCAAGGGGTGGGGTCGTCGAGCTCGCTGACGTGCGCCCATCGCACGTCGAGGTCCAGGGGGTCGCCGGTGAGCAGACGCAGGCCCAGATCGGGGTGGGCGAGGACGGTGCGGAGGGGGACCATGCCTCACTCTCTCATGCGTCTTCGGTCGCGGCGAAGACGACCTCTCCACAACGGCGTCCCCGCCGTCGAAGATGTACATTGCGGATGCTGTTCGACCGAATCGCCGGTTCCTATCGTGGAGGAGTTCACCCCGAAGGAGGAGTCCATGCGCGAGGTCGCGCGGTTTGCACATCCCTACATCCCCAACTCCGCTCCCGTCGTCAAAGCGGAGATGCTGGCGACCGTCGGTGTCGCCGACGTGGACGAGCTCTATGCCTCGATCCCGAATGCTCTGCGCTTCGAGGGCGAACTCGACCTGCCATCGGCGTTGGAATCGGAGGTCGCCCTCCGCCGCCACATGAACGGCCTGCTTGCGCGCAACGTCACCGCCGGCCAGACGCTCTCCTTCCTCGGCGCCGGTTGCTATCAGCACTACGTCCCCTCCATTTGCGGCGAGATCAACTCGCGGGCGGAGTTCCTGACCGCCTACGCGGGCGAGCCCTATGAGGACCACGGCAAGTGGCAGGCGATCTTCGAGTACACGAGCCTGATGGCGGATCTGCTGGAGATGGACGTCGTGAACGTACCGAACTACGACGGCTATCAGGCTGCGGCGACCGCGCTGAGGATGGCCGTGCGGATGACCGGCCGCGCCACCGTCCTCGTCTCGGACGCGGTGCTCGCCGACAAGCGTCGCAAGATCGAGTCGTATCTGGAGGGCGCGGCCACCGTGGTCGTGCTGCCCGTCGACCGTGAGACGGGGCGAGTCGTCCCCTCGGCGGTGGAAGAACGGATGGGCGATGACGTCGCCGCCGTGTACCTGGAGACGCCCAATGCGCTCGGCGTGGTCGAGACTGAGCTCTCGGCGATCGCCGGGATCGCACACGGCGCGGGGGGTCTGCTGATCTGCGGGGTGGAGCCGCTCGCACTCGGATTCCTGGAGAGTCCCGCCTCGTCCGGCGCGGACATCCTCTGCGGAGACATCCAGGCGCTGGGGCTGGGGATGCACTTCGGCGGTGCGCACGGCGGTTTCATCGCCACACACGACGAGGAGACGTTCGTCTACGAGTTCCCGTCCCGGTTGTTCGGCATCGCGCCGACCGTCGAGGACGGTGAGCTCGGCTTCACCGACGTGGCCTATGAGCGCACGTCCCTGGCGATGCGCGAGGAGGGGATCGAGTGGGTCGGCACGGCTGCGGCCCTGTGGGGGATCACCGCCGGCGTGTACCTGTCCCTCCTCGGACCGCACGGACTGAGCGAGCTGGGCGAGACGGTGGCCGCCAACACCCGCTACGCGATCGAGAGGATCCGTGTTCTCCCCGGCGCTGAGATCATCGCCGCCGATGCCCCGCACTGGCGCGAGTTCGCCGTCCGCTTCGAGGGCCGGACGGCCGCCGAGGTGGAGAGCGGTCTGCGCGGGCGCGGGATCTTCGGGGCGGTGCCGCTGAGGCGCGAGCTCCCCGATCTCGGCGAGACGGTCCTCTTCGCCGTCACCGAGATTCATTCGAGCGCGGACATCGACCGGCTCGCCGACGCCCTGGAGGGGATCCTGGCATGACGGATATCCTGACCGCTCGCACACCGCTCGCCGCGCTCTCCGATCAGGAGGGGCGGACGCCCCGCGATTATCACGCCGCGCGCTGGAACGAGCCGCTCATCTTCGCCCTGGGCAGTGAGGGCGAGCGGGGCGTCCGCGTTCCGCTCGCTGATCCGGCCGCCTTGGAAGCGCTCTCCCGTGGTGCGGAAGCGGCCGTGCGCCGTGCGCGGCCGACGGCGCTTCCCGAGGTCGGTCAGGCACAGGTGCTGCGGCATTTCCTCCGGCTGTCGCAGGAGACCCTCGGTGCCGATCTGAACGTGGACATCGGCCAGGGCACCTGCACGATGAAGTACAGCCCCAAGGTCAACGAGGAGTTCGCCGGAGCCGCGCAGAGCGTCGAGACGCATCCGTTGCAGCATCCGTCCACGGTTCAGGGGACGCTGGAGATCCTCCACGAGCTGGAACGCGCAATCGCGTCCGTGTCGGGCATGGACGCGGTCTCGTTGCAGGCGGGTGCGGGGTCGGCCGCGATCTGGGGGAACGTGCAGATCGTCCGCGCGTACCACGCCGACCGCGGCGAGGGAGAACAGCGGGACGAGGTGGTCACGACGATCTTCTCCCATCCGTCCAACGCGGCGACGGCGAAGACCGCCGGCTACCGCGTCGTCACGCTGTACCCCGGCGACGACGGGCTGATCGAGCTGGATGCCCTGCGCGCGGCGCTGTCGGAGCGCACAGCGGCGCTGCTCATCACGAACCCGGAGGATACCGGGATCTTCAATCCGGCGATCGCGGAGATCGTCGCCGCTGCGCACGAGGTGGGTGCACTGTGCGTCTACGATCAGGCGAACGCGAACGGCATCCTCGGTATCACCCGGGCGCGGGAGGCGGGATTCGATCTGTGCCATTTCAACCTCCACAAGACGTTCTCCACACCTCACGCGTGCGGGGGTCCCGCGGCAGGGGCGATCGGCGCGACCGCGGAGCTCGAGCCGTTCCTTCCTGGTCCGCGACTCGTCCGCGGCGAGGACGGATTCCGCCTCGAGGACCGCGGCCCGCGGACGACCGCGCCGATCCGTCCGTTCTGGGGCGTCGTGCCGAACCTGATCCGCGCGTACGCCTGGATCAGGGCGCTCGGTGCCGAGGGTCTGCGGGAGGTCGCCGAGATCGCGGTGCTGAACAACAATTACGTCATGAGCCGTCTGTCCGAGGTGGAGGGCGTTCGCCCCGCCTACCTGGAGGGCGCTCATCCTCCCATCGAGCAGGTGCGCTACAGCTGGGACGGTCTCGCCCGTGACACCGGGGTGACCTCAGGAGAGCTCGGACAGCGCCTCGCGGACTTCGGCATGCACCTGTGGACGAGTCATCACCCCTACGTCGTGCCCGATCCGGCGACGATCGAGCCCACCGAGGCCTATGCGCGACGGGAGTTGGACGAGTACGTGGACGCGCTCCGCCAGGCGAGCGCCGAGGCGAGGGAGGACCCGGAGTTCGTCCGTCGTGCACCCTACAAGTCGAGCATTCATCACGTCGATGCCCAGTCGATGACCGATCCGGAGACCTGGGCGACGTCATGGCGCGCGTATCGGCGCAAGTATCTGGGAGAGGACGTGCGGATACCGGCCCACTGGTCTCCGTCGGTGGATTCTCCGACCCGCGAACGGCAAGAGAAGCTCTTCCACCGATGACCTCCGCGTGCGGCCTCATCGTCAACCCCGTCGCCGGTGTCGGCGGCGAGGTTGCACTGGCGGGGAGCGACGGTGACCGGGTGCAGCGCCTCGCCCTCTCCAAGGGGGCGGTTCCGCGGGCGTCGCTGAAGGCGGGGCGGGCCGTCGGCGCGATCCTCGCGCGCAGTCCGGAGACGGTCTTCCTCACCGGAGGAGGAGTCCTCGGTGAAGACGTCTGCCGACGGGAGGGGGCCGGGCATCGTGTGCTCGTCCCCGCTCCGCAGTCGACGTCCGCGGAGGATACGCGACGGCTCGCACAGGCGCTCCGCGACGAGGGTGCCGAGCTGATCCTCTTCGTCGGGGGAGACGGCACCGCCAGGGACGTCTGCGCCGTGATCGGCGAGGATATTCCGGTGCTCGGAGTCCCCGCCGGGGTGAAGATGCACTCCGGCGTGTTCGCGATCACTCCGGAGCATGCCGGACCGCTCGTGGCCACGGTGTTCGCGGGGCACCGGGCGGTCGAGCGCGCCGAGGTCGTCGACATCGACGAGGATGCGCGTCGCGCGGGCCGTCTCTCGGCACGGCTGTACGGTCATGTCTTGGTGCCCGTCGCCCCCGAGGCCGTGCAGCGCGGGAAGGCCGGCGTCTCGCCGGGCGATCCGTCCTCGGTCGACGGTATCGCCGCCGAAGTCGCCGGCCGGTGGGAGCCGGGGGTCCCCTGCCTTCTCGGTCCGGGAACGACGGTGCAGCGGATCGCGGAACGCCTCGGGCTGAGCTCGTCGCTCCTCGGCGTCGACGTGGTTCTCGACGGGGTGCTGACGGGGAGCGATCTCGACGCCACCGCGCTGCACGACGCCGTCGGCGCCGGTCGGTTCCAGGTGCTGGTGTCTCCCGTTGGCGGTCAGGGCATGGTGCTCGGCCGCGGAAACCAGCAGATCGACGCCGCGCTGCTCTCCCGGCTCGACCCGGCGGACCTGCTCATCGCCTGCCCTCCTCGCAAGCTCGCACAGTTCGCCGGTCGCGGCCTGCTCATCGACGCGCCGAGCGACGCTCTTAATCGTCGATTCCGCGGGATGCGGAGGGTGATCGTCGGCCACCGCGAGGACGCGCTCCTGCGCGTAGCATGACCGGACGCGGCTAAGGTCGTGTAGTGACCACCCCTTCGCGCACCTCACCGGTGGGCGTCGCCTATGGCGTCTCCGCCTACTTGCTCTGGGGGCTGCTGCCGATTTACTTCCTGCTGCTCGTGCCCACCGGCCCGTGGGAGCTGGTGGCCTGGCGCGTGCTGCTGTCGTTCGTGCTGTGCCTCGTGCTGCTCACGGTCGTGCGCGGATGGAAGCCTTTCCTCGCGATCGTGCGCCAGCCGCGACTGCTGGGCTGGACGGCGCTGGCCGGCGCGGTCATCTATGTCAACTGGCAGGTCTTCGTGCTCGCCGCGCTCTCGGACCACATCGTCGAGACGAGCCTGGGGTACTTCATCAATCCGATCTTCACGGTGCTGCTGGGCGTCTTCGTGCTCGGCGAGCGGCTGCGCCCGCTGCAATGGACCGCCGTGGGCATCGCCGCGATCGCCGTGGTCGTCATCGTCGTCGCCTACGGATCGTTCCCGTGGATCGCCCTGACCCTGGCCGCCTCGTTCGGCAGTTACGGACTGATCAAGAAGAAGATCGGCCCGGCCGTGGACGCGCTCAGCGGCCTGACACTGGAATCGTTCTGGCTCGTCCCCGTCGCCGTCGTGCAGCTCGTGCTCGTCGCCCAGCTCGGCACGCTCACCTACGGCACGGTCAGCACGACGCACACCGTGCTGCTGTCGTTCGCCGGCATCGCCACGGCCATGCCGCTGCTGCTGTTCGCCGCCAGCACGCGGCGGATCGGCCTGTCGGTCGTGGGGATGCTGCAGTTCATCACCCCGGTCATGCAGTTCATCACGGGCGCGTTCATCCAGGGCGAGCCGATGCCCGTCGAGCGATGGATCGGATTCGGGATCGTCTGGGTCGCGATCGCCGTCTTCCTCATCGATCTGGCGATCGCCGGCCGTCGCGACCGCCGTACCGCGCAGGCCGCCGCGGTCGGCGCGGTGGTCTGAACGACGGATCGTTAGCGCACCGATACCCACCGGGCGAAACGGCGCCATAGGGTTGGATCACCCCGGGCATGCGCGAGCATGCTCGCTGTTGTCAAAAGGAGCATCAATGAACCGAACGAAGAGCTCGCGGAAGAGCCTACTCGCGGGTATCGCGCTGATCGGCGCCTCGGCACTGGTCATCACCGGATGTGCGGGAAACGCCGCCACTCCGGAGTCCTCGGACGCGCCGGCCGATGTCGACCTCACACTGAAGCTCGGCTCGCTCCTGCCGTCGACGGGAACGCTGGCGTTCCTCGGCGCGCCGATGAACGCCGGTGTCGAGCTCGCCGTCGCGGAGATCAACGAGGCCGATGCCGGGATCACCGTCGATCTCACCGCCGAAGACGAGGGCGACCTCGACAACAAGGCGTACGAGACCTCGATCACCAACCTGCAGAGTGCGGGCATCACGGCCATGATCGGTGCCGCATCCTCGGGTGTGTCCAAGCTGATCCTCGACGGGAACGCCGGTGCGGGCATCCTCACCGTGTCGCCGTCGAACACGTCGGCGGAGTTCACGGGCATCAACCCGCTGTACTTCCGCACCGCCCCCAGCGACAGCCTGCAGGGCGAGGTGCTGGCCAACCAGGTGGCCGAAGACGGCCACAGCACGCTCGGCATCATCTACCAGAACGACCCGTACGGCTCGGGCCTGTTCGACAGCATCAAGACCACGTTCGAGGGAACGGGCGGCCAGGTCGTCGCCGATGCGTCGTACAACCAGACCGACGGTCAGTTCAACGCCCAGGTGCAGACGATCGCCGCAGCCAAGCCGGATGCCGTCGCCATCGTCTCGTACGACCAGTTCCTGACCATCGCACCGCTGCTGGTCAACGCCGGCATCAACCCGGGTTCGCTGTACCTGGTCGACGGTAATCTGAAGGACTACCCCGACCTGCCCGTCGACCTGACCGGGTCGAAGGGGACGCGCGCCGGTGCCGACCTGCCCGACTCGTTCCTCGACGACCTCAACGCGGCCTGGACCGCCAAGGGCAACGACCCGATCGACGCCGTCACGTACTCCGCCGAGGCGTACGACGGCGTCATCCTGATCGCGCTGGCCGCCCTCAAGGCCGGATCGGTCGAGGGTGCCGACATCGCCGAGAACATGCAGGAGGTCTCCGGCGGCAGCGGCAAGGGTGAGAAGTGCACGAGCTTCGCCGAGTGCGCGAAGATCATCGCGTCCGGCGGCACGGCCGACTACGACGGCTACTCCGGCGAGATCACCTTCGACGACCAGAACGACCCGAAGGGCGCCGACGTCGGCGTCTACGAGTACGGGGCGGGCAACGTCCAGACGCGCATCAAGTAAGCGCTGACCACGAGAGAAAGGGCTCCGGATCACCCGATCCGGAGCCCTTTCTCTCGTGCGTTCGTGTCGGTCAGTCGTCGGTGCCGAGGGTGCCCAGGTACAGCCCGATCACCTTCGGGTCGTTGAGCAGCTCGCGCCCCGGACCCTCGTAGGCGTCCTTGCCCTGGTCGAGCACATAACCGCGGTCGCAGATCTGCAGGCAGCGCCGCGCGTTCTGCTCGACCATGATCGTCGTGACGCCGGCCCTGTTGATATCGGAGACGCGGATGAACGCGTCATCCTGCCGCACCGGAGAAAGCCCCGCCGAGGGCTCGTCGAGCAGCAGCACCGACGGATCCATCATGAGCGCCCGCGACATGGCCACCATCTGGCGCTCGCCGCCCGAGAGCGAGCCCGCCCGCTGCTTCAGCCGCCCGCCGAGCTCGGCGAAGATGCCGGTGACGAACTCGAGGCGCTCGGCGAAGATCTTCGGGTTCTGGTACAGCCCCATCTGGAGGTTCTCGGCGATCGTGAGCGACGGGAAGACGTTGTTCGTCTGCGGCACGAACGCCACTCCGCGCGAGACGAGCTTGTCGGCCTTGAGGCCCACGATGCTCTCGCCGTTGACGGTGATCTTTCCCGAGCGCACCTGCACCATCCCGAAGATGGACTTCAGCAGCGTCGACTTGCCGGCGCCGTTGGGTCCGATGATCCCGATGAGCTCGCCCTTGCGGGCCACGAGGTTCGCGCCGTTCAGGATGTTCACCCCCGGCAGGTAGCCGGCGTGCACGTCGGTGAGCTCGACGACCACGTCGTCGCTCGGCGAGGGGATGCCGTTGCGCTGCGCGTTCTCGACGGTCATGAGCGCTCCTCCTCGGCCGCGTCGAACCCTTCCTCGATCTCGGCCTCCGCCTCGGCCTCGATCTCCTCGCGATCCCGGCGGTCCTCCTCGGACACGACCTCGAGGCGTCCGGTGACGGCGCCCAGGTCGACATCCTGATGCGCGCCGAGGTAGGCGTCGACGACGGCGGGATCCGACATCACCTGTGCGGGCGGACCCTCGGCGACCACGCGGCCCTCCGCCATGACGACGACCCAGTCGGCGATGTGACGCACCATGTGCATGTCGTGCTCGACGAACAGCACCGTCATCCCGAGTTCCTTGAGCCCCAGGATGTGATCCAGCAGCGACTGCGTCAATGCCGGGTTCACGCCGGCCATCGGCTCGTCGAGCATCACCAGCGTCGGATCGCTCATCAGGGCCCGCGCCATCTCGAGCAGCTTGCGCTGCCCGCCCGAGAGCGAGGCGGCGAAGTCCTTCTCCTTGGCGTCGAGCTTGAACCGGGCGAGCAGCTCGCGCGCCTTCTGCTCGATCTCGGCCTCCTGGCCGCGCCACAGGAACGGGAACAAGCTTGACCAGAACTTCTCGCCGCGCTGCGACTGGGCGCCCAGCTTCATGTTCTCCAGCACCGTCAGCAGTGACAGCGCCTTGGTGAGCTGGAACGTGCGCACCTGCCCCATGCGCGACACCTTGAACGAGGGCACGCCTGACAGCGCGGTGCCGTCGAACGTCCAGGTGCCGGAGTTGGGGCGGTCGAATCCGCACAGCAGGTTGAACAGGGTCGTCTTGCCGGCGCCGTTCGGCCCGATCAGCGCCGTGATGGCTCCGCGCGGGATCTCGAGGTGATCGACGTCGACGGCGACGAGACCGCCGAAGCGGCGGCGCACTCCGTCGGCCACGAGGATCGGGTCGGTCTTCGCCACCCCCGGTGCGGCGGGGCCCGTGGCGATCGGCTGGTTCTCCGTTGACGCCTGGTTCTCAGTTGACAAAGGTCATCTCCCTCTTGTTGCCGAGGATGCCCTGCGGGCGGAACACCACGATCAGCATGAGCACGACGCCGATGAGGATGTAGCGGACGATATCGCCCTGCTCGGCCGTGATCGGCAGGATGCCCGAGTCGGCCATCTGGGGGAGGAGGCCCCCGAGGAAGGCGAACACCATCCAGAACAGAACGGCGCCCAGTACGGGCCCGAACACGGTCGCCGCACCGCCGAGGAGCAGGATCGTCCACAGGAAGAACGTCAGCGACGTCGTGTAGCTGCCGGGGATCACCGCGGAGGGCAGCACGAAGACGACACCGCCCAGCGCGCCGATGACACCGCCGATCACGAGCGACTGCATCTTGTAGGCGAACACGTTCTTGCCCAGCGAGCGCACGGCATCCTCATCCTCGCGGATGCCCTTGAGCACCCGGCCCCAGGGGCTGCGCACGAGGGCCCACACGAGCAGAACCGACACGGCGAGCACGATGAGCCCGAACACGCGCACCCACAGGTCGTTCGCGTTGTACGTCCACGGCCCGAAGCCGTACGTCCCGGGAGGGAACGGGTTCGCATCGCGGAAACCCGTGTGGTAGCCGGAGAGGCCGCCGGAGCCGTTCGTCCACTTCTTGAACAGCTCGGTCGTGAACAGCAGGCGCACGACCTCCGCAGCGGCGATGGTGGCGATCGCCAGATAGTCGGCGCGCAGACGCAGGGTGGGGATGCCCAGCAGCAGCGCGAACAGCGCACCGCAGGCCGCGCCCACGATCACGCCCAGCCACCAGGGCAGGCCGAACGTGAGGATCGAGATGGCGTACCCGTATCCGCCGACCGCCATGAACGCGGCCATGCCGAAGTTGAGCAGTCCGGCGTAGCCGAAGTGCATCGCGAGCCCCGTGGCCGCCAGCGCGTAGGCGATCGTGGTGGGGCTGAACAGGTAGGAGGCGGTGTTGCCGAAGATGCTGCCGAAATCCATCTCAGCCTATCCTTTCCTTGCGCCCGAGAAGCCCCTGCGGCCGCAGCAGCAGGACCAGGATCAGGGCGACGAGAGCGCTGGCGTACTTCAGGTCGGAAGGGACGCCGAACAGTGTCGGCACTTCGACGGCGAGCCCGACGATGATCGATCCGATGAGCGCGCCGATGGCCGATCCGAGACCGCCCAGCGTGATCGCGCAGAACATCAGCAGCAGCATCTGCATACCCATGTCCCACTTGACTCCGGGGCGGAAGTACGCCCAGAGGATGCCCGAGATCGCCGCGAGCAGACCCGCGAGGATCCAGACGATCCGCACCACCTTGTCGACGTCGATGCCCGAGGCGGCGGCGAGCTGCGGGTTGTCGGAGATGGCCCTGGTCGCCTTGCCGACCCTCGTGCGGGTGAGGAAGAACGCCATGCCGAGGATGACGACGAGGCTCACCGACATGCCGATCAGATCGATGTACGACAGGCTGACCGGGCCCAGGCGCATCGGCTCGGGGCTCGATCCCGGCAGCTGCCGGGTGCTGCCGCCGATGATGAACTGCAGCGCATAGCGCAGGGCGAGCGAGAGCCCGATGCTCACGATCATGAGCTGCACCACGCCCAGGCCGCGCCGGCGCAGCGGGCGCCAGATCACGGCATCCGAGGCCCATCCCAGCAGGATGCCGGCCAGCACCGCGGCGATGATGCCCGCCCACAGCGGCAGGTGCAGCATCGAGGTGACCACGACCACGACGACCGGCCCCCATGTGACCATCTCGCCGTGTGCGAAGTTCGACAGCCGTGTGGTGCCGTAGATCAGCGCCGCGCCCATCGAGGCCAGCCCCAGCAGGAGGCCGAAGTTCAACCCCCCGACCGTGCGCGAGAGCAGCTGGTCGACGAACGACGCCGTCTGCCGCTCGCCGGCGCCGAGGAACAGGTTGACGATCTTCGTTCCGGTGAGGCCGAACTCCGCCTCGAACGACGCCGTCGTGCCCGACACCGGCTGCAGGCCCTCGGGAAGCTGCGAGGCGTCGACGATGACGCCGTCGGGAAGGGTGTCTTCGTCGACCTTGAGCGTGTACGTGTCCTTCTCGGGCACGTACAGGCGCCACTTGCCCTCGGCGTCGGTCTTCGTCTTCGCGTCGAAGCCGCCGCCGTCGACCGACATGGTCACATCGGGCACCGGTTCGCCCTCGAAGGTGATGACTCCGGCGAAGTAGAAATCGGTCTGCTCCTGGTCGCCGCCCGGGGTGTCCGGGGCATCGGCGGCGTGCGCGCCGGGTGCCGAGAACAGCACCATCACGGCGGCGAGGAGAAGACCGAGCAACGCGATCAGCCACGGGGCGGATCGTCGCGCGGCCATGGTCGTCGGGCTCACTGGGCCTCCTGTCCGAGGGGGACCGAGGCAGTATCGGGTGCATCGGCCTCGATGTCGACGGTATGAGCGTAATCCGTCGGGTCTGCTTCGGCCAACGGTCGTGACGCACACGTTGCCCGCGACGCCCGCTCCGCCAGACTGATGTCCGCCCGATCGCGGGGAATACGGCGGGTCGGTCGGCGCTTAGAATCGGAGAAGGACAGGCCGCCGCCCGCGCGGATCCCGCGCGTGTCACGAGAAGGAGCCCCATGGACCAGCACGACCCGTTCGGATTCGTCGGCCTCACCTACGACGACGTGCTGCTCCTGCCCGGTCACACCGACGTCATCCCCAGCGAAGCCGACACCTCCTCGCGGGTGACGCGACGCATCTCGGTCGCCACTCCGCTGCTCTCCAGCGCCATGGACACCGTCACCGAGGCGCGCATGGCCATCGCCATGGCGCGCGAGGGCGGCATCGGCATCCTGCACCGCAACCTGTCGATCGCCGATCAGGCCGCGCAGGTCGACCGGGTCAAGCGCAGCGAGTCTGGCATGATCACCGATCCGATCACGACCACCCCCGAGGCGACCGTCGAAGAAGTCGACGGGCTGTGCGCGACGTACCGCATCTCGGGCCTTCCCGTGGTGGATGCCGATGGGCGCCTCGTGGGCATCGTCACCAACCGCGACATGCGCTTCGTCTCGGGCTTCGAGCGCCAGACCACCCTCGTCAGGGATGTCATGACCAAGGAGGGACTGATCACCGCCCCCGTGGGTGTGGCCGCCGGCGAGGTCATCGCGCTGTTCGCCAAGCACCGCGTGGAGAAGCTGCCGCTGATCGACGAGGACGGCAAGCTGGCGGGCCTCATCACCATCAAGGACTTCGACAAGAGCGAGAAGTATCCGCTCGCCACCAAGGACGACCAGGGGCGCCTCCGCGTCGGCGCCGCGATCGGCTTCTTCGGCGACGCGTGGGAGCGCGCCGAAGCGCTGCGCGACGCGGGCGTCGACGTGCTCGTCGTCGACACCGCCAACGGCCAGTCGCAGGGCGTGATCGATCTCGTGCAGCGGCTCAAAGCCGACGAGTCGTTCGCGCACATCGACGTCATCGGCGGCAACGTCGCCACTCGCGAGGGCGCGCAGGCGCTCGTGGATGCGGGCGTCGACGCCGTGAAGGTGGGCGTCGGCCCCGGCTCGATCTGCACCACCCGCGTGGTCGCCGGCGTGGGCGTGCCCCAGGTGACCGCCGTGTACGAGGCGTCGCTGGCGGCTCGGCCCGCCGGCATCCCCGTGATCGCCGACGGCGGACTGCAGTACTCCGGTGACATCGCCAAGGCGCTCGTCGCCGGCGCGGATGCCGTGATGCTCGGATCGCTCCTGGCCGGCACCGACGAGTCGCCGGGCGAGATCGTCTTCCAGAGCGGCAAGCAGTTCAAGCAGTACCGCGGCATGGGTTCGCTCGGCGCCATGCAGACGCGCGGCAAGCAGACCTCGTACTCCAAGGACCGCTACTTCCAGGCAGACGTGCCCAGCGACGACAAGCTCATCCCCGAGGGCATCGAGGGACAGGTGCCCTACCGCGGGCCGGTGTCGGCTGTGGCGTACCAGCTCGTGGGCGGGCTGCGCCAGTCGATGTTCTACGTCGGCGCCCGCACCATCCCCGAGCTCAAGGAGCGGGGCAAGTTCGTGCGCATCACCTCGGCCGGGCTCAAGGAATCGCACCCGCACGACGTGCAGATCGTGGTCGAGGCGCCCAACTACAAGCGCTGACAGACGGCGGGCGCGTATCCCGGGGTTTCCGATGTCGCCGGGGCGGCGTAGCGTGCGGGCATGTGCCGCAACATCGTCCCCCTGAACAATCTCGAGCCCGCCGCGACGGATGAGGAGTGCCACGACGCCGCTGTGCAGTTCGTGCGCAAGATCTCCGGGGCGACGAAGCCGTCGAGGGCCAATCAGGAGGTCTTCGACCGGGCCGTCGCCGAGATCGAGCAAGCCACCCGTCGCCTTCTCGACGGACTCGTCACCTCCGCGCCGCCGAAGAACCGCGAGCAGGAGGCGACCAAGCGCCGAGCGCGCTCCGCGGAACGGTATGAGGCGATCCGGGTCTTCCAGGAGCAGAAGCGCGCCTCCCGCGCAGCAGGCCGCTGACACCCCTCCCATCAGCAGTGGCACGATGCGGGCATGAATACCACATAGGCTGCTCCGATGGGAGATCGAGGGCGTCTCGTCGTGCCCGCGGAGCTGCGCGTGCGGTTGGACTGGACCCAGGGAACGACCCTGTTGTTCATCGAGATGGGCGATGGCGTGATCGTGGCGACGCGCGACCAGGCGAAGGCGCTGATGCGGCGGCAGCTGGGCGGGGCGGACCTCGTGAGCGAGCTGCTCGCCGAGCGCCGAGACGCCGCGCGCGTCGACGACGCCGCATGATCGTGCTCGACGCCTCGCCATGGCCGCACGGTTTGACGCGCGCG
This sequence comes from Microbacterium pseudoresistens, assembly GCF_013409745.1. Taxonomy (NCBI): domain Bacteria; kingdom Bacillati; phylum Actinomycetota; class Actinomycetes; order Micrococcales; family Microbacteriaceae; genus Microbacterium; species Microbacterium pseudoresistens. The sequence goes on from NZ_JACCBH010000001.1 coordinate 1,716,257, forward strand.
TGCTGACAGCAGACCGGGAGTGGGGATCGTCAGAACAGATCGTGCAGTTGCGCACGGCCGACTGACACTGTCGCCGAACGCCCGGTGCCCGTCCCTGATGAGGACCTGGGGATATCTTCGCCGCGGGTAGGCTGGGCGCGTGAGCATGGATATCGAGATCGGCCGCGGCAAGCGCGCACGGCGCGCGTACACGTTCGACGACATCGCGGTGGTGCCCTCGCGGCGCACGCGCAACCCGGAGGACGTGTCGACCGCGTGGACGATCGACGCGTTCTCGTTCGACATCCCCGTACTCGGCGCCCCGATGGACTCGGTCATGAGTCCGGCCACGGCCATCGCGCTCGGAAAGCTGGGCGGACTCGGGGTGCTCGACCTCGAGGGCCTGTGGACCCGGTACGAGGCTCCCGAGCCGTTGCTCGAGGAGATCGCGGGCCTTGAGCCCTCCGAGGCGACCGTGCGGATGCAGCAGCTGTACGCCGAGCCGATCAAGCCCGAGCTCATCACCCGGCGCCTCGCCGAGGTCCGCGAAGCCGGCGTGACCGTCGCCGGGTCTCTCACCCCGCAGCGCACCCAGGAGCTGTACGAGACGGTCGTCGCCGCCGGTGTCGACCTGTTCGTCATCCGCGGCACGACCGTGTCGGCCGAGCACGTCTCCAGCGTCACCGCCCCGCTGAACCTCAAGAAGTTCATCTACGACCTCGACGTTCCCGTGATCGTCGGCGGCGCGAGCACCTACACGGCCGCCCTGCACCTCATGCGCACCGGCGCCGCCGGCGTGCTCGTCGGCTTCGGCGGGGGAGCGGCCTCGACGACGCGGGTCACCCTCGGCATCCACGCGCCCATGGCCACGGCCGTCTCCGACGTCGCCGCTGCGCGCCGCGACTACCTCGACGAGTCGGGCGGGCGGTACGTGCACGTCATCGCCGACGGCGGTGTGGGCACCTCGGGAGACATCGTCAAGGCACTCGCGATGGGCGCTGACGCCGTCATGCTCGGCGTCGCCCTCGCCCGCTCGACGGACGCGCCGGGCCGCGGATTCCACTGGGGTCCCGAGGCGCACCACGCCGAACTGCCGCGCGGACGCCGCGTGGCCGTCGGCGGCGTCGCACCGCTCGAAGAAGTGCTGTTCGGCCCGGCCCCGGTCGCCGACGGCACCGCCAACCTCATCGGAGCGCTCCGCAAGTCGATGGCGACCACGGGCTACTCCGACCTCAAGGAGTTCCAGCGCGTCGAAGTCGTGCTCGCCCCGTACGAGCGGTTCTGATCGCGTCGTGACCGCCCCCGCGACCCCGGCGCCATTCCCGCCGACGCTGCGCGAGGTGCTGCTGCGCCCGCGCTGGCTCGGCCTCCTCGGGCTGTGCCTCGTCGTCGCCGGCGTGTTCGCGTGGCTCGGCCAATGGCAGCTGGGCCGCGCCGTCGACACCGATCCGCCCGAGCCCGGCGCCACCGAGAGAGTCGTGCCGCTGGAGGATGTGCTGCCGCCGGGCACGTACCTCGATGCGCGATCAGAGGGCCAGAAGGTCGCCGTGCACGGCCACTGGGTGCCCGGCGATTTTCTCGTCGTCGCCTCGCGGTTCAACGACGGCGCCGAGGGGTACTGGGTGACCGGGCAGCTGCGGATCGCAGATGCCGAGACGCCCACCTCCCTCGCCGTCGCGATCGGGTGGGTCGCCGATGAGAAGGCCGCTGCTTCCGCCGTAGATGCGCTCGAGAAGCACGCCGACGGATCGGACGTCGAACTCACTGGCCGCCTCATCACCGACGAAGGGGTCGCCCCGCCGCCGCGCACCGATCCGCAGCGCCTGGGGCGCATGTCTCCCGCCGCCCTGCTCTCGCGCTGGCACGACGTCGAAGGGCTGTCTGTCTACCGGCCGTTCCTCACGGCCGCCGAGCCGCTCGGCGGCACCGTCGCCATCTCGTCTCCCGCGCCCGACGAGGGCACGTCGGTGAACTGGCTCAACATCTTCTACGCCGCCGAATGGGCCGTCTTCGCCGGTTTCGCCTTCTACCTCTGGTACCGCCTCGGCAAGGATGCGTGGGAGCGCGAAGTCGAGGAGTTCGAGGAGGCCGGCCGCGGCTGAGGCGGTGCCGCATCCGGTGGCGCCGCCGCGCACGTGCCGCCGACACGGCGATGGCGGGGAGCCCGCGGAGATCAGGCTTCCCAGACGAAGCCGTCGGGGTCGACGGCATCCGCGCCGCCGTGGATCACGATCCGATGCGAGCCGCTGCCCTCCGCGGAGACGTCGACCGACTTCGCCAGGGCCGCGCGCTTGTACAGCCCGAGACCGATCGTGCCCGCGGGGGTGTCGAAGTCGACGTAGCTGCCGAAGCTCTTGCGCACGGCGAAGCCGCGCTCGGTGTAGAAGGCGCGACTGCGGCGCACATCCGCCGATCCCAGCAGCAGCACGACGCTCTCGATCGCGCGCGATGCGGGGGCGGTGTCCTTCTTCGAGGAGGTGGCGATGTTCCACAGGGCGCCGTCCGGCGCCTCCAGTGCGCCGCCGAAGCCCCATAGCGACTTCGTCGGCGGCTTGCGCACGACCGCTCCGGCGGCGGTCGCGTCGTCGAAGAGGAGCAGGGCGTCGGCGGGCTGCGCAACGATGAGAGAGAGGGTGTACCCGCGGAACCCCTCGGAGGGTTCGGCGGTCTCGCGCAGGCGGATGCGGTCTCTGAGTCCGAAGACCGCGTCGTAGAAGGCCTTCGCGGCGGCGAGGTCGGTGGTCTCGAGGGTGATGGCGTCGATGGTGGTGTTCATGTCCTCGACGCTACGGCGGGCGCTCGGCCGCCGCTTCTCGATTCCTGCTCGATGGCCCCGTGGGGTTCTCCGGAGGGTGCCCGCCCGGCGGCGGAGACAGCGGGATGTCGCAGGCGGACGGCTAGAATGAGGACATGCCCGAACCCAAGCCCTCCTCCTTCCCGAAGATCCGCGGAGCGCTGAAGTTCTACCAGGTCGCCTCGATCATCACGGGCGTCATGCTGCTGCTGCTCGTGACCGAGATGATCCTCAAGTACACGCCCATCCGGCTCGAGCTCTTCGCCGGCGGATCCGGCGGGCCGCTGTGGTTCGCCCCCGTCGTCGACGGCGCCGAAGGCCTCGTCTCCACCGGTGACGGACTGAACATCTCGCTGCTCATCCTCATCGCGCACGGCTGGTTCTACGTCGTCTACCTGTTCGCCTGCTTCCGGGTGTGGAGCCTCATGCGGTGGCCGTTCCTGCGGTTCATCATGCTCGCCCTGGGCGGTGTGATCCCGCTGCTGTCCTTCTTCATGGAGGCGATCGTCGCGCGCGAGGTCAAGGCCTACCTCGCCCGTCGCGAACAGGAGCTCGCCGCCGAGCCGGCCGCCGCATCCTCATCCGCCCCCGCCACGGAAGGCACCCGTTGACCGGTCAGAACACCCCCGACCAGAACGCCCCCGTCGAGGGCAACGACACCGCGCAGCGCCCCGCGCTCGTCGTCGACTTCGGCGCCCAGTACGCCCAGCTCATCGCCCGCCGCGTGCGCGAGGCCGGTGTGTACAGCGAGATCGTGCCGCACACCGCGAGCGCCGAAGAGATCGCGGCGCGCAATCCGGTGGCGCTCATCCTCTCCGGCGGGCCGTCGTCGGTGTACGAGGACGGCGCGCCGCAGCTGGATCCGGCCGTCTTCGAGCTCGGCGTGCCGACGCTGGGCATCTGCTACGGCTTCCAGGTGATGGCCCAGACCCTCGGCGGCGAGGTCGCCAACACGGGCCTGCGCGAGTACGGCGCGACGGATGCGACCCTCGCCGGTGACGGCGGCACGCTGCTGGGCGGTCAGCCCGCAGATCAGAACGTGTGGATGAGCCACGGCGACCAGGTCGCCCGGGCCCCCGAAGGGTTCGAGGTGCTCGCCTCGACTCGCGCGACAGGCGTGGCCGCCTTCGCCGACGACGAGCGCCGCTTCTACGGCGTGCAGTGGCATCCCGAGGTCAAGCACTCCGATCACGGCCAGCAGGTGATCGAGAACTTCCTGCACAAGGGCGCGGGGCTTCCGGCCGACTGGAACAGCGACAACGTCATCGCCGAACAGGTCGAGCGCATCCGTGCACAGGTCGGCGATGCGCGCGTCATCTCCGCGCTGTCGGGCGGCGTCGACTCGGCGGTCTCCACCGCCCTCGTGCACAAGGCGATCGGTGACCAGCTGACGGCCGTGTTCGTCGACCACGGGCTGCTGCGCAAGGGCGAGCGCGAGCAGGTGGAGCAGGACTATGTCGCCTCCACCGGCGTGCACCTCATCACGGTCGACGCCGTCGACACCTTCCTCGGGCACCTGCAGGGAGTGACCGACCCCGAGGAGAAGCGCAAGATCATCGGCCGGGAGTTCATCCGCGCCTTCGAGAAGGTGCAGCGCGAGCTCGTCGCCGAGGCGAAGTCCGACGGCGAGAAGGTGCGCTTCCTCGTGCAGGGCACGCTCTACCCCGACGTCGTCGAATCCGGCGGCGGCACGGGCACCGCCAACATCAAGTCCCACCACAACGTGGGCGGGCTGCCCGACGACCTCGACTTCGAGCTCATCGAGCCGCTGCGCACCCTCTTCAAAGACGAGGTGCGCGCGATCGGACGCGAGCTCGGCATCCCCGAGGCGATCGTCGGACGTCAGCCGTTCCCCGGCCCTGGCCTCGGCATCCGCATCATCGGCGAGGTCACCCGCGACCGCCTGGAGGTGCTGCGCGAGGCCGACGCGATCGCCCGCGAAGAGCTGACCAGGGCGGGCCTGGATGGCGAGATCTGGCAGTGCCCGGTCGTGCTGCTCGCGGATGTGCGCTCGGTGGGCGTGCAGGGCGACGGCCGCACCTATGGGCATCCGATCGTGCTGCGCCCGGTCTCCAGCGAGGATGCGATGACGGCCGACTGGACGCGCCTGCCGTACGACGTGCTCTCGAAGATCTCCAACCGCATCACCAACGAGGTGCGCGAGGTCAACCGGGTGGTGCTCGATGTCACATCCAAGCCCCCGGGGACCATCGAGTGGGAGTGACCTCTCACGCCGAGACCCCTGGTTCGCGTCGTTCTCGCGTCGCGAACCAGGGGTCTTAGCTTATGATCCCCGGGGCGTGTGCCCCGGAGTTTCGGGTTGTCTTCCGTCAGCTCTCGACCTTGTTGCCCCGGCCCACGATGAGGCCGTAGATCAGCAGAACGATGATGGAGCCACCGATCGCGAGCAACCAGCTCGTGAGGTCGAAGAATCCGTCGATCTTCGCGCCGAACAGCAAGCCTCCCAGCCAGCCGCCCAGCATCGCGCCGACGACGCCGAGGATGAGCGTCATAATCCAGCCGCCGCCATGCTTGCCGGGCAGGATCAGCTTGGCGATGGCGCCCGCGATGAGTCCGAGGATGAGGAATGCGATGAATCCCATGATGTGCTCCTTCGATCAGTGGACGCCGTCATCATGACACTCCGCGCGCCGGGACGGAATACCTTGCGCGCCGAGTCGATGTGAGATAAAGAACTTTTCCGGATGACGAGAACGGCCCGCCCCTTGCGGGACGGGCCGTTCTGCGATGTGCGCGCGTCAGTTGCTGCGGGCGATCGCGATGATCCGCAGGATCTCGACGTACAGCCACACGACGGTGACCATGATGCCGAAGCCGCCGAGCCAGCCGTACACGCGGGGAGCGCCGTTGCGCACGCCCTGCTGGATCTGGTCGAAGTCGAGCACCAGCGAGTACGCCGCCATGAACACCACGAGCACGCCGATGATGAGGCCCAGCGGGATGCCCGCGACCTTGGCGCTGAACATGCCGAACATCTGATCCTGCGGCAGCACGTTGAAGAGCATCAGGCCGACGTTGAGCAGCGAGAAGACGAGGTAGCCGAGCATCGCGATCATGAAGATCTTGGTCATCTTCTTCGAGGCGCGGATCTTGCCGCTGGCGAAGAGGGCGAGCGTGACACCCACGACCGCGACGGTCGCGAGCGTCGCCTGCACGACGATGCCCGGGAACATGATCTCGAAGAACGCCGAGATTCCGCCGACGAACAGGCCCTCGAACGCCGCGTAGGCGAAGATCAGCGCCGGCCGCACCTTCTTGCGGGAAGTGAACGTGACGACCATGGCGAGCACGAAGCCGCCGAGCGCCCCGACGATCCACGGCCATGCGACGACCTGGCCCATCGCCGCGGAGTGCACATACGGGTCGGAGAGGTTGGGGATCGCGCCGCCGAACTTCGACAGCGTGAAGAACCAGCCGATCACAGCCGTGACCAGGAGGATGCCGAACAGGCCGGCCGTCTTCCAGACCGTGTCCTCGACGGTCATCCGATCGGTCTCGATCGCACCGGCCGGCGGGGCGGCGTATATGCCCTCGAGCTGTGCGTTTACGGCGGCGTTCATGCCCGCGTGGGCGGCCGACGCCGTCTGCGCGGCCTGCGCAGCACCCTGCGGGCTCGCCCCGGGATAGGTCGCGACGTTGCGCGGATCCTGCTGCTTGAACGCCGGATTGTTGAACGCGAAGTTGCTCATGAGTTGGCCTCACTCCTCGAGGTCGGGATGCGCGTACGTCAAGACTACCTGCGAGTGGGGCTCCACGGCGTGTCCTACCCTGAAAATATGCCCCGTCGTCCGCCGCTCGTGATCGGTCACCGGGGCGCACCCGGATATCGGCCCGAGCATTCCCGCTCGTCGTACGAGCTCGCGTTCGCGATGGGCGTCGATGCCGTCGAGCCCGATGTCGTGGCCACCCGCGACGGCGTGCTCGTCGTGCGTCACGAGAACGAGATCTCCGGCACGACCGACGTGGCCGAGCATCCGGAGTTCGCCGACCGCCGCACGACCAAGCGCGTCGACGGCGTGCAGCTGACGGGATGGTTCACCGAGGACTTCACCTGGGACGAGCTTTCGACCCTGCGCTGCCGGGAACGGCTGTCGGCGCTGCGACCATCGAGCGCGAGCTTCGACGGCGGACAGCCGATCCTCCGCCTCGTCGACGTGCTCGACCTCGTGCGCACCGCATCCGAGGAGCACGGGAGGGTCATCGGGGTGGTGCTGGAGGTCAAGCACGCCACGTACTTCGCCGGGATCGGGCTCGATCTGGCGCCGCTCATCCTGCGCGATCTGCGAGCGAACGGCTGGGCGGACGGCGACCTGCCCCTGACCATCGAGTGCTTCGAGGCCGGCATCCTCGACGTGTTCCGCGACAGCGCCGTCGCTGCGACGCTCATCTATCTGATCGAGGCGGTGGGCAGACCCGCCGACCTCGTGGCGGCCCTGGGCAAGGCGGCGCCGACGTACGCGCAGGAGGTATCGTCGGCGGGGCTCGACGCGCTGGTCGGGCGAGTCGACGGCATCAGCGTGAACAAGCGCATGCTGCTGGAGGGCGAAGGCCTCGTCGAGGCGGCGCACGAACGCGGGCTGCGGGTGTTCACCTGGACGTGCCGGCCCGAGAACGCCTTCCTCGACCGGCGATTCCGGCTCTCGGGCGGCAAAGCGGCGTTCGGGGACTACGAGAGCGAGTGGGCGCAGATCGCTCGCACCGGCGTCGACGGCGTCTTCGTCGACCACCCCGACCTCGGCGTCGCCTTCTTCCGGTAGTCATCCGGCACGGATGGCTGAGTGGGTCGCTCGGCGCCGGTACAGGTGGCGGAGCCCTGCTCCCGTTTCGGGGACGGACGGCTGAAGGCTTCCTCGTTTTGGACCAGACACCCTGGGTTTCACCCCGAAAACGGCTTCCTGCTCAGCCATCTGTGCCGAGGGTCTCAGCCATCCGTACCCGAACCCGTCGTGCCGTTCCGCCATCCGTACCCGCTTCGTTCACCGGGTGGACACCCGGCAGACGGGAGCGGGCCATACGGCAGCGATGATCTGGGACGGTCCCATCCGAATCCCAGGAGTCCCATGTCTCGCCTTCGTCACGGCCTCGCCGCCGCCTCCGCATGCGCGCTCGGCGCCGCCCTGCTCGCCGTACCGCCCGCCTTCGCCGCCGAACCCGGCATCCGCATCAACGAAGTCGAATCCAGCGGCGGCACGCCAGGCGACTGGATCGAGTTCCTGAACCCGACGGATGCGCCGATCGATCTCGGCGGCTACAGGGTGCAGGACGACAGCGACAAGAACCCGTACACGATCCCCGCGGGAATCGTCGTGCAGCCGGGAGAGTTCCTCGTGCTCGACGAGCTGATCGACGGTGAGGGCGACTTCGACTTCGGACTCGGCGGAACCGACCGGGTGCGTCTGTTCGACCCCGCCGGCGCGCTGGAGACCGAGACCGCGTGGGCGGGACACGCCGCGACGACCTGGGGTGCGCGGGTCATCGATGGTGCGGTGGAGTGGGCAGTGACCGCTGAGCCGACCAAGGGTGCCGAGAACGTCTTCCCCGACGACGGCGGGGAAGGCGGGGACGACGACGGAGGAGACCCGGGAGCGCTGGGCACGATCCGCATCAACGAGGTCGACTCGCAGCCCGCCGACTGGGTGGAGTTCGTCAACACCGGCGCCGCGCTGCTCGACATCTCCGGCTACGAGATCCGCGACAACTCCGACGATCACCGGTGGGCGTTCCCCGCCGGATCGGTCATCGAGCCGGGCGGGTATCTCGTGGTGGACGAGGCGAGCATCGGCATCGTCGACGGCGAGGAAGCTCCCTTCCGCGACCCGATCGGGATCGGCAGCGCCGACATGATCCGCCTGTTCGACCCCTCCGGATCGCTCGTCGACGAGACGGGCGCGTGGGAGGGGCATGCCGCGATCGACGGCGACTTCGGCGCCGCGACCCTGGCGCGCTGCCCCGACGGCGAGGGTGCCTTCGTGCTCGCCTACGCCACTCCGGGTGCCGCCAACACGTGCGTGAGCGCGCAGGTCGTCATCAACGAGGTCGAGTCCGACGGCGGTTCGCCCGACGACTGGATCGAGCTGGGCAACCCTATGGCCGAGACGGCCGACGTCTCGGGTTTCGTCGTGAAGGACGAGGACGACGGCCATTCCTACACGATCCCGGCGGGCACGACGATCGACCCGGGCGGCTACCTCGTGATCGAGCGCGATGAGCTGGGTTTCGGTCTCGGCGGCGGGGATGCGGTGCGCTTGTTCGACGGTGACGTGCTTCTGGAAGAGGTGCGCTGGGGAGACGGCCACGCGCCCACCACCTGGGGGCGCTGCCCCGACCTGACCGGCGACTTCGATATCACCGCGGAGCCGACCAAGGGCGCGGCGAACGTCTGCGGCGGCGACATCCCCGTCTCGCCGTGGCTAGGATCGCCGGATGTCCGCGTGCTCGACACCGAGCCGATGTTCCTGGAGGACAGCTCCGGTCTCGACACGCAGGAGACCGCGGAGGGCACCTTCCTCTGGGCGGTCGACAACGGCGAGGGCAGGATCTGGAAGCTCACCGCCTCGCCCGACGGCTCGGTGGCCAAGGCTGACGGCTGGTCCGACGGCAAGCGCGTGCGCTTCTCGAAGGATGCCGCCGATCCGGGCGCCGCGGGCCCGGACACCGAAGGGATCACCGTCGACGGCGACGGGCTCGTGTACGTGGCCGTCGAGCGTGACAACAGCGCCAAGGGCGTGAACCTCAACATGCTGCTGCAGGTCGATCCGGATTCGGCGCCGGGCGATCTCATCGCCCAGGCGGAGTGGGATCTCACGGATCTGCTGCCCGCCGTCGGTGCCAACCTCGGGATCGAGGCGGTGGAGTGGGTGCCCGACGCCGAACTCGCGGGGGCGCTGTACGACGATGCGGCCGGCGCCCGCTACGACCCCGCCGCGTACCCCGGGCACGGCGACGGACTGTTCTTCGTCGCGATGGAGGACAACGGGCACGTCTACGCCTTCGCGCTCGCGGCCGGTGCGGCCACGCTCGTGGCGGAGATCGATCCGGGGCTCGCCGGCGTCATGGGTCTGGACTACGACGCCGCCCTCGGCGTGCTGTGGGCCGTCTGCGACGACGGATGCCACGGACGCTCGGCGCAGATCGCGCTCAACGGCACAGCCCAGCCCGGCATCGTCCACATCGCCGCGCCGTCGGGGCTGCCCGACATCAACAACGAGGGCTTCGCCACGGCACCCGCGTCGCTGTCGATCGACGGTCAGCGTCCGGTGTGGTGGTTCGCCGACGGATACTCTTCGGAGGCGCTGCGCGTCGGCTCCCTTCCTGGCGGCACCGGCGGTGGCGGAGACGGCGGGGGAGCCGGGGGCGACGGCGATGGCCCGGACGGCGGCGCCGACCCCGGTGACGGATCCGGCGGCGATGGTGGATCCGGCAGCAGACCCGACGACGGACTCGCCGTGACGGGTGTCGAGCCTGCGATCGGGGCGGCCGTGCTCGGACTGAGCCTGCTGTTGGCCGGTGCGATCGCGCTCACCGCGCGTCGGAGGCGCCGCGCATAGACCCCCCGGCCGACCCACGGGTTCGGCCGGGCCGGGCAGCGGGGGATGCGTGGCGGGGGGCGCATCCCCGCTTCGCTAGAGTCCTTCTATGGGAGCACCGAGGCGACGCGGGATCGTCGCGATCCTTGTCGTCATCGCACTGCTCGGGGCCGGCTTCGGCGTCGCCACCGTCGTCGGCGACGCGCTCGGCATCCGTGCCGAACCGGCCCAGCGGATGGGCGGCGTCGCCGAACCGGCCACCGCTGCTCCTGCCACCCCCTCGCCGCGGCTCACGGTCGTGGAGGCCCCGCAGGACGAGCGGATCCGCGTCGCCCTCGATGAGCTCGACGATGCGCAGGCCACGGCGGCGATCGACGGTGCGGCCACGCTCGCCGTCTCGGTGCCGGTGGGTGCCTCCGGTGCGGATGACACCGACGACACGTACCGCGTCGCCGGCTCCGCCGAGGCGCTGCGCATCGAAGCCGATACCGTCACGGGTGCGACGCGCGGCGTGTACGACCTCGCCGCCGCGATCCGGGCCGGGCGCGACGTGCGCGCGCTCATCGGCCAGACCGTCACCTCGCGCATGCCGCTGCGCATGGTCGATCTCGGCGCGGTGGGGGTCGCCGTCGATCCGGAGCAGTGGCGCCCCGGCACCGACTACTCCCACGCGTCCAAGGCCTTCGCCGACGTGTTCCTCCCCGAGGCGCCCTACATCGACCAGACCGCGCTCGCCGCGGCATACGACGAGTTCGACGCCTATGTGCGACGCATGCTCGCCGAGGGATACAACGCCCTGGCTTTTCCTGGCTTCGTCGAGTTCGTGACCTTCTCCGGCGTCGACGGCGTGTACTCCGACGGCGACGAGCACATCGCCAAGGCGCTCGCCCTGCGCGAGGCGTTCGGGCCGTTCTGGGATCGTGCGCAGGAGCTGGGGATGAAGGTGTTCCTGCGCACCGACATGCTCACGCTGACCAGCCCGCTCGAGAGCTACCTGACCGACCGATTCGGCTCCCTCGACACGACGAACCCCGACCTCTGGCAGTTATACGCCGCAGGGCTCGACGAGCTCTACGCCGCCGAGCCGTCGCTGGACGGCGTGCTCGTGCGCATCGGCGAGGCCGGGCGCGTATACGACGTCGAGGGCTGGGACTACTACTCCTCGCTGGCGGTGACCACGACGGATGCTGTGCGCGCCATGCTCACCGCGCTCACGGCGCAGGCCGAGGCGTCAGACCGCGAAGTGATCTTCCGCACCTGGAGCGTCGGCGTCGGCGCAGTGGGCGACATGCACACGGATACGGACTCGTACGAGGCCGTGCTGGGCGGCATCGACTCGCCCGCGCTCATCGTGTCGACGAAGTACACGCTCGGCGACTTCTACAGCTGGCTGCCCCTCAACGACACCCTGCTGCAGGGCGATCAGCGGCGGATCGTGGAGTTCCAGAGCCGTCGCGAGTTCGAGAACAACGGCGCCTTCCCCAACGATCTCGGCGCCGAATACCAGTGGGCGCTGCAGAAGCTCCTCGCCGGCAACGATCGCATCGAGGGCATCTGGGCGTGGGCGCAGGACGGCGGACCGTGGCGTGCGGGCCCCATGATCCTCTACGGCAAGGCCGGGTTCTGGCAGCTCGCCGACCTCAACGCACAGCTGGCCGTTCGCCTGGCCCGCGACCCCGACGGCGATCCGGGCGGGATCACCGTCGACTGGGCGCGGCAGTGGTTCTCCGACGATCCGGCGACGATCCAGGCGATCGCCGACGCCATGGCGCTCTCGCGCACCGCGATCGAACAGGGGCTGTACATCCCTCCGTTCGCCGAGCAGCGCGTGGCCGCGATCGGGCTCGAGCCGCCGCCGATGATGTGGATCTTCGAGTGGGACATCCTCACCGGCGACTCTGCCGTGCTCGACGTGATCTACAAGATCTCGCGCGATCGCTTCGGCGAGGCCGTCGACGGGGGCGCGGCGGCATCGGACGCCGTGGAGCGGATGCGCACGCTCATCGCCGGCACGGATGCGGCGACCTGGCGCGATCCCGAGCTGCGCACCCGCTTCCTGGGCGCGCTCGACTACGAGCAGGACACCCTCGATCTGCTCGGTCACTACCGCGCGATGGTGCTGCAGCAGGCGCGCTGGCACGACACCCTCTCCGGTGACGCCTACGCGGCCTGGCAGAGCGCCCGCGACGACTTCGAGACCGCCGCGGCGGCGCACCTGGCGACCTACGAGGGCGACGTCGACCATCCGGCCTACAACCTCGCGGCCGCGCAACTGGGCGTGGAGCGCGCCGACCGCGATCTCGCGATGTCGTGGTGCGCGCGCGTGCTGCTCGTGCTCGCCCTGACGTGGCTGGTGATCGGGATGATGTCGGCGCGGATGCGCATCGTCCGCCGTCCGGGAGCCGCCGCGGCCAGGGCGACGTGGCTCGCCTCGACCCGTCCCTGGCGTGCGGCCGAGTCGACGCTGGGGATGCTGTCGGCCGATCGGATGCTCCTGGTGGCCGTGCCGGGCGCCCTGCTCGTGGCCACGCGCGCCGTGCAGACCTCGATGCTGTCGTGGACGCACCTGGCGATCACGCTCGGCGCCTGGGCCGTGTTCGTCGCGGTGACGCTGCTGCTCTCGCGGCGGCACTCGCCCTGGCCGCTGCTGAGCGCGGTGGGCGGGGTGATCGTGCTGCGCTGCGTGCTCACGCTGTTCGCGCTCTCGTTCACCGGGCCCGGCGGTTACTGGTTCGCCTTCTGGACCGACCCTGTTCGCCGCTCGCTGTACATCACCATCGCCTTCGCCCTGTTCGTCTGGCTGTTCGTCGCGGCGGGGTGGGCGCTGGCCGCCACCCGGGGTGCGCGACGCGCGACGGGTGTCGTGCTCGCCGGGGTCGGGCTCGGGCTCGCCGTGCCCGCGGCGGTGATCGCGATCATCGGCCTGGAGCCGGCGATGACGCTGTGGAACGACGAGATGGGGCTGCTGCCGTGGGGGCTCTCGCGCATCCTCGGCATCACCGTGTACCTCGAGATCCCCGCCGCGACGGCCGCATACGCCGCCGGATTCGGCGCAGCGCTCGCGGCGTTCGGCCTGCTCCTCGCCCTCATCCCGTCGAAACGGGTGTCGGCGGGGCGACCTAGACTCGAAGGGACATGACCGACGCCCCCCTCCTCGCCCCCGGAAACACCGGATCCGCCCGTCCCGGCAGTTCGGACCATTCCGACGCGGATCTCCTCGCGGGGCTGAACCCGCAGCAGCTCGACGCCGTGACCTACCGCGGCTCCGCCCTGCTCATCGTCGCCGGTGCCGGCTCGGGCAAGACGAGCGTGCTCACCCGTCGCATCGCCCTGCTGCTGCGCCGCAGGGAGGCCTGGCCCAGCCAGATCCTCGCGATCACTTTCACGAACAAGGCGGCGGGTGAGATGCGCGAACGCGTCGCCCAGCTCGTCGGCGACGTGTCGCGCGGCATGTGGATCTCGACGTTCCACTCCGCCTGCGTGCGCATCCTGCGTCGTGAGGCCGAGCGCTTCGGGTTCACCAAGGCGTTCACCATCTACGACTCCGGCGACTCGCGCGCGCTCATCAAGCGGCTCGTCAAAGAGCACGAGGCGGATGCCTTCGGCTTCACACCTGCGGCGGTGCAGTCGCGCATCTCCAAGCTCAAGAACGAGCTGCAGGATGCCGAGTCGTTCGCCCGGCAGGCGAACCTCGCCGATCCCGCCGAGCGGGTGTTCTCGGAGGTGTTCGGCGACTACCAGCGCTCGCTGCAGAAGGCCAACGCCTTCGACTTCGACGACCTCATCGGGCAGACCGTGTTTCTGTTCCGCGCCTTCCCCGAGGTCGCCGACACGTACCGCCGCCGGTTCCGGCACATCCTCATCGACGAGTATCAGGACACCAACCACGCGCAGTACTCGCTCATCCACGAGCTCACCCGTCCTCTCAGCGGCAAGGGGGCGGCGCCCGAACCGTATGCCTCGAACGGCATGATGATCTTCGAGCCCGAGCCGCAGACCGCGCCCGATGCCGGTGGCGAGGGCGCCTCGCTCACCGTCGTCGGCGACTCCGACCAGTCGATCTACGCCTTCCGCGGCGCCGACATCCGCAACATCAGCGAGTTCGAGCGCGACTTCCCCGGAGCCAAGGTGGTGCTGCTGGAGCAGAACTACCGCTCGACGAACAACATCCTCCAGGCCGCCAACGCCGTCATCGGCAACAACTTCGACCGCAAGGAGAAGAAGCTGTGGAGCGACCGCGGCGCGGGCGAGAAGATCGTCGGCTTCACCGGCTACTCGCAGCACGACGAGGCGCAGTTCGTGGCCGATGAGGTCGATGCGCTGCACCGGGACGGCATGCCGTATTCCGAGATGGCGGTGTTCTACCGCACCAACTCGCAGTCGCGCGCGCTGGAGGAGATCCTCATCCGCGCGGCCGTGCCGTACAAGATCATGGGCGGCACCAAATTCTACGAGCGCGCCGAGATCAAGGATGCCCTGGCCTACCTCGTCGCCGTCGCCAACCCCGCCGATGACATGGCGGTGCGCCGCATCCTCAACCGGCCCCGCCGCGGCATCGGCGACGTCACCGAGACGACGATCGCCCGCTTCGCCGAGGAGCACGAGCTGTCGTTCCGCGACGCGCTCGCGCATCCGGCCGAGCTCGGGGTGGGGCCCAAGATCCAGGCCGCGATCGGGCAGCTCGATGCCGTGCTCACCGAGGCGAGCGCGATCATGCTGCCCGCGACAGGCGACGTGCCGCCGCCTACGGTGGTCGCCGAGGGCCTCACCCTGCTGCTGTCGAAGAGCGGGTATATGGATGCGCTGCGCGCCAGCCGTGACCCGCAAGACGAAGCGCGTCTGGAGAACCTCGACGAGCTCATCGCCGTGACGCGCGAGTTCGCGCGCAACAACCCCGAGGGAACGGTCGCCGACTTCCTCACCGAGGTCGCCCTCGTCTCCGACGCCGACGACCTCGACGACTCCTCGGGCGTCGTCTCGCTCATGACGATGCACACCGCGAAGGGTCTCGAGTTCGACGCCGTGTTCGTCACCGGCGTGGAGGAAGACCTCATCCCGCACCGCATCTCGGCCGGAGAGCCGGGTGGGCCGCAGGAGGAGCGCCGGCTGTTCTATGTCGGCATCACCCGCGCACGCACCCGCCTGCACCTGTCTCTCGCGATGACCAGGGCGCAGTTCGGCGAGGTGTCGGTGGCGATGCCGAGCCGGTTCCTGCAGGAGATCCCCGCCGAGCTGATCGACTGGCGCCAGTCGCCCGGCGATATCAACTCGCGGGGATCGCGGACGCTCGGCGGGCGGGGCGGATTCGGGGGTTCGGGTTTCGGCGGATCGGGTCGCGACCGCTTCGCCCCGCGCGAGCTCGCGAAGAGCGACCGGCTGAAGCCGCTGTCGACCGCGATGGACAAGTTCCCCAACCGCGTCACCGGCAAGGTGCGCGACAACGGCGACCTCGAGTTGTCGGCGGGAGACCGCATCCGCCACGACGACTTCGGCGAGGGCCGCGTGGACCAGGTGACCGGCGAGGGGGCCAAGCGCGTCGCTCACGTGCGGTTCGACAGCGCCGGGATGAAGAAGCTGCTCATCAAGATCGCCCCGATCACGAAGCTCTGAGCGGGCGGAGCGTGCCGAAACGTCATGAGACGGGCAGGTTAGGCTGGCGCGATGGGTCTTTTCTCGCGCCGTAAGAAGAACGACGACGTCCCCGCTGCGGTCGAGGAGGTCGCGGAGACACAGGCCGCCGGGGAAGCGACTCCTGCCTCCGTGCCGGAGGAAGCCGCGGCCGCAGACGTCACTCCCGCGGTGGACATCACCCCCGCAGTAGACATCTCCGTGCAGTCGTTCCGCGGACTCGGGGCCCCCGCCGGCCCCGCCACCGCGCCGCCGCCCGGCCCGGGCGAGACCGCCGCCGCATCCTCCGCCGATGTCGCTGCGGCCACGCATCCGGTGCGTCCCACGCTTCCGCTGGCGCCGGCCGAACCTCCGGCGTCCCACGAATCGATCCCGGGGATGAAGGACAACGTGCTGCTGCGCGCCGCGCTCGCCGAGATCGGCGAGGGCGCGAGCAACGAGCAGCTGCTCGGCGTGCTGCGTCAGCTGCTGCAGGGGCAGCTCTTCCTGCGGGTGCAGGGCGATGCGGGCCAGCAGATCCGCGACGGCCAGCCGCTCGCCATCGGCATCCTCAAAGACGGCGAGCGCACGTTCATGCTCGCCTTCAGCTCGGCCGCCGCCGTGCGCGATTCGGTGCGGGGCGAGCAGGATGCGGCGCAGACATCGGTGGTGGCGCAACCCGTGCGCGACGTACTGCGCCAGGTCGTAGCCGGTTCGTTCGCGGGCCTCGTGATCGACACGGCATCCGCCCCGCACCGCGTCGTCTTCCCCCGGGAGGCGCTGGAGAAGGCGCTCGAGCAGGCCGATCCGGAGTTCACCCTGAAGACACTCGTGTCGGCGCCGCGCGAGGCCGACACCGAGGTGAAGGTCGGCACCGCCTTGGCCACCGCGCGCTTCTGGGTGGCGGTGAGCCAAGCCGCCGACGACGGGCAGTTCGGTGTGGCCGAGGCTCGTACGCCCGACGGGTCGCGCTTCCTGCAGATCTTCTCCCACCCGCTGGAGGTCACGGCGCTGGGTCGCGGAGACCGGCCGATGCCGTTCACGGGCGAGCAGATCGGCAAGGTGCTCTCGGGCCACGACGAGCTCACCGGCGTGCTGCTGGACCCTGCAGGGCCGACCATCGCCGTGCGCCGGGATGCGCTCGCGCCGGTGCTCGCGCTGGCCGCCGCGGCGGATGCGGTCGAAGGAGACTGATCCGCCGCCCTCGTGCGGGATCGCGCGAGGTTGCGGGATTGTGATGATGCGATATTGCGCGGTGCGCAGGCGTATCGGATGATGAGTGCAACGCCCCGGGGAGGGGGCGATTTCGCATGTGGCTCCGAAGGAGGAGTCGAGTCCTGAAAGGGGACGCTCATGTCTGACAGCAACAACCGTCGGAAGGTGCTCGCCGTACTGGCCGGAGGACTCGTCCTCGGTGTCGGCGCCGCCGTGACCCTGGCCGCGTGGAACGACTCCGAGTTCGCCACCGGAACGTTCACGGCCGGTGCGTTCAACCTCGAGGGGGCGACCGATGGCGCGGGCGGCACGTACTCCGATCACAACGTCGACGAGGGAGACTCGGCGGCGACCCTGACCTTCACGACGCCGCTGGCGGGCAACCTCTCGCCGACCGACGTCGTGTACGCGCCGTTCTGGGTGCGCCTGGACGACACGACGACCTCGAATGCCGCCCTCGTCGCCGCGTCGGCGACCGGCACGGGAGACAATGCCGAGAACATCTCGTACGCGGTGTACTCGATCGGCGCAGCGGCGACCTGCGACGCGACCGCCGTCACGGGCGGCACTCTCGTCGCCTCGGGCACCGATCTCACCGACTTCACCGCAGGCAGTTCGGTCGCGCTCGCGAAGGGCGCCGCCGTGGGCACGGCGGGCGCTCCGGCACAGCTCTGCTTCGTGGCGACCGCGGGTGCGGACCTCGTCGAGGGCGAGGCGGCGACCGCGACCTGGAAGTTCACGGCGACCTCGAACTAGCGGCATGCGCACTCGGCGCCAGTAGCGGGATGCGCGACGGCTGCGCTCCCGCCGAATCCGCGCGCTGCTGGCCGGCGGCGCGGTCTTCGGCGTGGGCGCTGCCATGACCCTCGCGGCCTGGAACGACTCCGAATACGGAGCGGCGTCGTTCCAGGCGGGCACGTTCGACATCGTCGGATCGACCGACGGCTCGACCTTTGCCGATCACGCAACGGCGGGCGCCGCGGCCGGGCTCGTGTTCCAGCTCGCCGCGCCGACGAACATGATGCCCGGCACGGTCACGCACGCGCTGTTCAGCGTGAAGAACCAGGGGTCCGTCGACGGGCATGTGCAGCTGGTCGTCGACTCGTCGTCGGGGACGCTCTCGCCATATCTCACCTACGGGGTGCGCCTCATCGCGGGCACGGCGTGCAATGCCACGACCTACGCCGCTGGCGCCGCGGTGATCGGCGACGGCACGGCATTGAGTGCGGGGTCGTCGAACACGCAGGGACTCGCCGCCGGGGCCACGGTGAACTACTGCTTCGCAGTGACCCTTCCCGCAACGGCCGGCAACGGTGCCCAGGGCGGGACGCTCAGTCAGGTGTGGCGCGTCGCCGGCGAATCCGGAGCGGGATGAGCGGGCGCTGATCCTGCGGGCAGGTCTATGGCCCGAGACGGATGCCGGACGAGGAGAAGACGGGAGAGGAGGAGCCGAGGATGTCGGCACCGACCACGCGACGCGAGCTGCGAGAGCAGCGGGCCACGGCTGGCGAGCACGCGACGCCCGCTGTCGCGCCCTCCGTCCGCGTGCCGCGCGCGCACTCCGTGCTCGCCGACCTGCTGCTGTGGGTCGCCGCGATCGCGGGGGTCATCTGCCTCGTCCTCGTGATCCTCGCCTTCAGCGCGAACATCACGCTCATCATGTTCCGCACCGGGTCGATGGCGCCCACGATCCCGACCGGATCGGTGGCGGTCGTGCAGCGCATCCCGGCATCCGAGATCGCCGTCGGCGACGTCGTGACGGTGGATCGGCAGGGCGAGCTGCCGGTGACGCACCGAGTGCGCTCGGTCGAGCCGGGATCCACCGACGCGCAGCGGGTGATCGTGCTGCGGGGCGATGCGAACGTCGATGACGACCCGTTCCCGTACACGGTGGAGTCGGTGCGGATCGTGCGCTTCGCGATTCCGGGGCTCGCGCCGGTGATCGTCACCCTCGGCAACCCGTTCGTGCTCGGGGCCATCACGATCGCGGCCGCGGGGCTGGTGGGATGGGCGTTCTGGCCGCGCGAGAGCGGCAGGCGGTCGCGCGAGCCCGACGAATCCGGGAGCGGATCATGAGGGGCGGGATGCGGGCGGCCGCGGCGCTGGCTGCCATGCTGGCGTTCAGTGTGATCGCCGCGACGCCGGCCGAAGCGGCGCCGACGACGGAAGTGGTGCAGGGGCGCTATCTGCGACTGGTGTCGACGGCGGACTGGACCCAGGCGCTGCGGCTCACCCCCGGCAACCCCGTGCGCTGGGACATCGAGATCAGCGCCGCCGCCCCCGATCCCGGCACGGTGTCCGTGGGGATGAGCGCGTCCGGCGACACGGTGCTGCTCGTCGACGTGCGGCTGTGCGCCCGGGCGTGGCAGGGCGAGGAATGCCCCGGGGGTGCGGATGCGCTGCGCACCGACTGGGAGGTGCCGCGCGACGGCGCCGTCGCCGCGCTGACCACCTTCGCCGACGATGCCGTCGCCCACCTCCGGCTCGACGTGCGCCTGGGCGCTGCGGGAGCGATCGGCACGGCCGGGCCGGCGCCCACCGAGCTTCGGGTGCACGCCGACGGCATGGGCGATGGCGTGAGTGTCGGGCCGGGGCTCCCCGGCACCGGCGGCGCGATACCGTATCCGATCATCATCGGCGGCGGGGCTCTGCTCGCCGTCGGCACGGTCGTCGTCATCGCCACGGCCGTGCGCCGTCGCCGTGGCGACGAGGATGACGGGGGTGACGCGTGAATGCCCCCTTCCTCACCCGCGAACGCACGGCTTCTCGCCGAATGCGCGGCGTATCGACGGCAATAACCCGCGCATTCGGCGACATGCCGCACATTCGGCGAGGGATGCGTCGCGCGCTCGCCGCCGCGCTCGGGCTCGGCCTCATCGTAGGAAGCGCGAGCCTCGCCGCCACCCCGCAGACGGATGCGGTGTTCACGGATGACGAGTACGCCGCGGCGTCGTTCTCGGCAGGCACGGTGCCGACGCCCACGATCACCTCGTGCACGGTGAGCACGGTGCTCAACCTGGGTCTCGTGTTCACAGGCGTGACGATCGTCTGGACTTCGACCTATCCGCCCGCGCAGATGAGACTGACCATCAGCGGGGTGACGGTCCCCGCGCAGAATATCGTGGTGACGGGATCGGGTCCGTACACCTACACCGCGACGCTCAACGCCACGCTGCTGCAGTCGCTGCTCGGGGGATTGCTGGGATCGGAGAATCCGGTGCGGATCGTCGCGACGTATCCGCAGAACTGGGAGTCGGTGGCCGCGACCCGCACGCTCCGCGTGGGAGGAGTCTTGGGGCTGCTCGGTCCGAACAACTGCACGGCTCCCTGAACCGCGCCTACTCCGCCAGCGCGAGCGCGCGGAACATGTCGCGCTCGCGGAGCGCATCCCGGCGACTGGCATCCTCACCGTCGTCGCGGGTGGGAGGCCTCTGTCCCGTCGTCCGGTGATACAGCTCGTCGATGAGGCGGGTCGCCAGGTTCACGAGCTGGGAGATCTCGCGGTCGTCGCGGTCGATCCACACGCAGTGCGGCTCGTCGTGCACGGGCTGGAAGTCGTCGTGCTGCTCCCAGACGAACAGCGTGCGCTCGGCGCCGAGCACGTGCTGCTGCCACCACACCTGCCGCAGGTAGGTGCGGGGGATGCCACGCCACGCCTTGTTCGTGGTCTTGATCTCGGCGAGCGAGATTCGACCTTCGGCATCCTGCACGATGCCGTCGGGGGTGGCGAGGTGACGGTGCTCGACCTCGGCGCGGAACAGGGCGGAGGAGGGCCGGATGCCGTGGGTCGCGGCGACCCAGGCGGCGATCTCGGGTTCGCGGCGCCGGCCGTGGTCGGTGTAGGCGTTGCCGGCGAACCGCGGGCCAGCACCGAGTTTCGCATCCGCCGCTCGTGCGATCGACCTCTCGCTGGTGAGCCCTGCGACATCGGTGGCGGTGATCCCGCGGGCCCGGGCCCGGAGCCAGGCGACGCGGTCGCGGGAGTCCGCGACGATGCGTGCGCTCAGTTCCGGGGTCACCCCTTCACGCTACCCCCGGCCGCCGACCCGCCCCGGCCGCGGGTGCCGCGCGTCCCGATCCTCGTGCGTGATTCCGCCGAGTGCACGGCGAGAAGCCGCTCATTCGGCGAGGGGATGATCACACGCGCGCAGGCCACCCCTGCGGGCCGAGCGAGCCCGCCGGATACTCCTCGAGCGGCACCTTCCCCGCACGCCACGCCTCCAGCACCGGGGCGACGATGCGCCAGCACTCCTCGGCGGCGTCGCCGCGCACGGCGAGCATCGGATCGTGATCCAGGATGCCCTCCAGGATCTCGCCGTACGGCGGCAGGTCCCCGGCGCCGAACGCGGTGACGAGGGTCTCGCGCTCCAGGTCGAGCGGATCGGCGGCGCCGTTCATGTTGATCTCCCATGACATCCGATCCGGGCCCAGCGTAAACCGGATGATCTCGGGATCGGCCCGGCCGACGAACCCCTCGGGCACGTGCTCGGGCGGGCGGAACACCACGGCGATCTCGGCGAAGCGCGCACCCAGCGCCTTACCCGAGCGCAGCCGGAACGGCACGCCCTCCCAACGCGGAGTGCGGATCTCGAACACCACCTCGGCGAGCGTCTCGGTGTCGTTCGCCGGGTCGACATCGGGCTCGTCGAGGTAGCCCACACGCGCGGTGTCCTCGATCTCGCCGGCCGCATACCGCGCGCGGCGCGAGGCGGCGACTGGATCATCGCCCCGCACGTGCACAGCGCGCAGCACGGCGGACTTCGTCTCGCGGAAGGGCTCGGCATCCAGGCTCGGCGGGCACTCCATGCCGAGGATCGCGAGCACCTGCAGCAGATGGCTCTGGATCATGTCGACGAGCGCCCCGGCGCGATCGTAGTAGCCCGCGCGGCCCTCGAGCCCGAGCTTCTCGTCGTACACCACGCTCACCTCGGCGATGTGCTCGGCCGACCACGTCGCCTCCAGGCGCCGGTTAGCGAAGCGCACGCCCAGTAGATTCAGCACGCTCGAACGGCCGAGGAAGTGATCGATGCGGAACACCTGCTCTTCGGGCACCAGCTCGGCGAGCCGCTCGTTGAGGGCGCGGGCGCTGGCCTCATCCGTGCCGAACGGCTTCTCCAGCGCGAGCATCACGCCGGCGGGGAGCATGTCGGCCTCCAGTGCCTCGCACGCCGCCGCCGTGACGGCCGGGGGCACGGCGAAATACAGCCCGTCGGCATCGGGCACGTCACTCAGCAGGGCGCGCAGGTCGGCCGCATCCGTGATGTCGGTGCGCCGGTACCGCACCTGCACGCGGTCGGCGGCGGCGGATGCGTCGGACGACGCGAACGACGCCTCGACCGTGCGCCGCAGGTCGGCATCCGTCCCGTCCTGCCGATCCGCCCCGACGAGCGTCACCCGCCGCTCCGGCTGCGCGACGAGCAGGCTGCCGAGGGCGGGAAGGAGCAGCCGCGACGACAGGTCGCCGCCGGCGCCGAACAGGACGAGCGTGGTCTCGGAGGTCATCCGTCCACGCTATTGCGGCCTTGCGAGTCGGGAAAGAGGGCACTTGAATCGAGGCATGCCCGCAGCTCGGAATGAGGACGCAGCTCCGATCGAAGACGCGCCGACCCCGATTGAGGACTATGCCCTGATCGCCGACGGACGCACCGGCGCCCTCATCAGCCGCGGCGGCGATGTCGACTGGTTCTGTCCGCCGCGGTTCGACGCGCCATCGGTGTTCGGCGCGCTCCTGGGCGACGCCGAACACGGTCGCTGGTCGCTGCGGCCCGTGGATGCGGATGCGGTGCCCACCCGGCACTACGTCGAGGGCACGTTCGAGCTCGTCACACGCTGGGAGAGCGAAGGCGGAGTGGTCGACGTGCACGACGTCATGCCCGTTGACACCGAGGAGAAGATCGTTCCTGCGCGCGCCGACATCGTGCGGCGCGTCGTCGGCATCCGCGGTTCCGTCGCCATGCGCACCGAGGTGCGCATGCGCTTCGACTACGCCCGCGCCCTGCCATGGGTGCGCCAGACCGGCACCGATGACGAGCCGGAGCTGCGGGCGACCGCGGGACCCTCGGCGGTTGTCATGCGCGGTGTGCGCTTCATGGCGCAGGACCACGCACATGCGGCGGAGTTCACGGTCGCCGCAGGGGAGAGCCGCGATCTCGCGCTCACCTGGTTCCCGTCGCACCTGCATCCGCCCGCGCCGTTGGACGCGGATCGTGCGCTCGCCGCGACAGCGGACCTGTGGCGGGAGTGGTCGGATACGGTGACCCACGACGGCCCGCATCGTGAGGCTGTCGAGCGGTCGCTGCTCGTGCTGCGGGCGCTGACGAACACCGACACCGGCGGGATCGTCGCCGCGCCCACGACATCCCTCCCGGAGGACTTCGGCGGCTCGCGCAACTGGGACTACCGCTATGTGTGGCTGCGCGACGCGGCGCTGACGCTGGAGGTGCTCATCACGCACGGGTTCCTCGCCGACGCGAAGCGCTGGCGCAACTGGCTGCTGCGCGCGGTGGCGGGCGATGCCGCGCAGGTGCAGATCATGTACGGGATCGCGGGCGAGCGCGACCTCGCCGAGCGTGAGCTCGGGAGCCTGCCGGGGTACGGCGGCGCCGCCCCGGTGCGCATCGGCAACGGCGCGGTCGACCAGTACCAGGGCGATGTGATCGGCGAGGTGCTCGTCGCTCTCGAGGCCGCGCGGCTGGCGGGACTCGACGAGACCGAGTTCTCGTGGCCGCTGCAGCGCGCCCTCATCGAGCGGGTGATCGCCGGCATCGACACCGCCGACAACGGCATCTGGGAGATCCGCGGCACGCCCCGGTTCTTCACGCACTCGCGCGTGATGATGTGGGCCGCGCTCGACCGCGGCGTGCGGGCCGTGCGCGATCACGGGCTCGACGGAGACGCCGAGCGGTGGGCGCGCATCCGCGACCGGCTGCGCGCCGAGATCGAGGAGCGCGGGGTGCAGCGCGGCGGCGGATACTTCGTGCAGCACTATGGCACCGATGCCGTCGACGCCTCGTTGCTCGTGCTGCCCCAGGTGGGCTTCTGCGACGCCGATGATCCGCGGATGCTCGCCACCGTCGAGGAGATGGAGCGCACGCTGCTGCGTGACGGGCTGCTGCTGCGCTATCGCACGGGGAGCGGAGTGGACGGGCTCGCCGGCGACGAGCATCCGTTCGTCGCGTGCAGTTTCTGGCTCGTCGAGCAGTACGCGGCGAGCGGGCGCCGGGCCGATGCGAAGGCGCTCATGGCGCGGCTGGTCGGCTACGCGAACGATGTGGGGCTGCTGTCGGAGGAGTACGATCCACGCGCCCGCCGTCAGGCCGGCAACACCCCGCAGGCGCTGTCGCATCTCACGCTCGTGCGCGCCGCCGATGCGCTCGCCGGCCACTCGGGTCGTGCCGCCGACCGCCATTGACCGCGTCGTTCCCCTCCCGCCGACTGAGCGGGTTGCTCGCGGGACAATCCGTGCACTCGCGGAGGGACGGGTCTTCCTACCCAGGCGCTAGTTCCGGATGCGTTGTACACAGGGCCCGCGAAAACACCTCCGCGTCGAGCACCCCGCGCCCATCATGTGGGGATGGACAGGCACGCAGCACGCGCGGCGGTGCGATCGCGCGCCGAGATGCAGGCATCCGGATGCACCGATCGCGCGCTCGCCGAGGCCGCGCGCTGCGCCGAGCTGATGCACGTCGCCCTCGGATAGCGCGCCCGCCCCGTTCCGCACGATTTGGCGGGGCGGGGCGGGACGCGTACACTGGGATCAACCGAAGACCGCCGGTCATCGTCGTGCGCGCAAGCGCGAGGCGATCGAAGCACTGCAGCACAGGATCCCGATCCTGTGAACAGCGGGCCTGCGCAGGTGACACGAACGTTCTCCAGATTCTGGATGCCCGCTCCGTGCGCTTGCGCCGGAGCGTTTTTCTTTGCCGCAGCGTCGAGAGCGACCGAGGTCCAGGCAGATGCCCCACCGCCGTGGGGCGTCTCGTACACACAAGGAGTGGCCATGGCGCAGAAGGAAGCATCGGTCGCCGAGCTCACGAAGAATTTCGAGGACTCGACCGCCGTTCTGCTCACCGAGTACCGCGGTCTGACGGTCGCCGAGCTCAAAGAGCTCCGCGACAGCATCCGTCAGGACGCGGAGTACGCCGTGGTGAAGAACACGCTGACCAAGATCGCCGCGAACAACGCGGGGGTCACCGGTCTGGACGAGGACCTGCAGGGTCCCTCGGCCATCGCGTTCGTGCACGGCGACCCGGTCGCCGTCGCGAAGGGTCTGCGTGCCTTCGCCAAGGCACACCCGCTTCTCGTGATCAAGGGCGGTTACTTCGACGGTAACCCGCTCAGCGCCGAGGAAGTCAGCAAGCTGGCCGACCTCGAGAGCCGTGAAGTCCTGCTGGCGAAGCTCGCCGGTGCGATGAAGGCCTCGATGTCGAAGGCCGCCGCGCTGTTCCAGGCGCCGCTGTCCAAGACCGTCCGCACGGTCGAGGCGCTGCGCGAGAAGCAGGACGCCGCCGCCTGATCAGGGCGCGGAAGCATCAACTGAACCACTAACAAGCAGGAGAAAATCATGGCAAAGCTCAGCACTGAGGAGCTGCTCGACCAGTTCAAGGAGCTCACCCTCATCGAGCTCAGCGAGTTCGTGAAGGCCTTCGAGGAGACCTTCGACGTCACCGCTGCGGCCCCGGTCGCGGTCGCCGCTGCGGGTGCCCCCGCCGCCGGCGACGGTGGTGCCGCCGCCGAGGAGAAGGACGCGTTCGACGTGGTCCTCGAGGCCGCCGGCGACAAGAAGATCCAGGTCATCAAGGTCGTGCGCGAGCTCACCTCGCTCGGCCTCGGCGAGGCCAAGGCCGTCGTCGACGGTGCCCCCAAGGCTGTTCTCGAGGGCGCCGCCAAGGACGCCGCCGAGAAGGCCAAGGCCGCTCTCGAAGAGGCGGGTGCGACGGTTACCCTCAAGTAATCGCGTCAAACGCAGTCACGAAGACCCCGGGTTTCGATCCGGGGTCTTCGTGTGTCTTCTGGGGGTGATGCCCCGTCTGCCGCGTGATTCCGCGGGAGCGCTCCCATGCATGCGGCTCTAGGGGACGCAAAGGTTGCGTTGTTGTGATCCGAGGTCATTGTGCGCGGTCTGGAAGCGCACTAGGTTGGGGCTGAATCGGTTCCCGGAAACACCGTCGCCCTGCGGCGCGCAGCACCGGGGACGTGAACTCGAAGAGGAGAAATCACATGGGTCTGTCACAGCGTCATCGGCGAATCGCGCCGCTCGCTCTGCTCGGAGTCGTGGGCATCGCCCTGGCCGGTTGCGGCGCCCCGGGAGCACCCTCCGGCGGCGACGAATCGGGCGGAGGCGGAGACACCGTCACCATCTACGGCACCATCGTCGACTCCGAGGCCGAACTGCTGCAGGAGTCGTGGAAGGACTGGGCCGACGAGAACGGCATCACGATCAAGTACGAGGGCAGCCAGGACTTCGAGACACAGCTGGGCACGCGCGCGCAGGGCGGCAACCCGCCCGACATCGCGATCTTCCCGCAGCCGGGCCTGTTCGCCGACTTCGCGTCGCGCGACTTCCTCAAGCCCGCACCGGAAGAGGTCGAGAAGAACGCCAACGAGTACTGGACCGAGGACTGGGTGAACTACGGCACGGTCGACGGCACGTTCTACGGAGCGCCGCTCATGGCCAACGTCAAGGGCTGGATCTGGTACTCGCCGGCGAAGTTCGCCGAGTGGGGCGTCGAGATTCCCACCACGCTCGACGAGATGAGCACCCTGACCCAGACCATCCAGAGCAAGATCGGCGGACCGGCATGGTGCGTCGGCTTCGAGTCGGGCACGGCGACCGGATGGCCGGGCACCGACTGGATCGAGGACTACGTGCTCCGCGAAGCCGGCCCCGATGTGTACGACCAGTGGGTCGCGCACGAGGTGCCGTTCACGGATCCGCAGATCAAGGCCGCCTTCGACGCGGTCGGCGCGACCATCCTCGACCCGGCCAACGTCAATGCCGGCTTCGGCGAGGTGCGCTCGATCAACTCCACCGCGTTCGGCGACGTCGCCCCCGCGCTGGCGGAGGGCGCCTGCGCGCTGACCCACCAGGCGTCGTTCCTGTCGGGCTTCTTCCCCGAGGGCACCACCATCGCCGAGGACGGCGACGTGTGGGCGTTCATGCTCCCTGGCAAGACCGCCGACGACAAGGCCGTCACCGGCGCGGGTGAGATCGTGGGCGCGTTCAGCGACTCCGAGGCGACCCAGAAGGTGCTCGCGTACCTGTCCAGCCCCGAGTGGGCCAACAGCCGCGTGAGCCTGGGTGGCGTCACCTCGGCCAACAACGGCCTGGATCCCGACAACGCGCAGGATCCGATCCTTCAGGAGACCATCAAGATCCTGCAGGATGAGGACACCACGTTCCGCTTCGACGCCTCCGACCTCATGCCGGGGGCCGTGGGTGCGGGCTCGTTCTGGAAGGGCATGGTCGACTGGGTCAACGGCACGGCGACCGACGATGTGCTGAAGCAGATCGAGACCGGCTGGCCGTCCAGCTGATGTCTCCGATGGGCGGGTCGCTTTCGAGCGGCCCGCCCATCGCACTCGCCACACCCTCCTTAATCCCGATACCGAAGGGGACTCCGTGACCGCGTTCTTCCAATGGGTCGGCACGATGCATCCGATCCTGCAGGCCGTGGTGGTGGTCATCGCGTTCGCCGTCGTGGTGGCCGTCATCCTCCTGCTCGTCGACATCGCGCCGCGCAAGGGCGCCGTATACACCTGGGTGCGCCTGGCGATGTGCCTGCTTATCCCGCTCGCGGTGATGTGGGTGTTCAACTCGTACTACTGGGCGATGGGCGTCGCCGTCGTCGTCGGCGCGCTGTTCTTCTTCCTCGACTACCGCTCACGCGACGGGGCCGGATACCTCATTCAGCTCGTCGCGTTCATGGCTCCCGCCATGCTCCTCCTGCTCGTCGGGCTGATCCTGCCGTCGATCCAGACGATGTACGCCTCGTTCCTGAACTCCTCGGGCAAGGAGTTCGTCGGCCTGAACAACTACATCTGGATCTTCACGCAGTCCTCCGGGGTCTCTTCCGTCATCAACAGCATCATCTGGGTGCTGCTCGTGCCGACGGTGTCCACCCTGGTCGGCCTTGCCTATGCGGTGTTCATCGACCGCACCCGCGGCGAGAAGATCTACAAGGTGCTCGTGTTCATGCCGATGGCGATCTCGTTCGTCGGCGCCGGTATCATCTGGCGCTTCATGTACGAGTACCGCGGCAAGCAGTACGACCAGATCGGTCTGCTCAACCAGATCGTCGTCTGGCTGGGCGGTGAGCCGCAGCAGTGGCTGCTGAACCAGCCCTGGAACACGCTCTTCCTCATCGTCGTGCTCATCTGGGTGCAGACCGGGTTCGCGATGGTCGTGCTGTCCGCCTCGATCAAGGGCGTGCCTGTCGAGCTGCTCGAGGCCGCCGAGCTCGACGGCGCGAGTGCCTGGCAGAGGTTCTGGTCGGTCACCGTTCCGGCCATCCGCCCCGCCCTCATCGTCGTGCTGACCACGATCTCGATCGCCTCGCTGAAGGTGTTCGACATCGTGCGCACCATGACCGCCGGAAACTACGGCACCTCGGTGCTCGCGAACGAGATGTACACCCAGTTCTCCAAGTTCGAGGCCGGACGCAGCGCCGCCCTGTCGGTCGTCCTGTTCATCCTCGTGCTGCCGATCGTCATCTACAACGCACGCCAGATCAAGAAGCAACGGGAGATCCGATGAGCGACGTGAAGGCGGAGACTCCCGAGAACCTCAGCACGCATGCCGTGCTGACGGGTCGGCTGGACGGTGCGGCCGGGCGCACGCGCAAGAAGCTGAGCCGGCCGTGGGCGAGCATCGCCTCGATCGTCATCGCGTTCCTGTGGACCGTCCCCACTCTTGGTCTGTTCATCTCGTCGTTCCGCCCGCGCGATCAGATCCAGAGCAGCGGATGGTGGGAGTTCTTCATCCACCCCGAGGTGACGGGGGAGAACTATGTGACGGTGCTGCAGTCGGGGACGACGCAGCTGACGATCCTGGAATCGTTCGTCAACTCGATCGCGATCACCATCCCCGCCACGATCGTGCCGTTGATGATCGCGGCGATGGCCGCCTACGCCTTCGCGTGGATCGACTTCAAGGGCCGCAACGCGCTGTTCATCTTCGTGTTCGCCCTGCAGATCGTGCCGATCCAGATGGCGCTGGTGCCGCTGCTCAGCTCGTTCTCGCGCGGCATCAACCTGTTCGGTCTGCAGGTCACCCTGCCGTTGGGTGCGTCGGCCGGCTATGCGCAGGTGTGGATCGCGCACTCGATGTTCGCCCTTCCGCTGGCGATCTACCTGCTGCACAACTTCATGTCGGAGATCCCCGGCGACATCATCGAGGCGGCACGCGTGGACGGCGCCTCGCGCGGCCAGATCTTCCTCCGGATCGTGCTGCCGCTGACCATGCCGGCGATCGCGTCCGTGGCGATCTTCCAGTTCCTGTGGGTGTGGAACGATCTGCTCGTCGCCCTGGTGTTCGCCGACGGGGCGGCGGCGCCCATCACCAAGCTGCTCGCGGAGATCACCGGAACGCGCGGCAACGACTGGTACCTGCTGACGGCCGGCGCCTTCGTGTCGATCATCATCCCGCTCATCGTGTTCTTCTCGCTGCAGCGCTACTTCGTGCGGGGTCTGCTGGCGGGATCGACCAAGGGGTGACCCGACCACCTCGTGCCCGCGGGCGTTGCGGGCACGAGGGAGCGGCGGAGCGAGGGAGTAGCATGGTGTCTTCTCCGCTCGAATCGTTTCGACGCCATCGCGCATCGAGCCGGTGACCGCCCACTCCCCGGAAGCACACCGTGACCGTCACGCCTCCTGACCAGCCCGAGCGCACCTCGACCGGCTCGATCCGCACATCCACCGGCTCTCTCCGCACTGCGACAGGGGCCATCCGCGCGCTCGGATCGAACCCGGCCACGGCGCCGATCATGCTGCACCCGGGAGACGCGCTCTCAGGTGGGCGGCGGTTCGTCTACATCCTCGTGCTCGGGGCGCTCACGGCGCTGGGGCCGTTCACGATCGACCTGTACCTGCCCGCCTTCCCCGTGCTGGAGGAGGACTTCCACACCACGGCGGCCGCGGTGCAGCTCACCCTCACCGGCACGATGATCGGATTCGCGATCGGCCAGCTGCTCGTCGGGCCGCTCAGTGACAAGATCGGCAGGCGCATCCCGCTCATCTCGGTGACCGCCCTGCACGTGCTCGCCAGCATCGCCGCCTCGCTCGCGCCCAGCCTGCTGCTGCTCGGCGGGGCCCGCGTGCTCATGGGCATCGGCGCGGCCGCCGGGGGCGTGGTGGCGATGGCCATCGTGCGCGACCTGTTCGGCGGGCGACGGCTCGTCGTCATGCTCTCGCGGCTCGCGCTGGTCTCGGGCGTCGCGCCCGTCGTCGCGCCGATCATTGGCTCCGCGCTGCTGACCGTGATGCCCTGGCAGGGGATCTTCGTCGTGCTCGCCGGCTACGGGGCCGTGATGTTCTTCGCTGCCCTGTTGCTCATCCCCGAGACGATGCCGAAGGCGCGCCGGCTCGACCGCGGAGCCACGACGGTGTGGCAGCGGTATCGCAGCGTGCTCTCGGACCGCGTCTTCCTCGGGGTGCTCGTCATCGGCGGCATGACCTTCTCGGGCCTGTTCTCGTACCTGTCGGCCTCGCCGTTCCTGTTCCAGCAGACCCACGGACTCGACGCCCAGCAGTACGGGCTGCTGTTCGCCGCGAACTCGATCGGCGTCGTCGTGGGCGTGCAGGTGTCATCGCGCTTGGCCGCCCGGTTCGGCCCGCAGTGGGTGCTGGCCGTGTCCACGGTCGTGCTGCTGCTCGCCGGCACGGCCATCATCGTCACCGATCAGCTCGGGCTGGGGCTGTGGGGCACGGTCGTGCCGCTGTGGTTCTTCATGACCGCGTGCGGCTTCAGCATGCCGTGCGTGCAGGTGCTCGCCCTCGATCGGCACGGCAAAGCCGCGGGCACGGCGGCCTCGATCCTCGGGGCCTGCAACTTCGGCGTCGCCGCGATCATCTCGCCGGTGGTCGGTTGGATCTCCCACGACGCCGGCATCACCGCCACGACCATGGCCTCGGTCATGGTCGGCTGCGCGGTCGTCGGCATCCTCTCTCTGTGGATCGTGGTGCGCCCGCGCTCGGTCGCGATGCTGACGCCCTGAGCCGGGACGCCGCCTAACGGCCGGCGAGCACGAGCAGCACGTGCGACGGCTCGACGGCCTCGAGCTCGTGCGGAACGGATGCGGCGACCTGGATCGTGCCGCCCGGGGCGAGGTCGTGCTCGATGCCGTCGACGCGGAACAGGATGCGCCCGGTGAGCACCTGCACGAGGATCGGCACCGGTGCGCGATGCTCGCGCATCACGACACCGGCATCGAAGGCGAGGGTGCGGACCTTCACGCCCTCGGCATCCAGCGTGCGGTGCGGACGCACCCGCCCCTCTTCGGTCGGGACCGCGTCGATGAGCTCCTGCAGCGAGGAGGCGACGAGAACGGCGGGCTGTGCGGCATCCATGATTATCTCCTATGTCAAGCGGCCTGCGGGATGCAGGTCGCTGATGCTTGTTCGTGTCGTGTGAGGATGTTGAAGACGACGCGGGCGAGGCGTCGTTTCAGTGCTCGGTATGCCTCGGTGGAGGTGTCGCCGTTCGCACGTCGGTGGTCGTAGTAGGCGCGTCCGAGTCCGCCCAGACGGACTTGGGTGATCGCGATGCGGTGCATCGCGGCGTTGAGTTGCCGGTTGCCGCCTCGGTTCAAGCGCACTCGACCTGCGGTGTTGCCGGACCAGACAGGGATGGGTGCGACTCCGGCGTTCATCGCGAAGCAGGCCTCGGATCGGAACCTGGTCGCTCCCGCGGTCTCGGCGAGGATCTTCGCCGCTGTCAGGACGCCGCAACCGGGCAGCGCAAGCAGTTCCGGCGGCGCCTGCTCGAGCGTGAGGCGTTCGATCCGGCTGGTGAGTTCGCGGATCAGGTCGCAGAGCCGGTCGATGTGGTTCAGGACCATGCGGGCCAGGTCTGCGTCGATGCCTTCGCGCATGTCCAGCCAGTGGTGTAGCCGGGCGCGCGTGGTAGCGGTGTTGAACGCGGAGGATGCGGGGTCTTGGGCCGGGTCGAGGGCGTGCAGGTGCCAGCGGATCCGGTTCACTTCTCGGGTGCGTTCGGCGACGAGCTGCTCGCGACGCTCGATCAGCAGCTTCAGCTCGCGGGTCGGCTCATCCAGGCGTGCTGCGGGAAGGTCGGGTTCGGTCAGGGAGGCCCGTGCAACGGAGAGCGCGTCGATCGGGTCGGATTTCCCCGGAGACCGAACCGACCTGCGGGCTCCTGCCATGAGTTTCGGAGGAACCCGCACCACGACCTGCCCTGCGCTCAGCAGCGCGCGTTCGAGCCGACCGGTCAGATGCCGGCAGTCTTCGACTGCCCACCGGTCCGGGAGCCGCCCGAACCGCCTGCGCGCCCAACCGAGCAACTGCCGGTGACCGGAATCCGTCGCCGCAACGACGACCTCACCGACCTTCTTGCCGACACCGTCGACCGCGACTGCCGTGTGGGACTTCTTGTGCACATCGATACCGACCACCAACATGGGAGTTGGCTCCTTTCATGCCCGAGAGGAACAAGGTCGGGCCGGTCGGCGGACACCTATCAGTCGAGGCGAGAGCCACGCTCCTATCAAGTCACGCCGGCCGGTCCTTCACACCGGTCGTCGGCAGTAAGCATGACCGCCAACCCGCGAACGAGCGGCAACGAGACTAAGAGCCAGACAACCAGTGCTCAGGACCCAACCACCGCAACAGCGGCACGTCCACCCTCACACTGACACGAGACTATCGGCGTTGATCGTCCGGGATCCGTCATGGTCGGGTGTGGGCAGGACACAATGGACGGATGACCCGTCGCCGCACGCTGTTCGCCGGACTCCTGTCGCTGGTCGTCTTCGCCGTGCTCGCGATCGTGGTGGGTGTCGCCCCGGGAGCCGTCGACCCGCTCGATCATGCCTGGAACGGCATGATGGCCTCGATCCGCTCCGAGTTCGCGGTGCAGGCGGCGCTGGTGATGAACGCGCTGGGCGGCGGATGGATCGCGACCTTCGCCATACCGCTCCTGCTCGCCGCCGTCGCGGCACTCGTGCGCGGATGGCGGGTGGGCGTCGTGGCGTTGCTCGCGTTCATCGCGAGCGCCCTGGCCGTGCAGGTGCTCAAGCATCTCCTCGGTAGGGAGCGTCCGATCGACCTGCTCGTCGCCTCGGACTTCGGGTCCTTCCCGTCTGGCCACACGGCCAACGCGGCCACCATCGGCGTGGTGCTCTGCCTCATCCTTCCGCGGGTGCTCGGCGTCGCCGTCGCCCTCGCATGGACCGTGCTCATGGCCCTGTCGCGCACGGTGCTCAGCGTGCACTGGCTCAGCGACACCGTCGGCGGCGCGCTGCTCGGCGCCGGCGTCGGCCTCATCGTGGTGGCGCTGTGCCTCGGATGGGTTCGTCCGCGGGTCGAAGGATCGGAGCGAGAAGGTGCGGAGAGAGAAGAGTCGGAGCGAGATGCATAGGCTGGACCCGTGCCGCTGATCCGACCGTACCGCGCCGAGGATGCGCCCGCGCTCGCCGAGATCTGCACGCGCACGGCGCTGTCGGGAAAGGATGCGACAGGCGTGCTCGACGACGACGCCCTGTGGGGCGACCTCTTCGCCCTGCCGTACGCCGAACGCGACCCGGCTCTGTGCTGGGTCGTCGAATCCGACGACGGCCGCACGATCGGCTACATCGTCGCCACCGACGACACGGATGCCTTCGAGACGTGGTTCCGTGACGTGTGGTGGCCGTCACGATCCCGGCGCTACGCCCGCTTGGGGCGCGCCGAGAAGACACGGCAGGACGAACTGCTCGCCTACGCCGACGCGCGCGGTCCTGCCAGGGAGCCGAATGCGGCGACGCATCCTGCGCACCTGCACATCGACCTGCTGCCCGAGACCCAGGGGATGGGCCTGGGCCGGCGCCTCGTGGAGACGCTGCTCGGCGAGCTCGCTCGCCGAGGCGTGCCCGCGCTGCACCTGGGGATGAATCCCGAGAACACACCGGCGGCGGCGTTCTACGCGCGGCTCGGGTTCGAGCCGCTCCCCTCCGCCGAGGGCACGACCGTGCTCGGCCTCTCCACGGGCGCGGATCGGCGCCCGCCAGCCGTGCGAGGATGACGGAATGCTCGTCGTCGCAATCATCGGTGCGGTGCTGCTGCTCCTGGCCATCTGGCAGGTGTTCGTGCACCCGATCAACACGCTCCGCGTGCTCACCCGACTTCTGTGCGGGATCGGAGGCATCCTTCTTCTGATCGGCGGGGTTGGTGTTGTGATCGGCGGGCAGTGGCTCGGCGCCGTTCTTCTGATCATCGCCGTGGGACTGCTCGTGTGCGCTAATCGGCTGAGACCGCGGCAGATTCGCTGACGGCCGCTCTTGGCGAGGTCGCCGCGGGCTATCGGCGAGCGAGCAGCTCCCGCAGTCTCTCGGCTTCGCCGGCGGGCATGCCATAGCCGTGTTCCGGGGCCGGGTATGCGCGGGTGCGCACCTCGTCGGCATAGGCGGCGACGCCCTCGATCGCGGCGGTGCGCAGGTCGGCGTAGCGCTTGACGAAGCGTGCCGCGCCGCCCTCGTACATGCCCAGCAGGTCGTGGAAGACGAGCACCTGGCCGTCGGCGGCGGGCCCTGCGCCGATACCGATGACGGGAACGTCGAGCAGCGGCATGAGCTGCGCCGTCACCTCGCCGGGCACCGCCTCGACGACGATGAGCGAGCATCCGGCCGCCTGCAGCGCCACGGCGCTCTCGCACAGGGCCAGCGCCGCCTCGGCCGTGCGGCCCTGCGCGCGGTAGCCGCCCAGGGCGGTCGCCGTCTGCGGGGTGAGACCTACGTGCCCCACGACGGGGATGCCCGCCGCGACGATCGCGCGGGCGCGGGCGACGGACGTACCGCCGCGCTCGATCTTGACGGCATCGCATCCGGTCTCTTTGACGAAGCGCTGCGCCGTGGCGACGGCCTGCTCATCCGAGACCTCGTACGAGCCGAAGGGGAGGTCGGCGACGAGCACGGGCGTGCGCAGGCCCCGGCGCACAGCCCGGGTGAGCATGATCATCTCATCGACCGACACCGGCACCGTGCTGTCGTACCCGAGCACCGTCATCGCGCCCGAGTCGCCCACGAGCACCATGTCGACACCGGCGGCCTCGGCCACCTGCGCGCCGGGGAAGTCGTACGCGGTGACCATGACGATCGGCTCGCCCAGTGCCTTCTTCTCGGCGAGCGCGGCGAGGGTGACGCGCGGCCGCTCGGCGACGTGCACGCTCATCCCACCGCCTCCGTCAGCAGCTGATCGACGGCGTCGTCGACACGGATGATGTCGTTGCGCCGGTCGACGTGCACGACGGTCGGCTCATAGGACTCGAGATCCTCTCGGTCGTACTCGGCGTAGGAGATCACGATGATCGTGTCACCCGAGTGCACCAGCCGCGCCGCGGCGCCGTTGACCTGGATCACGCCCGAGCCACGCTCGCCGGCGATCGTGTACGTCTCGAAGCGCGAGCCGTTGTCGACGTCGACGACGTGCACCTGCTCGTGCGGGAGGATGTCGGCCGCCTCGAGCAGGTCGGGGTCGATCGTGATCGAGCCGACATAGTTGAGGTCGCTGCCGGTGATGGTGGCGCGGTGGATCTTCGACTTCAGCATGGTGCGTCGCATCAGGCGCTCGCTTTCAGGACGTGGTTGTCGATCAGCCGGGCCGTACCCACGCGGGCGGCGACGGCGAGAAGGGCGTCGGCGTCGAGGCGGTCGACGGTGCGGAGGTCGTCGGCGTCGCGCAGCTCCAGGTACTCGGGTGCGATCCCCGCATCATCGAGCACGCGCTGAGCCGCGGTGAGAAGGCGCGAGGCGTCGCGCTCGCCGGCCTCGGCTGCGGCGGAGGCGGCGTCCAGCGCGCGGTTCAGCGCCGTCGCCTGCGTGCGCGCATCCGCGTCGAGGTAGACGTTGCGCGAGCTCATCGCGAGCCCGTCGGGTTCGCGGACGATGGGGCACGCCTCGATCCGCACATCCAGATTCAGATCGCGCACGACGCGACGCACGACCATCACCTGCTGCGCATCCTTCTGCCCGAAGTAGGCCGTGTCGGGGCAGGCGATGCCGAAGAGCTTGGCGACCACAGTGGCCACGCCGTCGAAATGGTGCGGGCCGCGTTGCGCGCCGCACAGCACCTCGGTGAGCCCCGCGACGTGGATCGTCGTGGCGAAGCCGTCGGGGTAGACCTCGTCTGCTGTCGGGGCGAAGAGGATGTCGACGCCCTCGGCCTCGGCCAGCGCGGCGTCGCGCTGCTCGTCGCGCGGATAGGCCCCGAGGTCTTCGTTCGCGCCGAACTGGGTGGGGTTCACGAACAGCGACACCACGACGAGGCCGTCGCGCTCGCGCGCCCGGCGCATGAGCGAGAGGTGCCCCTCGTGAAAGGCGCCCATCGTCGGCACCAGGCCGATGCTCTTCCCGGCGCCGCGGGCGTCGGCGACGGCGCCGCGCACCTCGGCGATCGTGCGGAGGATCCTCATGCCGGCACGCCTTCTCGGGGAGGAACGGGCTCTCGGGGAGGAACGGATGCCGCGGATGCCCCCGCCGCCGCGATCGTGCGTGTGCGGTCGCAGAGCTCGTCGAACAGGGGGAGCAGCGCGGGCATGCTGGCGGCGACGGCGTCGCGCTGCCGCCTGACGGTCTGCTCATCGCCGCGCGCGATCGGCCCGGTGAGAGCGGCCGCAGCGCCCTGCGCCGTCCAGTTATCCAGCGTTCGGCTGGCGAGCGGGGTGAGCAGTGTGCGCGCCTCGGCCGCCGGGATGCCCGCAGCGCCGGCGAGGCGTTCGGCGGCATCCAGCACGGTGAGCGTGAAGTTCGAGGCGAGCGAGGCCGCGGCGTGGTAGGCGGCGCGGTGCGCATCGTCGATGCGGAAGGGTCTGGCGCCGAGGAGGCGGGCAAGGCCTTCGGCGAGGCCGAGCGCCTGCGGTGTGCGGCCGGCGACCGCGCATCCGATCCCGTGGAAGACCTCTGGCGGCTCGGCGCCGGTGAAGGTCTGCAGCGGATGGATGCCGAAGTCGGCGTCGCCGAGCGTCGTCGCGCCCGAGACGTGGCCGATCAGTCGCACGCGCTCGCGCACGGCCCGGGCGGCGGCGGGGATCTGCGCATCCGGCACACACAGGATCGCGACATCGGCCACGGGGGCCTCGTCGGCATCGTCGCGGCCGAAGGGGCCGTCGACGCGGACACCCGCGGTGCGGAGAGCACGCGTGAGGACGGTGCCGAGTCGACCGGCGCCGATCACGATGACGTGCGCCTCGGAGGCGCGGAGCGGTGTGCTGTTCATGGGGATGATCCGCCTGATCGCGGCGACCTCGCGGATGCTATGAGTATCCGACCGGGAGCGCGAATGGGCCAAATCAGAGGGCAAAGTGCCTAAACAGGGCTCGATTTACGTTGTCAAAATGACACTGATAGGAACAGACGATGGTCGATATGCACTTCACGATTCCATGGGACGCGGTGCGATCGGGAAACCGGAGCGGATGAGATGCGGGTGCCCGCTCGTCCAGTCCTGGCGATCGATGCTTGTCGGCCTCGGATGCGGCGCACCGTAGTGAACGAAAGAAGCGCCGCCCGACGGGCAGCGCTTCGTTCGTTCGGCGGAGGATGGGGTGTCTGGTTTCAGGACATCGTTGACAGATGATCGCGCGGATCGTGCTCGTGATCGTTGACACCTGAGTCGGGTCATCGTCGACGCTCTGCCGGTGATGATCGTTGACCGGTGAGTCGGGTCATCGTTGACGGGTGAAACCAAAGAATCTCGTCATCGTCCGCGCCGTCACCGATCAAGGCCTGACCCATGCTGAAGCCGCTGCGCGCTTCGGGGTGACCCGCCAATGGGTACACACCCTCGTGCACCGTTACGAAGCCGAAGGCCCGGACGGACTCGCGCCACGCTCTCGGGCCCCGAAGAACCGGCCCGGCACCACCCCGCCCGCAATCCGCGACCGGATCGTCCAACTACGCAGCGACCTGACCCACTCCGGAGCCGACGCCGGGCCGGTCACGATCGCCTGGTACCTCGAGCAGGAAGGCCACCGATCACCATCCACGTCCACGATCCGCAGGATCCTGCACGACGCCGGCCTCATCGTCCCCGCACCCCACAAACGCCCCCGCAGCTCTTACATCCGATTCCAAGCCGATCTGCCCAACGAATGCTGGCAAGCCGACATCACACACTGGTTCCTCGCCAACGGCACCCGCGTCGAGATCCTCGACTTCCTCGACGACCACGCCCGCTACCTGCTCGACATCCGGCCCGCGGCGGCGTTCACAGGCCCGATGGTCGTCACCGCGATGACCGAGCTGATCGCCCGCTACGGGCCGCCGTATTCGACTCTCACCGACAACGGCCTCGTGTTCACCACCCGCCTGGCCCGCTTCAAAGGCGCCCGTGGCGGATTCGAGAAACTCCTCACCGCGCACCGCATCACTCAGAAAAACGGCCGCCCCGGTCACCCGCAAACCCAGGGGAAGATCGAACGCTTCCACCGGACACTCAAACGCTGGCTCACCGCACGCCCACTGCCCGACACGATCGAAGACCTCGCCGCCCGGCTCGCACAGTTCCAGACCTGGTACAACACCGCCCGCCCCCACAGAGCGCTCGCAGGCCGCACCCCCGAGCAGGCCTACACCGCGCTCCCGAAAGCCACCCCGACCACGACCACCGACACGACCGAATGGCGCTCCCGCACCGACACCGTCGACCAGCACGGGAAAGTCACCCTCCGCTACGCCGGCCAGATCCGCCACCTCGGCATCGGCCGCGCTCACTCAGGCACCCCGGTGCTCCTACTCACCCACAACCGCGACGTCACCGTCAGCAGCATGAACACCGGAGAAATCATCGCCGAGTTCACCATCGACCCCGACAAGAACTACCAGGCCAAGAACCCGTGACCCCCACCGTCAACGATGACCCGACTCACCAACCCCGCGTCACACGTCAACACCCCACACAACAAAAAAGCCCTGAGCCGCGACCAGTTCGTAAACTATGTCGCGACTCAGGACATCGGCGGAGGATGGGGGATTCGAACCCCCGAGGGGTTTCATCCCCAACACGCTTTCCAAGCGTGCGCCATAGGCCACTAGGCGAATCCTCCTGGGGGCCCCGGAGGGCCGCAGACCATCCTACCCGACGCAATACCGCGCGCCGATCCACCCGCGGGCGCTACGCTCGCAGCGGAGGGGAGCCATGACGACGCTGATCGACGGAACCTACAACTCGCGCGACACCGGCGGCACGCCGCTGGTCGGCGGTGGGGCAACCCGAACCGGCGTTCTATACCGCTCGGATGCGCTGATCGACGTCACCGTTGCCGGCGAGCGGACCCTCGCCGACAGCACCATCGGCACGGTCGTCGACCTCCGCACCGAGGCCGAGCGGGTCTCTGCGCCCAACCGACTGCCGAACGGGCGCCCGTTCCGCACCGAGGCGCTGTCGATCATCGAGGGCGCGATGGCGATCCCGGCCGGCCTGGACCTGCGCGCGTTCGATCCCGACGCGATGGCCCAGATGCTCACCGAGATCCCCACCCTCGCCGACCTCTATCTCGGGATGCTCGCCCATGCTGCGTCGTCGTTCGCGCAGGTCGCGCGTCTCGTGGCCGCTCCCGAGGACTCGCAGCACGGCGGTGTGCTCATCCACTGCACCGCCGGCAAGGACCGCACGGGGGTCGCCACGGCCCTGTTGCTGGATGCCGTGGGCGCGGACCGCGATGCGGTGATCGCGGACTATGCCGCGAGCGAAGTGAACCTCGCGGGCACCTGGGCGCAAGGGATGCTGGTCAAGTTCGGCGCTATGGGAGTGCCGCCGTTGCCGCCCGTGGTCGCGCTCATGACGAGCACTCCGCCCGATGCGATCGCCACGGCGCTGCGCTGGCTCGATGACCAGGGCGGGTCAGCAGCCTATCTGCGCGGCGGCGGGCTCGGCGACGAGGAGCTCGTCGCGCTGCGCACACGGCTCGCGGGGTGAGAGCGGGGCACGAATGCGCTTCCTTCCCCTTGCTCCTTTCTGGTTGTTGAGCGAGCCGTAGGCGAAGCGAAAACGCGGTGGGATTTTTCGAGATTTGTCCACCGGTCAGGCCGACTGATTCGATTATTTGTTCGATAATTGGTAGGCTTATGCCATGAACTCACTCGGTGATCTGGACGAAGCGCTCGTAGCGGTTCATGCCGTGTGGGAAGCCGCGGAGACGGCGCGGGATGTGCCCCGTGAGCGGTTGGTTGCGGTGAATGAGGCGTTGGGTTCGATGCGTCGCCGGGTGGATGCGGTGCTCGCGGATGTTGCCGCTCGGATCGCGGTTGAGTCTCGGAAAGAGCTGGGGCCCGGGGGTTTGGCGAAGCAGCACGGGTTTCGGACTCCGGCGATGCTGATCGCGTCCGCCACGGGAGCATCCACCGGGGAGGCGAACAAGTTCGTCGCCGTCGGTACCGCCACCGCCCCGCGGATGAGCTTGTTCGGGGCACAGCTCCCGGCGAAGTACCCAGCCGTACGCGACGCGGTGAGTTCTGGTGGCTTGTCGGTGCCGGCGTCGTCGGCGATCATCTCTCTCCTGGACCGGATGCGGTTGAAGACCTCCGCGGAGAGGATTGCGGAGGCGGAGAAGGTCCTTGCCGTACAGGCGTCGGGATTGATGATGGATGAGGTCCGTAAGCTCCTCACCCGCGCCGAAGCATGGCTGGACCCGGACGGTGTGGAACCTCGGGAAGAGCGCGCCCGTGAGAATCGTTCCTTGCAGATGTTCGAGCGGGACGGGATGCTCCACCTCACCCTGCAAACCGATGTCGCCTCGGGTGCGCCGGTGAAGGCGGCGATCGAGGGGTATGTGTCGGCACAGTTCGCCGCCCGCAAGAACGCTGCCGGAGTGACGGATGCGGAAGGCGCCGCCGAGGGCGACACCCGCACCGTCACGCAGATGCGCGCCGACGCGCTCACTCTTTTCGCGGAGCATGTCCTCGGCTGCCGGAACGACACCCTGCCCCTGGCCGGGGCGACCGTGATCGTCCGCGTGAACCTCGAAGACCTCCAGAACGGCACCGGCACCGCCCGGATCGACGGGGTCACCGCACCGGTGAGTATCACCACCGCCCGCCGCCTCGCTGCGGACGGTGGTGTCATCCCCTGGGTGTGCGGGCCGGGCGGGGACATTCTCGACTGGGGACGGAGACGCAGGCTTTTCACCCCGGCGCAGAAACTCGCTCTCACTGAACGCGACGCCGGGTGCGCGATGTGCGGGTTGCCACCGGGGATGACGCAGGTGCACCACATCCAGTGGTGGGAGAGAGATACCGGGCCGACGGATCTGGGCAACGGGATCCTGCTGTGCATGACCTGTCATCATCTGATCCATGACAACGGGTGGGACATCCGTATCGACGGCACCGGCGTCACGGCACAGGTCTGGTTCCTGCCACCCACTGCTGCCGACCCGGAACGGACACCGCGGCCGGCGGTGAACCGGCGACTCACCCCCGCCGCGTAGGAGACGAGTGTCTCCTCACCGCGTTTCGACTCGCTCAGCGCCCCGGAACGGCGGGCGAAGCGGCCGACTCGTGACGCGCGACGATCGCCGCGGCATCCCCGACGGGCTCAGCGCCGTAGAGGAACCCTCGTCCGGTCAGCCGTGTCGCGCAGAAGGCGTCGGCCACGGCATCCGGCGCGTGGCGCACGAGCAACGATGCCTGCAGGGCCACGGCGAGCCGTTCGGTGAGGGCTCGGGCGCGCGCCTGCGCGTCCGTCGACGACGGATCGGCCAGCACGATGCGAGCGAGCGTCTCGGTCTCGGCGACGAAGGCGTCCAGTGTGCCGGATGCGCCTTGGGCCGTGCGCACCTCGTCGAGGTACGCATCCAGCGACTCCGGCTCACGGGCCAGGGCACGCAGCACATCCAGCGCGATGACGTTTCCCGAGCCCTCCCACACCGCCATGACGGGCTGCTCGCGGTAGCGGCGCGCCAGCGGAAAGCCCTCGGTGTATCCGTTGCCGCCCAGGCACTCCAGCGCCTCGTAGGCGTGGCCGGGGCCGCGCTTGCAGATCCAGTACTTCTGCACGGCGGTCGCCAGTCGTGCGAACGCCGCCTCGCCCTCGGGCGCGTCCGCCTCGTAGGCGGCGGCG
The DNA here is from genome assembly GCF_013409745.1 of Microbacterium pseudoresistens. NCBI lineage: Bacteria > Bacillati > Actinomycetota > Actinomycetes > Micrococcales > Microbacteriaceae > Microbacterium > Microbacterium pseudoresistens. The sequence goes on from NZ_JACCBH010000001.1 coordinate 1,758,665, forward strand.
ACCCGCAGCGCCGTCGCCGTGGCCGCCTCGGTCTCCACAGCGAGGTCGGCGAGCACCTGGGTCATGGCGGGCTGCTCCGACAGCAGGGCGCCGAACGCTGCGCGGTGCTGTGCGTGCCAGATCGCTTCGGCCGTCGACTGCCGCATGCCCGCCGTCGTGCCGAGCAGGCAGTCGAGCCGCGTCTGGTTGACCATCTCGATGATGGTGCGCACCCCGCGGCCCTCGTCTCCGACGAGCCAGCCGCGCGTGCCGTCGAACTCCACCTCGGAAGAGGCGTTCGCCCTGTTGCCGAGCTTGTCCTTGAGGCGCTGGATGAAGAACGGGTTGCGCTCGCCGTCGGGCAGCACGCGCGGCACGAGGAAGCAGCTGAGCCCGCCCGGCGCCTGGGCGAGCACGAGGAACGCGTCGGACATCGGCGCCGAGCAGAACCACTTGTGCCCCGTGAGCACGTATCCGCCGTCGGACGACGGCACCGCCTCGGTGCGGTTGGCCCGCACGTCCGACCCGCCCTGCTTCTCGGTCATCGCCATCCCGAACACCGCCGACGCCTTGTCGCCCGACAGCCGCGGGGCGTAGCTGCGGGAGAACAGCCGAGGCAGCCACTGCTCGCGCAGCTCGGCAGGAGCGAAGGCGGCCAGCGCCGGCACCACCGCATGCGTCATCGACACGGGGCAGGCGTGGCCGGGCTCGACCTGCGCGAACAGCATGAACTGCGCGGCCCTGGCCACCTGCGCGCCGGGGCGAGGATCCGCCCATGCCGAGGTGTGCGCCCCCGCGGAGAGGGCGGCACCGATGATCGCGTGGTAGGCGGGGTGATACTCGACCTCGTCGATGCGCGCGCCGTAACGATCGAAGGCGTGCAGCACCGGCTCGTTGATGTTCGCGAGCTCGGCGTCGTGCTGGAACCCGGCCGTGCCCACGAGGGCGCCCGTCGCGCTCAGCTCGGTCTCGGCCCACGCCGCCCCGTGGCGTTGCACACCCTCGACGAGCGGCAGGTTCGCGGCGTACTCGTCGATCCCCTCGCGCGGCGCTGCCTGATTCGTGACGGTGTGCGTCGGCATCGGATGCTCCTCTCGCGGGCACCGATGCCCTCGGTCGGATCATCGCACACCGCCCGCTGCGATGCCAGGATGAAGGCGGGGGCGTGACACCGATCGCACCCACGATGCGAGGAGGGGCGATGCACGCGCAGAAGACGCCCACGCACGCCTCGCGCCGGTTGTGGGGCGCGCAGCTGCAGCAGCCGATGCCGGCGGCCACGCGCTTCGATCGCATCGCCTTCATCATCGGCACGGCGTCGGCGGTGTGGCTGGCCGTGATCATCGGCATCCAGGGCGTGCGCTCCCCGTGGGCGTGGCTGCTGTTCATCCCCGTCTGGGCGATCGTCGCGTACCTCGCCCTGCCGCGCCTGCATCGGATGCTGTCGGACCTGTACGTGCCCGACTACTTCTTCGGCCGCACCCGCACCGGCGACGGCCTGCTCGGCGACCCGGTCAACCTCGGCGTCGACGGCACCGCCGCCCAGCTCGACACCGTGATGACGGATGCGGGATGGCACCGCGCCGACGAGATCACCGCCGCCGCGACCTGGGGCATCATCGTCTCCACCCTCACCCGCCGCAGCTACCCGACGGCGCCCGTCTCGCCGCTGATGCTCTTCGGGCGTCGCCACGACGTCGCCTACCAGCAGGAGGTCGCGGGAAACCCCAAGCAGCGCCACCATGTGCGCTTCTGGCACACCCCTGAGGGCTGGTTGCTGCCCGGCGGCGCCCGCACCGACTGGCTGGGCGCCGGCACGTACGACACGGATGTGGGGTTGTCGTTCTTCACCCTGCAGGTCACCCACCGCATCGACGAGAACACGGATGTGGAGCGCGACTTCGTCGTCGACTCGGTCCGCACCGCCGCCCCCGAGGCCGGCGTGCGGGTGCTGAAGGACTTCACCACCGGCTACCACTCGCGCAACGGCGGCGGCGACCGCTTCGTCACCGATGGCGACCTGCCCATCCTCGACCTCACGCGCGTGTCCGCCGGACACCATCCGTCGCTCGCCCCGCTCGCCCCGGGCGAGACGCCCACCGCCTCCGACGTCATGCGGCGGATGCCGCTGTCGATCGTCGCCGGAGCGCTGCTGGTGATTCTCCTGGGCGCCCTGCAGATCGCCAGCGTCCTGTTCGATCCGGACACGTGGAGCGCGGTCTCCGGGGTGAACGAAGCGGAACGGATCGTCGTGATCGGCGTCGTCGGGGTGTTCACGGCGCTGACGGGCGTGCAGATCGTGCTCGCCGTGCTCGTCCTGAGGCGCGGGCGGCGATCGCGGGCCGTGCTCATCGTGCTGGTGGCGCTCGGCATCGTCTTCGTCGCCACCGACTACCTCGACGGCTCCGCCACCCTCGGCCTCAACGCCACCCTTTTCACCGCCTCGGCGCAGTGCATCGCGCTGCTCGCCCTCTCCAGCGACTCCGCCGGGGCATGGGTGCGGCGCGCGTAGCGCTCTGGTGCAGCCGAGCAGCCGGCGTCAGGACGTCGGCGCCTCGCGCGTCCAGTCGCCGCTCTTGCCGCCGGATTTCGCCAGCACGCACACATCCGTGATGACGGCGCGGTTGTCGACGGCCTTGATCATGTCGTAGAGGGTCAGCGCGGCGATGCTCGCGCCCGTGAGCGCCTCCATCTCCACGCCCGTCACGCCGGTGGTGACGGCCGTCGCCACGATGCGCACGCGGTCGCCCTGCGGCTCGAGATCGACGGCGAGCTTCGTCAGCGGCAGCGGGTGGCAGAGCGGGATGAGCGACGAGGTCTGCTTGGCGCCCATGATGCCTGCCAGGCGCGCCGTGCCCAGGGCCTCGCCCTTGGGCAGCGTGCCGTCGGCGATCTTGGCGACGACCTCCTCGGTCGTGATGAGCACAGCCTGGGCTCGTGCCTCGCGCCGGGTCCGGGCCTTGTCGGTCACGTCGACCATGTGCGCCGAGCCGTCGTCGCGCAGGTGCGTCAGGTCACTCATCAATCCTCCAGATCTCCACCTCGGCGCCCGCGGGCAGCGCATCCACGCCGATCGGCACGTGGGCGAGCACCGTCGCCCTGGCGTAGTCGTGCAGCAGGTGCGAACTGGGCCCGCCCACCTCGACGCTACCGTCTTCGCGCAATGCGCCGCGGCGCACCTGGTGCTTGCCGGCCGGCGAGGTGATCGCGTGCGCGAGCCGGGCCTGCACCGCCGGGCGCAGGGCGGGCCGCTCCGACAGCGCGCACAGGATCGGCCGCAGGAACATCTCGAACGACACGAGCACCGAGACGGGGTTGCCGGGGAAGGCGACGACGGGGAGCTCGCGCTCGCCGATGCGCGCCAGCCCCAGCCCCTGCGGCCCGCCCGGCTGCATCGCGACGTGACCGAAGCGCACGCCGGCAGGCTCGAGCGCATCCCGCACGACCTCGAAGGCGCCGGCGCTCACTCCGCCCATGGTCACGACGAGGTCGGCATCCGGATGCGCGGCGATCAGCGTGAGCAGGGCCTCGGCGTCATCGGGCGAGGTGGCTGTGGTCACATCGACGCCGGTCTCGGCGAGCGCGGCCGACATCGACGAGCTGTTGGCGTCGTAGATCTGGCCGGAGCCCAGCGGCGCGCCCGGCGCGCGCAGCTCGTGGCCGGTGGAGAGCAGCAGCACGTGCGCGCGGGGGCGCACGGCGACCTCTGCGAGACCGGCGGCGGCGATCGAGCCGAGCGCGGCGGGGGTGAGCCGTGTCCCGGCGGGCAGGATGATCGCCCCCGGGGCGAGATCGGTGCCCGTTCCGCGCACGAACGTGCCCGGCTCGACGGGGGCGGCGAAGCCCACGGTCGCGCCGGGGGGCACGTCGTCGGCGTGCGCGGCGGATCCGAGGCCGATGAAGTGCGCCGGGTCGCACTGCTCGATCGGGATCACCGCATCGGCGCCGTCGGGAACCGGTGCGCCGGTCATCACGGGGGATGCCGTGCCCACGACGTGCACGCCGATCGGGTCGCCGGCGGCGCTGGCCGCACCGATCGGCAGGCGCACGGGGGCACCGGCGGATGCCGAGGCGACATCGGATGCGCGCACCGCGTAGCCGTCCATCTGCGAGTTCGCGAACGGCGGCACGGCGACCGGGCTGGTGAGGTCGGCGGCGAGCACGTGACCGGCGGCCCGCGCGATCGGAACGGTCTCCGCGGCGCCGGGCTCGATGAGCCTCGCGCGCAGCGGGGCGAGCAGCTCCGCCACGGCGACGGCGTGCTCCTGCGGGGTGACGGGTGCGCTCACGGTGCCTCCAGATGTCATCCCCCGGCGAACGGGGGGAGGATGTCGACGGTTGCGCCGACGGGATGCGCGCCCGTGCGGCGCACGACGCCGTCGACGAGGTACGAGCCCGAGCGCAGTACGCGATCCATGGCGGCGCCGTAACGGCGGCGCAGCTCGTCGCCGAGAGTCTGCAGGGTGGGGTCGGCGTCGAAGGAGATGTCCTCCTGCTCGCGCCCGGCGGCCTCGGCGGCCGCCGCGAAGTAGCGCACCGTCACGATCGCCATGCGATCAGTCTACGCCACGCGGCCGAGCCTCACCACGATGCGGAAGACAGCATCCGCATGACGGAAGCATTTGAGCCTGGGGCGGCGTGCGCCGCGTAGAATCCGGGGCATGGAACCGCTCGTCGACCCGGGCCCCGCGCTGAGCCCCGAGCGCATCACGCGCTACAGCCGTCAGCTCATGCTGCCCGGCTTCGGCGAAGAGGCCCAGCGCCGCCTGCGCAACGCGCGCGTGCTCGTGATCGGCGCCGGGGGACTGGGCAGTGCAACCGTGCCGGTGCTCGCAGGCGCGGGCGTCGGCACGATCGGCATCGTCGATGACGACGCCGTCGAGCTGTCCAACCTGCACCGTCAACTCAGCCACGGCGTGGCCGACATCGGCCGGGCGAAGGTCGACTCGCTCGCCGACACCGTGCGTGCGCTCGATCCGGAGTGCCGGGTCATCACCCACCCCGAGCGGCTGACCTCGCAGAACCTGCCCGGCATCCTCGCCGACTACGACCTCCTCGTCGACGGCAGCGACAACTTCCCCACCCGCTACCTCGCCAACGACGCCGCCGAGCTCGCCGGCATCCCGCTCGTGTGGGGTGCGATCCTGCGCTTTCACGGGCAGGCCGGCATCGCGTGGCGGGCGCACGGCCCCACCTACCGCGACCTGTTCCCCAGCCCGCCGCCGCCCGACGAGGCGCTCTCGTGCGAGCTGGGCGGTGTGCTACCGAGCCTGTGCACGGCGGTCGGATCGTTTCTCGCGACCGAGGTGATCAAGCTCGTCACCGGCATCGGCGACCCGCTGATCGGGCGCGTGCTCGTGTACGACGCGCTCACCGCCCGCACCCGGGAGATCGCCTACGCGCCCGATGAGGATGCGGATCCGATCACCGGGCTCATCGACTACGACCTGTTCTGCGGGGTCACCCCCGACGAGCCCGCCGAGGATGCGCTCTCGGCCGCGGAGCTGCTGCAGCGGATGCGCGCCGGAGAAGAGGTCGTGCTGCTCGACGTGCGCGAGCCGCACGAGGCCCGTGCACGCCGCATCGAGGGCAGCGCGCTGCTGCCCGTGGGACGGATCGACGCGGGCGAGATGCCCGATGTCGAGGGGAGCATGGTCGTGTACTGCGAGCAGGACCCGCGCTCGCGGCGCGCCGTTCGGGCCCTGCGGGAGCGAGGCATCGACGCCGTGTATCTCACCGGTGGCATCCGCGCCTTCGCCGAGGTCGGCGGCCCGGTCGTCGAGGGCGACCGGTCGCCTCACCCGCCGATGTAGCTCATCTCGATGCGCTTGCGCGCCGCACGCAGCTCGGGGGTGAGGTTCGTGCGGATCTCGGAGTAGCGGTCGTCGCGCGCGGCCCAGATGCCCGCCAGGGCGTCGGCGATGGTCTCGTCGTCGGCACCGCTGCGCAGCAGGGCGCGCAGGTCGTGGCCCTCGTCGGCGAACAGGCAGGTGAACAGCTTGCCGTCGGTGGAGATGCGCGCGCGATTGCAGGTCGAGCAGAATGCCCTGGTCACCGAGGAGATCACGCCGATCTCGCCGCCGCCGTCGGCATAGCGCCAGCGCTGCGCGGTCTCGCCGAGCGTCGCCGGCTCCAGCGGTTCGAGCGGGTGCACGGCCGAGATGCGCTCGACGACCTCGGCCGAGGGCACGACGTCTTCCATGCGCCAGCCGTTGGAGGTGCCCACATCCATGAACTCGATGAACCGCAGGGTGTGCGGGGTGTCCTTGAAGTGCGAGGCCATAGGCAGGATCTCGTGATCGTTGAGACCGCGTTTGACGACCATGTTGAGCTTGACGCCGTCGAAGCCGGCCGCCATCGCGGCATCGATCCCCGCGAGCACGCGCGAGACGGGGAAGCGCACGTCGTTCATCCGCTGGAACAGTGCGTCGTCGAGCGAGTCGAGTGAGACGGTCAGCCGGTCCAGGCCCGCATCGCGCAGGGCCTGCGCCTTGACGTTCAGCGCCGAGCCGTTGGTCGTCAACGCGATCTCGGGGCGTGTGCCGTCGGGGGCGCGCAGGGCCGAGAGCCGGGCGACGAGCTCTTCGATGCCGCGGCGCAGCAGGGGCTCGCCGCCGGTGAGGCGCAGCTTGTGCACGCCGCTGTCGACGGCGATGCGCGCGATGCGTTCGATCTCGTCGAAGCTGAGCAACTGGTCGTGCTCGAGGAAGGCGTAATCGCGACCGAAGATCGCCTTGGGCATGCAGTACGAGCAGCGGAAGTTGCAGCGGTCGGTGACCGAGATGCGCAGGTCGCGCAGGGGGCGTTCGCGGCGATCCAGAAGCAGGCCGGTGGACGGGAGCCGCCGGGCGCCGTCGCCGCGGATGCGCTGATCCCGGCGCGGTGTGCGCGGCGGCGCGTGCACGGGCGAGATCGTCATCATCCGCCTCCCTTCGGATCGTCACGGTATCACCGGCGGCTGGGTGACCGGCCCGAAGGGTGTGCAGAACCGTGGGCGAGCTCAGGCATCGAAGGAGCGCGCCGAGACGTCTTCGACCGCCACCTCGAACGCCATCCGGGCACCGGCGCGCAGGTCGGCCGTCGCGGCGGTCGCCGAGGGGCAGTCGACGAGGATGGGGTATTCCTCCAGGTGCAGCCGCACGGCGCCGGGCACCGGCTCCAGATACGAGATCGTGCCGTGCCAGCGATTCTCCGCCGTGGGGGCCGTGTCGTCGGCCGCACCGCGGATGCGCACCGCGCCCGGGGCGAACACCGCGCTCGCACGGGCGGCGTCGGTAACGGGGGCCGGACCCCGCAGCCGCAGCGTGGCGCCGTTCGCATCGGACACGACGACGGTGCCGTCCACGGGCGCGCCTTCGACGAGGTTGACCCCCGACATCGCGGCCAGGAAGGCCGAGCGCGGATGTCCGAGCACCTCGCCGGTCGATCCCTGCTGCACGATGCCGCCGTCCTGCAGCACGATCATGCGATCGGCGAGGACCACCGCATCCAGCGGGTCGTGCGTGACGAGGACGAGCGGGATGCCTGCACGGTCGCGCTGCTCGGCGATGAGCCGGCGCGCCTGGGCCGCCGTCTGCGCATCCAGCGCGGCGAACGGTTCGTCCAGCAGCAGTGCCTGGGGATCGGCGGCGAGAGCGCGGGCGAGCGCCACGCGCTGCTGCTGTCCGCCGGAGAGCTGCGCGGGGCGTCGCGCATCGTGCTCGGTCAGGCCCACTTCGGCGAGCAGGCGCTGTGCGCGTTCGCGGGCCGCGCCCCGGGGCACGCCCTGTGCACGAGGTCCGAAGGCCACGTTCTCCAGGGTCGACAGGTGCGGGAAGAGCAGGGCGCGCTGACCGAGCAGGCCGATGCGGCGCCGTTGCGGGGTCAGGCGCACCCCGTCGCCGTGCAGCACCCGGCCGTCGAGCGAGATCGTTCCCTCCACGTCGCGCAGGTGACCGGCGATGGCGCCGAGAAGCGTGGACTTGCCCGCGCCGTTCGGCCCGATGATGGCGAGGATCTCTCCTGGCCTGGCACTCAGGGCGGCGGTGAGCGTGAATCCGCCGTTGCGCGCGCGGATATCGACGTCGAGGCTCATCGCATCGAATCCGCTCGCCAGCCGCGCATGAGCACGAGCACGGCCACCGCGACGACGATGAGCATGAGCGAGAGGGCGATCGCCGTGTCCTGCCGCACGCCGGCGCCGTTGAAGGCGGTGTAGATGGCCAGCGGCATGGTGCGGGTGACACCGGCGGCGTTTCCGGCGAACAGGGCCGTGGCGCCGAACTCGCCGAGCGCGCGCGCGAAGCACAGCACGGTTCCCGCCACCAGGCCGGAACCGGCGAGCGGCAGGGTCACGCGCCGGAAGGTCGTGAAGCGGCTGGCGCCCAGGCTCGCGGCCACTTGCTCGTGGCCCGTGCCGATCGTGCGCATCGTGCCCTCGACGGAGATCACGAGGAAGGGCAGGGCGACGAACGCCTGGGCGATCACGACGGCGGTGGTCGTGAACGGGATGCGGATGCCCATCACCTCCAGCACGTCGCCGAACATGCCGTTGCGGCCCAGCAGCGCCAGCAGGGCGATGCCGCCCACGAGAGGAGGGAGCACGAGCGGGAGGGTGGCCAGGGTGCGCAGGATCGCCGCGAGCCATGCGGGGCTGCGCGCGATCACCAGGGCCAGCGGAACGCCGAGCAGGATGCACAGGCCGGTGGCGATGGCGGCGGTGACCAGCGACAGCCCGAGAGCCTGCAGAGCCTCGGGAGCCATGATGGCCGCGGGCACCCCCGCCCAGTCCAGTCGTGCGAGAAGCGCGGCGAACGGCAGCACGAGAAGCAGTGCGCCGATGCCGGCGGGCACGGCCAGCCAGGCGGGGATGCGAGCGGTCATCGTCGTTTCAGGTATCCGCGTCGATCAGGGAGCGCCGAAGCCGAAGTCGGCGAGCACCGACTGCCCCTTGTCGGACAGGACGAACTCGACGAACGCCTTGGCGGCATCCGGGTTCTTCGACGCCTTCAGCACGGTGAGCGGATACACGTTGGTCGCGCGCTCGGCGCCGTCGATCTCCACACCCTCGACCTCGTCGCCGCCGGCGGTCACATCGGTGCGGTACACGAGACCGGCATCGGCCTCGCCCGACTTGACCTTGGCGAGCACGGCGGTGACGTTCTGCTCCTCGCTGACGGGGGTCAGCGCCACGCCGTCGGCATCGAGCAGCGTGTGCGAGGCGTTGCCGCAGGGCACCTCGGGGGCGCAGACGACGACGAGCCTGGCCGGGTCGGCCAGGTCGGCGAGGCCGGTGACGTCCGTCGGGTTGCCGGGGGCGACCGCGATCTCCAGCACGTTGGTGGCGAACGCCTGCGGGTCGGCGGCAAGGCCATCGACCTTGTCCATGTTCTTCTCGTCGGCCGAGGCGAAGACATCCGCCTCCGCGCCCTCGAGCAATTGGGTGGCCAGCGTCGAGGAGCCGTCGTAGGTGATCGGCTTGATCACGACATCGGGGTGCTCCGCGGTGAACGCGGCCGACAGCTCGTCGAATGCGCCGCCCAGCGAGGCGGCGGCGAAGATGGTCAGCTCGCCCGTAAGGGTGTCCGCGGCGGTTTCCGTGGGGGCGGAAGTGCTCCCGGGCGCGGGCTCGGCGCCCGCGCATCCGGTGAGGGCGATGCCGGCCGCGGCGGCCGCGGCGAGCAGGATCGAAGCCGCGGTGCGGCGGCGAAGGGGCGTGGTCACGAGTGCTGTTCTCTTTCGGTTTCCAGGATGACCATGGTCGCTTTGACCACGGCGACGCCCTTCGAGCCGACATCGAGTCTGAGCTCGCGGGCGGCTTCGGCCGACATCAGCGACACGACCCGGTGCGGGCCGCACTGCAGCTCGACCTGGGCCATGATGCCGTCGATCTCGACCCGGGTGACGAGTCCGACGAAGCGATTGCGTGCGCTTCGGCGCACGTCGCCGAGATCGGAGGTCTCGGAAGCGAGGGTCTTCGCGTGGGCGGCGAGTTCTGCGCCGTCCACGACCTGGCGTCCTGAGGCGTCCTGCGAGACGGTGAGGATGTCGTCGTGTACCCATCGTCGGACGGTGTCATCGCTCACGCCGAGCAGGTTCGCCGCCTCGCTGATCCGAAAGTGCGTCATAAGCATGACGATACAGACGCAGATGCGGAACTGCAATTCAGAATCTCGCATTGCGGAAGTCAATTTCCAAAATGAGTGGACGGGGCGCCGTTTCCTTGTTACTCTCGATCGCGCCCCTGGGAGCCTCGCATGGCTCCGCGACAGGGGATCGAAGAATCGCACACCGTGGATCGACGAGGATCCGAGCCCGCCAGGGCTCCTCGCCAGGTCGCGAAACACAGCAAGGAAGCTTTCGAGATGAACACCATCGGCCTCACCTCCACCGACAGCCCCGCTGACGGTTCGCAGACCGCCGGGCAGACGCCGGCCGAGTACCTCGCCCGCGCCGTCGCCCTCGCGACCGACAACGTCCGCAACGCGGGCGGCCCGTTCGGCGCCGTCGTCGTGGCCGCCGACGGCCGCGTCTTCGAGGGCGTCAACCGCGTCACCGCGAACCTCGACCCCTCCGCTCACGCCGAGGTCAGCGCGATCCGCAACGCCTGCCAGGGTCTGGGGACGTTCGACCTCAGCGGTGCTGTGCTCTATACGAGCTGCGAGCCCTGCCCGATGTGCCTGGCGACCTCGCTCTGGGCCCGCATCGACAAGGTGTACTTCGCCGCCGACCGCAACGATGCCGCTGCCGCCGGATTCGATGACGCCGTCTTCTACCGCTACTTCGAGGGCGACGCCTCCGACCGCGAGATCATGCCGGTCGCGCGCGAGGAGCTCCCCCCGGTGCAGCGCGTCGAGCCGTTCACCGAGTGGAACGACACCGTCGGTCGCACCGACTACTGACCAGCCTGAAGGGGTGCGGCGACCACCGCACCCCTTCGTTCGGCCCGCTGACCGGCACAACGGGTTCAGCGCACCGATCACACCAAGACCTCCCGGGACGCGCACCTCCACCGTCGCCCCCGGAACACCGCCGGACGCCGTCCGGCATGACCCACGGAGCGACGACGCTCCGCGACCCGAGCAGGAGAGCACTTCTATGTCTCAGACCGCCGAGATCCGCGAGGACGCGGAAATCCCCGATAACGCGCCGCAGACGCGCGGAATCGATCGATTCTTCGAGATCACGAAGCGGGGATCCACGATCCCGCAGGAGATCCGCGGAGGACTGGTCACCTTCTTCGCGATGGCGTACATCGTCATCCTCAACCCCATCATCCTCTCCGGGGGAACCGACGTCGCAGGCAACGCCCTCGACTTCGCGCAGGTCGGCGCCGTCACCGGTCTGACCGCCGGTGTCATGACCGTGCTCATGGGCCTCGTCGCCCGCGTGCCGTTCGCTCTGGCCGCCGGCCTCGGCATCAACTCGTTCCTCGCCGTCTCCGTGGTGGGCGACGTGACCTGGCCCGAAGCCATGGGCCTGGTGATGATCAACGGCGTCCTGATCGTGCTGCTCGGTGCCACCGGCATCCGCACCGCGATCTTCCACGCCGTGCCGCAGGCGCTGAAGGCGGCCATCACGGTCGGCATCGGCCTGTTCATCGCCTTCATCGGAATGGTCGACGCCGGCTTCGTCAACCGCACCCCGGCCGGTCCGCCGGTGCAGCTGGGCGACGGCGGATCGCTGAACTCGGTCCCGACCCTCATCTTCGTCGGCACGCTCGTGCTGATGGGCGTGCTGCTGGCCCGCAAGGTTCCCGGCGCCATCCTCATCGGCATCATCGCCGGCACCGTGGTCTCGGTCATCGTCGAGGCCGTCATGAAGCTCGGCGCGCTCGACCCCGAGGGCAGCAACCCCGGCGGATGGCACATGACCGTGCCGGAGCTGCCCACGCAGTGGCTGAGCATCCCCGACTTCTCGCTGGTGGGTCAGTTCGACCTGTTCGGCTCGTTCGGCCGCATCGGCGCGCTGGCCGCCGTGATGCTCGTCTTCACCCTGCTGTTCACGAACTTCTTCGACGCCATGGGCGCCATGACCGGGCTCGCCCGAGAGGCCGGCATCGCCCGCAAGGACGCGACCTTCCCGCGTCTGCGCAGCGCCTTCGTCGTCGAAGGCGCCGGCGCCGTCATGGGCGGTGGCACGTCGAGCTCGTCTGCGACGGTCTTCATCGACAGTGCCGCCGGAATCGCGGAGGGCGCCCGCACGGGCCTCGCCTCGCTGGTCACCGGTGCTCTCTTCCTGCTGTCGATGTTCCTCACGCCGCTGACGGCCATCGTTCCGATCGAGGTCGCCGCCGCCGCGCTGGTCGTGGTGGGTGCGCTGATGATGTCGCAGATCCGCGAGATCAAGTTCAACAAGTTCGCCGTCGCCATGCCCGCGTTCCTCACGATCGTGACCATGCCGCTGACGTATTCGATCGCCAACGGCATCGGCGCGGGCTTCATCGCCTGGGCCCTCGTCAACGCCCTCGCCGGCCGTGCCAAGAAGGTGCACTGGCTGCTGTGGGTCGTCGCCCTCGGCTTCGCGGTGTACTTCGCGCGCGGCCCGATCGAGACGCTGCTGGCCGGCTGATCGAGGCCGACACCCCTCTGTGCCCGGTGTCCGCTTCGGCGGCACCGGGCACAGGCGTCTTCGGACGATGAAAGGATGGCCGGATGGCTTCCCGCACGACCCCCTCTTCGAACGACCGCTCGGGCGGTGACCCGGTACCGGGATCGGTGTGGCGCGCGCCCGGGATACCGGCCCTCGTCGGCATGGTCGTGGCCGGATTCGCCGGCTATTCGCTGCTGATGCCCGTCGCGCCGTTGTGGGCGGTACGCGGCGGCGCCGACGAGGCCGGTGCCGGGTTCGTCACCGGGGTCTTCATGCTGTTCACGGTGCTGGTGCAGCTGTGCGTGCCCGCCGTGCTTCGCCGCTTCGGCTGGACGCCGGTGCTCATCACCGGTCTCGCCCTGCTGGGGCTGCCGTCGCCGCTGCACCTCGTCTCGGGCGAGCTGTGGTGGATCCTGCTCATCTCGGCCGTCCGCGGAGCGGGCTTCGCCGTGCTCACGGTGTGCGGAGCGAGTGCGGTCGCCGAGCTCGTCGAGCCCGCCCGCCGGGGGCGTGCGATCGGCGTCTTCGGGCTCGGGATCGCCGCGCCGCAGGTGCTGCTGCTGCCGGCGGCGCCATGGCTGGCAGAACACCTCGGCTTCTGGTTCGTCTTCGCGCTGGGGGCCGTGCCCGTTCTGGGCATCGCCGCCGCGGTGCCGCTGGGTCGTCGGCTGGATGGGCTGCCGCCGCATCCGGACCCCGCCCAGGAGGCGCATCACGGCGTGCGCCGATACCTGGGGCTGATCCCGCCCATGTTCGTGCTGCTGGGGGTGACGCTGGCCGGGGGCGCGCTCATCACCTTCGTGCCGCAGCTGTCCGTACCCGCCGTCGTCGTCACGGTGGGCCTGCTGCTGCTCACGGGTCTCGCCGCCCTCACGCGGTGGGGCATCGGCCACCTCGCCGATCGCTGGGGTGCTCAGCGGCTGCTGTGGCCGTTCGTCATCGTGACGGCCGGGGGGATGGCGTTGACGGCATCCGCCGTGCTCGATCAACCGGATACATGGCGACTGCTCGGCGGTATGGCTCTGGTAGGCATCGGATACGGCGCGCTGCAGAACCTCACGCTCGCGGCGTCGTTCTCGGCCGTCGCGCGGCGCGATCAGGTTGTCGCGAGCGCGGTGTGGAACATCGGCTTCGACACCGGCACCGGCGTCGGCGCCGTCGTGGTGGGGATGATCGCCTCGGCGCTGTCGCTCTCGCCGGCGCTGCTGATCGCGGCGGGCCTGTCGCTGCTCACCCTGCCGCTCGCCTTCATCCGCACCGATCGCCCCGGCGCGCACTGACCCGGCGAGGCCGGGTTCTCAGCCGCGGCCGAGGAAGGGCATGGCCGCGGCGGTGACAGTGAGGTGGGGCACGCTGACATCGAGGGGGAGACGGGCCAGACGCACGACGAGACCGGCGACGTGCGCGACGTCCATCGTCGGCTCCGGGCGCACCGAGCCGTCGGCCTGCAGGGCGCCGCCGGCGACCAGGCCGTCGAGCAGCTCGGTGCGGGCGTTGCCGATGTCGAGCTGCGTGGCCGTGATGCCGTGGGGCCTGCCGTCGAGCTCGATCGATTTGGTGAGACCGGCGATCGCGTGCTTCGTGGTCGCGTACGCCACCGAGCGCGGACGCGGGGTCTGCGCCGCGATCGAGCCGTTGTCGATGATGCGCCCGCCCTGCGGATCCTGTGCGCGCATCTGCCGGAACGCAGCGCCGGCGCACAGCACCGAGCCGGTGACGTTGACGGCGAGCACCTGCAGCCACTCGGCGGGGTCGAGATCGCCGACGTCGACGCCAGGGCCCGACATCCCCGCATTGTTGAACAGCACGTCGAGACGTCCGAAGCGGGCGACGTGCTGCGCCATCAGCCGTTCGACGGCATCCGGATCGGTGACATCGGTGGGAACGACGAGGGCGTTCGGATGCAGCGCATCGTCGTTCGCGCCCGCATCGGGGGAGGCGGCCTCCTGCAGTGGCTCTGGGCGGCGGCCCGCGAAGGTCACGCCGAAGCCGTCGGCGAGCAGGGCGCGGGCGACCGCGCGGCCGATGCCGGTGCCGGCGCCGGTCACGATCGCGCTCGGGCGGGCGGTCTCAGGGGCCTCGGGGTCGGAATCCCCGCTCACGAGACGGGGACCTCGACGGCCGCGTGCTCCTCGATGAGCTGGAGGATGCGCGCCGCGACGCTCACCGCGATCGCGGCGGGCTGCTTGCCGCTCACCTCGGGAACGCCGATCGGGGTGGTCACCCGCGTCAGCGCCTCGTCGTCGTGGCCGAGCTCGTGCAGCTTCTTGCGGAACCGCGCCCACTTCGAGGCCGAGCCGATGAGGCCGATCGATGCGAGACCCGGCGTGCGCAGGGCCTGATCGACCACGGCGAGGTCTTCGACATGGTCATGGGTCATCACGAGCACGTGCGCACCCTCGGCGAGATCGGCCAGGGCCGACTCGGGCACGGGGGCGTGGATCGGGCGCACCCGGGCGACGGCGTCGTCGAGCACGCCGATGCGCGCCGGGTCGAGCATCTCGGCGCGCGAGTCGATGAGGTGCAGGTCGAGATCCTGACGGGAAAGGATGCGCGCGAGCTCGAGACCCACATGCCCCAGTCCGAACACGGCGACGGTCGGGGTGACCCGCATCGGCTCCAACAGCATCGTGACCTCTCCTCCGCAACACTGCACACCGTACTCGGTCGTGGCCTTGTCGCTCAGGGTGAGCGTGAGCAGCTCGGGCTCGCCGGTGCCCCGGGCGAGCATCGTCCTGGCCTGATCGATCGCGGTCGCCTCGAGGTTCCCGCCGCCCACCGTGCCGAACACGGCATCCGCGGACACGACCATCTTCGCCCCGCCGTTGCGCGGCGAATGCCCGCGCACCATCGCCAGGGTGACGATCACTGAGGGGCTGCGCTGCGCGCGCAGCCCCTGCAGTGCGTCGATCCAGTCCATCAGTGCCTCATGCGGGGTGCGTGCGACTCAGACGCCGGCGAGAACGCGGTCGGCGTCCTCGCTCGCGCCGGGGGCGTCGCCAGTCGTGCCCGCCTGCTGCGCCGCCTGCACGGCCCAGAACACGGCCTCCGGGGTCGCGGGGGATCCGAGGATCACCTCGTGGCCCTTCGGACCGAACTCGCCGACCGCCTGGCGGATGGCCTCGCGGGCGCTGAACGGGAGCATGAACGGCGGCTCGCCGACGGCCTTGGAGCCATACACCGCGCCGTCTTCACGGGCGTTCTCGAAGAGGCGCACGTGGAACTGCTCGGGCATCTCCGAGAAGCTGGGCAGCTTGTACGTGGACGCCGACTGGGTCTGCAGGCGGCCGCGATGCGGTCCGTCCGACTCGTCCCAGCGCAGCTCCTCCAGCGTCAGCCAGCCGAGGCCCTGCACGTACGCGCCCTCGATCTGTCCGATGTCGAGCATCGGCGAGAGAGAGTCGCCCACGTCGTGCACGATGTCCACGCGGCGCACGCGGTATGCGCCGGTGAACTCGTCGACCTCGACCTCGCTGGCCGCGGCCCCGTAAGCGAAGTACTTGAAGGGCGAGCCCTGCATGATCTCCGGGTTCCAGTGCAGACCCTCGGTGCGGTAGTACCCGGCGGCGAACAGCTGCACGCGTTGCAGGTACGCCGCCTCGGCGACCTCGGCGAAGGGCAGCCGGGTGTCCTTGCCCAGGGCTGCGACGAAGCCGCCCGAGAAGCGCACGTCGCGCTCGTCGACGCCCAGCAGACGTCCGGCGACCTTGGCCATGCGCTCGCGGATCTGCTCGCACGCGTTCTTGACGGCGCCGCCGTTGAGGTCGGCGCCGGACGAGGCCGCCGTCGCCGACGTGTTGGGCACCTTGTCGGTGCGCGTCGGAGCCAGGCGCACCTGGTCCAGTCGCAGGCCGAGCGCGGTCGCGGCCACCTGCAGCATCTTCGTGTGCAGACCCTGGCCCATCTCGGTGCCGCCGTGGTTGATGAGCACCGAGCCGTCCTTGTAGACGTGCACGAGCGCACCGGCCTGGTTGAAGGCGGCGAAGTTGAACGAGATGCCGAACTTGATCGGCGTCATCGCCAGGCCGCGC
The DNA here is from genome assembly GCF_013409745.1 of Microbacterium pseudoresistens. Taxonomy (NCBI): domain Bacteria; kingdom Bacillati; phylum Actinomycetota; class Actinomycetes; order Micrococcales; family Microbacteriaceae; genus Microbacterium; species Microbacterium pseudoresistens. Next base: position 1,775,245 of record NZ_JACCBH010000001.1, read on the forward strand.
TTGATGTGCGGGCTGGTGCGGTTGAACTCGGCGATCTCGGCCTTGCGGCGCTCGATGTCGGCCTCGTCGGAGAGCTGGCCCCAGATCGTCTCCAGGCGGTCGGCGTCCTTCACGAGCTGGCCGTAAGGGGTGGACTGACCGGGCTGGTAGAAGTTCTTGCGGCGGAGCTCGATCGCGTCGATCCCCAGCTGCGGGGCGATGCGGCCCAGGATGTCTTCGATGAGGAAGATGCCCTGCGGGCCGCCGAAGCCGCGGAAGGCGGTGTTCGACGTCTTGTTCGTCTTGGCGATCCGGCCGTGCGCGTGCACGTTGGGAATCCAGTACGAGTTGTCGAGGTGGCAGAGAGCGCGGCCGAGCACGGGCTCGGACAGGTCGAGGCTCCATCCGCCGTCGCAGGTCAGCACCGTCTCCAGCGCCTGCAGGTAGCCGTTCTCGTCGACGCCGACCTTCCACGAGATGTGGAAGGGGTGGCGCTTGCCGGTCATCGTGATGTCCTGCGTGCGGTTCAGGCGCACGCGCACAGGGCGGCCGGTGACCTTGGCGCCCAGCGCGGCGATCGCGGCGAAGCCGTGCGACTGCATCTCCTTGCCGCCGAAGGCGCCGCCCATGCGCAGCGACTGCACGGTCACCTCGCTGGAGGTGATGCCGAGCACGTGCGCGGTGATCTCCTGCGCCTCGGAGGGGTGCTGCGTGGAACTCTGGACGAAGTACTGCCCCTCCGAGTCGCGGATCGCGAAGGCCGCGTGCGTCTCGAGGTAGAAGTGCTCCTGGCCGCCGAACTCGCTCACGCCCTCGAAGACGTGCGCGGCCTCGACCATCGCGGCCGCCGCGTCGCCGCGGGCGACCGTGCGGGCGATGCCCTGGAAGGACTCCGCGTCGACGGCATCCTGCACCGTGATCAGCGAGGGCAGCGGCTCGTACTCGACCGTGACCTTCTCGGCGCCCTTGCGAGCCGCCTCCTGCGTCTCCCCGAGCACCCAGACCAGGGCGTGGCCGTAGAACATCGCCTCGGACGGGAACAGCGGCTCGTCGTGCTTGATGCCCGCGTCGTTCACGCCCGGCACGTCGTCGGCGGTGAGCACGTGCACGACGCCTGGTACCTCGTAGGCGCCGGAGACGTCCACGCGCACCTTGGCGTGCGCGTTGGTGGACTGCACGGGCCACGCCGTCAGCGTGCCCGGATGCTGGGTCGCGAGGTCGTCGGTGTACATCGCGGCGCCGGTGACGTGCAACCGAGCGCTCTCGTGCGCGGCGGGGTCTCCGACGATCGGGTTGGCGGGGCGGTCAGCGAGAGCGCTCATGCCGTGGCCTCCTTCGAGTCCGAGTGCTTGGTGGTGCTGTAGAGCTTGAGCAGGGCCGAGCCGAGCATGAGCGAGCGGTAGTCGGCGCTCGCGCGGTGATCGGACATCGGGGTGCCCTCGCCCTTGAGGATGGCCGATGCGGACTGGACCGTGGCGATGTTCCACGGCTTGCCGATCAGCGCCTCTTCGGTGGCGCGGGCGCGCAGCGGGGTGGCGGCGACGCCGCCGAGCCCGATGCGGGCGGCGGTGACGATGTTCTCGTCGTCGATGTCGAGCGCAAACGCGACGGCGACACTGGAGATGTCGTCGAAGCGGCGCTTGGCGATCTTGTGGAACGCGGTGACCTCGGCCAGCGGCAGCGGGATGCGGATGGCGCGGATGAGCTCGTCGGCCGCGCGCACCGTCTGGCGGTAGCTGGTGAAGTACTCCGACAGCTCGACCTCGCGCTCGCCGAGCACCGAGGCCAGCACGACTCGCGTGCCGAGGGCCAGCAGCGCCGGCGGGGTGTCGCCGATGGGGGAGCCGGTGCCGAGGTTGCCCCCGAAGGTGCCGCGGTTGCGGATGAGGCGAGAGGCGAACTGCGGGAACAGCTGCGCGAGCAGGGGCACGCGGCCGGCGAGGCGGCGCTCGACCTCGGACAGCGGCAGGGCCGCGCCGATCTCGATCATGTCGTCGCCGATCTCCAGCGTGCGCAGCTCCTCGAGCTGCTCGATGGCGACGACGAGCGGCGCGCGGCGGCCGCGGATGTTGACCTCGACGCCGAAGTCGGTCGAGCCGGCGACGAGTACGGCATCCGGCTCGTCGTGGATCAGCTGCAGGGTGTCGGTGAGCGTGGCGGGGCGGATGAAGCGCGCCCCGTCGATCTCGGCGTCGGTGGCCACGGCGACCGGGGCCGGCTTGTCGAGGCGCTGGCGCAGTGGGTCATCGGCCTCGGGGGCACCCAGCGAGTACGCCGCATCGCGGATCGGACGGTAGCCCGTGCACCGGCACAGGTTGCCGCTGAGCGCGTGCAGATCGAACCCGTTCGGGCCATGCTCGGGGTCGTCGTGCGCGTCGTCGTCATGCACGGGGCAGGCGTCGTCATCGGCGGCGACGCGGTCTTCGCGGTAGTACTCGCCCGCCATGCTGCAGGCGAACCCGGGGGTGCAGTAGCCGCACTGCGATCCGCCCGCCTCGGCGAGCTTCTCCTGCACGGGATGCAGATCGTCGATGGTGCCCAGGCCCTCGGCGGTGACGACCTCCTGGCCGTTGAGCGCGTAGACGGGCACGAGGCACGCGTTCACGGGCGTCCAGCTTGTCCCGCCGTCGACGGCGGGGGTGGCCAGCAGCATCGCGCAGGCGCCGCACTCGCCTTCGGCGCAGCCCTCCTTGCTGCCGGACAGGCCGGTGTCGCGCAACCAGTCGAGCGCGGTGGCGTGCGCGGGAACGCCCGCGAGGCCGCGGCGTTCTCCGTTGACAGTGACGGCGATGTCGTTCATGAAACGGGTCTCCTCAGATCCGGCGGTGGTGCTGGCGACGGGTCGTGTGCCGGGCCTGACTCGGTCGCTGTGATTCTACGCTCGCGCACGGGCACGCGGGCAGGGGGAACGTCAAGGGGTTTGCGGGAACAGATTGCGCAGGGCGCGCAGATAGCGACCCGCTCCGCTCTCCCGACCGAGCGGGACGTGGAGGTCCGGATCGATGTGGATGAGCGGGTGGAGTTCGTTCAGGTCGGCCTGGGTCTCTGCGACGACGGCGTTGTCATGATTGCGCATGATCACCCTCCAAAATCTGAGCCGGGTCTTCATCGAACCGACTCTGCTCAGGGAACTTTCGCATTATGAAAGCTAGCTTCTGAGATATGGAAAGAATACGACGCCGAGAGCGTCTCGTCAAGACCTCTCGACCTCGCTGCGCACAGCGATGCACGCGGGTGGCCACGAGTTCTCGGTCGATCCTGTGCTGATCCACAGGTCGAGCACGCGCCGGCGGCCGCACAGGGAGCCGAGGGGCGGCCCTGGTCAGCGGACGCCCTCCGACGGGAGGGAATGAGGAGTGGATGCGCGGGTGATCGCCGACGTCAGGCGCTCATCGCGAGGGCGGAGATCTCGTCGGCCACCTCGCGCAGCACCGGCACCGCGCGGGCGGCGAAGGCCTCGTCGACGCGGGCTACCGGACCCGAGACCGAGACGGCCGTGAGCACCGGCATGTCGGGCACGGCCATGGCGTAGCAGCGCACGCCGAGCTCCTGCTCGTTGTCGTCGATCGCGTAGCCGCGCTCGCGGGTGACCGCGAGGTCGGCGAGCAGTGCGTCGAGGGTGTCGATCGAGCGTTCCGTGTCTCGGGGGAGCCCCGTGCGCGCGATGATCTCGCGCACCTGGTCGTCGTCGAGCTGGGCGAGGATCGCCTTGCCCACGCTCGTGGAGTGCAGGTGCGAGCGCCGACCCACCTCGGTGAACATGCGCATGGCGTGCGGCGACGGCGCTTGAGAGATGTAGACGACCCGGTCGCCGTCGATCGTGGCGAGGTTGGCCGTCTCGCCGAGGCGCTCCACGAGCTGCTTGAGCTGCGGCATCGCGACCTGCCCGAACTTGCGGTTGGCGACCTCGCCGAGGCGTACGAGCCGCGGTCCCAGCGCGTAGCGGCGGTTGGCGAGCTGGCGTGCGTAGCCGCGGGCGACCAGGGTGCGCAGCAGGCGGTGGATCGTCGGCAGCGGCAGATCGGCGGCCGCGGACAGCTCGCTGAGGGTGACGTCGCCGCCGGCATCGGCGATGAGCTCCAGAAGGTCGAAGACGCGGGCGACGGACTTCACTCCATCGGAGGCGGCGGACGCCATGGGCGGTCCTTTCATCGGCGGGCACGACGCGGCGAAGTTATCCGCATCGCGGAAATCATATGCCGGAAAGCGTAGCCGATGGCGCTGTCGCGGCGGTTATCCACGGATTCATAGAGAAGGTTGAAGTTTCCGCATAGTGGAGGTTAGTATCCATAGTGCGTACATATCGTCGACACACTTCCGTGCGACCCCCGTGTCGACCGCACGGATCCCACGCCTCCGAGAGGACAGATCAATGGCGAATCCGAGTCCGGGATACTCCATCCAGCTGCGTGCCGAGGTCTCGGCGCACGTCACCGCGACCGGCGAGCTCGTCGCCGCCGTCACCGAGGCCGGGGCCGTCGTCACGGCCGTCGACGTGAGCGAATCGCGCCACGACCGCATCATGGTCGACATCACCTGCAACACCGCGAGCGCCTCGCACGCCACCGAGATCGCCGAGGCGCTCTCGCGTCGCGAGGGCGTCGTGGTGCACGAGGTCGACGACCGCACCTTCCGCATGCACGTGGGCGGCAAGCTCTCCGTCAACCCGAAGTCTCCGCTGCGCAACCGCGACGACCTCTCGCGCGCTTACACCCCCGGCGTCGCCCGGGTGTGCCAGGCCATCGCCGCCGATCCGCGTGACGCCCGCCGGTACACGGTCAAGGGCAACACGATCGCCGTCGTCACCGACGGCTCGGCCGTGCTGGGCCTGGGAAACATCGGCGCCGCCGCCTCCATCCCCGTCATGGAGGGCAAGGCCGCCCTGTTCAAGCAGTTCGCCGACGTCGACGCATGGCCGGTGGCCCTGGACACGCAGGACACCGAGGAGATCATCCGCACGGTCAAGGCCCTCGCGCCGGTGTACGGCGGGATCAACCTCGAAGACATCGCCGCGCCGCGCTGCTTCGAGATCGAGCGGCGCCTGCGCGAAGAGCTCGACATCCCCGTCTTCCACGACGACCAGCACGGCACGGCCATCGTGACCCTGGCCGCGCTCATGAACGCGCTGAAGATCACCGGACCCAGCCTCGCCGACGCGCGCATCGTGCTCTCCGGCGTGGGCGCGGCGGGCAGCGCCATCATCCAGCTGCTGCAGGCCGAGGGCGCGCGCCACATCGTCGCCGCGGGCCGTTCGGGCATCATCCACCGCGGCCAGGCCCACACCGACGAGCACCGTCGGTGGATCGCCCAGAACACCAACCCCGAACAGCGCACCGGCTCCCTCGCCGACGCCCTCGTCGGTGCCGACGTGTTCATCGGCGTGAGCGCCCCCGACCTCATCGGCGAGGCCGAGCTCGCCTCGATGGCCGAGAACGCGATCGTGTTCGCGATGGCCAACCCCGACCCCGAGGTCGACCCGCTGCTGGCCGCGCGCTACGCCGCCGTCGTCGCCACCGGACGCAGCGACTTCCCGAACCAGATCAACAACGTGCTGGCCTTCCCCGGCTTCTTCCGCGGCCTGCTCGACGCCCACGCGTCGGACATCGTGCCGGAGATGCTCGTGGCCGCGGCCCGCGCGATCGCCTCGGCGGTGCGCGACGACGAGCTCAACGCCAGTTACATCATCCCCAGCGTGTTCGACCCGACCGTCGCCCGCGGCGTCGCCGACGCCGTCGCGCTGGCGGCGGAGCGCGCGCGTCTGGACGCGACCGAGCAGGATGTCCTGGACATCGAGGGAGCCGTGGTCGCTTGAGCATCCGCGTCACCCGGCCCGCGCGCACCGACGGTGCCGAGGCCATCCTGACGCCGGAGGCGCTGGCGTTCGTCGAGGAGCTGCATCAGCGTTTCGACGGGCGCCGGCGCGAGTTGCTCGCTGAAGAGGTCGCGGGCCCGGCCGCGCGCCTGGTCCCGAGCATCTGCCTCGACGACGACGTCGACTTCCTCACCCTTCCGGCCTACGATCTGCTCGAAGAGCCCGGAGCACGAACCCCCGATGAGACCGAAGACGAGATGCAGGAGGTGGCGGCATGAGCGGTGTGCTCGACGACGCCGATCTGGCACGTGTGGACGCGCAGCTGGCCGACACGGATGAACTGCTGCGCACGGCCTACCCGGGCGATGACGGCAGCAGGCAGCCTGTGCACACCGTGTACGTGCCCGCCGACGTGTTCACGACCGACCTCGCAGCCCGCTGGGGCGAGCAGGCACTGAGCGCCGTCGCCGATGCAGGCGGCATGGACGCGCTGGCGGAGTCCGTGGGCATCCCGGATGAGCTCGTCCCGGCCGTCGCCGCGCGCGTCTCGGCCAAGCTCGCTGCGGAGCCGATCGAAGACCTCCGCCTCGACTTCGAAGACGGATACGGCGATCGCGGCGATGCCGAAGACGAGGATGCGCGCCGTGCGGCCTCTCTCGTGGCCGAGGCCGTTGCCGCAGGAACGGCACCGCCGTTCATCGGCATCCGCTTCAAGTGCTTCGAGGAGCCCACTCGCGCCCGCGGATTGCGCACGCTCGACCTCTTCCTCGGCGGTCTCATCGAGGCGGGCGGACTGCCCGACGGGCTCGTGCTGACGCTGCCGAAGGTGTCGACCGTCGCCCAGGTCGAGGCGATGGCCGACGTCGCGGCTGCGATCGAGCGCGGGCACGGCCTCGAAGAGGGGCGCATCCGCTTCGAGGTGCAGGTGGAGACGCCGCCCCTGGTACTGGGCGCCGACGGCCGCTCGCCGCTGGCGCAGCTGCCGCTGGCCGCTCTGGGCCGCATCTCGGCGCTGCACTACGGCACCTACGACTACAGCGCGTCGCTGGGGATCGCCGCCCGCTACCAGTCGATGGAGCACCCGGCGGCCGACCTCGCCAAGGAGATCATGCAGCTCGCCGTGGCCGCCACCGGCATCCGCCTGTCGGACGGCTCGACGAACATCCTGCCGATCGGCGACCGCACGCAGGAGGCATGGTCGCTGCACGCCCGGCTCGTGCGCCGCTCCCTCGAGCGCGGCTACTTCCAGGGCTGGGACCTGCACGCGCACCAGCTGCCCACGCGCTACCTGGCCACCTACGCCTTCTACCGCGAGGGCTATCCTGAAGCGGCCGCGCGTCTGCGCGCGTACCTGGAGAAGACCCCCGGAGCCGTGCTCGACGAGCCGGCCACCGCGCGGGCGCTCGCCTGGTTCGTCCTGCGCGGGGTGCAGTGCGGCGCCATCGGGGCCGAGGAGGTGTCGGCCGACGCCGGCATCGACGAGACCGCGCTCGCGTGTCTCGCACACCCACGGCTCGCGCTCGTCGACGCCTGAGCATCGACGCCGCTCCGCTTCTTCATCCACCACATCACGACACCCACGAGGACACCATGGGCTACTACACCCCCGCCGGCGGGCTGCCGGGTCAGAGCGAGCTGCTCACCGACCGCGCCATCGTCACCGAGGCGTACACCGTCATCCCGAAGGGCGTGCTGCGCGACATCGTCACGAGCAACCTGCCCGGCTTCACCGGCACCCGCTCGTGGATCATCGCGCGGCCGATCGCCGGATTCGCCACCACCTTCTCGCAGCTGATCGTCGAGATCCAGCCGGGCGGCGGCGCCGCGCGCCCCGAGCCCGAGGCGGGCGTCGAAGGCGTCGTCTTCGTCACCACGGGCGAGCTGACGCTGACCATCGCGGGCGAGGAGCACGTGCTGGGCGAGGGCGGCTACGCCTACCTCGCCGCGGGCGAGGAGTGGTCGCTCGCCAACAAGGGCTCCGAGCTCACCAGCTTCCACTGGGTGCGCAAGGCGTACGAAACGGCCGAGGGGATCGACGCGCCCGCGTCGTTCGTCACCCGCGACCAGGACGTGGCGCCGCGTCCAATGCCCGACACCGACGACGCCTGGGCCACGACGCGTTTCGTCGACCCCGACGACCTCGCGCACGACATGCACGTGAACATCGTCACGTTCCAGCCGGGCGGGTCCATCCCGTTCGCCGAGACGCATGTCATGGAGCACGGTCTGTTCGTGCTCGAGGGCAAGGCCGTCTACCGCCTCAACGGTGACTGGGTCGAGGTCGAGGCGGGCGACTACATGCACCTGCGCGCGTTCTGCCCACAGGCCTGCTACGCCGGTGGTCCCGGCCCCTTCCGCTACCTGCTGTACAAGGACGTGAACCGCCAAGTGATGCTGACGCGCGGCGGAGACCCCCGCCCCTGGGGCTGATCCTCGGAGTTTGGATCGCCCCCGCAGCGATAGAGGGTTCTAACGGTGGTCGCAACACGCTGACTTTCAGGAGGTTGCGACTACCGTGTCGTTTACGAAGGAAAAGTGGGCAGCGCTGAGAATTCGGTTCCTCGACCGGAGGGCTGTTGTCGGCTCCGTGACAGTGGTCGCTCGCGAGATGGGTCTGAACTGCAACTCGGTATATGTGTGGGGGCGGCAGGCGGGGCTGACGTCGAAGAGGCCTCCGCATGCGAAGAAAGCTGAGCCTCTCGCGCTCCGCAAGGCCGGCGAGGTCGTCGCACAGCGAATGAATGGTCGGCCTCGCTAAGCTCGTCCTTACGGACTAGGCCGTGTTGATCAAGAGGTTTCGGTGTTCGGTGGGCGAGTCTTGAACCGTGACGCGACAGGAGATCTCTGACGAGGTGTGGGCCGTGCTCGAGCCGTTGATGCCGACGGTGTCCGGGAGGTCTCGGCCGTGGACGGATCACCGTTCGGCGGTGGAGGGTATGGCGTGGAAGTACCGCACAGGTGCGCCGTGGCGCGACGTTCCCGAGCGGTTCGGGAAATGGAACTCGATTTACAAGCGGTTCAACCGGTGGGCCGAGGACGGCACTTGGGAGAAGTTACTCGCCGAGGTGCAGAAGCAGGCCGACGTGGCGGGAAAGATCGACTGGGTGGTCTCGATCGATTCCACGATCGCGCGCGTGCATCAGCACGGCGCGACCCTCGCCCGCGACACAGGGGGCTCCACCGAATCACACGAATCCGCAGATCGAGCCGCCTGATCACGCGATCGGCCGGTCCCGTGGCGGGTTGACAACGAAGCTGCACCTGGTTGCCGATGGGCGCGGCAGACCGTTGGGGATGGTGCTCACCGGCGGCAACGTCGCCGACACCACGATGCTCGCCGCGACGCTCGAAGACATCCACGTGCCTCGCGCGTCACGAGGGCGTTGCGACGACCCCTGAATCCGTCCGATGCGGGAGCGTTCGGTGTTTCGGGATCGGATGCTGCGGAGCACCGTTAGGAACCCGTGCGCGAAGCAGAATAGGGTGAGCGCGGGGACCTGTCGCGTCGGTGATAGAGGCGGCTCGCGAACGGAGTCATCGCTAGCGTCAGTAGGCAGATGCTCGCGACCGCCGCGGAGGGCACGAGGAACACTTCGGCCAGGCGCGTGATCATGACGCCAAGGGGCAGTGTGCCGACAGCCACACTCAGCAGCCCCATGGCCGCGGGACGATCCGGCGCGTCCGCGCTGGCGAGTGCGAGGACGGGCTGCTCGACGGTGAAGCCGGACTGACCGATTCCGGCGATGAGTAGCAGGATGAACGACAATGCCCAGTTGTCTGTGAGCACGAAGGCCGCCAGACCTCCGAGCCCGACGATGGTGCCGATCGTATAGACGAGGTCGGGGCGCCGCGTCGGGCGCAGCGCGAGGTGGATGGAACCGATCAGGCAGCCGAAGCCGAGCGCGGCTGTGAGCCATCCAGCGACGATGGAATCCATCCCGCGATCCTGCGCGAAGTGCGGAATCGCAGGGTTCGCGGCGAAGAAGCCGACGTTCATGAGGACGGTGACGAGCAGCACACCGCGCAGCGGGATGTTGGTGCGCAGGACCCGCGCGTCGTCGGCGATAGAGTGCGCCGGGTGTCGCTCGGAGCACGATCCGACGATGCGGGCCGCGCGCAGCAGGATTGCGGCCGCCATCATCACGATCGCGCAGAGGAACACCGCGCCGGCGGTGCCGGTGAGGGCGATCATGACCCCGCCCAGGATCGGACCGACGAGCGCGCCAGCTGAGGAGGAGATGGCTTCGATCGCCATGTAACGATGGCCCTTCGCATCGCCGACCATGTCTTGTAGGTGCGGCAGGCGGATGGAGATGTTGATGAGGTTGCCAAAGCCGATGAACAGCATGAACGCCATGACGAGGATCGGCGAAGGTCCCAGGAGAACGATGCCGAGGGTAGTGAGGGTGACTAGCGTCGCGACCATTGCGCTGCCCCGTGCGGAGGCGATTTCTGGGGGCTGGTGGCGGGTGAGAAAAGGGATGCGGCGAAAAGCGCTGCCACAGAGCATGGGGAGGAAGTAGAGCGCGCCGCCGATCTCGGTGATCAGCAGCGACGACGTCTCGGCGCTGAGGGCGTACGCGCCGGCGAAGAGACCGATGCCTCGGGCAAGGTTCAGAGCGACCCCGGAGAGCAGCATGGGCAGATAGTTGCCGGGGAGCGCGATGCGAGACATGGAGAGGGCCTTTCCGATGGGAGAGGCGCCCGAATCGCTTCGGACGCCCCTCCCATCCGGGACTCAGTTGGTGGCAAACGAGTCGGAGTTCTCGATCCACCACTTCGCGATCTCGGACCGGGGGGCGAACCAGACGTCTCCGGTGCCGAGGGCGTACTCGATGAACATCTTCAGCGCCGAGGCGCGCGATGCCTGACCGATCCAGTGCGCGTGCACACCGATCGTCATCATCTTGCCGTGGGTTTCGCCCTCGCTGCGCAGGTAGTCGAAGCCGTGCTTGAGGGTCTTGAAGTAGTCCTCCGGCTCCGAGTAACCCTGGCCGATGACGAACCGGTGGTCGTTATACACCGGGCTGTAGGGGATCACGAGGTGCTTCTTGTCGGACACTGTGACGAAGTAGGGCACGTCGTCGTTGATCGCGTCCGAGTCGTAGAGGAAGCCACCCTCCTCCACAACGAGCTCACGGGTGTTCATCGAGGCCGTCCGCGACTGCCAGCCGACCGGGCGCGAGCCGCAGGTCTCCTCGATGATCTGGATGGCCGCCTGCATGCGCTCCTGCTCTTCGCGACGGTCGAGCAGGTGGGCGTACTCCCACCGCCAGCCGTGGCAGCCGGGCTCGTGGCCGGCCTCCTGCACGTAGGCGCCGACCTCGGGGTTGCGCGCGAAGGCGACTGCGCAGCCTGAGATTGTCGTCTTGATGTCGTACTCGTCGAACAGGCGGGCCATGCGCCAGATTCCGGCGCGGCTGCCGTACTCCGAGACGGATTCGCCGGGGAGGTCGCGGTAGCGGTCGTCGATGCCGTACGGGAACTCGAAGATCTTGTCGTTTTGGCGGTCGCCGGACGGCCACGAGGCCTCGGCACCGGTCTCGAAGTTCACGACGATGGGGACGGCGACCTTCTTACCCCCCGGCCATCGGGCCTGGATGCCGTTGCGGCCGTGACCGTAGAGGTCGCGGACCGGGCCGGGGCCGGGCTCGTCCTCGAATCCGCTGACTCGGTCGTTGGAGATTGCCATTTCTTACCCTTCGTTGGTGTTGGAAGCAGTGGACTCGGGCTCCATGTAGGACGCGAACATGCCCGTGGCTCGGCCGGCGACCTCGCGAGCGACGAGGACCGGCACGCCAACAGCGCGGTGCAGCTGCTGACTGTCCGCGGCGCCGAAGCCGAAGCAGTCGAGGACGATTGCCTGAGCGCCGGCGTCGATGAGGGCGCTGCAGCGCTCCAACAGCATGGTCGAGCGGGCTTCGGACGTGGAGTACGGCGGAACCGCGACCACATCGACCGTGAAGCCGTCGGCCTCCCACTTCGCCTGAGCGAACGGGACCTGGCCGACGTTCGGCGTGACGACGGCGATCGGCTGATCGGTGCCGATAGTCGCCTTCACGATGTGGGGGATGAGTTGTCCCGCGATGAGCAGCGGGACGCTGCACGTGAACGCACCGAGGTCGCCCGCGCACAGCACGGCCACGGCATCGGCGCCGTCGGTAACGAGCGCGTCGATCGATCGCTGCACATAGGGGCGGATACGGTCGCGCGGGACGTCGATCCCACCCTCCTGTCCGGCCGGGATGTGGATGGGGTAATCGCCGTTCGGGTCGTGGAGGCTGACAGCCTCCTCATCGCTCACCCCGTCGAGGGCGCCGGTCATCCGAGCGGGGGTGCGGCCCAGATGTGGGGCGAATGCTGCCTCGAAGTCGGGCCGAGGGGTGCGTCCGAGCGTGGCGAGCCCGATGAATCCGGTGTCGGTCATATCGATTCCTTATCTCTTCTGCCTGCCGTTATCTCTTGCCCGTCCTTATCTCTTCTGCGTGAGCGGATGCTCACAGCATCACGTCGCCGCTGTTGGGACCGAGAGTCTGGCCGACGTAGAGCGCGCCGCTGACGTCGCCGGCCAGCAGTAGCACGGTCGGTGCGACTTCGGCAGGGACGCCTGAGCGCCCCAGCGGAAGTGCCTTGGCGGTTTCGCGCAGGGTCTCCTCGCTGAGCGTCGCTTCGAACGGGGTCGAGATCGGACCGGGGGCGACGGAATTTACGAGGATGCGCTCGCCCGCGAGCTCGCGGGCGAGCGCTTTGGTGAGGCCGATGACGCCGGCCTTCGAGGCCGCATAGTGGGTGAGCCGCTCGCGCCCGCGCTGGCCGACCTGGCTGGCGATGTTGATGATGCGCCCGCCGCCGGCCTGGCGCAGGTAGGGGATGGCCTCGCGGCAGGCGAGGAACACACCGGTCAGGTTGAGATCGATGACCCGCTGCCACCGGGCGAACGGCATGTCGGAGAGGGGGACCTCGTCGATCACTCCGGCGCAGTTGACCAGGATGTCGAGGCCACCGAGCAGGCGGGTCGACTCGGCGAACGCCGCCGCGACGGACTCCTCACTGGTGATGTCGATCTGCGCGACGTACACGGTGCCGCCGGTGGACAGACGCTGCGCCAGCTGAGCGGCAGTGTCCACATTGTGGTCGGCGATGACGACGGCCGCGCCCTCGACAACGAGCAGCTCGACGATCGCCTCGCCGATCGCGCCGGCGCCGCCGATGACGATGACTCTCTTGTTCTTCACAAGATCGCTCTGCGGTGACGATGCCATTTCGATGGACCTTTCGTTGATGTTGCCTGTGCCTAGACGAGTCCGGCAATGTGGGGGATCGCGTCGGTCACGAGGAGGGGCTCCGGGACGAGCCCGTGCTTCGCCGACCGCAGCTCGTCGAATCCTTGCGGGTACCACCAGTGCGCACCCGTGTGCGACGTAATCGACGCGCCGAACCGACTGCCGATGAGCTCCGCCATCTCACGGTGAGTCAGCAGCTCGGTGACCGCGTCGTATGTCGGTGCCACCGAGGGGAGCTTGCCGATGGCGACGAGCATGTCCACGCAGTCTCGAATCCAAATCATCGGCTCGCGCTGTTCGGTGTTATATGAGATCTCACCTTCGCGCACCGCGCTGCGGACCATCTCGTGCACCGGGTTGAACGTCTCACGGCCTTCGCCGTAGACCGATCCGATGCGCACCGACGTGAACTCCGTGCTCGTGGCTGAACTGTAGTGCAGCGCGAGCAGCTCGCCGAAGTGCTTGGTGACACCGTAGATCGAGTCCGCGCAAGCGCGGCCGTCGACCGCGGACGCGTACGAGCTGACGGATGCGCCGTAGACGACGCGACGGACCCCGGCGTTCACGGCAGCACGGAAAACCGCGAGCGTGCCGGCGCAGTTGATGTCGATGACTTTCTCGGGCTCATCGGTGAAGAGCATCGGTCCGGAGACCCCGGCGAGGTGGTGGACGACGTCGGGCCGGGCGGCATCGATGGCGCGCTGCACCGCGGGCTCATCGCGGATGTCGATGCGTGTCTCGTCGTCGGAGAGCCCGACGACGTCATGGCCCTCATCGGCCAGGCGCTGCAGGAGTGCCTGGCCGATGAAGCCGGTGTGACCCGTGATGAGGATCCTCATCACGGGTTCTCCGCGCCCGTGACGGCTTCGGTCGAGTCGGCGGCTTCGTTCTGCGGGAGGACGATGACCTTGCCGTTCGAGATGATCAGGTGGAGGATGACTGCGAGTCCGGCGCCGATGAACCAGGAGAAGTCCTTCAGTGGGCCGAAGCCGGGGCCGACGGCGATCACGAGGGCGATGAGACCGGACGGGATGAAGGCCCACAGCGTCTTCAGGCTCACACCGCGGTTGTAGTAGTAGATCGACTCCGGCGTCGGGAGGAACATGTGCCGCAGCACGAAGCGCTGACGACGGACGATGAAGAAGTCCGCGACCATGATGCCGAAGAGCGGTCCTATCAGGGCGCCCAGGCTGCCGAGGAAGTAGCCAACGACGATCGGGCTGTTGAAGTAGTTCCAGGGCGTGACGACCACCGCGATGATCGCGGTGGCGATGCCGGCGCGGCGAAACGAGATGCGGCCAGGGGCGAGGTTGGTCACGTCAAAGGCGGCCGAGACGAAGTTCGAGATGACGTTCACGCCGACTGTGGCTAAGGTGAAGCCGCCGGCGAAGATATAGAACAGCAGGTCGTTCTCGACGTGGGTCATCAGGATGCCTGGGTCCTTGAGCGTCTCGTGGTCGACGACGAGCACCTGCACGGCGGCACCGGTGGTGAGCACCGAGGTGACGGCGAACAGCGTCCAGTTCAGCGGGGCGCCGAGGATGGTGCCGATCTTGACCGTGCGCGAGTCGCGGGTGAAGCGGGCGAAGTCGGAGTAGTTCAGCATGACCGGGGCCAGCTGCGAAACGACCTGCGCGGCGACGAGCGCGATGAGGCCGATCTTGGCGCCGGTGGCGAGTGGGGTGTCACCGGTTCCGCTGAACCAATCGAACTTCCAGTCGGCCTCGTTCAGGAAGTAGACCATGGCGCCGAGCATCGTGATCCAGATGATCGGGCCGGCGAAGCCCTGGACGTGTCGGATAGCCTCCATTCCCCTCTGCACGATGATCAGCTGCAGGAGCGAGAGGAGGAGGAAACAGATCCAGCCGCCCAGGTGGAGCCCGAGGAAGTGGATCGACTCCGGAGCGCTGAGGTCCCCGAACGGCGACCAGATGCGGGTGATCACCGCGTTGAGCGCGATCGAGGCCAGGTAGGTCTGCACACCGTACCAGGCGATGGCGACGACGCCGCGGATGACGGCGGCGATGTTGGCGCCCCAGATGCCCCAGGTGATGCGGCTGATCACCGGGTACGGGCTACCCGTCTTCTGGCCGATGAGGCCCGACAGCACGCAGCCGAGGCTGAGGATGATGCAGCCGACGAAGATGCCGATCGTCATGTCGAAGGCGCTGATGCCCATGGTGAGGAAGATGCCCGCCGCCCAGGTGTAACTCGCCGCGTTGTGAGCGACGTTCATCCAGAGGGATATCAGGTGGTAGGTGTTCCAGGTCCGCTTCTGGGGAGGAACTGGTGCGAGATCCTCGTTGTATAAGCGTCCCTCTGGGTCCGCGGCCTGGAGCGTTTTGAAAGGTTCTTCGTTCCATCGAACCTGGGTGTCGCTGGGGACGTTGTCCATCGTTTACCTCCATTGGTAATGGCTCGCCCCGATTGTCGGGGCGGCGGACAGATGTGTGACGGCTGCGTTGGGTATGGCTGGGACGAGTGAATACGGGCGATTGAGGTGTTTAGAAGTCCGTATCGCGGACTATGATAGTCACGATGTGGACTGCTCGCCATCATGACACCGTCTCGGATCGCTGTCAAGCAGGCTCGAACAGTGGTTCACTCGAGCGCTCGCATGTTGTGGAAGTAGGGTGTGGACGACACTGGATCGATCGAAGGAGCGCGCATGACTGGGACGTCGAACTCGCCCAAGTCGGGTGGGAGTGTTCAGTCGATCGAGCGCATGTTCGAAGTGCTCGAGCTCATTACGGACGCGGGGGGTGACGTCTCTCTGGTGGAACTGACCGGCGCGACGGAGCTTCCTCGGCCGACGATTCATCGAATCCTCCGAACCCTGATCAAGCTGGGGTACGCGCGTCAGCTGCCGAGTCGGCGGTATGCGCTTGGCCCACGGCTCATCCGCATAGGAGCGGGAGCCAACCGGCAGTTTGGTGCCCTTGCTCGCCCACAGCTTGAGCAGCTGGTTGAGGATCTCGGAGAAAGCGTCAACATGGCCATCCTGGACGTCGACCTCATCGTGTATGTTGCGCACGTGTCGTCGCAGCACTCCATGCGCATGTTCACAGAGGTCGGGCGCCGTGCCAGCCTGCACAACACTGGTGCGGGCAAGGCGATCCTCGCTCAGTTGCCGGACGACACGGTGCGCAGCATCATCGGCAGGACCGGTATGGCCGCGCTGACCGAGCACAGCATCACCGATCTCGACGACCTCCTTGCCGAGCTCGAACGCATCCGCGCACGAGGCTATGCGATCGATGAGCAGGAGCAGGAGATCGGCGTTCGCTGCTATGCGATGGCCGTGCCCAATGCCCCGACGCCGACCGCGGTGTCCGTCTCGGGACCGGTCTCCCGAGTCGATGGGGAGTTCGGTGAGCGCGCGGTCCCATTCCTGCGTCGAGCGACGCGTTCCATCGCGGACGAGTCCGGTGCGGGCGCGGTCGCCGACTCCGGAGCCGGTATCCGCTGACCCGGCGGTTGTGCAGTGCCCGAATACCGGGTCTCTTCGTCGACCCGTCGTGGTCTTGACGTCCTCGTGGCTATCGCATAGACTTTCGCTGTACAAAAGTTTTAGTTCATAATGTGGACTTACGGACAGGTAGAAAGAATGTGAGTGAACGATGACGTACACGGTGAACTGCTCCATCCTCCTCACCGAGCTGCCCCTGCTCGAGCGCCCTGCGGCCGCCAAGGCCGCCGGCTTCGACGCCGTCGAGTTCTGGTGGCCTTTCGCCGAGGCCGTGCCCTCGGATGCGGATGTCGACGCCTTCATCGGCGCGATCCGCGACGCCGGCGTCAGCCTGACCGGCCTGAACTTCTTCGCCGGCGACATGCCCGGCGGCGACCGCGGCCTGGTGTCGTGGCCGGCGCGTTCGGGCGAGTTCCGCGACAGCATCGCGGTGCTCACCGCCATCGGCGAGAAGCTCGGCACCAAGGGCTTCAACGCCCTCTACGGCAACCGCGTCGACGAGTCGACGGCCGCAGAGCAGGATGCGATCGCCGTCGAGAACCTGGCGATCGCCGGACGCGCCGTCGCGGCCCTCGGCGGCACCGTGCTGCTCGAGCCCGTCAGCGGCGCCGACCGCTACCCGCTGCTGACCGCGGCCGACGCCGTGGGGGTCATCGAGCGCGTGCGCACCGAGACGGGCGTCGACAACGTCGCCCTGCTCGCCGACTTCTACCATCTCGCCGTCAACGGCGACGATGTCCCGGCTGTCATCGAGGCGCATGCCGCCTCCTTCGGCCACATCCAGATCGCCGACGCCCCCGGCCGCGGTGCTCCCGGCACGGGCGAGCTTGCGCTGGAGGCATGGATCGCCCGCAGCCGCGAGCTCGGCTACGCCGGCCCGATCGGCCTGGAGTACAAGACTCCCGCGGACGAAGCCTTCACCTGGCTGTCTGCTCAGACCACCGACGCCGCGCGCTGACCCGCCGCACCAACGTAAGGGAATCGAAATCATGACGAACATCGCCGTCATCGGACTCGGCATCATGGGCTTGCCCATGGCCACCAACCTCGTCAACGCCGGGCACACCGTCGTCGGCTACAACCGTTCGCAGGAGGCGATCGACAAGCTCGCCGCCGCCGGCGGCGTCGCGGCCTCGAGCATCGCCGACGCCGTCAAGGACGCCGACGTCATCATCACCATGGTCCCCGACTCCCCGGATGTCGCCGCCGTCGTGCAGGGCCCGGAGGGCGTGTTCGCGAACGCCAAGGCCGGCGCCCTGTGGATCGACAACTCCTCGATCCGTCCCGACGTGGCCAAGGAGCTCGCCGAGGAGGCCGTGGCCGCCGGTTTCGGCGCCGTCGACGCCCCCGTCTCGGGGGGCGAGCAGGGTGCCATCGACGGCGTCCTGTCGATCATGGTTGGCGGTTCGGACGAGGACTTCGCCAAGGCCGAGCCCGTGCTGAACGTCATCGGCAAGACCATCGTCCACGTGGGCCCGGCCGGCTCCGGCCAGACGGTCAAGGCCGCCAACCAGCTCATCGTCGCCGTGAACATTCAGGCGCTGAGCGAGGCCGTCGTCTTCCTCGAGGCCTTCGGCGTCGACACCGACGCGGCACTGAAGGTGCTCGGCGGCGGTCTGGCCGGCTCCAAGGTCCTCGACCAGAAGGGGCAGAAGATGCTTGATCGCGACTTCGCCCCCGGGTTCCGCCTTGCCCTCCACAACAAGGATCTGGGCATCGTCACCTCGGCGGCGCGCTCGGCCGGGGTCACCGTCCCGCTCGGCGCTGCGGTCGCGCAGCTCGTGAACGCCCTCGTCGCCCGCGGTGACGGCGGCCTGGACCACTCCGGTCTGTTCAAGCTCACCACGGAGCTCTCCGGCCGCGACTGATCGTCGGCCACCCCACATCTCCACACCTCGGTCGCTGCATTCGACGCGCGTCGCCGGCAGCAGCCGAGAGAACAAAGGACACATCATGACCCGTATGCGTGCAGTGGACGCCATTGTGCAGATCCTGATCAAGGAGGGCGCCGATGAGGCGTTCGGTCTGCCCGGCGCCGCCATCAACCCGCTCTACTCCGCGATGCGCGCCAACGGCGGCATCCGGCACACCCTCGCCCGCCACGTCGAGGGCGCCTCGCACATGGCCGACGGCTACAGCCGCACGGCCGACGGCCGCATCGGCGTATGCCTGGGCACTTCGGGCCCGGCCGGGACCGACATGATCACCGGCCTGTACGCCGCGATCGCCGACTCCATCCCGATGCTGTGCATCACCGGGCAGGCACCGGTGGCGAAGCTCGACAAGGAGGACTTCCAGGCCGTCGACATCGCCTCGATCGCCAAGCCGGTCACGAAGTTCGCCAAGACCGTGCTCGAGGGCGCCCAGGTGCCCGGCGTCTTCCAGACGGCCTTCCAGATCATGCGCTCCGGCCGTCCCGGCCCCGTGCTGATCGACCTGCCGTTCGATGTGCAGATGGCCGAGATCGAGTTCGACATCGACACCTACGAGCCGCTTCCCGTGGCACGGCCCGCGGCCACGCGCGCGCAGGCCGAGAAGGTGCTCGACATGCTCGTGGCCTCCAAGCACCCCGCGATCATCGCCGGTGGCGGCATCGTGAACTCCGGTGCCTCGGACAAGCTCGTCGAGCTCGCCGAGACCCTCGGCGTGCCTGTGTTCCCGACTCTCATGGGCTGGGGCGTGCTCCCCGACGACCACCCGCTGGCGGCTGGGCTGGTCGGCATCCAGACCTCGCAGCGCTACGGCAACGCCAGCTTCCTCGAGTCCGACTTCGTGCTCGGCATCGGCAACCGCTGGGCCAACCGGCACACCGGCGGCCTGGACACGTACCGAAAGGGCCGTACGTTCGTGCACGTCGACATCGAGCCGACGCAGATCGGCCGTGTCTTCGCGCCGGACTACGGCGTCGTCTCGGATGCCGGCGCGTTCATCGACGCCCTGCTCGAGGCCGCCCGCGACCGCGTGGCCGAGTTGCCGGACTACAACGGCTGGGCCGAGGAGTGCCGCGACCGCAAGGCGCGTCTGCTGCGCAAGACGAACTTCGACGACGTGCCGATGAAGCCGCACCGCGTTTACCAGGAGATGCTCACGGCGTTCGACCGCGACACCACCTTCGTGACGACCATCGGTCTGTCCCAGATCGCGGGTGCCCAGCTGCTGCACGTGTACGGCCCCCGCAAGTGGATCAACGCCGGACAGGCAGGTCCGCTGGGCTGGACCGGCCCCGCCGCGCTCGGCGTCGTCCGTGGTAAGCCGGGCGAGCAGGTCGTCGCGCTCTCGGGCGACTACGACTTCCAATTCATGATCGAAGAGCTCGCGGTCGGCGCGCAGCACAAGCTGCCCTACATCCACGTCGTGGTGAACAACAGCTACCTGGGTCTCATCCGCCAGTCGCAGCGCGGCTTCGAGATGGACTACGAGGTCTCGCTCGCGTTCGACAACGTGAACACCCCGCAGGACTCCTCGAGCATCGCCACAGGCTACGGCGTCGACCACGTCAAGGTCGCCGAGGGCCTGGGCTGCAAGGCGCTCCGCGTCGAGCGCCCCGAGGACCTCGCCGCCGGCTTCGCCGAGGCGGCGAAGCTGAGGGATGAGTTCCAGGTGCCGGTGGTCGTCGAAGTCATCCTCGAGCGGGTCACCAACATCGCGATGGGCGCCGACCTCGACTCCATGAACGAGTTCGAGGACCTCGCCACCGTCGCCACGGACGCACCGGAATCCGTGTACGCTCTGCTCGACTGACCAAACGGAGCATCACCCATGCGTGTCCTCATCGCCCCTGACAAGTTCAAAGGTTCGCTGTCTGCGGCAGAGGCCGCGGAGCGGATCGCCGAGGGCATTCATCGCGTCGATCCGTCGACCCAGGTCGTGGTTCTCCCCGTCGCCGACGGCGGGGAGGGCACGGTGGAGGCCGCGCTGGCGGCCGGTTTCGCACGGCACACCGCCGTCGTGGCCGGTCCCGGCGCGGTTCCGGTGGAGGCCTCCTTCGCCCTGCGCGGAACGGATGCCGTGGTCGAGATGGCCCAGGCATCCGGCCTCGACCTCGTGGCCGAGGACGAGCGCGACGCCCGCGCCGCGACGAGCCTCGGCACGGGTCAGCTGCTGCGCGCGGCGCTGGATGCCGGCGCTCGGCGCATCGTGCTCGGGGTGGGCGGCAGCGCCTCCACCGACGGCGGCGCCGGCGTGCTGCAGGGTCTCGGCGCGCGGCTGCTCGATGCCGCAGGCGTCGAGATCGCCCTCGGCGGCGGTGCGCTCGCCGACCTCGACCGCATCGATCTCTCCGAGCTCGACCCCCGCGTGGCCGACGTCGAACTGATCCTCGCCGCCGACGTCGACAACCCGCTGCGCGGAGAGAACGGCGCCCCTGCGGTCTTCGGCCCGCAGAAGGGCGCATCCGAGCGCGATGTCGCGACGCTGGACGACGCGCTCGGACGCTTCGTCGAGGTGCTCGACGCCGTCGGCGACGACCTCGCCATCATCCCCTCCATCGCCGCGGAGATGCCCGGTGCCGGAGCCGCCGGAGGCGTCGGCTACGCCGCGCTCCTCCTCGGCGCCGTGCGCCGACCGGGCGTGGACGTCGTGCTCGAGCTCACCGGTGTCGCCGAGGCGCTGCAGGGTGTCGACGCCGTCATCACCGGCGAGGGAAGCCTGGACGGGCAGAGCCTGGGCGGCAAGACGCCCGTGGGCGTCGCCCGCGCCGCGGCACGCGCCGCCATTCCCACCTATGCCGTCTGCGGCCGCTCCACGCTGAGCGCCGAGGAGAGCGAGAAGGCGGGCTTCGCCGGCGTGCGCGCCCTGGCCGACATCGAGCCGGACGCGAAGCGCAGCATGGCTGAAGCCGGCCCCCTGCTCGCCGACATCAGCGAGGCGCTGGCCGCGCAGATCCGTCCGCTCGGCTTCGACCTCGTGCTGCGCGGTCGCGCGCTGATCGACGGTGCCATCACGTCGGTGGAGATCGGCGTGCGGCAGGGGCGCATCGCCCGCGTCGCCCCCGCAGGAGCCGACCTGGAAGCGCCCGAGATCGTCGATGCCGCCGCCGACGAGCTGATCCTTCCCGGGCTCGTCGACACCCACGTGCACGTGAACGACCCCGGTCGCACCGAGTGGGAGGGCTTCGAGTCCGCCACCCGCGCCGCGGCCGCCGGCGGCGTGACGACCATCGTCGACATGCCGCTGAACAGCATCCCGCCGACCGTCACCGTCGAGGCGCTCGAGATCAAACGCGCCACCGCCGAGGGCAACGTCTTCGTCGACGTCGGCTTCTGGGGCGGCGTGATCCCCGGAAACCTCGAAGACCTCTCCCCACTGCACGAGGCCGGCGTCTACGGGTTCAAGTGCTTCCTGCTCCCGTCGGGGGTCGACGAGTTCCCGGAGGTCTCGGTCGACGAGATGCGCGATGCCATGGGGGTGCTCGCGGGGCTCGGCTCGATGATCATCGTGCACGCCGAAGACGCGCACATCATCGATGAGTCGGGCAAGACCGCGCTGACCGGTCCGGCCTACGCCGACTTCCTCGCCTCGCGCCCGCGCTCCGCCGAGGATGCGGCGATCGCCGAGGTCATCGCCGCCGCTGCCGAGACAGGGGCGCGTGCGCACATCCTGCACCTGTCCAACGGCGACTCCATCGACCGTATCGCGGCCGCGCGGGCGGAGGGCATCGACCTCTCGGTCGAGACCTGCCCGCACTACCTGACGCTGTCGGCCGAAGACATCCCCTCCGGCGCCACGGCGTTCAAATGCTGCCCGCCGATCCGCGAGGACGACAACCGCGGCGCGCTGTGGAAGGGGCTCGAGGACGGCGTCATCGACTACATCGTCTCCGATCACTCGCCCTCCACGCCGGAGATGAAGTACGCCGGAGACGGCGACTTCTCGATCGCGTGGGGCGGCATCGCCTCGCTGCAGTTGGGGCTTCCCGTGGTGTGGACGGAGGCGCGTCGTCGTGGAATCCCGCTCGAGCGCGTGGTCGCCCTCATGTCGCAGGCGCCCGCCGACCGCGTGGGCCTGCGAGACAAGGGCCGCATCGTTCAGGGCGCGGCGGCGGACTTCGCCGTCTTCGCCCCGGAGGAGACGTTCACGGTGGACGCGCGCGTGCTCTCGCACCGGCATCCGATCACGCCGTACGACGGGCGTGAGCTCACCGGCGTCGTGCGCGCCTCGTACCTGGCCGGTGAGCGGATCGATCCGCAGGTTCCGCGCGGCCGTCTGCTGCGCAACGACGGAGGCGTGACGCCGCGCCTGCGCCGACCCCTCCGAAACCGACTGACCACGCCCCACGGGGCGGAGAAGGAGAAGACCGCATGAGCGAGACCGCAACCAGGCTCGAGGTCGGCCAGGACGCGCCGGACTTCACGCTGAACGACGCGCAGGGAACGCCGCAGTCGCTGGCCGATCATCGCGGCACTCCGGTGATCGTGTACTTCTACCCCGGCGCGTTCACACCCGGCTGCACCACGGAGGCGTGCGACTTCCGCGACAACCTCGCCTCCTTCCAGGGCGCCGGCTACACGGTTCTGGGCATCTCGCCCGACCCGGTCGCCAAGCTCGCCGAGTTCGCCGAGGCAGAGCAGCTGGCCTTCCCGCTGCTGTCCGACGAGGACTCGGCAGTGGCCAAGGCCTGGGGCGCGTGGGGCGAGAAGACCGTGCAGGGTCGTACCTTCGACGGTCTGATCCGCTCGACGTTCGTGATCGACGCCACCGGGCGCATCCAGATCGCCGAGTACGCGGTCGACGCGCAGGGCCACGTCGCGCGACTGCGCGAGGCGCTCGGCCTGTAGTCCGGACAACCCCGCTCGAGACCCCGCTCTCTCGTCGATACCCCTGATTGTGCGCATGCACAGGCAGGCGTCTCGACGACAGGGCGGGGTTTCGGCGTCGATGGGGTTGCCATGCGCGAAGAGGGTTGATAGAGTTACCGCATGCTGAAATAACAGTTCCACGATACGAAAGCAGCGAGTGACTCGGTGAAACGGGAAGCTCGATGAGTTCGTATTTGTACGCCGTGGATGCCAGCAGAGACAGAAATGGATCAAGCAATGCTGCTTGAGGAGTTCAATGGAGCCGATCGCCTCGAGGCGATCGCCGCGCTCCGACCGTGCGTCGATGTGACGCGCTGGTGCGAGCACCTCGTCGACCATCGCCCGTACGACTCGATCGAAGCCCTCGAGGCGGAGGCGGCCGAGGCCGCTGCACCGTTCACGCAGGCCGAGGTCGAGGCGGCACTGGCGCACCATCCCCGTATCGGGGAGCGTGCCCAGGGCGAGAGCCGTGAAGCGTCGCTGTCCCGCTCCGAGCAGGCCGGGCTCGCCCCGGATGCGTCGGTGCAGGATGCGCTGCGAGACGGCAATCGGGCCTACGAGGATCGCTTCGGCCGGGTCTTCCTGATCCGCGCCGCCGGCCGCACGAGCGAGGAGATCCTCGCCGCGCTGCAGGAGCGCCTGCGCAACGACGACGACACCGAGGAGCGCATCGTCGCGGAGCAGCTGAGGCAGATCGCCCTGCTGCGCCTGAAGGGAGCCGTGGTCGCATGACCGTGTCGCACATCACCACTCACGTGCTCGACGCTGCTCAGGGGCTGCCTGCCCCTGGCATCGCCGTGCAGCTGTTCGCGAAGAACGCAGGCGAGTGGACGCTCGTCGCCGAGGCGGTGACGGATGCGGATGGGCGCGCCAAGCAGCTCGGACCCGAACGGGTTCCCGGCGGCACGTACCGTCTCCACTTCGACACCGGCTCCTACTTCGCCTCTCGCAACACCCCCACCTTCTACCCGGAAGCGGTGCTCACGTTCGTCACCGACGATGAGGCGGCGCACTACCACGTGCCGCTGCTGCTGAGCCCGTTCGCCTATTCCACTTACCGAGGAAGCTGAAAGACATGACCGACATCCTGACCAACCCCGTCGAGACCACCGCCACCGATTCGGGCATCGTCCTGGGCGCGAACCAGTACGGCAAGGCCGAGGTGCGCGTGGTGAAGATCACCCGCGACTCCGAGCGCCACGAGATCGATGACCTCAACGTCACCTCGCAGCTGCACGGCGATTTCGAGGCAGCCCATCTCGAGGGCGACAACGGCCACGTCGTGGCCACCGACACGCAGAAGAACACCATCTTCTCGTTCTCGCGCGACGGCATCGGCACCCCCGAGGCCTTCCTCCTGCGTCTCTCGGACCACTTCACCAGCTCGTTCGACTGGGTCTCGGGCGGCCGCTGGGAGGCCGAGAAGTACGAGTGGGAGCGCATCCAGGTCGATGGCGAGGGCCACGACCACTCCTTCGTCCGCAAGGGCCAGGAGACGCGCACCGCGTACGTTCTCGCCGACGGCGACGAGCGTCACGTCGTGCAGGGTCTGAAGGGCCTCACGGTCCTCAAGAGCACCGAGGCCGGCTTCGTGGGCTACCCGAAGGACCGCTACACCAGCCTGCAGGAGACGACCGACCGCATCCTCTCGACCGATGTCACCGCCCGGTGGCGCTTCGCCGAGGGCTCGCGCGACCTCGACTTCGACGCGATCTACGCCGACGTCAAGCGCATCCTCCTCGAGGAGTTCACACGTCGCTACTCGGCCGCGCTGCAGACGACCATGTTCGACATGGGCCGCGCCGTGCTCGAGGCTCACCCGGAGATCGCCGAGATCCGCATGTCGATGCCGAACAAGCACCACTTCCTCGTGGACCTCTCGCCGTACCAGCTGGACAACCCGGGCGAGGTCTTCTTCGCTTCGGACCGCTCCTACGGTCTGATCGAGGCTTCGGTCACCCGTGAGGGCTCGGACCCCGCGCTGAAGGTCTGGCAGTCCGCGACCGCGTTCTGCTGATCGCATCCGGTCCGTAAGGATCACGCCCGCACGCCGGGTCCGACGCTCGCCGCGTCGGGCCCGGCGTGCGGCATTTCCGGGAGCGGCAATGCGGGCGTGAGCACCTAAAATCGCTGGGTGGCCACTCCGAAGATCGTCTTGTTCTACGCGTTCGCGCCGTTGCCCGATCCCGAGGCGATCCGGCTGTGGCAGCGCGATCTGTGCGCCTCGCTGCAGATACGAGGGCGCATCCTGATCTCCGCCGACGGCATCAACGGCACGCTCGGGGGAGACCTGCCCGCCGTCAAGCGCTGGCTGCGCTCGTTCCGTGCCTACCCGGCCTTCCGCGACGCGGATGTGAAATGGAGCGAGGGTACCGCGATCGACGCCGACGGCTTCAGCACCGACTTCCCCGCGCTCAGCGTGCGGGTGCGCGACGAGATCGTCTCGTTCGGAGCCCCGCACGAGCTGACCGTCGATGAGCGCGGTGTCGTGGGCGGCGGCGAGCGGCTGAGCCCCGAAGAACTGCACGAGCTGGTGGCCGCGCGCGGCGAGGAGCTGGTGTTCTTCGACGGCCGCAACGCCGTCGAGGCCGGGATCGGCCGCTTCCGGGGCGCGGTGGTGCCCGAGGTCGACAATACCCGGGAGTTCGTCGGGCTGCTGGATTCCGGCGCCTTCGACGACCTCAAGGGCCGCCCCGTGGTGACGTACTGCACGGGCGGCATCCGGTGCGAGGTGCTCTCGGGGTTGATGAAGACGCGCGGCTTCGACGAGGTGTACCAGCTCGACGGCGGCATCGTGCACTACGGCGAGACCTTCGGCGACGACGGGCTGTGGGAGGGCTCCCTGTACGTGTTCGACGGCCGCGGATCGATCGACTTCAGCGACCACGCCGCCGTCATCGGGCGGTGCGCCGGGTGCGGCGGCGCGACCAACCGCACCGCGAACTGCCCGGATGCGTCGTGCCGCCGCCAGTTCGTCGTGTGCGCCGACTGCGCGGCTGTGCCGTGCGAGGACCACGCCGAGCGCGTGAACACCGACCGAGGCCGTTAGGGCGTGTCTGACAAAGCGAGCGGTCGCGCCAACAAGCCCTCGCGTTAGCCGTTCCGAGGGCCGACTTGCAACGTGCACACGGTCCATATACGCTGTGTCTACGCGCGTAGCTGTGCCGTAGATATTGGAGTGCAATGGAGCCTGCAGAGTCGGGTCAGAACACACATGTGCTGACGATCGGATCGATTCATCTCGACCAGCAGTTTCTGGTGGATTCGCTCCCGCAGCCCGGTGAGACCGTTGTCGCGCACGCTGTCACCCGCGGGCTCGGCGGCAAGGGCGCGAACCAAGCCGTCGCTGCTGCGCGCTCGGGCGCCCGGTCGGAGATGGTCGGATTTGTCGGAGACGACAGCAAGGCCTCAGAGCTCCTTGCTTGGTTGAACGAGTTCGGGGTGTCGACGCCCGGCCTCATCACCGTCGACGATGCAGAGTCGGGTGTGGCCGCGGTCGTGCGGGACGCTGCGGGGGCGAACCAGATCATCGTGAGTCCCGGGGCGAGCTCAATCGGTGAGATCTCCGACGCGGCGCTCCGCGCAGCGATCGGCCGGGCCCGGATTCTGGTGCTCCAGGGGGAGATCCCGGTGTCGCTCTCCCGTCGGGCTGCGACGATTGCACACGCCAGTGGCGTGCGCACCCTGATCAACCTCGCCCCCGTTGTCGATTTCGGCGAAGCCCTGCGCAACGCCGATCCGTTGATCGTCAACGAGATCGAGGCCCGTCAGCTGCTGGCTCTGGAGGGACCGCACGACGATTTGACACTCGCCTCGCTCCTGTCCGAAACGGCACGCAGCGTCGTGGTGACCATCGGAGATCGGGGCGCCATGCTGGCAACGACGGAGGGCACCATCCACGTGCCTGCGCCCCGACCTGAGCGGGTCGTCGACACGACCGGGGCGGGAGACGCCTTCGTCGGTGCGCTCGCTGCGCGGCTCGCGTTCGGGGCCGACCTCGAGAGCAGCGTGAGGTTCGCGGTGGCGGCGGCGACGATGTCGGTGGAATCGGCGGGAGCGGCGGCGAGCTATCCCCTATTCGAGGAGGTGCTCCGGTGAGTGCCAAGCGTGTGAGCCGCGACGATGTCGCTCGGCTCGCGGGAACGTCGGTCGCAGTCGTGAGCTACGTCATCAACGGCGGCCCTCGCAACGTGAGCCCGGAGCGGCGTGCGCGCGTGCTCGCGGCGATCGAGGAGCTCGGTTACGTACCCAA
Source organism: Microbacterium pseudoresistens (assembly GCF_013409745.1). Taxonomy (NCBI): domain Bacteria; kingdom Bacillati; phylum Actinomycetota; class Actinomycetes; order Micrococcales; family Microbacteriaceae; genus Microbacterium; species Microbacterium pseudoresistens. The sequence continues at coordinate 1,802,837 of NZ_JACCBH010000001.1, forward strand.
CCCGATCGCTCAATCGCTCGCGGGAAGCGGTACGGGCACCGTCGGAATGATCGTGCCCAATCTCGACAACAGCTTCTTCGCCGAGCTCGCGCTCGCGGTCGAGGAGGCGGCATTGCAGTCGGGGCGCCTGGTCTTCATCGGCAACTCCGCCGAGGCGCGCGAGCGCGAGACCGCGTACGTTAAGTCCTTCGTCAGTCACCGCGTAGACGGGATGATCTTCATCGGCGTGAGCAAGCAGATGTCTCTGCAGTTCGCGGTGGATGCCGATATCCCGGTCGTGGTCGTCGACCGCTCGAACCCGCACAGCATGATCCGCTCGGTGAGCATCGATCACATCGACGCCGCGGATGCCGCGACCACTCATCTGCTCTCGCACGGATACGACTCGTTCGCGTGCGTCACCGGAATCGAGAGCACGTTCGTCAGCGACGACCGCATGGAGGGCTTCGCGACGGCTCTTCGACGCGAGGGCCGCGAGCCCCATGCGATCGTGCGCACCGCCTATTCCTTCGCCGGCGGCGTCGAGGCGTGGGCGCGCCTCCGAGAAGGCACGCGCGCGGTGCTGCCGCGAGCGGTGTTCTGCGCGAGCGACGATCAGGCGCGTGGTTTGATCTCGGCCGCCACCGCTGATGGCGTTGCGGTGCCCGAGCAGCTGGCCGTTGCGAGCATCGACGGCACGAAGCAGGCAGCGACGCTCCGGCCGACGCTGACCACCGTGCGTCAGCCGAGCGAAGTGATCGCCCGCGCCGCGGTACGTCGCCTGTTCGACGACAGCCAGGCAGAACTTCATTGGGAAATCCCCACCGATCTGATCATCGGCCGATCCTGCGGCTGCACGCCCTGAAACGAGGAGAGAACAGTGGTCAACGGAGATCCGGTCGGCGAGCGGTCGCGCGCTGTCACCCTGCGGGTGGCCGGCATCACGAAATCGTTCGGTGCCGTCGTCGCGCTGCGCAACGGCGAGCTCGCCCTGCGAGCGGGGTCCGTGCACGCCCTGATGGGGGAGAACGGTGCGGGCAAGTCGACGATGGTGAAGATCATCGCGGGTCTGTACTCACCCGACGCCGGTGTCATCGAGATGGACGGGGCAGAGATCGCCTTCCGCAACACCGCCGATGCCAAGGCCGCTGGTATCGCGATCGTGTACCAGGAGCCGACGCTGCTGCCCGACCTGTCGGTCATGGAGAACATCTTCATGGGCCGGTTCCCGCGCACCCGGATCGGCAACGTCGATCGCTCGCGCATGCGCAAGCAGTCGCAGGCGCTCTTCGCCCGACTGGGCGTGCACATCGACCCCGACCGCGTCGCCGAGGGGCTCTCGATCGCCGATCAGCAGATCATCGAGATCGCCAAGGCCATTTCCATGGACGCACGCGTGCTGATCATGGATGAGCCCACTGCCGCTTTGAGTCCGGCGGAGGTGCAGCGACTGTTCACGATCGCACGCGCGCTACGCGACGAGGGCTGCGCGATCCTGTTCATCTCGCATCGGTTCGAAGAGGTGTGGGATCTCTGCGACACCGTCACGGTCATGCGCGACGGCGCCTACGTCTCGACGGCCACGATCGCCGACACCACCGAAGACGAGGTCGTGCGCCGAATGGTCGGCCGCGACGTCGAATCGCTGTACCCGCGTGGAGAGCGCGACTCCGGCGACGTCGTGCTCGAGGTGCGGGGTCTGACCGCCCTCGGCGTCTTCCACGACATCGACCTCGAGGTCAGGGCTGGTGAGATCGTCGGACTCGCCGGGCTCGTGGGTGCGGGCCGCAGCGAGGTCGTCCGTGCGATCTTCGGAGTTGACCGCTATGACAGCGGCGAGGTGCGCGTCGGCGGCGTCGCTCTGCGCCGCCACGACGTCCCCGCCGCCATGTCGGCGGGCATCGGCCTCGTTCCCGAGGACCGGCGTCATCAGGGACTCATCCTCGATTTCGGACTCTCCCGCAACGTCGCGCTCGCCGTACGTCGCACCCTGGCCAGGTTCGGCCTGCTCACGACACGGCGCGAGAACAGGATGTCGGGCACCTGGCTCGCTCGGCTCCAGGTGAAGGCTCGGGCACTCGACACTCCCGCAGGCACGCTGTCGGGCGGCAACCAGCAGAAGGTCGTCCTCGCGAAGTGGCTCGCGTCCCAGCCCCGCCTGCTGATCGTCGACGAGCCCACGCGCGGCATCGACGTGGGGACCAAAGCGGAGGTGCATCGCATCCTCGCCGAGCTCACGCACGCAGGCCTCGGCATCCTCATGATCTCCTCCGACCTGCCCGAGGTGCTCGGCATGGCCGATCGCATCCTGGTGATGCGTGAAGGCCGCGTGATGGAGGAGTTCGATCACGCAGACGCAACCGCCGAGAACGTCATGTACGCAGCCACCCACGGAAAGGGGGTGTCGGTATGAGCGTGCCGACCCGCACGGAGGGCAGGCCCGCCTGGCAGCGCTTCGCCGCCCGCACTCTCACCTCGCGCGAGGCCGCGGTGGCCATCGTGCTCGTCCTCCTCATTCTGGTGGCGACCATCCAGCGTCCGAGCTTCCTGTTCGGCCAGGACGGCATCCGCGACCTGCTGCTGACGCCGTCGATCCTTGTTCTCCTCGCAGTGGCGCAGGCAGTGGTGCTCATCACGCGCAACATCGATCTGTCGGTCGCGTCGACGCTCGGATTGAGCGCGTGGCTCGCCGGCACCGTTGCATCCAACATGCCGGGCGTGCCGTTGCCCTTCGTTGCGCTGGCGGCTCTCGGCATGGGAGCGCTGCTCGGATCGGTGAATGCCGTTCTGATCGCCGTGGTCGGCGCCCCGGCGCTCGTCGTCACACTCGGCACCCTGTACGCCTTCCGCGGGATCAACGTCATGTGGGCGGGCGGGAAGACGATCAGCGCGTCGGACATGCCGGCAGACTTCCGCTCGTTCGGGGTGAGCTCCGTGTTCGGCGTGCCGACGCTGAGCGTCATCGCGCTCGTGCTCGTGTTCGTCGTCGCCTGGTATATGCGATACCGCCAGAGTGCGCGCGAGCTCTACGCGATCGGTTCCGACCCGGCAGCGGCACTCATGCTCGGCCTTCCCTCGAAGCGGCTCGTCTTCCTCGCTTTCGTCGCCAGCGGTGCGATCGCCGGTCTCGCCGGATTCCTGTACGCCGCCCGGTACGGTGCCGTCGACTCGCAGGCAGGCAGCGGCTTGGAGCTCTCTGCCGTCGCCGCCGCCGTCCTGGGCGGGGTCGCGATCTTCGGCGGATCGGGCACCGTGTGGGGCGCGGCGATCGGAGCCGTGCTGCTCATCACGATCAACCGCACTCTGCCCCTGCTCGGCGTTCCGCAGTTCTGGCAGCAGGCAGTGGTCGGCGCGCTCATCATCGGTGCGATCATCCTCGACCGCCTGCTGTCGTTGCAGCGAGCACGCAGGCTTTCCGCGATCCGGGAGAAGGAAAATGACTGACGTCCTGGCACCTCGTCCCGCGACCGCTCCCCGGACGTACCTGACGCATTCTCAGCCGCTGTGGCGTCGGATGCTGATGACGCACGACGCCGTGATGATCGCCATCCTCATCGTGGTGTCGGTGGTCGCGGTCAGCTCGATTCCGCGATTCGGTACCCCGCTCACCCTCAGCTACCTGCTCCTGGATGTCACGCCCATTCTGCTGTGCGCGCTGCCGGTCGCGCTCATCCTCATCTCCGGCGATATCGACCTGTCGGTCGCGAGCGCGGTCGGCATCAGCAACGTGATGCTGGGCTGGTTGTACGCCCAGGGCGTCGGGATCGAGTTCGCGATGCTCGCCGGCGTCGCCTGCGGACTCGTGGTGGGCGTGGTGAACGGTTTCCTCGTCGCGGTGCTCGGTCTGCCTTCGCTCGCCGTCACCATCGGAACGCTCGCGCTGTTCCGCGGAATCGCCATCGGCATGCTCGGCACCGATTCGATCACCGCCTTCCCCGTCGAGCTGAAGTCGCTCGCGAACGCCAACTTCCCGGGATCGGGTGTGCCGCTCGTGACGGTCGTGCTCGTGCTCGCGATCGTCGTGTTCGCGATCGTGCTCCATCTGACACCTTTCGGCCGCTCCGTGTACGCGATCGGTCGCGGGCGCGACACGGCCCGGTTCTCGGGGGTGCGCACGGCTCGAGCGACCTTCCTGCTGTTCGCGCTCAGCGGGCTCGTCGCCGGTCTGGTCGGCGTGTTCTACACCTTCCGATACGGCAGTGCGCGCGGCGACAACGCCGAGGGCCTCGAACTCGCCGTCATCGCGGGCGTCGTGCTCGGCGGGGTCTCCATCTTCGGTGGACGCGGTCGCATTGCGGGCGTGGTCGCGGGCGTCCTGCTCATCGGGCTGCTCCAGAGCGTGCTGCGCTTCCTCAACAATTCGGCCGACGTGATCAACATTGCGATCGGCGGCCTTCTCGTCCTGTCCGTCGTGATTCCGCTGCTCGCGGGACGGATCTCTCAAGCTGTCGCTTCAGCGCGACGCCCGAGCCTCGCCTCCACAGCGGCGGGGCATGAACCTCACCGAAAGGGAGACAAATGATGGAACGCTCAATGAAGAGCCGCCGCTGGCGGGTCGCAGCGGTCGCGGTCGCCGTGGCGGGGGCCGTGACTCTCGCCGGGTGCACGGGCACGGACGGCGGTGACGCCGCAACCTCGGAGGGCCTCAGCATCGGCTACGTGCCCAAGATGCTGGGCAACCCCTACTTCGACCAGGCCGGGCTGGGCGCCGAAGAGGCGACTGCAGAACTCGGCGGCGAATATGTCGAGGTCGGCCCTGAGGTCGGTGCTGCCGACGCGCAGGTTCCGTATCTCAACACCCTCGCCCAGCAGGGTCGCAACGGGATCGTCCTCTCGGCCAGCGATCCGAGCGCTCTCGGGCAGGCCCTGTCGGCCGCGCGGGACAACGGCACGAAGGTCGTGACGTTCGACTCGGACGTCGAACCCGACTACCGCGACCTGTTCGTGTCGCCGGTGCCCGATATGGCGCTGTCGGAAGCGATCGTCGAACAGCTCGTCGCGCAGATCGGCGACACCGGGGAATTCGCCATCCTCGGCGCCTCACCCAACGCGAACAACCAGAAGGCGTGGATCAGCGGCATCGAAGAGTACGTGGCCGAGACGTACCCGGGGCTGACCATCGTCGAGACGTTCTACGCCAACGACGATGACCAGGAGTCCTTCGACAAGACCGCCGCATCGTTGCAGAACAACCCCGGTCTCGACGCGATCGTGTCCACATCAACCGTGGGAACCGCCGCCGCCGGGCGCTACATCTCGGAGTCGTCCTACGCGGGCAACGTGACCCTGACGGGAATCGGAATGCCGAACGCCACGCGTGCCTACCTCGAGGACGGAACCATCAAGAGCTTCGTGCTCTTCGATCCCGCCGACATGGGCTGGGTCGCCACGTATGCGATCCGGGCTCTCCTCGACGGCGACATTACGGGTGCGGAGGGCGACACCTTCACGGCGGGAGACCTCGGCGAGTACACCGTCGAAGAGGGCGGCATCATCCAGGCGGGCGAGCCCATCGTGTTCGACCTCGACAACATCGATGAGTACGACTTCTGACATTCGTTCGTCGCAGGCGCGTCTTCGCGGACGCGCCTGCGACACCGTCGCGCGATTCGCGCTCTGCGGAGCCGTCGCTATCGCGCTCATGGCCACAACCGCCAATCCCATCCCCTGAACACGAAGGAGAACACACATCATGGCCAAGACCCGCATCATCCTCGACACCGACATCGGCACGTACTACGACGACGCGGTAGCCGTCATGTTCGCTGCACAGAGTCCGGAGCTCCAGGTCGAGGGCGTCACCGTCTGCTACGGAGACACGCACCTGCGTGCCCAGATCGCCGCGAAGGTGCTCGAAGTGTGCGAGCGCCCCGACATCCCCGTCTTCAAGGGCATCGGCGTGCCCATGCGCGACGAGGCTCTCATGTTCGGCTTCGAGGGCGACGGCATCCTCGAACCCGGCGAGGAGCCCGCGTACGACGAGCGTCACGCGGTCGACTTCATGATCGAGACGATCATGAACAATCCCGGTGAGATCACGGTCGTCACCCTGGGCACCGTCTCGAACATCGCGCACGCGATCATCAAAGAGCCCAAGGTCGTCGACAACATCAAGGAACTCATCATGATGGCGGGCGTGATCGTCCCCATCGTGGACGAGAAGGGTGTGCGCCGCTCGCCGGTGGAGGAGTACAACTTCAACAACGACAAGATCGCCGCCGAGCTGGTCATGAACTCGAAGATGCCGATGACGCTGATCCCTATCGACGTCACTCTCGGTGCGCCGCTCCTCGACGAGGATCTCGAACGCATCCGTCAGTCGGACAGCCCGATCGCGAAGCTGACCACGCGGATCTTCGACCTGTGGCCTCCGCAGGAGAAGCTCATATACACGGCCGTGGGCATTCCGACCGAGCACACGGCGCTCTGGCTGCACGACCCGCTCACCGTCATGCACGCGTTCAACCGCGAGCTGATGACCACCTACCCGCTGCACATCAAGACGGAGTACAACCTCTCGCCGATCGAGCGGGAGATGTACATCCACAATGGCAACGGGCGGCAGGAGATGCTGCGCACGAACCCGAAGAAACTGCCGGCGAACATGGACGTCGCACTCGAAGTCGATGGCAGAGCGGTGAGCAAGCTCTTCGCCGACCGGCTCGCGGCCCCCAACGGTCTCGGCCTGGCCTGACGGATTCTGTAGGTCGGTGCGTGGAGTGGCCGGGACTCGAGGGTCTCGTCCACTCCACTGCATGCGGTATCCATCGACACCGACTGGGTGCGCTACACGGCGACTCGCCCATGTTCCTGCCGTTGATGGCGCACCTGCGGATCGCCCGGGACATCGGCCGGCCCCAAACCCGACCGGACGGGGTGCGGGCGACAAGGCGTATTCGTCTCGGGCGATCCGCGGGCACCTGCGCTCCCGCAGGATCAAGGCCGTGATTCCCGAGCCCGACGACCAGAAGGGCCACCGCAAGCAGCGCGGATCACGCGGCGGCAGGCCCGTCGGGCTCGATGTCGCCGACTACAAGAACCGCAACGTGATCGAACGCCGGTTCTGCCACGTCATGCGGTGGCGTGGCCTCGCAACCCCATACGACAAACACGCCATCGTCTACCGCGTCGCGGTCCTCATCCACGCCGCCATCGCGTGAACCCAGCAATTATCAGACACCCCTAGCCGACGGAGCGTGCGGGGAGCCGGGCGCCGAGCAGCGAGCGCGGCAGCACGAGCGCGCCCACGCGGTCGCGCGTGCTCGTGCTCGCGCGAAGATCGGCGAGGATGCGCCGGGTCGCCCTCGCGAGTTCGTCGCCGTCGGCGGGGAGCGCGGGGTGCCCGGATGACTGACCGGGCGCGTAGCTCGCGTGCTCGACGGCGCCGACGAGCACGGCGACCGCATCCGGATCGACCCCGCGGTCGGCGGTGAGCCGCGCGCCGCGCATCCGCGGGGAGTCAGCAGCCGACGCGGGCAGACCGAGATCGCGCAGCGTGTCGGCGACCTCGCGCCATGCGGGCAGCGCATCCCCGTCGCGGATGCGCGAGAACCGCACGGCGCGTACGACCGCACGGATCGCGGCGGGCAGGAGCAGCGCGGCGAGGATGCCGAGCACGGTCCACAGCACGGGCGACGGGTCGAGCGGGCGCAACACGGGCGCGTCTCCACCGCCGGCCGCCTCGTCGCGGTCGAGGCCGTCGCCCGGATCGGGCGCGGCGCTGGGCGCGGTGCCCGGGTCGGTTCCCGGGGAGGGGACGTCCGTGCCGTCGCCGGCGCCCGACTCGAACCGGGTCGCCACCCCGCGCGTCGCCGTCGGTTCGAACGGGATCCAGCCGAGCCCCTCGAAGTACACCTCGGGCCAGGCGTGCAGCTGGTCGCTGGTCACCTGGTACACGGGTTCGCCCTGTTGCTGGTCGGTGGGCGTGCCGGGCAGGTAGCCGACGACGATGCGGGCGGGCATGCCGAGCGAACGCGCCATGAGGGCGAAGGCCCCGGCGAAGTGCACGCAGTACCCCTGGCGCACCTCGAGGAACCGCGCCACGGCATCCACGCCCGTGCCGTCGAATCCCTCGGAGACCGGGGTCTCGAGCGAATAGCGGAACCCCGCGCGGAACCAGGTCTGCAGCGAGATGAGCCGGTCGTAGTCGGTCGGTTGCGCCCCGGCGATCTCGGCGGCGGCCTCGGCGATCGACGCGGGCATGTCGACGGGCAGCTCGCGCAGCTCGCCGACGGCGGCGGCTCCCGAGGCGGTGGATGCGCGGATCTGCTCGAGCGTGGGCGCCGCGGTGCTCGTCTCGACGGTGTAGTTCTGGTTCTGCGCATCGGCGTTTGAGGCGACGACGGTGCGGTTGTCGGCCATCGCCAGCCAGACGCCCTCCAGCCCGCGGACCTCGGTCGCCTGATACGGCAGAGGAAGGAAGTCGCCGCTCACCCCGGTGATGCGGATGCTCGTGCGATGCTCGTCGACGGCCGCGCCGGGGACGGAGACGTCGCCGAGACCCTCGCTCAGCGCATCCGTGCGCGAACGGTCGGCGTGCCACACCTCGCCGTCGAACATCGACAGCGTGGCGATGCGCAGGTACGGCGCGCGGTCGTCGTCGGTGATGAGCGTCAGCGCGGCGGTGGGTGCGGGGCGGCGCAGGTCTTCGCCGAGGCGCAGGGTGGGGTTCAGCGCCGTGCTCGCACCGAGCGAGAATCCGGTGGCCGACACCGGAAGCACGGGGGCGACGAGGAGGCTCAGCGCGACAGCCGCCGCACCGATGGTCGCGGCGGTACCCCAGCGCGGGGGAGCATCGCTCACCGCGTCGGTGCGCGGCGAGGTGTCTTCCGCATCCGCACGTGCGGCATCGACGCGGAAGACATCCACGCGAACGACGAGGAGCAGCAGCAGGGTGACCGCCAGCGCGAGGAACCACGGGATATCGACGCCGCCGCCGACAGCGACCGACGGTACGACGCCGACCCCGGTGACGACGACGACGGCCACGAGCGGCAGCCGGGCGCCGATGAGGGCGTCGAGCACGATGGCCGTCACTCCCGCGCCCAGGGCGATGGCGACGGTCACCCCGTGCGTCGCTGCGAGCGGCGCCGCACCGAGGGCGACCTCTTCGCCCGCCTGCGCGAGCGCGTCGCCGACGCCCTGCACCACGGCGGGAGAGGGCAGCAGATTCCATAGCCCCTCGTCGCGGAACCCGAGCACGGTGACGGCGATCGCCAGAGCGACGAGCTGGGCGACGGCGACGGCCGCGATCATCGGCACCCGCGCCACGACGCGCGTGCGCAGCACGAGCCGCACGATCACCCCGACGACGAGTACGACTGCGGCGGTGGCCACGGCGTGCGCGCTCCAGCGCCCTGGTGCGATCACCGTCGTGAGCGGCCAGATCGCCACGGCGGTGCCGAGGGCGGCCATCAGCGCCGCCCCGACCGGTCCCGCCCGGCCGGGGCGGCGCAGCACGGGCATCGCATAGGCGCCCTGACCGGGGCGTGCCGTCGCGCCCGCCGGAGCCTCGCCGCCCCCGCCGGAGCTCATGACGCGACCTCCGGATCGGCATCCTGATCCCGGCTGGATGCGGATGCGGGAGCGGACGACGGTGCCGGCGAGGAGGACACAGCCTCGGCCCAGCTGGCGGCGATGTCGTCGCCGAGCCGGCTCGCCGACCAGCCCTGTGCTCTGGCCGCGGCCAGCGCGTCGGGGGAAGGATCGGTGGGCAGCAGCACCGGGGTTCCCGCTCCGCGGTGCGCGAGGGCCGCGGCGTCGTCGGCGCCGATCGCGCCCGTGATCACGACCAGCGGACCGATCAGGTGTCCGTCGGATGCCGCGGTCATCCGCTCGTCGCGCTCGCCCGAGCGCGGGGCGGTCGCCGCGAGCGCGACGAGCAGCGCATCCCGATCGTCCTCCAGACCCCGCAGCCGGCCGATCAGGGCGTTGGTCGCATCCACGACGTCGACCCCGTAGCCGTGCTCCGACAGGTGCAGCGCGAGCGAGGCGCAGGCGGAGACGGCGCGCTCGAACACGGGATCCGCCTCGCCGTGCGCCGCCGCGGCAGACGACGAGCGCGGCCACCGGACCCCCGCCCGGTCGAGCACGATGATCGCGTCGGGGCTCGACTCCTGCTCCTCCTGGCGCACCATGAGGTCGCCCCGGTGGGCCGTCGCGCGCCAGTGCACGCGGCGCATCGAGTCTCCCGTCACGTAGCGTCGCGGGGCGAGATTGTCAGCGCCCTGCCCGATCCGGCTCGACGAGGTCTGGGCCGTTCCCGCGGCGGCCCCCGCACGATCCGCGAACGGGCCGATCGCGACGACCTCGGGCACCACGGTGATCCGTCGGACCTCGCCGAACTTCTGGCGGCGGCGCACGAGGGCGAACGGGTCGCCGGTGGTGAGGGCGAGGGGGCCCAGCGCCCAGAGCCCTCGTCGCACGCCGCGGATGTCGTACGACAACTCGATCGGGATGCCCTCCGGCCCGCGCTCGCGGCGGCCCGAACCGGCCGGGGGGAAGCGTCCGGAGGCGTCGGCGGCGACCGCCGCGGGCAGTGCATCCTCCCAGCGGCCCACGGGCGGCCCGAACGCCGAGCGGAGCCCGAAGCGCACGAGCACGTGCGACTCCTCGCCCACGGTGAGCAGGTCGGTCGCGATCGTGCGGGTCACCGTGCCCTCACGGCGGGGCAGGTGCACGAGGAGCGCGGCGAGCACGACGAGCAGCACGAGCAGCACGCCGAGATACAGCAGCACCGGCGCCCCGAACACGTTCGCCGCGATCATGCCGACGGTGCCCAGCGTCAGGGCCCCCGCGCCGCGCGCAGTCAGGGGACGGTGCCGCACGGCCGCGGGGCCGTGCGACCTCGTCTCGGAGCCGCGTCGCATCGGTGCGGTCTACCGGCCGGCGCCCACCGGCACCGGGATGCGCTCGACGATGCGTGTCAGGGCGGACTCGATCGGGCGCGCCCCCGCACGGTGCGCACCGCGGGCGGGGATGAGGCGGTGGGCGAAGACAGCGGGCAGCAGCGCCGAGAGGTCGTCGGGGACGACGTACTCGCGCCCGTCGAGGGCGGCGGTGACCTTCGCCGCGCGCACGAGCTGCAGTGTCGCGCGCGGGCTCGCTCCCAGGTGCAGGTTCGGATCCGACCGCGTCGCCTGGGCCAGCGCGACCGCGTATTCCTCCACCGCCGGAGCCACGTGCACGGCGCGCGCCCACGCGATCAGCGCACGCACGTCATCCGCCTCGAGCACGGGGCGGATGGCCGAGAGCGGGTTGACCGTGTCGCGCTGGCGCAGCATCATCGCCTCCGCGGCGGCATCCGGATAACCCATCGAGATGCGCATCATGAAGCGGTCGCGCTGGGCCTCGGGCAGCGCGTAGGTGCCCTCCATCTCCAGTGGGTTCTGCGTGGCGACCACGAGGAACGGATCCGGCAGCGCCCGGCTGCGTCCGTCGACGGTGACCTGGCCCTCCTCCATCGCCTCGAGCAGCGCCGACTGCGTCTTGGGGGAGGAACGGTTGATCTCGTCGGCGATGACGATGTGCGCGAAGACGGCGCCCGGCTTGAACTCGAACTCGCGCTCGACGGGGTTGTAGACGCTCACCCCGGTGATGTCGCCCGGCAGCAGATCGGGTGTGAACTGGATGCGCCGGACGGTGGCGTCGATGCTCACGGCGAGGGCGCGCGCGAGCATCGTCTTGCCCACGCCGGGAACGTCTTCGATGAGCAGGTGGCCCTCGGCGAGCAGGCAGATCAGCGCGCTGCGCAACGCAGCGTCCTTGCCGTCGATGACTTCGGCCACCGACGACAGCACGGCCGCGGTCTTCGTCTCGAACGTCTCCGCGTCCATCGCGGGCGGGGCGGACTCCATGCGATCCCTTCTCGCGTCTCGTGCGGGCGCATGCGCCCCGATGCGTTCTGCGATCCTAACCCGCGAGGACCAGGATGCGGCGGGGAGTGCTCTCGGGCGCGAGCGCATCCGCTCTGCGAGGATGAGGGGGTGTCTGATCAGCGATCATCGTCAACGCCGCGGCTCGGCAGGTTCGCCGCCCCGGTGATCCTGCTCGCGCTGATGTGGGCGATCCAGTTCGCCGACGCGGTCCTGCCCGGATCGTTCACCGGCTTCGGACTGAGGTCGTGGGACGTCGCGGGGCTGCCCGGCATCGTCATCGGACCGCTGCTGCACGCGAGCTGGGCGCATCTGATCGGCAACTCGGTGCCGTTCCTCGTGCTCGGATGCCTGGTGGCCGCCGACGGGGCCGGCCGGTTCTGGGCGGTCACGGCGGCCTCGGCGCTGGTCGGCGGGGCGGGAACCTGGCTCGTGAACGCCCCTGGCGCGGTCACCGTCGGCGCATCCGGGCTCGTGTTCGGATACTTCGGCTATGTCGTGGCGCGCGTGTTCGTGCCTGGCCGCGTCGCGCATCGGATCGGATACGCCGCGATCGCCCTCGTCGTGATCGTGCTGTACGGCGGATCGATGCTCGCCGGCGTCGTCGGCGTGCGCGAGGGCGTGTCGTGGCAGGCACACCTGTTCGGCGCCCTCGGCGGCGCGCTCGCCGCCCTCGTGCTCGGCCGCAGCAGGGCGCGCAAGGCCCTGCCGAGCGCCCTGTAGACTGATTCCCGGCCCTCCGCGTGACGACATCCAGGCCAACTCCCCCAGGGCGGAAACGCAGCAAGGGTAACCGGGCTCTGCCGGGTGCGCGGAGGGTCTTCTCGTCCCTTCCGGGCCTCCGCCGCATCCGCTGTCCTGTGACCGGGAGGCCGCCCGGGCCGGTTAGGGTCGCGGCATGAGCCTCGATCGCTTCACCGAGACCGACGGGCGCGCGCGGGTGCTCATCCGCACGCTCATCGTCGTGATCATCCTCGCGATCGCTGCGCTCGTCCTCGTCGGCACCCGGGTCTTCGGGCTCGCCGGTGCGGCGGATCCCGTCGGGCCGGGGGAGGGCTCAGAGGCGACGGTTGGCGCCTCTCCCACGCCGACGCCCTGGGCCACACCCGATGCGGAGTCGTTCTCACTCGTCGAACAGACCGAGCTCGACGACATCCTCACCGACCCCGCCGCGCACGTCGGCGAGTACGTCATCGTCTACGCCGAGGTGCTGCAGGCCGCCGACTTCGACTCGACCTCGATACCGGGAACGGTCGCCTACCTCGTGTCGTTGAGCGCCGAGCAGCCGCGCGACAACATCGAGTTCGCCGTGACCGAGGCCATTCTGCTCGCCTCCGCCGACCTGCCGACGCCCATCGCGACGGGCGATCTGCTGCGCGCCCGCGTCACCGTCCCGCCGCCCGACGAGGCGCCGGTGTCGGTGTACCGGGAGGCCGGACTCGCATACCCCGAGCTGCGGATGCTCGGGGCGGAGCAGGCCGAGTACCGCGATCTCGCCCTCGACGTGACGGTGGGCGAGGTCGACTGGGACGGCGAGCTGCCCGTGCTGCCCGTGAGCGTGCGCAACAGTGCGGCGCGTCCGATGACGTACGCGATCGATCTCATGGCCGTGATGCCCGACGGCAGCGAAGCGGCGGCATCGACGGCGTGGACGGAGGAGATCGCACCAGGCGAGACCGGATCGGCCGACGTCACGCTCTACGGCACCGTGCCCGACGGCGTGCTGTTCCGCGTCGATTCCGTCGATCGCTACGAGCGGTAGACCGCGCGCCGCCGTCGCGTCGGCATCCGCTCCCCTGCGCGACTTCTGCGGGCGCAGGACGGGCACTACGCTGGCCTGATGGCCTCGCTCGACCTGCCCGATCTGCGCCGCGCGAAGGGCGTGCTGTTCGACCTCGACGGCGTGCTCACGCCCACCGCCGACGTGCACATGCGCGCATGGCAGGCGGTCTTCGACGACGAGTTCGCCGCGCGCGGGATCACTCCGGTCTACACGGATGACGACTACTACGCCTACGTCGACGGCAAGAAGCGCTACGACGGCGTCGCGAGCCTCATGCGCAGCCGTGGCGTCGAACTGCCGTGGGGGAGTGTCGACGACCCGCCCGAGGCCGGCACGGTGTGCGGCATCGGCAACCGCAAGAACGCCGCGTTCGCACAGGCGCTGCGTCGCGACGGGATCGCGCCGTACCCGGGATCTGCTGCTCTCGTCGACCTGCTGCGCGCCGAGGGCGTGCCGATGGGGGTCGTGTCGAGCTCGAAGAACGCCGAGGAGGTCCTGGCCACCGCAGGTCTGCGCGCGTCGTTCCTCACCGTCGTCGACGGCGCCCTCGCGGAGCGGGTGGGACTGGCGTCCAAGCCCGCCGCCGACTTCTTCCTCGCCGGTGTCGAGGGCCTCGGCGTCGAGCCCGCCGACTGCATCGCCGTGGAAGACGCCACCTCGGGCGTCGCCTCGGCGGCCGCCGCGGGCTGCGGCATCGTCATCGGCGTCGATCGCGGCGCCGGCGCCGAGGCGCTGCGCGCGCACGGCGCGACCCACGTCGTCGCCGACCTGTCCGACCTCCTGCCCTGATCGCTGTGTGCATCCCGACCATCCCGACCGTCCTCGCCGACCGATTCCCGTCCGACCTTTCCGTTCGTCCTGGAGAACCCGCATGATCGACCGCGACGTCTTCCCCGTCGACCCCTGGCAGCTCGTCGAGACACGCTTCCCGCATGAGGAGCCTGGTGTGCCCGAGACGCTGTTCGCCCTCGGCAACGGCTACCTCGGTCTGCGCGGCAACCACATCGAAGGCCGCGACGCCCACGAGCACAGCACGTTCATCAACGGCCTGCACGAGACGTGGCGCATCCGCCACCCCGAGCAGGCGTACGGCTTCGCCGAGGTGGGCCAGACCATCGTGAACGCCCCCGACGCCAAGGTCATGCGGGTGTACGTCGACGACGAGCCGCTGAACTTCGACGAGGCGGATGTGCGCGAGTACCGCCGTGCGCTCGACTTCCGCACCGGGGTGCTCCGTCGGGAGCTGCTCTGGGTCACGCCGTCGGGCAAGCGCGTGCGCATGAACGACGAGCGGATGGTCTCGTTCGACGAGCGTCATCTCGCCGTGCTGCGACTCGAGGTGACGATCGAGAACGCCGACGCGCCGGTGACGATCTCCTGCCAGCTGCTCAACCGCCAGGACGGTGAGGACGTGTACGGCGGTGTGCCGTCGATGACGGCGACGGCGGGCAAGGCCGGTTTCGATCCGCGCAAGGCCGAGCGGATCTCGGAGCGCGTGCTCGAACCCGCCGAGTACTGGCAGGACGACCTGCGCTCGGCGCTGTCGTACCGCGTGGCCGATTCGGGGATGACGCTGGCCGTCGTCGCCGATCACATCATGGAGACCGAGAACGAGTTCACGGCGCGCCGCCTCATCGAGCCCGACATCGCCAAGAACGTCTTCCGCGTGCAGGCCAAGGCAGGCGTACCCACCCGCGTCACCAAGCTCGTGAGCTACCACAGCTCGCGCGGGGTGCCGCCCCGCGAGCTCGTGGACCGCTGCCGCCGCACCCTCGACCGCGTCGCGTTCGAGGGTGTTCAGGAGCAGTTCGGCAAGCAGGAGCGCTGGCTGCGCGGCTTCTGGGAGCGGTCGGATGTGACCATCGCCGCGCACGACGACCTGCAGCAGGCCACGCGCTGGTGCCTGTTCCAGCTCGCCCAGGCCGCCGCGCGGGCCGACGGCGCCGGGGTGCCGGCCAAGGGCGTCTCCGGATCGGGATACAGCGGACACTACTTCTGGGACACCGAGGTGTACGTGCTGCCGTTCCTCACGTACACCTCGCCGCAGTGGGCCCGCAACGCCCTGCGTGCCCGCGTGCTCATGCTGCCGGCCGCCCGCGCCCGCGCCCGCATGCTCAGCGAAGAGGGGGCGCTGTTCCCGTGGCGCACGATCAACGGCGAAGAGGCATCGGCCTACTACGCCGCGGGCACCGCGCAGTACCACATCAACGCCGACATCAGCTTCGCGCTCGGCAAGTACGTGCGGGCCACGGGCGATGACGAGTTCATGCTCCACGAGGGCGTCGACGTCGCCGTGGAGACGGCGCGGATGTGGACGACGCTCGGGTTCTGGCGCACCGGCGGGGATGCCGAGACGTTCCACATCCATGGCGTCACGGGGCCCGACGAGTACACGACGGTGGTCGACGACAACCTCTTCACCAACGTCATGGCCCGTTACAACCTGCGCTTCGCCGCGCGGGTCGTCGGCGAGATGGCCGAGTCCGCGCCCCATGAGTACGCCGCCATGGTCGAGCGCCTTCACCTGCAGCCCGGCGAGACCGACGGCTGGGAGCGCGCCGCCGAGGCGATGTACATCCCGTTCAGCCCGTCGCTGGGTATCCATCCGCAGGACTCGCAGTTCCTCGAGTGCGAGGTCTGGGACCTGGCGAGCACGCCGCCCGAGCATCGTCCGCTGCTGCTGCACTTCCATCCGCTGGTCATCTACCGCTTCCAGGTGCTCAAGCAGGCCGACGTCGTGCTCGCGCTGTTCCTGCAGGGCAATCACTTCACCCAGGCCGAGAAGCTCGCCGACTTCGAGTACTACGACCCGCTGACCACCGGGGACTCGACACTGTCGGCCGTGGTGCAGTCGATCCTCGCCGCCGAGGTGGGCTATCAGGATCTCGCGCACGAGTACTTCGCACAGGCGCTGTTCGTCGATCTCGCCGACTTGCACCGCAACGCCTCCGACGGCGTGCATGTCGCGTCGGCCGGCGGGGTGTGGAGCATGCTCGTGAGCGGCTTCGGCGGCATGCGCGACTACGACGGCGGACTCAGCTTCGATCCGCGGCTGCCGGCGGACTGGCCCGAGCTGTCGTATCCGCTGCGCTGGTTCGGCTCGCAGCTGCGGGTCACGCTCACGCGGAGCGAGCTGTGCGTGGAGATCGTCGCGGGCGACCCGGTCGACTTCACGGTGCGCGGGGAGAAGCACCGTGCGTCGGCGGACGCCCCCGCCCGCGTCACCCTGCCGGATCAGGGGCCGGTGATCGCCGGGAGGCCGGAGCTGGGTGCCACCGCGCGCCGCGAGGACGGCACGCTGCTGTCGGCCTCGGTCCCCAGCACCTCGGCCATCCCGATCGTCACCCCGTTCCTGCCGATGGAAGCGCCCGATGCCTGAGCGACGAGGCGGCCCCGCCGCGATGTCGGCGCCACGGCATAGGCTGGTGCGGTGACCACAGCCCTGTACCGCCGCTACCGGCCCGAGACGTTCGCGGAGATGATCGGGCAGACCCAGGTCACCGATCCGCTGATGACGGCGCTGCGCGGTGACCGGGTGGGCCACGCCTATCTGTTCTCGGGCCCGCGCGGCTGCGGCAAGACGACGTCGGCGCGCATCCTCGCCCGTTGCCTGAACTGCGCCGAGGGCCCGACCGATACGCCGTGCGGCACGTGCCCGAGCTGCGTCGAGCTGTCGCGCGCAGGCGGCGGCTCGCTCGACGTCGTCGAGATCGACGCCGCCAGCCACAACGGCGTCGACGATGCGCGCGATCTGCGCGAGCGCGCGACGTTCGCGCCCAGCCGCGACCGCTACAAGATCTTCATCCTCGACGAGGCGCACATGGTGACCCCGCAGGGGTTCAATGCGCTGCTCAAGCTCGTGGAGGAGCCGCCGCCGCACGTGAAGTTCATCTTCGCGACCACCGAGCCCGAGAAGGTGCTCGGCACCATCCGCTCACGCACCCATCACTATCCGTTCCGGCTTGTGCCTCCGGCCGCGATGCTGGAGTACGTCGAGAAGCTGTGCGGCGAAGAGGGGGTGAGCGTCGAGCAGGGCGTGCTGCCGCTCGTCGTGCGGGCCGGCGGCGGATCGCCCCGAGACACCCTCTCGCTGCTCGATCAGCTCATCGCCGGATCCGACGCCTCCGAGTCGGGGGCGGTGGAGGTGCGCTACGAGCGCGCCGTCGCCCTGCTCGGGTACACGCATGCGGCGCTGCTCGACGAGATCGTCGACGCGCTCGCCGCGGGTGATGCGGCGGCCGTCTTCCCGGCCGTCGACCGCGTCGTGCAGACCGGGCAGGATCCGCGGCGCTTCACCGACGATCTGCTCGAGCGGCTGCGCGACCTGATCCTCATCGCCGCGGTCGGCGACGACGCGGCGGCCGTGCTGCGCGGCGTGCCCGCCGACGAGCTCGCGACGATGCGCGCGCAGGCGGCGGCCTACGGATCCGAGCGGCTCTCGCGCACGGCCGATATCGTCAGCGCCGCGCTGGACGAGATGAGCGGCGCCACCTCGCCGCGTCTGCAGCTGGAGCTGATGGTGGCGAGGGTGCTCACCGCATCCTCGGCGGGGGCGACCGCGGCTGATCCTGTTGCTGCACCCGCTCCCGCTGCACCCGCTCCCGTTGCTCCTGCTCCCGCGTCGGCGTCGTCGCAGAACTCGATGCCTGCTCCGGCTCAGGCGACCGCGCCCGAGCCTGCGGCGCAAGAAGCGGCGTCCACGCAGGCATCGCCTGACCTCGTCGCGGACGCGCCGTCGGGACCGGTCGACTTCGATCGTCTGCGCGAGGCCTGGCCCGCCGTGCTCACCGCGCTGGAGGGTATCAGCCGATCCTCCTGGATCGTGGTGACGACGGTGCAGCCGCTCGCCTTCGACGCCGACTCTGACGTGCTCACCCTGGGCTTCGCGGGGCCGAGCGATGTCGCCCGGTTCAAGGGCACGACCCCGGGCAACGGCGTCTCCGACCACCTGCGCACCGCCATCGAGCGCACCGTCGGCGTTCGAGTGAAGTTCCTGCCCGCACCGCTGCCGGCCTCCGCCGCGCGACCGCGGTCGGAAGCGGATGCGGGTTCCGGCTCGGGCGCGGGTGATGCCGCATCGGATGCTCCGGCATCCGACCCCGACCCGGCCACGTCTTCTGTCACGGCCCCGTCTTCTGGCACGTCCTCCCCTTCTGGCACGCCCTCGTCTTCTGTGACGGAGTGGGCGGTCGCGTCGATTCCCCGTGCGGGCACCGAGACGGGCACCGAGGCCGAGGGAAGCACGCCGACTGCAGCGGCCGCTCCGCGCACTCCGCCGGCGCAGCTGGCCGTCGACGAGGAGCCGGCCGAGGTCGAGGCGACGCCCGCATCGGGCTGGTATGAGCCTGCGCACGACGGGGACGTGCTCGAACCGTCGCCGTCGTATCCCGAGGACGACGAGGAGTTCGTCACGCCGCCCGACGATGCCTATCCCGGCGCCGCCGAGCCCGCCGCGAAGGCGTCTGCCGCCGCCTCGGTCCCGAGCGTCACCGCACGGGCGCCGCGTGGGGGAGCGCAGCGATACGGCGAAGCCGTTGTCCGCCAGGTGCTCGGCGCCACATTCGTGCGTGAAGAGCCCTACGAGCCACCCACGAGGTTCTCCTGATGTACGACGGCATCGTCCAAGAGCTGATCGACGAGTTCGGCCGCCTTCCCGGCATCGGACCGAAGTCGGCGCAGCGCATCGCGTTCCACATCCTGCAGACGCCGTCCTTCGACGTCGCCCGCCTGGCGGAGCTGCTCACCGGCATCCGTGAGCGGGTGCGCTTCTGCGAGCAGTGCGGCAACGTGTCCGAGCAGGACCGCTGTGCGATCTGCCGCGATCCGCGGCGCAACCCCGCACTGATCTGCGTCGTGGAAGACGCCAAGGACGTCGCTGCGATCGAGCGCACGCGTGAGTTCCGCGGGCTCTACCATGTTCTCGGCGGCGCCATCAGCCCGATCGCGGGCATCGGGCCCGACGATCTGCGGATCGCTCAGCTCATGACGCGTCTGGCCGACGGCACCGTGCAGGAGGTGATCCTCGCCACGAACCCCAACCTCGAGGGCGAGGCGACGGCCAGCTATCTGAGCCGGCTTCTCGTGAGCATGCAGATCACCGTGTCGCGGCTGGCCTCGGGGCTGCCGGTGGGCGGCGACCTCGAGTACGCCGACGAGGTCACCCTCGGTCGGGCATTCGAGGGCCGGCGCGTGCTGTGAGCCACGGGGCCGGGATCAGCCGGCGCGGATGGCTGCTGCTGGCCGCGATGTCGGTGCTCTGGGGCGTGCCTTACCTGTTCATCCGCATCGCCGTGGACTCGTACTCGCCGCCGGCGATCGTCGCGGGCCGCACCCTCCTCGCTGCCGTGCTGCTACTGCCGTTCGCGCTGCGACGAGGAGCCCTGCGTGCGGCGTGGCGGCACTGGCCGTGGGTGCTGGCGTTCGGCCTCGTCGAGATGGGTGGCCCGTTCCTGCTGCTGGGGCATGCCGAGCAGTCGCTGCCCTCGGGCCCGACCGGGCTGCTCGTGGCGACCGTTCCCCTGTTCGCCGCACTCATCGCGCTGACGGGCGGCGATCGCACTGTGCTGCAGCCGGCGCGCATCGCGGGGCTCGTCATCGGCTTCCTCGGCGTGGCGGCCGTCGTCGCCGGCCCGGGGCTGTTCGGCGGTGAGATCAACTTCGTCGCGGTCGGCGAGGTCCTGCTGGTGGCGGTGCTCTACTCGATCGCGCCGTTCATCGTGGCGCGCAAGCTCGGCGATGTGCCGTCGATGGGCACGGTCACCCTGGCGATGCTGTTCATCGGCACGTTGTACCTCCCGATCGCTCTGGCGACTCAGCACGAGGTGCCCACGCCCACGGCGACGGTCGCGGTCGTCGTGCTCGGCGTCGTGTGCACCGCCGTCGCCTTTCTCGTCTTCTTCGCCCTCATCCGCGAGGTGGGGCCGGTGCGCGCCCCGCTGTTCACCTACGTCAATCCCGTCGTCGCGCTGCTTCTCGGCGCACTCGTGCTCGCCGAGCCGCTCTCGCCGGGGCTCGCCATCGGGTTTCCGCTCATCGTCGTCGGGTGCTGGTTCGCCGGCACCGGCGGGCGCATCCGTCGCTCCGACGCCGAAGACCTCACGCCCGTCGACGAGTCGGTCGCCGCGGCCTCGGTGGGTGCCACGGGAGAGGCGTGCGCGGCGACCGCGATCGTCGAGCCCGAGGCGGTCACAGGAACCGTGCGGATCGCCGATCCCGGCACGGATGCGCCTCCGACGGCCGACGACTGATCTCGCGAAGTCGTCAGGGCACGGGCGAACCTGCGTCAGGTGAACATGACGCGGGGTGGGGGTGTGTCGGTGTAGTTGTGTCCGGTTGGTGTTGTCCATTGGATGGTTCCGCCGGGGAGTTGTTTCGCGGTCCATCGCCATCGGTCGTCGTGGTCGGGGTGTTTGAGGGCGTGGTGTGCGGGGCAGAGGTGTGCGAGGTTTCGTAGGTCGGTGGGTCCGCCTTTGGCGTGGTCGTGGTTGTGGTCGAGGTGGCAGCGTCGGGCGGGGGTGCGGCATCCGGGGAACCGGCAGTGTCTGTCTCTTGCTCACAGGTATCGTTTCATGTCGTTGGTGGGGGTGTATCGGTCGACTCGGGTGACCATTCCGGTCTGGTCGAGGAAGAGTCTGGACCATGAGGTGGCGTGTCCGGCGAGGCGTCGGGCGATGTCGGGGTGGAGGGGTCCGTGTCCGTCGAGTTCGGCGGGCTTGTCGTCGAGCCCGGCGAGGGTGGTCGCGGCGATCGTGACCTGCACGGTGGCGTGAACCCCGTCGAGCCCGGCGTCGGTGGTGATGGTGGTGGTGCCGGTGAGGAGCAGGTCGGCGGCGATGTCGGCACGGATCTCGTCCAGAGTCCGGTCGTCGACCGTGGGGGTCTCGTCCTGGCCGGACAGGAGCTGGTCGTCGATGTCGTCGTCGGATCTATCCGCATTGTCGCGGATGCCGCGGGCCGCGTTGTCGCGAATCCCGCGGGCTGTCGCAGACACCCGGTCCATGATCCCGTGGGCCTGCACGGAGGGAAGGATGAGTGTCAGGATCGATAGTCCGTCTTCAAGGTCGGATACCGACACGGAGCGTCGCCTGCGTGCCCGTTCATGCCGTTCGACGACGGTTTCGGGTGCGACCGCTGCGGCGACGGATTTCGCGAACGCTTCGGTGCGGGCGGCGGTCTCTTCCGTCGCGTAGGGCATGACCTGCGCCTCGAATGCCGCGATCGCCTCGACGTTCTCGCGGGGGATGGGGGCTGCTGCTGCGGTGATCACCGTCGCGTGGCGGAATGAGATCTCGCCTGCGGCCAGTGCGTCGCGGGTGGCGGGGAAGCGGTCGTAGATCACCCACGACGTCGCCAGCATCCGCATGGCTGCGCCGCGTGTCACATGCAGCGCCGCGGAGATCTCGCAATCCATGGACCGTTCAGCCTGCTCGAACCCGTGCCGCCCGGGCGGGATCTCATCCAGCAGCAACACGACTCGCTCGGCCAACAGCTCCGCCCGCTGTGCTTCGAGTCGGGCGATCTCGGTGCTGATGGCCCCGCACTCCTCGGCGATCTCCCGTGAGCGGGAGAGGTAGTCACCGGGCGTCGTTCCCATGACCCAATACTAGTACAAAAGTACGAAACAAAGAACGTGCAGATCAAGGAAAGGGGAACAAAAACACGGTATTCGCCGACCGTCGGACACATGGCCCGAGGGGTATGCGCGTCACTCGTAGACTATGCGCAGCGCCGAATCCGGTGCAGACATCCCCGGGAGTGATACGTGGCCCTCATCGTGCAGAAGTACGGCGGCTCATCCGTCGCCGATGCAGAAGGCATCAAGCGGGTCGCCAAGCGCGTCATCGACACCCGCCGCGCGGGGCACGATGTCGTCGTCGCGGTGAGCGCCATGGGCGATACGACCGATGAACTGCTCGAACTCGCCGGCGAGATCACTCCGATCCCCGCGCCGCGCGAGATGGACATGCTGCTCTCCAGCGGCGAGCGCATCTCGATGGCGCTGCTGGCCATGGCCATCCACTCGATGGGATTCGATGCCCGCTCGTTCACGGGCCCGCAGGCCGGAATGCGCACCGACAGCCGTTACGGTGCCGCGCGCATCGTCGAGGTCACCCCCGATCGGCTGCGCGAGGCGCTCGACGAGGGCGCCATCGTCATCGTCGCGGGCTTCCAGGGGATCAACGACGACACGCAGGACATCACGACGCTGGGGCGCGGCGGATCGGACACCACCGCGGTCGCGCTCGCCGCGGCACTCGACGCCGATGTGTGCGAGATCTACAGCGACGTGGAGGGCATCTTCACCGCCGATCCGCGGGTGATCCCGCTGGCCCGCAAGCTCGATCGGGTCAGCAGCGAAGAGATGCTGGAGCTCGCCGCCAACGGCGCGAAGGTGCTCTACATCCGCGCCGTCGAGTATGCGCGCCGTCACGGCGTGCTCATCCACGCACGGTCCACGTTCACGTCGAACGAGGGCACCTACGTTCTGGGCGAGGGGATGGCAGATCCCCGCGGCACCGAGGGAGAAGACATGGAAGAGCCGATCGTCGCCGGGGTCACGACCGACCTCAGCCAGGCCAAGATCACCGTCGCGGGCGTGCCCGACGTGCCCGGCAAGGCCGCCGAGATCTTCAAGACGGTCGCCAAGGCGGGCGCCAACGTCGACATGATCGTGCAGAACGCCGCCTCGACGGGCCGCACCGACATCTCGTTCACCGTGCCGAAGTCCGACGCCGCGGTGGTGCTGAAGGCGCTGGGCGCCGAGCAGGAGACGCTGTCGTTCGAAGGACTCGTGCACGACGACCAGATCGGCAAGCTGTCGGTCGTGGGTGCGGGGATGCGCACGCACTCCGGCGTCTCGGCGATCCTGTTCGAGGCATTGTCGGCCGCGGGCATCAACATCGAGATGATCTCCACCTCCGAGGTGCGCATCTCGGTCGTGCTCCGTGGCGACGAGCTCATCGACGCGGCCCGCAAGGTGCACACCGCCTACGGACTCGACGGCGATATCGAGGCCGTCGTCGCCGCCGGCACCGGACGCTGATCCGCGGGCGTCTTCCCCTCGCGGATGCCCGGGCGCGGGATCGGCTAGAATCGCCGGAACCCTGTCATCGGCGTCAGGAGCGGCCCGCCCGCCCGGCGACCGCGCCCTGCCGTCCTTTCCGCTCGACGCCGAGGAGCACCCCATGACACGCATCTCCGATTCCGGACTCTCCGTCGCCGTCGTCGGCGCCACCGGCCAGGTCGGCCGCGTCATGCGCGACATCCTGCAGGAGCGCTCGTTCCCCATCCGTGAGCTGCGCCTGTTCTCCTCGGCGCGCTCGGCGGGCACGGCCATCGACTTCGGGGGCACCGAGGTCATCGTCGAAGACGTCGACACGGCGGATGCGTCGGGCATCGACATCGCCCTGTTCTCCGCGGGGGCCACGGCCAGCCGCGCGTACGCGCCCCGCTTCGCCGAGTCCGGCGCGGTCGTCATCGACAACTCCAGCGCATGGCGGATGGACCCGGAAGTCCCGCTCGTCGTCAGCGAGGTGAACCCGGAAGCCGCCGCCGACGCGCCCAAGGGCATCATCGCCAACCCGAACTGCACCACCATGGCGGCCATGCCCGTGCTCAAGGCGTTGCACGACGAGGCGGGGCTGGAGCGCCTCATCGTCTCCACCTACCAGGCCGTGAGCGGCTCGGGCCTCGCAGGCGCCGAAGAGCTGCTCGGTCAGGTCGAAGGCGTGCTGGCCCAGGGCGACACGCTGCGCCTTGTGCACGACGGGTCGGCCGTGGACTTCCCGCAGCCGGAGAACTACGTCGCACCCATCGCCTTCGACGTGCTGCCACTGGCCGGATCGGTCGTCGATGACGGACAGAACGAGACCGACGAGGAGAAGAAGCTCCGCAACGAGAGCCGCAAGATCCTCGGCCTTCCCGACCTGCGCGTTGCGGGCACCTGCGTGCGAGTGCCCGTGTTCACCGGGCACTCGCTGTCGATCAACGCGGAGTTCGCGCGCGAGATCACCCCTGACCGCGCCCGCGAGGTGCTCGCATCCGCTCCGGGCGTGCTGCTGGAAGAGGTGCCCACTCCGCTGCAGGCGGCGGGCAAGGACCCGAGCTTCGTCGGTCGCATCCGCGCCGACCAGTCGGCTCCCGACGGCAGGGGACTGGTGCTGTTCATCAGCAACGACAACCTGCGCAAGGGCGCCGCGCTCAACGCCGTGCAGGTCGCCGAAGTCGTCGCCGCCACCCTCGCCGCAACCGTCGCCGTCACCCCGGCCGGCTGAGAGAGATCCCCGCCCGCCGATACCGGTCGTGGAAAGGCGACGCGCCCGAGCGGCCTAGACTGGTCGGGTGACAGAATCCGTCGACGTCGTCCTCATCGGTGGTGGCATCATGAGCGCCACCCTCGGCACCCTACTGCACGAACTGCAGCCGAAGTGGAAGATCACCGCCTTCGAGCGGCTGAGCGATGTCGGGCAGGAGAGCTCGAACCCTTGGAACAATGCCGGAACCGGGCACGCGGCGCTGTGCGAGCTGAACTACATGCCCGAGGGCGCCGACGGCATGCTCGATCCGGCCAAGGCTGTCTCGATCAACGAGCAGTTCCAGCAGAGCCGCCAGTTCTGGTCCTCGCTCGTGGAGCGCGGCGTGCTCGAAGAGCCCTCGACGTTTGTCAACTCCACCCCGCACATGACCTTCGTGCGCGGAGAGAAGGACGTCGACTTCCTCCGCCGTCGATACGAGGTGCTCAAGGAGCAGCCGCTGTTCGCCGGCATCGAGTACAGCGAGGACTCGCGCGTCATCAACCAGTGGGCGCCGTTGCTCATGCAGAAGCGTCGCAAGGGCGAGCCGTTCGCCGCCACGCGCGTGCCCTCCGGCACAGACGTCGACTTCGGGTCCCTCACCCACCAGCTCTTCTCGCACCTGTCCGACACGGGCACCCAGGTGCTCACCAATCACGAGGTGCACAGCCTCAAGCGGCAGAAAGACGGCACCTGGCTCGTCAAGTACCGCAACAGCCTCGGCCGCACGCCTGGCGAGATCAAGGCCCGCTTCGTGTTCGTCGGCGCCGGCGGATGGGCGCTCAAGCTGCTGCAGCGCTCCGGCATCCCCGAGATCAAGGGCTACGGCGTGTTCCCGATCGGCGGGCAGTTCCTCAAGACGACGAATCCGGCCATCGTCGCCCAGCACCAGGCCAAGGTCTACTCGCAGGCCTCCGTCGGTGCTCCGCCGATGTCGGTCCCGCACCTCGATGCCCGGATGGTCGACGGCGAGGCCTCGCTCCTGTTCGGTCCGTTCGCGACGTTCAGCCCCAAGTTCCTCAAGCAGGGCTCGATGCTCGACATCATCGGGCAGGTTCGCTCGCACAACCTGTGGCCGATGCTGCGCGTCGCCTTCGCCAACCCCGACCTCATCACCTATCTGCTCGGCGAGCTCATGAAGACGCACGCCAAGAAGGTCGACAGTCTGCGCGTGTTCATGCCGACGGCGAAGGATGACGACTGGTCGATTATCCAGGCCGGCCAGCGCGCCCAGGTGATGAAGAAGGATGCGAAGAAGGGCGGCGTGCTGCAGTTCGGCACCGAGGTGATCGCCTCGGCCGACGGCTCGATCGCGGGCCTGCTGGGCGCCTCTCCCGGCGCCTCCACCGCCGTGCCGATCATGCTCGGCCTGCTCAAGCGCTGCTTCCCCGAGCAGTACCCCGAGTGGGAGCCGACGCTGCGCGCGCTCATCCCCACGCTCGACGAGCACCTCAACGACGACCCGGCGGCGGCCGAATCGTCGATGTCGGCCACGGCCGCGACCCTCGACCTCACCGCCTGAGGTCGTCGTGGCGAAGCTGTACTTCCGCTACGGCGCGATGAACTCCGGCAAGTCCACCGGACTGCTGCAGGCCGCCTACAACTACGAGGAGCGCGGGCAGCGCGTGCTGCTCGCCAAGCCGCGGATCGACACCAAGGGCGCCACGCAGATCGAGAGCCGCCTCGGGATGACCCGCGAGGTCGATTTCCTCCTCGGCCCCGACGACGATCCGCGGGCGCTGCTTGCCGAGGCGCGGGGCGATACCGGTGCCGGCGTCGCATGCCTGCTCGTGGACGAGGCGCAGTTCCTCACCGCGGAGCAGGTCGATCAACTCTTCCGAGTCGCCGTGGACGACGACATCCCGGTGCTCGCGTACGGCATCCGCAACGACTTCCTTACGCATGCCTTTCCGGGCTCTGCCCGCCTGCTCGCGATCGCGCACACGCTCGAAGAGCTCAAGACCATCTGCCGGTGCGGACGCAAGGCGGTCTTCAACGGGCGGCGCATCGGCGACGATTTCGTGTTCGACGGCGAGCAGGTCGCCATCGACGGGGCGGGCGACGAGCTCGTCACCACCTACGAATCGCTGTGCGGGCACTGCTACCTCGAAGAATCCGGCGGGCGCCTGGGCTGAACGGCACAGGGCGCCCGATGGCGACTCAGCGCGGCGGCAGGGTCTCCAGGAGCGCGTCGAGCAGTTCTGCCGTCTGCTCCCAGCCCTCCACGGCCACCGAGGGTACGCCGAGCGCCTTGACGGGATAGTCGTTGCCGCCCTCATCGAGACGGTCGCCGTAGAAGAGCATGTCGCCGAGCGCGATGCCGGTGTGCTCGGCGAGCTCGGTCATGCCGTACGCTTTGTCGATCCCGGCGCGCGTGATGTCGATCGACGTCGACCCTCCCGAACGCACCTCGAGGTCGGGCACGAGCGGGGCCACGGCATCGCGCAGCGCGGCCCGCTTGGCGCCGTCGGGATCCCAGGCCCGCTTCGCCTCTCCGGGGGCGCGCTGGCCCAGCGCCGAGAACGTGATCTGCGAGCCGCGATCCTCCAGGATCGGGCCCCACGGCTCCGCCTCCCAGATCCCCAGCCGCCGCGCCTCCGTCTCGAGCGCATGCAGCGCCGTGGATGACTGCTCCGGCGTGAGATCGCGCGCATAGACGAGTGCGAAGTCGCTTCCGTCGTGCCGCAGGTAGCGGGTGCCGCACGTGGGCATCAGATGGAGGTGCGCGAGGGTCGCCGCATCTGTCTCGGGCAGCTGCGCGATCACCTGCGAGCGGAACTGCTCCTCGTTGCCGCCGGAGATGATCGCCACCTCCACACGCTCGGCGAGGGCGAGCAGCAGACGGGCGATGCGCGGATCGATCGTGCTCTTCGAGGGGGCGAGCGTGTCGTCGAGGTCGAACGCGACCAGGCGAGGCGGGGTCATGATGGGGCCAGTTTATCCGGGGTGGGAGGTGGCCTGGGACCGCCGACCGAATGGCTGAAGGCCGGCCCGATGGGCCGGCCTCTGGTCGGGGTGACAGGATTTGAACCTGCGGCCTCTTCGTCCCGAACGAAGCGCGCTACCAAGCTGCGCCACACCCCGTGGCAACCGTTCGAGTCTATACCGAAACGCAGTCGCCGCCGAATCGGCGGCCACACCGCGAGGGTCGCTCAGGCCGTCGGCAGCAGGGTCAGCAGCGTCGCCTCGGGGAAGCACGCGAAGCGCACCGGGGCATAGATCGAATGCCCGCAGCCGGCGCTCACGTTCAGCGGCGCGCTGTGCCCGCCGTGCGTCCACGTGCTCAGCCCTCTGGCTTGTTTGCGCGGGATGTCGCAGTTCGCCACGATCGTGCCGTAGCCGGGCAGCCGCACCTGTCCGCCGTGTGTGTGGCCGGCCAGCACCGCGTCAGCCCTCAGATCGACGAACGCGTTCAGCACCCGCTGATAGGGCGCATGCGTCACACCGAGCACCGGTGTCTCGGCTGGCCGCTCACCCAGCTCGGAGATCGCGTCGGGCAGCGCATCCAGGTCATCCCAGTCGCGGTGTGCGTCATCGACTCCGAACAGGTCGATGCGGCGCCCATCGACCTCGAGGCTCGTGGCGGTGTTGTTCAGCCCGTGCCAGCCGAGGTCGTCGGTGAAGAAGCGATCCAGCGCGTCGGTGTCCAGCCGCACCGTCTTCGGCGACGACGCCGACGGGCCCAGGAAATATCGCAGCGGGTTGCGCGGAGCCGGGGCGTACACGTCGTTCGACCCGTGCACGAACACGCCGGGCACCCCCGCGAGCGGTGCGAACGCACGCCGAACGCCTGCCAGACCCTCCGAGTGGCCGAGATTGTCGCCCGTGTTCACCACGAGATCGGGCTCGAGCTCGGCGAGGGAGGCGAGCCAGCGCTGCTTGCGGTTCTGCCACGGCGCCATATGCGCATCCGACACATGCAGGATGCGCAGCGGCCGAGCCCCTGCGGGCAAGCACTCGGCGTGCGCATGGCGCACCGTGAACAGATACCGCTCGATGCCGATGCCCCACACCGCGGCCGCCGCACCCGCGGCGGTCACGGCGCCGAATACGCCGAGCGCCGGGTGAGCCGGTCGCGGCACTACGGGCATTCCTGCTTGGAGTAGTTCAGCGTGATGGTCGTGTTCTTGCCCACGACGGCTCCGGCGGCCGGATCGGTCGAGGTGACCGATCCCGACGGTCCGCCGCTGCCGGCGGTGCACTTGCCCATCGCGACGTTGCGGAAGCCGGCGTCGTTGAGCTTGCTCAGCGCATCCGACGGACTCATTCCCGTCACCTTCGGCACCGTGGTTCCGTTGCCGGTGCTCGGCCAGATCGTCACCGTCGTTCCACTGGAGACCTGACCGGCACCCGGGTCCTGCGCGGCGATGAGGCCGGCACCCATGTCGCTGTCGACCGGGGCGCCCACGGTCACGCCGAACCCGGCGTCGTCGAGGGTGGCGATGGCCTGATCCTGCGTCATGCCGACGACGTTGGGCAGGTCGATGAGCACCCGGCGGGTGAGCGTGCTCGATGGCGTCGGGAAGTCGTCGCCGCCCTGGGTCACCGCGTTGGCGACGCTCTGGATCGCCTGGGCGAACCCGAATCGGATGTCCGGGATGTTCCTGCCGTTGGCGTAGAAGTCGAAGATGTCGACGTCGCCCTGGACCTGACCGACCCACACGGCCGTCGTCGCACGGGTGCTCGACTCGATGAGCATCGTCTGCGTGGTGTTGTGCGTACCCGTCTTGCCGATGAGCGGCGTGCCGTCGTACGGGTTGCCTCGCGAGCCCGTCCCGCCGTCCATCACACCCTGCAGCGCGTAGGCGGCCGCGGCCGCCACATCAGGATCGATCACCTGCGTGCACGAAGTGGCGGGCAGCGTCAGATCGGTCCCATCAGGGCCGACGATGCGATCGATCGCGTGCGGCGTGCAGTAGACGCCCTTGTTCGCGACGGTCGCGTAGGCCGCGGCCATGGCGATGGGAGCGATCGCCTTGGAGCCCAGCACATCGAACGGCACGTTCTGATCGGTGACCTTCTCACCGGTTCCGAGGGTCACGCCCATCCGGTCGGCGACGCGGTTGATGTCGCAGACGTTCAGCTTCTCGGCCATGGCGAGGAAGCCGCTGTTGAGCGAGTCGCGCGTGAACTGCATGATCGTGCCCGTGTAGCCGGGGTTGCCGGCATCGTTGCGGATGATCTCGCTCGTGTTCCAGATCGGCGAGCCGTCGCAGTTCATCTTCGTGAACAGCCTGTTGCGCCCGTTGAGCACTTCGTTCACCGAGTGGCCCTTCTCGAGCCAGTCGATCAGGGTGAAGATCTTGTACGTCGATCCCACACTGAAACCGATGGACGAGCCGTGATCGGCATCGGCGGCGTAGACCTGTGACGAGTAGCCCGGAGGCGAGCCCTCCTCCTCGCTGAACATCGTGTTCTGCGCGATCGAGAGGATGCGCCCGGTCTCGGGCTGGATGGTGGTGGCCGCGGCACCGAAGACCAGTCCTTCGGCCGTCGGCGGCGTGTACTCCGCGACCGCGGCGAGCGTGCCGTCCTGGATGTCGAAGTTCAGCGACGTGTAGACGTCCATGCCGCCGCGCAGCAGGTTCTCCCGGCGCTCGTCCTCCGTGGCGCCGAAGGCCGGGTCGTTCTCGAGCGTCGACTTCACGTACTGGCAGAAGTACGCGTATCCGCCGGCGGCCACGCATCCGGAGCTCGGCGGCTGGATCGCCGGGGTGATCGGCTCGGCGACCGCGGCGTCGTGCTGCTCTTGCGTGATCTTGCCGTCGATGAGGAGGCGGTTGAGCACATAGTTGCGGCGCGTGAGCGTCTCGGAGTAGCCGTCTTCAGCGGAGTTGTACCAGGAGTCCGTCTCTGCGTCGTACATCGACCCTTCGGGCTGGTCGATGCGATACGAGTTCGGGTTCTGCACCATGCCGGTCAGCGTCGCCGCCTGCGTCAGCGAGAGGTTGGCCGCCGACACGCTGAAGTAGCGCTGCGCGGCCGCTTCGATGCCGTAGGTCGTGCCGCCGAAGTTCACCAGGTTCAGGTACCCGATGAGGATGTCGTCCTTCGAGTAGACCTTCTCGATCTGGATCGCGTACCGCATCTCCTGCAGCTTGCGCTCGATGCCCTTCGCGCCGTCGGAGGACGCGGCGTCCTCCCAGCACTTGTCGAGCTTCTCGGAGCGCTTCTCGTCGGTAAGGCTGACCTTGCGCTCGCACTCCTGCAGGAGCACGTTCTTCACGTACTGCTGGCTGATCGAGGATGCGCCGCGCGATGACTTGCCGGTCAGGTTGTCGAGAAGCGCCTTCGCGGTGCCGGCGAGATCGATACCGCCGTGCTCGTAGAAGTGCTTGTCCTCACTGGAGAGCAGTGCATCGCGCATCACCGGTGCGACCTGCTCGAGGGTCACCGGGATACGGTTCTGGTCGTAGAACCGCGCCAGGGGGAAGGGGCTGCCGTCACGGGCCGTGGCGTAGATCGTCGTCGGCTCCATGGGCCGGTCAGGCTCGAGCTTGGAGGGGAGCTTGTCGAACAGGTCGATGGACTGCGCGGCGGCGGCGCCCGCGACGGCGAACACGGGGGTCACGGTCGCGGTCACGAGGATCCCGGCGACGACGCTGAGGCCGATGAGGCCGGCGGCTCCGCCGAGCACACTCTTGAGCGTGCGTTTCGTGTGAGGCATACGCTAGATGCTAGGGGAATTCCCTGAGTGCCATCTTCGACGCGCGCATCCGCGCGCGTGGGCCGTCCGTCCATATCGTCGGGAGAATCATGACCACCTGGGAGTATCTGACCACTCCGCTGCTGATCCACAACACCGCAGCCATCCTGAACAACTGGGGCAAGCAGGGCTGGGAGCTCGTGCAGGTGATCACCGGGCCCGAAGGGGGCCTGGTCGCCTATTTCAAGCGTCCGGTGACCGACGCGGGCTCGGCGAACGCCGGTCTCGCCGCTGCCGCTGAGGCCGCGCGCCAGTTCGAGGAGGGGGCGGCATGAGCGTCGCGGAACGTCTGGCCGAGCTCGGCATCGATCTGCCCGCCGTCGCGGCGCCCGTGGCCGCCTATGTGCCCGCGCGTGTGCACGGCGGGCTCGTGCACACGTCCGGCCAGCTCCCGTTCGCCGGCGGCACCCTGCCCGCCACGGGGAAAGTCGGCGCCGAGGTCACGGCCGACGACGCGAAAGCCTATGCGCGCGCCTGCGCATTGAACGCGCTCGCGGCGGCGGCGGATGCGGCGGGCGGCGTCGACCGCCTCGCCGGCGTTCTGCGCGTGGGCGGCTTCGTCGCATCCGATCCCGCCTTCACGGGCCAGCCGGGCGTCATCAACGGCGCGAGCGAGGTGCTGGGCGAGATCTTCGGAGATGCCGGACGCCACGTGCGCGCCGCCGTCGGTGTGAGCGTGCTCCCGCTCGACAGCCCGGTCGAGGTCGAGGTGAGCTTCCTCCTGGCGTAGCGCGTTTCATCCGCCGCCAGTGTGCGGCTCATCGCCGAGTGCACGGCCTCCCGACGTAGGAAAGCCGTGCACTCGGCGATTTCCCGTGCGCTCGCGTGAGCGCACGGGGCGGGTGGCCTCAGCGCACCTGGGCGGAGATGACGCTCATCACGGCCGTGTCGGCGAGGGTCGTCGTGTCGCCGACCTCGCGGCCCTCGGCGACATCGCGCAGCAGGCGGCGCATGATCTTGCCGGAGCGGGTCTTGGGCAGCTCGCCCACGATGTACACGTCGCGGGGGCGGGCGATCGGGCCGATCTGCTCGCCCACCCAGCCGCGCAGCTGCGCGGCCAGGCCCTCGGGGGAGTGCTCGGAGAGGTAACTCTCCTTGATGATGACGAAGGCGACGACGGCCTGCCCGGTCGTGTCGTCGGATGCCCCCACGACGGCGGCCTCGGCGGTGGCCTCGTGCGCGACGAGCGACGATTCGATCTCGGCGGTCGACAGACGGTGACCCGAGACGTTCATCACGTCGTCGACGCGGCCGAGCAGCCACAGGTCGCCGTCGGTGTCGAGGCGGGCGCCGTCACCGGCGAAGTAGTAGCCCTGGGCGGCGAACTTGTCCCAGTACGTCTCCTTGAACCGCTCCGGGTCGCCCCAGATGCCGCGCAGCATGCTCGGCCACGGCTCGGTGATCACGAGCAGGCCGCCGGCGCCGTTGCCCACTTCTTGACCGCCTTCGTCGACGACGTCGATCGAGATGCCCGGCAGCGGAACCTGCGCGGAGCCCGGCTTGGCCGCTGTGACGCCGGGCAGCGGCGAGACCATGATCGCCCCGGTCTCGGTCTGCCACCAGGTGTCGACGATCGGGGTGGTCCCGGCGCCGATCACGTCGCGGTACCACATCCATGCCTCGGGGTTGATGGGCTCGCCCACCGACCCGAGCACGCGCAGGCTCGACAGATCGTACTTCTTCGGGATGCTGCGGCCGATCTTCATGAACGAGCGGATCGCGGTGGGCGCCGTGTAGAAGATCGTCACGCCGTACTTCTGGATGATCTCCCACCAGCGGCCCTGGTGCGGGGCGTCGGGCGTGCCCTCGTAGAGCACCTGGGTCGCGCCGTTGGCGAGCGGGCCGTAGGTGACGTACGAGTGCCCGGTGACCCATCCGATATCGGCGGTGCACCAGAAGACGTCGCTCTCGGCGTGCAGGTCGAACACGTTCTTGTGCGTGTACGCCACCTGCGTGAGATACCCGCCCGAGGTGTGCAGGATGCCCTTGGGCTTTCCCGTGGTGCCGGAGGTGTACAGGATGTACAGCGGGTTCTCCGCGGGGAACGCCTGCGCCTCGTGCTCGGCCGGGGCGGCGGGGACCACGTCGTGGTACCACAGGTCGCGGCCCTCGACCCAGTCGACCTCGTTCTCGCCGCGCCGCACGACGATCACGTGCTCGACCGTGGCCTGCTCGCCGTCGCCGCGGTCGCTCAGCGCCTGATCGACGGCGGGCTTGAGTGCGGAGACCTTGCCCTTGCGATAGCCGCCGTCGGCCGTGATGACGACCTTCGCGCCCGCATCGTCGATGCGCGAGCGGAGACTGTCGGCGCTGAATCCGCCGAAGACGACGGAGTGGATCGCTCCCAGACGCGCCACGGCGAGCATCGAGGCCACGGCCTCCGGGATCATCGGCAGGTAGATGGCGACACGGTCGCCGTGGCCGACTCCCAGGCCCGCCAGCACGTTGGCGAGGCGCTTGACCTCATCGGTCAGCTCCGCATAGGTGATGCGCCGCTCATCGCCCGGCTCGCCCTCCCACAGCAGGGCGACGCGGTCGCCGTTGCCGGCTTCCACATGGCGGTCGAGGCAGTTGTAGGCGACGTTCAGCTCGCCATCGGCGAACCACTTCGCGAACGGGGGCGTGCTCCAGTCGAGGGTCTCGGTGAACGGCGTGTGCCAGTGCAGCAGCTCACGCGCCTGGTCGGCCCAGAACGCCTCGCGGTCGGCAGCGGCGCGCTCGTACAGCTCGGGCTTCGCGACGGCCTGCGCGGCGAACTCGGGGGACGGCGGGAACTGCCGGGACTCCTCGAGGAGGTGATCGATCTGGCTGCTCATACGAGGAAGCGCTCCTTTGCGACTGGCGGTGCATCGTCGAACGGGTGACGACAGGGCGAATGTAATCCCCGGTTCGTTTCGACAGTACCGCCTAAAGTCGGTAGTCACGACAATCGCCGCCCCGACGCCGCTGTGCGGGGTTCTCCTGCACAGGCGACCGATTCGACGAGTTCTCCACCATCCGTGGCGGAAGGCCCACGGGCACGGTGCCGGACTTCTAGCGTCGCCGTATGCCCGAGCCCTTCGTCATCGTCCCCCGCACGGCGTCGCCTGCCGACGAGCGTCGTCGCGGGTTCGCGGTCGACGTCGATGCGGTGTTCGGCGAGCTCGCGCCACACTGCGCCGATGAGCGCGTGACCGACCTCTTCGTGAACGGCGCCACCGGGCTGTTCGTCGACCGGGGCGCCGGCGTCGAGCGCGTGGCCGGCTGGTCGGCCTCTGAGCGCGAAGTGCGCGATCTGGCCGTGCGACTGGTCGCCCGAGGCGGGCGTCACCTCGACGACCAGTCGCCCTGCGTCGACGTGCGGCTCGGGTCGGGCATCCGCGTGCACGCCGTGCTCGCCCCGGTCGCCACCGAAGGCACCGCGCTGTCGGTGCGCATCCCTCGGGTGCGGGCCGCTGACCTCGACGACCTCTGCGCGCTGGGGGCCCTGAACCGCGTGCAACGCGTCTGGCTGGAGGGCATCGTGGCGGCGAGGGAGAATCTGCTCATCACCGGGGGCACAGGCACCGGCAAGACGACGATGCTGGCCGCGATGCTCGCCCACGTCGCGTCCACCGAGCGCATCGTCACGATCGAAGACGTCGCCGAGCTGCGCCCGCGGCATCCGCACTATGTCGCACTGGAGGCGCGACAGGCGAACCTCGAGGGCGCAGGCGGGATCACCGTGTCGCGCCTCGTGCGCGAATCGCTGCGGATGCGGCCCGACCGGCTCGTGGTGGGCGAGTGCCGCGGCGAGGAAGTGCGCGATCTGCTCACTGCGCTGAACACCGGCCACGACGGGGGAGCGGGCACGCTGCACGCGAGCGGGCTGGCGGAGGTACCCGCGCGGATGGAGGCGCTGGGCGCCCTGGCGGGCATGGATCCACCGGCGCTGGCCCGTCAGGTCGTGAGCGCGTTCGCGCACGTGCTGCATCTCGAACGTGAGGCGTCGGGAGCGCGACGGCTGGTCAGCGCGGGCCGTTTCGTCCTGCGCGGGGAGCGGCTGTCGATCGAGGAGGTGCGGCCATGGTGATGCGGACGATGGCGAAGCGCCGAGTGCTGAGGCGGAAATCGGGGGAGGAGGCGATGCCGATCGAGGCCGTGCGCACGCTCGCCGTGCTGCTGCAGGCCGGGGCGACGCCCGTGGCGGCGTGGCGGCACCTCGCCGAGACGGGCGAGTCCGCAGCGGCGGCCGTGAGCACGGGGCTCGAGCGCGGCCGATCGCTGACCGAGGCGATCCGTGCCCGGGGCGGCGCGTGGCGGGAGGTCGCGCAGGCGTGGGCGATCGCCGCGACGGTGGGCGCCCCTCTCGCCGAGGCGCTGCGCGTCATCGCCGACGCCCTCGATGACGCGTCGGCCACCTCCGACGAGGTGCGCGTCGCGCTCGCCGAGCCCGCGGGCACCGCCCGGCTCATGCAGTGGCTGCCGCTGGTCGGTCTCCTGCTCGGTGCCGGACTCGGTTTCGACACGCTCACCGTGCTCTTCACCACGGGCGCCGGGATCGGCTGCCTCATCGCCGGAGCCCTGCTCATCGTGCTCTCCCGCGTGTGGACGGCCGCGCTCGTGCGGCGTGCGACGCCGCCGCCGGGAATCCCCGGGTTCCATGCCGAACTTCTCGCCGTCGCGCTGTCGGGCGGAACCTCGATCCCGCGGGCGCTCGCCCTCGTCGAGGAGGAGACCGAGGCTGACCCCAGGGCGTCGCAGAGCATCCGTCGCGTGCTGCAGCTGTCATCGTCGGCCGGCGTTCCCGCCGTGGAGCTGCTGCGGGCCGATGCGGCGCGCGAGCGCCGGGAGGCGCGCGTGCAGGGGCGGCTCGGCGCCGCCCGCCTGTCGGCGCGCCTGCTGTTGCCGCTCGGCGCGTGCACGCTGCCCGCGTTCCTGCTGCTGGGCGTCGCCCCGCTCATCCTCAGCGTGCTCGCCACCACACCGCTGCCGTTCCTGACCTGATCCACCCGCACAAAGACCACAGAGAAAGGAGAGAGAAGATGAACCCGCTTCTCACCACCCCCGTCCGCCCGTTGCCGCGCGCCCACCGCGCCGCGCCGCCCTCCCTGCCGCCGTTGACGCGGCACCGGGCGGCGGCGCTGTTCGGCGATGACACCGGGGCCGCCACCGCCGAGTACGCCGTCGCCACGATGGGCGCCGTCGCCTTCGCCGGGCTGCTGGTGGTCATCATGCGCTCGGACGAGGTGCGCGGCATCCTCACCGACCTCGTCCGCCGGGCGCTGACGGTGTCGTGAGCGCGCGCATCCACCTACCCCGCGAAGGGGAGCGCGGATCGGCGGCCGCCGAGCTTGCGATCGCCCTCCCCGTGGTCGTGCTCATCCTCCTGCTCGGCTTCGGTGCGGTCGGTGCCGGGATGAAGCAGGTGGCGCTGCAGGATGCCGCGGCCGATGCGGCGCGCCTGCTCGGCCGCGGGGAGGATCCGGGGGCCGCCGCAGCGGCCGTCGCCCGCGCCGACAGCGCCGCGCAGATGGACGTGTCGCACGCTGACGGACTGGTGTGCGTCGTCGCCTCGGGCGAGGCGGGGTTCGCGGGAGCGGCGGTGCTGCCGCTGCGGGCCTCGTCGTGCGCGCTGGACGGCGGGCGCTGATGGCCGGCACAGCAGCTGCGCTTGGAGCGGCGACCGCCGCGGCCGCTCTCGCGTTCGGTGCGGCGCTGCTCGGCGGTGCGGCCACGGTGTCGCAACGGGTGGCCGGGGCGGCGGATGCGGCGGCGCTCGCCGCGGCCGACGTCGCCTCGGGCGCCGTGCCGTCCGCCGCCGACGCCTGCACGGTCGCGGCGCGGGTCGCGCGGGCGGCCGGAGCGCGTCTCGACGACTGCGCTGTGGATGAACAGGTGGCGGTCGTGCAGGTCTCGGCGGCGTACGCTGGAACTCACGCCGTCGCTCGTTCCCGCGCTGCACCACCCGAATCCGCAGCAGACGACGGCTCACCGCGCTGAGAAGACCCCAGAAGCGCGGTGTGTATGGTGTGCTTCGAAGAAAGGACGCACCCGTGGCGCAAGGCAAGAAGCTCGTCATCGTCGAGTCTCCGACGAAGATGCGGTCCATCCAGGGCTACCTCGGCGACGACTACGAGGTGCTCAGCTCGGTCGGTCACATCCGAGACCTGGCCGACAAGAAGGACATCCCCGCCGAGGACAAGAAGGCGTACGGCAAGTACTCGATCGACGTCGAGAACGGTTTCGACCCCTACTACGTGGTCAGCGATCGCAAGACCAAGACCGTCGCCGAGCTCAAGCGCGCGCTCAAGTCCGCCGACGAACTCCTGCTCGCCACCGATGAAGACCGCGAGGGAGAGGCGATCGCCTGGCACCTGCTGGAGACCCTCAAGCCCAAGGTTCCCGTCAAGCGCATGGTGTTCCACGAGATCACCAAGGATGCGATCCG
The DNA here is from genome assembly GCF_013409745.1 of Microbacterium pseudoresistens. Classification (NCBI taxonomy): domain Bacteria; kingdom Bacillati; phylum Actinomycetota; class Actinomycetes; order Micrococcales; family Microbacteriaceae; genus Microbacterium; species Microbacterium pseudoresistens. The sequence goes on from NZ_JACCBH010000001.1 coordinate 1,840,878, forward strand.
CGCCGCCGTCGACAAGACCCGCGACCTCGACCTCGCGCTCGTCGACGCGCAGGAGACCCGCCGCATCCTGGACCGCCTCTACGGCTGGGATGTCTCTCCCGTGCTCTGGTACAAGGTCAAGTCGGGGCTCTCCGCCGGCCGCGTGCAGTCCGCAGCGACCCGGATGATCGTCGACCGCGAACGCGAGCGGATGGCGTTCGTCTCGGCCGAGTACTGGGACGTCGAGGCCCGCGCGGCCAAGGGCGAGAACGGCGGATTCCAGGTGCGCCTCGTGCGCCTGGACGGCGGGCAGATCGCCCGCGGATCCGACTTCGACGAAGACGGCAAGCTCAAGAAGGCCGTCGTCGTGCTCGACGAGGCGAAGGCGCAGGCCCTGTCGGAGGCGATCGATGCCGCGGCGGCAGGAACCGTGTCGAAGGTCGAGGCCAAGCCCGGCACGCGCAGCCCGTACGCCCCGTTCACGACCTCGACGCTGCAGCAGGAGGCGGGGCGCAAGCTTTCCATGACGGCCAAACAGGCGATGAGCGTCGCCCAGCGGCTGTACGAGAAGGGCTACATCACCTATATGCGCACCGACTCGACGGCGCTGAGCACCCAGGCGGTGCAGGCGGCGCGAGCGCAGGCGGTGGCCCTCTACGGCGATGCCGCGGTGCCCCTCAAGCCCCGCGTCTACAAGAGCAAGAGCAAGAACGCGCAGGAGGCGCACGAGGCGATCCGTCCCTCGGGCGAGACCTTCCGCACGCCCTCGTCGTTGTCGAGCCAGCTCGACCGCGAGGAGCAGCGCCTGTACGACCTCATCTGGAAGCGCACGGTCGCCAGCCAGATGGCGGATGCGAAGTACGAGACGACGACGGTCACGGTCACCGTCGACGCGAACGGGCAGGCCGCAGAGTTCACCGCCTCGGGCACCGTGTACACGTTCAAGGGCTTCCTTGAGGCGTACGAGGAAGGTCGCGACGAGCGCCGGTCCGACAAGGACGCCGCCGAGAGCCAGTCGCTGCCGGTCGTCGCCGTGGGCGATGCGCTGGTCGTCTCCGACTCGGAGGCCAAGCCGCACCGCACCACCCCGAAGCCGCGCTATACCGAGGCTTCGCTGGTCAAGGCGCTGGAAGAGCACGGCATAGGCCGCCCTTCGACGTTCGCAAGCATCATCGGCACGGTCATCGACCGCGGTTACGCGACCAAGCGCGGGCAGGCGCTCGTGCCCACCTGGCTGGCTTTCAGCGTGGTGCGGCTGCTCGAGCAGCACTTCGCCGACCTCATCGACTACGACTTCACCGCGGCGCTGGAAGACGATCTGGATGCCATCGCCCGCGGCGAGCAGAAGCGCGTGGAGTGGCTGCGCTCGTTCTACTACGGCTCGGATCGTCACGTGGGGCTGCGTCAGGTCGTCGACAACCTCGGCGAGATCGACGCGCGTGCCCTGAACGCGACGCGTATCACTGACACCGCCACCCTGCGCTTCGGCAAGTACGGCCCGTATCTCGAGATCGCCGACCCTGCGAACCCCGAGGCCAAGCCGCGCATCGTGAACGTTCCCGAGGACCTCGCGCCCGACGAGCTCACCGCCGAGAAGGCGCAGGAGCTCATCGACGCCCCTGTGGCCGGGGATCGGGTGCTGGGGGAGAATCCCGAGAACGGGCGGAGCATCGTCGTCAAGGACGGCCGGTTCGGACCCTACGTGCAGGAGAATCTGCCGGCCGATCCCGACGAGGCCGAGCCGCTCGTCGACGCGGCGACGGGTGAGGTCATCGACGCGCCGGCGAAGAAGAAGACCAAGAAGGATGCCGCCCCCAAGCCGCGCACCGCGTCGCTTTTCCGCTCGATGTCGGTCGACACGATCGATCTCGACACGGCGCTGCGGTTGCTGAGCCTGCCGCGCGTCGTGGGTGCGGATCCCGAGTCGGGCGAGGAGATCACCGCGCAGAACGGCCGCTTCGGCCCGTACTTGAAGAAGGGCGCCGACTCGCGCTCGCTGGAGGGCGAGCAGCAGATCTTCGACATCACTCTCGACGAGGCGCTGGAGATCTACGCACGGCCCAAGTACGGCGCAGGATCTCGTCGCGCGGCCAGCGCGCTGGCAGAATTCGAGGCCGACCCCGTGAGCGGCAAGCCCATTCGCGTGCGCGACGGCCGGTTCGGTCCGTACGTCACCGACGGCGAGACGAATGTGACCATCCCGCGCGGCCAGAAGCCGGAGGACGTCACCTTCGAGATCGCCGTGCAGATGCTCGCCGACAAGCGCGCGAAGGGTCCGGCGCCCAAGCGCGGCGCGAAGAAGGCTCCCGCCAAGAAGCCGGCAGCCAAGAAGACCTCGGCGAAGAAGCCCGCCGCCAAGAAGGCGCCGGCGAAGAAGACCGAGTCGTGACCGACGGCCTGTGGATCACGCTCGAAGGCGGAGACGGCTCGGGCAAGACCACGCAGGCCGCCCTGCTCGAGGCGTGGCTGTCCGCGCAGGGACGCACCGTGCTGCGCACGCGCGAGCCCGGTGGATCCGAGGTGGGTGCGCTCATCCGCGACATCGTGCTGCATCACCGCGGCGACATCGCCCCGCGCGCGGAAGCGCTGCTGTACGCCGCCGACCGCGCGCACCACGTCGCCACCGTCGTGCGCCCCGCGCTGGAGCGCGGCGACGTCGTGCTGCAGGACCGCTACCTCGACTCCTCGGTCGCCTATCAGGGGGCGGGCCGGGTGCTCGACGCCGACGAGGTGCGCGACCTGTCGCTGTGGGGGGCCGAAGGCGCGCTGCCCGACCTCACCGTGCTGCTCGATCTCGACCCGGCCGCGGCACGCCGGCGCTTGGACGCCGCCGACAAGCCGTTCGACCGCCTCGAAGCGGAGCGCGAGGAGTTCCACGGGCGCGTGCGCGCCGCGTACCTCTCGCTCGCCGATGCCGAGCCCGATCGCTTTCTCGTGCTGGATGCCGACGACGCTCCGGAGCGCATCGCCGAGGCGGTTCGGGCGCGGGTCGAGCCGCTCCTGCACCCTCGCTGACGGCGATAGCCGCGGGCGACGACCGGGCCGTGTCAGCGGCGCCGGTTAGGCTGAGTGCATGACCGCCGCGGATGCCCCGACCATGTCGCCCGCGGCGCCCGATCACCCCGACGATGCCTTTCCATGGACCGACGTCTGGGGGCAGAACGATGCGGTCCGCACGCTGCGCGCGGCGGCGGCCGATCCGGCATCCCTCTCGCACGCCTGGCTCATCACCGGGCCGCCCGGATCGGGCCGATCCACCCTCGCCTACGCGTTCGCCGCGGCGCTCGTCGCCGAAGGTCCTGACGATGAGCACGCGATGCGACAGGTCATGGCGGGCACGCATCCCGACGTCACGGCGCTGCGCACCGACAAGGTCATCATCACGATCGCCGAGGCGCGCGCACTGGTCGAGCGCTCCTATTTCTCGCCCTCGTCGGGTCGGTACCGTGTGATCGTCGTGGAGGATGCGGATCGCATGGTCGAGCGCACGTCCAACGTTCTGCTCAAGGCGCTCGAGGAGCCGCCGGAGAAGACGGTGTGGATACTCTGCGCCCCCAGCGATGCTGATCTGCTGCCCACCATCCGCTCCCGCGTGCGCACGTTGCGGCTGCGCGAGCCCGACGTCGATGACGTCGCCGCGCTCATCGTGCATCGAACGGGGACCGATGCCTCCGTCGCCGAACAGGCGGCCAGACACGCGCAGCGGCACATCGGCATGGCGCAGCGGCTCGCGACCGATCCGGCTGCGCGCAGCCGACGAGAGCAGATGCTGCGCGCCGTGCTCGGCGCCAGGGGAGTCGGTGACGCGGTGGAGGTCGCCGGACGCATCGTGCAGGCCGCCACCGACGACGCCAAGGCGCTGACCGCAGAGCGCGATGCCGCCGAGCGCGCGACGCTCCTGCGCACCGTGGGCATTGCCGAGGGCGCGCCGGTGCCGCAGGCGTTGCGCGGACAGATCTCGGTGCTGGAAGACGAGCAGAAGAAGCGCGCCACGCGCAGTCTGCGCGACGGCATCGACCGCGTGCTCACCGACCTGCAGTCGATGTTTCGCGACGTCGTCATGCTGCAGTTCGGGCGGCGTGACGGCCTCATCAACCGCGAGCTCGGCGACGACCTCGCGGCGCTCGCCGACGCCTGGCCGCCCGCGCGTACGCTTGTCGTGCTCGATCATCTGGCAGAGACCCGCGACGCCTTGGAGCGCAACGTGGCCCCGCTGCTCGCCCTGGAGAGTCTGCTCATCACCGTCACCAGCGGGAGGAAGCCGTGAACACATCCTCGACCCGGCGCGCACGCCGTCTCCTCGGCGCCGTCGCGGGGCTCGCCGTGTCGGTGCTGACGCTGTCGGGCTGTCTGTACTCGATGATCCCCGTTGCGAGCACGCCGCGCCCTGACCGCACCAACGCACCCGACACGAGCGGAGTCTCGGAAGACCTGCTGCCGTTCTATTCGCAGACGCTGACGTGGGGCGCCTGCGGCAGTGGGATGGAGTGCACCACCGTCACCGCGCCGTTGGACTGGAACGATCCGGGCTTCGGCGAGATGAAACTGGCCGTGGTGCGCCATTCTGCGACCTCCACGCCCAAGGGTTCGCTGCTCATCAACCCCGGCGGCCCCGGCGGAAGCGGGGTGGAGTTCGTACGCGACAGCCTCGACTACGCCGTCGGCCCCGACCTCATCGACAACTACGACGTCGTCGGCTTCGACCCGCGCGGGGTCGGGGAGTCCACGGCCGTGACCTGCCTTGGGCCCGAGCAGATGGACGACTACCTGTACACGCTCTCGGACGCCGAGCGAGGCAGCGACGAGTGGAAGGCGCAGCTCACAGACGCCAACGCGCGGTTCGCGCAGGCGTGCGACGAGAACAGCCAGGGCATCCTGCCGTACATCACCACCGTGAACTCGGCCCGCGACATGGATCTGCTGCGCGCGGTGCTCGGCGACAGCGAGCTCAACTACCTGGGGTACTCGTACGGCACCTTCCTCGGCGCCACCTATGCCGACCTGTACCCCGAGCGCGTCGGCCACCTCGTGCTCGACGGCGCCCTTGATCCCTCGGTCTCCGGGCTCGAGGTGGGTACGACGCAGGCGCTCGGATTCGAGTCGGCCCTGCGCGCCTACATGCAGGACTGCCTCGACACGAAGGGCTGTCCGTTCGCAGGCACGGTGGACGACGGGATGGCCGACCTCGCCGCCCTGCTCGCCAGCGTGGATCGCGTGCCGCTGCAGAACGGCGACGGGCGGATGCTCGGGGCGGATGCGCTGATGACGGCGATCATCGCGGCGCTGTATTCGACCGACAGCTGGTCGTACCTCACGCAAGCGCTCGAAGCGACGCTGCAGGGCGACCCCAGCACGGCGTTCTTCCTCGCCGACTTCTACAACGGCCGCGACGACAACGGCACCTATCTCGACAACTCCACCGAGGCGTTCCGCGCGTACAACTGCATGGACTATCCGCTGGAGAACGATGAGGCGGCCCAGCAGGCGGCCGATGCGACCATCGCCCAGGGGGCGCCGACGATCGCGCCGTACTGGAGCGGGCCGGATCCGTGCGAGGTATGGCCGTATCCGGCGACGGGTTCGCGCGGCGAGATCCACGCGACCGGGTCGGGCCCGATCCTCGTGGTTGGCACGACGAACGATCCGGCCACTCCGTACGACTGGTCGGTGGCGCTGGCCGAGCAGCTCGACGAGGGCGTGCTCATCACGCGCGTCGGCGAGGGGCACACCGGTTACAACAAGGGCAACACGTGCGTCGACAAGGCCGTGGAGGCGTACTTCCTCGACGACGTCGTGCCCGACGCCGAGGTGCGCTGCGGATAGGAAAAGCGGCTCAGAAGAGCCGGTCGGGAGGGGGGATCTGCTCCCCGTCCTCTGCGGGGGCGACGCGGATCCGCTCGGCGATCGGCGCTGAGGCCGACACCGCCGCATCGATGAGGGCACCGCGCGCATTCGGCACGGTGAGCCACTCCTCGGCGAAGCCGGGGTTGATCAGCAGCGGGATCCGGTCATGGATGTGCGCGAGGTGTCCGGGAGCGGGCTGCATGACGATGCTGTAGCAGGTGTAGTCGACCCCGTCGGCGGTGCGGCCGGGTCTGGTCACTGCGGCCAGGCCCAGAAGCGCGTCGTCGGGCGCGTCGAAGCGGTGCCACACCCGTGAAGGCTTGGCCATCTCGCGCCAGTACGAGACCGGGACGATAGCGCGCTGCGGGAGGGCGCCTTTGGTGCCGGCGAGCCGCTCGGAGCGGGTATTGATCGATGCGAAGGAGGCCGGCGCGCCGCCCACGAGGTATCCCCACCAGGCGAACTTCAGAGTCGAGGGGTCCGTGATGAGCGGATTGAGATTGCGCAGGTTCTTGCCCGTCGGTCGCAGGATCTCGCCCGCACTGTCCTTCGCCCAGGCCCGCAGGCCGTCGAGCACCGCCGTGTCGACGGCATCGCGGAAGTCGCGGTCGTCGAACCGCGGATCCAGCCCATAGCTCGCGCAGATCAGCTGCTCCTCATTTCGGATGCCGCCAGCTTACGTCCGGTCGACGATGCTCCGCGATGGCGAAACCCCCGGAATCTCACGGATTTCCGGGGGTCTGACGGAGCCGCCTAAGGGAATCGAACCCTTGACCTATTCATTACGAGTGAATCGCTCTGCCGTCTGAGCTAAGGCGGCGTGCACGGCGAACCGCACGGTGAACGATCTTACCCTGTCTGCGGGGGTGCTGCGAATCGCTTCGGCGTACGCTCAGAGCATGAGCCGAGCACTTCTCATCGTCGACGTGCAGAACGACTTCACGGAAGGCGGTGCCCTCGCCGTGTCCGGAGGTGATGCGGTCGCGGAAGGCGTCACGGCCTTCCTCGCCGCGCACGCCGCGGGCTACGACGTCATCGTCGCCTCGCGCGACTGGCACGATGCGGAGGGTGACAACGGCGGGCACTTCGCCGAGAGTCCCGACTTCGTCGACACCTGGCCCGTGCACTGCGTGGCGGGCACCGGCGGAGCCGACTATGACCCGCTGCTGCGCACCGACGCCATCACCCACCACGTCCGCAAGGGGCAGGGCGTGCCGGCGTACTCAATGTTCGAGGGCGCAGCGGATGACGGATCGAGCGTCGCCGACATCCTGTCGTCCGCCGGCGTGCTCTTCGCCGACGTCGTCGGCATCGCCACCGATCACTGCGTGCGTGCCTCGGGGCTCGACGCCATCGCGCACGGCGTGCATGTGCGCATCCTCACCGATCTCGTCGCCGGCGTGGGGGAGGAGTCATCCCACGCGGCGCTGGCCGAACTCGCGCACGCGGGGGCGGAACTCATCGAGAGCGCGGCGGTGTGAGCGCCGTCGAACGCTGCGTCCTGTTTCTTCGGGCGGTCAATGTGAGCGGTCGCAACCGCGTGCCGATGGCAGAGCTGCGCGCGCTGATCACCGAGCGTCTCGGGATCGCCGACGTGACGACGTACATCGCGAGCGGCAACGTCATCGTTCCCGAGCCCGACGATCCTGCCGCGCTGTGCTCGAAGGTGAGGGCTCTCATCTCCGAGGCGTTCGACGTCGATACGCCGGTGATCCTGCGCACGCGGACCGAGCTCGTGGCGATGCTCGAGGGCAACCCGTTCCCGGATGCCGCCGCGGACAAGCTCCTGCACGTGATGTTCCTCGAGGGCGAGGCGCAGCCCGGGGCCGTCGAGGCGCTGACGGATCGGCTTGTCGAGGGCGAACGGATCGCCCTTCTCGGGCGGGAGCTCTGGATCGATTACCCCGCGCAGGGCGTGCACGCCACCAAGCTCACCCGCGCCGTGCTCGATCGTGCGCTGGGCGTCGAGGGCACGGCGCGCAACATCCGCACCGTGCGCACCCTGGTCGACCTCACGGCATGACGTCGAGCTGAGTCTCGCGGCTCATCGCCCGCGGTGGCATGCCGGAGGGTGCCTGCGCATCCACGCGCCGCGCCGCGCATCCGATGCAGTGCACGTACACGACGACGCCCTCGGATGTGGGATGCCGGGACTCGGTCGTCCAGGCGTGCTCGTGCGTGCGCGGCGCGGTGGGTGCAAGGGGGATCGGGAGCGTGACGGGTGCGGTCATGACTCTACGATGATGTAATGGCCTTATGCATCTCAACCCTTACGGTGAGTATGCGGTGCTCATGGCTGCATCGCTCGCGAACGACTGGCCGCAGACGCGGAGCGGCATCGAGCAGCGCACCCGCGAGTTCGGCATGACCATGGCCTTCCGCGACGCGCCGGACGATCACCTGCGCGTGCGCGCCGTGGTCGATGAGTGGCTTCGCATCGTCGACGCCGATGACCACGCCGAGCGTGCGCGACTGCTGAACCGGATGATGGCGGAGTCGGCCGCGCATCCCTACCTCACCGATCATGACGGCGAGGGCTGGCACCTGCACTACCGCGAGCCCGACGACGCCCTGCCGCTCGTACTGCGCGCGGTGATCTCGGTCGGCACCTCCCTGCACCTCGTCGGGCGGGGGATGCACAGGCTCGGGCGGTGCGCCGCGGATCCGTGCACGAACGTCGTGGTCGACGTCACCCGCAACGGCCGCCAGCGCTACTGCTCGGTGCGATGCGCCAACCGGGACGGGGTGCGGCGGCACCGTGCTCGGGCATCGACTCCGAGCTGACAGGGATCAAGCGGCGCGCCGCTTGCGCGCCAGTCTCGCGGACTCCCGCGCATTCACGGCAGCGAAGAACCGGTTCTTCTTCGTGTTCTGGAAGGCGGCGCACCGCCACTGGTCCGACTCTCTGACGAAGACGAACGTCTGCGCCTTGTCGTGCGCGATGTGCCTGCCCTTGCCGATGCCGCCCTCGGTCACGACGACCACGACATCGTCGCTGAGGGGAGTCGCCGACAGGATGCGCATCGACATGCGACTGCCGCGCTGCCATGTCGAGAACAGCGGGATGTGATCCTCCTCGATCCGAGCGCGACCGGTCGAGACGGTGCCGATGAAGATCACGTAGCTCGCGTCGTCCGTGAACTCGGCGGCGTAGGCGGCGGCGTCGCCCGCATCCCACGCGAGGCGCATCCGCTCCAGAGTCTCGATGACACCGGTGGGGACGGTGGTGTTCTGGTCGATGGCGATCTCGGTCATGATGACTCCCTTGATAGTGCAAGTTGCAATAAATAAATAATGCAAAATGCATCAATAGGTGTCAAGACGTAGACTCGGCCTGTGAGCGAGAAGGGTGCACGCGTCGGCCGCGTCGAGCGGGATCTGCCCGCACTCACCGTGCTCGCGCTGCTCACGCAGGGGCCCCGCCATCCGTACGACATCCATCGCTTCGTGGTCGAGACCCGCAAAGATTTCGTCGCCGGTGTGCCGCGCAGCATCTACCACGCGGTCCAGAAGCTGCACGCGGCCCATCTGATCGAAGAGGTCGGCTCGGAGCAGGAGGGCGGTCGTCCGGAGCGCACGGTGTTCGCGCTCACCGAGGCCGGTCGATCCGAGCTTCGCCGCCGCGTGACGCTGCTGCTGTCCGTGCCACAGCCCGATCGCACGGTCACGATCGCGGGGCTGTCGTTCCTCGCCGTGCTGAGCCGCGACGAGGCGCTCCTCGCGCTGCGTGCCCGCATCGCCGCGCTCGCGGCGGATATCGCCGTGAAAAGCGCCGATATCGCCACCACTGGGCATCTGCCGCCCCTTCTGGTGGTCGAGGCGGAGTACGAGCGGGATCAGCTGCAGGCCGAGCACGCCTGGATGGATGCCCTGCGGACCCGCCTCGAGGAGGGCGATCTCCCGTGGTTGTCTGATCCTCCGCCTGTCATCCCCTGACAGGACTCGCCATCGAACACGGCTGCGTGCGATGCTGCGGTGGAGTCAACGGAGCGCTGCGGGAACCGCGCGTTCCGCAGCGTTTCATGGCTCGACGATAACGTCGACCGCTGACAACGGGTGGGCCCCGAGGGGCTCGAACCCTCGACCCGCGGATTAACATCCCACTTCGGCTTTCGCCGCCGCCTCAGGGCGTTCGTGGGCTGGACTGTCCCTTCACCATGGCTTGCGCTGTAGGTGCCACCCGTCCAGTCTCTACACCTTCCGGACGCACGTCCGGCTTGGCTCGGGATTGCCATCTGGTCTCCCAGGAAGGGTTCCCCGACTTTGAGTGGTGTCATCCCCAGGGTTTCCCCCGAGGCGCTCCTATTTTCTGTTGAAGTCCGATGCTCTGCCAACTGAGCTAGAGGCCCGTGTCTCCAGTCTATGGCCCCGCGCTGAGTGCCGTGTTGCATTGTGGCGCGTACCCTGAGTCGGTGCCCGAATCGTTCAAGCGTCCCGTCCGTCGACCCACGGAGTCGTTCGACAGCCTCGTCGGCGGCACGGATCCGGCCGATCAGGCGCGGGCCGCGCACCGTACGGCCTCGGCACTGCTGGCGCGCGTACGGGCCGATGAGAGCGGAATGAGCGCCGAGCGGCTGATCGCCTACACGCGCGAGCACGGCATCGACGAGATCGCCGAACTGTGGGCGGCGGCTCCGGCGCACTCGCTGCCCGGCGCGCTGTGGCGGCTGTACGTGCTGCAGGCGGCGATCCACGCCGACCCGTCGACGGCGGCGTTCCTGCACGAGCGCGGCCGGGTGGAGCTTCCCACGGCGGACGCCCTGGTCGCCGGCGCCCCGGTGCCTGCGAGCCCCGACGAGATCGTCTCGCTCATCGACACGATCCTGCACGGTGCCTTCCGCGGCGACTTCTCCGTCGCGCTCGAGCGCGCGGCGGCCTTCTGCCGTGTGCAGGCGTCGGGCGCGACGCACATCGCCGACGATTACGAGCCCACCGAGCCGGTGCGGGGCAGCGAGCTGACGACCCGTGCCCTGCGACTCAGCGGTTACGCCGACGACCTGGCGGCCTCGGCGGCCGCCTGGCGGCGCGGGATGCTGGACTGAGGTCCGCACCGCACCAAGAAAGAGTAAGACCGGGCCGCAAGAACGCCTCTCGGCGGAAGGCCGCTCGCAGCGGCAAAATTTGGAGCCCGGGGTTATGCGGCCCGGCCGATCAAGTGTAACGCGTCGCTCCCGGTGGTATCCCCGAAAGGTGCGAACGGGGGATGCGCGGTCGGCACCCTAAGCTCGGATCATGCAACGGCGCTTCGCTCTCATGATCTCTCCGGTGGCCGCCGACGACGAGCGCGACGACTTCGATGACACCTTCACGACCGTGGATGCCTCGGCCCCCGCCCTCAGCGTGGGCGAGCTGAGCACGCAGCGCGGCGACGGGGTGTTCGAATCGATCGGTGTCGTCGACGGTCACGCGCAGGAGGCGGAGGCGCACGTGCACCGCCTGGCGCACTCCGCGATGCTCTGCGACCTGCCCGGGCCCAACGCCGCGCAGTGGCGCCGGGCGATCGAGGTCGCCGCGGCGCAATGCGCGCCGGGCGAGGCGGTCATCAAGCTCATCCTCAGCCGCGGTGTGGAGCACGGCCCGACTCCCACGGCCTGGGCCACGGCGGCGCCGGCCGGCGACTTCGCCGCGGCACGACGAGACGGCGTGCGGGTGGTGACCCTGGATCGCGGCTACGACAGCGGCGCATCCGAACGCGCACCGTGGCTGCTGCTGGGCGCGAAGACCCTGTCGTACGCGGTGAACATGGCTGCGCTGCGCGAGGCGCACCGGCGCGGCGCCGACGACGCGATCTTCGTCTCCAGCGACGGCATCGTGCTCGAGGCGCCCACGGCATCCCTCATCCTGCGCCGCGGCGACACGTTCACGACCCCGGCGCCGACGGGCGGCATCTTGCACGGCACGACCCAGCTCAGCGTCTTCGAGTACCTGGCGGCGGAGGGGTTCCGCACCGCGTACGAGACCATCCCCGTGGCAGGGCTCGCCACCGCGGATGCGGCCTGGCTGGTCTCAAGCCTGCGCCTGGCCGCTCCGATCCGGGCGATCGACGGCGCGGCGCTCCCCGTGGACGGAGGGATCACCGCATCCCTCAACCGGTATCTGCTCTCCCCGCGGAACTGACCCGCGCACGGAACCCGCGCATCCGGAAGCCTGAACCCACCGCCCGTGCGGGAAAGGGGACACCCGAATCAGGCATCCGGCCGGTAATAGGCAGAATCCGCGGAAGACTGCCTGCTGCCGGGCGGATGCCCGAGCCCGGACGCCGGATCACCCGAAGCGGCCGGAGACGTAGTCCTCGGTGGCCTGCATGGCGGGGGTGGTGAAGATCGTGGCGGTGTCGTCGTACTCGATGAGCTTGCCGGGCTTGCCGCTGCCGGCGATGTTGAAGAACGCCGTCTTCTCGGACACGCGGCTCGCCTGCTGCATGTTGTGCGTGACGATCACCACCGTGTACTCGTTCTTCAGCTCGCCGATGAGCTCCTCGATCGCGTACGTCGAGATGGGGTCGAGTGCCGAGCACGGCTCGTCCATGAGGATCACCTCCGGCGAGACGGCGATGGCCCGCGCGATGCACAGGCGCTGCTGCTGGCCGCCCGAGAGGCCCGAGCCCGGCCGATCGAGGCGGTCCTTGACCTCGTTCCACAGGTTGGCGCCGGTGAGCGCCTTCTCGACGAGGGCATCCTGATCCGACTTCGACATGCGGGTGTTGTTGAGCTTCACGCCCGCCAGCACGTTCTCCTTGATCGACATGGTGGGGAACGGGTTGGGCCGCTGGAACACCATGCCCACCTGGCGACGCACGAGCACGGGATCGACGTCGGCGCCGTAGAGGTCCTTGCCGTCCAGCAGCACCTCACCCTGCACGCGGGCGCCGGGGATCACCTCGTGCATCCGGTTGAGGGTGCGCAGGAAGGTCGACTTTCCGCATCCCGACGGACCGATGAAGGCGGTGACGCTGCGCGGCTCGATCTCGAGCGAGACCCCCTCGACGGCGAGGAAGTCGCCGTAGTAGACGTTGAGGTCGTTGACTTCGATGCTCTTGGACACGTGAGCTCCTTGGGGTGGTCCGGCTCAGCGGCCGGAGGTCTTGGGGGCGAACACCTTCGCGATCAGGCGCGCGAGCAGGTTCAGCACCATGACGATGAGGATGAGGGTGAGCGCGGCCGCCCACGCGCGGGCGATGGCCGAATCGGGGCTGGTGCCCTGGTTCATGTACTGGTTGTAGGCGAAGACCGGCAGCGTCATCATCTGCCCGTCGAAGATGTTCGTGTTCAGGCTCATGGTGAACCCGGCGGTCAGAAGCAGCGGGGCGGTCTCGCCGATCACACGGGCGATGGAGAGCATGACCGAGGTCATGATGCCCGCGATCGAGGTGGGCAGCACGACCTTGAGCACGGTCAGCCACTTCGGCACGCCGAGCGCGTACGACGCCTCGCGCAGCTCGTTCGGCACGATCCGCAGCAGCTCCTCGCTGCCGCGGACGACGACGGGCGTCATCAGCACCGCGAGTGCCAGGGCGCCCATGAATCCCATCGAGATGCCGGGTCGGATGATGAGGGCGAACACAGAGTAGATGAACAGACCGGCCACGATCGAGGGGATGCCGGTCATCACGTCGACGAAGAACGTGATGGCCTTGGCGACGGGGCCGCGGCCGTATTCGACGAGGTAGATCGAGGTCATCAGACCGATCGGCACGGAGATGATCGTCGCTGTCAGAGTGATGAGCACGGTGCCCCAGATCGCGTGCACGATGCCCCCGCCCTCGCCCACGACGTTGCGCATCGTCCAGGTGAAGAACTCGGCGTCGAAGCGCTCCAGTCCGTTGGCCACCACGGTCCACAGCAGTGAGACCAGCGGCAGCAGGGCGAGGAGGAACGCCGAGGACACCAGTGCGGTCATCAACCGATCGATCGCCTTGCGGCGGCTTTCGGCGATGACCGAGATCACCGTGATCAGCACCATGTAGATCACGGCGCCGACGATCGTGGCGCCGACGGCGTTGAAGTGCTGCAGGCCTTCGCCGATGCTCGCCACCCCGAAGATCGCGTAGGCGATGGCGAGAGAGACGAGCAGCAGGGTCCACGGCACCCAGCGGGCGAGCTTGCCCGCGGTGAGCGAGGCGGCGGGGGCGGTGCCGGTCGCGGTGCGGGCGTCGAGCACGGTCATGTCAGTTCGCTCCCGAGAACTCGGCGCGGCGGGCGACGATCCAGCGCGCCAGCGCGTTGACCGCGAAGGTCACGACGAAGAGGATGAGGCCGGTCGCGACGAGCGTGTTCACGCCCGTGCCGTGCGCCTCCGGGAAGGCCAGGGCGATGTTCGCGGGGATGGGCGTCGGGTTGGTGGAGGTGAGCACGAGGAAGCTCACCACGGCCGAGGGCGAGAGCACCATGGTGACGGCCATCGTCTCGCCCAGCGCGCGGCCCAGGGCGAGCATGGCGGCCGAGACCATGCCGCCTCGCGCGAACGGGAGCACCGACATCCGCACCATCTCCCACCGGGTGGCGCCCAGGGCGAGCGCCGCCTCCTCGTGCAGCTTCGGTGTCTGCAGGAACACCTCGCGGCAGATGGCGGTCATGATCGGGATGCACATCACGGCGAGCACCAGGGCGGCGGTGAGGATGGTCTTGCCGGTGGGCGAGACCTGTCCGCCGAAGAACGGCACCCAGGCGGCGTTGGCGTTGAGCCAGGCGTAGATCGGCTGCAGCAGGGGAGCGAGCACGAGCCCGCCCCACAGGCCGAAGACGACCGAGGGCACGGCGGCGAGGAGATCGATGATGTAGCCCAGCACCGAGGCGAGCCGCCGCGGCGCGTAGTGCGAGATGAACAGCGCGATGCCGATCGAGATCGGCGCGGCGATGATCAGGGCGATGAACGAGGCCCACAGCGTGCCGAAGACGAGCGGCCACACGTACGACCAGAACGAGTCGCCGCGCAGGATGTGGTTGCCGCTCGTGTCGGTGTCGAAGGCCGGCAGGCTCTGGATGATGAGGAATGCGGCGACGGCGGCGAGCACGATGAGGATGACGATGCCGGCGCCGAGCGCCGTGCCCGAGAACACCCGGTCGCCGAGGCGCTGCTTGGCCCTGATGGGTGCGGGCGGCGCCGGAGGGGCCGCGGTGGCGACGGGATCCTGCTCGGTCGTGCTCATGGTCTCCCTGTTCGGAATGGATGGAGCGGTTCGGCGTGCGCGGGTGCGGTTCTCTGGCGGCGACCCGCCGATGCCCCCGCGCCCGGTCGGAGGCGAGGGCACCGGCGGATCAGTGAACGCTCACGCCGTTCAGCCGACCTGGATGAGGTCGATGGCCGCGAGCACCTGCTCGCGCAGACCATCCGAGATAGGAGCGTTGCCCGCGTTGGCCTCGGCGGCCTTCTGGGCCTCGTCGCTGGCGACGTACTGGAAGTAGCTCTTGACGAGCTCGGCGGTGTTGGCGTCGTCGTACTGGACGCAGCCGATGAGGTAGCTCACCAGTGCGATCGGGTACGCCCCGCCGGTCGCGGCGGCCGGGTCGACGTCGAAGACGAGGTCGCCTTCGCCGCGGCCCTCGACGAGCGGCGAGTTCTCGACGAGCTTCGAGGCGGCCTCGGCCGAGTAGGCGATGAACTCGCCGTCGACGCCGACGTGCACCTGGCCGAGGTCGCCGACCTGGGAGGCGTCGGCGAACCCGATCGTGCCGTTGCCGGCCGTGAGCGCCTGCACGACGCCCGAGGTGCCCTGGCCGGCCTCGCCGCCCTGGATGGGCCACTCGTCGCTGACCTCGTAGGTCCACACATCCGGAGCGGTGGCGGCGAGGTACTTCGTGAAGGTCTCCTGCGTGCCCGAGGGGTCGGAGCGGTGCACGGGTGCGATCGCCAGGTCGGGCAGGGTCGTACCGGAGTTGAGCGCGGCGATGGCCGGGTCGTTCCAGTTGGAGATCGTGCCGGCGAAGATGCTGGCGATGGTGGCGGCGTCGAGGTTGAGCGTGTCGACGCCTTCGAGGTTGAACGCGACGGCGACGGGCGAGATGTACAGCGGCACCTCGACGATGTCGTCGGCGGCGCAGGCGCCGAAGCCGCCCGCGGCGATCTCCTCGTCGTTGAAGGCGCGGTCGGAGCCGATGAACACGCTGCCGCCCTCGAGGAAGTTCTCGCGCCCCGTGCCCGAGCCGGTGGGCTCGTAGTTGACGGTGACGTCGGGGTTGGCGGTCTGGAAGCCGGCGACCCAGGCCTCCTGGGCGGCGGTCTGCGACGAGGCGCCGGTGGCGTCGATGGTGCCCGAGAGGGAGGAGCCGGCGGGTGCGTCGGTCGAGCCGCCGGCGGCGGCCTCGTTCGCGGCGCAGCCGGCGAGGGTGAGTGCAGCGACGGCGCCGATGGCGCCGATACGGGCGATGCGGGAGATCTTCACTGTGTGATCCGTTCGATCGGTGTTCGGTGGAGCCCGGTGCAGGGCACACAACGACGCTAGGAGTGACGGTTAACGAGACTCTCCTGCGCTGGTGAACGGCAGGTGAACGGCTTGCGTCGAGCAGAACTCGATCGCTCAGGCCCTGGGCGTGTGCGTCTCGATGCAGACGAGTCCGGATCCGGGGTTCGATGACGACAGGTGCGCCACGCTGAACGCGGCGACATCCAGCGCCGAGGCGCTGCTCACGTACGAGCCCTGCATCGTGCCGGTGGCCAGCGCGATCTCGCGCAGGACGTCCGGCAGCACGGGGCCGTGGCTGCAGATGACGGCGGCCTTGCCCGCGCGCACCCGCTTGCCGACCACCGAGCGCACATCGGCGGTGCCGTCCTCCCACGCGTCCTGACTGAGCAGGGGAGTGAGCTTCGGGGCGCGCGTGATCGCGCGGGCCAGCGGCGCGACGGTCTGCTCGCAGCGCACGGCGTCGCTGCTGACGATGCGCTTGACGCCGAAGGTGCGCAGCGCCCCGACGATCCCGGTCGCCTGGGCGCGACCGCGCTCGGTGAGCGGGCGCGTGGCATCCGATCCGCCCCACTCCGAGCGGCTCATCGCCTTGCCGTGGCGCAGCGCGATGAGCGGGAACGTCTCCAGCACTCCGTCGTCGACGAGGGCATGGAAGGCGTCGAGGATCTCGATGTCGACAGGGTAGGTCAGTCGTGCGCGGGCCTTCTTCAGGCTCACCCATTCCAGTGCGGCGATCTCGCGGTTGGGCACGAACGCCGATGCGCGGATGGCCTTGTCGGTGGCGTGCGCGGCCCAGTAGTGCACGATCTTCTGCTTGCCGTTGTCCATCCGGTAGCGCGAGACGCCCACCGGCGCGCCGAGCACGACGGCGATGCCGGTCTCCTCGAAGATCTCGCGCACCGCGGTCTCGGCGAGCATCTCGCCCGGGTCCACCTTGCCCTTGGGCAGCGTCACGTCGCCGTACTTGGTTCGGTGGATGAGCAGCACACGCAGCTTCCCCTCCACGAACCTCCAGAGCAGACCGCCCGCCGCGTACACCGCGTGGTTCTCGCCGCGCGCCTTGCCCGAGGTCATCGCGCCGTCCGCGGGCGCCGGCGGCGCTGGATGCGCTGCATGGTCTGATCCTGCAGGTCGGCGAGGGGCGAGCCGTCGGCGGCGGTCGCGTGGCGGATCCATTCGCCATTGTCGCCCAGATGCCACGACGAGGTGTCGGGCGACATGGCCTCCTCGAAGAAGCCGAGCAGCTCCTCGATGTGCGCGGAGGCGTTGACGCGCACGAGCGCCTCGACGCGGCGGTCGAGGTTGCGGTGCATCATGTCGGCGCTGCCGATGTACACCTGGGGATCGCCGCCGTTCTCGAACGCGAAGATGCGGGAGTGCTCCAGGTAGCGGCCGAGGATGCTGCGCACCGTGATGTTGTCGGTGACCCCGGCCAGGTCGCTGCGCAGACTGCAGATGCCGCGCACCCAGACGTCGACGGGAACGCCCGCCGCGCTCGCCCGGTACAGGGCGTCGATGATCTGTTCGTCGACGATCGAGTTGACCTTGAACCGGATGCGCGCGGGCTTGCCCGCCAGGGCGTTGACCCGTTCGCGCTCGATCTGGCGCAGCAGCCCTTTACGCAGGTGCAGCGGGGCGACGAGCAGGCGTTTGAACTTCTTCTCGATCGCGTAGCCGCTGAGCTCGTTGAACAGCCGGGTGAGGTCTTTGCCCACCTGCGGGTCGGCGGTGAACAGGCCGAGATCTTCGTACACCCGGCTCGTCTTGGGGTTGTAGTTTCCCGTGCCCACGTGCGAGTAGTGGCGCAGCGCGCCCTCCTCGTTGCGGATGATGAGGGCGAGCTTGCAGTGGGTCTTCAGCCCCACGAGCCCGTACACGACGTGCACCCCGGCCTTCTCGAGCTTGCGTGCCCACACGATGTTGTTCGCCTCATCGAATCGGGCCTTCACCTCCACGAGGGCGAGCACCTGCTTGCCCGCCTCGGCGGCGTCGATGAGCGCCTGCACGATGGGACTGTCGCCCGAGGTGCGGTACAGGGTCTGCTTGATGGCGAGCACGTGCGGATCGCGCGCGGCCTGCTCCAGGAACGCCTGCACGCTCGTCGCGAACGACTCGTACGGGTGGTGCACGAGCACGTCGGCCTTGCGGATGGCCTTGAACACGTCGCCGCGCTCGTTGTTGTCGCCGGGCTGGAACGCCACGGCGGTGGTCGGCACATGCGGCGGGTAGCGCAGGTCGGGCCGGTCGATGCGCGACAGGTCGAACAGCCCCCGCAGATCGAGCGGGCCGGGCAGGCGGTAGACCTCCTGGTCGGTGATGTCGAGCTCCTTGATGAGGAGGTCGAGCGTCACGTCATCCATGTCGTCGGTGATCTCCAGCCGGATCGGCGGGCCGAACCGGCGGCGCAGCAGCTCCGCCTCCAACGCCTGGATGAGGTTCTCGCTCTCGTCCTCCTCGATTTCCACATCCTCGTTGCGGGTCAGGCGGAACGCGTGGTGGTCGAGCACCTCCATGCCGGGGAAGAGGTCGTCGAGGTGGTTGGCGATGAGCTCTTCGAGACGGATGAACCGCATCCCCGCCGCCCCCGGCACCGGCACGAAACGGGGGAGCATCGGCGGCACCTTGAGGCGCGCGAACTCCTGGCGGCCGGTGCGCGCGTTGCGGATGCGGATGGCGAGGTTGAGCGAGAGACCCGAGATGTAGGGGAAGGGGTGCGCCGGATCGACGGCCAGCGGCATGAGCACGGGGAACACGTTCGTGCCGAAGTAGTCGGTGAGCTCGGCGCGCTCCGCGCCGTCGAGGTCGGCCCAGTCGGCGACCTCGACGCCGGCGTCCATCAGCGCGGGCCGCACGTGCTCGATCCACGCCGACGCGTGGCGCAGCTGAAGCTCGTGCGCATGGGTGGAGATCTCGGCCAGCAGGTCGGAGGGGGAGCGGCCCACGTTGGTCGGCACCGCGAGGCCGGTGACGATGCGACGCTTGAGGCCGGCGACGCGCACCATGAAGAACTCGTCGAGGTTGCCGGCGAAGATGGCGAGGAAGTTCGCCCGCTCCAGCACAGGCAGCGTGGCGTCCTCGGCGAGTTCGAGCACGCGCTGGTTGAACGCCAGCCAGCTCAGCTCGCGATCCAGATAGCGGTTCTCCGGCAGGGAGTCGTCGTCTTCGACGACCGCGTCGAAGTCGTCGTCCTCGGCGTCGCCGAGACCGGAATCGGCCAGTATGGGATCGATCATGGGGTACATCTAAGCATTGGCACGTTGCGAGGGTGTGAACGAACGGGTCAACCCTCGACGGGGGCGGGGTCGGGGGCGTCCTCCTCGGAGATGTTGAAGCGGTAACCGACGTTGCGCACGGTGCCGATGATGTGCTCCTGGTCGCCGAGCTTGGCACGCAGCCGGCGCACGTGCACGTCGACCGTGCGGGTGCCGCCGAAGTAGTCGTACCCCCACACCTCGCTGAGCAGCTGCTCGCGGGTGAACACGCGGGCAGGGTGCGTGGCGAGGAAGTGCAGCAGTTGGAACTCCTTGTACGTGAGATCCAGCGGGCGTCCGCGCAGCTTCGCCGAGTACGACTGCTCGTCGATCGTCACGCCCGACGCCTGCACCCGCACGGGCGCCTCCTCGACCTGACCTCGCGCCAGCGCGAGCCGGATGCGCGCGTCGACCTCGGCGGGGCCGGCGGTGGCGAGCACCACGTCGTCGACGCCCCACTCGCCGCTGACGGCGCTCAGTCCGCCCTCGGTCGTCACGAGCAGGAGCGAGCCGCGCAGTCCCGTGGTGCGGATGAGCGAGCAGAGCGATCTGGCGGCCATGAGGTCCGTGCGCGCGTCGACGACGACGACATCCGCATCCGGCGCCGTGACGAGCGCGGCGGGCTCGGCGGGGATCGTGCGCACCCGGTGGCTTAGCAGCTCCAGGGCGGGCAGAACCGGCTCCGCAGCGGGAGACGAGGTCAAGACCAGCAGGAGAGCCAAGCGGGATCCTTTCGTGCAGTCATGTTATCCGCCCCTGTGGGGGAGAATGGACGCATGTCGGATCCGGTGCTCGCCCCGCGCAACGCGCTCTGGGGGCTTGCGATCACCTGGGCGTTCGCGCTGGTCGCCGCGATCGTCATCGGGATCGTGGCCCCGCCGTCGTCGACCATGACGTGGTTCATCGTCGCGTTCGGGGCGAGCGTGCTCGTCTCCTTCGCCGTGCAGCTCGTGCGCGGCGAGAAGAGCGGCTTCATCTTCCGGGTGGGCGCCGGGGCACTGGGCGCCCTCATCGTGATGGGCGTCGTCTCCGTCGGGCTCGGCGTCGTGACCCTGCTGGCGCTCTGAGCCGCTCGCGTTCCGGGCTGCTGCGTTCTGACGCGCTGTCCGCGTCGAACGGGTAGAGTAGCGGTCATGGACCTCGTCGCGCTCGAACTCTTCTTCGTCGGACTGCTGGGCCTGGCGAGCGTCGCGATCGCCTTCTGCGCCGGCGCCGTCCTGGTCAATCTCTTCCGCGGCCAGCGCTGAGCGCCGCGGATCCCGCTGCTCGGGGCCGTTCGCACCGCGGATCGCGCTCCCGCTGATTCGGAGGCGTCCGCATGCTCGACCTTCCCACCGACCTCCCTCCCGAGATCGTGCCGCTGTCGTGGCTGCTCGGCGTCTGGGAGGGCACCGGCGTCATCGACTACACGGCCGAGGGGCATCATCACACCGGCGAGTTCACGCATCGCGTGAGCTTCAGCCATGACGGCGGGCCGTTCCTCAACTACGCCGCCACCGCCGTGTTCGCTCCGGAGGGAGGGCCGTCCGTGCCTCTCGTCGCAGAGACCGGCTTCTGGCGGCTGGCTCGCCCCGCCACCGCCTCGGATGCGGGGCCCGGGCTTCTGCCGCCGACCTCCGACGCGGCGATGCGGACGCCCGAAGACGTCGAGGCACTGCGCGTGCCCGACGAGGGATTCGCCATCGAGGCGTCGATCGCGCACTCCGACGGCATCCTCGAGCTCTACCTCGGCCAGGTCAACGGCCCGCGCATCGACATCGCCACCGACGCCGTGGTGCGCCCGGCCGACGCCAAGGCCTATACCGCCGCGAGCCGGATGTACGGCCTCGTCGACGGCCACCTGCTGTGGGCGTGGGACATCGCGGCCCTCGGCTCCGAGCTGCGCTCGCACGCCTCGGCCCGGCTGGCGAAGGTGTGAGCGCCGTGGAGGATTTCACCGACCCGGCCGTCACGGACCTGGCCTTCACGGACCTGGCCTTCACTGAACTGGCAGGTGCCGTCGCCGACGAGACGAGCGGCGCCCTGCTGCACCTCGGCGACCCGGTGCGCGAGCAGCGCGCCCTCGAACGCGGCGATGCGCTCGCGCCGCTGGGCGATCGCACCGTGATCGAGCTGACCGGCACCGAGCGGCTCACCTGGCTCGACTCCATCACCTCGCAGTCCGTCGCCCGGCTGGCGGCGGGGGAGAGCACCGAGCTGCTCGTGCTCGATCCGCAGGGCCGCATCGAGCACGTCGCGGCGATCTTCGACGACGGCTCGTCGACCTGGCTCATCGCCGATGCGGCCGACGCCGAGCCCCTGGCCACCTGGCTGCTGCGGATGCGCTTCCGCGCCGCCGCGACCATCGGCGTGCGCCACGACCTCGCCGTCGTCGGCTTCTTCGGCGGCGGGGCGGCCGAGCGCCGCGCCGAGCAGGCCGCGCTGTCTCCGCACGGCACCGCCGTGGTGTGGACCGACCCGTGGCCGACCGTGCAGCCCGGCGGGCATCAATACCACGACGGCGCGGAGCATCCGGGCGCCGGATACCACTGGCGCACGGCCGTCGTCGACGCCGCCGGCGCCGAGATGGTCGTGGCCGATGCGCAGGCGGAGTGGGCGGGACTGCTCGCGGCCGAGGCGCTGCGTGTCGCCGCCTGGCGACCGCGCTGGGCGGCGGAGGTCGACGAGCGCTCGATCCCGCACGAGACCGACTGGATCCGCAGCGCCGTGCACCTGGCCAAGGGCTGCTACCGCGGGCAGGAGACCGTCGCCAAGGTGCACAACCTCGGCCACCCGCCGCGCCGCCTCGCGATGCTGCACCTCGACGGCAGCGAGAACGTGCTGCCCGCGCCCGGCGACGCCGTGCTGGCCGGCGACGACGAGGCGGGTCGGGTGACCTCGGTGGCCCGCCACCACGAGCTCGGGCCGATCGCGCTGGCGATCCTGTCGCGCCGCGCTCCGACGGGCGATGTCGTCGTGCGCACCGCCGAGGCGGATGTCGCGGCGGCGCAGGAGGTCATCGTGCCCGCCGATGCCGGATCCACCGCCGATGTGCCGCGTCTCACCCGGCTGTCGCGGCGTGCGACGGCTCCCGATCCGCGCGAGAGCGATCCGCGCGAGAGCCGATGATCCGCACGCTGCTGCTCGACAACCACGACTCCTTCACCTTCAACCTCTTCCACCAGCTCGCTCAGGTGACCGGATGCGCGCCCCGCGTGGTGCGCAACGACGACCCGGCGTGGGATCCGGCGATCCTCGGCGCGGTGGATGCCGTGGTGATCTCACCCGGCCCCGGTGATCCGCGTGTTCCCGCGGACTTCGGCGTGTGCGCGGAGGTGATCCGCTCGACCGCGCTGCCGCTGCTGGGCGTATGCCTCGGGCATCAGGGCATCGCCCATGCGCACGGCGGATCCGTCGTGCGCGCACCGGAGCCGCGGCACGGGCGCCCCTCGACGGTCGTGCACGACGGGATGGATCTGTTCGCAGGGCTCCCCTCGCCGCTGGAGGCCGTGCGCTACCACTCGCTCATGGTCGCCGACCTGCCCCCCGAGCTGCGCGTCACGGCGACCGCGGACGACGGCGTGGTCATGGGGCTGCGGCATACGGAACGCCCGCAGTGGGGGGTGCAGTTCCATCCGGAATCCATCGGCACGGTGCTCGGCACGAGGATGATCGAGAACTTCGCCGGGCTCGTGCGCGAGACCGGGGCGGTGTGCGGCGCCGAACCCGGGCCGAAGGGCGCGGCCGCTGCCGAGCCGGCGATGCCTGCGCATGTCGCGGTGCGGTCAGTGCCGCTGACGGCTGAGCCCGCCGACGTGTTCTCGGGGCTGTTCGGCGCGGCGCAGACGGCGGTGTGGCTCGATGGCAACGCGCCCGGCGACCCGCGCGCCCGGTTCTCGGTCATGGGGGCCACGAGCGGCCCGTACGCCGGCCCGCTCGCGCGCACGGCTCTCGCCGATGTGCACGCCCAGACCGTGACGATCGAGCATGCGGGACGGCGCGAGGTGCACACCGGCGGCTTCTTCGACTGGCTCGACGACGAGCTGCACGGCATCCGGGTCGATGCCTCGGACGTGCCGGGAGGCTTCGCGCTCGGCTGGGTGGGCTGGCTCGGCTACGAGCTGCGTGCCGAGTGCGGCAGCGCGCACGAGCGGCGCTCCGACCTGCCGGATGCGGCCCTCGCCTTCCTCGACCGTGCGCTTGTCATCGACCGCGAGGAGGGCGTCGTGCACCTGCTCGCGCTGTCCGCGACGGACGGCGCGACCGGGGCGGGGGACGCCGAGGTGCGGGCGTGGTTCGTGCGGGTGTCCGATGAGCTCGGCCGCCTTCCGGCATCCGCTCCGCCGACAGCATCGGAGGCCTTCGACCCGCCGATCGAGCTGTCGGTGCGGCACGACCGTGAGCGCTATCTCGAGCTGATCCGCGAATGCCACGAGCAGCTCGCGGCGGGCGAGAGCTACGAGGTGTGCCTGACGAACATGATCGAGGGGCGCCCGGCCGCCGGGGCGGCGCCGTTCGACCCCCTCTCGGTGTACCGGATGCTCCGCGCAACGAACCCGGCGCCCTTCGGCGCCTTCCTGCGGCTGGGCGGGGCGAGCGTGCTCAGCACGTCGCCCGAGCGCTTCCTGCGCATCACCGCCGAGGGTGAGGCGGAGTCCAGCCCGATCAAGGGCACGCGGCCGCGCGGGGCGACGCCGGGCGAGGACGCCGCGATCCGCGCGGAGCTTCTGACCTCGGAGAAGGATCGCGCCGAGAACCTCATGATCGTCGATCTCGTGCGTCACGATCTCGGCCGAACCGCCGAGATCGGCTCCGTGCACGTCGACGGACTGTTCCGCGTGGAGTCGTACGCGACCGTGCACCAGCTGGTCAGCACCGTGCGCTCCACGCTCCGCGACGATGCGAGCCCGGTCTCCTGCGTGCGCGCCGCCTTCCCGCCCGGGTCGATGACCGGGGCGCCGAAAGAACGCACGATGGACATCATCGATCGGCTCGAACGCGGCGCGCGCGGCGTCTACAGCGGCGCGATCGGCTTCTTCTCCCTCGACGGCGCGGTCGATCTCAGCGTCGTCATCCGCACGCTCGTCGTGCAGGAGACACCGGATGCCGGTCAGGTCATCCGCTACGGCGTGGGCGGCGCGATCGTGACTCTCAGCGAGCCGGTGGCCGAGCACGCGGAGACGGTCGTCAAGGCCGCACCGCTCCTGCGCCTGCTCGATCGGTCGTTCCCGGACTGACCGCTCGCCCCGGCGCCCACTCCGCGTCGCTCAGCGTGGGGCGACGGCCGACCACGGCACGGTGAGCTCGCCGAGGCGCCAGCGGGTGCGGGCGCCCTGCACGGGCCAGCCCGCATCGCGCAGGGCCGTGACCGCGGCGAGGAAGCGCTGGGGCGCGCCGAACGTCGACAGGGGCGCGGCTCTGTCCCACTCCCGATCGAGATCGCGCAGCAGATCGTGCACGCGCTCGCCGGGGACGTTGCGATGGATGAGGGCCTTCGGCAGCCGCTCGGCGACGATCGACGGGCGCTCCAGCTCACCCAGCCGCAGCGACACGGTGAAGCGCTGCGGAGTGCCGGACCCGTCGACATCGACCCAGCTGGCGACGCGCCCGATCTCATCGCACGTGCCCTCGACGATGAGCCCGCCGGGGGCGAGGCGCGCCGCCATCGTGCGCCACGCACCCGCGACCTCCGACTCGTCGTACTGGCGCAGCACGTTCATCGCGCGGATCACGGCGGGGCGGCGGCCCCCGGCAACAGGCACCTCGAAGCCGCCGCGGGCGAACGAGACGGGAAGATCCGGGGCGAACGGCCGCCGCCCGGCACGCACCTCGGCCAGCTGCGCCGTGGCCGTCGCGACGCGCTCCGGGTCGAGCTCGAGGCCGAGCACCTCGGTCTCCGCGCGCACGCGGACGAGCCGTGCGGCCAGCTCGAACGCGGTCACCCCGCTCGCCCCGTAGCCGAGATCGATCACGAGCGGATCGGCCGCCGTGCGCAGGGCCGCGCTCGCGGCGATCCACCGGTCGTTGCGGCGCAGCCGGTTGGTGCCTGTCGTGCCCCGGGTGGGGTGACCGAGGGGAGAGGGCGCCATCCTCCCATCCTGCGGCACAGAGCTGTCGCTAGGCTGGAGGCATGACGCGCACACTCATCCTGCTCCGTCACGGGCAGAGCGAATGGAACCAGCTCAACCTGTTTACCGGATGGGTCGACGTCCGGCTCACCGACCAGGGCAAGACGGAGGCGAAGCGCGGCGGCGAACTGCTCGTCGAGTCCGGCATCCTCCCCGACGTGCTGCACACGTCGCTGCTCAGCCGCGCCATCCAGACGGCGGACATCGCCCTGGATGCGGCCGACCGGCTGTGGATCCCGGTGAAGCGCGACTGGCGCCTCAACGAGCGCCACTACGGCGCTCTGCAGGGCAAGGACAAGGCGCAGACGCTGGAGGAGTTCGGGCAGGAGCAGTTCATGCTGTGGCGCCGCTCGTTCGACGTGCCGCCGCCCCCGCTCGACGACGACAGCGAGTTCAGCCAGGTGCACGACCCGCGCTACGCCGACATCGACGGCGAGGTGCCGCGCACCGAGTCGCTCAAGCTCGTGATCGACCGCCTGCTGCCGTACTGGGAGGGCGCGATCGTCCCCGACCTGGAGGCCGAAAAGACCGTGCTCGTCACCGCGCACGGCAACTCGCTGCGCGGGCTCGTCAAGCACCTGGAAGGCATCAGCGACGACGACATCGCCGAGCTGAACATCCCCACGGGCATCCCGCTCGTCTACGAGCTCGACGACGACAACCGGCCGACGGCTCCCGGTCGCTACCTCGACCCTGAGGCCGCTGCCGCCGGAGCCGCCGCGGTCGCCGCTCAGGGCGACAAGAAGTAGCCGGAGACCCCGGCGCCACGAAGGCTCCCGCCATCGCCGGCGGGAGCCTTCGGCGCGGAGTCAGTCCTTCGCCGCCTGCTCGGCGACCACGGTCTCGATCGTCTCGGTGTCGGCGGTCCAGTCGCCCGTGGCGAGGTAGACGACCTTCTTCGCCACCGACACCGCGTGGTCGGCGAAGCGCTCGTGGTAGCGCGAGGCGAGCGTGGCATCGACCGTGGCCTCTGCCTCGCCCTTCCACTTGTCGCTGAGCACCTTCTCGAACACGCGGGCGTGCAGCTCGTCGACGTCGTCGTCGGCGTTGCGGATGGCGTCGGCCAGGCGCAGGTCCTCCGTGCGCAGCAGCGTGGACAGATCGCGGGCGATGGCGACGTCGAGCTCGCCCATCTTCACGAACGTGCTCTTCAGGCCCTTAGGGATCGCCCGCTCCGGGAAGCGGTAGCGCGACAGCTGAGCGATGTGCTCGGCCATGTCGCCCATCCGCTCGAGGGATGCGCTCACGCGGAGCGCCGTCACCACGATCCTCAGGTCGCGGGCGACGGGCTGCTGGCGCGCGAGGATCTCGATCGCCAGCTCGTCGAGGGCCACGGCCTTCTCGTCGATCAGGGCGTCGTCGGTGATGACCTCCTCCGCGAGCGCGACATCGCTGCCGGCGAAAGCCCGGGTCGCCTTGTCGATGGCGGTCACCACGAGATCGGCGATCTCGACGAGCCGGGACTGCACGTCTTCGAGGGACTGATGGAAGACCTCGCGCATCGGGCGGACCTCTTTCCTGATCGGGCGTCGTCGCGCACGGCATCGCCGGTGCGCACGTCGAGTCTGCGGTGGTCAGGTTAACGGACGGTGCCGCGTGAGTGAATAGTAGGCCCGCGTTGCCGCCGATGACGGGCGAACCCGCCGGATGCGGGCGTCGCGGCCCCTACGCTGGTGTGCATGGACGCCACGCCGCTCGCGCTGCTGGCCCTCGTGCTCGGCGCCGTGATCGGAGCGGGTGTGACGGCGATGATCGTCGCGGCCGTGCGCGCCCGCCGCACGGCGCAGGCGCAGACGTCCACGGTGCTGCCGGATGGGCTCACCGCCGTGCTGGCGAGCATGGACGACGCCGCCTGCGCCGTCGACGCCTCGGGCGTCGTGGTGGTCGCCTCGCCTCCGTCTGCACGGCTGGGCATCCAGGCCGGTACGACGCTGGAGAACACCGAGCTGCGGCGACTCGTGCGCTCGGTGCGCGACGGCGGCACGGCCACCGAGACGATCCGGATCACGCGGGAGCGGATCAGTCAGGACTCCCGACTGGTGTCGGCGCGAGCGAGTGCGATGGGCCCGCGGCTGAGCCTTCTCGTGATCCGCGACGTCACCGAGCAGGAGCGCCTGGATCAGATGCGCACCGACTTCGTCGCGAACACGAGCCATGAGCTGAAGACGCCCGTGGGGGCGGTCACACTGCTCGCCGAGGCGATCGAGAGCGCCGCAGACGACCCCGAGCAGGTACGGGCCTTCGCGTCGCGGATCTCGGACGAGGCCGCACGGCTCGGTCAGCTGACCGGACGGATCATGAGCCTGTCGCGCCTGCAGTCCGCTGACGGGCTCGGCGAATTCGGCCCCGTCGCGATCGACGAGGTCATCGCCTCGGCCGTCGACGCGCACACCGTGCAGGCCGATTCCGCCGCGGTGGAGCTCAGCCGGGGCGGGGAGCGCGGCACCTGGGTGCACGGCGATGCGCAGGTGCTCATCGAGGCCGTGGGCAACCTGCTCGCCAACGCGATCCTGTACTCGCCTCGTGGGTCGCGGGTGGGGATCGGTGTGAAGGTCGATGACGACGTCGTCGAGATCGCGGTGACCGATCAGGGCATCGGCATCTCGGATGCCGATCGCGCGCGCATCTTCGAGCGGTTCTACCGCGCCGACGATGCGCGCTCGCGGCGCACCGGGGGCACGGGGCTGGGGCTCTCTATCGTCAAGCACGCGACGCAGCGCCACGGGGGCGAGGTGCGCGTGTGGTCGCGCCCCGGTCGTGGGTCGACCTTCACGATGCGCCTGCCCCGCATCGATGCCCCGCAGCAGAGCCCGCTGTCCAAGCGGGCGCGCAAGAAAACCGACAAGGTCCAGTCCAAGACGGCCAAGAAGAGACGGAAAGAGACCGCATGACCCGCATTCTGCTCGTCGAAGACGAACCCGACCTCGCCGACCCGCTCGCCTATCTGCTGCGGCGCGAGGGGTACGACGTCGAGATCGCTCAAGACGGCCCCGCGGCGCTGGACTCGTTCCGCAGCGCCGAGCCGGATGTGGTGCTGCTCGACCTGATGCTGCCCGGCATGCCCGGCACCGAGGTGTGCCGCAGGATCCGCGCCACGTCGTCGGTGCCGATCATCATGCTCACCGCCAAGGACTCCGAGGTCGACATCGTCGTGGGGCTGGAGCTCGGGGCCGACGACTACATCACCAAGCCGTATTCCTCGCGCGAGCTGCTCGCGCGAATGCGGGCGATCCTGCGCCGGGTGCAGCAGCCGGACGACGAGCTCGACGAGCGCGTGCTGGACGGGGGCCGTGTGATCCTCGACGTCGACCGGCACACGGTGGCCGTCGAGGGATCGGAGATCCCGATGCCGCTGAAGGAGTTCGAGCTGCTCGAAATGCTGATGCGCAACGGCGGCCGGGTGCTCACGCGCGGCCAGCTCATCGACCGGGTGTGGGGCAGCGATTACTTCGGCGACACGAAGACGCTCGACGTGCACATCAAGCGCATCCGTTCGCGCATCGAGAAGGACCCGAAGCACCCGGAACTGGTCGTGACCGTGCGCGGGCTCGGGTATCGCTTCGAGGCCTGACGCCGCGGCTGTTCAGCGGGTGACGCCTCAGGAGGCGGGGGTCTCGGTGGGAGGCGCGGGGGTCTCGGGCTGCGCCGGGATCGAGATGATCGGCTCCGCCGTGGGCACGAGGTCGGCGTAGTACGGGAGCGTGCCGTCGAGCACCGGCACCTCGGTGACCACGCCCTCGGCATCGCCGGACTGGAAGTACACCGAGATCGTCGAGCCGGGCTCGGCGTCGATGCCGGCGAAGCGCAGAGGCTCCTCATCGGTGCCGCCGAGGCTGATCACGTCGTCGGCGCCGAGGCGGATCTTCTCGGCGGGAAGGCCGTCGACCTCGATCGAGAGGGTGACGGGCTGGTCGGTGGTGTTGACGAGACCGGCGACGAAGTTGCCGATCGTGCCGTCTTCGTTCACGACGAAGAACGCGTTGCGCACGTCGACGGGGCCGTCGCCGGGCACGTTCACGCCGTCGGAGGCGGAGTAGTGGATCGTGGTCGCCTGGGGCGAGATCATGGCGCATCCGGAGCTGCCGACGATGACGAGGGCGCTGATGGCCAGAGAGGCGGCAAGGCGCGATTTCACGGATCCTCCAGGGGTGCGGCGTGACGGTCCGCCCTCTATTCTAGGGCTTCCGCCGCCACCGTTCGGGACGCCTGTTCACGGCCCGGGAGAGCGGTGGCGGAGCGCGTCGGAGCGGGTGCTCGGCAAACCTTAGTGCATTTCGGCTGTGGTATCCTGGAGTTTGCCGAAAGGACACGAATTTATGCTTTTCGAGGTTGGCGAGACCGTCGTCTATCCGCACCACGGCGCCGCGACGATCATCGAGGTCAAGGACCGCGTGATCAAGGGCGAGACCAAGAAGTACCTGAAGCTCAACGTCACCCAAGGCGACCTGATCATCGAGGTTCCCGCCGAGAACGTCGACCTCGTCGGCGTGCGCGATGTGATCGGCAAGGAGGGCCTCGACCACGTGTTCGAGGTGCTGCGCGCTCCGTTCACGGAGGAGCCGACCAACTGGTCGCGTCGGTACAAGGCGAACCTCGAGAAGCTCGCCTCGGGCGACGTCATCAAGGTGAGCGAGGTCGTGCGCGACCTGTGGCGCCGCGACCAGGACCGCGGGCTGTCCGCCGGAGAGAAGCGGATGCTCGCCAAGGCGCGCCAGATCCTCACCTCCGAGCTCGCTCTGGCCGAGAAGATCGACGAGGAGAAGGCCGGCGTGCTGCTGGACGAGGTCCTCGCGTCCTGACCGGATGATTCTTCGCGAGAGGGCGGGTGCTTCGGCACCCGCCCTCTTCGCGTCTGCACCGATGGTGAGTTCGCGACCGCGGTGAAGCTCGCCGCGACGGTAACGTGAGAGCGTGAGCTCCGACCCGCTGCTGCCCGTTCCGCGTACCGCCGTGATCGTCGTCGCCGCGGGCTCGGGCACGCGCCTGGGCGCCCCGGCACCCAAGGCGTTCGTCGGGATCGATGAGCGCACCGTCCTGCGGCACGCGCTGGAGGGAGTCTTCGCCGCCCCGCCCGCGCAGGTGATCGTCGTCGCTCCCGCCGGCTACGAGGGCGAGGCCGAGTCGGATGCGCGGGCCGCCGCGGGTGCGCGAGGCGACCTGATGCGGGTGGTCACCGGCGGGCAGACGCGTCAGCAGTCCGTCGCCGCGGGGCTGGCCGCGCTGTGGGGCGACGTCGAGACCGTGCTCGTGCACGACGCCGCCCGCGCGCTGACCCCGGCGTCTCAGATCGCCGCCGTCATCCGCGCCGTCTCCGAGGGAGATGGCACCGGCATCGTTCCCGCACTGCCCGTCATCGACACGCTCAAGCAGGTCGACGGGGATGCCGTGGTCGGCGTCGCGGACCGGTCGCAGCTCGTCGCCGCGCAGACCCCGCAGGGGTTCCCCCGTGCGCGGCTGGAGCAGGCCTACGAGCGCGCCGCGCAGGAGGGGGCGGAGTACACCGACGACGCGGCGCTGTATGCGGCGGCCGGGTTCGCGGTGCAGCACATCCCCGGCACCGCGACGGCGTTCAAGATCACCACGCCCGCCGACCTCGAACGCGCGAGGATGCTGCTCGCACCGCGCACGACGAGCGCGCCGCGGATCGGCATCGGCACCGATGCGCACGCCTTCGGCGGTGCGGGAGACCTCTGGCTGGCGGGCCTGGAGTGGCGGGGGGAGCCGGCGCTGTCCGGCCATTCCGACGGCGACGTCGTGGCGCACGCGATCGTCGATGCGCTGCTGGGCGCCGCGGGCCTCGGCGACATCGGCGAGCACCTCGGCACCGCGCATCCGGAGTACGCGGGGGCGCACGGCGAGGTGTTCCTCGCTCGCACGCGCGAGATCCTCGATGACGCCGGGTTCGCGATCGGCAACGTGTCGGTGCAGTTCCAGGGCAACCGGCCACGGTTCAGCGCACGACGCGCCGAGGCGGAGTCCGCGCTGTCTGCCGCCCTCGGCGCCCCGGTGTCGGTGTCGGCGACGACCACCGACGGGCTGGGGTTCGCCGGCCGCGGTGAGGGGATCTCCGCGACGGCGGTCGCGCTCGTGCACCCCCGCTGAGCCGGGCTACTGCTTCGCGACGAGGGTGAGCACGTCGTACGAGGCGACGAGGTCGTCGCGCTGGTTGCTGATCACGGCATCCCAGCGCACGTCGCCGTACTCGTCGGTCTCGCGCGGCGTGATCTGCTTGGCGGTGAGCTCGACGCGGATCTCGTCGCCGGGCGACACGGGCGTGACGAACCGCAGCTGCTCGAGGCCGTAGTTGGCGAGCACCGGCCCCGGGTCGGGATCGACGAACAGGCCCGCCGCCCACGACACGAGCAGGTAGCCGTGCGCGACCCGACCGGGGAAGAACGGGTTGGCGGCGGCGGCCTGCTCATCCATGTGCGCGTAGAAGGTGTCGCCGGTGAAGCGGGCGAAGGTCTCGATGTCGTCGAGCGTGACGGCGCGCAGCGGAGAGGAGAAGCGGTCGCCGATGCGCAGGCGCGACAGCGGCTTGCGGAACGGATGCTCGCCGCCCTCGCGCACGGCGGCCCCCGCATGCCACACGCCGGTGACCGCCGTGAGCATGTCGGGCGAGCCCTGCACGGCCGTGCGCTGCATGTGATGCAGCACGGCCCGGATGCCGCCCAGTTCCTCGCCGCCGCCGGCGCGCCCCGGACCGCCGTGCACGAGGCCGGGCATCGGCGAGCCGTGGCCGGTCGACGAGCGCGCGTCGTCGCGATCGAGGACGAGCAGGCGGCCGTTGTACGGCGCGATCCGCTCGGCCAGGGACGCCGCCAGAACCGGGTCGTGCGTGGCGATGCTCGTGACCAGCGACCCCCCGCCCCGGTTCACGAGCGCTGCGGCCTGCTCGATGCTCGTGTACGGCAGGACGGATGACACCGGGCCGAACGCTTCGACCATATGCGGGGCATCCGCGTCCGCATCGGCGAACCGCAGCAGCAGGGGCGAGACGAAGGCGCCCTCGGGTGCCGCAGTGCGCGTGCCGTCGGCGCGGATGACTTCGGGATCGTCGAGCGAGCCCACGACGATGTCACCGCCCGCCTCCTGCAGCAGGGCGACCGCGCGCCGCACCTCGTCGCGTTGGGCCGTCGAGACGAGGGGCCCCATCGTCACGCCCTCCGCTCCCGGTTCGCCCAGCACCGTCGTGGCGGCGATGCGCTCCCGCACGGCGTCGATCACGGCGTCCATCGCCCCGGCGGGCACGATCGCCCGGCGGATCGCGGTGCATTTCTGCCCGGCCTTCGCGGTCATCTCGGTCACGAGCTGACGCACGTAGGCATCGAACTCCGGTGTTCCCGGAGCGGCGTCGAGGCCGAGCACGGAGGCGTTGATCGAGTCGGCCTCGGCGGTGAAGCGCACGCCCCCGGTCTGCACCGACGGATGCGCGCGCAGCGCCTGCGCCGTCGACGCGCTGCCGGTGAATCCGACGAGGTCGCCCACGCGCAGCAGGTCGAACAGCCCGGGTACGGCGCCGCTGACGAGCTGCACGGAACCGTCGGGCAGCAGACCGGATTCGACGAGGATGCGCACCATCGCCCCGGCGACGTAGCTAGTGGGCGTGGCGGGCTTGATGAGGGTCGGCATGCCGGCGAGGAAGGCGGGGGCGAGCTTCTCCAGCGACCCCCACACGGGGAAGTTGAACGCGTTGATCTGCACGGCGACGCCCGGAAGGCGGGTGTGCACGTGGCGGCCCAGGAAGCTGCCGTCCTTCGACAGCGGCTCCGGCGCGCCGTCGACGACCACGGTGCCGTTCGGCAGTTCGCGGCGCCCTTTGCCGGAGTATGCGAAGAGCACGCCGATGCCGCCGTCGATGTCGATCCAGGAGTCCGCGGTCGTCGCGCCGGCCCGTGCAGACAGGGCGTACAGCTCGTC
Organism: Microbacterium pseudoresistens; assembly: GCF_013409745.1. Taxonomy (NCBI): domain Bacteria; kingdom Bacillati; phylum Actinomycetota; class Actinomycetes; order Micrococcales; family Microbacteriaceae; genus Microbacterium; species Microbacterium pseudoresistens. The sequence continues at coordinate 1,874,381 of NZ_JACCBH010000001.1, forward strand.
TTTGCGTTCGGTGAGGGCGAGAGCGAAGCGCTTCAGCAGAAGCGCCCGCTGGTGGAAGCTGAGCGCGCCCAGACTCTGCTGTCCGCACGTGCGGGCGTGCTCGAGAGCCCCGGCGAGGTCGATGCCCGCGGTGCTCACGTGCGCCACGGCCTCGCCGGTGCTCGCATCGCGCACGATCGTCGCATCTGCCGCGTCATCGGGCGTCCACCACGCGTCTTTCAGGTAGCTCGGCAGCAGCGCGATCATCTCTCCTCCTCGTCCCAGTGGTAGAAACCCTGGCCGCTCTTGCGGCCCAACCGCCCCTCGGCGACCATGCGTCGCAGCAGCGCGGGCGGCTCGAAGCGCGCGCCGAGGGTGGTGGCGAGCTGCTCGGCGATCGCCAGGCGCACTTCGAGGCCGACGAGGTCGGTGGTGCGCAGCGGACCGAGCGGATGCCGGTATCCCCGCACCATCGCCGTGTCGATGTCAGCGGCGCTGGCGACGCCCTCCTCGAGCATCCGGATGGCCTCCAGCCCCAGCGCGACACCCAGGCGCGAGGAGGCGAAGCCGGGGGAGTCGCGCACGACGACCGCGGATTTGCCCAGTGCGTCGATCCATCCGCGGCATCTGGCGATCACCGACTCATCCGTGGCGGCACCCCGCACGATCTCGACGAGCGCCGAGGCGGGAACGGGATTGAAGAAGTGCAGCCCGAGAAATCGCTGCGGTCGGGCGAGGCCGGCGGCGAGCGCGTCGATCGACATCGACGACGTGTTCGTCGCGAGCACCGCGTCGTCGGCGAGCACGGATGCGGCGCGGGTCAGCGCGTCGTGCTTCAGGCCGTGATCCTCCGGCACGGCCTCGATCACGAGACCGTAGCCGGCGAGCGCGTCGAGGTCGGTCGCGATCGTGAAGCGTTCGTCGAGCACGTCGTCAGGTGCGGCCATCGCGGTCATCCCCGCGGCGGATCCGTGTTCGGCGGAGCGGGCCAGCGCTCGCCGGACCGCCTCGCGGGCGCGGCCAGATGATTCGGCGTCGCGCTCGACGAGTCGCACGGTCGAGCCGGCCATCAGGAAGGCGTGGGCGATCCCGCTGCCCATCCGTCCCCCGCCGATCACTCCCACGGCCTCCGGCGCAGGCGCCGCGGCGCTCATCGTCTCTTCTCCAGGAACGCCGACATCCGACGCTGCTTCTCGGCGCTTTCGAAGAGCTCTGCCTGCAGCATGAGATCGACGTCGGGATGCGCGCTGCGCGGGGCGCGCAGCGCCGTCTTGGTGTGCTGCACGGCGAGGGGATCGAGGGCGCGAATGCGCTCGGCGAGGGCGTGCGCCGCGGGCAGGAGCGCGGCGGGCTCGTGCAGCGACGACACGATCCCCCATGACAGCGCCTCGTACGCATCGAGGAGGCGCCCGGTCAGCAGCAGCTCGGCGGCCCGCGCCTCGCCCACGATCTCGGGCAGCCGCCAGGTCGCCCCTGCCGCCGCGATGATCCCGAGGGCCGGTTCGGGGTTGCCGATTCGGAGTGCCGGTGTGCCGATGCGGATGTCGGCGGCGTACGCCAGCTCGGCGCCGCCGCCGAGCGCGTAGCCGTCGAGAGCGGCGATGACGGGCATCGGCAGCGCGCGTATGCGTGCGAAGGCATGCGTGTTGATGCCGCGCCGGGCATCCTCGGCGCGGCGGTCGCGCAGCTGGGCGATGTCGGCGCCGGCCGCGAAGTCTCCCTGTGCTCCGGTGAGGATGAGGACGCGCGGCGCGCGTTCCATCTCCGCGCACAGCGCATGCAATGCGTCGACCATCGCCTGGTCGATGGCGTTGCGCGCGGCCGGACGGTTCAGGGTCGCGACGACGCGATCCTCCCGCTCTTCGACGAGGAGCACGTCGGTCATGACGATGCTCACGACACCCGCTCCAGCGATGAGCCCGTGCGGGCGAGCGGCTTCTGCGTGGCGGGCACCGCATCCGGCAGAGCGGCCAGCAGCACGGGCATCCGCGCGACGAGGAAGACGTCGGCGGTCACCGCGTCGCCCCCGTGGGGGACAGGCCCAGCGTATCGATCGCGTCGAGGATGCGCTCGGCATCGGGCAGATACCAGTGCTCGTACTTGGGCGGGGCGAACGGCGCATCGAACCCCGTGACCCTGCGCACGGGGGCCTCGAGGTATTCGAAGCACCGCTCCGAAAGGCGCGCCTGGATCTCGGAGGCGACGCTCGCGAACCCCGGCGCTTCGGCGACGACCACAGCGCGCCCCGTGCGGCGCACCGCCGCGCACACGGTCTCGTCGTCGAACGGGGTGAGCGTGCGCACGTCGATCACGCCGATGTCGAACCCGTCGTCCCGGGCGAGCTCGGCGGCCTCGAGCGCCGCGACGACCGAGGCGCCGTAGCTGACGATGGTCGCATCCGCTCCCTCGCGCACGACCCTGGCCTCGCCCAGCGTCGCCGTGACCGTCGTGTCGACCTCGCCCTTGGCCCAATAGCGCTTCTTCGGCTCGAGGAAGATCACCGGATCGGGCGAGGCGATCGCCGCGCGCAGCATCGAGTACGCATCCTGCGGCGTCGAGGGGCACACGACCGTGAGCCCCGGCGTATGGGCGTAGTACGCCTCGGAGGAGTCGCAGTGGTGCTCGACGCCGCCGATGCCGCCGCCGGTGGGGATGCGGATGACGAGCGGCATCGTCAGCGCACCCTGCGTGCGGTTGCGCATCTTGGCGACATGGCTCACGATCTGCTCGAACGCGGGCAGGGCGAACGCGTCGAACTGCAGCTCGACGACGGGGCGCATCCCGTTCATCGCCATGCCGACCGCGGTGCCCACGATGCCGGACTCCGCCAGCGGGGTGTCGAAGCAACGTTCCTCGCCGAAGCGCTCGGCGAGGCCGTCGGTGATGCGGAATACACCGCCGAGCGGGCCGACGTCTTCGCCGAAGACGACGACGTCGGGATCGGCGGCGATCGCATCCGCCAGGGCCCGGTTGAGGGCGGCCGCCATCGAGATCGTCTCGGTGCCCGATGCTGAGGTGGTCGTTGTCGATGTGGCCGCCGTCGCGGCGGCGCCGGCCGTCTCCCTCTCGTGGTGGACGATGCTCATCGGGCTCCTCCTGCGGGTGTCGGCTGGGCGCTGCGGCGGATCTCGTCGAGCAGCAGTTCGCGCTGCTCGACGAGCTGCGGCGAACGGATGCCGCGCACCTGGCGGAACAGGTTCTCGGGGTCGGGCGCGGTGTCGGTGGTGATCGCGGCGCGCAGCGCGGCGGCCATCCGGTCGGCTCCGGCGCCGATGTCGGCGGCGGTCGCGTCATCCAGCGCGCCGGTGGAGGCCAGATGCGCGCGCATCCGGATCAGGGGGTCGCGGCCCTCCCATGCCGCGACCTCGGCGCGGTCGCGGTAGCGGGTGTCGTCGTCGGCGTTGGTGTGCGCCTGCATCCGGTAGGTGTGCGCCTCGATGAGCGACGGGCCTCCGCCCGCACGTGCGCGCTCGACGGCCGCGCCCACGACGGAGAGCACCGCGGCAGCGTCGTTGCCGTCGACGCGCTGCCCCGGCATCCCGTAGCCGATGGCCTTGTGCGCCAGCGACGGGGCGGCGGTCTGCCTGGCCAGGGGGACCGAGATCGCGAAGCCGTTGTTCTGCACGAAGAAGACGACCGGCGCGCGGAAGACGGCGGCGAAGTTCAGCGCCTCGTGGAAGTCGCCCTCGCTCGTGGCGCCGTCGCCGCACATCGCGAGCACGACGGCGTCCTGGTGGCGATGCTGCGCGGCCTGGGCGAAGCCGACGGCGTGCAGCAGCTGCGTGGCCAGGGGTGTCGCCTGGGGGGCGACGTGGTGCACGGCGGGGTCGTATCCGGAGTGCCAGTCGCCCTTGAGCAGCGTGAGCACCTCGGCGGGGCGGACCCCGCGCGCGGTGATCGTGACGGAATCGCGGTAGGTGGGAAAGAGCCAGTCCTGCTCCGCCAGCGCCAGCGCGGCGCCGATCTGCGAGGCCTCCTGCCCGTGCGACGACGGGTAGACGGCCAGCCGACCCTGCCGCACCAGGGCGCTGGACTCGTCGTTGAACCGGCGCCCCTCGACGAGGGCCCGATAGGCCCGCAGGAGCGTGTCGCCGTCGGGGAGCGGGAACTCCGGATCGTCGTGAGCCGTGCCATCCGCATCGATGAGCTGCACGGGCTCATCGCGGGGGAGAGAAGCCTCCATCTCGTCCGCCTTCCTTGCCGAACCGATGAGGCCAGTGTGCGCCGCGGTGATCAGACGTCCAAGCAGAACGCGAAAAGACTGGATGATTGGCTCTATATTCTTCGAGTTCGTGACAGAGTGTCAGCATCACCCGGGAGGAGACGTGATGAGCGAGATCGACGAGACCGACGAGGCGATCCTCGGCATGCTGCGGCGGGATGCGCGGGCGTCGATGACGGCGATCGCCGATGCCGTGCACATCTCGCGAGCCGGTGCGCACGCGCGCATCAAGCGGCTCACCGAGTCGGGGGTGATCACCGGGTACACGGTGCGCACCGACCCCGTGCTCCGCGGCCACCACGCCTCGGCGTACGTCATGCTCGCGATCGAGCAGGCCAGCTGGCAGGACGTGCGCGATCGCGTGCAGCGCATCCCCGAGGTCGAGCACATGGCGCTCGCCGGCGGCGACTTCGACGTCATCCTGCTCGTGCGCGCGAGAGACGCCCGCGACCTGCGCCGGATCGTGCTGGAGGACATCCAGGCGATCCCGTCGGTGCGCTCGACCCGTACGACGCTGATCTTCGAAGACATCACCCTCTGAGCGAGCGCTGATCGCCTCGGCGCGCGCGGGCCGCCGGGCCCCGTGCCACACTGGGGTCGTGTCCACCGCCGAACCGCTGCCCGCCCGCCGGGGGCGCCCCGGTTACGACCGCGACGGCATGCTGGCCGCGGCGGTGGCGGTGTTCAACGAGCAGGGGTACGACGCCACCTCCGTCTCGGCGCTCGCCGGTCGCCTCGGTGTGTCGAAGGCGGCGCTCTACCACCACTTCTCCTCGAAGGAGGAGCTGCTCGGCGCCGCGCTCGATCATGCGCTGGACGGACTGGAGGGCACGCTGACCGCGCCGCGCGCGGGCGGTGCGGCCGAGCATCTGGCCGGGGTGTTGCACGACGCCGTGATCGTGCTCGCCGAGCGGCTCCCGGAGGTGACGCTGCTGCTGCGCGTGCGCGGCAACAGCGAGGTGGAACGGCGAGCGCTGGATCGACGACGGGCGTTCGATCAGGCCGTCGGCGCGCTCGTGCAGCGCGCCCAGGCGGAGGGCGCCGTGCGTGCCGACGTGGATGCGGCTGTCGCCGCCCGGCTGCTGTTCGGCACGGTCAACTCGCTCGTCGAGTGGTATCGGCCGGAGGGGCCCGAAGGGGCGGAGACGCTCGCTCGCGATGTCGTCGCGGTCGCTCTGGACGGGCTGCGCACGCGCTGAGGCGGTTACGTCAATTCAGGGCGAGGGTCACCGTGCCGGTGTCGGCATCGACGGTCACCTGCACGGCGGTCAGGTCGGGCACGGTCGCATCGGGGGAGTGCGCGGCCGCCGCGGCGCCCACGCCGATCACCCGCATCCCCGCGGCGCGGGCGGCGGCGATACCCGCCGCGGAGTCCTCGAAGACGATGCAGTCGGCCGGCGCCACGCCCAGGCGCTCGGCGGCGAGCAGGAAGCCTTCGGGATCGGGCTTGCTGGCGCTCACGCTCTCCGCGGTGATCGCGAGATCGGGCACGCGCAGCCCTGCCGCGCCCATCCGTGCGGTCATGAGCGCGATGTCGGCCGACGTGACCACCGCGTGGGGGGCGTTCTGCAGCGCGGCGAGGAACCGATCCGCGCCGGGGATCTCCACGACCCCGTCGACGTCGGCGCTCTCGGCGGCGAGCATCTCGCGGTTCTCGCGAAGATTGATCTCGTGATCGCGCGCCGGCAGCAGGATCGCCATGCTCTGGTGTCCCTGCCTCCCGTGCACGACATCGAGCACGCGCTGGGGTTCGAGTGCGTGGGGCTCGGCCCAGCGCAGCCAGAGCTTCTCCACCACCGCGGTCGAGTCGACGAGCGTGCCGTCCATGTCGAGCAGGAGGGCGCGGGCTCGGAGCGTCTGGGGCATGTCTTCAGCGTATCGGCGCGTGAGTGAGGCGCCCGGCGGGGCTCATGCCCGACCGGATGCGAAGGGGAACCGATCCGAAGCGACGGCATGCGCGCATGGTTGTTGAAGCGTGTCATGCAAGGTATCTTGTTGTGCATGACACTGGACGCGGGAACGCAGATGCGCAAGGGCGTCGTGGAGTACTGCGTCCTCGGGCTGCTCTCCCGCACCCCGATGTACGGCTGGGAGCTGTCGGAGCGCCTGATCTCCGCGGGGATGATCGCGAGCATCGGCACGCTGTACCCACTGCTGTCCCGACTTCGGCAGAGCGGCTGGGTCCGCACCTTCGATCAGGCGTCCACAGCAGGTCCGGTGAGACGCTATTACGAGCTCACGGCGGAGGGGCGCGCACAGTTGAACGGCTTCCGGGCGCTATGGGAACCGTTCGCGCGCGGAGTCGCAGACCTCATCGACCAGGAGGAATCATGAGTCAGAACACGCATCCCACGCGGGCCGTCCGCTATCTCGCCGAGCTGGATGACGCGCTCGGCGAGCTGCCGCACCGCGTGGCGACCGAGATCCGTGCAGGGATCGCTGAGGAGCTCGACGGCCTCGACGACGCCGCGGCCGCGGAGCGGATCGCGAGTCTCGGTGATCCTCGCGCGATCGCGGCGGCGGCGGCCGAAGCGGGGCCTGCACCGGCCCCCGCCGGCGCAGCCGCGTCTCCGGCTCGGCCGCTGCGGGAGTCGAAGGGGTTCGCGATCGCGGCTGCTCTCGTGCTCGCCTTCGGCGGAGTCGTGATCCCTGTCGCCGGATGGTTCGTCGGTGCGGTGATGGTGGTGTCCAGCCGGATGTGGACCCGCCTGGAGAAGGCGATCGCGCTCGCGACGCCGTTCGTGGCGTTCGCGCTCATGATGCTTGCGACCGTGATCACTCGGGCGCTCACCGCTCCCTCGGAGGATGAGGCGCGCAACCCTCTCGTGCCAGGAGCGCTCGATCTCTGGCACAGCAGCATCCTCCTCGCTTTCATCCTCGTGCCGGTCATGGGCGGCTGGCTGCTCTGGCGCATGCGCAACAGGACGGCGCCGCTGCGCTGATCCGGCGCGGGATCCGGCGCTGATCCGCAGCGGCTCACGTCAGCAGGTGCCGACGTTCTCGTTCTCGGACACGCGCCACTCGTCACCGGATGCGACGAGCACGGCTTCGAACGCGAACCGGCCCTGTTCGAAATCCACGTCGTCGCCGTCGAGCGCGTACGGGGCGTGCTCGGTCACGTCGAGGCAGTACGACACGGCGATCCCATCGTCCGCGAGCTCCGCGCTCTCGACGTCGACGGCCGTCGGCCCGCGCCACGCGATGCCCAGGTCGCGCCAGGTCGCCGCCGCAGTCTCGAGCTGGTCGAGATGGCTGCCGGTGGCGATCTCGGCCAGTCGCTCAGGCTGCTCGCCCGCATCGGCCTTCACCGCGGCGAGCACCTCCGCGTAGTGCGCGAGCGTGCTCTGGGCGGTCGACTCGGCGTCGGCCGGGGGCGTCGGCGAACCTTCCGGTGCGAGCGCGCCGGCCGTGCATCCGGAGAGCAGGACGGCCGCGAGCGATGCGGTGAGGACGAGGGCTGCGGGGCGCAGAGAGCGAGACGACGACACGATCGTCACGGTATCAGCGACCGTCTCGCGAGCAGCGTCGGCAGCCGGTCGGTCATTTGACGCCTCCCGCACCCACCCCCTCGCGAACCTGTTTCGACGTGAAGAGGAAAAGCAGTGCCAGAGGCAGCATCGAGAGGAGGAGACCAGCGAACAACACGCCCCAGTCGGTTCCGTACTGTCCGACGAACGTCGACAATCCCAAAGGCAGGGTCCGCATCTTCGGATCGAAGATGAACAGCAACGGGAAATAGAAGTCGTTCCACACTGCGATCGCGGTGAAGATGGTGACGATCCCTACGGCGGGTCGAACCTGTGGGGTGAGCACCGACCACAGCAAGCGAACGTGTCCGGCGCCATCCAAGCGGGCGGCTTCCTCGAGTTCCACGGGCACCGCCCTCATGAAATTGCTGAGGATGAAGATCGCGAACGGAAGTCGGGTGGCTGTGTAGACGAGGATCAGTCCGAGATGAGAATTGAGCAGTCCGAGATCCTTCATCAACATGAACAGTTCTACGGACGCCAGGCGCACCGGGACGAGCAGTCCGAGGAGGAAGAAGCCCAGCATCGGTGTCGCCCACCATGATCGAAAACGACTGATCGGGTAGGACGCCAGCAGCGCGAGCAGCAGCGTGAGGAGGATGGAGCCAACGGTCACGACGAGGCTGTTCCACGAATACGTGCTGAAGTCGGCCCGGACCCATGCTTCGACAAAATTGTCGAGTGTGAAGGCTTCCGGCAGGCCGAGAGGATTCTGGTAGATCTCCAGGGTCGATTTGAACGTCGAGACTGTCAGCAGATACAGGGGCACCCCGATGAGGAGGGTCCACAGGGCGATGACTGCGTGGGCAGGGAGGCGGCTGAGCATACGTCGCGCGCGAATCACTGGATCATCTCCGCTCGCTTGTTGAAGAATCTCAATGCCATCCCGGAGACGGCCGTCATGAAGATGAAGAGAATTGCGCCAAGCGCCATCGCCAGCCCCACATCGGTGATGCCCACAGAGCCCTGGGCACCGAAGGCGAGGCGGTAGAAGAAGGTGACAAGGGTGTCGGTGGCGAAGTTCGGTCCCCCCTGCACGCCTTGCATCACATAGACGATGTCGAACTGGTTGAAGCTGTTGATGAAGCTGAGCACGGCGAGAGTCGTCACGGAAGGCGTGACGAGCGGAACCGCAATCTGGAAGAGCGTGCGGCCGGAACTGGCACCGTCTAGCCGCGCCGCTTCGAAGATCTCAGGGTTCAAGGCATTGAGTCCTGCGAGGAAGACCAGGATGGGCAGCCCGATCCAGTTCCAGATATCCACGGCGATGAGCACCCACAGGGCGGTCGAGCCGTTACCGAGCAATGTCAGTGGCTCCGAGGTGATCCCCATTCCCATCAGCACCCCGTCGAGCGGGCCATCGGGCGTGAGGATGAGCCGCCACAGTGCGCCGACAAGGACGGGCGAGAGTATCGCAGGGAAGAAGAACCAGTTCTGGAAGAACGTCCAGCGCGCTCCGCGCACGAACAGAATGTAGGCCAAGAGGAGGCCGATCATGTTCTGCACGACGAGAACGCCGATGAACCACAGCACGTTGTGCCAGAAGGCATTCGTGACGAGGTCCGCGTTCTGCCCGGAGAAGAGCCGAGTGAAGTTATCCAGTCCAGTGAAGCTCTGTGCGCGCATGCCGCGCCAGTCCCAAAGGGATCCCAGCAGGGAACGAATCATCGGATAGACGAGGAAGATGACGTAGACCAGGAGTGCGGGCAACAGGAACGCCCATCCGGCGAGCCCGTGGGCTCGCCGGACGGTGCGCTTGCGCGGCTTCGGCATCGGCTCCGTGCCGTCCGACTCCGTCGCAACGGTGTCAGTAGACATTCGGCGTGAACCACTCCTGGACGGCTTCGGTCATCTGCTCTGCGACGCTCTGCGGCGCAACCTTGCCCATGATCATGTCGACAAAGGCGGGTTGGAGCACCGACGATGCGGTCGGTGATTGCCACTTGAAGCCAACATGCGTGAGATACGGCGTCTGGTTCTTCATTGCGGCCATCATGTCGAGCAAGACCGGGTTCTTCGGCTCGACGTCGTCGCGGGCAGGCGGCCAGCCGAGCTCGTCCATGAACATCTGTGCGAACTCGGCGGTCGCCATGAAGTTCAGGACCTCGATGGCCGCATCGCGGTGCTCAGCGTCGACAGGCAGACCATACGAGCCATCGACGAACGACGATGTGTAGGCGGTGTCGGCCGGGTCATCGACCGGATACGGGAAGAATCCGAAGTCCAGATCCGGATTCTGAGACGCAAAACTGCCGTTCTCGTAGGAACCCCCGATGAACATGGCCGCGTCACCACCGATGAACTGTTGCGTCGCGGTGGTGTAGTCGACCCCTTGGAAGCCGGGAGAATAATACGGCAACATGTCAACCATGCGCTGCAGCGCCGCCACATACCGCGGGTCGGTGAAGTCGACCTTTCCAGCCATCGCCTCGTCATAGAACTCAGGGCCGATCTGACTGGGGGCAACAGCTGCGAGAGCCATCTCCAGAGCCCAGGACGTGCCGTTAGCGCCTCCTGCGGCAATCGGGATGACGCCTGCGTCGAGCAGTGTCTGCGAGGCTGCAATCAGTTCATCGTAGGTTTGCGGTACCTCCAGGGCATTCGCGGTGAAGATCTCCTTGTTGTAGAAGACTCCCGTGTTGACGATGGAGTACGGCACGCCGTACAGGTTGCCATCTTCGATGCCGCGCAATCCGGCTTTCGTTGTGTCCGGAAGGGAGTCGAGTTCGGGAACGAGTTCGTCGAGTGGCTCGATGAGCGCGGCATCGATGAGAGGTTGGAGCTCACCGTACGCTTTGAGCTGCACGATGTCGGGTCCCTGACCACCTTGTAGGGCCGTGCTGACTCGGTTCTGGTACTCCGCATCCGGAATCGTCTGGAAATCGACGGTGATCTCAGGATGCTCATTTTCGAACGAATCGAAGATCCGATCCATTGCCGCTTGATCTTCCGTGCGCCAACTCCAGATCGTCACAGTGGTACTGCCGTCGGTGTCGCCACCAGGACTGCATGCAGTCAAGCTGACTGCCAGACTTCCAGCTACCAGCGCAGCGCCGACGGCGAGGCGCCGCGGCACGTGTCGAGGGCGTGTGGCATTCATTGTTCAGCACTCCTTTTCGTTGTGATCGGGTTTCTGCCATTGAGTCTGGGTGAGTGCGGCGCGCAGGATGTCGAAGGTGCGCGTCGCCGCGAATCCGGTCTTCTCGTAGAGGGCGGAGGCGATGGAGCCCTCGTCGGCCCAGAGGAACCACGCGCTGTGCGCGCCGAGGGCCGTCATCCGCTCGAGGGTGAGGTGCAGCAGCACCTTGCCGAGCCCTGTGCCTCGGCTCTCCGGCAGCACGCCGAAGGGGCCGAACCGCTCGATGACCGCTTCGTAGGTGCCGTGCATGCCCCAGCCGATCACGGCGCCGTCGGGGTCGCGGGCGATGACGATGCGCTCCGGGGGCATGCCCGCCACGATCCCCTCGCGGATGGCGCGGGCCCAGTCGGAGTTGAACCGCTCGCCGGCGATCTTCACGAGGGCGACGACGTCGTCGCCTTGCGGGCTGCCCAGGTACCAGCCCTCGGCGCGGAGGGCGTCGGCGCGCTCGCGCACCTCGGCGGGCATCTCGTAGCCGATGAGCGAGCGGTCCATGGCGCTCGGGCGCTCGACGACCTCGAAGCCGAGCGAGGAAAGCAGGGATGCGGCAGCCGGATAGCGCGCCGCATCGAGCCCTGGGAGCACGTAGTTCGGCGTGTAGCTGGAGAAGAAGACCTGCGTGGCGCCCTGGTCGCGAAGCCAGCCCCGCGTGGCCTCGAGCAGCGCGCGGCCGAGACCGCGCCCGCGGTGCTCCGGCGTGACGAAGAAGAAGGGGATCCACCCCGTGTCGGGCTCGAGGTCGTCGCCGTCGTGGGCGACGCGACGGCGCACGGCATAGGCCGACCCGATCACCGCTCCCTCGGTGTCTTCGGCGACGAACAGGCCGTTCGCATCGAAATTGCGATCCAGCAGCACGAGGTCGCGGAACCGCTGCGGGGTCATGCCGTCCTGCGGGGCCGACCGGGTCCACGCATCCGGGATCGCGACGCCGTCGCCGGCGCGGAAGGTGCGGATCTGCGGATCGGGAGGGGGCGCGGTCACGGGGGCGAGTCCTTTCTCGGGCGAGGCGGTGACATCAGTATGGTGACAATTTACAAGCTTGTCCAGCAGAGTGGAGATGATTTACCTCACGAATGCGTGACGAACGCCGATGTCGTCGCGGGAAGCAGTGCGGAGCTCAGGCGCCGCGGACGGCGCGGGTGGCTTCGCGGGTGCGCTCGAGCGCGTCGAGTGTCTCGGCATAGCGGCGCTGGGCAACGCCCACGAACAGCGCATCGACGACGGCGAGCTGGGCGATGCGGCTCACCATCGCCCCGGCGCGGAAGCGCGACTCGCGCACCTCGGTGAACAGCGGGTGGTCCACGGCCCGTGCGAACGCCGAGTCGGGGCTCGAGGTCACGCCGATCGTGGCGGCGCCGTTGGCACGGGCCACCTCGACGAAGCGGATCGTCTCGGGGGTGGTGCCGAGGTGCGAGAAGCCGATCGCCGTAGTCGGCGCGCGGTGCAGCACGGCCGAGGCGACGGCCTCGTGCGCGTCGGAGAGCACGATGGCGTTGCGCCCGACGCGCAGCAGCTTGTGCCCGAGGTCTTCGGCGACGATCTGGCTCGCGCCGATGCCGAAGAGCAGGATGCGGTCGGCGGCGTCGATCGCGCCGACCGCGCTCTCGAGCACGGCGTAGTCGAGGTGTCCGATCGTCTCCTCGATGGCAAGGCGCTCGAGTGCGGCGATCTTCGCCGCCGCATCGCGCAACGAGTCCTCGGCGGCGATATCGGATCCGAATCCCGAGTGGTCGGCGAACTGCACCGACTCCCGGCCGATCTCGGTGGCCAGCGCCATGCGCAGCGCCGCGTACCCGCCGAGCCCGATCGCCCGGCAGAAGCGCACGACCGAGGCGACCGACGTGCCGCAGGCGTCGGCGAGCTCGTTGATGGTCATGTCGATCACGATCGACGGCTTCTCGCGCACGGCCGCGGCGACGCGGGCGAGCGAGGGCGGCATGGCTGCGATGCTCGCTTCGATCGTGGACTGTATGCTCATCCGAACCTCCTGGCGGTGCTCCAGTATCGCGCGATCGGGGGCTTCCGTCGTTACGAAAGATTCTTTCAGATATAGCGCCGAGACTGTAGAGTCTTTACGTCCTGAGTCGTGATCGCGGGAGAGGAGCCCGGATGCCCCCCACGGAGAGCACGGCCGTTGCGGTCGATCTGGGCAAGTCGCGTTGCCGCGTCGAACTGGTCGACGGCGAGCGCCGCATCCGCACCGACGGCCCCGGGGCGCCCGGCCTCGCCGCGGCCGACGGCGTGCGCCTGGCGGCGGAGGCCATCCGCCCGCTGCTCGAGGCGCTCCCGATCGATCGGGCGTCGCTGCGGTGCATCGGAGTCGGCGCCGCGGGCGCCTGGGCTTCTCCGGATGCGGCCGCCGAGCTCGCGCATCTGCTGCACGATGCGACGGGCGCCGCGGCGGCCGTGACCTCCGACGTCGTCACCGCGCACGCGGGCGCGCTCGGCGGGGGCGAGGGCGTGCTGCTCATCGCGGGCACAGGCGCCGTGGCGCTGGGCACGGATGCCGCGGACGCCCGTCTCGTCGACGGCTGGGGCCCCGACCTGGGCGACTTCGGCAGCGGTTCCTGGCTCGGCCGCGAAGCCGTGCGCGCCGTGCTCGGCGCCCGCGACGGCCTGGGGGCAGGAACGGCCCTGTCGGCCGCGCTGGACGCGCACATCGGCGACGAGGCCTCGCCGATCACCTGGCTGGCGGCGCGTGAACCCGTCGCCCGCCGCCTCGCCACGGTCGCACCCCTCGTGCTCGACGCCGCCGAGGCCGGAGACGACGTCGCCGTCGGCATCCGCGACGAGGCCGTTCGCCTGCTCGTGCGCACCGCCTCCGCCGCGGCGGGCACAGGCAGCACTCCGATCGTCGTGCACGGCGGGCTCACCGTGCATCCGGGCTTCCATGCCGCGCTGACCGGTGCGCTCGCCGCGGCAGGATTCGACGTGCGGGATGCTGTCGGCGACGCCCTGCACGGCGCCACCCTGATCGCCCGCGATCCCTCCTCCCTCCACGAAAGGCGGGTCTACCGTGCGGGATGACACCACGCGCCTGCAGGAGCTCATCGACGAGCTCTCCGCCCTGTCGACCGAGACTGCCACCACCGACCGCGGCGACCTCGACCTGCTCACCACGATCGAGCTCGTGCGGCGGATGAACGCCGAAGACGCCCTCGTCGCCGGTGCCGTCGCGACGCAGAGCGAGGCGATCGCCGCGGCCGTCGACGGGATCACCGACCGCTTCCGCCGCGGCGGCCGGCTGCTCTACATCGGGGCGGGCACGGCGGGGCGCGTGGGTGTGCTCGATGCCTCGGAATGCCCGCCCACCTTCGGCACCGACCCGTCGATGGTGGTCGGCATCATCGCCGGCGGCGAGAAGGCCATCCGCTCCGCCGTGGAGAACGCCGAAGACGACGACGCCGCCGCGGCGCGGGAGCTGGCCGCGCTCTCGGTCGGACCCGACGACACCGTCGTGGGGATCTCGGCGTCGGGGCGCACGCCGTACGTGCTGGGCGGGCTGCGCCACGCGGCCGCCGTGGGCGCGCTGACCGTCGCCGTCGCCGCGAATGCCGCATCTCCCATCGGCGCCGCATCCGACATCGCCATCGAGACCGTCGTCGGGCCGGAGTTCATCACCGGGTCCACGCGGCTGAAGGCCGGCACCTCGCAGAAGCTCGTCGTCAACATGCTCACCACGTTGTCGATGATCCGGCTCGGCAAGACCTATCGCGGCGTGATGGTCGACCTGCGCGCGACGAACGAGAAGCTGCACGCCCGTTCCGCGCGCACCGTCATGCAGCTCACCGGCGTCGACGCGGCGGCGGCCGTGCGGGCGCTGCGCGAGGCCGACGGATCGGTCAAGCTCGCCCTGCTCACCGTCATGACCGGGGCGGATGCCACGGCGGGCGCGGCGGCGCTGGTCGCCTCGGACGGCATCCTGCGCGACGCCGTCGCCGCGCTGTCCTGACCGTCGCGCTGTCGCTCGCCGGGCGCGCTCTCCCTTCGCCGAGTGCACGGCTTCCCGCCGACTGCGCGGCTTGTTCCCGTGAATATCCCGCTCACTGGGCGGGAGGCCGTGCACTCGGGGTGGATGGCGTGGTGCGACCGAACCGATCTTGCGGCGCGCTAAGGAATCCCGGTTCTTGCCCTGTGGATCGGGAGGGCCCGGAGGCGGCGACTGCATAGGCTGGAGGCGGGCCGATCGGCCCCGACAGCGACGCCGCCCGCATCCCGGGCCGTACGACCACCCGCAAGGATCCCGATGAACGACGCCGTGCACGACTCTGCCTCCCTCAACGATTCCGCCTCCCTCAAAGACCTCGCCGCCACCGACTCCACCGCCGCGCACCGCGACGACTGGATGGCACGGGAAGAGCTCGCCGAGCGGATGATCCCGCTGGTCGGCGCGCTCACCCGCGAACACGAGGTGGTCACCTCGCTGCACGGGCACCGCCTGCTCGGACTCTCCACCACCGGCATCCTCGAGGTGCACGAGCGCGTCGCCCAGCTCGGCCACGGCCAGCTCGCGCTCACCGACACGCTCGCCGTGCTCGAGGCGCTGCGCGAGATCGCCCCCGGGGCGGCATCGATCGACGTCGCGCGCCTGGTCGAATCTCACGCGGCCGAGGGCGGCGACCTCCTCGAGCACGTGCGGGCCGCGCTGGCCGCGGCCGGCAACGCGCCCGCCGCCGAGCCCACCGATGTCGTGCTCTACGGCTTCGGCCGCATCGGGCGTCTGCTGGCGCGCATCCTCATCGCGCACACCGGCGGCGGCAACGGGCTGCGCCTGCGTGCGATCGTCGTGCGCCGCGGCGCCGAGAACGATCTCGTCAAGCGCGCCTCGCTGCTGCTGCGCGATTCCGTGCACGGGCGCTTCGAGGGATCCGTCACCGTCGACGAGGAGGCCGAGCAGATCGTCGCGAACGGCACGCGCATCCAGGTGATCTACTCCGACGACCCCGGCACGATCGACTACACCGCGTACGGCATCCACGACGCCATCGTCGTCGACAACACCGGCCGCTGGCGCGATGAGGAGGGGCTGAGCCGCCACCTGGAGTCGGCGGGCGTCGCCCGCGTGCTGCTCACCGCACCGGGCAAGGCCGCGCTGAAGAACATCGTGCACGGCATCAACCATGACACGATCGACGACGCCGACCGCATCCTGTCGGCCGCCTCGTGCACCACGAACGCCATCACCCCGGTGCTCAAGGCCATGGACGAGGCATACGGGATCGTGCGCGGGCACGTCGAGACGGTGCACTCGTTCACGAACGACCAGAACCTCATCGACAACTTCCACAAGGGCGACCGGCGCGGGCGCTCGGCGGTGCTGAACATGGTGATCGCCGAGACCGGAGCGGCCAAGGCCGTGGCGCGGGCGCTGCCGGAGCTGGCGGGCAAGCTCACCGGCTCGGCGATCCGCGTCCCCACGCCCGACGTGTCGCTCGCCGTGCTGCACCTGGGCCTGGAGCGCCCGGCGACCAAGGAGCAGCTCAACGACTACCTGCGCCGCGTATCGCTGCACTCGAAGCTGCGCCAGCAGATCGACTACGTCGAGTCGCCCGAGGTGGTCTCGAGCGACTTCGTCGGCTCGCACCGCGCAGGCATCGTCGACGGCCTGGCCACGATCGCGAACGACCGCGATGTGGTGCTCTACGTCTGGTACGACAACGAGTACGGATACTCGTGCCAGGTCGTGCGCGTGATCGAGGTCATGGCGGGCTCGCACCCGGTCGTCGTGCCGGTGCGTCGCGAGGTGACGCTCGCCGGCTGAGCCGGTCTCGGGCCGCCGCGCCGCCGCCGTCTCGGCCGTGTCGGTGGCTCGGGGCAGGATGAGGGGATGACACTGCGCACCCTGCTGAGCGAACGGCTGCGCTCGCATCGGCTCAGCGCCCCTGCGCGCACGCCCGTTGCCGCGGCGGAACACATGCTCGCCGTGCAGGCCCAGGACTTCGGGGCGGGGCGCTGGGCGCTCGCCGCTCGCTCGGCGGGGTCGCCGACGATGGACGCGGTCGACACGGCCTTCGACGAAGGTGCTCTCGTGCGCACCTGGCCGATGCGCGGCACGCTGCACATCCTGCCCGCGTGCGACGTCCGCTGGGTGCTCGGGCTCACGGCCGACCGTCAGCGCAGGCAGGACGCCGGGCGCATGCGTGAACTCGGCATCGACGACGCCGTCGTCGGACGCGCGCGGGACGTCCTCGTCGCCGCGCTGAGCGGGGGAGGGCTCGCGCGGGCAGAGCTCTTCGCCGCGTGGATGAGTGCCGGCATCGACCCGGGCGGGCAGCGCGGCAACCACCTCCTCGCCGAGCTCTCGTGGCAGGGTCTGATCGTGCAGGGCCCGGTCGTGCACCGCGACGGGGCGGCGAGCCGCGAACAGTGCTTCGTGCTCGCGGACGGATGGCTGCCGGATGTTCCCGCGCCCGACGACCCGCTCGCGGAGTTCTTCCTCCGCTACGTCGACGGCCACGGCCCGGCCACCGCAGAGGACTTCGCGTGGTGGTCGGGGCTCACCCTCACGCAGGCGCGGGATGCGGCAGCGCGCGGCGCCGTGCGGACCGACCGCATCACGGAGGTCGACGAGGGCGTGTTCCTCGCCCGCACCCGCCCGCGGCGGTCGCCGAAGGCGAACGGTGTGCTCACCCTCGGCGCGTTCGAGGAGTTCTACATCTCGTACGCCGACCGCTCGCCGGTCGCCGATGCGGCGGCGCAGAAGGCGACGGGGCCCGGCAGGAACGGCATGGTGCGGCCCATCATCCTCGCCGAGGGGCGGATCGTCGGAAACTGGACGCACTCGCTCGCCGTGGGCCGGCATCGAGAGGAACCCGTCGCCGAGATGCTCGATCCGGCGATCGATCCGGGCGACGTGCGGGCCGCCCTGTCGCGGTACGCCGACTTCGTGACCGGCTGATCCGCCTCACTGGCTCACTGGCTCGCGTGCCGATCCAGGAACTCGTACACCTCGCCGTCGTCGACGCCGGGGAAGTTGCCGCGGGGGAGCGGGGAGAACATGTGCGTGTGCACACGAGCACTCGGCCACGCCTTGCCGCTCCAGCGCTCGGCGATGTCGGCGGGAGCGCGGCGGCAGCACGACTCGTCGGGGCACGTCGACTGGGCGCGGTGCGACGTCTCCCGTCCGCGCCACCACCGCGCGTCGTCGAACGGCACGCCCACCGTGACAGAGAACCCGCCGTCGGTCGACGAGCCCGTCTGCGTCGAGCACCAGTAGGTGCCCGCGGGGGTGTCCGTGTACTGGTAGTGCTCGGTGGTGCGGTTGTGCTGGGTGAACGCGATGCGGGCGGAGAAGCGCTGGCACACCGGCTGGCCTTCCACGGCACCGGTCACGTCCATCGGCAGCGGCAGGTCGTCGTTCTCGTAGACGCGCGTGATCGCACCGGTCTCGTCGACGCGCAGGAAGTGCAGGCTCATGCCGAGGTGCACGGTCATGAGGTTGGTCATGCGCATCCCGGCCGCCTCGTGCGTCACGCCGAAAGCATCGCGGAAGTCCTCCACGGCGAGATTGCGGTCCTTCTTGGCCTGCTGCAGGAACGCGGTGCCGGCCGTTTCGGGGATGAGGCAGCACGCGGCGAAGTAGTTGATCTCGAGCCGCTGCTGCAGGAAGTCGGCGTACGAGGTGGGCGGGGTGTGCCCGAGCAGGCGGTGCGCCATGGCCTGCAGGGCCATCGACCGCAGACCGTGCCCGCCCGGTATGGAGGCCGGCGGCAGGTAGATGCGCCCGTGCTCCAGGTCGGTCACCGAGCGGGTGGAGTGCGGCAGATCGTCGACGTAGATGAGCTCGAAGCCCAGCCGCTCGGCCATGATGTTCACGGTGCGGTGGGTGAGCGCGCCCGAGACGTGGCCCGCCGCCTTGAGCTGCTTCTCGGCGAGCTGCTCGATGTCGGGCAGGTGGTTGTTCTGCGCGCGCATCCGCAGTCGCAGCTCGGTGTTGGCCCTGCGCGCCTCCTCGGGGGTCGCGATGGCCTCGCTCTCGCGCCGCACCAGCTCGCGGTGCAGGCCGAGGATCGACTCGATCGTCGCATCCGACATGCCCTTCGTGACGCGGATGGGCGCGATGCCGAGCTGGCGGAACACCGAGCTGTTCTGCGCCCGCTCGAGCTCGATCTCCAGCGCCGCGCGCCCGTTCGGTGGCTCGCCGGAGATGAGATCGGAGACCTGCGTGCCCGTCGCCTCGGCGATCGCCTGGAGCAGCGACAGCTTCGGTTCGCGCTTGCCGTTCTCGATGAGGCTCAGCTGCGATCCGGCCACGCCGACGAGCGCCCCCAGGTCGTCGAGGGTGAGCGCCGCCTGCGTACGGCGATGACGGATGCGGTGTCCGAGAGTGCTGAGCTCGAGTCCGGTGGAAGCCATTCCTTGATCATAGCGAAAGAAACCAGATTCTTACGACGGAGATCGTCGATAAATCGTGGAACTCGGCACAAGAATGAAGACAAGGCATCCCGCTTCGAAGGAGTAGACATGGCCGTCGCCGAGCTGCACACCCCTCAGGTTCCCGCCGCCGCCCCGTTGCGCGCGTTCGGAGCGGCCCCCTCCTACGACACTCCTGCCTTCGCCGAGCTGGTCTCCTGGGTCGACGGCATCCGTGCGCTCACCCAGCCCGACCGCGTGCACTGGGTCGGCGGTTCGCGCGCCGAGAACGACGCGCTGCTGCGCGACCTCGTCGACGAGGGCAAGCTCATCAAGCTCAACCCGGAATGGCGCCCTGGTTCCTACCTCGCGCGCTCGCATCCCAGCGACGTCGCCCGCACCGAGGCGCGCACCTTCATCGCGTCCGAGAACGAGGTCGACGCCGGCCCTACGAACAACTGGGCCGACCCGACCGAGATGCACGCGACGATGGACCGGATCTTCGAGGGATCGATGCGCGGTCGCACCATGTACGTCGTCCCGTTCTCGATGGGCGCCGTCGGAGGCCCGCTCTCGCACATCGGCGTGCAGGTCACCGACAGCGCATACGCCGTCGCCTCGATCGGCATCATGACCCGCGTCGGCGACGCGGTGATGCGCGAGATCGCCGCGGGCAAGCCATGGGTCAAGACCGTGCACAGCGTCGGTGCGCCCCTCGAGCCGGGCGAGGCCGACGTCGAATGGCCCTGCAACGACGAGAAGTACATCGTGCATTTTCCCGACACGCTCGAGGTCTACTCGTACGGCTCGGGATACGGCGGCAACGCCATCCTCGCCAAGAAGTGCTTCGCGCTGCGGATCGCCTCGGTGATCGCCCGCGACGAGGGATGGCTCGCCGAGCACATGCTTCTCATCCGGGTCGTCTCGCCCGAGGGCAAGTCGTACCACGTCGCCGCCGCCTTCCCCTCCGCATGCGGCAAGACGAACCTCGCCATGCTGCGCCCGACCATCCCCGGATGGCGGGTGGAGACCCTCGGTGACGACATCACCTGGATCCGTCCCGGCGAGGACGGGCGTCTGTGGGCCATCAACCCCGAGGCGGGCTTCTTCGGCGTCGCGCCCGGTACGGGCGAGTCGACCAACGTCACCGCCGTCGAGACGCTGTGGGGCAACACGATCTTCACGAACGTGGCGCTGCGCCCCGACGGGGACGTGTGGTGGGAGGGCCTGACCGACACCCCGCCGGCGAACCTCGTCGACTGGGAGGGCAACGCGTGGACGCCCGACTCGGGCCGGCCCGCAGCCCACCCCAACTCGCGCTTCACCGTCTCCGCCGCGCAGTGCCCGCAGATCTCCGACGACTGGGAAGAGGCAGTCCCGCTCGACGTCATCCTCTTCGGCGGACGCCGTGCGACGAATGTTCCGCTCGTCGTGGAGGCCACCGACTGGAGCCACGGCGTCTTCCTCGGTGCGACGATCTCGTCCGAGCGGACGGCCGCCGCGGAGGGCACGCTGGGGGAGCTCCGCCGCGACCCGTTCGCGATGCTGCCGTTCTGCGGGTACAACATGGGCGACTACTTCGCGCACTGGCTGCGCGTTGGCCGCTCGGTGCGCTTCGACCGCCTGCCGCGGATCTTCCAGGTCAACTGGTTCCGCCGCGGCGATGACGGGCGCTTCCTGTGGCCGGGCTTCGGCGACAACTCGCGGGTGATCGACTGGATCATCCGCCGCGTGGAGGGTCAGGTCACGGCCGTCGACAGTCCGATCGGACGCCTGCCGCGGATCGAAGACCTCGACCTCGAGGGCGTGGATGTGTCGGATGCGGATCTTGCCGAGCTGTTCGCCGTCGACCCCGAATCCTGGTCGCGCGAAGCCGAATCGACCGAGGAGTTCTTCGACACCTTCGGCGACCGCCTGCCGGCCGCGCTGCGCACCGAGCTGTCGGCGCTGCGACACCGGCTCGCACGCGCCTGAGGCGCGATCACAGACCCGCGGCGGCGGGATGGCGGGGCGACCAAGGCTGAGTGTTCCCCGGCATCCCGCCGCCGCGTCTACACCAGCAGCTGGTGGCGGGCGAGGTCGCGATACAGCGGCGTCGACTCGAGGAGCTCCTCGTGCGTGCCCTGGCCGACCACTTCGCCCCCCTGCAGCACGACGATGCGGTCGCTGTCGATGACGGTCGACAGGCGGTGCGCGATCACGATGAGCGTGCGCCCGGTGGCGACGGCGTCGATGGCCTCGCGCATCCGCTGCTCGTTCACGCCGTCCAGCGACGAGGTCGACTCGTCCAGCAGCAGCACGGGAGCCTCGGTGAGCAGCGCACGCGCGATCGCGAGCCTCTGGCGCTCGCCGCCCGACAGCATCACGCCGTCTTCGCCGACCGGCGCATCAAGCCCGAGGGGAGAGCGCTCCAGCACGTCGCCGAGGTTGACGGCGCGCAGCACCTGTTCGCACTGCGCATCGGTCGCGTCGGGAGAGGCGAGGCGCAGGTTGTCTGCGAGCGTTCCCGCCAGGGTCGGCGCATCCTGCTCGACGTACCCGAAATGCGCCCGCAGCTCGTCGCGCGGGTACGTGCGCACGTCGTCGCCGTTGAGGCGGATCGAGCCGGAGGTGGGGTCGTAGAAGCGCTCGATGAGCGAGAGGATCGTGCTCTTGCCCGCGCCCGACGGCCCGACCAGGGCGAGGCGCGAACCGCGGGTCACCGGGAACGACACGCCGCGCAGCACCTCGCGCGGTCCGCCCGTGGCGTCGCCGTCGAGCGCATCCGTGGGCTCGACGTGTGCGTCGACGAGCAGGTCCTTCGCCGCGCGTTCGGCAGAGCGGCGTGCCTCGACCACGTTCGCCGGGTACTGGAAGCGCACGTCGCGGAACTCGACGATCGGCGAGCCGGCGACCATGAGGCGCTCGCCGCGCACGGGCTCGTCGGTCGCGTCCTCCGCGGGCAGATCGAGCACCTCCTGGATGCGCCCGAGTGCGCCGAGTGCCTGGTTCACCGAGGTGATGGCGCCGAACGCCGAGGCCAGCGGCATGATCATCATGAAGAGGAACATGATGAAGATCACGAGGCTCGCGATCGACAGTGCTCCCGCCGCCACGCGGAACCCGCCGACGCCGAGTACGACCAGCAGCGACAGCTGCATCGCGATTCCGGCGACGGGTACGACGAGGGCCGAGATCTTCGCGATCCGCACGCCGATCCCGTACGCCTCCTCCGCCAGCCCGGTGACGGCGACGGTCTCGCGCTCGGTAGCGCCCGATGCGCGCACCGTGCGGATCGACCCCACTGCGCGCTCCACGCCCGAGGCGAGCTCGCCCACCTTCTCCTGCTGCGCGGTCGAGGCGGTGCGGATGCGTCCGCTGAGCAGCACGACGACGACGACGGATGCGCCGACCACGAGCACGATGAGTCCGAGGAGGACCGGATCGATCACGAGCATGGCGATGAGTGCGCCGGCGAACAGCAGCACGTTGCCCACGGCATCCGCAAGGCCCTGCGTGAGCACCGCGTACAGCAGGGTCGTGTCGGTGCCGACGCGCGAGACGAGGTCGCCCGTGCGGCGGGCGTCGAACTCGCGGATGGGAAGGTGCAGGATGCGGGCGATGAGCTGGCGGCGGCTGGAGTAGACGACGGCGGTGCCGGTGCGCTGCAGCAGATAGTGCTGGTAGCCGGAGATCACCGATGAGACGATGACGAACGCGACGAGCAGCCAGATCAGCGCGCCCAGGGCCTGGTTGTGCTGCACCCGGTCGATCACCTGGCCTACGAGCAGCGGCTGCACGAGCGTGGCCGCCGCACCCAGGATGCTGAGGACGGCGACGACGATGAGCACCTTCTTGTGCTCGAGGAGGAAGGGCAGGAGCTGTCGGAACGTCGCGCGAGGGCCGTCGTCTGGTGCGCGGCGTCCGCGACGGCGTGGGGTCACCGTGGCGGACATGGGTGTGCTCGTCCTCTCGGAGATGGGATGTGGCTATTGTCTCCCGTACTTCTTATGCGCCGCCTGTTTCGTGACGCCCAGCGCCCCCGCGATCGCCTGCCATGAGTAGCCGGCGTTGCGTGCACGGCGCACCTGCACCTCTTCGGCGCGTGCGATCTCGCTCCGGACGCCCGCGAGGCGTCGCAGCTCGGGCAGCGGCTCGCCCTCAGGGCCGAGGGCCTGTGCGGTGATCATGTCGTCAATGTACATTGACGATCTTCGAGTGTCAACCCTTGTTGACACTCTTCCGGATCACTCAGCGCCAGAACAGGCCGAAACCGGCGTTCAAGAGAGCGAGCACGCCGACGCTCCAGAAGAGTGCCGGGGCGACGTTTCCCCCCTTGCGCTGGCGCGCACTTCCGATGCCCAGCAGTGCGCCGATGACGATCAGCACGACGAGCTTGACGGTGACCTTGAGGTAGAAGCTCATCCCGGGCTCCCAGGAGATCCCCCACGGCGCGGCGAGCGCGAGTCCGGCAAGACCAGCGATCGCCAGGCCGACGTCCATCAGCCGGGTGAACCGGCGCTGCCCGCCGAATGCCTGGGCGACCCATGCGCCGAACAGCACGGCGAAGCCGATGAGGTGGATGAAGACGACGATCTGGCGAAGGAGCTCCATGCGCCTCAGCGTAGGCCCGACGGCCCCCTCGCGCTAGACAGGCGACCCTCAGTCCCGGGCGGCTCCCGAGCGCAGGTCGAGAACGACGCGCGCGGTGCGCAGGGCGGCATCGGCCGCCTCGGCACCCTTGTCCTCGGTCGATCCGGGCAGTCCCGCGCGATCGATGCCCTGCTGCTCGTCGTCTAGCGTCAGCACGCCGAATCCGACCGGCTTGCCGGCATCCAGCGCGACGCGGTTCAGCCCATCGGTGGTCGCCGCCGAGACGTACTCGAAGTGCGGCGTGCCGCCCCGGATGATCACACCCAGGGCGACCACGGCATCCGCGCCGCCGGCGAAGGCCGCCTGTGCGGCCACGGCGAGCTCGAACGAACCCGGAACGCGCACGAGGCGGTGCGTCGCCCCCGCGGCGTCGAGGGTGCGCTCGGCGCCGGCGATGAGGCCGTCGGTGATGGTCTCGTGCCACGTGCCGGCGACGATGACCACGTTCAGGCCGCGACCGTCGATCTTTCCCGCCGTGGGTGCTCCTGCGCCGCTCATGCGTGCTCCTTCTCGGTCGTGTCGGTCTCGGTCGTGTCGATCTCGGTCGTGCCGGGCTCGTCGGATGCGGGCGCGGCGCCCTGCGCCATGGCGGCGGCGAGTTCGGCCTCGCCGATGATGTGCCCCATCCGGTCGCGCTTGGTCTCCAGGTACTGGTGGTTGTTCGGCCCGACGCCGACGATCAGCGGCACCTGCTCCACCACGTCGAGGCCGAGCTCGCGCAGGGCCTCGACCTTCGTGGTGTTGTTCGTCATCAGGCGCACCCGCGAGATGCCGAGATCGGTGAGGATGCCCGCCGCGGCCGCATAGTCGCGCGCATCGGCGGGCAGGCCGAGGGCGAGGTTGGCGTCGACGGTGTCGAGTCCGTCCTCCTGCAGGCTGTACGCCCGCAGCTTGTTGATCAGGCCGATGCCGCGCCCCTCGTGCCCGCGCATGTAGATGACCACGCCGCCCTCCGCGGCGATGGTGTCCAGCGCGGCGTCGAGCTGCGGGCCGCACTCGCACTTGAGCGAGCCGAACGCCTCACCGGTGAGGCACTCGGAGTGCACGCGCACGAGTGCGGTGCTGTCGGGCTCGCCCGAGACGACGGCGAGGTGATCGGTGCCGGTGATGCGGTCCTTGTAGGCGAGGAAGCGCATCGTGCCGTGCGTGGTGGGCACGGTGGAGTCCGCGCGCAGGCTCACGCGACGCCGCACCGGCGTCGACGAGGGGAGCGGTTCATGCTCGTTCAGATAGCCGATGAGCTGCTCGATCGTGATGACGGGGATCTGCTCGCGGGCGCCGAGTTCCTGCAGCTCGGGCAGGCGCATCATGCTGCCGTCCTCCGCGACGACCTCGGCGATGGCCCCCACGGGTGCGAGCCCGGCCAGGCGCATCAGCTCGACGGCCGCCTCGGTGTGTCCGCTGCGCTCGCGCACCCCGCCGTCGACGGCGCGCAGGGGCAGGATGTGCCCGGGGCGGATGAGGTCGCCCGGCGTCGAGTCCGGATTGCTCAGCACGTTGAGGGTGCGGGCGCGATCCGAGGCGCTGATGCCGGTGGTGACGCCGACGGCCGCGTCGACGCTCACGGTGTACGCCGTGCTACGTGCGTCTTCGTTCATCGAGACCATCGGGGGCAGGTTCAGCGCATCGGCGAGCTCGGCGGGCATCGGCGCACACAGCAGCCCCGACGACCAGCGCACCGTCCATGCGATCCACTCCGGGGTGGCGAGCTGCGCCGAGAGGATGACGTCGCCCTCGTTCTCACGGTTCTCGTCGTCGGCCACGAGCACGGGGCGCCCGGCGCGCAGCGCGTCGAGCGCCTCGGGGATGGGGGAAAGGCTCATCGCGAGCCTCCTTCCGTGACGGCGCCCGCGGCGCCGGAGGATTCGGTGCCGAACGCGAGCAGACGCTCCACGTGCCTGGCCAGGATGTCGGTCTCGAGGTTCACGCGGTCGCCGGTGCCGAGCGCGCCGAGCGTGGTGGCGGTGAGCGTCTCGGGGATCAGAGACACCTCGAACCAGGGCTCGGCATCCGCCGGCTCGCTCACCGCGCTCACCGTCAGCGACGTTCCCGCGACGGTGATGGATCCCTTGCTCACGACGAGCGGTGCGAGCTCGGTCGGCAGCGAGATGCGCAGCACGCTCCATTCGGCCCCCGGCCGCGCCTCGCGCACGATGCCCGTGCCGTCGACGTGACCCTGCACGATGTGGCCGCCCAGACGTGCGCCGACGGGCATGGCCTTCTCGAGGTTGACCCGTGATCCGACCTCGACGTCGCCGATGGCCGAGACGTCGAGGGTCTGCTTCATGACATCGGCGTCGAAGGTGTCGGCCGTCGAGCCGACGACGGTCAGGCACACCCCGCCGACGGCGATGGACTCGCCGTGCACGGCGTCGGCGGCGGCCTTCGGTGCGCGCACGGTGAGCCGCCAGCCGTCTCCCGACGGCGTGATGGCGACGATCTCGCCGATCTCCTCGATGATCCCGGTGAACATCAGTGCTCTCCTTCCGAGAGGTCTTCGTGCTCCGAGTGGTCTTCGTGTTCCTGCGCCGTCGCGGTCAGGCGGGCGATGGCGAGCAGGTCGTCGCCGAGGGGCAGCCATTCGACGACGAGGCGGCGGGCGGCATCGATGGTGCCGACGCCGATGTCGGTGAGCACCAGGCGCGATCCGCCCAGCAGCACGGGGGCGATGTAGGCGAGCACCTCGTCGGCGAGGCCGGCGGCGAGGAAGGCGCTCGCGAGCGTCGGCCCTCCTTCGACGAAGACCCGCTGGATGCCGCGGTCCCGCAGATCGCCCAGGAGCGCGTCGAGGTCGTGATCGGCATGCGCGATGACCGGATGCGGATGCCGCAGAACCGCCGCATCCGCGGGGATCGGGCGCGCGCCGACCACGACGGGGATCGGCTGATGCGGCAGCAGCACCTCGCCGTCGCGCGCTGTGAGCGCGGGGTCGTCGGTGAGCAGCGTGCCGGTGCCGACGACGATCGCATCGGCGGCGGCACGGCGGCGGTGCACGTCGGCACGAGCGGGGGAACCGGTGATCCATCGGCTGGTGCCGTCGTCGGCCGCGGCACGCCCGTCGAGGCTCTGCGCCCACTTGACGGTGACGTGCGGCCGGCCGAGGCGCTGCGCCACGAGCCAGTCGCGGATGAGCTCTTCGGCCGCGGCGGACTGCTCGCCGGCCTCGACGTCGACGCCGGCGGCGCGCAGGCGCTCCGCCCCGCCGCCGGAGTCGCGGCCCGGGTCGCTCAGGGCGTAGACGACGCGGGCGATGCCCGCCTCGCTCAGGGCCTGGGCGCACGGGCCGGTGCGCCCGGTGTGATTGCAGGGCTCGAGGGTCACGACCGCGGTGGCTCCGCGCGCGGCACCCGGTGCCAGCTTCGCGAGCGCGTCGACCTCGGCGTGCGGGGTGCCCGCTCCTCGATGCCACCCTTCGGCGAGGGTGGCGCCATCGGCGGAGAGGATGACGGTGCCGACCTGCGGGTTGACCCCGCGAGGGCCGCGTGCGGCGAGCGCGATCGCACGCGTCATCGCGTCGCGTTCCGCTGTCGTCGCCATCCGCCGACCCTTCCTGAGATCCATTCATCGGAACCGGGGGATGGGGTGTGCGCACGAGCGTCGTGTGCGTGCTGCCTCTCATCCGGACTAGCGAGGCTTCGCCTCGCATCACCGTCGGTTCCGGAATTTCACCGGATCTACGTCGGACTCATCCTGGGGATGCGTCGTCTGTTCGCGGACTGTCACCGCCGGTTCGGATTCTCACCGACCCCGGAGCACGTTGTTGCTTCCAGTTTAGTCAACGCGGGGCGCCTCGGCGCATTCCCGCCCTGCGCGACTATTTCAGCAGACGGGAGAGCCGCCGATCGGCGAGCGTCTTGCCGCCGGTCTGGCAGGTCGGGCAGTACTCCAGTGATCGGTCGGCGAAGAACACGCTGCGCACCTCATCGCCGCACACCGGGCACGCCTCGCCGCGGCGCGCGTGCACGCGCATCCCGCGGCGTTTGGCGTCTTTGAGGTCGGCCGGGGGCTTGCCCGATGCCGTCTCGACAGCCTCGCGCAGCGTCGTGCGCAGGGCGTCGTACAGCCGGTGGACGGCCTCGTCGTCGAGCGTGCCCGCGAGGGCGTACGGCGACATGCGCGCCACATGCAGAATCTCGTCGGAGTACGCGTTGCCGATACCGGCGATCACCGACTGGTCGCGCAGCAGGCCCTTGATCTGCATGCGGCTGCCCGCGAGCAGACCCGCGAACACGTCGAGGGTGAAGTCGTCGTCGAGCGGATCCGGGCCCAGCCGGGCGATGCCGGGCACGTCCTGCGGGTCGCGCACGACGTACACGGCGAGCGATTTCTTCGTGCCCGCCTCGGTGAGGTCGAACCCGCTGCCGTCGTCGAAGGCGATGCGCAGCGCGATGGGCGACCTGCCCGGCCGCACCGGGGCCGTGGGCGAGGTCTCGTACCAGCGCAGCCATCCGGCCTTGGCGAGGTGGATGACGAGGTGCAATGCACCCTCGTCACTCGCGAGCACGAGGTCGATGAACTTGCCGTGCCGCCGCACCCCGGTCGCACTGCTGCCGGGAACGTCGGTGATCGGCGGATCGAAGGTCTTCAGCGCCGAGATCGCCGCGACGCTCGCGCGCGTGACGCGCAGGCCCGCTGTTCGCTCCGCGAGGAAGTCGACGAGTCCCTGAACCTCCGGCATCTCCGGCATGGGCCCATCCTGTCACCCCGCGCCGACATCGGGACAGCGGCGGTGCTCAGAGCCCGATGTCGATGGGCCAGTCGACGCGTGCGCGGTCGTCGCCGGGTAGCAGGGCGGCGATCCAGCCGTCATCGCGACCGCGGGCGCTGGTCAGCGCCTGACGCTGCGTGCCCTCGAACCGGAAGCCCAGCGCCCGCGCGGCGCGCGCCGAGGCGACGTTGCCCACCACCGCGCGCCACTGGATGCGGGCGAGCCCCCGCTCGTCGAAACCCCAGTCCAGCACCGCGCGTGCGGCCTCGACGAGGTAACCCCGACCGCGCGCCTCGGCCGCCATCCAGTATCCGAGCTCGGCGTTGCCGCCCGCCGCATGCTCGGCGATGTGGTGCAGACCGATGGTGCCCACCAGTGCGCCGTCAGTCGCCCCATCGACGAAGATGCCCCAGATCGTCTGATTGCCGTCGTGCCACCACTGGGCGACGAGATCGATGAACTCCTCCGCATCGGCGCGCGTGTACGGGCTCGGCACCGTCGTCCAGCGGGGGATCTCCGGATCCTGGCAGGCTGCGGTGATCGCGTCGGCGTCGTCGATGCCCGGGGCGCGCAGGACGAGTCGT
The DNA here is from genome assembly GCF_013409745.1 of Microbacterium pseudoresistens. Classification (NCBI taxonomy): domain Bacteria; kingdom Bacillati; phylum Actinomycetota; class Actinomycetes; order Micrococcales; family Microbacteriaceae; genus Microbacterium; species Microbacterium pseudoresistens. Next base: position 1,903,524 of record NZ_JACCBH010000001.1, read on the forward strand.
TCGGTGGTCAGGGTGACGGGCTGCATCCGTCCACCCTAGATCGCATCAGACGCGGCGCAGCAGCCCCACCCGGTCGTACACGTCGGAGAGCGTGGCGTCGGCCACGGCGTCGGCGCGTTCGGCGTTCGCGGCGAGGATGCGGTCGAGCTCGGCCGGGTCGTCGAGCAGCTCGAGCACGCGCTCGCGCACGGGACCGAACTCGCCGGTGACGACCTCGGCGAGCCCCTTCTTGAAGTCGCCGTAGCCGCGGCCCGCGTACTCGTCTTCGATCGCCGCGATCTGACGCCCGGTGAGCGCCGCGTAGATCGTGAGCAGGTTGGAGACACCCGGCTTGTTCTCGCGGTCGTAGCGCACCGAGCCCTCGTTGTCGGTGACGGCGCGCATGATCTTCTTCGCACTGGCCGACGGGTCATCCAGCAGCCACAGCACGCCGGCGTCGCTCTCGGCCGACTTCGACATCTTCGACGTCGGGTTCTGCAGATCGTAGATGCGGGCGGTGTCCTTCTGGATCACCGGGATCGGGACCGTGAAGGTCTCGCCGAAGCGCGAGTTGAAGCGCTCGGCGAGATCGCGGGTGAGCTCGACGTGCTGCTTCTGGTCGTCGCCGACCGGCACCACGTCGGTCTGGTAGAGCAGGATGTCGGCCGCCATGAGCACCGGATACGTGAACAGGCCGACCGAGGTGGCATCGGCCCCGTAGCGCGCCGACTTGTCCTTGAACTGCGTCATCCTCCCGGCTTCGCCGAACCCCGTGATCGTGCTGAGGATCCAGGCCAGTTCGGCGTGGGCGCGCACGTGCGACTGCACGTACAGCGTCGACTTGGTCGGCTCGATCCCCGCCGCGATGTACTGCGCCGCGGTGCGCCGGGTCTTCTCGCGCAGCTCGGCGGGATCCTGCGCGACGGTGAGCGCATGCAGGTCGACGACCGAGAAGAAGGCTTCGTAAGAGTTCTGCAGCTCCCGCCACTGCAGCAGCGCCCCGATGTAGTTGCCGATCTGGAGGGAGTCGGCGGAGGGCTGCATTCCGGAGTACAGGCGGGGTTTCGTCACGGTCTCAATCCTATGTTCTCGCTGGCGGCCGTCTTGCGGGCCTGGAAGACTGCCCGCATGGATGCCCCACCCTCCGAACCACGCTCCGGGGCACCACGCTCCGAGCTGGCGCTGCGGATCGTGGGAGGCGCGCTGTCGCTGCTGGTCGGCATCCCGTTTCTCCTGCTCGTGTTCGTGGCGCTGCGGGGGCGGTTCGCCGGCGCGAGCGCCGACCCGCACGGTTACGGGATGATCTTCGGCACGCTGCTCGCGGCCGTGGTGGGCCTCGTGCTCGCTCTCGTTCTGCCGCTGGTCTTCCCGCGCGGGCGGCGGATTCGCGCGCTCGCGTGGTGTCTTCTCGGCTACGTCTGCGTCGTGGGTGCGCTGTTCGCGATCCTCCTCACGGCCTGATCAGTGCTTCCGGCCCGAGCCGTATTGCGGCTCAGAACGTGTAGTCGACGATCACGGGGGCGTGATCGCTCCACCGCTCGGCGTAGTTCGCCGCCCTGGCGACGGTGTACCCGCCCGCTCGCGCTGCGAGCGACGGCGTGGCGAGGTGGTAATCGATGCGCCACCCGGTGTCGTTGTCGAACGCCTGCCCGCGCATCGACCACCAGGTGTACGGGCCATCGACCTCTCCATGCGCGGCGCGCCCGATGTCGACCCAGCCGAGCCCGGTTCCGCCACCCTCCGCCGCATACGGGCGTGTGTCGCTGAGCTGGCCGACCGTGCCCCGTCCGATGCCCTCCTGCCCGGTCACGGGCTCGCCCGCCGCGCCGACGAAGCGGTCGAAGTAGGCGCGCTCGCGTGCGAGGTACCCGGACTTCTTGACGTTGCCCTTCCAGTTGCGGATGTCGAGGGGGCGGTGCCCCACGTTGAGATCGCCGGTCACGAGCGCGAGTGCGCTGTCGGCGCCGAGCTGAGCCATCCGCTGTTCCATCGCGTCGAGGAAGCCCCACTTCGCGACCTGCTTGGGGGTGTCGGCCTCGCCGGTGTGCACATAGGCGCTGACGACCGTGAGCGGAGTGTTGCCGAGGCGCACGTCGGCCTCGAGCCAGCGACCTCGGGAGTCGACGTCGTCACCCCCGAGGGTCGTGCGCGAGGCGAGGATCGGCACGCGGCTGATGACGGCGACGCCGGCGCGTCCCTTGGCCGCCGCTTCGTCGTGCACGATCGTCCAGCCCGGGAAGGCCGACTCGAGATGTTCGTCCTGCCCCCGTACCTCTTGCGCCGTGAGAATGTCGACGTCGGCCGCGTCGAGCCAGGCGTGCATGCCGTTGCGCACCGCCGCCCGGATGCCGTTGACGTTGACCGAGGCGATACGAAGATGGGGCATGCATCAAGCCTAACGAGACCCGCCGACATCCTCCCGGCCGCGGGTGAGGGCGGCCACGAGCCGCCGGGGCGACGCGGTGTCGGGGCTCGTCGACGTCGGCGGATTGTCGAGGAGCGAGGAGAGCTCCGACCCCGCCGCTCGCACCGCGCGTCGTGCGCGCCAGCGGCGGTGCCACGGCGCCCGATCGAGCCCGCGACGGGCATCGCGCAGGCGGATCCGCGCTGCCAGCACCAGAGCCTGGTGCTCGACCTCAGCGCGGTCGTCGTCGCTCTGCGTCAGCATCGGCAGATCACGATCCTGTGCGGTGACGGCGATCCACGCGGCCGCTACGAGCATGACGACGCCGTTCACGCGGAACCAGAGCAGCAGTCCGACGAAGATCGCGAAGGTCGCCAGCAGCGGGTTGTTCGGTGTGTGGCTGAGCAGCAGACCGGCGCCCAGCTGCAGCACCGTCATCGCCCCGCCGCCCAGCAGCGCGCCCGGTGCGATTGTGCGCCAGCGCAGTGCGGTGCCCGTCAAGAACCGCACCATCATCGCCAGGGCGGTCGATAGCAGGATGAACGACACCACCACGGTCCCGAACCGGATGCCGATGTTCACCGAGCTCGAGCCGGCGTCCCAGCCCAGTTGGCTGAGCACCCAGCTCAGCAGCGCCGCGCTGCCGTAGCTCAGGATCGACCCGAGGATGAGGGCGACCCCGAAGATCAGCGCGGCCACGAGATCGCGCAGCTTCAGGAGCAGATAGCTGCGCCGATCGGGCGGCAGGCCGAACATGTCGCGCACCGCGCGGCGCGAGAAGGTGACCCAGCCGATCGCGGTCCAGATCACCGCGCCGAGGGCGATGAGACCGGTGATGCTCAGCACGCCGGTCGTGCCGACCGCGATCTCCTGCGCCTGCTCGGGGGTCACCAGTCCGTGCTCCTCGGCGATGAGGCCGGGGATGTAGCCGTTGATGATCCGGATCAGTGCCTCGACCGCACTCGGGCTGGCGCCGAGCCAGAGGCCGGCGATCGCGAACGCGAGATAGATCGCGGCGAAGATCGCGAACAGTGCCTGATAGCTGACGCCGGCGGCGAGGAGGAAGCCGTTGTTCTGCAGGAAATGCCGCCACACCCGGACGGGGAACAGCGCGAGCGTGCGCTGGGTCAGGGCCGTCGCGCGCTCCACGGCGACGTCGAGACGGCCGGTGTCGCGGTCATCGGCATCCGGATCGGCCACGCCCCCACCTCATCTCGCGGGCGGTCAGCGTCCGCCGCGCAGCACCGCCTGCTTCACCTCGGCGATGGCTTTGGTGACCTCGATGCCTCGGGGGCACGCCTCCGTGCAGTTGAAGGTCGTGCGGCAGCGCCACACGCCCTCTTTGTCGTTGAGGATGTCGAGGCGCACGTCGGCGTTGTCGTCGCGCGAGTCGAAGATGAACCGGTGCGCGTTCACGATCGCCGCCGGGCCGAAGTACTGCCCGTCGGTCCAGAACACCGGGCACGACGAGGTGCACGCCGCGCACAGGATGCACTTGGTGGTGTCGTCGAAGATCGCACGGTCGGCGATCGACTGGATGCGCTCCTTGCCCTTCTCGGGCGTGGTGTTCGCGACGAGGAACGGCTGCACCTCGCGGTAGGAGGCGAAGAACGGCTCCATGTCGACGATGAGGTCCTTCTCCAGCGGCAGGCCCTTGATCGCCTCGACGTAGATCGGCTTGGAGATGTCGAGATCCTTGATGAGGGTCTTGCAGGCCAGGCGGTTGCGGCCGTTGATGCGCATCGCATCCGATCCGCAGATGCCGTGCGCGCACGAGCGGCGGAAGGACAGTGAGCCGTCGACCTCCCACTTGATCTTGTGCAGCGCGTCGAGCACGCGGTCGGTGGCGTACATCTCCACGTCGTAGTCGACCCAGTGCGGCTCGGCATCGACCTCGGGGTCGAACCGGCGGATGATGAAGGTCACCAGGTAGGACTGCACGCCGCTGTCGTTCGCGACGTCGGCTCCGGGCGTCTCCTCGACGGCCTCAACCACGGCGTTCGACATCAGTACTTCCTCTCCATCGGCTGGTAGTTCGTGACGACGACCGGTTTCCAGTCGAGCTTGATGTGATCCGACGGGGTCGACGAGTGCGGGTCGCCCGTGAGGTACGCCATCGTGTGCTTCATGTACTTCTCGTCGTCGCGCTGGGGGAAGTCGTCGCGCATGTGCCCGCCGCGGCTCTCCTCGCGGTTCTGCGCGGCGTAGACGACGACCTCGGCGATGTCGAGCAGGAAGCCCAGCTCCACGGCTTCGAGCAGGTCGGTGTTGAAGCGGTGCCCCTTGTCGTCGACGTGCACGTTCTTGTAGCGCTCGCGCAGTTCGGCGATCACGCCGAGCACATGCTCGAGAGACTCGTGCGTGCGGAACACCTGGGCGCCGCGATCCATCTCGTCCTGCAGCTTCTTGCGCAGCACCGCGATCCGCTCCGTGCCGGTGCCGCTGCGCAGGCCCTCAATCATCTCCCGCACGTTCTTCGCGGGATCCTCGGGAAGAGGCAGGAACTCGGCCGTCTTGGAGTACTCGACCGCGTTGCGGCCCGCGCGCTTGCCGAACACGTTGATGTCCAGCAGCGAGTTGGTGCCCAGGCGGTTCGAGCCGTGCACCGACACGCAGGCGCACTCGCCCGCGGCGTACAGACCCGGCACGACGGTGTCGTTGTCGGAAAGCACCTCGGCGTCGTTGTTGGTGGGGATGCCGCCCATCGCGTAGTGCGCCGTGGGCATCACCGGCACCGGGTCGGTGACCGGGTCGACGCCCAGGTAGGTGCGGGCGAACTCGGTGATGTCGGGGAGCTTGGTCTCCAGCACCTCGGCGCCCAGGTGCGTGCAGTCCAGGTACACGTAATCCTTGTGCGGCCCGGCGCCGCGTCCCTCCGCGACCTCCTGCACCATCGAGCGGGCGACGATGTCGCGCGGCGCGAGGTCTTTGATCGTGGGGGCGTAGCGCTCCATGAAGCGCTCGCCCGAGTCGTTGCGCAGGATCGCGCCCTCGCCGCGCGCGCCCTCGGTGAGGAGAATCCCCAGGCCCGCGAGGCCGGTCGGGTGGAACTGGAAGAACTCCATGTCTTCCAGCGGCAGGTTCTTGCGCCACACGATCCCCACGCCGTCGCCGGTGAGGGTGTGCGCGTTCGAGGTGGTCTTGAAGATCTTGCCGAACCCGCCGGTCGCGAAGATGACGGCCTTGGCGTGGAAGACGTGCAGCTCGCCGGTGGCGAGCTCGTACGCCACGACGCCGGCGATGCCGGTCTTGCCGCTCTCGTCCTTCACGGTGATGAGATCGAGCGCGTAGAACTCGTTGAAGAAGTTGATGCCGAGCTTGACGCAGTTCTGGAACAGCGTCTGCAGGATCATGTGCCCGGTGCGGTCGGCGGCGTAGCAGGCACGGCGCACGGGGGTCTTGCCATGGTTGGCCGTGTGGCCGCCGAACCGGCGCTGGTCGATCTTACCCTCGGGAGTGCGGTTGAAGGGCAGGCCCATGTTCTCGAGGTCGATGACGGCGTCGATGGCCTCCTTCGCGAGGATCTCGGCCGCATCCTGATCGACGAGGTAATCGCCGCCCTTGACGGTGTCGAAGGTGTGCCACTCCCAGCTGTCCTCTTCGACGTTGGCCAGAGCTGCGGCCATGCCGCCCTGCGCCGCGCCGGTGTGCGAGCGCGTGGGGTAGAGCTTGGTGATGACGGCCGTCTTGGCGCCGGGGCCCGCCTCGATCGCGGCGCGCATGCCCGCGCCGCCGGCGCCGACGATGACGACGTCGAACTCGTGGTGGTGCACACCGTTCTTGACGACGGAATCCTGAGTCTGGGTGGTCACTCTCGTATGCCTATCTATCTCGTCGCTCAGTTGCCTATGGCCAGGCAGGCTTCCCACATCGAGCCGTCCTCGAGGACGCCGTTGCAGGGATCGAAGGTGAACACCACCAGCGTGCCCAGCACGATCAGAAGCGCGGCGGCCAGACCCAGGGCCCACACGAGCGCCTTGCGGACGCCGGGATGGGTGACGTAGTCGTTCACGACCGTGCGCATGCCGTTGGCGCCGTGGATGAGCGCCAGCCAGAGCATCAGCACATCCCACCACTGCCAGAACGGGTTGGCGAACTTTCCGGCGACGAAGGCGAAGTCCAGCGCGTGGATGCCTTCGCCGAGCATGAGGTTCACGAACAGGTGGCCGAAGATCAGCACGACCAGAACGACGCCGGAGGCGCGCATGAAGATCCAGCCCCACTTCTCGAGGTTCACGCCGCGACGACGGCGTGCGGGGGTCGCGGCCGGGACCTGGAGCTGTGCCTGGGCGGACATCAGTGCGAACCTCCGGAGAAGACGTTGATGAGATGGCGCGGCACGAACCCGGCCAGCAGCACGAGCCATACGCCGATGACGCACCAGAACATCTGCCGCTGATAGCGGGCGCCCTTCGACCACAGGTCGACGAGGATGATGCGCAGGCCGTTGAGCGCGTGGAAGGCGATCGCCGCCACGAGCACGACCTCTCCGATGCCCATGAGCGGGTTCTTGTACGTGCCCAGCACGGCGTCGTACGCCTCGGGGGAGACCCGGATGAGCGCCGTGTCGAGCACGTGCACGAGGAGGAAGAAGAAGATGGCGATGCCGGTGATGCGGTGGAACACCCACGACCACATGCCCTCGCGTCCGCGGTACAGCGTGCCCCGGGGCGTTCTGGACGTGGTCTCCGATACGGACGGTGTCAAGCGTGTGCCTGCGGACACGGTCGTCCTCCCTGGTCGAAGCGAGGTCGGTGCGCGCGCGAAGGCGCATCCGATCGCTCCCATCCTATTCCCAGGTGGAGAGTGCGGGCGAGGAAGGGCATCCTAAGTGTCTCGATGTCGAGATATCTGCGCCTGTGGATAACTGGAGAGCGCGAGGATCGAACGGCGAAAGGGGCGGCGGATACCCTGGGGGGATGCGCGAACCCATCGACGACTTCTACGCGATCATCCCCGCCGGCGGGATCGGCAGCAGGCTCTGGCCGCTGTCGCGCGCGGATGCGCCCAAGTTCCTGCACGATCTCACCGGATCGGGGCGGTCGCTGCTGCGCGACACCTGGGACCGGCTGGAGCCGCTGACCGGTCCTGACCGGATCGCGGTGGTCACCGGGCGCGCGCACCGCGCCGCCGTCGAGGAGCAGCTGCCCGGCATCGACGACCGCAACGTGATCCTCGAGTCCGAGCCGCGAGAGTCGGCCGCGGCCATCGGGCTCGCGGCCGCCATCCTGCACCGACGCGACCCCGACGTGGTGGTCGGCTCGTTCAGCGCCGACCACGTCATCCGCGGCACGCGCGTGTTCGAGTTCGCCGTGCGCGACGCCGTCGAGGTGGCCAAAGAAGGCTACATCTGCACGATCGGCATCGCGCCGACCGAGCCCGCCGTCGGCTTCGGGTACATCAAGCGCGGCGGCGAACTCGTCGTCGACGGTGCGCGCGAGGCGGCCCTCGTGGAGCGCTTCGTGGAGAAGCCCGACCTTCAGACGGCGAAGGAGTACCTCGCCGAGCGCACCTACCTGTGGAACGCGGGCATGTTCATCAGCCGCGCCGATGTGCTGCTGCAGGAGCTGGAGATGCACCAGCCCGCCCTGCACGCGGGGCTCATGGAGCTCGCCGAGGCGTGGGACGACCGCGAGCGGCGGGGCCCCGCGGTCGACCGCATCTGGCCCTCGTTGCCGAAGATCGCGATCGACTACGCCGTCGCCGAGCCGGCGGCCGAGCGCGGCCGCCTCGCCGTGGTGCCCGGGCACTTCGACTGGGACGACGTGGGCGATTTCGCGTCGCTCACCAAGCTCATCTCCAACGGGCGCAAGAACGACCTCGCCGTGCTCGGGCCGCGCGCGCGGGTGCTCAGCGATGCCGCCAGCGGGATCCTCGTGAGCCAGACCTCTCGCGTGATCAGCCTCATCGGCGTGAAGGACATCGTCGTCGTCGACACCCCGGATGCGCTTCTGGTCACAACGACCGAGCATGCGCAGCGCGTGAAGGGCGTGGTCGAGTCGCTCAAGCTCACCGGCCGAGGCGACGTGCTCTGAGCCGGTTCCGCGCGCCGAAGTAGGCGCGGGAGCGCCCATCGTGCTCATGCGAGCACGCCCGCCCAGGCGTTGGTTTCAGGTTGATAACCATTCCCGAAGGCCACCATGCGCGCAGGTGCGCGCAGACGTCACAATCGGTAACTTTGAGCGATCCGCGATGGTCGCGGGTTCGTTCAGGGGAGGCAAGAGTTGACCATCTCTACCACCAAGAAGCTCGCCGGCATCACCGTCGCCGCGGGCGTGATCGCCGCTCTCGCCGGATGCGGCGCGGCACCCGAGAGCAACGGCGGATCGGCCGGCGGCGGAGAAGCCGCGACCGACTTCCTTCCGTGCATGGTCTCGGACGCCGGCGGGTTCGATGACAAGTCCTTCAACCAGCTCGGCTACGAGGGGCTGCTCGAGGCGGGCGACGACCTCGGCGTCACGCCGATCACCGTCGAGTCCAAGGACGAGTCCGAGTACGCGGGCAACATCTCCAGCCTCATCGACCAGAACTGCAACCTGATCGTCACGGTCGGCTTCCTCCTGGCCCCCGCAGCGGCCGAGGCGGCCGAGGCCAACCCCGACGTCGAGTTCGTCTCGATCGACGACATGGTCGACACCGACGGCGACGGCAAGACCGACTCCGAGAACGTCAAGCCGCTCGTGTACGACACGGCGCAGTCGGCGTTCCTCGCCGGATACGCCGCGGCGGCGTACAGCACGACCGGCAAGGTCGGCACGTTCGGCGGCATCAACATTCCCACGGTGTCCGTGTTCATGGACGGCTTCAAGCAGGGCGTCGAGTACTTCAACGCACAGAACAGCGGCAGCGTGCAGGTGATCGGCTGGGACGGCTCCGACGGCGTGTTCACCGGTGGGTTCGACGCCAACCAGGATGCGATCAACGCCGCGCAGGGCATCGTCGACCAGGGTGTCGACGTGCTGCTGCCCGTGGGCGGCCCGATCTACCAGAGCGCCGCATCGGTCATCCGCGATTCCGGTCGCGACATCGCGCTCGTCGGCGTCGACGCCGACGTCTACGAATCCGACCCGTCGGTGGCCGAGCTGATGCTCACCTCGATCCGCAAGGGCATGGACGTCTCCGTCAAGGAGGTCGTCGAGGCCGCGGCCAAGGGCGAGTTCGACGGTTCGCCCTACATCGGCACGCTGGAGAACGGCGGCGTCAGCCTCGCTCCGTTCCACGACTTCGAGTCGAAGGTTCCCGCGGGTCTGAAGGACGAGATCGAGAAGATCAAGGCCGGCATCATCGACGGCTCGATCCCGGTCGCGTCGTACCTCACTTCCTGATCGAAGACACAAGCGGGGAGGCCATGGCGGCCTCCCCGCTTTCTTCGTGTCGTCGGTGACGCAACCTGTCCATGACCACACCCGGTGAATAGGATCGGCCCATGAAGCTCGAACTCCACGGGATCACGAAGCGCTTCGGGACGTTCACGGCGAACGACCACATCGACCTCGTCGTGGAACCCGGAGAGATCCACTGCCTGCTCGGCGAGAACGGCGCAGGAAAATCCACTCTCATGAATGTCCTCTACGGGCTGTATCAGGCCGAGGAGGGCGAGATCCTCCTCGACGGCGTGCCCCAGAGATTCCAGGGTCCCGGAGACGCGATGCGCGCGGGGATCGGAATGGTCCACCAGCACTTCATGCTGGTCGACGTCTTCACGGTCGCCGAGAACGTCATGCTCGGCAACGAGGCCACCAAGGGCGGTGTGTTCCTCGATCTCGACGCGGCGTCCGCTCGCGTGCGGGAGATCTCCGACCGCTTCGGGTTCGACATCGATCCGGATGCCGTCGTCGAAGACCTCCCCGTGGGCGTGCAGCAGCGCGTCGAGATCATCAAGGCGCTCTCGCGCGACGCCGAGGTGCTCGTGTTCGATGAGCCCACCGCGGTTCTGACGCCGCAGGAGACCGACGAGCTGATGTCGATCATGCGCCAGCTGCGCGATGAGGGCACCGCGATCATCTTCATCACGCACAAGCTGCGCGAGGTGCGTGAGGTCGCCGACCGGATCACGGTCATCCGACTGGGCAAGATCGTCGGAGAGGCGCTTCCCACCGCATCCAGCGAGGAGCTGGCGACCATGATGGTCGGCCGCGAGGTGTCGCTGACCGTCGAGAAGGATCCGCCGACGCTGGGCGGCGAGGCCCTCGTGGTCACCGGGCTCACCGTGCTCAACGCCACGGGCCAGGCCGTCGTCGACGACGTGTCGTTCGAGGTGCGCGCGGGCGAGATCCTCGCTGTGGCCGGCGTGCAGGGCAACGGTCAGACCGAGCTCGTCGAGGCGATGATGGGCCTGCAGGATCACGTGCAGGGCAGCATCACGCTGGACGGGCACGAGCTCGTCGGGCGCTCCGTGCGGCGGATCCTCGACGCCGGTGTCGGCTTCGTCCCCGAGGACCGCAACGAAGACGGCCTGGTGGCCGAGTTCACGATCGCCGAGAACCTCATGCTCGACCGCTCCAACGGCGAGCCGTTCGTGCGTCGCGGCGCGATCCGGCGCGGGGCGCTGGCGGAGTTCGCCGCGGAGAAGTTCGAGGAGTTCGACGTGCGCGCCTCCGGCATCGACGTCGCTGTCGGGCGCCTGTCGGGCGGCAACCAGCAGAAGGTCGTGCTGGCGCGCGAGCTCAGCCGCGACCTGCGTCTGTTCGTGGCCGCCCAGCCCACCCGCGGGGTCGACGTGGGCTCGATCGAGTTCATCCACAAGCGGATCGTCGCCACGCGCGATGAGGGCGTTCCCGTGCTCGTCGTGTCGACCGAGCTCGACGAGATCGCCGCGCTCGCCGACCGCATCCTGGTCATGTATCGGGGGCGGATCGTCGGAATCGTTCCCGGCGACACCTCACGCCGCGACCTCGGGCTCATGATGGCGGGCGAAGCCCCTGCGCACGAAGGGAGCGTTGCATGAGCGCCACCGCGACCACCACGGAAGACCTCGAGCGGGCGCCGGAGCCCTCGCGCTGGAACGTCGCGCTGCGGGAGATCTCGCAGAGCAACGGCCTGGTGATCCTGCTCGCCGTCGTGCTCTCGTTCGTGATCGGCGGCATCATGATCGCCGCGACCGACAAGGGCGTGCAGCAGGCGGCGGGCTACTTCTTCGCCCGCCCGACCGACACGCTCGGCGCCATCTGGGATGCCGTGGCCGGCGCGTACACCGCGCTGTTCCGCGGGTCGATCTTCAACTACGAGGCGGCCACGTTCGAGCGCGCGATCCGCCCGTTCACCGAGACGCTCACGTTCGCGACGCCGCTGATCGCGGCGGGTCTCGGAGTTGCTCTCGCCTTCCGCATCGGCATGTTCAACATCGGTGGTCGCGGACAGATGCTCGTGGCGGCCTCGGCCGCCGGCTGGGTCGGCTTCGCGGTCGACCTGCCCTGGGGGCTGCACATGCTCATCGCCCTCGTCGTGGGCATCGCCGCCGGCGCGATCTGGGGCGGGATCGTCGGTCTGCTCAAAGCCAAGACCGGCGCGCACGAGGTGATCGTCACGATCATGCTCAACTACGTCGCCTACTACCTCGTGTCGTGGATGCTGCGCACCCCCGGCCTGCTGCAGGCGCCCGGATCGAGCAACCCGAAGTCGCCGGCGATGAAGGAGACGGCCGTCTTCCCGCCGCTGCTCGGCGACCGGTTCAACCTCAACGCCGGGTTCATCCTCGTCATCCTCGCCACGGTGCTGGTCTGGTGGATCCTCAGCCGTTCCAGCCTTGGATTCCGCTTCCGCGCGGTGGGTGAGAACCCGCATGCCGCGCGCACGGCGGGCATCGACGTCAACCGGATGTACATCGTGGGCATGCTGCTGGCCGGAGGCCTGGTGGGCCTGGCCGGCGTCAACCAGGTGCTCGGCGCGTCGACGACCGGCGTCACCTCGGGGGTGGATGCGGGGATCGGCTTCGACGCGATCACCGTCGCCCTGCTCGGACGCTCCACGCCGTGGGGCACGTTCGCCGCCGGCCTGCTGTTCGGCGCCCTCAAGGCGGGCAGCTTCACGATGAAGGCCGCCGAGCAGATCCCGCTCGAGATCGTCACCGTCGTGCAGTCGTTCATCGTTCTGTTCATCGCGGCGCCTCCGCTCGTGCGAGCGATCTTCTTCCTGCCGTCGCCGGAGCGCACCCGGCGGCGCGAGGCGCGCAGACGGAAGAAGCAGTTGCGCGCCGACGTGATCGCGGCGACCGAGGAGGCAGCACGATGAGCGGCGTTCTGAGCGCACCCGAGACGCCGGTGCCCACGGTCGCGCCCGTCGTCGTTCCGCGTAACTGGAAGACGCCCGTCGTACTCGTGGTGTTCAGCGTGCTGTTCGCGCTCGTCGTGCTCATCGCGCATCGCCGCGGCGAGACGACGTTCCGGCTGTCCACCGGGTCGGATGCCGTGGTGCTGCCCGACTTCGTCGTGCCCGTGGCAGTGACGGCGTGGGTGAGCATCGTCGCCTCGGTGCTGCTGACGGCGCTGGCCGCCTGGTATGCGTACGGCCGCCGCCGCGTGCCGCTGTGGCTCATCTCGCTGTACATTCTCGTGATCGTTTTCGGGTTCCTCGCCTGGGCCGCAGCGGGTAAGACTCTGCCCATCCCCGGCCTGCTGGCGGGATCGCTCGCCCTGGCCGTGCCGCTCATCTACGGCGCCCTGGGCGGCGTGATCGGCGAGCGCGTGGGCGTGGTGAACATCGCGATCGAGAGCCAGCTGCTCGGCGGCGCGTTCTGCGCGGCCGTCGTGGCGACCCTGACCGGCTCGCCGACGCTCGGACTGCTGGCGGCGATGGTCGCCGGAGCGGCCGTGGGCGCGGTGCTGGCGGCGTTCGCGATCGTGTACTTCGTCGAGCAGGTCATCATCGGCGTCGTACTGAACGTGCTCGTGGCGGGCCTCACCAGCTTCCTGTACTCGCAGGTGCTGCAGCCGAACGCCGCGACGCTGAACACGCCGCCGCGCTTCGACCGGCTGCCCATCCCGCTGCTCAGCGACATCCCGATCATCGGGCCGGTGTTCTTCCGGCAGACGTTCCTCGTGTACCTGATGTACGCGCTGATCGTCATCGTCTCCATCGCGATGTTCCGCACGCGGTGGGGTCTGCGGATGCGCGCGGTCGGAGAGCACCCCAAGGCCGCCGACACCGTCGGCATCGATGTGGGGCGCACCCGCTTCGTCAACGTCATGATCGCCGGTGCGATCGCGGGCGCGGGCGGCACCGTGTTCACCGTGGGCAACGGCATCGCCTTCAACCAGGAGATGACGGCGGGTGCGGGATATATCGCGCTGGCCGCCGTGATCTTCGGCCAGTGGCATCCGATCAAGGCGACGCTCGCGGCGCTGCTGTTCGGCTTCGCGTCGAACCTGCAGAACACCCTCAAGGTCGTCGGATCGCCGGTGCCGAGCGAGTTCATGCTCATGCTGCCGTACCTCGTGACGATCTTCGTCGTCGCGGGGGTCGTCGGAAAGTCGCGGGCGCCCGCGGCCGACGGCATCCCGTACATCAAGTCCTGATCGTGTGAGGAGCGAGATGACCGACATCGACTGGGACGAGCTGCGTCAGGTCGCCACCGACGCCATGCAGCACGCCTACGCCCCGTATTCGCGCTACCGGGTGGGGGCCTCGGCGCTCGTGGGCGATGGGCGGATCGTGTCGGGCTGCAACGTCGAGAACGCCTCGTACGGCGTCGGCCTGTGCGCCGAGTGCGCCCTCGTGGGCGATCTGCACATGTCCGGCGGCGGCCAGCTCGTCGCCTTCGTCTGCGTGAACGGTGAGGGCGAGACGATCATGCCGTGCGGCCGGTGCCGCCAGCTGCTGTTCGAGCATGCGATGCCGGGGATGCTGCTGGAGACCGTGTCGGGTATCCGCACGATCGACGAGGTGCTGCCCGACGCGTTCGGGCCGCGCGATCTGGAGGAGGTGCGATGAGCGGCGAGCAGCAGGCGGCGATCGAGCCGTTCGACGCGGTCGACGTCATCCGCGCCAAGCGCGACGGCGGCGCGGTTCCCGACGACGCCCTGCGCTGGATGGTCGACGCGTACACGCGCGGTTACGTCTCGGATGCGCAGATGGCCTCGTTCGCGATGGCCGTGCTGCAGCGCGGCATGCAGCGCGACGAGATCCGCGTGCTCACCGACGCCATGATCGCCTCGGGCGAGCGGATGAGCTTCGCGAACCTCGGCAAGAAGACCGTCGACAAGCACTCCACGGGGGGCGTGGGCGACAAGATCACGCTGCCGCTCGCGCCGTTGGTGGCCTCGTTCGGGGTGGCCGTGCCGCAGCTGAGCGGTCGGGGCCTCGGGCACACGGGCGGAACGCTCGACAAGCTCGAGTCGATCCCCGGCTGGCGTGCAGCACTGAGCAACGACGAGATGCTCGCCCAGATGCAGAGCGACGTCGGCGCGGTCATCTGCGCGGCGGGCTCGGGCCTCGCGCCTGCCGACAAGAAACTGTACGCACTCCGTGACGTCACGGGCACGGTCGAGGCGATCCCGCTGATCGCCTCGAGCATCATGTCGAAGAAGATCGCCGAGGGCACCGACGCGCTCGTGCTCGATGTGAAGTTCGGCTCCGGCGCCTTCATGCAGGACATCGAGCGCGCCCGCGAGCTGGCCCGCACCATGGTCGAGCTGGGTACGGACTCGGGTGTGGCGACGACGGCGCTGCTGACCGACATGAACGTGCCGCTGGGACTGGCGATCGGCAATGCGAACGAGGTGCGCGAATCCGTGGAGGTGCTCGCCGGTGGTGGGCCCGCCGATGTGCGCGAGCTCACGATTGCCCTGGCCCGTGAGATGCTCGCACTGAGCGGGCTGCCCGAGGCGGACGTCGAGGCGGTGCTGGACGGCGGGCGCGCGATGGACGTGTGGAACGCCATGATCCGCGCGCAGGGTGGCGATCCGCACGCGCCGCTGCCGACGCCGCGCGAGACGCACACCGTGACCGCGGATGCCGATGGCTTCGTCACCAGGATGGATGCGCTGCCTTTCGGCGTGGCCGCGTGGCGGCTGGGCGCGGGTCGTGCGCGTGCGGAGGATCCGGTCGTGCACGCCGCGGGCATCGATCTGCACGCCAAGCCCGGCGACGCGGTGCGCGCGGGTCTGCCGCTGTTCACCTTGTCGGCCGACGACGATGCGCGCTTCGCACGTGCTCTCGAAGCGCTGGAGGGCGCGTGGGCGATCGGCGCCGAGCGCCCGGCATCTGCCCCGCTCGTGCGGGAGCGGATCACCGCCTAGGCTGATCAATCGACGGGCGGTCATCGCGCGTCGATTCCGCATCCGTCCTTGAGAGGATCCGCCATGTCGATCGACGCGAACGGCGACGTCGCCGTGGACGGGGTGTCGCTGCGCAGCCTGCCCAAGATCTCGCTGCACGATCACCTCGACGGCGCCCTGCGTCCCGAGACGATCATCGAGCTCGCCGACGACGCCGGCGCACCGGTGCCGGAGAGCGATCCGGATGCCCTGGCCGACTGGTTCGCGAAGCAGTGCGATGGCGGGTCGCTGGGGGAGTATCTGAAGACCTTCGACCTCACGACGTCGGTGATGCAGAGCGCCGACGCGCTGCGTCGCGTCGCGCGCGAGTTCGTCGAAGATCTCGTCGACGACGGCGTCGTCTACGGCGAGATGCGCTGGGCGCCCGAGCAGCACCTCGCCGGAGGCCTGTCGCTCGAGCAGGCCGTGGAGGCCGTGCAGGAGGGCATCGAGGAGGGCGAGGATGCCGCCGATTCCGACGGCCACGGCATCCGGGTCGGCCAGCTCATCACGGCGATGCGCCACACGGATCGTTCGCGCGAGATCGCCGAGATCGCCGTCGCCTTCCGCGACCGCGGGGTCGTAGGCTTCGACATCGCGGGGCCAGAAGACGGCTTCCCGCCGTCGCGCCATCGCGCGGCGTTCGACTATCTCGCCGAGAACCTGTTCCCCGTGACGGTGCACGCAGGCGAGGCCGCGGGGGTCGAATCGATCCGTTCCGCACTGCTCGACGGACGTGCGCTGCGGCTGGGCCACGGCGTGCGCATCGCGCAGGACCTGCGCATCATGGGCGCCGACGGCGACGCCGTGCAGGTGCGCTTCGGCGACGTGGCGCGGTGGGTGCGCGACCGGGAGATCCCGCTCGAGCTCTCGCCGTCGTCCAACCTGCAGACCGGTGCCGTTGCCGCGTGGGGGTCGGACATCGCCGATCACCCCTTTGACCTGCTGTACCAACTTGGCTTCTCGGTGACGGTGAACGTCGACAACCGCACCATGAGCGCGACCTCGCTGACGCGCGAGCTCGCCCTGCTCGTCGACGCCTTCGGCTACGGGCTCGACGACCTCGAGGCGTTCCAGTTCAACGCCGCATCCGGGGCGTTTCTGCCCGTGGAAGAGCGCGAGGAGCTCGTCGAGATCATCGCCGAGGGCTTCCGCGGCTGACACGCCTTTTCTGGGGGTTGGAGGTCCTCCTCCCCACACGGCGTGACCGGGAGGATATCCCCGAGACGTGGGGAAGCGCCGGCGGACGAGATCTGTCTAGGGCAAGGTGCACCCATGAATGCGTGCATCGAGATTCTGCAGGGTTCGCGGCTGGGAGCCATCCGGCGGCGCGGCGAGGTCTATCGCTCGCCCGCGGTCGACGTCCCGCTCGTACGGCTGCGTCCGGGCGCGTATGCCTCCGCGGATGCGTGGGGAGCCGCGCGCCCCGAGGATCGTGTCGTGGCTCGTGCGCGGGCGCTGCGACTGACGGCGGCCGAGTCGCCCGTGTTCTCGCACGAGACGGCCGCCGCCATCCATGGTCTTCCGCTGTACCGTCCCGATCCGGACCGTGTGCACATCAGCCTCGACGATGCACGGCCCGGCGCGGCCCACGGCACCGTGCGGCATCGCTCGCAGCTGAGGGATGACGAGGTCGTCGAGGTCGACGGCTTGCGGTGCACGTCCTTGATCCGCACGGTCGCGGATGTGGCGCGCACCGCGACGTTCGAGCGCGCGGTCGTCGTCGCCGATGCCGCTCTTCGGGTGGTCGCGGGGCGCGTACGGCAGGGTTATGACGAGGATTCGGCTGCCGATTTCGTGGGCGAGTGTGGCATGATCGCGGAGCGGTCGGCGCACGGCCGGGCACGCGGCGCGATCTCTCCCCTTCGCCGACGGCCGTGCTCAGCTGCCCGGCGAGAGCATCAGTCGCATAAGGCTGCGTGAACTGGGGTTTCGAGATCTGCGGCTTCAGCATCCGGTCGCAGGCCCGCCGGGGACGCCGACGTTCTTCGTCGATTTCGCGTGCGACGGCCCCGGCACACGATGGCTGGGCGAGTTCGACGGCCGGGTCAAGTACGACGACGAGCGGATGCGGCGTGGGCGCTCGCCCGACGAGGTCTTCCACGAGGAGAAGCGCAGGGAGGACTGGATCCGCGGCGTCGAGCAGCGCCCCCTGGCCCGCTGGGGATGGACTCACCTCACCGACGCGGCGACCCTTGCTCGGCGCCTCGCGGCCTTTCGCATCCGTCCGCCCGCCTAAGCCCCGGGTTTGGGGCAGGTTCTCGTGTTTGGGGCGGGGAATCTCCGCCCCAAACACGAGAATCCGCCCCAAACCGAGGGAGGGGAGAGGGAGGGAGGGGGACGGGTCAGGGGGCCGCGACGCCGGGGTGCGTCGCGAGGTACTCCTCGAACGCCTCGCGACTCGTGCGGGCGGGGGTGAAGCCGAACTCCGCCTTCAGCCGGTCGTTGGCGAGCACCGGGCGGTAGCGGAGGAAGCGCACCTTCTCGGGGCCGTGCTCGGTCAGACGCAGCGCGTGTCCGATGCGCAGCGCGGCGCTCAGCGTCCACGCGGGAATCGTCAGCAGCGGCTTGCCCAGTCGTGCGGCGATCTCCGTCACGGTGAGTGCGCCGTCTCCGGCGACGTTGTAGATGCCCGCCGGGCCGCCGGTTGCGGCGCGCGTCATGGCGGCGGCGACGTCGTCGGCCCAGATGAACACGAACGGCGAGTCGGATCCGGCGATGTGCAGGATGCGTCTGCCGTCCCACAGCGCCGTGATCTGGTTGCGCACGGTCGGCCCCAGGATCGTGCCGATGCGGAACACCACCTGCTCCAGTTCCGGATGCTCCTGTCGAGCCTCGGCGAGCATGTCCTCCACGAGGCGCTTGTGCTTCGAGTACGGGAACTCGTCGCTGCCGCGGGCCGGCACGTCTTCGTCGATCCAGGCGGGGGAGTCGGCGTGGTATCCGTAGGCGGCGCCGGAGCTCGACACGACGATCCGCCGCACTCCCGTGGCGATGCAGGCGTCGAGCACATGCCTCGTGCCCTCGACGTCGACGCGGTATTCGAGGTCGACGTCGCGCCCCGGGTTCACGATCGCCGCGAGATGGATGACGGTGTCGATGCCGTGCCGCTCCAGCACCGGCGCGATGCCGGTCGTATCGGTGACGTCCACCGTCTCCGACACGACGCCGGGTGTCGCGGAGGCGCGTACGTCGCCGCAGACGACGAGCTCGACATCCGGATGGGCGGCGAGCAGCCGGGTCACGTGCGAGCCGAGGAATCCTGCCCCGCCCGTGACGAGCACGCGCGTCACGATGACACCTCCGCGACGGTGCGTCCGGTGGCGTCACCCGTGGACGATCCTGTGCGCCTCCGGGTGTGCGCGGCCCACAGGCTCGCCACGACCAGGCCCGCCACGATGTCCCAGATGCCCCACCAGCCGGCGACGATGGCCATGCCGCCCAGCCCGCCGAAGAAGGTGAAGACGAGGCCCAGCCCGAGCCCGGCATTGCGGATGCCGACCTCGAACGTCATCGCCTTGCGCTCGCGCGTGCCCAGCCCGCCCAGCACGGCGGTGCCGTAGCCGAGGGCGAGGGCGACCGCGTCGTGGACGGCTACGACGAGCAGCACGATCCCGATGACCGAGAGGAACACGGCCCAGTTGCCGACGAGGGCCCCGACGATGAAGCCGACCAGCGCGATCAGGCTGAACCACTTGACGAACGGCTGCACTCTGGCGGCCAGCCGCGGCAGCTTCGCGCGCACGAGCAGGCCGATGGCGAAGGGCACACCGATGATGAGCAGGATCTCGGCGAGCATCTGCCACGGGTTCAGCGCCACGGCCACGAGCAACTCGTGCGCTGTGGGGTGCAGCGAACCCCAGAACGCGATGCTCAGCGGCATGGCGACGATGTAGAGCAGGTTGCCCACGCCGGTCATCGACACCGACAGGGCCACGTTTCCGCCGGAGCGGTGCGTGAGCACCTGCGAGATGTTGCCCGGCGGGCAGCACGCGACGAGAATCATCCCCAGCGCCATCGACGGCGTCACCGGCAGCACGAGGGTGAGCAGGAACGTCACCACGGGCAGCAGCAGGAGCTGCGCGAGGATGCCGATGATGAAGGGCCTGGGGTGCTTGGCCACCACCCGGAAGTCAGCGGGCGCGGTGTCGAGGGCGATCCCCAGCATGATCAGCGCCAGCACGACGTTGAGGATCATCAGCGTGCCGGGCGTGAAGCTCAGGACGATGTCGTCGACGTTCATGCCGCCGCCTCGATGCCCTGGCGCTCGGTACGCACGGCCCGGCGATAGGCGTCTTTGTTGACGTAGTACGACATCCGATCCAGCCCCAGGTACTTGTACCCTCCGGTGAGATCGGGCCAGGGGGAGTCGTTCACCCTGGTGCGGAAGCGCGCCGCGCGAGCCGGATCGTTCTCGAGCGCTGCGAGGTAGGTCGCCACGAGCTCGGCCTGCTCGAACCGGCCCTGCCAGCCGATGCCGGACGCCTCGATCATCCCCATGACGTAGAGGCCGTTGAACGACGGCGGGAACACGTTCATGAACAGTCGGGGCGAGGCGCCGCGCCACTGCAGATGCTCCCGGTCGACGAAGGGGTAGTCGAGCGTGTACCCGGTGGCGAGCAGGATGAGGTCGTAGTCGGCGTGCGACCCGTCGCGGAAGTGCACGGTCGATCCGTCGAAGCGCTCGATGTCGGCGCGGATGCGCAGATCGCCCTGACCGAGATGGTTCAGGATGAGCGTGTTCACGATGGGGTGGGACTCGTAGATCTTGTAGTCCGGTGCGGGGAAGCCGAAGCGCACGGGATCGCCGGTGAACATCTTCAGCACGCGCGAGTCGAGGGCCTGCTTGAGCCGGGCCGGCAGCGGACGGCCCTGGTTGAGCGTGTCGCTGGGACGGCCGAAGATGTACCGCGGCACGAAGTAGTAGCCGCGGCGCACGCTCATGTCGACGCTCGCCGCGTGATGCACGGCGTCGACGGCGATGTCGCATCCGGAGTTGCCCGCCCCGATGATGAGCACGCGCTTGCCGGTGAGCTGGTCGGCGCTCTTGTATGCGCTCGTGTGCATGATCTCGCCGGAGAACTCGCCCGGAAAAGCGGGGACGTTCGGCTCGGCCAGTGTGCCGTTGGCCAGCACGACGCCCGCGTAGTGCCGCGTGATCGCGCCGTCCGGACCCTCGGCGGTGAGATCCCATCCCTCGCCCTGCGGTTCGAGACGGGTCACCTTCGTCTCGAAGCGGAACAGCTCGAGCAGGCCGAAGTGCTCGGCGTACTGCTGGAAATAGTCGCGGAGCACGCGGTGACCGGGGTAGTCGGCGTCGCTGCTCATCGGGAACTCTGCGAACTCGGTCGTCGTGCGCGACGAGATCAGATGCGCTGACTCGTACATCGTGCTGCGCGGATTCGAGATGTCCCACAGCCCTCCCACGCCGTGCGCGGCCTCATAGCCGTCGACGAGGATGCCCTGCTTCTGCAGAGCGCGGGCGGCGGCGAGGCCGGAAGGACCGGCGCCGATCACGGCATAGGCGTTCATGGTTCTCCTGCACGGCGTTGACCTGCGCGGCGTTGACTTGCACAGCGGCGTGCGGGTCGGGGAGCCCCCTTCGGGTGGGGGTCAGAACATGTTAGCCGTTGTTAACCGAAAATCACGACACGGATCCACACCCCGGAGGACGAACCGGCTCAGAGAGCGGCCTGGCGGGCGGCGACCACCGCGCGCACGGGGTCGAACAGAGGGTGATCGGTCGCGAGCCCGGTGACCTGCAGGGTGAACGCGTCGGCATCCTCGGTGCGCAGCAGCTCCTGCATCCGCACCGATTCCTCGTCGTCGGCCACGTCGAAGTGCAGCGCGGCGCCGATGGCCTCGACGAGGGCGCGCGTGCTCAGACCCTGCTCTGCGGCGACGGATGCCGGGCCCACGAAGCGCTCGTGCCGCGACAGCTTGCGCAGCGGCTGACGCCCCACGCGCTGCACGGTGTCGGGCAGCTGCGGGTTGCGGAACCGGTCGAGGATCGTGGCGCGATACGCGGTCATGTCCTCAGGGTCCAGGCCATGCACGGCGCACAGCATCGCCGAGGTCTCCTGCAGGGCGGCTTCGACGCGGGCCGCGACCTCGGGGTCGGCGAGCGCCTCGGCGATGCGCTCGTGCCCGCGCTCGGCACCGAAATAGGCTGTGCACGCGTGCCCGGTGTTCACGGTGAACAGCTTGCGCTCGATGTAGGGGCACAGGTCGTCGACGAAATGCGCGCCGGGGACGTGCGGGAGCTCGCCCTGGAACGGCCCCTGCTCGATCGCCCACTCGAAGTACGGCTCGACGGTCACGTCCACCCCGGGATTGTCCTGGGGGGCGGGCACGATGCGGTCGACCGCGGTATTGGCGAAGCGGGCGCGGGCCAGCGCCTCGGGCCCGCCGCCGGACTGCGCCACGGCGCCCTCCACCTCGGCACGGAGGATGTCGGTCGCCCCGATCGCGTTCTCGCAGGCCATGACGGCCAGCGGCGGCGCGTCCGGCGCACGGCGGAGGAGTCCCGCCGCGATGGTCGGGGCGACGAAGCGCAGCACGGTGGGCCCGACGGCCGTGGTCACCACGTCGGCCGTGGCGACCTCGTCGGCGGCGCTCTCGGGGTCGGCCCCGCTGTCGATCGCCCGGAACCCGGTCACCTCGCGGTCCACGCCGCCGGGGCCGACTTCATGCACGGTGTACGCGGACTCGGCGTTGATGGCCTCGACGAGGGCCGAGGCCACGTCGGAGAAGACGAGCTCGTACCCGCCCTCGTGCAGCAGCAGGCCCACGAATCCGCGCCCGATGTTTCCCGCGCCGAAGTGCACTGCCTTCATCGTCGAACCCCGTTCATCCTTGGCCGTCCCGGCCCGTCCACCGCTTCGTCGTTCGCTGCGGATCAGTTGTTCATTGCTGATCGTTCACCGCGGACAGGAGCGCGAACAGCTCCTCCGGCGTCTGCGCGGCCGAGAGCTTGGCGACCTCGTCGTCTTCGGAGAACAGCAGCGCGATCTGCGACAGGATCTCCAGGTGCGCATCGCCCTTGCCCGCGATGCCGATCACGAACGTCACCGGTTCGCCCGCCCAGTCGACGCCGCCGTCGTATCGCACGACCGACAGCGCCGAGTCGAGGATGGTGTCCTTCATCTCGTTGGTGCCGTGCGGGATCGCCAGGCCGTTGCCCATGAAGGTCGACACGGTCTGCTCGCGCTGACGCATCGCATCCAGGTAGGCGGGGGTGACGGCGCCGGCGGCGACCAGGATGTCGGCCGCCTCCTGAAGCGCGGCCTCCTGGTCGGCGCTTCCGGAGTGGATGCGGACCTGTCCCACGTCGAGAACGCTCATGATCTCTTCCTTCTCTCGCTCGGTGCGTTACTGGTGCGCACCATGATCCTCCATCCGGAGGCCGGTGGGCCGGAGGCGGTCCGGCCCACCGGGATCTCAGTCGGATTCGCGCTGGCGGCGAACCATCTCCACGACCTCGTCGTACTTCGGCGAGTTCATGAAGTTGTCCACGGAGACGTGGATCGAATCGGGCGACTGCCCCTTGGCGCGGTCGGTCAGCTGCTGCTGGGTGATCACCAGGTCGGCGGTGCCGTCGAGGTTCGCGATGGCCTGGTTGACGACGGTGACGCCGTCGATCCCGGCCTTCTTGAACTTGTTGCGCAGCACGCTGGCGCCCATCGCCGACGAGCCCATCCCGGCATCGCACGCGAACACGATGTTCGAGATCTCGGCCGTGGCGACCGCGGCGGTGCCCGCCGCGACACCGCCGGCGGCACCGGCGAGGTTCGACAGCGTGGAGGACGACTTGCCCTTGTTCGCCTCGGTCTTGGCGATCGCGGCGGCCAGCGGGTCGCCGTTCGCGGCCTCGGCCGCGATGTCGCGCCGACGGGAGGCCAGCAGGATCGGTGCGCAGACGGCGAAGGTCACGGCCGCCGAGAACACCACCGAGCAGATCACGCCGAGGTGGCTGCCCGGCGCGGTCTGGATGAGCACCGCGAAGATCGATCCGGGAGCGGCGGGGGCGACCAGGCCCGACTGGAAGATGACGTTGGTGAGCACACCGGTCATGCCGCCGAGGATGAGTCCGAGGATCAGCAGCGGCTTGGCGAGCACGTACGGGAAGTACACCTCGTGGATGCCGCCGAGGAACTGGATGATGAACGCGCCCGGCGCCGTGGCGCGCGCGGCGCCGACGCCGAACACCGTGATCGCCAGGAGCATGCCGGCGCCGGGGCCGGGGTTGGCCTCGATGAGGAAGAGCAGGCTGCGGCCCGCCTCCTGCACCTGCTCGGTGCCCAGCGGTGTGAACACTCCGTGGTTGATCGCGTTGTTCAGGAACAGCACCTTGGCCGGCTCGACGATGATGCTCGCCAGCGGCAGCAGTCCGGTCTCGACGAGCCAGCCGACCGCGCCGCCGAGCAGCTCGGTGACCCACTTGATGACGGGGGCGAGCCAGAAGAACGAGGCGAGCGCCATGAAGAAGGCGACGAAACCGGCCGAGAAGTTGTCGACCAGCATCTCGAAGCCGGGCTTGATCCGACCGGTCCACGGCTTCTCCACCCACTTCAGCACGAGGGCCGTGAGGGGACCGGCGATCATCGCGCCGAGGAACATCACCGTTCCCGCGGCGCCGGAGATCACGCCGAACGCGGCCACGGCGCCCACGACGCCGCCGCGCACGCCGTGCACCATGCGGCCGCCGGTGTATGCGATGAGGGCGGGCAGCAGATAGTTGATGATCGGGCCGACCAGGCCCGGGTATTCCACGCCCCCGACCTCGCCTCCGCCCAGGATCGCGGAGTCCGCCCAGCGCCATGCCGCCACGGGACTCTCGCTGCCGAGCCAGCCGTTCGGGATGAACAGGGCGGTGATGAAGCCCCAGGCGATGAATGCCGCGATGTTCGGCATGACCATGCCGGACAGGAACGTGCCGAACTTCTGCACGCCCACACGGATGCCGCCCGTACTCGGGGCGGCCGGTGACGTCGTCGTCATGATGTCGTCTCTTTCTGGTGTGAGGGGAGGGATGCCGTGGCGGCGGCCACGGCGGAGCGGGCATGGGCGGCGTCGTCGGCCGCCAATGCCGCCTCGGCGAGCTGTCGGGTCTCGTCGAGGGTGCGTTCGGAGAGGGCCCGGCGCACATCGGAGAGCGCGGCCGGGGCCATGGACAGGCTCGTGGCACCCAGGCCGACGAGCACGAGTGCCAGCAGCGGATCGGCGGCGGCCTCGCCGCAGATCCCCACCGGCTTGCCGAGGGCGGCGCCCGCCGTGCCGACCTCGGCTACGAGGCGGAGCACGGCGGGATGCCACGGGTCCTGATACGAGGCGACCGAGCCGAGCATGCGGTCGGCGGCCATCGTGTACTGGGTGAGATCATTCGTGCCGATCGAGGCGAAATCGGCGTGCGCGAGCACCCGGTCGGCGAGGAGGGCGGCAGCGGGGATCTCGATCATCACCCCGGTCGTCTTCAGGCCGTGCTCGCGGGCGAGCGCAGTGAAGTAGGCGGTCTCCTCGACGGTGGCGACCATGGGCGCCATCACCCACAGATCGGCCTCGGTGGCCGCATCCGCGGCGGCCAGCGCCGTGAGCTGATCGCGCAGCACGGCCTCGGCGGCGCGCAGCGATCGCAGTCCGCGAAGGCCCAGCGCCGGGTTCTCCTCGTCGGAGTCGTTGAGGAAGGCGAGGGGCTTGTCGGCGCCCGCGTCGAGCATCCGCACGACGACCTTCTTGCCGCCGAACGCCTGCAGCAGCTGCGTGTACGCCTCGCGCTGCTCGTCGACCGTGGGGGCGGTCTCGGCGGAGAGGAACAGGAACTCCGTGCGGAACAGTCCCACGCCCTCGGCGCCGCGGGCCACGGCCTCGTCGGCGTCTGCGGGCTTGCCGAGGTTGGCCAGGAGCGGCACGGCGGTGCCATCGGCGAGGACACCGGGCGACGGCGGGGCGTCGTCGTCGGCCGCCCGCGCGGCGATGCGCGCATCCGCCGCGGCGAGCTCGTCGTCGGTCGGGTCGGTTGTGACGGCGCCCAGAGCCGCGTCGACGATCACGGTCGCGCCCTCGGCGATGCCGGCCGCGTCGGCGGCGCCCACGACGGCGACGATGCCCTTCTCCCGGGCGAGGATCGCGGTGTGCGACGTGGGCCCGCCGTCGGTCGTCACGAGGGCGAGCACCTGGTCGAGGTCGAGCAGGGCGGTGTCGGCCGGGGCGAGGTCGCGCGCCACGAGCACGAAGGGATGGCCAGGGTCGGGAACGCCGGGCGCGCTCACGCCCCGCAGGCGGGCGAGCACGCGTCCGGCGATGTCGTCGAGGTCGGCCGCGCGCTCGCCGAGGTAACCGCCCACCGAGCGCAACGTCTCCTGAAATCCGGAGAACGCGTCGTGCACGGCCCATTCGGCCGTCGCGCCGTCGTCGATGCGGGCGTCGGTCTCTTCTTCGAGAGTCGGATCCTCGGCGATCATCGCCTGGGCGTCCAGCACCTCGGCAGCCGATCCGCCGGCCGTCTCGGCACGCTGCTGCAGCTCTGCGGCGACCGCGGCCACCGCCTCGCGGGCGCGGGCGCGTTCGGCATCGGCGCCGAGCGTGCTGGGCGTGTTCTCCGGCGCCGGCAGCGCCTCGGACATGCGGGCGACCGGGCCGCGGGCGATCCCGCGGCCGATGCCCACACCGGTGATCGTGCTCATGCCGACTCGTCGTGGTCGGTAGAGAGGAAGGCGGCGAGGTCGTCGAGCACGGTCTCGGCGCCCTCGCCCTCGGCGCGGAGCGTGACCTCGTCGCCGTGGTCGATGCCCAGGGCGATGACGGCGAGGATGCTGGCGGCGTTCGCCGGCTTCGAAGCGCCCTTGGCGATCGTGACAGGAACGCCCGACTCCTTCGCGGCCTGGGCGAAGAGCTTGGCGGGGCGCGCGTGCAGCCCGTGCGAGGAGCCGATGCGGACGGTGCGGGTGAGCTCGGTCATGAGGTTCCTTTCGAGAGGGCCTGCTCGACGAGCGCGAGCGATCGCGAACCGTCGAGATCGGAGAAGGCGTCGTCCGGGAGGACGACGAGGTGCGCACGGGGTGCGTGCACGACGATGTCGTCGCGGCGATCCGCGAGGTGCGGGCCGAGCAGGATCACGTCGGCGAAGCCGTCCACGGCATCCGCCGCTGCGGCGGAGACCTGCCATTCACGGCCAGCGCTCTCCGCTGCCCGCCGCAGCCGTCCGGCCACGAAGGTGCTCGAGGCGCCCGCGCCGCATACCACCTGGATCCTCATCGATTCCGCCCTTCTGCCACCAGTCTGGGAAATCGCTGAGCGCGCCGCCACCAGGCTTCCTTCCGCCCGGGAGGAAGACGCGGTCGAAGGCGCATCGGGCGCCGGTCGGGGACGTCGGATCGGTGCGGATCGCCGCGGGAGTGGCGGGAGGCTGACATCATGAAGACATGTCGCGACGTCGCCAGGATCAGCTCCTCGGGGTGCTGCTGCGCGACGACGCCTGGGTCACGGCGGCGCGTCTGGCCGACGCTCTCGGGGTGACGCCGCGCAGCGTGCGCAGCTACGTGGCGGCCCTCAACGTCCGCGTTCCCGACGGCGACGCCGTCGAGTCGGGCCCCGCCGGCTACCGCGCGGGTGCGGCCGCGCGCGCCGCGCTGAACGACCGGGATGCGTCGGCGTCCACCCCCCGGGCGCGGCTGCATCGGATCGTGCGCGCCCTGCTCGACGACGCCGACGGGCTCGACGTGTACGGCATGGCCGCGACGCTGCATGTGAGCGAGGCGACGCTGGAGGCCGATCTCGGGCGCGTGCGCGCGCTGCTCGACGGCACGGGGCTGTTCTTGGATCGCGACCGCGAGCGGGTGCGGCTGCGGGGTCACGAACAGGCGCAGCGTCGGCTTCTGAGCCGTCTCGCGCACGACGAGATGGATTCCGCGGCCTTCCCCGTCGACCCCTTCCGGCTCGCATTGGAGGGCGGGACCGTGTCGTCGTCGGCCGTCGTGCCGTTCAAGGCGGAGCTCGTCGCCGAGCTCGGCCGGCTCGGCTACTACGTCAACGAGCTCGCGATCTCGGATGTGCTGCTGCACGTGGCCATCGCCGCGGATCGTGTGGCGGCCGGGCATCCGCTGGAGAGCACCGCCGCCGAGGGCAGCGACGAATGGGGGCCCGTGGCCGAGGCGATCGGTCGCCTCGCGCAGGAGCATCTCGGTGTCGAGCTCGGCGCGGGGGACCGGGCGCACCTGGCCCGGCTCGTGCTGACCCGGGTGGTCGCCCCCGGCACCGCCGATCCTGTCGCCGCCGCCCGCGCGGGCCTGGACCCCGAGGTGGAGGATGCCGTGCGCACCGTCGTGGGCCAGGCGGCGTCCGACTACGACGTCGATCTCGTCGACGACGCGTTCCTGCTGCGGCTGGCGCTGCACGTGCAGAACCTCAAGCGCAGGGCGAGCGAAGACGCCAGGGCCCGCAACCCGCTCACGCGCTCGCTCAAGACGGCGTATCCGATGATCTTCGAGGTGGCCGTGTCGGTGGTGAGCGGACTGCACGAGCGTCTGGGGCTGCCCGTCGACGACGACGAGATCGCCTACGTCGCGATGCACATCGGCGGCCGCCTCGAGCGCAGTCGCCGCGCGGAATCGCTGCTGACCGCGACGATCGTGTGCCCCGGGTACTACGAGCTGCACGAGGTGCTGCGCTCGCGGGTGGACCGTTCGCTGGGGCCCGCGATCGACGTCGTCTCGGTCGTGACCCGCATCGATCCGCAATGGGACGAGATCGACACCGACCTCGTGCTCAGCACGATCGACCCGGTCGGCGACTCCGACCGTGTCGTGCGCATCCAGCCGTTCCTCACCGAGGGCGACGTCGAGCGCGTGCAGCAGGCCGCCGCGCGGCTGCGCCGTACCCGTCGGCTGACGCGCCTGCGCGACGAGCTGTCGCGCTATTTCTCCGCCGACGCGTTCCTGTCTCCCGTGCCCGATGAGGGCGAGGAGGCGATCATCCGGCGGCTGGGCGGGATGCTCGAGGCGGCCGGGCTCATCGGTGAGGACTACGTCCGGAACACGATCCAGCGCGAGCGGCTGTCTTCGACGGCGTTCAGCGACGCGCTGGCCGTGCCGCACGCCATGCAGATGACCGCGCGGCGGACGGCCATCGCCGTGGGCATCGCCGCCGGGTCCGTGGCCTGGGGGGCGGGGCGGGTGCAGGTCGTCGCGCTCGCCGCGTTCAGCGAGCAGGATCGCGCGGCGTTCCAGACCGTGTTCGAGCAGCTCGTCGAGGTGTTCAGCGAGCGCGACAGCGTGCAGCGCATCGTGCGCCGTGCCACCGACTTCGAATCGTTCCTCGACGAACTGGTCGCCGTGATCGACGGCTGATGTGATCTCCGATCAGGGAGCGTCGGGCGCGGACAGCACGGCGGTGAGGGCATCCAACAGGGTCTCGGCGCGGGGGGAGTCCGCCGTGCTCAGCACCACCTCGTCGCCCTGGCCGAGAGCGAGCTCCATGACGGCGAGGATGCTGGCGAGTTCCACCTCGACGCCGTCTGCGGTGGTGAGGGTCACCGGGGCGCCGTAGGCGGTCGTGAGACGGACGAGTTCGGCCACGGGACGCGCGTGCATGCCGTCGGCCGCATGGATCGTCACGGTCCGGCGCGGCATGTCAGCGATGCTATCGGCGATCAGGCGGTGAGGGCGAGGATGCCCCGCACGAGCACGACGACGGTTCCCGCCCACGCGCACCACAGCATCGCTGCGCGCGCGAATGCGATGGGCACCCGCCGCACGAGCGCGGCGCCGAGCAGCGACCCGGCCGCAGTGCACACGGCGAGGATCGAGACGTCGACGGGAGAGGACTCCGGCAGCCCCCGCAGCAGCACTGACACGACGCCGAAGACGAGGAAGATCACCTGCGCGCTCGCCGCGAACCGGCGCTGATCCCAGCGGTCGCCCATCGCGAACGCGGCCAGCGGAGGGCCCGACAGACCGCTGGAGGCGTGCATGAATCCTGCGGCGGCGCCCGCGGCGAGCGCCCCGGTTCGGCCGTGCAGCGCGCGGGCGGCGATCGCTCCCAGCCGCGGCGCGAGCAGCGCCATGATCGCCATCGCCGCGATGAGCAGGAGCAGCGCCGGCTCGGGCAGCATCCGCGACACCAGCGCGCCCAGCGGCGCGGCGATCAGACCCGCGGCGAGCAGCCAGGTCGCACGCCGCCAGTCGACGTCTCGCCAGGCCGAGGGGATGGCCGTGGCCGCCGCGATGACCGCGAGCAGCACGGCGAGGGTCACCCCCTCGACGGCGCCGTAGACGAGCACGACGGGGCCGAGCAGCACGAGCACGAACGCGAGCCCCGTGATCCGCTGGATCACCGCCGCGATCACCGTGCTCAGGCCGACGACGACCAGGAGCAGGATCGGCGTGCTCAGCACCGATGCGCCCAGAGCAACCGTTGTGCCCAGAACAGACGCGCTCAGGATCGTTCGTCCAACAGCGCGCGTGCGCCGGCCTCGACGTCGGCGATCCGTTCGGCCGCCTGTTCTGGGGTCTCGCCCCGGGCATCCAGATACACCTTGAGCTTCGGCTCCGTGCCGCTGGGGCGCACGATCACGCGCGTGCCGCCGGCGAGACGGTAGCGCAGCACGTCTCCCGACGGGGCGCCCGGCGGCGCCTGCAGCAGATCGTCGACGGCCTCGACGGCGAGCGACCCGATCCGCGCGGGAGGCATCGTGCGCAGCGACAGCATCAGCGCGTCGATCACGCCGAGGTCATCGACGCGGATCGAGACCTGGCCGCTCGCGAAGTGGCCGCATGCATCGCCCAGTTCGCGGAGCAGGGTCGAGAGCGACTCGCCGCGCTCGCGGGCCTCGGCCGCCAGGCCCAGCAGGGCGACGGCGGCGGAGATGCCGTCCTTGTCGCGGATGGTGCCCGGATTCACGAGGTAGCCGAGGGCCTCCTCGTAGCCGAACACGATCGAGGGGGCACGGGAGATCCACTTGAAACCGGTGAGGGTCTCGTGCGCGTCGAGGCCGTAGTGCTGCGCGATGGCGGCGAGCCCCGGCGAGGAGACCAGCGAGCACGCCAGCGAGGCGCCGGGCAGGGCCGCCGGGTTCTCGGCGCGCGCCGCCTGCACGGCGCGGGCCGCGCGCCAGCCCAGGAGCAGCCCCACCTCGTTGCCGGTGAGCCGGCGCCAGCCGCCCTCGGCGGAGGCGTCGGGAACGGCCACGGCGAGCCGATCGGCATCCGGGTCGTTCGCGATCACGAGCTCGGCGTCCACGGCGCGAGCACGGGCGAAGGCGAGATCCATCGCCCCGGGCTCCTCGGGATTGGGGAAGGCGACGGTGCGGAAGGTCGGATCCGGCTGCCGCTGCTCCTCGACCATGCGCGGCGCCGGGTACCCGGCGGACTCGACGACGCGGGCGAAGGTCTCGGCGCCCACGCCGTGCATCGCCGTGTAGACCCAGCGCAGGCCCGCGGCGGCGGCAGGCGCGGGCGCGACTGCTGCGGTGGCCGCGATGTAGGCGGAGACCACCTCTTCCGGGGCGATCTCGTAACCGGTGTCGCGGGGGAGGAGCCCGATGTCGCCGGCATCCGCCACGCGCTCGATGTGCGCCGCGATCTGCGCATCCGCCGGCGAGACGATCTGCGACCCCTCATCGGCACCGCCGAGGTACACCTTGTAGCCGTTGTCGTTCGGCGGATTGTGGCTCGCGGTCACCATGACACCGGCCTCGACGCCGAGATGGCGCACCGCGAAGGCGAGCACCGGTGTGGGCAGCAGGCGCGGCAGGAGGATGGCGCGCAGCCCCGCACCGGCGAAGATCTCGGCGGAGTCCTGGGCGAACCGCTGCGAGTTGCGACGGCCGTCGTAGCCGATCACGACCGCGGGGCGGGACCCGTGTGCGCGCTCGCGCAGGAACGCCGCGAAACCTGCGGCGGCCTGCGCGACGAGCACCCGGTTCATCCGGTTGCTGCCCGCGCCCAGCTCGCCGCGCAGCCCCGCGGTGCCGAACGCGAGCCGGGTGCCGAAGCGGTCCTCCAGGTCGGCCAGCGCGGCCCGGTCTCCCGCGGCGGCGCGGGTGATGATCCCGGCGAGCTCGTCGCGGGTCTGCGGGTCGGGATCCTGCCGCAGCCAGGAGCGGGCCTGCTGCAGACGGTCGGCCGCATCGACGGCGGGCGCGGCGTCCGCCGCGGGGGTGCTCACAGCTCGCCGATCACGCGGGCGAGCAGAGACGAGATCACCGGCTCGGCCTCACGGCCCGCGGCGATCACCTCCTCGTGGCTGAGCGGGGTCGGCTGGATGCCCGCGGCGAGGTTCGTGATGAGCGAGAACCCGAGCACCTCCATGCCCGCCTCGCGCGCCGCGATGGCCTCCAGCGCCGTGCTCATGCCGACGATGTCGCCGCCCATCGTCCGCGCCATCCGCACCTCGGCCGGGGTCTCGTAGTGCGGGCCGCGGAACTGCACGTACACGCCCTCGTCGAGCGACGGGTCGATCGTGCGGGCGAGCTCGCGCAGTCGGCGGCTGTAGAGGTCGGTGAGGTCGACGAAGGTCGCCCCCTCCAGCGGAGAGTCGGCGGTGAGGTTGAGGTGATCGGCGATGAGCACCGGCTGCCCGGCGCGCCACGTCTCGCGGATGCCGCCCGCGCCGTTGGTGAGCACCATCGTCTGCACGCCGGCGGCGGCGGCCGTGCGCACGCTGTGCACGACGCGGCGCACCCCGTGGCCCTCGTAGTAGTGCGTACGCGCGCCGATGATCAGCACGTTCCTGCCGCCGGGCGTGCGGATGCTCCGCAGCGTGCCGACGTGGCCCTCCAGAGCGGGCTTGGAGAAGCCGGTGACCTCGGTCGCGGGGATGGTCGCGACGGTCTCGCCGATCAGCTCGGCGGCCTTGCCCCAGCCCGAGCCGAGGGTGACGGCGATGTCGTGCTGCTCGACGCCGGTCAGGCGGCGGATGTCGGCCGCCGCCGCGCGGGCGATCGCGAACGGATCGGCGTCGGGGGCGTCGAGGGGGTTGTCCTGGATCTCGTGCATGCACCCACTCTAGGAACCCTGCATATGCGGAAGCCAGATGTGCGGGAGAATGGAGA
The DNA here is from genome assembly GCF_013409745.1 of Microbacterium pseudoresistens. Lineage (NCBI taxonomy): Bacteria > Bacillati > Actinomycetota > Actinomycetes > Micrococcales > Microbacteriaceae > Microbacterium > Microbacterium pseudoresistens. The sequence goes on from NZ_JACCBH010000001.1 coordinate 1,936,207, forward strand.
TCATGTCGCCCAACCCCTTCGCGAACAGGCAGCGCGTCGCCGTCCTCGGCGGCGGCCCCGGTGGTTACGAGGCGGCGCTCGCCGCAGCTCAGCTCGGTGCCGAGGTGACCCTCGTGGAGCGGGTCGGGGTGGGCGGATCGGCGGTGCTGACCGATGTGGTTCCGTCGAAGAGCCTCATCGCCACGGCGGATGCGGCCGTCGCGATCGCCGAGGCGTCGGACCTCGGCGTGCAGTTCTACGCCAAGGGCGACAAGGACCGCCCGCTCAAGCCCGAGGTGGCCATCAACCTCGCCGCCGTCAACAAGCGCCTCCTCGCCCTCGCCCGCCAGCAGTCCGACGACATGCGCACGGCGCTCGCCGATGCGGGGGTGCGCATCCTCTCCGGCCAGGGGCGCCTGGACGGACCGGGGGCGATCGTTGTGGCGACCGACGACGGCGGCACCGACTTCGACCGGATCGAAGCCGACACGGTCGTCGTGGCCGTGGGGGCGTCTCCGCGCGAGCTGGACTCGGCCAAGCCCGACGGCAAGCGCATCCTCACCTGGACCCAGCTGTACGACATGCGTGCGCTCCCGGAGCACCTCATCGTGGTCGGCTCCGGTGTCACCGGCGCCGAGTTCGCGTCGGCCTACATGAACCTGGGCGCGAAGGTCACGCTCATCTCCAGCCGCGACCAGGTGCTGCCCGGCGAAGATGAGGATGCCGCGAAGGTGCTCGAGAAGGTCTTCACGCGCGGCGGCATGCAGGTGCTGTCGAAGTCCCGCGCCCAATCGGTCGAGGTGGTCGCAGGCGGTGTGCTCGTCACGCTGTCGGACGGACGAACGGTCGAGGGCAGCCACTGCCTCATGGCGGTGGGATCCATCCCCAACACGGCGGGGATCGGGCTCGAGGAGGCCGGCGTCGAGCTCACCGGCTCCGGGCACATCCGCGTCAACCGCGTCGCGCGCACCTCGGTGTCCGGCGTGTACGCCGTCGGGGACTGCACCGACTTCTTCCCCCTCGCCTCGGTGGCGTCGATGCAGGGGCGCACGGCGGTCTTCCATGCCCTCGGCGACATCGTCATCCCGCTGGATCAGCGCAAGATCACGGCGAACATCTTCACCGCGCCCGAGATCGCGACGATCGGCATGGGTGAGAAGGACATCGCCGACGGCACCGTCGACGGCTTCGTGTACAAGCTGCCGCTCGCCGCCAACCCGCGCGCGAAGATGATGGGCATCAAAGACGGCTTCGTCAAGCTCATCGCCCAGAAGGGCTCGGGAACGGTCGTCGGCGGCGTGATCGTCGCGCCCAAGGCCTCCGAGCTCATCTATCCGATCGCCCTCGCCGTCGAGCGCCGCCTCACCGCCGATCAGGTCTCGAGGGTGTTCGCCGCGTATCCGTCGCTCTCGGGCAGCATCACGGATGCCACCAGGGCGATGCACCTCATGAACATCTCCTGATCTGCTGAGGGGCGATCCTTCCGGACGTCAGAACCGGCGACCGCCGGAGCGCCCGGACGAGCGACTGCCGCCGGAGGAGCGACTCGACGACGAGCGCGACGAGGAGCGACTCGACGAGCGGTGCGAGCCTCCTCCCCAGGAGTGCGACGAGGAGGAACCGCCCCACCCGGAGGAGGAACCCCCGCCTCCGCCGCTCATGCCCATGGCGCCGAACAGTGCGCCCAGCAGCACGCCGCCGACCGTGAACAGGACCACCGGGGCGAAGCTCATGTCCTCCCGCAAGATGCCGAGCGAGCCGAACAGGCCCACGACGCCTCCGCTGAGGGCTCCCGTGCCGGCGCGCGCGCCCGTCGACGGCCCGTCGTCCTCATAGGCGTAGCTGCGCACCGGCGCCTGCCGGCGGGGGAATCTCGACGGGCTCGTCGTCGTGCTCGATGTCCCGGTGCTCGATGTCCTCGTGCTCGATGTCGCCGTGCCGCCCACGAGGGCGGACACCTCGGCGGCGAGCGTCCGGCTGCGCTGCGCGTGAGCCGCGGCGGAATCCGCATCGGTGTCCTTGGCGCTCATCGCCTGCCGCAGCTCGTCCTGTGCGAGGCGGAGCTTGCCCAGCGTCTGCGCCGTGAACTCTCCCGGCCGGGCGGCGATCGAGCTCTCGGCCAGCCTCACGGCGGATGCGGCGTCGTCGATCGCCCGGTTGCCTGTCGTCGCATACGACGCCGATGTGGACGCGGACACGGAAGCCGGGGTGGCGGTGGAAGCCGGGTCGCCGGGTGCGGCGAGGATCTCGGCCTGCGCCGCGACGGCGGCGTGCAGCTCTGCGATCTCGGCGAAGTCGCGCTCGGCCTCGTGCGTCGCCTGCCGCACCACCGTCGGCCGTCCACGATGCACGGCGTCCTCCACGAGCACGATCTGCTCGTCGGCGTGCGCGAGCCTGCGGCCGATCTCGGAGTCGTTGTCGGCGACGGCGGCGATCTGCGCCGCGGGGAACGATGCGCGCAGCGTCGCGATCCGCTCGGCGGCCGACTCCTGAAGCGTTTCGGCGTTGGCGCGACCGGTGCGCAGGCGCTCGAGGGTGGCGGGTGCGTCCTTCGACAGCGCGCGCAGGGCCTGGAGGCGTTTGCTGCGCGCGTCGAGATCCTTGTTCACCTGCGTGCACGCGGCGAGGATCTCGTTCGTCCAGGCACGGGTGTCGGCGGTCGTGTCGGGCTCGGAGTCTTCGAGCAGCCGCTGGCGCTCGAAGGCGTGACCCAGCTGCGCGCGCCCCGCGGTGAGCACCTCGGTGAACTCGCGCGTCGCCTCCTCGCCGAACTCGGCGGTCACGAAGCCCAGCTCCTGCTCACTCGTGCGCAGCGCCTCGTCGGTGCGCACCAGAGCGATCGACGCGCGTCTCTTCTGTCCCTCGAGCGTGCGCAGCTCTTGGGCGCGCGCCGCCCGGCGACGGGCGTACAGCACGAGCTGCACGATGATGAAGATCACCAGCGCTGCACCGGCGACGATCAGCGCCCACACCCACCACGGCAGCGGCACCTTGTCGAACTCGTCGACGAGATAGTCCACGCCGCCCGCCCAGTCGTCGTCGGCGAAGTAGCGCGAGCCCACCTGCTCCTCGAGGTCGAGCACGCGCGATTCGGAGAGAGGACCGGCGGCCACGTCTCCGCCGCCGTACTCGGCCGAGATCGCCAGGGCGCGACCATCGGTGGCGACGGCCAGCAGGTACTGGTCACTGGCGAGATTGCTGAGCTGCGCCGCCGCATCCGCCCATTGCAGCGCGTTGGACGGAGACGTGAACTCGTCGACGAACACGACGAACAGCTCCGGACGGTCATCCGTCTTCGCCAGTGCGTCGAGCCGCTCCTCGAGCCGGCGCTCCTCGGCGGACGAGAGCACATCGGACGCGTCGGTGAGGTGGCCGGGACCCAGCCGATCCGGATCCGTGGCGCTCGCCGCCGGGGCCAGCGCGAGCAGCCCCGTCACCGCGAGAGCCGCTGCCGCGCACAGCGCGGCCGCCCTCGACCTCCGGTCGTTCTTCGTCGTCATCGATACCCCCGTCATCGATTCGCGGCGACCGCTGCGCCGTCGCAGCGGTTCAGCTGACCAGTTCAGCTGATCGTGAGCAGCGGATGCCCCGACGAGACCGTCTCGCCTGCCGTGGCGTTGATGTTGCCGATCACGCCGTCCTTGTGCGCCTGCAGCGGCTGCTCCATCTTCATCGCCTCCAGCACGACCACCAGGTCGCCCTTGACCACGTGCTGGCCCTCTTCCACGGCGAGCTTGACGACGGTCGCCTGCATGGGCGACTTCACCGCGTCACCGGAGGCGCCTGCCGACACGCTCGTGGCGTGGCTGCGTCGCGACGGCGGCACGGCGGCGGGCCGGCCGACGCGGGTCGTCGCGGCGGCGACCCGGTCGGGCAGGCTCACCTCGAGCCGCTTTCCCGCGACCTCGACGACGACGGTGTGCCGGCCCGGCGCGTCCGCCTGCTCGGCGAGCTCGCCGTCCCACGCCGGAATGTCGTTGACGAACTCCGTCTCGATCCAGCGTGTGAACACGCCGAAGGAGCCGTTCTCCGCGGTGAAGGCCGGATCCCGCACGACCTTGCGGTGGAAGGGGAGCACGGTGGGCATGCCCGCCACCTCGAACTCGTCGAGAGCGCGCCGGGCGCGCTCCAGCGCCTCGTCGCGATTCCTGCCGGTGACGATGATCTTCGCCAGCAGCGAGTCGAAGGCGCCCGAGACGGTGTCGCCCGCGGTCACGCCGGAGTCGAGGCGGATGCCGGGGCCGCCGAACGTCTTGAACACGCTGATCGGCCCGGGCTGGGGGAGGAATCCGCGCCCCGGATCCTCGCCGTTGATGCGGAACTCGATCGAGTGCCCCTGCGGCTCGGGGTCGTCGTCATCGATCGTGCCGCCGGCCGCGATGCGGAACTGCTCGCGCACGAGGTCGATCCCGGTGACCTCCTCCGAGACCGGATGCTCCACCTGCAGTCGCGTGTTGACCTCGAGGAACGAGATGGTGCCGTCGGCGCCGATGAGGAACTCGCACGTGCCCGCGCCGACGTAGCCGACCTCGCGGAGGATCGCCTTGGACGAGTCGTAGAGGATGCGGTTCTGCTCCTCGGTGAGGAACGGCGCCGGTGCTTCTTCGACGAGCTTCTGGTGGCGACGCTGCAGCGAGCAATCGCGCGTGGAGACGACCATGACGTTGCCGGCCGCGTCGGCCAGGCACTGGGTCTCGACGTGCCGGGGCTTGTCGAGGTACTTCTCCACGAAACACTCTCCGCGCCCGAACGCGGTGATCGCCTCGCGCGTGGCCGACTCGAACATCTCGGCGACCTCGTCGAGCTCGCGGGCGACCTTGAGGCCGCGTCCCCCGCCGCCGTACGCGGCTTTGATCGCGATGGGCAGCCCGACCTCGCGCGCGAAGGCGACGACCTCGTCGGCGGTGTCGACCGGGCCGGGGGTGCCGGGGGCGAGCGGAGCGCCCACCTTCTCGGCGACGTGCCTGGCGGTGACCTTGTCTCCCAGCGCCTCGATCGCCTCGGGCGATGGGCCTATCCAGACGAGTCCGGCGCGGATCACGGCGCGGGCGAACTCGGCGTTCTCGGCGAGGAACCCGTATCCGGGGTGCACCGCGTCGGCGCCGGAGCGGCGGGCGATGGAGAGGATCTTGTCGATGCTCAGGTACGTCTCGGCACCGGTGGCGCCGTCGAGCGCGTACGCCTCGTCGGCGAGCATGGCGTGCATCGCGTCGCGATCCTGATCGGCGTATACGGCGACCGAGGCGAGCCCCGAGTCGCGGGCGGCGCGGATGATGCGGACGGCGATCTCGCCGCGGTTGGCGACGAGCACCTTGGCGAACGCGCCCTGCGAGGACGTGGCCTGTTCGGTCTGGGGCATGAGTGCCAGCTTATCGAGCGGAAGGGCATTCATTTTGACGCCCTCCCACAAGAAACCCGCGAAATCGTGGGTGCAGGTCTACGACGCAGGCGAGGCGTCGGCGGGCGGCCAGAGGTCGGACCAGGTGACGCCAAGTTCGGCGGCGAGGCGACGCAGCGTCGACAGCGACATCCCGACGACCGTCGACGGATCGCCCTCGACGCGTTCGATGAAGGCGCCGCCGAGGCTGTCGATCGTGAACGCGCCCGCGACGTGCAGCGGTTCGCCCGAGGCGACGTACGCCTCGATCTCGTGGTCGGTGACGTCGGCGGCGAAGGTCACCGTCGCCTCGGCGACCGCGTGCGCCTCGACGGGGTCGGCACCAGGACGCAGCCGGAAGACGCTGTGACCGGAGTGCAGCACGCCCGTGCGGCCGCGCATCTCGCGCCAGCGCCGCGTCGCCTCCGCCGGCTCGTACGGCTTGCCGTAGACGCGCCCGTCGAGCGCGAACATCGAGTCGCCGCCGATGACGATGCCGTCGAAGTCCGGCACCTGCTGCGGAATCCGCGCGGCGACGTCCGCAGCCTTGGCCCGCCCGAGCAGCAGCACGAGCTCGGGGGGCGGCAGGGGCTCGCCGCGCTCGGCCTCCGCTCTGGCGGCCACGGCATCCTCATCGACATCGGGCGCGATGGTGAGCGGCTCGATCCCGCTCTGGCGCAGCAGGGCGAGGCGGGCGGGGGAGGTGGAGGCCAGGCATACGCGCATGCCTCCACGCTAGAGGAATGGCTGATCTACAATGCGTGATCGATGACCTTCTCGCGGGTGAAGCTCAGCAGTTCCTCGATGTTGCTCTCCTTGCCGAAGCCACTGAGCTTATACCCGCCGAACGGAGCCCCGTATGGGCGCGGGCCCACTTTGTTGATCCAGACGTACCCGGCTTCGACGGCAGAGGCGAGGCGATATGCCCGAGAGGCGTCGTTCGTCCAGATGCTCGCCGTGAGGCCGTAGTCGACAGCGTTCAGGTCGGATACGAGCTTTGCTTCATCATCCCAGCGCATGATGCTCATGACGGGGCCGAAGATCTCCTCGCGCGCGATGGTCATGTCCTGCGTGACGTCCGCGAACATGGTCGGCGGGACGAAGAACCCCTTCTCGGGCACAGCGGCGTGAGAGCCGCCGTAGACGACGCGTGCGCCCTCCGCCTCGCCGACTCGAATATAGTTCGCGACGCGATCGCGGTGTTCTGCGAAAGTCAGGGGGCCGATGTCCGTCGCAGACTGCAGAGGATCTCCCACGCGGAGCTCGCTCAGCTGCTGCGCGGCATGCCCGATGAACTCGTCGTAGATCGACGCGTGCACGAAGACACGCGAGAAGGACTGACAGGACTGGCCCTGCGACCGCGCGAAGTTCATGCCGGCGATGGAGGCGATGGCCGCCTTCTTCACATCCACATCGGGGGCCACGACCATGGGGTTCTTGCCGCCCAGCTCGAAGGTCAGCACCTTGAGCCTTTCCGATGCCGTCGACATGATGCGACGGGCGACACCGACGCTTCCGGTGAAGGCGAGCCGCGGCACGTCCGGGTGAGAGGCGAGGGCATTGCCCACCTCAGCGTCGCCGGCTACCACATTGAGGACGCCGGGCGGGAGGACTTCGGCGGCCACGGCACCCAGATGCAGAGCCGAGAGCGGTGTGTGATCGGACGGCTTCAGCACGACGGTGTTGCCGGCAGCGAGAGCCGCGGACACCTTCGCGATGGCGAACATGAACGGATGATTGAACGCCACGATGCGCCCGACGACGCCGTACGGCTCCCGGATGGTGAAATTGATCATGTCGGAGGAGGCCGGGAAGCTCGATCCCTTGGCTTCACCGGCGATGCCCGCGAAATAGGTGAGGGCTTCCAGGCCGGAGGCGACATCGGAGCGCATGGCCGCCAGAGGGTTCCCGCCGTCCATCGAATCGAGAACGGCGAAGGTCTCCTTCTCCTGCTCCAGCCGTCGGGCGAGGCTGTGCAGCACCCGAGCACGCGCTGACCAGGTCATGCCCGACCAGGAGGCCTGAGCGGCCTGCGCCGCCTTGACCGCGGCGTCCACATCCGCAGACGCGCCGGTGGGTGCATCGGCGATCGCGAGTTCTGTGGCGGGGTTGACGGATGCCGCTGTTCGCCCGTCCAGTGCCTCCCGGGCCTCGCCGCCGATGGTGAACCGGAATGAAGTTGGGATGCTGGTTTGCATTTCACACCTCGCAGATTGAAAGAATTGACAACTAATATTTAGACCAGTACGGGAATCAGCGCATCGCTACCGTCGTGTTCCGACGTCAAGCCGGGCGATCTCGTGGCGCCAGGCGGTTTCGGTGTTGAGAGTCGATCCCAGATCAGGGAGTTCGGCCATGTCGACGGCAGGGATATCGACCAGTCTGCCGCCTGCCGAGACGATCTCGAGCGAGAGGTCGGCGATCATGTTGACGCTGATCGCCTGGAGCACCGCCTCCTCAACGGTCCGCGCCGCGCTCGTGATGCCGTGCCCCCGGAGCACGACGACAGGACGCTCGCCCATGGCCGCGGTCATCTCCGACGCGAGGCGCTGGTTCCTGATAAGCACGCTGCGGCGATAGACAGGAACGCCGCCCGCGGCGAGCCGAGTGCCGGGGATGTCGAAGGCGCCGACGATCGATCGGATCTCTATGCCGGCCAGATCGGCAGCGACGACCCTTGGCGGATGTGCGTGTACGACGGACATCACTTCATCCCGAGCCTTCATGACGCCGGTGTGAAGAGGCAACTCGTTCGGGACGGCCCAGCCGTCGAGTTCACTCGGCCCTGCGGGCGTTCCGTCGAAGAAGACGTGCCGGATATCCTCGGCGACAGTGCAGGCGATGCCCCGTTCCTGCGGGCCGCGGCACCGCACGAGAAGGGTGTCCTCGTCGACGCGGAGACTGATGTGTCCGAGGAAGCCATCGGCGAGCCCCCGTGCGGCCAGGACTCTGCATGCGTCGGCGATGAGCGTCCGCTCCTCTTCGAATGAACCGTGCACGTGCGCCCTTTCTGCTTTCTGTGCCGAAGGCGAGGTCCCCCATGCGGTTCCGCACGGGCAGCGTTCGGGATCAGAGTTTGACAAGATGATAGCGTGCGGTAGATTGGTTAGTCCATTGAGATGTGAGGAGCGGTGCGTGCCAAAGGTCGTGTACACCGTGAGCGACGGCGATCGCGTCGTCGACGCCGCGGTCGGAGAGAGCGTCATGAGCGCGGCTGTGCGCTCTGGAGTTCCCGGGATCGTCGGTGAATGCGGTGGACAGCTCTCCTGCGCCACGTGTCATGTGTGGGTTCGGGACGATTTCCGCGAGCGAGTCGGTGGACCCGGTGAGATGGAATTGGACCTTCTCGATCTCGGGGTGACAGATTTCACGGACGCCAGCCGTCTCGGCTGTCAGATAACGATCACCGATGAGCTGGATGGGCTCACCGTAGAACCACGCCCCGAGGCGTGGCACTGAGAGGAAAAGCGATGCTGCGCCCCGATATCAATGACCTGCTCACGCAGACCGGCCCTGGTACGCCCATGGGGGATCTCTTCCGGCGGTACTGGCAGCCGGTGCTGCACACGGATGAGCTGCCGGAAGACGGCTGTCCGCCCGTCCGTGCGAAGATCCTCTCCGAGCGTCTCATCGCCGTGCGAACGCCGGAGGGCGAATACGGTCTGATGGATGAGTTCTGCGCTCACCGTGGTGTCTCGCTCTTCTTCGGGCGAGTGGAGGAACAGGGCATCCGGTGTCCCTACCACGGGTGGAAATACGACGCCAACGGACAGGCGATCGATGTGCCGAGCGAGTTGAACAACTCGGAGTTCTGCGCCAACGTCAAGCTCCGTTCCTATCCGCTCGTCAAGGTGGGAGACATCCTCTGGACCTACATGGGAGACCCCGAGAAGCAACCGCCGCTGCCGACGTGGGAGTTCGCGACGGTCCCCTCCGGACAGACCTACACATCCAAGCGCATCCAGGAGTCGAACTGGCTCCAGGCCCTGGAGGGCGGCATCGACTCCAGCCATGTCACGTGGCTGCACGGCGGTGGCCCGAAGGGCACGGGACTCGAAGCCGATCCGCTGTTCGCCGGATCCCGAGGGAACAAATACAACGCCGGCGACGTCAAGCCGTTCTTCGAGGTCGTCGAGAACGAGGGCGGTCTGCTGATCGGTGCTCGTCGCAACGCCGAGGAAGGCCATTACTACTGGCGTGTGACGCCCTGGGTGCTTCCGAACTTCACAATGGTGCCGCCGCGAGGCGATCACCCGATGCACGGCCACTTCTGGGTTCCGATCGACGACGAGAACTGCTGGGCGTGGAGCTTCGACTACCACCCGACGCGCGACCTCACGGAGGCCGAGCGTGAGGCGATGATCGCGGGGGCCGGTGTGCACAGCAAGAACATCCCGGGAACCTACCGTCCGGTGGCGAACTCGGAGAACGACTATCTGATCAATCGTGAGAAGCAGAAGACGGGGGAGTGGTTCTCGGGCGTGGAGGGCATCGCGATTCAAGACTCTTCGCTCCAGGAGAGCATGGGGCCGATCGTCGACCGCACCAAGGAACGTCTGGTCGCGACGGATGCCGGCATCATCAAGGCCCGTCAGAAGCTGCGTCGAGCGGTCGAGGCGCTGCGTGACAAGGCCGAAGAGCCGGTCGGCAACGTGCCTGAGCATCAGAGGATCCGCTCCGTCGCCATCGTCCTTCCCGCGGACCAGCCCTTCGTGGAGGGCATCGGCGATGCCTTCCAAGCGCGCGAAGGCGTCGGACAGACCACTGTGTGATCATGGCTGAGCCCGTCGCAATGAGCGCATGCGCGCGCGCCATCACCGCTGAGGAAGCGGCCTTCCGGATCGACTACCCGCTGGCGTACGCCCGGTCGACGCGAATCGTCGCGTTCGATGAGTCCGCGGAGGCGGTCATGCGGGGGATCGCCGATGAGCCGTGGGGCCAGGCGCGCTTCTACACCGTGAACGCCACCGGCGAGCAGCTTGTGACGCTCGACGGTGAGGCGGTGCCCATGGCGCAGGAGATCGAGCATTCCGACTCCGTCATCATGCTCGCGACGAACGGAATCAAGGCGGACGCGGTCGCCGCGGTCGGAATGGCGGCGCGGGAACGCGCGATCATGACGGCCGGCCTCTTGTTCGTCGACGACGGTGAGCTGCGTGGTGAAACGCTGATGGCGATCAGACCTCACGCGCGGATCCTCCTGGTTCCGGCGGAACATGAAGACCTCTACCAGCTGCTGGTGGCGATTCGCGCATGACCAGCCTGCCTCAGCTGCGGGAGATGAAGCGGACAGGTCAGAAATCGGTCTGCTTCGTCGCGTGGGACTACCACATGGCACGCATCGCGGATCGTGTCGGTGCGGACATCGTCTCGGTCGGCGACACGGTCGGCGTCAACCTCTTCGGTCAGCCGAACCCTCTGGAGATCACGTTCGACGAGATGGTCTTCGTCGCAAAGGCTGTCCGTCGGGGTGTGGAGCACGCGCTGCTGAGCTGTGACTTCCCCTACGGCCCGCTGCAGGCGGGTGACGCGCTTCCTGCGGCCATCCGTCTGGTGAAGGAGGTCGGCGTCGACCTCGTCAAGCTCGATGGGGCGGCTGACTTCCCAGAAGAGGTGGAGCGGCTCACGAAGGCGGGCATCCCGGTGTTCGCACAGTTCGGCATCACGCCTCAGACGTCGCTCAAGTACGGCATCGACTACTCGGCCGCGGACACGGTGCAGGTTCCCGATGAGATGACGGACGAGCTTGTCGCCGAGGCGAAGCGCCTGGAGTCGGCGGGTGCCGCGCTGCTCAACTTCACGAACTCCGGTGCCGTCGTCGGTGCCGCCGTCGTGGAGGCGGTGAAGATCCCCGTGCTCGGCGGCTTCGGCGGGGGTCCCTGGCTCGATGGCCGGATCAGGCTCATCACGGCCGCGCTCGGCTACAACCACAAGTGGGTCGATGCCGAGCCCGACACCTATGCGAACGTGGCCGGGATCGCATACGAAGCGTTGAAGGAATGCGCGGGAGACATCCGCGCGGGGCGTCAGATCAGAGGCGGGATCACGGTTCCGGCAGAAGGAGTGCAGTAATGCCATTCTTGGAGGCGGACGGGATCCGCACCCGGTACGAGATGGTCGGCGACGGACCTCCCCTGCTGATGTTCAGCCCGGGCGGCTTCAATGCGAGCCTGGAGAACTGGACGTCGTTCGGCCGCTACAAACAGCTCGGATTCATCGACGCACTGTCCAAAGAGTACACGTGCATCGTGTTCGACCGGCGTGAGTCGGGACAGTCGGGCGGGCGCGTGGAGCGCCTCTCGTGGAGCAAGTACGTCGCTCAGGTGGTCGGTTTGCTCGACGGCCTGGGCATCGGCAGTGTGCACACCATGGGCGGGTGCGTGGGCTGCACGTCGGCGGCTCAGCTGGCGGTGGAGCATCCCGAGCGCGTGCGCAGCATGGTGCTCTTCTCGCCGGCCGGCGGTGTCACTTATCGGGCGGCGCAGCATCAGCGCTTCACCCATCATCTGGGGTGGGCGCTGGAGCACGGACTTGAGGCCGTCGCAGAGCTCGCCCGTTCCACGACCGAGGGGTTTACCAAGGATCCACGCGTGGGGCCGTGGGCGCCGGCGCTGCGCTCCGACGAGACCTTCGCCACCGACTTCGCCCGCATTCCGCTCGAGAGCTACGTCACGATCGTGTCCGGCACGTCCCGGCTGCTCTTCGACCGTGACACGGTGCCCGGGCCGGAACCCGAGGATCTTCGACTGCTCGACATCCCTGCGCTGATCGTCCCCGGCGAGGACCTCTCGCACACGCGCTCGGCGGCTCGTTACCTGCAGGAGACGCTGCCGGACAACCAGTACTGGGACGTACCGGTCGCCGAGCAGACGCCTGAGGCGTCGACAGCCCGGGTGCGCGAGTTCCTCTCGCGTCAGTGACGGTCTTCTTCCATCTGTGCGATCTGGGCGATGCGGATCGCGTGCTCCGCGCCTTTGAACGGCGTGGCTAGCCAACGGTCGACCAGCGACAACGCCGTCTCCTCGTCGATGACCTTCGTGCCGATCACCATGACGTTCGCGTCGTTGTTGCCACGTGAGATATCGACGGCGAACTCGGAGTAGGCCAGTCCCGCTCGGATGCCGCGCACCTTGTTGCATGCGATGACTTCGCCCTGTCCGCTGCCTCCGATCACGATGCCGAGATCGGCTTCGCCGTTCGCCACACGATGCCCGACATCAGCGCAGAGCGGCGGATAGTCGACGATCCCCGCGTTCTGAGGGGCGAGGTTGGCGACGACGTGCCCGCGCGCCGTCAGAACATCTGTGAGGCGGCCGGCGAGTCTCACGCCGTGGTGATCCCCGGTGATGACGATGCGCGCAAGAGTGCTTATCATCCGATGAGTCCGAACGTGGAAGGCTCGAAGACGGCGTCAAGCGCAGGGGCGGAACGAATGATGTGCTGCGACATAGCGTGCTCGATGAGCGCGTTCAACGTCGTGCGGTTCTCGTCGATGCCGTAAGGAAGGGGATCGGCGCCGGTGATCTGCGCGACGCGGCGCAGAACCCGATCCTGGCGGGTGTCGCCCCGTCCGTCGGCGAGTTGCTCGAGATAGCCGCGCTTCGCCGTCGCGAAATCGGTGAAGACCGCCTCCGCGAGCGAGGCGTGTTCGGCGAGCAGTTCGTCGCGGATCACGACGAGGTGGTTTATCGGGAAGACGCCGGTCGTCTCGACCGACTCCGCAGCCGCGTCGTCTGGGTCCGTGATCAGCGGAGCGACGTCCGGGTGGTCAAGAGCGGCGCCGACGACGGCGTCCAGGTCGCCGGACAGGAGCATCTCTTCCAGCGTGACTCCGTCGGGCGCCTGCACGACGTTCGTAGGGGGAGCGTAGGAGGCGACGTGCTCGTCTCCGGAACGCACCCATGTGACGGAGTCCAGATCGAGTCCGGCGTCCGCGAGTGCGCCACGACCCCAGACGCCCGTCGTGACGGTGTATCCGCGGTTGACTCCGATGCGTGCGCCGTTGAGACTATCCGCGCGACGCCCGGCGTCAGCAGCGCGAACCTGTGTCGCACCATGATGGAAGTCGCGCACCAGGAATATCGGCAAAGCGGTGAATCCGCCCCCGTGTTCTTTGGCGGTCAGGTACGTCGTGATCGCCATCTCTGCGACGTCGAACTCGAGAGATCGCACCATCTTGCGGAAGCCCGTGACGAGCACGGGTTCGTCTGCCTGCTCGTAGCCGATGCCGGAGGCCGCGGTCCCTCCGGTGATGAGTGCACGGTTCGCACCCTGCTCTCGCGTCAGTAGTGACAATCGCACCTGTGTCTCCCGAGATCACGGTAAGGTCTTAGACTAAATGCTACTCCGGTATGACCATTAAGCCAATTTCGATCCCGAGGAAGCGCAGATGACAGGAACAGTGTTGGCCGCCGTCCGTACAGCGCCGGGCAGGACCGAGATGCGCGAGTTTGTGAAGCCGCGGATCGACGCCGATTCCGCGCTCCTCCGGGTCGAGGTCGCGGGGATCTGCGGCACGGATGCGAGGCTGTACTTCAGCCCGCCGGACACTCCTGCGACGCGAGGGCAGGTGATCATGGGACACGAGAACGTCGGAATCATCGCAGAAGCAGGTGAGAACTTCAGGGCCCGACACGGGGTGGAGGAGGGAGACCGTGTCTTCGTCGAGCACTACGTCGCATGCTACAACTGCGAATGGTGCCGAATCGGCGAGTACCGTCACTGCGAGGCGACCGACTGGCGCACGAATCCCGATGCTCGCCGGTTCGGATACACCTCAGCCGATCATCCCGGGCACCTTTGGGGAGGATTCTCCGAGGCGATGTATCTGCCGTGGAACACGGTCTTGCACCGGGTCCCGACGACGATGAGTGCCGAACTCGCCGGAATGGTGATGCCGTTGTCCAACGGGATCGAGTGGGCGCTACTCACCGCGGGCATCGGCTACGACGACACCGTGCTGATTCAGGGGCCCGGTCAGCAGGGACTCGCGCAGCTGGTCGCATCGAAGCAGGCCGGGGCTTCGATGATCATCGTCTCGGGCACCACCCGGGACAGGGAGCGGCTCGACCTCGCCCGCGAACTCGGTGCCGATGCGGTGATCGACGTGCTCGCCGAAGATGCCCGCGAGAAGGTGATGGATCTCACGAACGGCCGCGGTCTCGATTTCGTCCTCGACTGCACCTCGCGCGCCGGCACGGCTCCGATGCTCCTCGGTATCGACGTGCTCAAGCGCCGGGAAGGCACGATGGTCGTCCAGGGGGAGCTTTCGGCGTTCCCGGACTTCCCGCTCAAGAAGATCACCGAGAAGTCGATCACGATGAAGTCCGCGCGCGGACACTCCTATAAGGCCTGTGAGCTCGCCGTCGCGCAACTGGCGTCCGGCCGCTTTCCGCTGGAGAAGCTCGCCACCCACCGCTACGGGATCGACCAGGTCGACCACGCCATCCGGGTCCTCGCGGGTCAGACCGATGAAGACGCCATCCACATCTCGATGATGCCGTCGATGGTCGGCGAGCGCGGCGGTCGCACGGCGAAGGGCGATGCGAAATGACCGGCATCGTCGTCACAGGCGCACCCCGCGTCCCATTGGATCAGCTCGACGCTCTCGCAGGATACGGCGTCGCGACCGTCCACGAGGCGCAGGGCCGCTCCGGCCTGCTGCGCTCCTGGATCAACCCCATCCAAGAGGGCGTTCGGGTGTCGGGCAGCGCCGTCACCGCCACCGTCGCCCCCGGGGACAACACGATGATCGCCGTCGCCGTCGAGCAGTGCCAGGCGGGGGACATCCTCGTTGTCACACCGACGTCGCCGAGCGAGATGGGGTACTTCGGAGACCTCCTGGCGACGTCGCTGAAGGCACGAGGGGTGCGGGGCCTGGTGATCGACTCCGGCGTGCGCGACGTCGCGGATTTGAAGGCACTCGAATTTCCCGTGTGGTCCCGGTGCATCGTCGCGGAGGGCACGACCAAGGGCAGCCTCGGCGACGTGAACGTACCGATCTCGATCGCCGGGCAGATCGTGCATCCGGGCGATGCGATCGTCGCGGACGACGACGGGGTCGTCGTCGTTCCGCGCGCGTGTGCGGCAGCCGTCGTCATCGCATCGCGGGAACGCGAGGAGAAGGAAGAACGATCTCGTCGTCGCTACGAGCAAGGCGAGATCGCGCTCGACGTGAACAACATGCGGTCCCTGATCGAGAAAGCGGGAATCAGGTACGTCGACTATCAGGACTGGAAGGGGACAGAAGAACCGTGATCATCGATGTTCATGGACATTACACGACCGAGCCGGCGACGTTCATCGAGTTCCGCAAGATGCAACTCGACCGTGATGCCCCCAGCGTTCGAGAGCTGATGTCGTCCATCTCGGATGACGAAGTTCGTGAGAGCGTTCAGAGAAACCAGATCCGTGTGCTGACCGAGCGTGGCGGCGATGTCATGCTCTTCTCTCCCCGCGCGTCGGGGATGGGTCATCACGAGACGGATGTCGCGGTCGCGAACGCATGGTCGCGAGCGTCGAACGCCATGGTGCATCGCATCAGCGAGCTCTTCCCCGAGTTCTTCGCACCGGTCGCACAGCTTCCGCAGACGCCGGAAGGGAACGTCGACGGGGTGCTCGCAGAGCTGCATCGCGTAGCTGATCTCGGCTTCGTGGGTGCCAATCTCAACCCGGATCCGTCGGGAACGTGGGCGGGCGCGCCCATCACGGACGCCTCGTGGTATCCGATCTTCGAGACGGCGCAGGAGCTGCGCATGCCTCTCATGGTGCATGTTTCAAACGCGTGCAACCCGAACTTCCACACGCTCGGAGCCCATTACCTGAACGCAGACACCAGCGTCTTCATGCAACTGCTGCAGTCCGATCTCTTCGAGAGGTTCCCCGGGCTTCGCCTCGTGATTCCGCATGGCGGGGGAGCGATTCCTTACCATTGGGGTCGCTACCGCGGCCTCTCGATGCGCAACGGCTGGCAGGACCCGGCTGAGTTGTGGCGCAACGTCTTCTTCGACTCCGCGGTCTATCATCAGGCCGGGATCGATCTGCTTCTCGACGTCGTGCCTTCGGCCAACGTGCTCTTCGCATCCGAGATGCTCGGCGCGGTGCGCGGGGCCGACCCGGAGACCGGGGTCGAGTGGGACGACACGCTTCACTATCTGCGCGCCTCGGGGCGTTCGGAGCACGACTGGAACGCGATCACGCACGGGAATGCGCTTCGGGTGTACCCGCGGCTGTCGGCGAGGCTCGAGGGAGCCGTCCGGTGAGCCGCCTGCAGCTGACCTTCGCGTGCGGGGATTACGATCGCACCCGAGCGATCGAGGACGGCTCCGTGCACGTCGATGGCATCGACGTGACCTATCTGCGCCTTCCCGTGGAGGAGACGTTCTTCCGCATGGCGCGCTATCGCGAGTTCGACATCGCGGAGATGTCGCTGTCGACGTACGTGGCATCGTTGAACACCTTGGACCGGGGGGAGCGGCCACCGTTCGTCGCTCTGCCGGTGTACACCTCGCGTCAGTTCCGTCACGCGGGGATGTTCATCAACACGGAGGCCGGCATCTCGAGCCCGTCGGATCTGAGCGGGAAGCGCATCGGCCTGCCGGAGATGCAGCTGACTGCGTGCGTGTGGCAACGCGGCATCCTCGCCGACGGCTACGGCCTTCCGCTCGACGCATCGACCTTCTACACCGGAGGCCAGGAGAGCCCCGGGCGCATCGAGAAGGCGAAAGTCGACCTGCCCTTCGACATCCGCCCCATTCCCGCCGGGCGGACGCTTTCCGAGATGCTCGCCGTCGGCGATCTCGATGCGATCTTCGCGCCGCGGATCCCCAGCGTGTTCGGCACGCCGGGCGCGCCGGTGGCGCGCCTCTTCCCCGATGCCCAGGCCGCTGAGCGGCAGTACTTTCGGGACACCGGGATCTTCCCGATCATGCATGTCGTCGCTCTGCGCCGGGAACTCTATGAGTCGAACCGGTGGATCGCTCAATCGCTCACCAAGGCACTGAACGAAGCGAAGGACCGGGCTATGGAGCGTATCTACGATGCATCGGCCCTGCATCTGATGGAGCCGTGGCTCATGCTTCATCTCGAAGAGGCGCGGGCATTGATGGGTGCCGATTACTGGTCGTACGGGGTGGACGACGGCAATCGACGGGTGCTCGAGACGTTCTTGAGGTACCACCACGAACAGGGTCTGTCGGGTTCCTTGCGTTCCGTGGAAGACCTGTTCGCGCCGGAAGCTCTCGAGAGCTTCGTGATCTGAGGCAAACCCGGTTGACCGTGAAACTGCACGGTGATAGGCTTGGTCTATCCATTGGACATTTATCAGGTCGCGATGAGGCGACCAAGGGGAGTGAAATGAGCGATCGCGTCGCGGGTGACGAGACTTCGGTGCTGGTGGCATCTGATGGTGCAGCCGTTGCCATACCCGAACGCTTGCAGAATCGCGTCGCGATCGTGACGGGCGGTGGTCACGGGCTCGGCCGGGCGTACGCGACTCGGCTTGCGTCCGAGGGGGCTCACGTCGTGATCGCCGAATTGGATCGCGATGCCGGCGAGAGTGTCGCGGCCGAACTCCGCGAACGCGGGCTCACCGCGTCTGCCTACGGCACCGACATCACCGATGCGGCGGCCCTGGAGACGATGGTGTCATCCGTGGTCGAAGCGCACGGCAGAATCGACATACTGGTGAACAACGCCGCAATGTTCTCCCGGGTGCCCATGTCGCGATCATTGTTCGACGCCATTGAGCCGGACGAGTGGGACAGGATGATGAGCGTCAATCTCAAGGGCACGTGGCTCGCATGCCGAGCGGTGGTTCCCGAGATGCGCAAACGAGGATACGGCAAGATCATCAACATCAGCTCAGGCACCGCGTTCAAAGGAATGACCACGCGCATTCATTACGTCACTTCGAAAGCTGGAATCCTCGGCTATACGAAGGTGCTCGCTCGAGAGCTGGGAGCCGACGGAATCACGGTCAACTGCGTTGCCCCGGGAAGCACGTTGAGCGAGGAGGCCCCTGACGCCGCGACCCTCGCGTTCCGGAAGGACGCAACAGGCGATCGGGCTATTCCGCGTGTGCAGGTCGCAGATGACCTCGTGGGAGCCGTCGCTTTCTTCGCGTCGGCGGACAGCGACTTCATCACAGGACAGACGCTGGTGGTCGACGGCGGCTCCTACATGCATTGAGGCTCGACGGCCTGCTCAACGATCGAACGATGATGTCGAACTACTACACCCTGCAACCGCTCGTGGTGGGCACATTCACTGCGATCCCGCTTTCGCATTTCCGCAGTGACGCGCCCAAAGACGCGACGGTCGCCGCCCCCTGCATCTCCTGGCTCGCACGAGGCGACGATGGTGACCTCATCGTCGTCGACACCGGTCCAGGAGATCCGGCGGGGGACGCGGCGAAGATCCACTATCCCTTCACTCGCGGTCCTGGACAGCGTATCGACGAGGCGCTTCGCGTGGTCGGCGTGGATCCGGAGGATGTATCCACCGTCATTCTGACGCATCTGCATTTCGATCACTGCGCGGACGGCGAGCTTCTTCCCTCCGCGCGATTCTACGTACAGCGCAGCGAACTGGAGTACGCCGAGCGGCCAGATGCCCGCCAGGAACGCGCATACGATCTCGGTCATGACGGCATTCGCCCGGCATGGTGGAAGATCCGGGATCGAATCTCCGTGATCGATGGAGAGCACGAACTCACTCCCGGATGCACCATCTTGCATACTCCCGGACACACTCCGGGATCGGCATCGGCGGTGTTCCGCCGACAGGACGGCGTTCGCGTCGCAATCGCGGGCGACCTCATCAGTCGCATGGAGAACTGGTCAAACGAGCGCGGTGATCATATCCCTCCGGGGCTCGTCACGAGTCTCGCCGACTGCGCAGCATCGTGGAGAGCCCTCAAGCACGCCGCCGATGTTGTACTCGCTTCCCACGACGAACGCATGCTGGACCTTCATTCCACGGAACATCGTTCCACCCCGAACAACGAAAGTGATCAATGATGAAGAAGTTGCTGACGGGATCTGTCGCCCTTGTGCTTGCAGTAGCACTTGCCGGGTGCGGTGCCAACATCGAAGACACCGGAAACGAGCCCGATGACGCTGGGAGCGGCCTCACGCATATTGCGGTCGGTGACATCAAGATCGCGTCGCAGACGGACGCATATGCGGCGCAAAAGCTCGGTTTCTTCGAGGATCATGGTCTCGACGTGGAGTTCACCTACGCGGCGAACGGTCAGGACATCCTGACGGCGATCTCCAGCGGATCGCTGAATCTCGGCCTGGCCATACCGGGAACCGCGATGACCGCCAACGCGAGCGGCTTCGATTTCGTCGGCGTCGTTCAGGATCAGATCGCGCATGAAGAGGGCCCGGACTCGGGTGGTCTCATCGTCCGAACGGACAGTGGGATCTCGTCGCTGGCTGATCTGGAAGGTCGCAGCCTGGCGGTGAACGCGACCGGCGCGAACCAGGTCTACGTCTCGATCGTCAAGACCCTTGAGGACGCGGGGGTGGATGTCAGCAAGGTTCAGTTCCAGGAGATCCCGTTCCCGCAGATGCCGTCGGTGCTCGAGCAGGGGCAGGTGGACGCCGTCGCCGTCGTCGATCCGTTCACGACGATGATGCTGTCTGACTCCGCATACACCGACCTGGCCTGGTACTACGTGGAGGCCCTTCCCGGAATGCCTCTCAGCACATACTGGGGTACGCGTGAGTGGGTCGAAAGTCATCCGGATGAGGTGAGCGCCTTCAACGCGGCCATGACAGAAGCCGTCGAATACCTCAGGGCCAATCCCGATGAGGCGCGGGACCTGATCGCTGAGTTCACCGGTCTCGATCGCGCTCTTCTGGACAACATGCCGGATATCCAGTGGTCGACCGAGGTGTCGGTGGAGACCTGGGAGAAGCTGATCGACATCTACGTTCAGGCCGGACTGCTGCCCGAGGCCGTGGAGGTAACGGATCTGCTGACCGCTGCTGCTCTTGACTGACCGCTTGCACCGAGATCCGTGGGTTCGGCCCATGGGAGAGGCAGGATGAACATGAGACGAACAAAGAGTCAGGACGCCTCGACATCGATGAGCAGCGTGATCCTGAAAGCGAAGGGTCTATCCAAGTCCTTCAGGATGACGACGGGAGATCATCACGTCTTGAAGGACGTCGACCTGCAGATCGAAAGAGGATCCTTCACGTCGATCATCGGTCCTTCCGGGTGCGGGAAGTCCAGCTTGCTCATGTGCCTGTCCGGTCTTTCCAAGCCGACGTCCGGTGTTGTCGAGATCGACGGCAGAGAGGTGACATCACCGCCGGAAGAGGCCACTTATCTCTTTCAGCAGTACTCGAAATCGGTGTTTCCTTGGCGCACCGTCCGGGAGAACGCTGAATTCGGAATGGAAGTCTCGGGCGTCCCCAGAAAGACCCGTCGAGAGCGATCCGCCAATATTCTCGATCGTGTCGGGCTCGCCAAGTTCGCTGATCGGTATCCCAGCGAGCTCTCCGGTGGGATGCAGCAACGGCTCGCGATCGCACGAGCCCTCGTCTGCGAGCCGCAGGTGCTGCTCATGGACGAGCCGTTCAGCGCCGTCGACGCTCTCACCCGGGCGCAACTCCAGGATCTTGTGCTGGATATCTGGGAAGAAGCGGGTCTCACGATCATCTTTGTCACGCATGATGTGGAAGAGGCCGTCTACCTTTCCGACCGTGTGATCTCGCTCGGCCGCGATGCCGCAGGAATCCAACTTGACGTCGAAGTGGATTTGGCACGCCCGCGTAATCAGATCTCGACCCGTGAGTCTGCGGAGTTCATGTCGTACCGTCATGAACTTCTTGATCTCGTACTGTCTGACCACCACCCGGATGGGAGCGCCTGATGCGGCTGTTCCACACGCGGTTCACAGGAGTGCTCCTGCTGATCGTATTGGCTGCTGTCTGGCAGCTCGTGGCCACACTCAATGTGATGAATTCGTCGAGTCTGCCGACGGTGACGGAGATCCTTTCCTCGTTGTGGGAGCTCACCGTCTCCGGAGAGCTGCCGAGTGAACTCGCGCTCAGTCTGCAACGTGTGGCGATCGGGTACGGGCTTGCAGTGATCATCGGCGTCGGACTGGGTCTGGCCATGGGCTACTCACGTGCTCTTCATAACCTGCTCGAGCCGGTCACCGAGTTGCTCCGACCGATACCGAGTCCTGCATACATCCCCTTGGCCATCCTCTTCCTCGGGCTGGGGGAGTCGATGAAGATCTTCGTCATCGCGTTCTCGTGCACCTTTCCCATTCTGCTGAACACCTTCAGCTCGATCCGGGCGGTGGACCTGGTTCTCGTCGACACGGGGCGTACTTTCGGCGCGAAGCGGTTCGATCAGATCGTCAAGATCTACCTTCCTTCTGCTCTGCCGGGCATTTTCACAGGTATGCGGGTCGCGCTGGGCATCAGCCTCATCGTGGTCGTGATCGCGGAGATGGTTGCCAGCGGTGGCGGCATCGGCTATTTCATCCTGAATGCACAGCGCTTGTTCCAGGTGCCCGAGATGTATGCAGGAATCGTGACGTTGGCGGTGACGGGATACCTTCTGAATCTCATCTTCGTGGTCATCGAAGGCAGGGTGCTGCGCTGGCAGCCGAAGTCGGTGTGAGTTGGTGGTGAGTGCCCGAGGAGCGGACGTCGCGACGTCGATCTGGGCAGAGGAGCCGTTGCGGGTGACCGCGTCGTGAGTACCGGCAGGGCGGCCGTACCACTGCGCGAGGACGTCTTCACGCAGACGACGATCTTCCTGTTCTCGGTGTCCTTGGGGATGGCGACCGTGATCGTCCCGCTGCTGGCCACCGCCGCCGGATACCAACTCGGCGTCGTGGGCTTTCTCATCGGCGTCTCGGCCATAACGCAGATCGTGGCCCGAGCGGGCATGGGCGTGCTCATGGACCGGTTCAGCACGCGGACCTTCATACTCGCCTCGCTCCTTCTGCTGGCCGCGTCGTGCGCAGTGCTGGCCGCCAGCGACGCACTCTGGGCATTCATCGTCTCCCAGTTGCTTCAGGGCGCCGGGCGCGCATACTTCTTCACCGGCACGCAGACGCACGTCGTGCGGGGGACGAGGCCGGCGGTGTCGGCTCTGGCGATCATGAACGTGACGAACGGCATCGGTCTGCTCGTCGGCCCGCTGCTCGCCGGATTCATCGGCGACAGCTCGCTGATCCTCGCGCTCGTCGTTGCTGCGGCAATCGCCGGAGTGGCGATCCTGACCTGTGTGTTTCTCGTCCGCTACGAACCCTTCGTGAAGCAACAGCCCATCGAAGGGGAAGTGAAGCCGTCACGGATGTGGCGTCGCTCGGGAGTGATGACGGCGGGGTGGATGGGGGCGGTAGCCGGCGCATGGCGTGGCATCCTGAACTCGTATCTTCCCTTGCTGATCACGCAGGCCGGCCATTCGATCCCGGTGGCCGGCGCGATGATGACGCTTGCGAATCTTGCCGCTCTGGGAGGATCGGCGGTTGCGACGCCCGTGCGCAGGCTGGGCATTCCGATCTCCACGGTGCTCGGCACCGCTCTCGTCTCGCTGGGCACCGCTGCGATGGCGCTTTCGACGGCGAACTTCGTGTGGTCCGGCATCTTCCTCGCCATCTCCGGCATCGGTGCCGGGGTTCTGCAGACGCTCGGGCCGGCGCTGGGTGCCGAGTCGGTCGATCCGCAGGAGCGCGGGCGATCGATCGCGGCGATCGGGACGTTCCGCGCCATCTCGCTGCTGATCACGCCGATGGGCATCGGTGCGCTGGTCTTCGTGCTCCCCTCGGCGGCGGTCGCCACCGCTGTGGTGGCAGTCGCGGTCGCCGTTCCGGCGATGGTGATGCGCGGATCGGGCTCCGCCCGCTCCTGAAGCGGTCTGGAAGTACGTATCCGAGAGATTCGGGGATGACGATCCGCGAATCAGCGCTGTAGATGATCCTTCAACGGAATCTTCAGGTCGCCCGCTGCCTCGACCGGGATGTTTCCGCCGACCTCGAGGATTCGGCGAACCGTCATATAGTCGCGGGGGCTGTTCACGGACTCGACGGAGACGATCTCGCCGTCGCGGTAGTACAGCGTGGAGAACTGCTCGCTACCCGGCTGACCGCGCACGACGGCATGGTCGTATCCCATGGAAAGCCCCGCCATCTGCAGCTTCAGATCCGCTTGGTCCGACCAGAACCAGGGCACGGGCGGCTTCCCCGGTTCACGCCCCAGCAGGGCAGCCGCCGCAGACTTCGCCTGAGCGATCGCGTTCGGCACCGACTCGATTCGGATCTCGCCATGTACGGGGTGGGCTGTGAGAGCGCAGTCGCCCGCCGCCACGATTCCCCCGATTCGCGTGCGGCCGGCTTGGTCGACCCTGATCCCTCGCGCATCCGCAAGCCCAATCGAGGATGCTAGTTCCGTGTGAGGGAGCAGCCCGATGCCGACGACGACCACCTCGGCTTTGATGGCTCGGCCGTCGCTGAGCCCGACCCCGGTGACGCGGCCGTCGGCGCCGTGGAAGCTGGTGACGGTGGCATTCAGCTCGATCCGGGTTCCGCGCCGCGTGTGGGCATCCGCGTAGAACCGTGACATCTCCGGTGCGACGGCGCGGGCCATCAAGCGGTCGAGCGCTTCCAGGACTGTCACGTCCTTGCCCTTTGCCGTCGCGGTCGCGGCGATCTCCAGGCCGATGAAGCCGCCGCCGACGATGGCCACGTGGTCTGCGGCGTCGAGTTCGGCGCGCAAGGCAGTCGCGTCGTCGATCGTCCGCAGATAGTGGATGCCCGCCAGGTCGGCTCCGGGAACGCTCATCCGACGAGGAGTACCGCCCAGGGTGAACGCAAGACGTGAGAATCCGATCGTCTCTCCGTCGCTGGTCGTCGCGGTTCCGGAGCTGCCGTTCTCATCGTCCAGGGTGATCGAGTCGATCCACATCCCGCTCTGGATGGCGATGTCGTGGAGGTCGTAGAAGTCGGCGTGACGCAGTGTCAGATCCGGGGATGCCGCCTGTCCGGCCAGGAAGGCCTTGGACAGGGGCGGTCGCTGGTAGGGGAGGTGGGCCTCGCCGCCGACGACGGTGATCGGATCGAGGTCGCCGAGTTCGCGGAGGCTGGACGCGACCTGAAGTCCGGCTTGCCCAGCGCCGATGACGAGGGTTCGCCCGCGGGCAGCATGCGACTGAACGTGGTCCATGGTTCTCCTCGAGACTAACGGCATAACCATTAGACCACACCGAGACGGCGTTTCGTCACTCAGCCGGGTCGAACGCTGTCATTCCTTGACGCGAGCGAGGCGCGCTGCTGTTCTCTTCAGGTGTCGCTCGAGGATCGTTCGCGCACCGTCGAGATCTTTGGCCTCAAGGGCATCGATAATTGCGCCGTGCTCGCTGACACCCTTGGTGCCCGTGTTGGCCGCCGAGTTCTTGGCCTCGTGAAGTGACAGAAGCAGGGAGCCGCGGAAGCTGTGCATCATCGCCTCGATCGCCGGGTTGTGCGTGCATCCGGCCAACCGCACGTGAAATGCCGCGGACATGTCTGTGGAGTAGATTCCCTCCGCGTTCGCCGCCTTGGCATCGGCGACGAGCTGGCGAAGCTCGACGATATCCTCTGGTGTTGCGCGCTCAATGGCCAGCGGGAGGACGCCCAGTTCGAAGATCTGGCGAGCTTCGGTGACCGCGGCTGCCGTGATCGGAGACAGCGAGAGCAGTTGCGCGAGATTGTCGCCGACGAGTTCCGGTGACGGCGCCGTCAGGAACGAACCTCCCTGGGCGCCGACTCGTACCTGGATCAGGCCCGTCGCCTCGAGCACACGGAGTGCTTCGCGCACCGTGACCCGGCTGACACCGAACTGCTGACAGAGCTCGCGCTCGTTCGGGAGGCGGTCTCCGGGGCGCAAGCTTCCGTCTTGGATCAACTGCTTGATCTGGTCGACGATCACCTGAGACGCACGGTCTACGGTCACCCGGTTGAAGCGTGGCTTCGGGGGCACGGTGGAGGGTGTGTCAGACAAGAACGTCTCCTGTCGTTAGATGGCTGGAGCAATGCGCGAGGCGTCGTGTTCCGGAGTGTCCATGGAGCGATCGTCTGATCGTGCGCGTTGTCAAATAGGTTAGTCCCAAAACGCGCGAGGAGAGGTTCTGCGCGTCATCACGCGCCTCGGAACCGCGGCTTTCTCTTCTCCCGAAACGCTGCGATGCCTTCTCTTCGATCTTCGGACGTGCGGATGATCGTGTTGAGCATCGATTCTTGACGATGTGCGGTCATCAGATCGAGGTTCTCCGCGTCCCGGATGACCTTTTTCGCGAATCTCATGCTCAGCGGAGCGTTCTCAGCCAGGACGTCGGCGAGTTGTTCCGCCGTCGCGGCAACCTCGTCTTTGGGAACCACCTGAGTGACCAGCCCCCACTCGGCAGCGGTTGCGGCATCGTAGCGTGCACCCGTGAGCACCATCAGCGATGCTCGGGTCGGTCCGATGATTCTGGTGAGGAGGGTCGTTCCGCCGAGCGCGGGAAACATACCGATCCGGGACTCCGGGAGGGAGACCTCCAGTCCCTCTGCGGCGATCCGCAGATCACACGCGAGCGCGAGCATGAGACCACTCCCGAGAGCGAAGCCATGCATCGCGACGATGGTCGGCACCGGGACGTCCGACCATCGGACGTTTAGCCGATCGCGCAGTTCACGGTTCAGATGCTCCGCCGGTGACGATTCGTCGTGCTCTCGCAGGTCGTGGCCAGCGCAGAAGCCGGCTCCCTCACCACGGAGCAGTATGACGCGAACCGAGGGGTCGCGTTCTGCGCGATCGGCGACATCGAGAAGCCGATCGATGACGGCGCGATTCATCGCGTTCCGTGCCTCGGGCCGGTTGAGATCGACACGGAGAACTCCGTTCGAGTCGAGCGCGACCCGGACCGGGTCGTCGGCGGAGGTCGCGTTCATCGTCAGCTCCTCTCCGTGCGATCGCCCAGAGACAGTACGACATCAAGCGCGACGGCCCCCCGACCGGCGCGCAGCGCGAGCAGAGGATTCACCTCGATCACTTGCACTTGAGGAAGAGCGGTGACCATTTCGGCCATCCGCGTCATCGCCGCTGTGACGGCGGCAACGTCGTATGCCGGACCCCCTCGATACCCTTCGAGCACACGAACGATCTTCGTGCGGCGAAGCAGTGCCTCCGCGCGATCCGTCGTCATGCTCTCCGCGCGGCCGATGACGATGTCGTCATGCAGTTCGGTCAGCAATCCGCCGCTTCCAACCATGACGACGTGGCCGACTTCCACGTCGTATTTCGCGCCGAGGATCAGTTCCACTCCGCCTGAGAACATTGGAGTGACGAGCACTCCTTCGAGCGCGACGTGTGATCGGGAGGAGGCCTGCGCGATTCGGGCGTAGGCGTCGACCAGTGCCCGTTCGTCGGCTATCCCGAGCTCGACGAGGCCCAGATCGGACTTGTGCGTGACTTCGGCGGTGACAGCCTTCAACACCACCGGATAGCCCACTGCGCCGGCGGCGGCCAGGAGTTCCGACTCGCTGTGCGCGACGAACTCGGGAGGGACGGTGATCCCGAACTCTTTCAGAAGCGCCTTTCCTTCTGGTTCGGAAGCCACCGCATCCGGTCGTGATGAGACCTGGTCGATGGTGGCTACGGCAGCCTTCGTCGGTGCGGTCATCGCGAGCTGTCCCGCGGACGGTTGACGGCTGGCGCGCTCCCTAGCCAAGGCGGCGATCGCGTCGTCGACGCCTTGCAGAACGCCGACATCGCGAAGCTCCCGCCGGAACTGCGCTCCATAGCCGGTCACGCTCTCTTTCAGCAGCGAAAACGCGGAGATTGACGTGTCCGTCTTGCGGGCGATGTCCTCGATGCGGCGCAGATATCCACCGGATCGAGGCGTCCGCGCATTGTCGGGGAGATTCTCTTGGACAAGGACTGTTCCGAACTCCGGCGCCTCTGTGAGTATCTGCACGCATCTGCTGAAGACCTCCGGTCTCGTCAGTCCGAGGAAGCCGATGTCCAGGGGGTTTCCCACGTGTCCGCCCATCGGCAGCAGTGCCTCAAGCTCCGAGACGGTTTCGTCGCGCAACGCAGCGAACTCGACGCCGTGTTCTTCAGCGGCTTCGAGGATCAGCGATCGGAGTCCGCCGGAGTACACGACCGCGGCCACGCCGTCATTTCGTGGCCTCTTGGCGTGGCCGAGCAGGTTCAGCAGTTCGATGCCCTCTTCGAGAGTATGTGCACGGATGACTCCCAAGTCTTCGCAGAGTGCGTCGAATGCCTCGATCGAGCCGACGAGCGCTCCGGTATGCGCCTTCGCGGATTCCCTCACCTCGTCGGTGCCGCCGATCTTGACGGCCACGACAGAAGTTCCGGTGCGGCGCGCGGCGACGCATGCGCGAATGAAGGCCTCGCGATCGCGAATCGCCTCCAAGAAGACCATGATCACGCGCACACCCTCATCGTCGGCGAAGTACTCGATGAAGTCGGCCGTCGTGCTCCCGAGCTCATTGCCCGTCGTCACGGCGTAGGCGATCGGTGCGCCGCGCTTGTGAAGAGCTCGAGCCGCGAAGAGTATGACGCCCCCACTTTGCCCGACGACCGCGATTGGCGCAGGATCGGGCACGAGTTCGATCTTCGCGGTCAGATTGGCGAATCCCGTTTGCGCCGCGAAGTTGCCTAGGCAGTTGGGACCAGTCATCGCGAAATCCGCCCCCGCGATGGCTGCCCCGATCTGTGCAGCCAGCTCAGCCTCGGGCCCTTCGCTTGCGCCGCCGATCTCCGATGCATAGACGGTTGCGCTCTTGGCTCCGACGGCGATGGCCTCTTCGATGACCGTGGGCACGTGCTTCGCACTTACGAGCACGGCGACATGCTCCGGCGGTTGCGGCAGTGCGCTCAGGGACGCGTACACACGCTCCCCCCATACCTCATCTCGTGACGGATTCACGAACTGCGTCGTGCCGCGGAAGCCGTTCGAGCTAAGGTTCCTCCGAATCACTTCAGTGAAGCCGCCTTCCTGTGCGCCGACGAGCGCGATGTGCTTCGGATCGAAGAGTGTACGGATACTGTCGCTGCTGACTGCCATCTCTGCCCTTTCCAAGGCGACCAATGCGATGATATGTTCTATCACAGAAAAGTTTTCGCTTTTCGCCCATTACAGCATGAGATCACAGTGCAGTGCCAGCCCTGCGGGCGCTGGTCCCATCACCGAGCGGTATCGAAAGTCGAGGATGAACGAATGAGCAACTACGAGACGATCAGGGTCGATCGAGACGATGCTTTGACCACGGTGACGCTGTCGCGTCCCGAGAAGAAGAACGCGATGAACCCGCAGCTGCACGAGGAGATGCACGATTTTCTCAGCCGGCAACTCCATGACAAGAAGACGAAGGCCCTGGTCATCACGGGCGCTGGCGATGCCTTCTCGGCGGGAATGGATCTGAAGGAGCACTTCGCTGACCTGGCGTCCGACATCGATGAGCTCAACAGAGTCCGCTACCTGTCACAAGATTGGCGAGGCCGTTTGCTTCCGCTTCAGCCCGCGGTGACGATCGCGAGGGTGAACGGATTCTGCTTCGGGGGTGCGTTCCCCATCGTCTTGGGGTGTGATCTCGCCATTGCTGCTGACGAGGCCAAGTTCGGTTTGTCGGAGATCAACTTCGGTCAGGTCGCCGGAGGGCCCGTCTCCAAGATGCTCGGTGATGTGCTGCATCCGCGTGATGTGATGTATCACCTGTTGACCGGCGAGCCCTTCTACGGCCCTCGTGCCGCGGAGATCAAGTTGGTGAACTCTTCGGTGCCCGGCGCGGATCTGGACGATGCCGTTGCGGTCCTCGTGGCGAGTCTCCTCGAGAAAAAGCGGGAGACGCTTGCGCTCGCGAAGCGTCTGTACCGCAACAGCATTCATATGCAGCGAGAGGGTGCCTTCGCATACGCGAACGCGACCGTCGCAGAGCTTTCCCAGGCGACCAAAGGCGAATGGCTGGAGAAGGGGGTGGGGGGATTCATCAGCAAGGAGTTCAAGCCCGGAGAGAACGCATACCGAGCCTCCTGACCGCCGTCCCGGATGTATAGAGTCTCAGAGCATCTTGCCGAGATCGCGCGCTTTGACGAGCAGTTTCGGCAAGAACTCCTCGTGTAACCTTTCGAACGATGTCCGTGCCGCGAGCGCGCTGATGACGACGCAGGCGACCGTCTTCCCGCCGACGTCGACGACGGGAACCGCGACTGCCCGCAGCCCCAGTTCGATTTCTTCGTCGTTGATCGAGTAGCCGTCGCGGCGGATCTGTTGCACTCGGTCGCGTATCGCAGCGATGGTCGTCAGCGCGTTCGGTGTGCTCGACTGCGGGCGTACGTCTCGAAGATAGTTCTGAAGGTCGTCGTCATCGAACGCCGCCAACAGTACCCGACCCGCGGAGGATGAGTACAGAGGAAGTCGTGATCCGATACTGAAGCCCGTAGAGACGACATGAGTGGACTCCGCGCGCGCGATGAACAGCGCCGAGTTGCCATCGAGCACCACGAGCGAGCAGGACTCGTTGATCTGATCGCGCAGGTCGGCGAGCAATGGCTGCGCGAGAAGCGGGAGCGGATTGGTGTTGGTGTATGACGTCGAAAGCCGCGTCATTCTCGGCGTCGGCCGGAAGAACTTGCCGTCGTAGCTCAGGTATCCGAGCCCCTCAAGCGTTCGCAAACAGCGACGTGCCGATGCCGGAGTGATGTCCGTGAGGGTCGCCGCCTCACTGACGGTCAGCCGTGGGCGGTTACGGGAGAAGCACTCCATGATGGCGAGACCTTTGGCGAGTCCGCCCATGCTCTCCTCGCGCTGCATCGTTCTGCTGGGCATTCAGGTGCTGCCTCTCCACGACTGTTGATCCAGCCGCTGGCGTTCCGCGAGCGGGGAGCTCGGCGGGATATCTACCGACCTCTTCCCATTCTACCGAAAATGCTTCGCATCCATGCAGGTGATGTTCTCGGTCGGTTGACGCGGGCGAGCCTCTATCGGTTCTCAGGCTCGGGGACCGGCCTCCCAGGGTGTGATCTTCTTGTGGACCCAGCCGAGCAGGCTCATGCCTCCGACGGAGACGCCGGCGAGGATGAGGACCGACGTGTACATCGCAGGCATGTCCAATGTCTGCGATGCGTTCCAGATGTTGTGACCGAGACCGGCGGTCGACCCGAACAACTCAGCCACGATGACCCCGATGACTCCGCGCCCGATGGCGAGTCGGAGCCCGCCGACGATCGAGGGAACGGAACTGGGCAGATACACCTTGAGCAGGGCCTTCCATCCTTTTGCGCCATAGACCTCGCCGGCCTCGACGTACAGTCGGTTCGTCGTGGTGACCCCGACCATCGTCCCCGTGATCACCGGGAAAATGCACTCCAGGAATATGATGATGAGCTTCGGCCACAAGCCGAGCCCGAGCAACACGATGAGAACGGGCGCAATCGCGAGCATGGGGGTCGCATAAAGGGCGTTGAGCAGGGGGTTCGCCCACTTGCGTGCCGTGTCGTTCGCGCCAAGAGCTAACCCGAGGAGCACTCCGAGCACTGCCGCGCTGGTGAAACCGATCAGAAACTCCTGTCCGGAAGTCCAGATGTCGTTGAGCAGCGGCCCGTTGGTCGCGAACTGCTCGGCGACATACTGCGCCACCTTGAGCGGGGACGTAAAGATCAGCGGCGATGTGATGACGTAGTCGGCCAGCAACTGCCAGAGAACGACAAATGCCATGAGCAGGACGATGATGCGAAACGCGTTCGATTCGTAAAAGCGTCGGCGATGCCGCCCCGACGTCGCAATCGTCTCGGTTGTCGTGGCTGTAGCCACATCGGGCTCCTCTGTTCACGGGCTTCAAAGAGTCGGAATCTGCGACCGCCACGGATCCGTCAAGGAGGCGCTCCGACAGGTTCCGCGGCTTCTAAGGTTCAGTCGAGGTCGAGCTCGGTCGGGGCGAGTGTCGTGTAGTCGGGCACCTCCGGCTTGCCGCTTGCAGCGAGCGCCTCGTTGAGGTAGCTCCAGTCGAATGCATCAGTGAGATCAGCGGGAATATCGCTACCTTTGAGGATATTCCTCCAGGTCGAGACTCCGAGGTTGCCCTCGAGGGCCGACTGAGGTGCATAGCCATCGAAAGCGAGCCGACCGTCACGGACGTAGTAGTCGTACATTGCCTTCGCCGTCTCTTCGGAGATCTTGCCTCCGCCGCTGGAGCTGACGGTGGTCTGCCAGTGGCTCACGACAGCGTCCTCATTCGCGGGATTGGCAAGCCATTCTCCTGCCTCGACCAGCCGCTTCAGGTATGCGACTACGGCGTCGCGATTTTCCTCTGCCCAGTCGGCATTCACTACGGTCATGCCTGTGATGTAGCTGTCGACGTAGTCGACCATGTCTCCGACAACGTGATAGCCCTGAGCCTCCAATTCGGTCGCCTGAGGGGGCGCGAACGCGAGGCCCTTGATCTGACCCGCTTCGAGTGCGGCGACACCTGCGTTTCCGGTTCCGACCTGGGTTTGCTGAACCTGTCCGGTGAGCCCCGCCGCGCCGAGGACGACGTCCAGGGCATCCGTGCCGGCGGCCGTAGGGCCCAGGATCCCTACAGTCTGTCCGTCGAGTTCCTGGATGTCGGGGAGCTCCGGAATAGTGACGATCTGATAGACCGGCTTGATCGCGTCAACCGCGATCACGCGAAAGTCTTTGGCTCCCTGGGACCACGCGGGCAGGATCGATGAGATGCCCAGGCCGTTCGCCATTTCGGCGCTTTCGCCCTGCGACACCAGCACGGCCATCTGCCCGAAGTTCGAGAAGTCGAGCTGCTCCACCGTGACGGGGTCGTCTCCGGCGAATTGCGCGTCTTCCAGTGCGGAGAACGTGACGAGACCGAACGGGACGGGGTCGCCCGGATGTGGGATGAGCATTCTGAGCGTGGTCGGTTCAACCGCGGAGCCGACGGCGCCGGGATCCTCCTCGGCTGACGATGGCGCGGTTGAGGGGGCGCTGCACGCTGCGATGGACAATGTCGCGATGGTCATGCCTCCAACGGAGACCGTGCGCCGCAACCTTGCGGCGAGTGAGTTCTCTTTCATGATTCTGACGACCTTTCGGTTAGCGATGTGTCGACCATTGCGGAGCGCACATCGTCGGCGATGAGCGTCCATACATGCTCGGTGTAGGCCTGAAACTCGGGACTCCGCTTGAATGACAGGTCTCGGTCACTGCGGTACCCCGGGACGGATACGACCTCTTTGACTCGGCCCGGGCTGGAACTGAGCACGATGACCTCGTCACTGAGATAGATCGCCTCCGAGATGTCGTGCGTGACGAAGACGACCGTGAGATCCGTCTCGTTCACGATCCTCGCGAGCTGGCCCTGCAGATACTCTCTGGTCTGCGCGTCGAGTGCGCCGAACGGCTCGTCCATCAGCAGCAGCGCCGGCTCGGAGACGAGCGCACGACAGATGTTCACTCTCTGCCGCATCCCGCCGGACAGCTGATGGGGATAGGCACGCTCATATCCAGCGAGACCGACGAGCTTCAGAGCCTCTTTGGCTTTCTCAGATCGGAAGTTCTTCGAGAATCCGCGCATTTCGAGCGGGAAGGACACGGCACCTTCGATTGTCCGCCAGGGCCACAGGGCGTCTTGCTGGAAGACGTACGCAACGTCTTCACGGCCGAGCTCCGGCATTCGACCGTCGACCGTCACCGTGCCCTCGCTCTGACGGAGGAGGCCGGCGAGAATGCGCAGGAGCGTCGTCTTGCCGCAACCGCTCGCACCGATGAGCGAGACGAATCTCCCTCTCTGCACCGCGGCCGAGACGCGGTCGAGGGCCAAGTGACTTCGCTCGCTCGTCGCGAACGTGTGCGACAGATCCTTGATCCGGATCATTGTTTCACCCGTCGAGCGACATCATGCCCGGTCGCGTCGAGTGCGGCCTCGTGCAGTGCGCAAGTCCCCACAAGAACTCCTTTGTGATCGTGGTTCGTATTCCATGATTGCGCGAGACGCCATTTTTCGCAAGTACTTCGTAGATCGAAAAATGCCCAGAGGGCGAGGCGTTCCTCCTAAGAGTTTCGACAACCTGTTTGACGGCGGATGGCGGAAGTGATGGCGCGTAGAAATGAGGTCGTGCAGCGGGCGTTCACTCAGCTGGACATAGAGCATCGGACTGCGCTTGCGGGAGTGATTCCGGCCCTGGAGTCCTTCGTCGGCGCGCTGGGCGGGCGCCCGCGTCTCTGACGGGAGGGGCGCACCCCAGGGGTCAGCGACCGGCGAGCGCGATCTCGGTCTGCTCGCGGAAGTACTCCCACCGACCGGGCCAGGGCCCGCGGAACTCGCGGAGATCGGCGAGCTCGTCGTCGGGGATGAGTCGCGGGGGCAGACCGGTCTGCAGCACTTCGAGGTTCGTGCGGGCGAGCTCCTCGAGGAGCAATGCGTTGACGGTCGCCTCCTGCAGGGTTTCGGCGACGGAGACGATGCCGTGGTTCTGCAGGTGGCAGAAGGTCTTGTCACCGAGGGCCTTCGCCAGGTTGGCGCCCTGTTCGGGGGTGGTCACGAGGTGCGCGTGGGGGTAGAGCCCGAAGTCGTGCTCGTCCACGTAGGATGCGGGAATGTGCAGCAGCGGCAGGATCGGTCGTTCCAGGACGCCGAGCACCGTCGTCGCATGCTGATGGGTGTGCACCACTGCTTGCACATCCGGCCGGGCCTTGTAGATCTCCGTGTGGATGAAGGTCTCTGCGACGGGGATCCCCTCGCCCTCCTGCTTGCGTCCTTCAAGATCGACGGTAATGATCCGATCCGCTGTCAGCGTGCTCAGGCCGCGGACGGTCGGGGAATGCTTCGGCTTGATGACCACCTGGTCGCCGACCCGGATGCTGACGTGTCCCAGATAGTCGACGAGTCCGTGTACGTGGAGGATCCGGCCGGCCTCTGCGACCAGTTCCTTGGCTTCTGCGATGTTCGCTGACATGTGGTGTCCTCACGATCCTTCGGAGATCTTGCGGCTGGGTGGGAAGGCCAGAGTGGGAGCTGGCGACGCTGCTTTGCTCGGCCGCGTGGGTCTCTGCAGTCTACTGCAAATTGGACTAACCATCATAAATAACATACAGATGTCCGATGGTGTCACCGAAGCGCGAGCCCGGTCAGCGCGGAGAGCGACTCCGTCGTGTTATCGCCGAACGCCTCCCGCACGGCAAAGCCGCGCGAGGTCACGTCGAATACGGCATGGTCGGTGTAGACCCGCGAGACGCAGCCGATCCCCGTCAGCGGATAGGTGCACTCGGCGACCAGCTTGGACTGGCCAGACTTGGTGAGCAGATCGGTCATGACGTAGACGCTCTTCGCGCCGATCGCAAGATCCATCGCGCCGCCGACTGCCGGGATGGCACCAGGTGCGCCCGTCGACCAGTTCGCCAGATTGCCCGTCTGTGAGACCTGGAAAGCGCCCAGCACGCACACGTCGAGGTGCCCGCCGCGCATCATGGCGAACGAGTCGGCGTGGTGGAAATACGACGCTCCCGGGAGGGCGGTGACGGCTTGCTTGCCCGCGTTGATCAGATCCGGGTCGATGTGCGCCGGATCGGGGGCCTCGCCCATGCCGAGCAGGCCGTTCTCGGTGTGCAGGATGATCTCCTGATCCGTCGGCAAGAAGTCGGCCACGAGCGTCGGGGCTCCGATGCCGAGGTTCACATATGAGCCTTCCGGGATATCGGAGGCGATGCGGGCGGCGAGCTCGTCACGATCGAGTCGTGTGGTCATGAACGCATCTCCTCTGAGGCCAGCGGTTGCCCTTCCAGATCCACGCCGCCGACGAA
Source organism: Microbacterium pseudoresistens (assembly GCF_013409745.1). Classification (NCBI taxonomy): domain Bacteria; kingdom Bacillati; phylum Actinomycetota; class Actinomycetes; order Micrococcales; family Microbacteriaceae; genus Microbacterium; species Microbacterium pseudoresistens. The sequence continues at coordinate 1,971,368 of NZ_JACCBH010000001.1, forward strand.
GGCGTCGTCCTCGAGCCAGAGTCGCGAACCGACCGCGATGACGCGATCGACGAAGAGGCCCGGGGTAACGACGGACTCCGGGTCGAGGTCGCCGAGCGGCACGATCTCATCGACCTGTGCGATCGTCGTACTCGCTGCGGTGGCCATGACGGGGCCGAAGTTACGTGCCGTCCTGCGATAGATCAGGTTGCCCCAGCGGTCGGACTTGAAGGCCGAGATGAGCGCGACGTCGGCGTGGATCGGATACTCCAGCACGTAGTCGCGACCATCTATCGTTCGCTGCTCCTTGCCCTCCCCGAGCTGTGTGCCGACACCCGTGGGCGAGAAGAAGGCGCCGATTCCGGCGCCGGCGGCCCGGATGCGCTCAGCGAGGTTTCCCTGAGGAACCAGTTCGAGTTCGATCTGTCCGTCGCGATACAGTCCGTCGAAGATCCAGGAGTCGGTTTGACGGGGGAACGAGCAGATGATCCTGCGCACGCGCCCTGCGGCGAGAAGCGCCGCGAGACCGGTATCCCCGTTGCCCGCGTTGTTGCTCACGATGGTGAGATCGGCCGCGCCGTGGGCGATCAGAGCATCGATGAGCTCAACGGGCTGCCCGGCTCGGCCGAATCCGCCGATCAGGATGGTAGAGCCATCGCGGATGTCGCCGAGGGCGGTTCGCGCGTCGGCGACGGACTTGTCGATCATATCGCTCCGATCCCTCGATGGTTCGCTGTCTGAACAAGCGTTCGCTTCCTGAGCAACGCGGCGATCACGCCTCATCCCCGTAGACCTGCTGGGCGACGCGGTACGCCGTGTTCGCGGCCGGCACGCCGGAGTACACGGCGCTCTGCAGGATGACCTCCTTGACCTCGGCGATCGTGAGCCCGTTGCGCAGTGCCGCTCGCAGGTGCATGGCGAGCTCCTCATGATGGCCGTGCGCGATGAGTGAGGCGAGCACTGCGACCGAACGCATCCGCCGATCGAGGCCCGGCCGCTGCCACACGTCCCCCCACGCCACCCGCGTGATGAAGTCCTGGAAGTCCGCCGTCAGCGGAGTGATGCCGTCGTTCGCGCGATCGACGTGTTCGTCGGAGAGCACCTCACGGCGAACACGCATGCCGTTCTCGCGGCGCTGGAGATCCGTGAGGTCGTCATCGGCGACTGGAGAGGTCATGCGTCGTTCCTTCGGGTGGTGATCGAGTCGAAGAATCGCCGGAGCGCTTCCGCGACCGCATGCGGCCGTTCCGCGGGGGGAAGGTGCGCGGCCTCCGCGATGCGCTGCGATCTGCTGCCTTGGATCGCCGCCGTGATCTCCTCCGCCTTCGATTCCGGAGCGACCTGATCGTGCTCGCCCCACAGCACGAGCGTCGGTGCGGAGATCTCTGCCAGGCGTTCCCGCACGTCGTAATCCGCGAGAGCCTCACAGCAGAGGGCGTAGCTCTCGTCGTCGGCATCGCTGAGCGAGTGCAGCAGTCTTCCGCCGATGACCGGGCGTTTCTGGAGCGAATCCGGTGCGAACCAGCGCCCGGCCGATTGCGACAACAGGCTCGGCGTTCCCTGGGCGCGCACCTTCGCTGCGCGCTCATGCCACGGGGCCGGACCGCCGAGGAACGCGCCCGATGCCACGATGGCCGCTGCGGAGACAAACCGGGGGTGCGCGAGCAGCAGCTCCAGCCCCACCGCGCCACCGAGCGAGACGCCCGCGTAGAGGATGCTGCTGTCTCCTTCGCTGCCGGCCACGTCGGCGACCGCATCGGCGAGCTCTGTGACCGTGAAGGGCGCCGACGCTTTCGGCGAGACTCCATGGCCGGGCAGATCCCAGGCGCTGACACGATATCGCTGTGCGAGCAGGGGAACGACCTCTTCCCAGAGGATCGTCGAGGTGCCCAGCGAGGGGCCGAGGACGACCAGTGGCGCGCTCGACGGCCCGACCGGCGCGGTGAGGGCGATCCTCGGCACGGTCATTCCTCCTCCAATGCGCTGTCGATGAGGGACGATGCGAAACCCAGATATTCGGCAGGGTCGAGGAGCTCGTGCACGTCGAGACCCGCGGAAGCCGCGTACGGGGCGAGGGCCGCCGTGACATCCGTCCCGGCGCGCGCGGCCTCGATCAATGCCGTCGCCGCCTCTTCTCCGAGCGCGATCGAAACTCGCTCCGCGACGATCAGGCTCCCGGTCATGCGCAGGTTCCGGGCGATCGCGTCGGAATCGACGCGCAGCCCTTCGAGAAGCCGCCTCGCGGTTCCCGATGCGCCCAGCGCCAGCCGCGACAGTTCGCGAAGAGCAGGCCACTCCGCGTGCCAGCTCCCGTCTGGTCGTTCGTCGACCGCGAGCGCCGACGCGGTGTGCAGGGTCGCGGCGAGATGCGGCGCCCGGACCGCCGCCGAACGGATGAGCACTGCCGCGGTGGGGTTCTGCTTCTGCGGCATCGCCGACGAGCCGCCGGCGGCGTGTTCGTGGGCCTCGCCGATCTCGGTGCGGCTGAGGGTTGCGACGTCGGCGGCGATGACGCCCAGCGCGTCGAGCACTTGAACGAGTGCGTCTCCGAGCTCTGTGACCGGCCACCTCGTCGTATGCCATGGCGCGTGCGGAACGGCGAGACCGAGTTCGGCGGCGAAAGCCGCGGGGAGCCGCGCCGCGCCGGCGCTGCCGCCGATCTGCACGAAGGACGCCAGCGTACCGCCGGCGCCGCCGAGCTGCGCGGGAAGATCGGCGGCGAGCTGCTCGAGGCGCCCGGCTGCACGCTTCATGCCGCGCAGCCAGTTCGCGGCCCGCAGCCCGAATGTCGTCGGCACTCCGTGCTGCGTGAGCGATCGAGCGGCACCGACATCGTTCCGGTGCGCTTCCGCAAGCGCCGCCACGGCGGTTTCCGCATCCCGCAGCACGGCGACCGTCTCGCCGGCGGCCTGCTGAGCGACCACCATGAGCGCGGAGTCGAGGATGTCCTGGCTCGTCGCGCCGCGATGCACCCATTCGCGGGCCTCCGCGGGGACGGCCGATCGCAGCATGCCGACGAGCGGAATCACCGGATTCCCTCCCGCGACCGCCGCCCTGGCCAGTGCGTCCAGATCGACCGCCCGGGCGATGTCGTCTCGCCGGGCGAAGGCGTTCGAGATCGCGTCTGCGAGCTCGGTCGGTGCGGCGCCGACCTTCGCCCACGCCCTCGCCAGAGCAGCTTCCGTGCCGACGAGGGCGTCGCGGATCGCAGCATCGGTCACCGCCTCGTCGAAGCCGGTCGTCACCGGCGAGAGCAGGCCGTGGTCGAGGGCAGGCGACTCAGTTCGAGAACGCAAGGAAGACGGTCTCCTTCTGGCCTTGTAGACGGATGTCGTGCTGCAGGTGACCGTCGGGGGCGCGCGTCGCCACGAGCGTGTCGCGCTCAGGAGCCGTCAGACGTGAGAGCAGCGGATCGGCCTCGAGCAGCGCATCGTTCCCGGGGAGGTAGATGCGGGTGTGCAGCTTGCTCGGCAGTCCCCGCGAGAAGATGACGGCCGCGAAGAACGGTGCGCCGTCGCCGGGCGCGCCGGGATTGCGGGTCCAGAACTCGTAGCGCCCCTCGTCGTTCGTGAATGCTCGCCCGAAGCCGGTGAAGCTGCGACCATCGCGCGCGAGGAAACCGCGCAGACGCGGGACCGAGCCGTCGGAGTCCGTCGACCAGATCTCGATCATGGAATCCGGAACCGGATCGCCGGCGCCGTCGTAGACCGTTCCGCCCAGCACGATCGACCCCGGCGACTGCGGCGGGACGACCTCGTGCATCCGCGGGTACTCCAGGCCGAAGGCGAAGAAGGGACCGATCGTCTGGCTCCCCGTGGTGCCATGGGTCCTTTCGGGAACCTCAGCCATCACAGATCCCCTCCTTCGGGCTCGAACCAGGTGGCATCGGGCCCGTCGACGACGATGTCGAACCGATACCCCAGAGAGAACTCCGGCACGGACAGATCGTGATCGTACACGGCGACGAGACGATCCCGATCCTCCTGCCGATGGATGCTGTTGTAGATCGGGTCGAGGGCGAAAAGCGGATCCCCCGGGAAATAGAGCTGGGTGATGAGCCGCTGAGTGAACGAGGCTCCGAACACCGAGAAATGGATGTGCGCAGGTCGCCAGGCGTTGAGATGGTTCTTCCAGGGGTAGGGGCCCGGCTTGATCGTCGTGAAGAAGTACTCGCCGGCGTCGTTCGTGATCGCACGGCCCGCGCCGGTGAAGTGGGGATCCAGCGGTGCCGGGTGCTGATCGCGTCTGTGAACGTACCGTCCCGCGGCATTCGCCTGCCAGATCTCGATGAGCTGGTGAGGAATCGGGCGGCCCCACGAGTCCAGAAGACGTCCGCGTACCGTCATGCGCTCGCCCTGGGGTTCGCCGCTGTGCTGCAGGGTGAGATCCGATTCGATCTCTGCCACGTCTCGCTGGCCGAACGCGGGCGACCAGAGCTCGATCGACTCGGGGTCGACGAGCTGGGGGTCCTTCGTCGGATGACGGAGAAGGCTGGATCTGTACGGAGGGAAATCCTGCACCGTCGTCGGCAGGGTCTCACCTGTGACCTCACGAGACCGGTACTCGGCATGCAAGTCGCCGATCTCCTGCGAGATGAGGGATTGGGGCTGCAGGCCGGCCGATGCATGCGGGGTCTCAAGGTCCGTCGCGCCGGATGCTCCTTCTGTCATGCCTCTCCTTCGACGCCGGTGGTGATGTCCTTCCATGATGTGCGGGCGTCGCGGTCATTTGCGGATGATTCCCATTCAATGAGAGTTGTTGTACGCTAGCGAGACCATGGCGAATTCTCCTTCCGGCGATTCCGTCGCCGGCCGGCTCATTCGGGTGCTCGAGACGTTCACAGCGGCCCGGATGGTCCAGACTGCGGCTGAGATCGGGCGACGATCCGGCCTGCCCGACTCGACGGCGCATCGCATCGTCGGCGACCTCGTCCGGGCGGGGCTGCTCGAACGGGATCAGGACCGCCGGATCCGTATCGGGATGCGCCTGTGGGAGCTGGCGACGCGCTCGTCCGATGCATTGCGACTGCGGCAGGCCGCTCTGCCGTCAATGGAGCGCGTGCAGTCCAGGGTGCGCGAGCATACGCAACTGGCGGTCCTCGAGCAGGATGAGGCGCTGTTCCTGGAGCGGCTGTCGGGGCCGGAATCGGGATCGAACGTCATTCGCGTGGCTGGACGCCTCCCCTTGCACGCTTCGTCGTCGGGGCTCGTGCTGCTCGCGTTCGGGTCGCGCGAACTGCAGGAGCGGATCCTGGCCGGCCCGCTCGTGGCGCTCTCACGTGAGACCGTCACCGATGCCGCGGCCCTGCGGCGGAAGCTCGCAGAGGTCCGGCGCCTCGGTCATGCCGTCGCTCCGGGATATGTCGAAGAGGTCTCCACGGGTGTGGCGGTGCCGGTCAAGGACGAGACCGGAGCGGTCACGGCGGCGCTCTCGGTCGTGCTGCGTCGGCATGACCTCGTGGAGGCGACGCTGGCAGAACTGCACGCGGCGGCGGGGGAGATCTCCCACGCTCTGGGCCACCGTCGGTGAGAGGATCCGCGCTGCTGCCGCTTACCGGGCCGTCGATGCCGGGTACCGGCCGGTGAGCCTCATCGCCAGCCCTTGTGCATCCTCGGGGCAGGCGTCGCCCGACCAGGCGATATGCAGGTCCGGTCGGATCAGCAGAAGGCCCTCACCGTAGACGCGCGCGGCGTGGTCGGAATCCGGTCTGATCGAGCGGAACGGCGCCCCGAGCCGTTCGAAGGCGGCAGCCAGTTCGCTGGCGTCGGCACCGGAGGGCGTCGTATCGATGAGCGTGAACTCGAATCCGAACTCATCCTGCAGCGGCCGGCCGTCCCGCAGCCAGACATTGGGAAGCCGGGCTCCGACGAGCGTCGACGGCGAGTACTCGAACTCCACGGGCTGATCCTCCGAGTCCGGTGCGGCGTCGTACGCGAGGACGGGAGAGGCCATGTAGCGGTATCCGAGCTCGATGCCGTACAGGTCGTTGCTCCATCGCTGCTCCCGCTCGGCGACCTCTCTGAGGTCGGCACGCGCCCGCTCGCCCGCCGCGCTCTCATCGGCGATCTCCGGACGCCACATGTCCCGCCACTGACGTCGTCCCTTCGCGGCGCGCCGGGACGCCGCGATGTTCCGCCGACCCGTCGGACGTCGTTCGGCCTCGTAGGAGTCCAGGAGACCGGGGCCGCCCCAGCCGCCGACGACGGCCGCGAGCTTCCACGCCAGGTCGACCGCGTCGCCGTGCCCCGTGTTCATGCCCAGACCCCCGGTAGGGATCACGAGATGGGCGGAGTCCCCGGCGAGGAAGACTCTGCGGTCCCGGTATCGGTTCGCGAGCATCAGACGCTGCTGCCAGCCTCCGACGTAGAGCGTCTCGTAGTCGATCGGGAAGCCGATGATCTTCTCGAACAGCGGTGGCATCTCCTCATCGGAGGAGACGGTCGCGTGGAGGGAGAAGTGCTGCTTGTCGTCCTGCACGATGAGGAACGAGTTCTTGTCGTCGGCGATGTGATAATGCCGTCCCTTGCCGATCGGGATGCGATCGAGAAGCTCATCCGACCGGAACAGCGCCTGTCGCATCGCGAGCAGCGTCTCGCCCTCCAACGTGAATCCGAGGAGATCCCGGACGGTGCTGGCACCTCCGTCGCAGCCTACGAGGTAGTCGGCGTCGATCTCCCACCCCTCGCCAGAGGCCGAGCGCAGTTCGACTTGCACGGCGTCCTCGGTCTGAGTGAAGTCCGTCAGCTCACGATCGAAGGTGATCTGCACGGAGGGATAGCGGCGTGCGATCTCGCAGAGGAGCGGCTCCAGTGTGTACTGGGAGATCAGCTGATAAGGCACGGCCGCCGTCGTGCCGTCGTGCGTGGAGCGGTAGGACCGTTTCAGCTCGTTCACCGAGGCGTACTCGTGGGTGACCAGCGGAGGCCGGTTGACGTCTTCCAGACAGATGAAGACGTCCATCGGCATGTCGTTGTCGAGGCCCGCATCGCGTATCTCGTCCTCGATGCCCAGGCGGCGGAAGTTCTCCATCGTCCTGGCGTTGCACCTCTCCATCTTGGGAAGCATCCCGAACGCCGGGCGCTTCTCGAAGAGGTGCACGCTCGCTCCTTGCCGAGCGAGGCCGATCGCCAGGGTGAGGCCGACGGGGCCCGCCCCCGCGATGACGACATCCGCGCGGGGAAGCGGGGTCACGAGGCGCTCTGTGTTGACGCGTCGAAGCCGAACAGTCGCGTCGCATTGCGGTGGTAGATGCTCTCCTTCTCATCTCCGGTCAGCGACTCGAAGCTCTCGATGGCGGCGATGGTGGAGCGGATGAAGCCAGGCCCCTTCTCCGGGTCGTAAGGGCTGTCGGAGGCGAAGAGCGTGCGATCCACCCCGAAGAAGCGCAACGAGGTCCACAGCGGATCGGCCGCACCGAAGGTCGCGGTGTCCGCGTAGAACATCTTGAAGTAGTCCATGGGCCGCCGGGTCAGCGGGTGGGGGAGCTCGACATCCTCGCGCTGGCTCTGCGGAGTGCGGGCTCCGAGCTGATCCCATCCCGGCCCGATGCGCCCGGCGAAGTGAGGGATCATGGCGCCGCCGTGGTGGATGAGGAACTTGAGGTTCGGCCAGCGCTCCAGGATTCCCGAGAAGACGATCCTGGCGCAGAACGCCGACAGGTCGTACTCCCATCCGAGCGCCCACCAGATCTCGAACCTGGAACGCGTCTCGGTCGGGTAGTCGGGCCAGGCGGAGGTGCGGTTCGGGTGCACCTGCACCAGCTTGTCGTGCCGGGCGATGGTCTCCCAGAACGCGTCGAACTCCGGCAGGTCGAGCGGCTTGCCGTGCACATGCGAGTAGATCTGCACGCCGACGGCGCCCAGCTCGGTGAACGCGTACTCCGCTTCCTCGATCGCCCGCTGCGGGTCGTCAAGCGATACTGCTGCGCAGAATCCGACGAAACGATCCGGGTGATCCGCGACCAGTTCGGCGAGGCTGTCGTTGGCGAGCCGAGCCATCTCCGCGTTGAACGCGCTGCTGCCCATGTCCTCCAGCGGCGGTGCGGCGACGTTGATCACCTGCCGGTAGGCGCCGAACTCGTCCATCTGCCGGAAGCGGAGGTCGAGGTCGAACAGGGCAGGAATGTTGCGGGTTCTCTCCTGCAGGTTCTTGAGAGGCGCACTGTCGTCGATGGCGAAGAACCGGTCGGCGTAGCGGGGAGGAAGCAGGTGGCAGAAGGAATCGATCTTCATCGGAGGATCCTATTCTCAGAATATGATAGTGGTATAGCTCATTGCGATAACTCAAGAACATAGTGATCGCAGGAGGCATCGTCAAGCTCATGCCCTGGGCAGTCCGAGCAGCCGTCGCCACATGGTCCCTGCGTCGTCCGGGGCCGTGTCTCCGGTCCAGGCGACGAACTGATCCGGCCGCACCAGGATCAGGCGGGTTGCATACTCGGCGCGCTCTCCTCGGCGGTCGTCGCGAACCACGGCCAGGGGGATCCCGAGCGCGCGTGCGACATCCGCGATCGCCGTCACGGCGCTGTCGTCGGCGTCCAGGCCGATCAACGTGAACCCGGTGCCGAGGGTTTCGAAGACGTTCTCGCCGGACGTGAGCTGAACCGGTGAGAGGTGATGGCCGGCGCGAGCCGTCATGGTGTGCGTCCCGATGGCGCCGTTGCGTCCGCCGGCGGGGCCGGCCACCGCGGCCGAGCCCTCGTAGTTCGGTTCGAACGTGCTCAGACGCTTGCCGAAGCCGCGCGACACCTCGGCGAACTCCTTCTTGAATTCATCCGGATCCTCGCCAGGGGCGTGAGTGCTGAGGAACCTGCGATCATCCAGGATCCAGCCGGCGATGAGCTTCTCGCCCACATCGCGGAACACATCGCCCCGTTCGGGCGAGTAGGTGTCCAGAAGCGCGTCTCCGGCCCAGCCTCTGAGCACGGCGTCGAGTTTCCACGACAGATTGACGGCGTCCTCGAGTCCGTTGTTCAGGCCGAATCCCCCGTATGGCGGGTGGGTGTGGGCCGCATCGCCGGCGACGAAGATCCGGCCCACGCGGTAGTCTTCCGCGACCGAGACCCGCAGATCCCAGAAGCCGATGTGCTCGATCTCGCAGGCGACCTGCTCGCCCGCGGCGACGGAGATGAGCTCGACGGCCGCTCTCTCCGGATCCGGAGCGTCGGCGGGAACGGGTGCATGGAAGAAGAACTGATCCTCGTCATCGACGCGACCGAAGAACATCCAGTATCCCTGGAGGTCCGGTGCCATCACCCGGTAGGTCGTCCGTTTGGGGAACTGCTCAAGGAGCGCATTGAACTCGGCTGAGCGGAACACCACCAGCGCGACGAGTTCGCCGAAGTCGGTTCCGCCGCGGGCGATGCCCGCGTTCTCGCGCACGAGCGAGCGTCCGCCGTCGCTGCCGATCACGTAGTCGCCGGTCAGGGTGCGCTTCGTCGAGGCCCGTTCGATGACGACGGATGCCGACCTGTCGTCCTGTGCGACGTCGACTGCCGTCCACCCGAAGAAGGTGTCGATGTTCGGCAGCTGGGCCACCCGGCGGCGGATGACCTCTTCGGTCCGGTATTGCGGAAGGCGTACGTTCTTCTGGAAGTAGTAGCGCTGGATGAGCTCGCGCCCGGGAAGCGCATCCCAGATCCCGCTCTGCAGCTGGTCGTAGACGGTCACCTGACCGATGCCGAAGTCTCCGGGCAGGGATCGAGCCGCACGGAGCTCGTCCGAGATGCCCCAGCGCCAGAAATGCTCGACGGAGCGCTGAGACAGGCCTTGTCCCTTGGGGATCAGCGAGAGCTCCGTGCGCTTCTCGACGACTGCACAGCGCTGACCGCGCAGACCCAGGTCCAGTGCGAGGGCCATGCCGACCGGGCCGCCGCCGACGATCACCGCGTTGTACTCTTCCACGTCTGCTGACCTTTCTCGTGGCCGAAGGCGGTTCAGCGGCGCCAACGGTGAACATCATCCGTTGTGGCCTAATAGTAACACCATTAACATGCAGGACAGGGATGCGCTTCCTCCGCTTGACAGCACCCGGAGGATTAAATAGCCTACGAACAGGTTTCGAGAATTGATTATCAAGTACTGATAATAGGAGTGCTGCGCAGGTGCAGTGCTTCGGGAGGACGGGCTTCGCAGAGCTGCGAGGTCCCCGACAGTGAGGAAGATCATGAACACAGCACGTTTCGTCGGCGGCGCGATCATCGCAGTCGCCGCACTTGCCCTCGCGAGCTGCAGTGCTGGCGGAGACGGCCCTGCCGACGGCGGTTCGGACGAGAGCGGGGGCACCGAGCCCACCAGCATCGTCGTGGGGACACTCCCGATCGTCGATACCGCGCCGTTGCACCTGGGTATCGAGCAGGGATTCTTCGAGGAGGAGAACCTGGACGTCACCACGGAGATCGCCTCGGGAGGAGCCGCGCTGCTTCCCGCCGTCGTCAGCGGGGACTATCAGTTCGGCTTCTCGGAGATGACCTCGCTGCTCATCGCCTCGAGCAAGGGCCTGCCCGTCCAGATCGTGTCCGAAGGTGACTCGTCCAATGGGAACACGACGCTGGGAGAGGACTACATGGAAGTGCTCGTGGCGCCGGGGAGCGACATCCAGGACGTCAAGGATCTCGAGGGTAAGCGGGTGGCGACGAACGGGATCTCGAACATCAACTACGTGCTCGTGCGTGACGGCGTCGACGCGGCCGGAGGCGATTCGGAGAAGGTGGAGTTCATCGAAGTCGCCTTCCCGGATCAGGTCAATGCTCTGATGACCGGCCAGGTCGACGCCATCGCCACACCGGAGCCGTTCCACACCATGGCGATCAACCAGGGCGCGATCCCGATCTTCCAGACGTACAGTGCGGTTCCCAACCTCACCGTCGCATCCTGGTTCACCAGTTCGCAGTATGAGAAGTCGAACCCCGATGTCGTAGCGGCGTTCCAGCGTGCGATCCAGAAGTCGCTCGACTACGCGACCGAGAACCCTGAGGAGGCGCGCCGCATTCTCCTCGACTACACGCAGCTCTCTCCGGAGCTCGTCGAGCAGATCGTGCTTCCGGGCTGGCCCGCAACGCTCAACAGGGCCTCGCTCGAGTACGTCATGGAGGCGACGGATCGTTACGGCCTCATCGAGGGGGACGTCGACCTCGATGCCCTGCTGGGCAGCACACCGATCGACTGATCTGACTGAATCTCGATATCCGAAGGATATTTCTGTGGCGGAAATCATCGACGGTGCGCGCCTCCCGAGAACGCGAGTGTTCTCGGGAGGCGCGCACCGACCACCGGCGGCGCTGCTCGGTGCGATCAGTATCATCGCGTTTCTGCTCGTGCTCGAGGTCCTGCCTCGGATAGGAGCGGTCGATCCGAACCTCGTCCCTCCGTTCAGCGAGATGATCGCGGCCCTCGGGCGTCTGCTGATGACGTCGCTGTTCTGGGAGTCGTTCGGTGCGACGGTGTTCGGATGGCTGCTGGGGCTGGCCATAGCAGTCGTCGCAGGCGGTGTGCTCGGAGCCGCGGTGGGAAGCATCCGCCGGGTACGGGACGCGACGGCCACGACCGTGGAGTTCCTGCGTCCGATCCCGTCGGTCGCTTTCATCCCTCTGGTCGTGATCCTCTTCGGCACCGGCTGGTTCCCCACGTTCGTCCTGGTCGTCTACGCATCGTTCTGGCAGGTCTTCGTCCAGGTGGTCTACGGCGCGCAAGATGTGGACTCCGTGGCGCGGGAGACCGCACAGACATACCAGCTGAACTGGTGGATGCGCGTGCGATACCTGACCTGGCCCACGATCCTGCCCTACCTCTTCATCGGGTTCCGGCTGGCTGCGACGGTCGCGCTCATCATCGAGATCACCGGTGAACTCATCATCGGATCGCCCGGCCTCGGCAAACAGATCGCGATCGCGCAGCAGTCCGCCGCCACGGACAGCATGTTCGGGCTGGTCATCGTGACCGGACTGCTCGGCGTGGCCGCCAACATCCTTCCGAAGGTGCTGGAACGCAGCGTTCTTCGCTGGCACCCGTCGGTGCGGAGGGAGCAGAGCTCATGACGACTCGGACATGGAGAACTCGTCTGCTCTACGCGCTGGGGCTGCCGGTCGTCTTGGTCGCGCTTTGGTGGTTCGCGTCGTCCGCGAGCACCAACTATTTCTGGCCTTCCCTGCAGACGATCCTCTCGGCGTTCCCGGACACGTGGATAGGCCAGGGACGTGTCGTCGGCGACGTGGTGCCCAGCCTGGTCCGGCTTCTCATCGGATATGCGATCGCGCTGGTCCTGGGCATCGCGATCGGAACACTCGTCGGCTCGTTCCGAACGCTGCGCGAGCTGCTCGAACCGCTCTTCGATTTCTTTCGTGCGCTGCCCCCGCCGGTGCTGATCCCGGTGCTCATGATCCTCATCGGCATCGGCGACACCATGCGAGTGGTCGTCATCGCGCTCGGCTGCCTCTGGCCGGTTCTCATCAACACCGTCGAGGGAGTTCGCCAGGTCGATGAGATCCAGCGCGCGACCGCCAGCGTCTATCAGCTCCCGGCGCTCATGCGCCTGCGTCGGCTGACGCTGCCTGCCGCGGCTCCTCTGATCTTCGCCGGGGCCCGTCAGGCGCTGTCGATCGGCATCATCCTCATGGTCATCAGCGAGATGTTCGCATCGACGAACGGGATCGGGTTCGCGATCCAGCAGTTCCAGCGCACATTCTCCGTACCCGAGATGTGGACGGGAGTGATTCTTCTGGGCGTCGTGGGCGTGATTCTCGCGTGGCTCTTCCGCCTCGTCGAAACGCGCGTCCTCGCGTGGTACACGAGCATCCACGAGGCGCATCGAGACAACTAGGACTATGAGGGAGAAGAAGTGAGTACCGAGAACCTGCCCCGAGTCGCAGAAGGAACAGCCGACAGCGCACCCGCTGCGCTTCTTGATGTCCGCGGCGTGCAGAAGACATACACCACCAGCCAGCGCGAGGTCGAAGCGGTGCGCGATCTCACCTTCCACATCGACGAGGGCGGGTTCGTCTGCATGGTCGGGCCGTCGGGCGCCGGAAAGACCACGATCCTCAAGTGCATCGCCGGCCTGCTCGCCCCGACGTCAGGATCGATCCGCTTGGCAGGCGAGGAGTATTCCGACTCGCCTGCCGGCATGGCGGTCGTCTTCCAGGAGTACGGCCGGAGTCTGTATCCGTGGCTCACAGTGAGCGCGAACGTCGAGCTTCCGCTGAAGGCGAAGAAGCTCCCGCGCGCGGAGCGGGAACACCTCGTCCGGCAGGCCCTCGAGGTCGTCGGTCTCGGGGATTTCGGCGATGTGCACCCGTGGCAGCTTTCCGGTGGCATGCAGCAGAGGGTGGCCATCGCCAGGGCGATCGCATACCAGCCGAAGATCCTGCTCATGGACGAACCCTTCGCAGCCGTCGACGCCCAGACTCGGGCGGATCTTGAGGATCTGATGCGGCGCCTCTGGTCGCAGCTCGGCATCACCGTCCTCTTCATCACCCACGACATCGACGAGGCCGTGTACCTCGGCCAACGAGTGATCGTGCTGTCCAAGGCCCCGAGCGTGATTCTCGAGTCCGTGGACGTCGATCTCCCGCGCCCGCGGAATCAGATCGACACGCGCAAGGAGCCGAAGTTCATCGAGCTGCGCACCAAGCTGCACGGCCTCATCCAACACGCCAACTCTCAAGAATCGAGCACACGCTGATGGTCGCATTCCCCACCTTTGCCGTTCACACCAAGGTCATCACCGGCATCGGCAGTCTGAGTTCGCTCGGCGCTGAGATCGCGGCCTTCGAGTCGCGGCAGCTCGTCATCGTCGCCGACCGCGGCCTCGCGGACATCGGGGCACTCGACCAGGTCCTCGCGCACATTCCGGAGCCGATCGCGGCCACCTACCTGGTCGATCCCGATCCCGGCATAGCGGACGTGGAGAAGACCGCGTCCGCCGCGCGCTCCCTGGGAGCTGACATGGTGGTCGTCGTCGGCGGGGGCAGCGCGCTGGCGGTGGGCAAGGCGACCGCCATCCTGCTGAGGAACGATGTCTCAGTGCTCAGCCTCGAAGGCAAGGGTTCGGTACCGAACCGTCCGGCACCGACCATTGCGATCCCCACAACTGCGGGCAGTGGCAGCGAGGTCTCTCGTGTGCTGGTGCTGCATGACGAGGGACGTCCGAACGATCTGTCTCTGCGCATCGAAGGATCGCAACCGCGAGTCGCAATCCTCGATGCGACTCTCCTGCGAGGAGCACCGCGCGGTGTCTTCCTCTACGCGGGCCTCGATGCGATCTCGCACGCGATCGAGTCGCTCTGGGTGAAACGTGCCACGTTCTTCTCCAGGGCTGTGGCGTACGAAGCCGGGCAGACCCTCGTCGACACCCTTCCGCGGGCGATCGACGGCGTGACCACCGGGGCCAACCAGAGCGGAGACAATGACGCCGTGCTCAGTATTCTGCTCGAGGCGGCCACCGCCGCGAACATCGCTTGCGGCAACAGCGGGATGGGTCTGTCGCACGCCCTCGCCGCCACGCCGAGCGTCCACCTGCCGCACGGGCAGCGCACGGGGCTGATGCTTCCGTACGTGGCTGCATTCAATGCGCCCGCCATGGATGACGCTCGTGCGCTCGACCTCATCGCGCAGCTACAGCCGCTGTATGACCTCGTCGGCTTCGAACCAAGATTTCCCGCGGGTTCGATCGGTGCCGCGGAAACGGCATCGATGGTGGAGGCGACGGTCAATCATCCCTTCCGCGTGAACAACGTCCGTTCGTCCACGGACGATGATCTGCGCAGCTTGCTGATTCAGGCCGGCGCTCCTGCCTGAGCCGGATCATCCAGACACCCATTTCGCAACGCAAGGAGCTCTCCTCTCATGTCCAGCACTCAGAATCAGCCGGCCATCACTGCGATGACGATCGGGGGCACGGACCGGCTGGCCGCCGACGGCGCGACGATCGACACCCTCAACCCGGCCACCGGCAAGGTGATCGGCAGGTTCCCCGCCGCGACGAAGGCCGATGTCGACAGTGCCGTGGACGCCGCAGCCACGGCGTTCGAAGAATGGCGTCGTTTCAGCCCGCAGAGGAGGCAGCAGGCGCTCAATGCCTTCGCCGACATCATCGATCAGCATCAGGACGAGCTCATGCATCTCGACGTCGCTGAAAACGGCACGCCGGTACGTGAGATGCGCCGGGACGCGCAGAAAGCATCCCGGCAGCTGCGCTACTTCGCCTGGCTGTCCCTCGAAGCGAAGGGGCACACCGTCCCCACGGATTGGGATCGTGTGAACTTCTCGCTCCGCCAGCCATGGGGCGTCGTTGGCAAGATCATCCCGTTCAACCACCCGCTCATGTTTGCGGCGGCGAAGATCGCGGCTCCCTTGGCGGCAGGAAACGCGGTGGTGTTGAAACCGAGCGAGTTCACCAGTCTCTCTGCACTGCGTCTCGGCGAGCTTTCGCGGGGGATCCTGCCTGACGGCGTACTCAACGTCATCACGGGATACGGCGCCACGACGGGAGACAGCCTCGTGCGTCATCCGGACGTGCGACGGCTCGCTTTCATCGGTTCGGCGACGACGGGACGTGCGATCCAACGTGCCGCGGCGGAGGCCAACGTCAAGAACATCACGCTGGAGCTCGGTGGAAAGAACCCGCTCGTCGTCTTCGGGGATGCGGACATCGACAAGGCGGTCGCAGCGGCGCAGCGGGGAATGAACTTCACCTGGCAGGGACAGTCCTGCGGCTCGACGTCTCGCCTCCTCGTCCAGGAGGAGGTATACGAGGAGTTCGTCAACCGCCTTGGTGCGTCGCTGGACGCGATGAAGCAAGGCGACCCCGCGGATGAGGGAACTGACACGGGCGCGATCGTGAACGAGCCCCAGTTCGCGAAGGTGAAGATGTACATCGAGATAGGCAAGCAGGAGGGGCGCCTGATCGCCGGGGGCACGGTGTCCGGCGACGAGGACTCGGGAGGGGGGATGTTCGTGCGGCCGACGCTCTTCGCCGATATCGATCCCGGTGCGCGTCTCGCGCAGGAGGAGATCTTCGGCCCGGTGTTGGCGGCGACGTCGTTCCGCGACTACGACGATGCTCTGCGCAAGGCCAATGACTCGCAGTACGGCCTCACAGCCAGCGTCTTCACTTCCGACCTGCGGACGGCCATGCGATTCGCTCGGGATGTGGAGGCCGGGTACGTGTGGGTGAATGAGGTCTCCCGGCACGTCGAGGGCACGGCGTTCGGCGGCTACAAGGACTCCGGGGTCGGTCGCGAAGAGGACATCGACGAACTGCTGTCCTACACTCAGGCGAAGAACGTCCACATCGTCTGCGAGGACTGACGTGAGCAGCACAGAGACCGACGGTCGGGAATGGGTACGGTTTCGGCACGGTGATTTCAACTGCCTGGTCGTCAGCGATGGAATCATCGAGCTCGGCCCGGCGCGCACGACGTTTCCCGGAGCGGAACCCGAGGCGATCGATGCGTTGCTGAGAGATTTCTACCTGCCGACGGATCGGGTGCTTCTGAACATCAACATCCTTCTGGTCGACACGGGCGACGAGCTGGTCATGTTCGACAGCGGCGTCGGACCCTCGCCCGACTGGGGTCGGCGAAAATTCGGCCCCGATGCGGGCAGACTGCTGCACAATCTCCGCGCTGCCGGCGTCGATCCGGCGGATATCACTTCGATCGCGATCACGCACGGACACCCGGATCACGCCTGGGGACTCGTGGACGATGAAGGAGATCCTCTCTTCCCGCGTGCGACGATCCATATGAGTCGCGTGGACCACGAGTTCTTCACCGATGAAGAACGGTTCGCCGGTGCGGCGGATGCGATGGCTCGGGACCGTTTCGGCGGTGCCAGACGGAATCTCTTGCCCTACTCAGAGCGCCTGCATCTCCTCGAAGACGGGGGAGTGGTCGTCTCGGGGATCGTCGCGATGTCGACGCCAGGGCATACTCCGGGTCATTTCGTGTACGCCATCGAGAGCAGGGGAGAGACGCTGATCAACTGGGGTGATCTCTGTCATCATGAGATTCTCCTGCTGCAGCATCCGGAGTGGCAATTCATCATGGACGGTGACGGATCGCAGGCGATCGAGCAGCGTATGCGCATCCTTGAGCTGGTTGATGAGAATCACTACGCCGTGCTGGGCTGCCATTTTCCGTTTCCGGGCCTCGGGCACATCGTCCGCCACAAGAGCGGATATCTCTGGCAACCGACCGATACGGCGCGTCGACGCGTCGAGCTTGCTCGGGCAACGGAGTGACGCTCGATTGCTTGTTCAGATCGTGAATCGCGCCCAGTCCTCGCGGATCTGCTCCGCCGATTTGCGCAGTGCCGCGATGACCTCTGCGCGGGTCGTATCGCCGATCCGCGCAGCAGGCCCGGAGAGGGACAGCACCGAGGGCCGCGGGACGCCGGAAGTGATCGGAACGCTGCATGCCCATACGCCCAGGTGAAGCTCACCGCTGGACGTGGCGAATCCCGCCTGGATGATCTCGTCGATCTCCGTGCGCAGGGAAGGTCCGGCATCGAGGTCATTCAGCCACGTCGCACGACGGTCGGGTGGTAGTGCGGCAAGCGTCATCTTCCCAGAAGCACCTTTTCCGACCGGGATCGTGCGACCTGGTTGGAACGTGTACCGCATTGGGAGATCGGTCTCAACGGATCGAATGCACTCCGCCGACTCCCCTGTGAACTGAACGACGATCACTGTCTCATTGAATTCCGTGACAAGTTGTTCCATCACCGGTAGAGCCACCAGTCCGAGGGGGTTGCCTAGCTGTGCTGCGCGAGCCAGTGGGATGACCTGTGCCGTGGGTCCGTATCGCCCTGGTGAGCTCTCGTCCAGAAGTCGGAGCTCCTTGAGGAGGCCAACATAACGATACGCAGTCGGCATTGGAATGCCCGTCAACTCTGCGAGTTCCTCGACCGACGCCGAGCTCCGGTTCTCGTTGAAGGCGAAGAGGACTCTCAGTACTTTTCGCGAACTGCTGCCGTTCGTGCGCTTGCTCGTGCCCTGTTCAACAGGCAATGTGTCTCGCCCTTCGGGAGTGGGGTAGATCGTTCTGCGGTCATCCGGATCCCACGCTCCGGACGGTCACTCTTTATCATAATGCACAATGTCACTATCAACATGCGAAACGATTGAGAAGTGGAGTCCCGCATAGTGGTGTAGCGCGGTGGTCTGGCTCGTCGTTCCTGACGTAGACGCGGTCACCGTGGGATCCTGGAACGATGACCGCCACGGATCGCATGATCGAGCTCGACGTCACCGGGATCGCCCACGGCGGCGTGTTCGTCGCCCGCCACGAGGGGCGGGTCGTCTTCGTCTCGGACGCGATCCCCGGCGAGCGCGTGCGCGCGGTGCTCGACGAGGCGGCGACAGGGGCGGGCGCTGCGGACCGCCGCTTCTGGCGCGCCGAGACGGTGGAGGTGCTCGAGGCCTCCGCACACCGCCGCCCGCACATCTGGCCCGAGGCCGCCCTCTCCCGCGATCCGGCCGAGCGCCCCGGCGGCGCCGACCTCGGCCATATCGACATCGACCACCAGCGCATCCTCAAGGGGCAGGTACTCGCCGAGGCACTGGACCGCTTCGCCGGCGGCGGGATCGACACCCCCGCTGTGGAGGCCGTGCCCGCGGACGACGAGGGACCCGATCTGCACTGGCGCACCCGGGTGACGCTGCACGTCGACGGGGAGGGCCGCATCGGTCCGTTCGCCGCCCGCAGCCATCGCGTGATCCCGGTCGAGGACCATCCGCTCGCCCGCCCCGCCGTGGCGGAGGCGGCGCGATCCCTGACGGGTCTGCGCCCCGGCCGCGTCGACCTCGTCGAGCCGGCCGACGGCCGCGTGCGCATCCTGGAGCGGCCCGAGCCCGTGCGACCTGCCCGCGGCACAGCGCGGGGGAAGGGACGCCGAAGCAGAACCGCCCCACGGCCACCGCGCGCCGCACGCGAGGTCGTGCACGAGCGCGCGGCGGGGCGTGAGTTCGCCGTCGATGCCGACGGCTTCTGGCAGGTGCATCCGCGCGCGGCCGAGACCCTGGATGCCGCCGTCGCCGAGCTGCTCGCCCCGCATCTCGATCCGGATGCCGCGCACCTGGATCTCTACGGCGGCGTCGGCCTGTTCTCCGCGACACTGGCCCGCCTGGGCGCTCGCCGCATCACGTCGGTGGAGTCGGATGCGCGCGCCACCGGCCATGCCCGGGAGAACCTCCGCGACGAGCAGGTCGACGCCGTCACCGCGCGCGTGGACCGTTATCTCGGTGCCCTGAGCGCGGCGGAGGAGGCGCGTATGTTCCGCGGAGGCGCCGTCGTGCTCGATCCGCCGCGGGCGGGTGCGGGCCGCGCCGTGGTCGAGGATCTCGTCGCCCTGGAGCCCGCCGCGATCGCCTACGTCGCCTGCGATCCGGTGGCGCTGTCCCGCGACCTCGGCACCTTCCGCGCCCGGGGCTGGGAGCCGAGCGCTCTGCGCGCCTTCGACCTCTTCCCGTACTCGCACCACATGGAGACGGTCGCCCTGCTCACCCGGTGACGGGTGCCCCGAGAACGGCGCGGACGCGTTCGGGGGCGTCCCGCATGCGTGCGCCGTGATCCAGATCGAGCGAGGCGCGCCACAGCTCTGCGGCGCGCAGCATCGGCGTCGCAGAGATCGGCAGATCGCGCTCGCTCTCGGTGGCGACGCGCTGGTGCCATCGCTCGGCGGGCAGATCGCGCCACGCGACGTCGAGCTGGACCGAGGCGTGATCGGACAGGTGCCGCAGGGCTCGTGGGGAGAGCGTGGCGCCGAACTCCACCTCCTGCTCGTGCGCCTGCGAGGACTCGTACATCTCCTGGCGCACACCCGTCTCCGCCCATTCGACCAGGCGCGCCACTCCGCGGGCGTGGTACCCGATGTGCGCGACGATGTGCGCGCGGGTCCAGCCGTCGCGCGCCGACGGCGCGTACAGCTCGTCGTCGTCGAGCTCGTTCAGCGCCCGGCTGAAGTAGGCCTGGGCGAGCCGGGCGAGCGCGAGATCCTCTCGTGTCCGCGGATCCTGCGTCCTGTCCTCTCGACGCACCATGCGTTCAGCGTTCCCGTCCCTCGACGAACGTGCGCTCGAAGTTGAGCCGCTCGATCACCGGGGCGTCGCTGAAGCGGAACAGGTCGAGCTGCGTCTCTGCGCGCAGCTCCCAGGGCTCCCACGAGGGGACCACCACGAGGTCGCCCTTCTCCACCTTCCAGACGTTGTCGGCCACGACGATCTCGCCCCGACCGTCGAAGACCTGCCACACGGAGGACCCGACCTCACGGCGGCTGGGGGTCTGCGTGCCCTCGCGGAGCCGGTGGAACTCCGCGCGCAGCGTCGACATGACGTCTCCGCCGTTCGTCGGGTTCGAATAGCGGATGGCCGCATGGCCCTGTTCGACCGTGGCAGGATGCCCCTCCGCCTCGAGTTCGAGCTGAGCGGCGACGGCCCGATCGGTGTACTCCCAGCGGTAGGCGGCGATCGGAGAGTTCACGTGCCGGTTCAGCCCCGACAGCGGGCGGAGGCCTGGATGCGCCCAGAGACGCTCGGCGCGGGAGATGTCGGGCGTCGAATAGTCGGTGACGCGCTCGGTGCCGAACTCGAAGAAGCCGACGTCGATGTAGTCCGACAGCGGCACGTCGAGACCGTCGATCCAGGCCATGGGCTGATCGGTCTCGTTGTGGTGGCCGTGGAAGTTCCATCCCGGCGTGAGCAGGAAGTCGCCGCGTCGCATCGCTACCGGGTCGCCGTTCACCACTGTCCAGACCCCTTCGCCCTCCACGACGAAGCGGAACGCATTCTGGCTGTGCCGGTGCTCGGGTGCCGTCTCGTGCGGGCCGAGGTACTGGATCGCCGCCCAGATCGTCGGCGTCGCGAAGGGGCGTCCGTCCAGACCGGGGTTGGCCAGGGCGATGGCCCGGCGCTCGCCGCCGCGCCCGACCGGCACCAGCTCGCCAGAGCGCTCGGCGAGAGGGAGGAGATCGGCCCAGCGCCACAGGAAGGGCACGGCCCGCGATTTCGGCACATCCGTCATGACGTCGGCGAGCTGCGTCCACAGCGGGCTCAGCGCATGCTCGTCGAATCGGCGGTACAGCTCACGCAGCTCATCGGTCAGCGGCTGGTCCATGTCGTTGCGCTCGTCCACAGGGGCTCCGTCTCTCGTTCGGTTCGGCGTCGGGCTCGGTCAGACGAGCTGGAAGTGCACCCACTTCTGCCCTTCAGCGAGGCCCGCCAGTTGGCGTCCCGCCGACTGCAGGATCATCGGCGAGGAGGAGATGTGCTGGGTCCCGCCGTGCACATCGCGGTAGATCCTCTGGAGGGTGCCGCTGCGCAGCGCGGTTGTTCCGCCGCTGCGGAAGACGAATCCGGCGATGCGGTCCATCACCTCTGTGACGTTGCACAGGGCGGCGCGGTTGAGGGTCTCCAGTCGGATGCCCATGGGCTCTCCCGCGGAGAGCTTCTCCTCGATCTCCTCCCACGTCGAGTAGAGCAACGCGTGCGCGGAGCGCAGCTGCATCTCGGCCTCGGCGAACTGCTCGTGGAAGCTCGTGCTGTCGGCGAGGCTGCCGGGGCGTCCGGCGCGGTCGCGCACGAAGGCGGACAGCTCGTCCAGCAGGCGCCGGGCCACTCCGAGGCCCCAGGCCCCGTGGTTGATGCTGGCGAGGTTGCCGATGCCGATGCGGAAGGTCCATCCACCGGTCACCGGTTCGGTGCTCAGCGTCGGGTAGCTGAACGACTCGCGCACGAAGACATCGGTCAGCGAGTAGTCGATGCTCCCCGTACCGCGCAGGCCCAGTACGTCCCAGTTCTCGATGAAGTCGACCTCGTCGACCGGCACGATGAAGAACCGCGGCTGGCCCGTCTCGGTGTCGACCGCGGCGGTGTGCAGATGGGTGGAGTGCTTGATACCCGAGGCGAACTGCCATTCGCCGGAGACCCGGTACCCACCCTCGACGGGAGCGGCCTTGCCAGGGCGCGTGCCCTGGCCAGCGATACCCAGGCGCGGCGTGGCGAACAGCTCGGCGGCGGCGTCCTTCTCGAAGAAGGCTCCGGCGAGCCCGGTCGCCATCGCGATCGCCATCGTGACCCAGCCGGTCGACGGATCGGCGTACGCGAGGGTGCGGTAGATGTCCATCGCCTCGCGCGGCGTCGCCTCGGCCCCGCCGAGTTCGCGGGGCGTGACCGTGCCCATCGCGCCTGCCTGGAACAGCGCCTCCACGACCGGCTCGGCGATGCGGCCGTCGCGGTCGTTCTGCGCGCCGTGCTCGTCGACCAGGTCGTGCAGTCCCTCGACGGCCTCCAGCACCTGCGCGGCAGCCTGCGCGGCAGATCGCGCCGTGCTCGGGCTGCTGATCGTGTCGGTCATCTCGCTCATGACATGCTCCTATGCTGTCGAAGTCTCATATCGCCGCCACCGCATCCATCGATCGGGCACGTCTTCTGCGGACGCGCGGGCGAACCATGGATGCGGGCTCGTCGAGCGAGACTATCCGCGGCTCCGTCGCCGCGGCCAGCGTTCGCTGATAGGCAAAAGCTCGTTCTGAGACCTGGAAGTTATGACCGGATCCGATCGCGCCGGGTGATCACAGACAGCCAACGGATATTGGAGAAAGAACGAGAACCGGCGTAGATCTGAAGGTGACGTCGACGACTGGATGCGTCGACGAGAGAGGTCACCATGGACACGATGACGAGGCCCCAGACGGGCATGCGCCAGATCGATCAGCGCCTGATCGATCAGCGCCAGATCGATCAGCGGGAGTTCCGCGCGGTCTGCGGAAGCTTCGTGACGGGGGTCACCGTGGTCACGGCCAGCTCTGCGAGCGGCTCGCACGGCAGCACGGTGAACTCCTTCACGTCCTTGAGCACGGAACCGCCCCAGGTCGTCGTATGCCTGGCGAGGAATACTCAGACGCTGCGGCACGTGCGCGCGAGCGGTCGATTCGCCGTGAACATCCTCGCGGCGGGGCAGACAGATGTCGCTCGCATCTTCGCCTCGAAGAGCCCGGACAAACTCGGCCAGGTCGGCTGGCACGTGGCCGAGAACGGAGCCCCGCTCCTGGATGGCGCCGTCTCCACCCTCGAGTGCGACGTCGCCACGATGCAGGAGGAGGCGACGCACATGCTCGTCATCGGACGCGTCACTGCCGTGCGGCACGATCAGGACGCCGCTCCGCTGGTGTTCTTCCGCAGCACGATCTCGGCCGGTGACAGCCTCCAGCACGGAGTGGGCTGATCACGCGTGCGAGCGCTCGTCTGGCACGGTCCCGGTCGGCAGCGACTGGATGAGGTCCCGCCCCCCGTAGCGGCCGACGGCGACGTGCTCATCGCCCCGGCGCTCGTCGGGATCTGCGGGTCCGACGTCAGCGCCCACAAGGGCACGATGGGGATCGCGCAGCCCGGTGCGATCCGTGGGCATGAGTTCGCCGGCGTGGTCGTGGAGTCCCGCTTTCCGGGGCTGGAGGCGGGGGCGCGCGTGGCGGTCGACCCGGTCTGCCGGTGCGGATCGTGCCCGGCGTGCGCGCGCGGGCAGGACAGCGCCTGCCATCGGATCGAGATCATCGGCGTGCACCGGCCCGGCGCCCTCGCCGACCTCGTCCGCGTTCCCGGAGCCCAGGCGCACCGCCTCCCCGATGACCTGGACTGGACGGCGGGCGCCTCGGCGGAGCCGCTGGCGCAGGCGGTGCACGACGTCGAGCTGGCCGCTCGCGGCGGGCGCGCGCTCGGCCGCTGCCTGGTGATCGGCGCCGGAGGCATCGGCGGGCGGATCGTGCAGGTGCTCGCACGACGCGCGGAGGGCGCGGGCGTGCATGCGCTGCACGTCGTGGATCCCGACGTGCGCCGGCATGCGCTGATGCGCGCGCGAGGCGCCGACGAGGTGCGCGCGGAGCCGGAGGAGGGGAGCGCATACGATACGGTCTTCGACGTCGTCGGCGCGCCGGCCACCCGCCGCTCGTCCCTCGCCGTCACCGCCCCGGGAGGAGTGGTCGTCGCCGTCGGCATGGCGGCGGACGAGGCCGCCGTCTCCTGGTTCGACCTCATCCGCCGTGAGCTCACCGTGGTGGGGGCCAACACCTTCGGCGCCGCAGACTACGCCGCGGCGCTCGCCATCCTCGCCGGCATCGGCGCCGACGACGCCGAGCGGAGCACCGTCATCCCGCTCGAGGGCGCCGCGGCGGCGTTCGAGGAGCTGGCCGCGGGCCGCACCTCGCCGGGCCGGACCTTCATCGCCGTCACCGACTGACGTCGATCAGCACCTTGCCCGTCGTCCCGCCCTCGACGGCCCGGTGGGCGTCCGGTGTCCGGTCCAGGGGGAAGCGGGTGAGGGGGAGCCCGGCATCGACTCCGACGGGGAGCGCTCCGCTCTCCAGCGCCGCGGTGATGTCCTCCGCGGCCGCGCGCAGCGCTCCGTCGCTGAGCGTGTACAGCAGGACGAACTGGTACCGGATGTTCCTGGTGAAGTGCGTCACGACGTCGAGCGACAGCTCCCTGCCGCCCTCGGCGCCGTACGCGGAGACGAGGCCGTGGTCGGCGAGGACCGCGGCGTCCAGTGCGGCGTTGCGGGCGGGGCTCACCTCGACGACGATGTCGATCCCCGCCGGTGCGGCGTCCAGGATCCGAGCGGCGGCGTCGGGGTCGCCGTGATCGACTGCGGCGTGGGCTCCTGCCCGCCGAGCCAGCGCACGCTTCTCGGGCGTCGAGGCGGTCGCGACCACGACGTCCGCGTCCGCCCATCGGGCCAGTTGCACCGCGGCATGCCCGACCGCACCGGCGCCTCCTGCGACGAGCACGTTCCTGCCGGCCAGTGCACCGGGGAACAGGCGGCGGGGGCCGTGCTCGTGCATGGTGAGCGCGCGATGGGCCGTCACGGCCGGCACGCCCAGGCAGGCGCCGACATCGAAGCTCGCGGCGTCGGGCAGCGGGATCGCACGCGTGCTCGGCACGACCGTCGACTCCTGCGCCGTGCCGGTACCTCGCCCGTACGCGCTCATCATGAGCCAGACACGATCGCCGACGGCCAGGTCGTCGACGCCCTCGCCGACGGCGTCGACGATGCCCGCGCCGTCCTGGTTCGGGACGACGTCGTGCTCCGGTTCGTGATCGGGTGCGGCGACGACCCCGTTCCGGCGCTTCCAGTCGGTCGGGTTCACCCCGGAGACGCGCACGCGCACGCGGACCTCGCCCGGTCCTGGCTCGCGCTCCTCGCGGTCGACGAGGTGCAGGATGTCCGCGGGCCCTGTGCCGCTGTGGACGACGGCGCGCATCAGGCGTGGTCGTAGATCGGCGAGCGCACGTCGCGCCCGATGTGACAGTCCAGTACGAGCGGCCCCGAGCGGTCCCAGCCCCGCAGAGCAGGACCGAGGTCGCCGACCGTGCGGATGGCAGCACCCTGCGCCCCCATTCCGCGCGCGAGGGCGGCGAGATCCGCGTACCCGAAGATCGCCTGATCGCCCGGCACGCCCCAGTCGCCCATATGGACGAGCTCGGAGCCGGCCGCACCGTCGTTCATGCACACGACGATCAGCGGTGTGCGCTCGCGCACGGCCGTCTCGAGATCGCCGAGGGTCATGTACAGGCCGCAGTCGCCGATGAACAGCACCGACTGCACGTCCGGGTCGACGGTGGCGCTCGCGTAGGAAGCGGCCAGCGCACTGCCGACGGCCCCGAAATCGGGCAGCCAGACCAGGGAGCGCGGGGCACGGTGGGTGAGGTGGATCATCGGGAAGGCGCCGAAGTGGCCGTTGTCCACGATGATGCGCCGGGGCGTGGGGAGCACGTCGTCGAGGGCGAGGGAGAGCGCGCGCGGGTCGATGGCTCCTGGCCGGGATCGGTCGTCGTCCAGGCTCGGACGGGACACCGGCGCGACCGTGCGCGTCGGGGCGCCGACCGCATCCAGCGCCTCCCGCAGCGCTGCGACTCCCGAGGCGATGCCTCCCGAGTGCGTGATCACGCGCTCGGGGTCACCGTACGGCGCGGGGCCGCCGCGTGTGTTCTCGATGCGGACGACGACGCGTCCCGCGACGAAGGCTCCCGAGCGGGTCTGGAACGCGTTGAGCGAGGCGCCGATCGCGATGATCGCATCGGACTCCTCCGCGATCCGCTCGGTCTCGGCGACGGAGAACCCTCCGAGCTGACCGATCGCGAGCGGATGCTGGCCCACGAGCCCCGACGCCGGGACCGAGGTCGCCACGGGGGCGCCGAGGCGCTCCGCGAGGGCGATGACCGCCGCTCCGGCGTCCGCGGCGACGGCGCCCAGGCCTGCCACGATCAGCGGCGAGCGTGCGGCGGCGAGCAGTCGCGCGCTCTCCTCGAACTCTGCGGCGGACGTGGTGCGCGCCGGGGCGGGCGGCGTCTCGCCGGTGTCCCGTGCCGGTTCTGCGACCCCGTCGAGCCGGTCCAGGCCCGCGGGCATGATGAAGGCGATCGTCTGCCGCTCCGCGCGGATGCGGTGCACGACCTCGCGCAGCTGGCGGGGCGCGTCGGTCCCCTCCGCACGCACGGAGGCGATGCCGAGCGGCTCGAGCAGGCTCTCCGGGCGCAGCGCCTGCACGCCGCCCGCGAACGGGAAGCGCTGCGGGTCGAGATTGGAGGAATCGCTCACGAGGAGCAGCACGGGAGAGCGTCCGCGCGACGCGGTGAGCAGCGCCGTGATCGCATTGGTGAAGCCAGGCCCCTGAGTGACCGTGCACCAGCCGATGCCGCCGGTCGCCCTTGCCTGCCCGTCCGCCGCGCCGACGGCCCCGTTCTCGTGCCGCAGGTGGTGGATCGCGACACCGTGGTCGGTCGCGAGGTGATGGACGAGCCAGAGGTTTCCCGCGCCCATCAGCGTGAACAGGTCTCGGCAGCCCTCCTCGACCGCGACATCGGCCAGCTGCGCGGCGACCGACCGTGCGCCGATGTCCGTCATCCTTCGCTCGCCGCGTGCGGCATCACGAGGTCGAGGAGATGACGGCGAAGCTCCAGGAACTCGTCGCTGGAGCGCGTGACGACCTGATCGCGATCGCCGCCGAACGGCACCTCGACGACCTCGCGGACCCGGCTGGGCGAGCCGCTGAGCACGACGATGCGATCGGCCAGGTAGATCGCCTCATCGATGTCGTGGGTGACCAGGACGACAGTGATCCCCAGCTCACTGCGCACTCGCAGCACGAGATCCTCCAGGTCGAACCGGGTCTGCGCGTCCACGGAGGCGAAGGGCTCGTCCATGAGGAGCAGGTCGGGCCGATAGGAGAGCGCACGTGCGATCGCCACGCGCTGCTGCATCCCCCCGGAGAGCTGCCACGGGTACTGCTTCTCGACCTGGGCGAGCCCGACGCTGCCCAGGACCTCGCTGATGCGGGCGGTGCGCTCCGCTTTGGGAACGCCGCGGGCCGCGAGCGGCAGCCCGACGTTCTTGGCGTTGGTGAACCACGGATAGAGCGATCGACTGTAGTCCTGGAAGACGAGGCCGAGTTGCTCGGGCACGCTCGTGAGGGGCTTGCCCTCGAAGCTCAGCTCGCCGGCGCTGGGCTGGGCAAGGCCCGAGATGCAGCGCAGCAGCGTCGTCTTGCCGGCGCCGGAGGGGCCGACGATGCAGACGAACTCCCCCTTGTCGACGGAGAAGGTGACGTCGTCGATGGCCATCTTGGCGGTCGGCTTGCCCTCGTTGTAGATCTTGCGCAGCCCGCGTACGTCCAGCACCGTTCCGCCCTGGCGGGGTGCCTCGGTGCGGTCGGTCGCCTGCACGGTCGTGTCGGTCATGAGTGCCTCCGGAAGGGATCGGGTCAGGATGCGCCGAGTGCGCGGGAGCGGTAGTACCACGACAGCGCCCGGCGCTCGATGAAGACGAACAGGTAGTTGAGGATCGTGCCGATGATGACGAGCATGATGATGCCCGCCCACACGTTCAGGCTGGAGAAGACGATCTGTGCCTGCAGGATGAAGTAGCCGATGCCTTCCTTCGCCGCGACCATCTCGGTGACGACCATCAGGATCAGGGAGACCTGCAGGCTGGCGCGGAGCCCCGCGGCGATCTGCGGCGAGGCGCCGCGGAACACCACGGTGAACAGCGTGCGCGCGGGGCTCAGGCGCATCGCCTTGGCGGTGTCGAACTTCACCTGGTCGATCCCGCGCATCCCGTCGAGCGTGTTCAGCAGCGTCGGCCAGATGGCGCCGAAGGCGATGAGGGCGACCTGGCGAGTCTGCCCGATGCCGAACAGCGCGATCATCGCGGGGAGCAGGGCGGGGGCGGGGAGCACGTACAGGAAGTAGATGATCGGGTTCGTGCCCTGGCGCAGGAACCGATAGCGCCACAGCAAAGTGCCGCCGATGATGCCGATCACCGCGCCGAGCGCATAGCCCAGCGCGAAGTTCTCGAGGCTCGAGAACACGTGATGCATCGCGTCGCCGATGATGAACTCCTTCCACCACTGCTCCAGGATGCGGCTCAGCGGCGGGAAGAACGGAGAGACGGAGGCGGCCGATGCGAACCACCAGACGAGGAACAGGACGATCGGCAGCCATAGAGCGGTGGCGACTTCGCGGACGACGGCTCCGAACGACAGGCGTGGTCGCCGGCGTGCGGCGCCGGTCGTGAGGATCTGCTGCGTGTCGGGCTGGACCTGTTGACGGGTCCGGACGATCGTGTCGCTCATCGAGCCGGCCTTTCCTCGTTCGATGTGATGTTCCGCTGCGACTCGTGCCAATGCATCGCCTTGCGCTCGATGAGGAAGAACGCTCCGGTGAGGGCGAGGCCGAGCATCCCGGACATCAGGATGTAGGCGTACATGCGGGGATAGGTGGTCATCCCGCCGTTCTGTGCGAGCAGGATCTGACGTCCTATGCCGTCGGCGCCGGCGATGATCTCGGCGACGACCGCGAGGATCAGCGCCGAGGCGGAGGCGATGCGCAGTCCGGTGGCGATGTAGGGGGCGGCGCTGGGGACCGTCACGACCAGGAAGCGGCGGACGCCCCGCACGCCCAGCGCCTTGGCGGTGTCGAGCACCGTGGGATCCATGGATCGCACGCCGTAGATCACCTGGATGATCAGCGGCCAGAACACGCCGAAGGCCACCAGGAACACCTTCATATCGAGCGTGGATCCCAGCACGAGGGTGATCAGCGGCAGGATGGCGATCGCAGGGATGGCCTTGAACAGCTCGATGACGGTCGATGCGCTGCGGAACGCGAAGGTGCTGAAGGCGAGGGCGGAGCCGAGCACGAGTGCGGCCACGGAGGCGATCACCAGGCCCAGGAACCAGCCCTGCAGCGTGGCCCAGACCGCCAGCCAGCCCTTCGCCGAGGAGAACTCCTCGGCGAAGGCGACCATTGTCGAGGACATGGTCGGGAACTGGTCGGGCCGGAACACGCCGCCCGCGGTCAGCGCCTGCCACAGCGCCAGGGCGATGACGACGGCGAGGACCGGCCAGAGCAGGTTCGATGCTCGGCGTGTGACGGGGTTCATGGTGTCTCCAGTGGTCGCACTCGTGCGGATGGGCTCTGCGCTACTTCAACGATCCCGGCCAGACGAGCTCCGCGGGGTCCAGCTCCTCCGTCTGGTCGCCGTACTTGATCAGCAGATCCTGGGCCTTCTCGAAGCCCTCGACGTTCACGTGCGGGTCGGCGGTGCCCCAGATCGCGATGGAGGCGGCCTCTTCGGTGAGTCCGAGATGGTCGATGAGCGTCTTGCGCGCCTCGTCCATGTTCTCGCGAGCGAGGTCCTGCGATTCGATGTTCGCATCGCTGAACGCCTTGACGATGTCCTCGTTCGCATCGATGTACTGCTGCGAGGTGGTGATCAGGCCCACCGCCATGTTCGGGAACGTCTCCACGTTGGGCTTGCCGATGATCTCGGCGCCCACGCCCAGCGCCTCGCTCGTGAAGGGCGCCTGGATCACGGCCGCGGCGAGGTCGCCGGAGGCGAGGGCCGCCGTCATCTGGCCGAAGGGGAGCTGGACGAGCTCAACGGAGTCGGGGTCGCCGCCGTCGTTGGCGATCATGTCGAGCGCCGAGTACGT
Source organism: Microbacterium pseudoresistens (assembly GCF_013409745.1). Taxonomy (NCBI): domain Bacteria; kingdom Bacillati; phylum Actinomycetota; class Actinomycetes; order Micrococcales; family Microbacteriaceae; genus Microbacterium; species Microbacterium pseudoresistens. The sequence continues at coordinate 2,001,325 of NZ_JACCBH010000001.1, forward strand.
GTTCAGCGAGGCCAGGCCGACCACGCCCAGCGCCTTGCCCTCGATCTGGCCGGCCGAGGTGATGCCCGACCCGGGCGCGGCGACGAGGGCGTTGCCCTCCTCGGGCTCTTCGTGATCCTTCTGCTGTCCTTCGGGAGTGGCGACGGCACGGATCGGGATCCCGTTGAGGTTGGCGTTGATCACGTGCACGACCGTGGCGAACCCGAAGTCGTACTGTCCGCTGGCGACGCCGGAGATGATCGCGGCGACATCGGTCTGGGGCACCAGCTCGAGTTCGAGGCCGTGCTCGGCGAAGACGCCCTCCTGCATGCCGTAGAGCATCGGTGCGTTGCCGTTGTAGGGGTTGATCGCCACGGTGACTTTGGTGAGTTCGCCGTCGCCGCCGCTCTCCTCGCCCGCGGAGGAGTCTCCGGAGCAGGCGGTGAGGAACAGCGCGGATGCGGCGAGTGCGGCACCGGCCGCCAGAGCCTTGCGTAGGGAATTCTTCATCGATCTTCCTTCGGGTACGGCGAGTGCGATGACCTCGCACTCTCGGTTTGTCTCTGGGCGGGCACCGCCGACGGATCGGGTCGACTGGGGTCGTCCCGGTGCTCGTCGGGGATGGATCGCGGTGCTGTGTTCCGGTCCAGTGGGGTGGATCCGGGGGCTTCCTCGTCCTCCGGGTCCTCTTCAGCGTAGGGCGGCTCTGATAGTCCGCAATGGCCGGAAAGCTCTCACGTGATAACCGTTGATGCTCTCATGTCGTGTGGATCATCACGCCCCCGTCGATCACGAAGACGGCGCCCGTGATGTGGGATGACGCGGGCGAGGCGAGCAGCAGGGCGAGGCCCTCGATCTCCTCCGGTTCGGCCAGGCGGTCCAGGGCGGTCGCCCTGGTCAGCGCCTCGAGCATCTCGCCGTTTCCGGCGTTGCCGCGGCCGATCCCGGTCAGGAAAGATCCGGGTGCGATGGCGTTGACCCGGATGCCGCGCGGGGCGAGCTCGGCAGCGGCGTTGCGCACGAGGTGCGATACGGCCGCCTTGGTCGCCGAGTACGCGTAGCCGACGAGCGGGTCGGCGCGGTGACCGGCCACCGACGAGGTCACCACGATCCGCCCGCCGTCGTTCATCCTCGCGGCGGCGCCCCGGACGGTGTGCATGGTGCCCGTGAGATTCGTTTCGAGCACCTGTGCCCAGCGCTCGTCGTCGATCCGCGCCAGTACGCCGTCGCCGAAGTGGTGTCCGCGCCCGGCCGAGATGCCGGCGTTGGCGAAGACGATGTCCAGCCCGTCCCCCCACGACGACGCCGCGTCGAGGGCGCGTTCGACCGACGCGCGGTCTCGGATGTCGACCACGGCGCCGCGCACTTCGCATCCTTCGTCGGCCAGCTCGTCCACAGCCGCGGCCAGGGACTCGGCGGCGACGTCGGCGAGCGTCACGCGGGCGCCGTTGCGCGCGAGTACGCGTGCGAACGCCTGACCCAGCCCGGAGGCGGCACCGGTGACCAGCGCTCCTCGCCCTCGGACGTCGAAGAGGCGCTCGGGCGCGGATGGGTTCTCGTGGGTCCCCGTCATCAGGGCTCTCCCTTCTCCTTCTGCCATGGCCGCATGGCCAGGAAGTTGCGCAGCACGCTTGGCTGGGCGCCCTCGGCCCAGATGAGCCCCATGGTGAGCTGGGCGGGGCTGCCCTCGATCGGCACGAACGCGACGCCTTTCTGCGGGGCGATGCGCGCCGAAGCGGGCACGAACCCGACGCCGAGTCCGGAGGCGACCAGGCCCGTCGAGACCCAGGTGGAGTTGACCTCCTGGGCGACCCGCGGGCTGAAGCCCGCCTCGTTGCACTGCGCGACGTAGTAGTCGTGCAATTGCGGCTCGACCCGCCGGTCGATGAGGATGAGATCCTCGTCGGCGAGCTCGGCCAGGTTCACCGCATCGCGCTCGGCGAGGCGGTGCCCCTCCGGTACGGCGATGACGACCTCTTGGGTCGAGACCGGCTCGTGCAGGATTCCCGGGGTCGGCTCGATGGGGAGCCGGGTGAACGCGCAGTGCACGTCCCCGCTGGCGACCTGTTCGAGCGCGCGGCGGCTGGTCAGTTCTGCCAGACGGATGCGCACCTGCGGGTAGGCCTCGCGATAGCGCCGCAGCGCGCGCGGGACGACGCCGGCGAGCGCCGGCTGGATGAAGCCCATGTTCAGATGTCCGACCCTGCCTTCGCTGACGGCGATGGCCCGGGCCTTGGCGCCGTCGGCCAGGGCGAGCACGGCGATCGCCTCGTCGAGGAAGGTGCGACCCGCCTCGGTGAGCGTCACGTGCCGGCGATCCCGGTCGAGCAGGCGCAGGCCGAGCTCGGCCTCGAGCGAGCTGATCTGCTTGCTCAGGGCGGGCTGCACGATGTGCAGCTTCTCGGCCGCCTTGCGGAAGTGCAGTTCCTCCGCGACGGCCACGAAATAGCGCAGGTGTCGCAGCTCCATCAGTTCTCCAGATGTCCGGTGGCGGCGCGGAACGCCTCGGGCTGCTCCACGTGCGGAAGATGGCCCGCGTCGTCGATGACGGTGAGGCGCGTGTGCGGGAGGGCGTCGGTCCAGGCGCGCGACGTGGATGCGGGGATGATCCCGTCTTGTCTTCCCCAGATCAGGTGCACGAGCATGCGCAGGGCGGCCAGGCGCCCGGCGAGGCCGGGATCGTGCATGTACGGGTCGCCGGCCACGCGGCGCGCGGTCGCGCGGCTCCGCGCGAGAAGCGCCGCGGTCTCTGCCGAAGGCGGCGGTCCCTGGCGGAAGGCCCGGGTCGCGAAGGTGAGCGGCACCGTCTGCGCCGGACTCAGTGCGAACGTGTCGGGGGGCGGCTCGTCGCCCACGAGACCTGCGGGATCGATCAGCGTGAGGGTGCGGATCCGCTCGGGGCGCAGCAGCGCGGTCTCCGCGGCGATCCATCCGCCCAGCGAGCAGCCGACGAGGTCGACGCGGTCGAGCTTCTCCTCGTCGAGCAGGCGGGCGTAGCCCAGAGCGAAGTCCGCCACGCCGTCGAAGCCCGCATCCGCGCTGCGCAGGAAGCCGGGGTGGTCGGGGCGGATGAGCCGTCGCCGCGCGGCGAGCCGTGCGATCGCGGGGATCATCGCCCCGGAGTCGCCCACGCCGTGCAGGTAGAGCAGAGGCGGGCCTGAGCCGGCTTCGAGGCACAGGAGCGCGCCCATCGAGGTCTCGTGCCGGTGCGTCTCCACGTCGCGCTCCCCGGATCCGCTCACCGTCATCGGCGCTCTCCACTCGTGCGTCCTCCGCTCAGCGTAATGCCATTGCAATCCCCGCGACCCCCTGGCCGATTCCTCGTGGTGATCACTCGATAGTGATTGGCTCTTGGCCTCCACGCGCACGCGAGGGTTAGCGTTGCGGCGTGATCGCACCAGGGGCGATCCCTGGACGACAGGAGGATCCGATGAAGCTTGCCCTGTTCGACGATCACCGGCTCGGTGTGCTCAGTGAGGACGAGGCCCATCTGATCGACGTGACCACGGCGATCCCTGCCTCAGACCGCGACCCGTTGACGGCGGGCTGGTGGCGCGGGCTCTGCCGGGACTGGACCGAGCTGCGCGAGCAGATCGAGTCGGCGGCCTCGTCGCGCACGCCGATCCCGCTCGGCGACGTCCATCTGCGCGCCCCCGTGCTGGGCCCGACCAAGATCATCGCCGCGGCCAGCAACTATCGCGCGCACGTCGCCGAGATGCACGACGTGCAGGAGCGCACCCTGGGGACGGTGCACGCCTGGATGATGGAGTTCGACGTCTTCCTGAAGGCGCCCTCCTCCGTGACCGATCCGGCCGGGCCGATCGTCCTGCCGCGCGCAGTGCTGGACGAGGATCGGGAGATCCATCACGAGTCCGAGCTCGTCGTGGTGATCGGGAAGGGTGGCAAGGACATCCCCGCCGCCGAGGCGTCCGAGCACGTCTTCGGATACTCGATCGGGCTGGACATCACGGTGCGCAGCCCCGCCGACCGCTCCCGCCGCAAGAGCTACGACACCTTCAGCCCGATCGGTCCGTGGATCCGCCTGCGCGACGAGGGGTACGACGCGAGCGGCGTCGACATCTCGCTCACGGTCGACGGCGCGGTGCGCCAGCAGGTGAACACGAGCGATCTGATCATGAACGTGGACGAGATCGTCTCCTACGCCTCGAGAATCATGACCCTCAACCCCGGGGACGTCATCTTCACCGGGGCGCCTCCCGGCGTCGGCCCGATCCGGGCGGGTGAGCGGCTGGTCACCGAGATCGAGGGCATCGGTACGATGACCACCGAGGTCGTGGCGGGATGACCGCGCTCGTCGAGAGCATAGGGCTCGTCGAGGGCAAAGTCGTCGTCGTCACCGGCGGGTCCAGCGGCATCGGTCGGGCCGTATGCCGGCTGGCGGCCAGCGAGGGGGCCGCCGGGATCGTGGTGGCGGCTCTGCACGAGCAGCCGCGCGAAGGCGGCCGCCCCATCGCCGAGGAGCTCGCCGAGGCGGGAACGCCGCACGCCTTCGTGCGCGCCGACGTCACCCGGCCCGAGGACTTCGACGCCGTGATCGCGGCCGCCGACGGGATGGGCGGCGTGGACGTGCTCGTCACATGCGCCGGCATCAGCGACAGCGTGGATGTGCTCGAGGTCACTCCCGAGCGGATGCGCCGGGTCATGGGCGTCAACTTCGAGGGCACGGTGTTCGCCTGTCAGGCGGCGGCGCGATCCATGCGCGCACGGGAGGTGCCCGGCTCGATCGTCACGATCTCCTCGGTGGGCGGGATGCGCGGGTTCGCGCACGCCGCGACCTATTCGGCATCGAAGGGCGCGGTGCGCACCTTCACCTATGCGCTGGCCGATGCGCTGGGCCCGCACGGCATCCGAGTCAACGCGATCCACCCGGGGCAGGTCGAGACGGAGATGCTGCGCGTCGAGATGCGCGGCGGCTCACCGATCCGCATCCCGCTGGGGCGCAAGGGCACGCCGGAGGAGATCGCCGAGGTCGTCCTCTTCGCCGCGAGCGATCGCGCCGGCTACCTTCATGGCGCCTCGCTCGTCGTCGACGGCGGATACTCTGCTGTGATCTGAGAGGCACCGTGATCTGAGACATTCCGGACTCCTCGCTAGGCTGGGATGTCATGAGCAGTGTGGCCCTGATCGACGACCACGAGTCGGTGCGTCTGGGATTGTCTGCTGCGCTGGACGCGGCTGATTTCACCGTCGTGTTCTCCGGTGCGGGTGTCGCGGAGTATCTGGAGCACCGGCGGCGCACGGCCTCGCGCCCGGCGGATGTCGTGCTGCTCGATCTCACCCTCGGCGACGGGACGACGGTCACCGAGAACGTCGCACGCCTCGTCGCCGACGGCTCCAGCGTCGTGATCCACAGCGTCGCCGATCGGCCCGCGGCCGTGCGCGAAGCGCTGGTCGCGGGTGCCGCGGGTGTGATCAGCAAGTCCTCTCCGCTCGACGACGTGCTCGCGGCGGTGCGCACGGTCGCGCGCGGGGATGCGCTGAACAACGTCGAATGGGCGAGCGCGATCGACGGCGACCGGGCTTTCGCGGATGCGCAGCTGGCGGCGCGCGAGCGCGAGGTGCTGCGCCTGTATGCCACGGGGCTGCCGCTGAAGGCCGTCGCCGAGCGGCTGGGTGTGGCGTATTCGACGGCGAAGGAGAACATCACCCGCATCCGGGTGAAGTACGTCGAGGTCGGCAGGCCCGCGCCCACCAAGGTCGACCTGCTGCGCCGTGCGATGGAGGACGGCATCGTGCTGCCGCCGGAGGATTCGCCGCCCGAGCCCACGCCGCCCGCGGAAGCCGTGTCGAGTGGCCCCTGAGGGGAGCCTGCGCGAGGCGTGGGAGCAGATCCCCTCTCCAGGACGGCTCGGACAGGGGCTGGAGAGCTTCGCGGGGCGCCGGATCGAGCGCCTGATCGCGATCGCGGTCGGCGTGGGCGCGCTCGCCCTCGGGGCGCAGGCCCTGGTGGCGGCCCTCAGCACGCTGCGCTTCGTGGACTTCCCCCATATCGGCACGATGCTGCTCGTGTTCGTGCCCTGGGTCGCGATGCTCGTCGCGTGCGCCGTCGGGCGCGGGGTGCGCTGGGCGGCAGGCACCTTCACGCTCGCCTACATCCTCGTGCTGATCCTGTGGCCCTTCGTCGCCGTGCACTCGGTGGCCGTGCCGAACCATCAGCCGTGGATCTTCTTCCTCGTCAACGTCGCAGGCGTCGCGGCCGTCGCCGCGTTCCCGCTGCTCGTCCAGGTGCTCTGGGCGCTGGGTGGCCCGCTGCTGTACGGCCTCGTTCGTCTCGCGCAGGGCGACTTCCAGCGCGAGTTCTGGGTCACCACGGCCTTCGATGTCTCGTTCACGTTGATCCTCGGCCTCGTGCTCGTCACCCTCGGGTGGATGTTCCGCTCGGTCGCGGCCGGCGTCGACGACGCGCGGGGTCGGGCGGTGGCCTCGTACACCGAGGCCGCCGCCACGGCGGCCCGCGAGCAGGAGCGCGTCGCCGTGGCCGCGCTCATGCACGACAGCGTGCTGGCGGCCCTCATCTCGGCCGAACGCGCAGGCACCGAGCGCCAGCGCGACCTGGCCGTCGCGATGGCGAGAGAAGCGCTCACACGGCTCGCCAATGCCGAGGCAGACGACGCGCAGGAGGGCAGCGACGATCCGGTCTCGGTGGAGCGGATCGCCGATGATCTGCGCCACGCCCTCGTGGAGCTGGATGCCGACGCCGAGCTCGACCAGTTCGGGCACGGCGCCGTGCCCGACCACGTCGCGCGCGCCGTCGCCCTGGCCGCGCGTCAGGCGATCGGCAACGCCGTGACCCATGCCGGCGGGCGCGGCCTCGCCATCGCCGTCGAAGGCCACGGCGACACCGGGATCACTGTGAAGGTGAGCGACACCGGCGGCGGCTTCGACGCCGAGCAGGTGGGGCCGGACCGGCTCGGCATCCGGGCGTCGATCCTCGCCAGGATGACCGCGGTCGGCGGCGTCGCGACGATCGAGTCCGACGGGCACGGCACGATCGTCACGCTCGGATGGTCGCGGCCATGAGACTCACCGTGCGCAGCGTCGCGACCGCCCTGGGCGTGATCTTCGCCGTGTCGTTGGCGGTGCGTGCGCTCTGGTGGACCGCGCCGCCGACGCATCCGCGCATGCTGGCCGCCACCGTGGCGGTCTTCGTGATCACGGCGGTGGTCGCGGCTCTGGCCGGTCAGCATCGACGGCTGAAGATGCCGCTGTGGACGGCGTTCGCCACGCTTGCCATCGGGGTCGTCATCCCAGTCACCGCCTGCCTCGCCCTGCCGCCGGAGTACCTGCGCGAACCCTATGCGACCTGGTACATCGGCGCCGTCGGGCTGCTCGGCGTGATCTGCATCGTGCGCGGCAGGCGCCTGTTCGGCTGGGCGCTGATGGCCGCGCTGACCGTCGAGTCGATCGTCTGGATCGGTCTGGGCGACGCACTGGGCCTTGGGCTGGTGGGCTCGTTCGTCTGGATGGTCGTCGCCCAGCTCGTGGTCACGTTCTGGCGGGCGGCGATGCGCGACACCGATCGGCTCGCCAGCATCCAGCAGGCGGCGTCGGCGTGGCAGGCGACGCAGGCCGTGCGACAGCGGGAGCGGCGCGAGCGGGTGCAGTACGCCCTGTCCGTCGCAGGACCCAGCCTCACCCGGGTGATCGAGACGCGCGGCGATCTGGCCGAGGAGGAGCGCGTCGAGGCGCGGTTGGCCGAAGGGCGCCTGCGCGACGAGATCCGCGGCGCGAACCTGCTCAACGCGGATGCGCGGGCGGCGATCGAGGCGGCGCGGCGCCGCGGCGCCACGGTGACCGTGTTCGATGAGGGCGGACTCGACGACCTCGACGAGATCGCGCGCGAGCGCATCCGCTCCGAACTCGCCGACGTGCTGCACGACGTGCCTTCGGCTCGGCTCATCATCCGCTCCGCCCGGGATGCGGAGGTCGCGGTCACCGTCGTCGGGCGCACCGCGGCGGGGGAGAGCGCCGACGACGACTCGGTGGAGCTGTGGCGCGAGATCCGTCGCACGGTGCGCGAGGCCCGCGAGCCCGATCCGCCCGAGGATGCGCAGAGCACCGACGCCTGAGCCGTGCGGACGAATGCGTCGTGACACGGAGCTCGCCCCGGTGAGGGGAGGATCTCCGGGGCGAGCGCCGAATGAGGCGAGGGGCGGCGAAGCCGCCCGCCCCTCGCCGGTGCGGAACGATTACCCGAAAATCGTCCGCGGAGACCGGTGATCGTCTGTCGACCCTGCGACAGAGATCCGGCCGAACGCGAAGCGTTGAGTCAAGTCTGACCGGCCCCGCGGCGGTTGTCTGTAGGTATTTTGGGGGACAAGCGGCTCAGCCGGTGAAGCGCCCCCACGGGATGTCGCGGCGCACGCTCGTGCGCATGCCGCGCCGGGTGAGGTTCCACGCCGACACCGGCCGCTCGGGCACGGTGGCCGCGGCCTCCTCGGCGACGTACGCCTCGGAGAGCACGGCGATGAGCGCGGCCAGCTCTTCCTCGTTCGCCGTGCCGCGCAGCACCTGGAGCTCTAGGCGCTCGTCGCGCTCGTTGTGCGGGGCGTCGCTCACAGCGGGATGTTCCCGTGCTTCTTGGGCGGCAGCTCGGCCCGCTTGGCGCGCAGCGCGCGGAGTGCCTTCGCGATCGACACGCGCGTGTTGGCGGGTTCGATGACGCCGTCGATCTCGCCGCGCTCGGCCGCGAGGAACGGCGAGGTCACGTTGTACGTGTATTCGTTGGCCAGGCGCGTGCGCACGGCGGCGACGTCTTCGCCGGCCTCCGCGGCGCGCTTGATCTCGCCGCGGTACAGGATGTTCACAGCGCCCTGGCCGCCCATCACGGCGATCTCGGCCGTGGGCCATGCGAGGTTGACGTCGGCGCCCAGCTGCTTGGAGCCCATCACGATGTACGCACCGCCGTAGGCCTTGCGCAGGATCACGGTCACCAGCGGCACGGTCGCCTCGGCGTAGGCGTAGATGAGCTTGGCGCCGCGGCGGATGACGCCCGTCCACTCCTGGTCGGTGCCGGGCAGGTAGCCGGGCACGTCGACGAGCGTGACGATCGGGATCGAGAACGCGTCGCAGAACCGCACGAACCGGCTGGCCTTCTCGCCCGCCTCGATGTTGAGGGTTCCGGCCATCTGCGAGGGCTGGTTGGCGATGATGCCGACCGAACGTCCTTCGACGCGGCCGAAGCCGATGACGATGTTCGGTGCGAACAGCGGCTGCACTTCGAGGAAGTCGTCGTCGACCACGTGCGAGATGACCGTGTGGATGTCGTACGGCTGGTTCGCCGAGTCGGGGATGATCGTGTTCAGGGTGCGATCGGCATCCGTCGTCTCCCATTCGAAGCCCGACTCGTAGCCCGGGATCTCGGCCATGTTGTTGTCGGGCAGGAAGCCGAGCAGCGTGCGGGCGTAATCGATCGCGTCGTCCTCGTCCTCGGCGAGGTAGTGCGCGACGCCGGAGCGCGTGTTGTGGGTGAGCGCGCCGCCGAGCTCCTCCATGCCGACATCCTCGCCGGTGACGGTCTTGATCACGTCGGGTCCGGTGACGAACATCTGGCTGGTCTTGTCGACCATGATGACGAAGTCGGTGAGGGCCGGGCCGTACACGGCACCGCCGGCGGCCGGGCCCATGATGATCGAGATCTGCGGGATCACACCGGAGGAACGGGTGTTGAGGCGGAAGATCTCGCCGTACTTGCTGAGGGCCAGCACGCCCTCCTGGATGCGTGCGCCGCCGGAGTCGAGGATCCCGATGATCGGCACGCCGCTGCGCAGCGCGAACTCCATGATCTTGATGATCTTCTCGCCGGCCACCTCGCCGAGCGAGCCGCCGAAGGTCGAGAAGTCCTGCGAGTACAGCGCCACGGTGCGGCCGTGGATCGTCGCGATGCCCGTGACGACCGAGTCGCCGTAGGGGCGCGACTTCTCCATCCCGAACGCCGTGGTGCGGTGGCGCACGTACTCGTCGAACTCGACAAAGCTGCCCGGGTCGGCGAGCAGCTCGATGCGCTCGCGCGCGGTCATCTTGCCCTTGGCGTGCTGCTTCTCCTTGGCCGTGGCCTCGGCGCCGACGACGGCTTCTTCGTAGCGGGCGCGCAGATCGGCGATCTTGCCGGCGGTCGTGGAGAGGTCGGGAGTATCCGTCACGCGTTCCAGACTAGCGGCGGGGTTCGCGCCGCCGTTGGATGCTCGACACAACGGGATCGCCGATCCTCTGTAGGGTGCACGCTCTTGCGGGCATCGTCGGCCGCGGGTGCTGGGTAGGGTGACCGCATGACGTTTCCCCACGCCTCCGCAGCGGCCGGCCGCCTCGAGGTCTCCGCATCGACGGGTTCGACCAATGCCGATCTGCTGGCCCACGCCGACGACGCCGAGAACTGGCCGCATCTGTCGGTGATCGTCACCCGGGATCAGCGCGCGGGCCGCGGCCGGCTCGACAGGCAGTGGGTCGCGCCGGCGGGCTCCGCGCTGGCGGTTTCGGTACTGCTGCGCGCGGGCGAGGTGCCGGTGGCCGAGCGCGGCTGGATCCCGCTTGCGGCGGGAGCGGCCATGGCAGATGCGATCGCGGCGCAGCTGCCGCACGTCGAGGTGGCGGTGAAATGGCCCAACGACGTGCTCGTGCGCGGTGCCGACGACGCGGAGCGCAAGATCTGCGGCATCCTCGCCGAGGCGCGCGGCGCGGATGTGGTCGTGGTCGGCACGGGGATCAACACGGCCATGACGGCGGAGCAGCTGCCCGTGTCCACGGCGACATCGTTCGCGGTGGAGGGCGTCGAATGCGACGAGGACCTGCTCGTGGCCGGATACCTCGTGCGGCTCGATGCGCATCTCACCGGGCTCGTCGAGCACGGCTCGGCCGTGGCGAGCGGACTGCGCGACGTCGTCGCCGTGCGCTGCTCGACGATCGGGCGCACCGTGCGCGTGCAGCTGCCCGGCGGCTCCGAGCTCGTGGGAGCGGCGACCGGGCTCGCCGCCGACGGCTGCCTCGTCGTGCGCGACGCCGACGGCGAGCATCCCGTTGCCGCGGGCGACGTCGTGCACGTGCGTCCGGCGTGAGTCGCGCCTCCTCTCCGGCGGACACGCGAGCCCGCGGGCGCCGATGTCGGCGGCGCGGGGGACAATGAGGGCATGACGCAACCGGTGGGGCTCGGCGGACGGCCCATGATGCCGCCGCCCGGAGCGCCCGCGGAAGAGCGGCTGATCGCCCGGTTCCACGGGCACGCGCGCCACCTGTTCTGGTCGGCGCTCGTGCTCGTCGCCGTGTGCGGCGCCGTGGGGTACTTCTACGACAACCTGCCCGCGCCGTTCGAGAACTGGATGCTCTTCGCCGCTGCAGGGGTCATCGTGCTGTTGCTCGTCGTCGTGCCCTTCCTCGTCTGGCTCTCGCGCAGCTACGTCATCACGACGCGCCGGGTCATCGCGCGCCGCGGCATCGGATCGCGGCACACCAGTGAGATGTCGCACGCCCGCGGCTACACGATCGACGTGCGCCGCGGCATCCTGCAGCGCATGAGCCGTGCCGGCACGGTGATCCTCTCCAACGGCGTCGACGCGCCGCTGAGGCTCAGCGACGTGCCCTACGTCGGCCTGGTGCACGAGACGCTCGCCGATCAGATCGAGGTCGGCCAGATCCTCGCGCACCGCGACGCCCAGGCCGCCGCCGACTGAGCATCCGCCTGTCGCAGACGGCTGCGGAGTACGGAAGAATGGGTGCGACGAACGGAGTCCGGATGGCAGTGCGCGTGGGTGTGATCGGCGGCGGACAGCTGGCCAGGATGATGATCGCCCCGGCGGTCGAACTGGGGCTCGAGATCAGCGTTCTCGCCGAGGCCGAGGGGATGTCGGCCCAGCTCGCCGCCACCCGGGTCGGCGACTACCGCGACCTCGAGACGGTGCGGGCGTTCGCGAACGAGGTCGACGTGATCACCTTCGACCACGAGCACGTGCCGCAGGAGGTGCTGCGCGCCCTCGTCGCCGACGGCATCGCCGTGCATCCGGGGCCCGATGCGCTGCAGTTCGCCCAGGACAAGCTCGCGATGCGCGCGCGCCTCGCCGAGCTCGGCATTCCCCAGCCGGACTGGGCGCGGGCGGCGGAGCCTTCGCAGCTGCAGGAGTTCCTCGACGAGCACGGCGGCCGCGCCGTCGTGAAGACGCCGCGCGGCGGCTACGACGGCAAGGGTGTGCGGGTGGTCTCCGATGCCGCCGACGCCGCCGACTGGTTCGCGCGACTCGAGCCGGGGGACGCGCTGCTCGTCGAAGAGCTGGTGCCCTTCGTGCGCGAGCTGGCGCAGCAGGTCGCCCGTCGGCCCTCCGGCCAAGCCGTGGTCTATCCGGTTGTGGAGACCGTGCAGCGCGACGGCGTGTGCGCCGAGGTCATCGCACCCGCTCCCGGCGGCAACGAGAAGCTCGAGGAGGTCGCCGCGCGGATCGGGCTGCAGATCGCCGACGGCCTCGGGGTCACCGGAATGCTCGCTGTGGAGCTGTTCGAGACCGACGACGAGCGCATCCTCGTCAACGAACTCGCCATGCGCCCGCACAACAGCGGACACTGGAGCCAGGACGGCGCCGTGACGAGCCAGTTCGAGCAGCACCTGCGCGCGGTCGCCGACCTGCCGCTCGGCGACCCGTCGCCGCGGTCGTCGTGGACGGTGATGGTGAACATCCTCGGTGGGCCGTCGGACGCAGACCTGATGGGCAGGGTGCCCGCCGCGCTCGCCGCAGCGCCGTCGGCGAAGGTGCACACCTACGGCAAGGATCCGCGCCCTGGGCGCAAGGTCGGGCACGTGAACATCGTGGGCGACGACCTCGACGACATCGTCTACGAGGCGCGTTCGGCGGCCAGCCGTTTCGACTGAGGACGTGCCCCGCACGTCGCCGCGTTTCGCGCGCCGCGCCCGGGTTCTCCCAGGGCGCGACCGTACGCTGGGGGCGTGACCGAGACACTGCACTCCTCCGCCGCGCCCCTCGTCGGAGTCATCATGGGCTCCGACTCCGACTGGCGTGTGATGAGCGATGCGTCGCAGGCGCTCACCGAGTTCGGCATCGCCCACGAGGTGGAAGTCGTCTCCGCCCACCGCACGCCTGACAAGCTGCTCGCCTACGGACGCGAGGCGCGGGCCAGGGGTATCCGGGTGATCGTGGCCGGGGCCGGGGGAGCCGCGCACCTGCCCGGCATGATCGCCGCCGTCACGGCGCTTCCGGTGATCGGCGTCCCCGTGCCGCTTGCCTATCTCGACGGCATGGACTCGCTGCTGTCGATCGTGCAGATGCCCGCGGGCATCCCGGTCGCCACGGTCTCCATCGGAGGGGCCCGCAACGCCGGACTGCTCGCCGCCCGCATCCTCGGCGCCGCCGATCCTGCGCTCGCCGACCGCGTCGAGGAGTATGCGCGAGAGCTGCAGGCTCAGGTCGAGGAGAAGAGCACGCGCCTCAGGGCCTCCCTGAACGGTCAGGACGCAGAGAAGGGCGACGCGCGGTGACGATTCTGCGCGAGCCGCTGGCGTCGGCGCGCGGCGCCGTGCGCGCACCGCTCATCCAGACGCGCCCGATGCGGCATCCCGACACTTCCTCGCCGGCGGCGATGACCAAGCGCGGCTGGTGGCTCGTCGCGCTGAACGTGCTCATCCCCGGCTCCGCCCAGGTGCTCGCGGGCAACCGTCGACTGGGCCGTTTCGGGCTCGGCGCGACGATCGCGCTCTGGGTGCTCATCGCACTGACAGCGCTCACCGCACTGCTGTGGCGGCAGGGCCTGCTGTGGCTCACGGTCGGCGGCGGATGGGTGTCGTGGCTCGTGCTCACCCTCGCCCAGGTGCTGCTGATCGGCTACGCCCTGCTGTGGATCGTGCTCACCCTCGACGCACTGCGGCTCGTGCGACTCGTGCGGGTCAAGCCGTATGCGAAGATCGCCATTCCTCTCGTCGCGCTGCTCGTGGCCTCGCTGCTCGGCGGCGGGGCGGCCTACGCCGCCGGCGTGGTGGGCACGAGCCGCGGCGCCATCACGACGCTGTTCGGCAGCGGCGGACCGAGCCTTCCGCCCAGCGACGGGTACTACAACATCCTGCTGCTCGGCGCCGACAGCGGCGAGGGGCGCGACTCCATGCGCTTCGACAGCATCTCGGTGGTGTCGGTCAACGCCGACTCCGGCGCGGTGACGATCACCGGCATCCCGCGCGACATGCCCGGCTTCCCGTTCGCCGAGGGCCCGATGCAGGAGCTGTACCCCGACGGGCATTCCGGGCACGGCGATGAAGAGTGCGGGTGGAGCAGCGGCATCAATCAGCTGCGCACCGAGGTCGAGGTGTGCCGCAACGGCATCGACGGCGAGGGGCTGTACCCCGATGCCTCCACGCACGGCTCCGAACCGGGTGTGGAGGCCACCAAGGACGCCGTGGAAGGGATCCTCGGCATCGAGGTGCCGTACTTCGTCTTCATCGACATGCACGGTTTCGCCGCCCTCGTCGATGCCCTCGGCGGTGTGGACATCACTGTCAGCGAGCGTCTGCCCATGGGCGGGGGCCCGTCGTACGAGGGCGAGCCGGCCGAGGACTGGGCGATCGGCTGGATCGAGCCCGGTGAGCAGCACATGAACGGCGACACCGCGCAGTGGTACGCGCGTTCGCGGTACACGACCAGCGACTTCGACCGGATGCTGCGCCAGCGTCAGCTGCAGCAGGCGATCCTCGCGCAGTTCACACCGCAGAATGTGCTCAGCCGATTCCAGGACGTCGCGAACGCGGGCACAGCGATCGTCGAGACGGATCTTCCGCAGGACAAGCTGCCGGAGTTCTTCGAGCTGCTGCTCAAGGCGAAGGAGCAGCCCGTGACGACCATCGAGCTCACCCCCGACAACGGGGTCGACGAGTACGAGCCGGACTGGGCCGACATCCAGCAGCGGATTCAGACCGCTCTGCACCCGCCGACGCCGACCCCCGCGCCGGAGGGCTGAGCGCCGGAGAGTTGAGGGGTCAGGCTCACCGGTCGCAGGTGAGTGGGGTGCGTGCGACCTCGACGGCGGAGGGCAGCGGGGTGTGCCAGGCATCCGTCAATCGCACACCGGCGCCCTTGCCGCGGAAGTCCGCCGTGAGCACCGTGCTCTCGCCGGGCGCCAGGAGCACCGAGAACTGTTGCACGGCGCGTTCGGCGAGCATCGTCGACCGCACGTCGTCGTCCTCGCCGTCGCGATCGTGGCCGGCGGCCTCGGCGTCTTCCGGGCCGACGACGGCGATGAGGGTGCGTGTCTGCCCGGGCGCGAGCTTCGGATCCGTGCCGCCGGTGACGATCGGCGGCAGCGCATCGGCCGCATCTGCGGGGGCGTCGTTGGTCCACGCGACCGTGACGCGTGTGGTCGGCTCGCCGCGGCACACGCCCGTCGAGACGGTGATCGCGGCGTCGGCGTACGCATCCAGCTTCCCTCCGGTCGCGTCGTCGAACAGCACGCCCACGTGCGAGCGGTCGCCGGAGTCGTTCGGGATCGTGCCGCCCAGCCAGGAAGCGGCGAGTGCGCGCTGCTCGTCCTCGTGCGCGCTCCAGATGCGGATGCGCCCGTCGTCGGCCGATCGCGCGAGCGAGGCGAGCACGGGTTGCGGGTCGGCCCAGAGGGCCTCGGAGAACAGTGTGGCGGCGACCTGCACCATCAGCGCATCGTGCGCGGCGGGATCCGGCACGGCCGTGTAGCTGTCGACGAGCAGGGTCTTGCGGGCGCTGTCGGCATCGAGGGTGAGCGGGGGCACCTCGATCGTGTCGAGGGCGTCGAGGAGGTTCGCGACGACGACGGTGTCGACGGCGATCACCCCGTCGACGGGGTAGCCCCAGCGCTGCAGCCACATCTGCGCGATGACGGGCGCGGCCTCGGCGAAATCCGGGATGCTCGTCGCATTCGCCAGCACCGTGCCCGGTGCATCCCCATACAGCGCGGCGACCCCCTCCGAGACGGCCAGTGGAGCGCCCAGAGGGGCGAAATCGCGGGACGAGGCCTGGCCGATGAGCGTGATCTGATTGTTCTCCGCGCGCACCACGAGGAGGGCGCCGATGGCGCCGCCCGTCGAGCGTGCCTCGGCGTTGTCCTCCACCGCGATGACGTATTGGCGGGGCCCTTCGGCGCCGAGCATCGAGGGCAGCAGGGCTGCGGCACCGTGCAGAGCGCCGACCGTGGCCGAGGCCTGCGTGAGGGTGTCGCGCAGGCTCTGCACGGCGTCGGCGAGGGGCGGGAGCGTCGCTGCGGCATCGATGCGGTCGGCGCGATCCTCGGCGCGGGCGAGTGCCGTCGCGGCGGTCTGCAGCGGCGCCTCGGCGTCGGCGAAACCGGAGAGGTCGATGCTTCCGCCGGCCAGCCCGAGTCCGCCGAGGTCGAGGTTCTCGGTGACGGAGACGATCGGGGTCAGCGCGTCGCCGGCGACGTCAGCGGCGACCTCGGCGACCTCGCGCGTCGCGGTGAAGCTCTCGCCGAGCCACGGGACGAACTCGAACGCGCGCCACACCGGATCCGAGGTCAGCTCGCGGGCGGATTGCGCGTGGGAGCCGATGCGCCGCGCGAGCGCGGGCACGCTGTCGAGTTCGCCTTCGCCGATGTCCTCCTGCAGCGTGGCCGTGGTCGACGAGACGCTCTTCAGCTCGTCGGCGGCGCCGATCCCACGCACCAGCACCCATGCGACGGCGAAGAGCAGGGCGACCACGATCACCGCGATCGTCACGCCGATCCATCGTCGTCGGGCAGGCAGGCGACCGTCGCTCATACCGGCATTCAAGCATGCGCGAGACGCGACGTGCCTGCAGGATGACCGCTCGCGACATCGTTAGGCTTTCCGCATGGCTCAGCTGCGACTCGTCCTCGACCAGCTCGTGTCGCCCGTCGACAGCGATCTCGCCGACGCCTCGCGGGCGCTGCTGGGCGGCCTCGTGCGCACCGCGCCGAGCGGATGCGACGTCGCGGCGATCGTGCCCGCGGGCGAGGGGGAGGAGCTCCCCGGAGTCTCCGAGGTGCGGCGGCTCCCGTTGGCCCGCAGGGAGCTCAGCGCCGCCTGGCAGCTCGGAGTGGCCAGGGGCGTCGGTGCGGGCATGATCCATTCGCCGACGCTGCTGGCTCCGCTCGTGCGCCACGACCGCGTGCACGACCACGACCAGATCGTGCCGACGGTGTGGGATCTGCGGGCGTGGGAGGATCCGGAGTCGCTGCCGCGCGCCGTCGTGATGGCGCAGCGCGCGCTGCTGCGCCGCGCGGTCAAGCACGCTGACGCCGTCGTCGTGCCCACGCACTCCCTCGTCGACCGGCTGTCGTCGATCGCGCGTCTGGGCGACCGCATCCGCGTGATCCCCGGAGCCGCGGCACCGGAGGTGCTCGTCGGTGCCGACGCCGCCCAGCGTCGTGCTGACGCGGGCGTTCCCGCGGAGCGGATCGTGCTCGCCGGCGATCCCGCCACGCTCGGCGCCGGGTTCTCCGCCGTGGCGGCGACCGGCCTGGACGCCGTCGTGCTCGACGTGCGCGAGGGCGGCGAGCCCGAGGTCTCCGAGATCGCCTCCATCGCGGGACTCCCCGAGGCTCGGCTGCACGTGCGGGGTCGCCTGTCGGCCGCCGATCGGGCGGCCGTGCTCGGCGGAGCCGCCGCCTTCATCGCCACAGACGACGCGGGGCGGTGGCCGTGGCGCCTCGTCGAAGCGATGGCGCTGTCGGTGCCCGTCGTCGCCGCCGATTCCGATGTGCACCGCGATGTGCTCGCCGACGGCGGCATGCTCGTCGCGGCGCACGACATGCGCGATGCGGTCGCCGAGGCGACGACGGATGCACGCGAACGGCTCTCCGTGCTCGCTCAGGACCGTGCGCGCGGCTTCTCCTGGGAGGGCGCCGCCGATCGGGTGTGGGCGCTGCACGCCGAACTGTGACGCATCGTCGCGCGGCGCGATAATCGCGCGGCTGCGCGCGTGTCCGTGCGTCGATCCGGGGTTTTTCGGCGACACTGTTCCCATGTCTGCACGTACCCGGGCCCGACGACGCCCGCTCACGCCCGGGCATTGGGGCGTCGCCGTGGCCCTCGCGGCCGTGCTCGCCGTCCTGCTCGTGCCGATCGGCAGCGCGCCCGCGCAGGCCGCCGACGCATCCGCGGCGCGCTCGGCGGCAGCGCCCTTGGGCACGGCATCCGCATCGGCGCCGGTGGGCGACGCGGCCGCGTCCGTGCGCCCCGCGACGCTCGAGGGGTTCCGCGCGGGCAACATCATCTCCGACGCGACTCTTCTCGATTCGAGCACGATGACGGCTGCTCAGATCGATGCCTTCCTGCGCAGCAAGGTCTCGTCCTGCCAGCCGGGCTACACCTGCCTGAAGGACTTCCACATCAACTCCGTCAACCGCCCGGCCGACGCGTACTGCAACGGGTACACGGGAGCGGCAGGCGAGTCCGCGGCGTCGATCATCTATCGCGTCTCCCAGTCGTGCGGCATCAACCCGCAGGTGTTCCTCGTCATGCTTCAGAAGGAGCAGGGGCTGATCACGCACACCTGGCCGAGCCAGTGGCGCTACGACTCGGCGCTGGGGCAGGGGTGTCCCGACGACGCCGCGTGCGACCCCGACTTCGTCGGCTTCTTCCACCAGATCTACGGCGCGGGCCGCCAGCTGAAGATCTACATGGAGGGCCGCTACTTCCAGTGGTACGCCCCCGGGAACACGTGGAACATCCGGTACAACCCCAACATCGCGTGCGGGAGCGCGCCGGTGTACGTCGAGAACGCGGCGACCGCTTCGCTCTACTACTACACGCCCTATCAGCCCAACGCCGCGGCGCTCGCGGCCGGATACGGCGAGGGCGACGGATGCTCCGCCTACGGCAACCGCAACTTCTACAACTACTTCACCGACTGGTTCGGCTCCACGCAGGGCGCGGCGAACAACCCGTTCGGCAACCTCGAGCTCGTGCGCGCCATCCCGGGCAAGTTCGAGGTGTCGGGATGGGTGATCGACCCCAACACCAGCGATCCGCTGTCGGTGCACGTCTACGTCGGCGCCAAGAGCGCCGCCTTCACGGCGAACCTGGACCGGCCCGACGTCGGGGCCGCGTACCCGGCTTCCGGCAGCAAGCACGGTTTCACCGCGACGATGCCCGCAGATGCCCCGGGAAACACGAATGTGTGCGTGTACGCGATCAATGTCGGCCCCGGTGCGAATGTGCTCATGGGGTGCACCACGGTGGCCGCTCTGACGGGATCGCCCGTCGGTGCGCTGGAGAGCGCGACGGTGTCGAACGGATCGCTCGAGATCAAGGGGTGGGCGCTGGACCCGGATACGGCCTCGCCGATCGCCGTGCACCTCTACTACGACAGTTCGGCGGGCGCCTACGTCGCTGACAAGGAGCGCACTGACCTTCCCGCGGAGTACGCGGTGTTCGGAACCAAGCACGGGTTCTCCGCCACGATTCCCGTCGGTGCGGGCGAGCACAACGTCTGCGCCTACGGGATCAATGTCGGCTCGGGCGCGAACGTCGAACTCGGCTGCATGAAGGCGACCGCTCCGGTGGACACGATCCAGGAGAAGGGCCGGGCGCCACTGGGCGCTATCGACACCATCACGGTGTCGGGCAAGACCGCTCAGGTCAAGGGATGGGCGCTCGATCCTGATACCGCTGCATCCATCAAGGTTCACATCTACGTGGGCGGGGCGAGCGCGCAGTACTCCGCCGACAAGCCCCACGATGGCGTCGCGCAGCAATACCCGGCATATGGCGCAGCGCACGGATTCGATGAATCGGTGACGATTCCCGCCGGGACGACGACGATCTGCGTCTACGGCATCAACACCGGTCCGGGTGGTCACGCTCTTCTCGGATGCCAGCAGGTGACCGCGGGGTCGACGCTTCCGGAACTCGGACGTCCTCCGTTCGGCGCGTTCGACGCGATGAGCGTCAGCGGCAACACCGCGACGGTCAGCGGCTGGGCCATCGATCCCGACACGGACGCGCCGATTGCCGTCCATCTGTACGTCGGCTCGTCGAGCGCGGCATATCGTGCGGACAAGCCGCGACCGGATGTCGCAGCGGCGTATCCCGGCTACGGTGAGGCGCACGGGTTCACCGAACAGCTCACGGTCCCGAACGGCACGACTCCGATATGCGCATACGCCATCAACTCCGGACCGGGCGGACATACGTTCCTCGGTTGCCGCAACGCCACCGTGACAGCCCCGGTCGTCGACCTGGGACGGGTTCCCTTCGGCAACTTCGAGGCGGCGATCTCCGATGGCTCGAACATCCTGGTCGGGGGGTGGGCGATCGATCCCGACACGACCGATCCGATCTCGGTGCACATCTACGTGGACGGGGCGAGCGCGGCCTACCGTGCGGACAAGGACCGCCCGGATGTTGCAGCCTTCTACCCCGGAATGGGCGTGCAGCACGGAATCAGCGAGACCATCCCCGCGACGCCGGGAGCGCACAACGTCTGCATCTACGCGATCAACAACGGCGCGGGCGGCCATGCGCTGCTCGGCTGCCGCTCGGTGAACGTCGCCGTCGCCGCGCAGTAGTCTGCGCCGACAACAGAGCGTCCCGACCTTCACCGCGAAGGCCGGGACGCTCTGGCGCGTGCGGCGTCAGTCCGCGTCGCGCAGGTAGTCCTGCAGGCTTAGGCGCGCGTCCTCCGGCGTGTAGCCGGTCGCTGTGAGTCGCGACAGGTCGAGGACGCTGTTGGCAGGGCGGGGCGCGATCGGACCCGCCGCGGAGGCGTAATAGTCGGCCGTGGAGACCCCGGTCACCCGCGCCGGGTCGTGGCCGGTGAGCGCGTACACCTCGCGGGCGATATCCGCCCACGAGCCCGTCTCGCCGGATCCCGTGAGGTTGTAGACGCCGTGCGTCGCACCGCTGTCGAGCAGATGGCGGATACCCCGGGCGATGTCGGGGGTGAAGGTGAGGCGCCCGATCTGGTCGTCGACGACGGCGGGGTCGACGCCCTTCTCGGCCAGCGCCGCCATCGTGCGGACGAAGTTCTTGCCCTCGCCGATCACCCATGACGTGCGCACGATGTAGTGCCGTGGAACGGTCGCCACGATCGCGTCGCCGGCGGCCTTGGTCTGCCCGTAGACGCCCAGCGGGCGCACGGCGTCATCCTCCGTGTACGCGCCATCCTTCGTGCCGTCGAAGACGTAGTCGCTGGACACGTGCACGAGCGTGATGCCGTTCTCCGTGGCGATGCGGGCGAGCGTCGCCACGGCGGTCACGTTCGCCGCCCAGGCGTCGGCCCTGCCCTCGGCCGTCTCGGCGGCGTCGACGGCGGTGTGCGCGGCGGCGTTGATGATCGTGCCGTAGTCGCGCCAGCGCCTTGCGGTGGGCAGCCCGGGGTCGGTGAGGTCGAGCGCGGTCCGATCGGCGTACTCCACAGTGTCCGACTCGCCGTACAGGTCGCGCAGCGCCCGGCCGAGCTGACCGCCCGCGCCGAGCACGAGGGTCTTCCTGGGCGGGATCGGGGTCACCTCGGCCAGTCGCGGATGCGCGAGATCCTTCGCTGAGATCTCCACGTCCGCCAGAGCGATGGGCCACTCGATGGCGGCCGTCTCATCGGCGAGGTTGAGGAAGGAGTACGCGGCCTCGGGCGACCAGTGATCGTTCACGAGGTACGTGTACGCGGTGTCGGGGGCGAGCGTCTGGTACGAGTTGCCCACGCCGCGGGGGACGAAGATGGCGCGCGACGGGTCCAGTTCGATCGTGAAGACCTCGCCGAAGGTGTCGCCTTCGCGCAGATCCACCCACGCGCCGAAGATGCGCCCGGTGGCCACCGAGACCCACTTGTCCCACGGCTCGGCATGGATGCCGCGCGTGGTGCCGACCGCGTCGTTGAACGAGATGTTGTTCTGCACGGGGCCGAAGTCGGCGAGTCCCAGTGCGGTCATCTTCTCGCGCTGCCAGTTCTCCTTGAACCAGCCGCGGCTGTCCCCGTGCACGGGCAGCTCGAACACGACGAGTCCGGGGATCGGGGTCTCGATGATCGAGAGGGGCTTTCCGAACATCCCGGCTCCCTCGTTCTCGGCCGGCACGGTCACTGCCCCTTCGAGGCGTAGAAGGCCTCGGTGGCGTCCTTGGCGGGCGCCCACCATGACTCGTTGTCGCGGTACCACTGCACGGTGGCGGACAAGCCCGCCTCGAAGTCTGCGAACTGCGGCTGCCACCCCAACTCGGTGCGCAGCTTGGTGGAGTCGATGGCGTAGCGCAGGTCGTGACCAGGGCGATCGGTGACGTGGTCGTACGCGTCGCGGGGCTGTCCCATCTCCTCGAGGATCCGCTCGACGACGTCTTTGTTGCTGCGCTCGCCGTCGGCGCCGATCAGGTAGGTCTCGCCGATGCGGCCCTTCTCCAGGATCGTCAGCACGGCCGAGGAATGATCGTCGGCGTGGATCCAGTCGCGCACGTTCTCGCCTGCGCCGTAGAGCTTCGGGCGGATGCCGCGGATGACGTTGGTGATCTGACGCGGGATGAACTTCTCCACGTGCTGGTACGGGCCATAGTTGTTCGAGCAGTTCGAGATCGTCGCCCGCACGCCGAAGGAGCGCACCCAGGCGCGCACGAGCAGGTCGCTGCCGGCCTTGGTCGACGAGTACGGGGACGACGGGTTGTACGGGGTCGACTCCGTGAAGCGCTGCGGGTCATCGAGCTCGAGATCGCCGTACACCTCGTCGGTGGAGATGTGGTGGAAGCGGCGGTCGTGCGCGCGCGCCGCTTCGAGCAGCGTGTACGTGCCGATGATGTTGGTGTCCAGGAACGGACGCGGGCTGTGCAGCGAGTTGTCGTTGTGCGATTCGGCGGCGTAGTGCACCACGGCATCGACGTCGGCGAAGAGCGTGTCGACGAGTTCGGCGTCGGCGATGTCGCCCTGCACGAACCGCACGCGGTCCTCGGGCAGCCCGTCCAGGGACGCGCGGTTGCCCGCATAGGTGAGCTTGTCCAGCACGGTCACGTGGTGGTCGGTGTGCGCCACGACGTGGTGCACGAAGTTGGAACCGATGAAGCCGGCGCCGCCGGTGACGAGCAGTCTCTGCATGGCTTCCAGGGTACTGGGAGCCGCCTGGGAACCCGTGCGCCCATTTGGCGGGCGCCCGCGCATCCTCCAGACTTGATCCATGCGCGGAATCATTCTCGCGGGCGGCACCGGCTCGCGCCTGCACCCGATCACGCTCGGCGTCTCGAAGCAGCTCGTGCCGGTCTACGACAAGCCGATGATCTACTATCCGCTGTCGACGCTGATCCTCGCGGGCATCCGCGACATCCTCATGATCACGACCCCGCACGACGCGGAGTCGTTCGAGCGCCTGCTCGGCGACGGATCGCGCTTCGGCGTGTCGATCACCTACAAGACCCAGCCCTCTCCCGACGGGCTCGCGCAGGCGTTCGTGCTCGGCGAGGAGCACATCGGCTCGGACTCCGCCGCGCTCGTGCTAGGCGACAACATCTTCTACGGCCAGGGAATGGGCACGCAGCTGCGCCAGTACACCGACCTCGCCGGCGGCGTGGTATTCGGCTACTGGGTCGACGACGCCTCCGCCTACGGCGTGGTCGAGTTCGACGATCGCGGCAACGTCGTCTCGCTCGAGGAGAAGCCGGCGCAGCCCAAGAGCAACTACGCCGTGCCCGGGCTTTATTTCTACGACAACGACGTGATCGAGATCGCCAAGGGGCTCGAGCCCTCGCCGCGCGGCGAGTTGGAGATCACCGACGTCAACCGCGCCTACCTCGAGCGCGGCGACCTCAAGGTGCAGCTGCTCACCCGTGGCACGGCCTGGCTCGACACGGGAACCTTCGACTCGCTCGCTGAGGCGACCGACTTCATCCGCACCGTCGAGAAGCGCCAGGGGCTCTCCATCGGCTGCCCCGAAGAGGTGGCGTGGCGGATGGGCTTCCTCACCGACGACGAGCTGCGCGAGCGCGCCGAGCCGCTGGTCAAGAGCGGCTATGGGGCGTACCTGCTCAAGGCCCTCGCACAGGGACGCTGAAACGCCGCGTTCTAGGATGAACGGCGGTCGCGCGCGTATCCGTCGCACGGCCGTCGTCCCTGCGATCTCTCGGAGCTGATGCGTTCATGACGAGCCCAACCCCTGCGTCGGTGTTTCCGGTGGGTGGTCGTCGGTTGGTCGTGTATGTGGTTTTTGATCGGCGTGGTGGGGTGGATGGTTTTGTGCCTCATGCGTTGGCGGGGTTGCGTGAGCATGCGGCGCATGTGCTGGTGGTGGTGAATGGTTCTCTGTCTGAGGAGGGCCGTGCGGCGTTGGTTCCGGTGTCGGATGAGATTCTGGTGCGGGAGAATTCGGGTTTCGATATCTGGGCGCATAAGGATGCGTTGGATCATGTGGGTGATCGGATTGCGGAGTTCGATGAGGTTCTGCTGACCAATGACACGTGGTTCGGTCCGGTGCGTCCGTATGGTGCGGTGTTCGATCGGATGGGGGAGCGGTCTGTTCATTTCTGGGGGATGACGGATCATGCCCGTGAGGAGCCGAATCCGTTCACGGGGAAGGGTGTTCTTCCGTATCATCTGCAGTCGTTCTGGATCGCGGTGCGGCGTGAGATGTTCTTGTCGGAGGAGTGGGCGCGGTATTGGCGTGAGCTTGCGGAGATGCCGGATTATTTCGATGCGGTGTTGAAGCATGAGGCGGTGTTCACGGAGGTGTTCGCGGGGCACGGGTTCGTGCACGACGTCGCCTACCCCTCCGCCGACTACCCGACCGATCACCCGGCGCTGTTCAACGCCGACCTGCTGCTGGCCGACGGCTGCCCGTTGCTCAAACGCCGACAGTTCTTCCACTACCCGCCCTATCTCGACCGCCATGCCGTGATCGGCCGGCGGGTCGTGCGCGAGGTGGCGGACTACGGATACCCGGTCGATCTGCTCTGGCAGAACCTCGCCCGCAACGTCGCCCCCAAGACGCTGAACGCCGATGCGGGCATGCTCGAAGTGCTTCCTGATGTCGACACCGGTTACGACCCGGCCCGGCCTTTCCGGATCGCGGTGATCGCGCATGTGCCCGACCCCGCCCGCATCGACGACATCCTCGCGACGGTGGGCCGGCTCGGGCAGGAGCACGTGCTGTTCGTCTCCACGCACGACGAGGCGGGCGCCGCGCGCATCCGCCTCCGCCTCGACGAAGCGCCTGCCGCAGAGCGCCTCCGCCACGAAGTGCGCATCGTGCCCTCGCTGGGGCGCGACATGAGCGCGTTCTTCGTGGGCATGCGCGACGTGCTCGTGGGCGGCGAGTTCGACCTGGTCGTCAAGATCCACAGCCGTGTGCCGAAGAAGCGCTCAGCGAACGCCCAGCGCTATTTCTGGCGGCACCAGACCGACAACCTCATGGCCGGGCCCGGCTACGTCGCCAACGTGCTCGCGCTGTTCCAGAGGGAGCCGGGTCTGGGGATCGTCATGCCGCCGATGATCCACCTCGGCTACGCCACCCCCGGCAAGGGCTGGGACTACTACCTTCCGCGTGCCAAGCGCATCGCGGCCGACCTCGGCATCCAGGTGCCCTTCGACGGCGTCTCACCGCTGGCGCCGCTGGGCGGCATGTGGATCTGCCGCCCGGAGGCGCTCGAACCGATCACCCGGCACGAGTGGCAGGTCACGGAGTTCGACAAGCCCACCAAGCGCCGCCGTGCCGATCTCGCCCGGGTGCTCGAACGACTCGTCGTGTACGGCGCGGGAGAAGCCGGCTACCACGCCCGCACGATCCTGACGCCCGAGCACGCGGGGATCAGCCACGTGTCGATGGAGTACAAGCTCGATCAGCTCGCCTCGACCACGCCGGGGTACCCCATCGAGCAGATCCAGTTCCTGCAGCGGGCGGGATGGGTCAACAAGGGCAGAGCTCTCGATCTGTTGCGCATGTACGTGCGTCTCAACCATCCAGGAATCGTGTCGCGAGTGAGACCCGTCCTCAGACCGGTTCGGAGAGCCGTCGGACACGGAATCCGATTCGTACGTCGTCTCGTCACGGGAGGCCGCTCATGACCAGGGAGGCGTCGGTGTTTCCGGTGGGTGGTCGTCGGTTGGTCGTGTATGTGGTTTTTGATCGGCGTGGTGGGGTGGATGGTTTTGTGCCTCATGCGTTGGCGGGGTTGCGTGAGCATGCGGCGCATGTGCTGGTGGTGGTGAATGGTTCTCTGTCTGAGGAGGGCCGTGCGGCGTTGGTTCCGGTGTCGGATGAGATTCTGGTGCGGGAGAATTCGGGTTTCGATATCTGGGCGCATAAGGATGCGTTGGATCATGTGGGTGATCGGATTGCGGAGTTCGATGAGGTTCTGCTGACCAATGACACGTGGTTCGGTCCGGTGCGTCCGTATGGTGCGGTGTTCGATCGGATGGGGGAGCGGTCTGTTCATTTCTGGGGGATGACGGATCATGCCCGTGAGGAGCCGAATCCGTTCACGGGGAAGGGTGTTCTTCCGTATCATCTGCAGTCGTTCTGGATCGCGGTGCGGCGTGAGATGTTCTTGTCGGAGGAGTGGGCGCGGTATTGGCGTGAGCTTGCGGAGATGCCGGATTATTTCGATGCGGTGTTGAAGCATGAGGCGGTGTTCACGGAGGTGTTCGCGGGGCACGGGTTCGTGCACGACGTCGCCTACCCCTCCGCCGAGATCGGCACGAAGAACGCCTCGCTCTACCGGGCCGAGGCGCTGCTGGACGCCGGATGCCCCGTGCTCAAGCGTCGCCCCTTCATGCAGTGGCCGCCCTACCTCGACCACCACGCCGTCGTGGGGCGCTGGACGCTGCAGAAGGCGGAGGAGCTGGGCTATCCGGTGGAGCTGTTCTGGCAGCACGCGGCAAGGACCATCCCGCCGAAAGACCTCAACACCGACGCCGGCGCGCTCGAGGTGCTGCCCGACATCGACCTCTCCTATGATCCGGAGCGGCCGCTGCGCACGGTCGTGATCGCGCACATCTTCTACGTGGAGATGACCGACGAGATGCTCGATCACGCCGACACCCTGCCCGGTGAGTACGACCTCGTCGTCACCACGCCCGATGCGGAGCGAGCCGAGGAGATCCGGGCGATCATCGACGCGCGCACCGGCGGTCACCGCGCCGTGGAGGTGCGGGTGCTGCCCTCGAACGACGGGCGCGATCAGAGCGCGTTCCTCATCGCCTGCCGCGACGTGCTGCTCTCGGGCGAGTACGAGCTCGTCGTCAAGATCCACTCCAAGAAGACGCCGCAAGACGGCTACAACGTGGGCCGGCACTTCAAGGAGCAGCAGTTCGAGAACCTGCTCGGCGGCTCCGGCTACACCGCCAACCTCGTGGCGCTGTTCCAGCGCGAACCGGGGCTGGGTATGGTCTTCCCGCCGATGATCCACATCGGCTATCCGACCCTGGGGCGGGGTTGGTCGGTCAACAAACCCGGTGCCGAGAAGCTGGCCGCGGACCTCGGCATCCACGTCCCCCTCGATGACGTCTCACCTCTGGCCCCGTTCGGATCGATGTACGTGGCCCGGCCCGAGGCGCTGCGACTGCTCGTCGAGCACGAGTGGCGCTACGAGCAGTTCGGCGGCGCCGAGGCCTATCGTGACGGAGGCACGGCGCACATCCTCGAGCGTCTCCCGGCGTACGCCGCGGGCGAGCTCGGGTATCACGTGCGCACGGTGGCGACGACGGAGTACGTCTCGATCAGCCACACCGCGATGGAGTACAAGCTCGACGAGATGGCGGTGACGACCCCTGGATACGCATACGAGCAGATCGAGCTGCTTCGGCGCGCCGGATTCGTGGGGTCGGGATCGGCCGCAGACTTTGCAAGAATGTACATGCGCATCAACTTCCCCGGCACCGGTGCGCGCATCCGAACACTGCTGTCATCCGACACCCTGACGGGCAAGGTCGCCCGGAGCGGGCGTCGGCAGATCGCGCGGGTGCGCGGGCTTCTGCGCCGCGGGCGGAGAGACGCCGCGGAATGACGCATCGCGATCGACTGCATCGTGAGCGAGCATCGAACGATGCATCACAAGACGAGCTGAGGGCCTTGGACACGACAGAACGCTTCGCGCGCCTCGACGCCGCGCCCTTCTCCACGATCGATTCGCGAGGGCTCAGGGTGAGCGGCGGAAAGATCCGCGAGATCTTCCAGCGCCGCCAGCTGCTCGGGCTGCTCGTGCGACGCGACCTGCAGGCGCGGTACCGCGACAGCTTCCTGGGCTTCCTGTGGTCGGTCATCCGACCCCTCGTGCAGTTCGTCATGTACTTCGTCGTGCTCGGGCAGTTCCTGCGCGCCGCCGAGGGCATCGACGACTTCGCGATCTACCTGTTCTCGGGGCTCACGCTCTATGTCTTCTTCAACGACATGATCGCCGGGGCGACAGCATCGATCGTCGGAAACTCCGCCCTGGTGAAGAAGATCTATCTTCCTCGCGAGGTGTTCCCCCTGGCGAGCATCGGCGCGGCAGGCTTCCTCTTCCTCGTGCAGCTCGCGGTGCTGCTCGTCGCGGCACTCGCCTTCCAAGCGCTGCCGCAGCCCGCCGAGATGCTGTGGTTCTTCCCCTCGCTGCTGCTCGTCCTCGTCTACGGCACGGCGCTCGGGCTGCTGCTGGCAGCCATGAACGTGTACTTGCGCGACATGCAGTACCTCACCGAGGTGGTGCTCATGCTCGCGATGTGGGCGTCGCCGATCGTCTACTCGTGGGCCATGGTGCGCGACGTGATCGACCGCTTCCACATGCCGCTGTGGATGATCGAGGTGTACGCGGCGAACCCCCTCACGATCGCCGTGCTCGGCTTCCACAAGGCGTTCTGGGGTGCGGGCGTCGCCGCCGACTATCCCGAGCACCTCGCGCTGCGCATGCTCATCGCGACCATCATCGGCCTCGTCCTGCTCTGGGGAGCGCACCGCGTGTTCACCCGGGTGCAGGGCAACTTCGCTCAGGAGCTGTGATGACGACATCAGGGCCGGACATCATCCGTCTTCACGGGGTCACCAAGCTCTTTCAGGTCCGCAAGGACAACAGCCTCAAAGACCGCATCGTCCACTTCGGAAAGCTCGGCCAGGAGTTCCGCCAGAACTTCACCGCCGTCGACGACGTGAGCCTGTCGATCGCGGCCGGCACCACCGTGGGACTGCTCGGAGCCAACGGTTCGGGCAAGTCCACGCTGCTCAAACTGATCGGCGGAATCATCGCTCCGTCGGAGGGGACGGTGCAGACCCGCGGCAGGATGGCTGCTCTGCTCGAGCTCGGTGCGGGGTTCCATCCCGACCTCTCCGGGCGCGAGAACGTGTACCTCAATGCCTCGATCCTCGGCCTCACGAGGGAGGAGACCGACGCCGTCTTCGACGACATCGTCGAGTTCGCAGGGATCGGCTCGTTCATCGACTCGGCCGTGAAGTTCTACTCCTCGGGCATGTACGTGCGCCTGGCCTTCGCCGTGGCCGTGCACACCGACCCCGACATCCTCCTCGTCGACGAGGTGCTGGCCGTGGGCGACGAGACCTTCCAGCGCAAGTGCATGGACCGCATCGCGCAGTTCCGCGCCGAGGGGCGCACGATCGTGCTCGTGAGCCACTCCGCCCAGCAGGTCGCCGAGCTGTGCGACCGAGGAATCGTGCTCAGCGAAGGGCGGATCGTGCACGACGGCGACACGAATGAGGCGATCCGCGCTCTGCGCACCTCGCTCGAGCTTCGTCGCAGGACGTCGAAGAGCGCTTCCGACGCTCAGCCGATCCAGGTGCAGAAGGTGGAGCTCTTCGATGCGGAGGGGCGTGTTGCCGACACGATCGCGACAGGCGATCCCCTCACCCTTCGTGTGCACGTGAGCGCGGAGCATCCGTTCGAGCGCTGGGACGTCGGGTTCAGCATCGATACGCCCTTCGGGCACATGGTGCTCGCCTCGAATACCGAACTGCTCGGGCGCACTCTCGACCCGATCGACGGATCGGCCACCGTAGATCTGCGAATCGAGAGTCTTCGGATCGGTCGGGGCCAGTACTTCGTCAACGCCAATGTCGCCGGCGTCAGCGAGGTCAGCACCCACGCGCTCATGCAGGCCGCCCTGCTGAACGTGGAGGGCGGCGAGGGCACGCTCGGGTCGTCGTCGGCCGTCGTGTTCGTGCCGGGTACGCACGCCCGCGACTGAGTACGCGAGGCGCGATGGCCCGGGGCGGGGGCCGCTCAGCCCTGCAGTCGGGTCAGCGCGGCCTCGAGGAGCGTTGCGGCGCGCGCGTCGAAGGAGTGCTTCTCACGAATCCGCGCGGAGATCGCGGACAGGTCGTGCTCGGCGGGGAAGAGGGCGTCAAGGTCGCCGGTCACCAGCTCGCGCAGTTCCTGCTCGGAGCGGTAGGTGCGCACTGCCCCGCCGAAGAGCTCCGCGATCCCCTCGACATCGTCGCTGATCGCCCGACCGCCCGCGGCCACGACGTCGAAGAGCCGGTTGGAGACGAATCCCTCGCGCTGCATCGCGGGCCAGTGGTCGTTGAGCACGGCGCCCGCCGCCTCGTACAGCCGTGGCAGCTCATCGTTGGGCACGTGCGTGGCGGCGATGGCGCTCGCGGCGATGTAGCCGCGCCAGTCGGGTCCGTACACGCGCAGCGGTGCGCCCGCCCGCAGCGGCTCGATGACAGCGGGCCGGGCTATGCCTCTGGCCGTGCCGACGAAGACGAGCTCCGCGGTGCGGGGCGCTCCCGAGGGCGTGAAGCGGGTGGTGTCCGTGCACTGCAGCAGCGGGTGCACGGGTCGGGCCCAGCGCTCTGCGGCCTGTGCCGCCCACGGGGCCGAGGCGGCGTGCACGATGTCGAACCGGGCGACCTCCTCCGCCGTGATCTCGTCGGGGTGGCTGATGATCCACAGCATCCGCACGCCGGTGGGGGGAGGGGCGAGCGGATGGGGTCCGCGCAGCGTGAGAGAGACGTCGTCGAGCGCGCTCGACGCACGCGACGTCGCGGGCCGCGCATCGACGGCGACGTACTGGCCGAGCCGCTCGAGCGCGGTGGCGATCCCGCGGGCGAAGTGCGTGTCGCCCCAAGACCGGCCGGCTCCCCCGGCGGGAGCCGCGGTCCTGATCGCCCAGCGCAGGCGCGGAACCGTGCGACCGTCGGGCAGCGTCGTGGTCTCACGGTGCCGGGTCACGACGGGCCCGGCGTCGGTGATCTCCAGCGCGAGACCACGACCGGGAGCACCCGCCGGCCGCGGTGTCGTGATCTCCGCCGGCAGCGTGCGCGGTGCGGGTGCGCCGCGACGTGTCACGGTGTGGTCGAGGAGCGTACGGGGCGTCTCGGCGGCGCCGACCAGGTGCGCGCGGACGGGGGAGTCGATGGCCGCGACGTCGACGGCCTCTCCGAAGGATGCGAGGTCTTCGCGGGGGAAGCCGTGCAGCAGCGGGTGGGCCGTCGTGCCCGCCGTGACGTCGCCGGCGACGAGGCCCGCCGAGGCGATCGTGCCCGTCGGGCTGAGCCAGAGCAGACCGCTCGGCCGCTGCCGACCGGCCGCGCGCACGGCGTTCACGGCGTCGGCGCAGGCCCGCGCACCCCCGGCGCGCACGGTCAGCAGAGTGCCCAGAGGCGAGGCCGCCTCGATATCCGCGACCGGAGGGGCGACGCCCGTGAGCGCGACGCGCCCGTCGACGAGCGCGAGCAGACCCGCGGCGATGCGCACATCGGCCGGGGCTGCGCCGAGGCACACCAGCGCCGCGCTGTCGTCGTGGCCCTCGGCGAGCACGTCGGAGAGCACCGAGAGCGCAGTGCCGTCGTCGTCGGTCGCATCCAGGCGCCACACGATCGCATCGGCGACGGAGCCGGGGAATGCCGCAGCGCCCGCGTCGGAGCCGGTCTCGTGCGCGACGAGTGCGCCGCGGGCGGCGTCGAGGATCTCTTCGCGTGTGGCGTCGCGCGTTCGCCGTCCGGCGCGCAGCGGCAGGGTCTCGCCGCGCAGCGCTCGCCGCCAGGCGTCGCCGACGGGCCCTCCGGGCGAGCGCAGTGCGTCAGGGTGGGCCGCAGCGTGGGCGGGGGCCGACCACACGGGGCTCGTCGAGATCTCGGCGGTGTCGGCGACGAGGTACGCGTACAGCGCGGGCACGCGGTCGGCATCCGGCAGCTGCGCGGAGACGAGTCGTTCCAGCACGAGCGGGTTGAGGCTGAGCCCCCGGGCGTGGCCGCCGCGCACATAGCGGCGGATCGCCTGCGCGGCGGTGACGGGCCGCCCGAGCTGGAGCGCGACGAAGTCGGTGTCGACCAGGCCGGTGTGCCGGATCGTCCTGGCCCACCAGGCGCGGTCGAGCGTGCGCAGAAGCGCACCCAGGGCGGGGACGGATCGCGACGAACGCCACAGTCGTCTCAGGAGGGTGCGCACCCACGAAGTCTAAGCGGCGGGCGATGTCGTCCGCCGAGGGCGCCGTGCCGAATCAGCGGGTGCCGAAGGGCGCAGTGGTAGCCTCGGACAACCGGCCGAACCGCAGCTCGACAGGAGAATCCGTGCCCGAATCGTCTGCGCGCATCGGCATCGTCGTGAGGACGAAGGATCGCCCCGCGCTCCTCTCCCGAGCGATCGACGACATCCTCGCCCAGCAGTATGAGAGCTGGCATGCGGTGATCGTCGACGATGCGGGCGATCCGAAGGCCGTCGACGCCGTGATCGACGCGCTCGACGCCGCGGATCGCGCCCGGTTCTCCGTCGTCCACCGCGAGGTCTCCACGGGCCGTTCCGCGGCGGCGAACGCGGGTCTGGACCGGCTCGACACCGAGTTCGCGATCCTGCACGACGACGACGATCTCTGGCATCCCGCCTTCCTCGCCGATGCCGTCGCCTGGCTCGACGCGCATCCCGGTGACATCGGCGTGGTCGCGCCCACGGAGATCGTCTACGAGCGGCCCGAGGGCGACGGGTTCGTCGAGGTCTCGCGCGTGCCGTTCTGGGCCGGGATGACCAGCATCACCTACGCCGATCTGCTGCAGGTCAACCGGTTCGTGCCCATCGCCTACCTGTACCGGCGCGCCGTGCACGACGAGGTGGGGCCGTACCGCGAAGACGTCCACGCCGCGGAGGACTGGGAGTTCAATCTGCGGGTGTCCCGGCGTCATCCGATCGGCTACCTCGGCGGAGAGGTGCGCGCGTACTGGATGCAGCGCCGCGGGGTCGATGGAGCGCTCGGCAACAGCATGTTCGTGCTCGCCGACGATCACGAGTACTACGACCGCATGATCCGCGACGAGGCGCTGCGCACCTATGTGCAGGAGCACGGCGACGGGCTCGTGCTGTACCTCGCCAGGCTCGTGCAGGACGAGGTGGGGCGCCAGCTCGACGAGCGCCGCACCCTCGGGCAGCGCCTGGCCGGGGCCGTGCGCGAGGTGCGCCGGCGGCGGAGAGACGGCCGGTGACGGCCGAGGCGAGCGGGCTGACGGCGCAGCGGATCGTCTTCCCGCCCGCGGAACGCCAGGACGCCTTCGCGCTGTACGCCCGCGGCGAGGTGACGGCGCTCGATCGCCGCCGGGGCCGCATCCCCGCGGGAGCGCGCGTGTCATTCGCGACCTACGTCAACGCGATGCCGGTGGGCATCTGGGCCGAGTACACGAGCATGCGCGCCCTCTCCTTGCGCATGCGCATCGACGGCAGCCTGACGCTGACGGTGCGCGGGGTCGTCAGGAGCGGCCGCCTCTTCACCGCGAGCGAGGACGCTGCGGCCACGGGCGAGGTCTCGATCTCGGTGGAGGTGCCCGACGATGCCGCGTGGGTCTGGTTCGAGGTCTCGGCCGCGACGGAGGCGGCGGAGCTCTACGACGCGGAGTGGCGGATCGAGGCGGACGAGCACCGGGAGGTGCGCCCGTCCGTCGCCATCACGACCATGAACCGCGTCGACGACTGCCGGCGGCTCATCGCCGCGCTGGGCACCGACGGGCTGCCGGGTCTGCTGCACGAGGTCGTCGTCGTCGATCAGGGCGGCGAGAAGGTCTCGGCGAGCGGCGATGTGCGTGCCCTCGCGCCGGACGTCGCCGTGCGTCTGATCGAACAGGACAACCTCGGCGGCTCCGGAGGGTTCAGCAGAGGCATGATCGAAGCGCTCGGCGCCGGGGCGACCCACGTGCTGGTGCTCGACGACGACGTCATGCTCGAGCCCGAGGCGATCCACCGGATGTGCGCCTTCGCGTCCGTCGCTCGCGACGCCCCGATCGTCGGCGCGCAGATGCTGAGCCTGCTCGATCCGACGGTGCTGCACTCGATGGGCGAGGTCGTGGACCGCCGCGCGATGTGGTGGCATTCCACCGAACCGGATCTCGTGGCGGCGGATCTCGCGGAGCACCCGCTGGAGGCCACCCCGGCACTGCAGCGGCAGGCGCCGGTCGATTACAACGGGTGGTGGATGTGCCTCATCCCGACCGCCGTCATCCGCGAGATCGGCGTCTCTCTGCCACTGTTCCTCAAATGGGACGATGCGGAGTACGGGTTGCGCGCGGCACAGGCCGGCCATCGCACGGTGACTCTTCCCGGTGCGGCCATCTGGCACGTGCCGTGGACGGCGAAAGACGACGGGCTGGACTGGCAGGCCTACTACCAGCTGCGCAATCGTGTCGTGACCGCACTGCTGCACGGAACGTCGTGGCGCGGGTCGGGGCTGCTGCTGCGATCGTTCGCACAAGACGTCAACCACGTGCTCTGCGGTCAGTACGGCTCGGCCGCGCTGCGGCACCACGCGCTGCGCGACGTACTCGCCGGACCCGACGCCCTGTTCGCCACCCTCACCACGCGCGTCGGCGCCGCACGCGATCTGCTCGCGAGAATGGGGCAGGTCGTCGTGCCCGATGCCGACCTCGAGCCGATCCCCGATGCGGCACGGGCGCCGTCGCGCCCCACCGGGATCGCGGGACTCGCGACGCGACTGGGCCGGGTTCTCCTGCATCAGCTCCGGTCGGTACCCGCGTCGGCGGCGCCCCGCGTCGAGCTCGAACGCACCGAGGGCAAGTGGTGGAGTCTCGGCGTGCTCGACGCGGCACGGGTGCGCAGCGCCACCGGACGCGGTGCGTTCGTGATGCGTCGTGACCGCCGATTGGCGGCGCGGCTCATCGCCGACGCTCTTCGCCTGCACCTGCGCACTGCCGGGCGTTGGCGGCGGCTCGGTCGTCGTTACGGCGCAGCCGCTCCGAGGCTGGCCTCACCCGCGGCCTGGGAAGGCGTGTTCGACTCCTCGGCCTGAACGGCCGATTGCCGCGCCGGTGAGCGAAGGGCGAGTTCGAGCACCACGAAGACGCCTGCGAACGCGATCACGGCGATCAGCAGCGTGGCGAGTGGAGACGGCGCGACCGTCCACCACCATTCCGCTCTTTCGCCGGGATCGAGCGCTTGATCGTCCACGCCGGTCGTGTAGCGGCGGATGTTCGTGTGCAGAGCGAGGCCCATCGCGGCTGTGAGCGCGATTCCCGATACCAGGAGTCGGGCACCACGCCACGTGCGCGTCGCGTCCGTGCCGACGACGGCGACGCCGATGAGAATGACCAGGAGCGGCAGGATGTAGCGCGGCTGCACCTGCGTGCCCACGACGGCGTTCGACTGTGCGAGCAGCACGAACGGCACCCCCCAGGCGGCACCCACGGCGAGCACGAGAGCGGTGGTCTTGCGCCCATCGAGCCGATGGATGCCGATGGCGATCACTCCGAAGAACACCGCAGTCGCGAGGACCGTGACGCTCCCCGGCATCAGGGTGTCCAGCCAGCCCAGACCCCACCCGCCGAGCGCTCCGACCCACAGCGTCGGGATCTCGAGCAGATTCTTGAGGTGCTGTGCGAATGTTAGTGGGACCTGGTCGGGGGCGAGACCGGAGACGACAGCGCCGCTCTGTCCCGAACTGAGATAGAAGCCGATGCTGATGACGACGACGATCAGCGCGGCCGCTGCCGTGAGGATGAGCGATCGATCACGCCTGCGGAGGCCGAGAACGCATGCCACGATCACTCCGAAGACGGCGAATGCCGCGGCGTCGGCTCGAGCTCCGGCGCCGAGCAGCGTTGCCACGGCCGAGAGACCGAAGAGGACGAGTCGTTGTCGACCGGTGCTCTGCAGTCCTCCGAGGAACGTCACCCATACGGTGGCGGTGGACAGCAGCGTCCACGACGTGGGATTCGTCGACGGGATGATGAACAGTCCGAGCGGGACGATGGTCGCGAGCGCCGAGATCACAAGGGGCGGCCGCAGCCGTCTGGGAAGCGCGCAGAACACTGCTGTCAGGAAGCCGACGAACAGCACCGAGTTGGCGATCCTCATCGCCATGACGGACGCTTCGACATCGGGGCCGGCGAAGACCGACATCGCCGCGTAGAACAGCGGGGGGTAGAGTCGCTGGGTGTTCAGCCGCTCGACGACGTGCATCTCGTCGTCCTGGGGATTCCAGCAGTCGCCGCTCTGCTCCGGAGCGAATGCGTAGCAGCTCGCCGTGATGAGCGAGGCGGGAACCTGCCTCGCACCGTCGACGGCGTCGGGCGCGGCTTCGCACAGTCCGTCGCGGTCGCCCAGACCGCACCAGATCGACGGCAGATGGAAGTTGTCGTCGGGACTCGAGCCCACGGGTGAGGCGAGAGCCCACATGATCAGGGTGATCAGGAGAAGGACGGGAGCCGTCGCGAGAAGGAGAATCCGACGACGACCGTTCCGCTGAGCCTGCACGAATGGCATCCTATCCCGAGCGCGGGATAGGATCTTGGACGGACATTCGGCACGAGCGAGACAGCGGAACGGCGGCATGCGGCGCCTCCGGAGATGGGTGGAATCGATGGCGCGCGCGAGCACTCCTCCTTCTGTCATCCCCGAGATCTTCGTTCCCTTCTGGGGGGATCCCGCGCTTCTCTACGAAACGATCGAGTCGGTGCGTCGCCAGCACATCGTCGACTGGCGCATGACGATCCTCGACGACTGCTATCCCGACGACTCCGTCGCCGCGCACTTCGCAGCGCTCGATGACGATCGCATCGTGTACGTGCGCAACGAGCACAATCTCGGAATCACGGAGAACTACCGCGAAGCGATCCGGCGCGCTCAGGGCGACTACATCACGATCCTCGGTTGCGACGATCTGCTGCACCCGAACTACCTCGACACGATCAGCCGCACGCTCCACGTGGTGCCGGACGCGGATGTGATCCAGCCGGGAGTCCAGGTGATCGACGAGCACGGATCACTCGTGCGTCCGCTCGCCGATCGCGTCAAGCAAGGACTGCTCGCCCCGCGAGGCGGCGAAGGCATCGCGGTGCTCTCGGGGCAGGCGATGGCCACGAGCCTGATCCGCGGAGACTGGCTGTACTGGCCCTCCCTCACATTCAAGACGGAGACGCTGCGACGCATCGACTTTCGCGACGGGTTGCCCATCATCCAGGATCTCGCGCTGCTGATGGACATCGCCTTCGACGGAGGCACGCTCGCCTTCAATCCCGAGGCGGCCTTCTCCTACCGGCGCCATGCAGGCAGCGCCTCTCAGAAGACCCTCCTCGACGGTCGACGGTTTCGGGACGAGCGCACGTACTACGCCGAGGCCGTCAGGATCGCCGATCGGCAGGGCTGGTCGCGCACGCGGCGCACTGCGCGAGTCCGCCTGATGTCCCGATTGCACGGAGTCTCCGAGCTCCCGATGGTCCTCAGGCGAGGAACAAGCGCCGGGATACAATCGACGCTGTCCCATATCTTCGCGCCGTGACATCTTGCGGCCGCGACGCGCGCGCATCCGTACGACGGGAGATCCGCTTCCATGACTGAACACGTCCTCATCACCGGTGGTGCCGGCTTCATCGGCTCACGACTCGCACGCCGGCTGGTCTCCGAAGGTCATGAGGTGACGGTTCTGGACGCCCTGATCCCGCAGGTGCACGGAGACGAGCCGGAGAAGACCTCGTCGTTGCTGCGGTCTCTCGACGGGATCGCCACGGTCAAGCGCGGATCGGTCACCGACCGCGATGCACTGCGCGACGCTCTGGTCGGAGTCACCGCCGTCGTCCACCTCGCGGCGGAGACCGGGACGGGTCAGTCGATGTATGAGATCGACCGCTACGTCGAGGCGAACGTCGGTGGCACGGCGCGACTGCTCGACCTTCTGACGAACGAGCCGCACATGGTCAAGCGCATCGTCATCGCCTCTTCGCGCTCCATCTACGGCGAGGGCTCCTACCGCACCGCCGACGGGCGCACGGTGTACCCGTCACACCGTGCCGACGACGACATGGCGGCCGGCGACTTCCAGGTCCACATGCCCGGCGAAGGCGAGCTGACGCTGATCCCCACCGACGAGTCCGCGAAGCTGCATCCGTCCTCGGTGTACGGCATCACCAAGCAGATGCAGGAATCGCTCATCATGACAGTGGCGCCGACCATCGGCATCGAGCCGGTGGCGCTGCGATATCAGAACGTCTACGGTCCGGGGCAATCGCTGAAGAACCCGTACACGGGAATCCTCTCGATCTTCTCGACGCTGATCCGGCAGGGCAAGGCCATCAACATCTTCGAAGACGGTCGGGAGAGCCGGGACTTCGTCTACATCGATGATGTCGTGGAGGCCACGTTCCTCGCCGTCACGCACCCGTCCGCGCCGGGAGAGACGCTCAACGTCGGCTCTGGAGTGGCCACGACGGTCACCGAAGTCGTCGGAGCCTTGTTCACGGCCTTCCGCACGGAGGTGCCGACGCATATCACCGGCAATTACCGTCTCGGGGACATCAGGCACAACGTGGCCGATACCGGACGCCTCCGCACCGTGCTCGGGTTCGAACCGGCGACGTCCTTCTCCGAGGGGGTCCAGCGCTTCGTGGATTGGGTCCTCACCGAGCCGGTCGAAGAGGACACCTATCAGAAGTCGCTCGACGAGATGGCCTCCCGGAATCTGCTGAAGTGAGTGCCGCACGGGTTCTCGATGGGGAGCCCTATCCCTATCGACGGAACAGCCTGAACCTGTTCCGTCTCATCTTGGCGGCCATCGTGCTGTTCGCCCACAGCTGGTACATCGCAGGGCGGGGGACCGGGCCGCTGATCCACGGTGAGAACCTCGGCGGCTGGGCCGTCGCCGGATTCTTCGTGCTCAGCGGATTCCTCATCACCAGGAGCCGTCTGCGCACCTCGGCGGGAGACTACCTGCTCCACAGGGTCGCCCGTATCTACCCGGCGTTCCTCGTCTGCCTGCTGGTCACCGCCGGACTCTTCGGGCCGATCGCGGCGCTGCTGGAGCACGGCACGCTCGCGGGATACCTCAGCACCCCGGTGACGCCGTTCCAATACGTCTGGGGAAACCTCGGACTCGCCGTGTCGAGCTACGACATCGGCGCGACTCTCGACACCGTGCCCTATCCGAACGCGTGGAACGGGTCGCTGTGGACCCTGTACTACGAGTTCCTCTGCTACCTCACGGTCTGGGTTCTGGGAGCATGGGCGCTGTTCCGGCGCTCGATCCTCCCGGCGTTCATCCTCTTCGCGCTGAGCGTCCTGGTCTGGGCGAACCTCGGATTCCTCGCCCGTTTCGGACTCGACCCCAGCTTCGGGCTGTTGTTCAAGCTGCTGCCCTTCTTCCTCGGCGGCGCATGCGCCTACTTCATCGTCGATCGGTTCGGCATCAACCGGTGGATCGCCATTGCCACGATCGTCATCGCTGTCGCACTGATCGTGCTCGTCCCGGGCTGGGGCGGACAGGTCTCGGCGCCGTTCCTCACGTACGGCCTGCTCTTCCTCTCGACCGTGATCCCGCAACCCCGATGGATCGCGAAGAATGACATCTCCTACGGGTTCTACATCTACGCGTGGCCGGTCCAGCAGCTGATGGTGCTCGCCGGCGGACTGCGGTGGGGCATGGTGGTGTACATCATTCTCACGATCGTGGGGACGGTGATTCTCGCAGCAGCGAGTTGGTTCCTCATCGAGCGACCCAGCATGCAACGCGTGCGGCACCGACGCGAGCCCGCCGCGACCATCGCGCCCGCAGCCAGCTGACAATCGGAGGACTTCACCGTGGCACGCATCTTCGTCGACCTTCTCTCGCTGACCGGGAAGAAGGGGGGCATGGAGACGTACGCCCGAGAGCTATACACCCAGCTCGGCGCGCTCGCTCCTCAGCACGAGTACATCGGGTACTTCAGCAAGGAGGGGTGGGAACTGGACAGGAGCTGGTTCCCGGGAGAGGGGATCGCATCGGGGATCAGCGGTGAGAACCGCTTCGCCTGGGCGTGGGGAGAGCTGCGCTGCGGACGCGCAGCCGCGAAGGCGGGGGCGGATCTGCTCCATTCTCCGATGACTCTCGGGCCCGCTCGCACTCGGATGCCCGCGGTCATCTCCATGCACGACATGCTGTACTGGAGCCATCCGCAATACATGTCGACGCCGCTGTACACCCAGCCGGTCAAGGTCATGGAGCGTCTCGCGGCGCGGAACGCGACGCGCATCCTCACGATCAGCGAGGTCTCGCGCGCGGCGATTCAGCAGTACCTCAAGGTTCCTGGTGATCGCATCGACCTCGTCCCGTTGTCCGGTACGCCGCTGGATGGCGTCGACCGCACGCGCGCGTCGGAGAACGGGCCGATGGTGCTCGCGACCGGAAACCGACGTCCGCACAAGAACTGGCCATCACTGATCCGCGCGCTGCCGCTCATCGACCCCGCCGAGCGTCCGCGGGTCGTGGTCACGGGGAGCCACGGCGATGACCCGTTGCTGGAGGTCGTGGCAGAGACGCAGATGCAGGATTGGGTGGATCTGCGCAGCTGGGTCGATACCGATGAGATGCGCGAGCTGTACTCGACGGCGACCGTGCTCGCGATGCCCTCCTTCGCCGACGGCTTCTCCTTGCCCGCGCTCGAGGCGATGATGGCCGGCCTGCCGGTCATGATGAGCGACATCCCCGTCTACCACGAGGTGGTCGGCGATGTCGCCCTGTTCATCGATCCGACGGATCTGGACTCGATCGCCGCCGCGATGCGCACAGCGGCGACGTCGCCCGAACTGATGGCTCAGCTGACGGAGCGCGGATACGAGCGCGCCGCCGCCTTCTCGTGGGAGAGGACGGCGCGGGGCACTCTCGCGTCGTTCGAACGGGCGCTGAAGGGTCGTTGACCGGAGTTCCGGTTCGTCGTGAGCCGGGGCGTCAGCCCGCGGCGACCCGTTCGACGGTTTCGGCGACCAGATCGAGACCGTCGCGCACCGGGTAGTGATGGTTGCCGATGAACAGCCCGTCCACGTGGACTTTGTCGGCGGCGGGCAGCTCGTCGGGCACGATGGCATCGAGGTGCTTCATCACGGGGTTGCGGGTGAAGTTTCCCGCGACGATGGGGCGCGATTCGATCCCGGCCTCGTCGAAGGCGGTGACGAGTTCGGCGCGGCGCCCGGCCAGTGCGCCCTCCAGGACCATCGAGAACCCGAACCAGCTGCTCTCTCCGGTCTCTTTCTGCAGTCTGACGGCGGGGATGCCGGAGAAGCGCTCCTGGAAGTACTCGGCGTTCTCGCGGCGACCGGCGATCAGGTCCGGGATCTTCTTGAGCTGCTCCAGTCCCAGCGCCCCTTCCATCTCGAGCGGCCGCACGTTGTAGCCGGGCAGCACGAAACGGAACAGGTCATCCCAGGCGTTGCCGGATTTGTCGTGCACGTGGTTCTCGGCAGGCAGGTCTCTGGTCCAGCCGTGCGAGCGCAGCGAGAGCATCTCCTGGTAGAGCTGTTCGTCGTCCGTCAGGATGATTCCTCCCTCCATCGTGGCGATGTGGTGGGAGAAGAACGAGCTGAAGGTGCCCGCGAGTCCCGCGGTTCCGGTCACGATGCCGTCGGAGACGGCTCCGAGGGACTCGCAGTTGTCCTCGAGAAGAACCAGTCCGTGCGCTTCGGCGAGGGCACGCAGCCGTGTGAGGTCGTTCGGGTTCCCGAGAAGGTTGACGGCGAAGACGGCCTTTGTGCGAGGTCCGACCGCCTTCTCGAGGAGGTCGAGGTCGACGTTCAGAGTGTCGATGTCGATGTCGACGAACTTCGGCCGCAACCCGTACTGCGTCAGGGGGTAATACGTCGTCGGCCAGGACACCGCGGGGACCAGGACTTCGTCACCGCGGGCGAGATCGAATCTCGGATCGACGACGGCCGCCGCCACCGCGATGAGGTTGGCAGAGCTGCCGGAGTTGACCATGACACCGAACCCGGCGCCGAAATGGGCGGCGAAGGCGCCTTCGAACTCCTTCACCAGAGGGCCCATGGTGAACCGACCGCTCTCCGTCACGCGTCGGATCGCGGAGTACTCCGCGTCGTCCCAGGTGGACGTGGCGAGCGGGTAGGCGGGTGTCTTCGTCATCGGATGTCTCCATCGGCAATCTGTCGTAGGTAGGACTCGTAGCAGGCGGTCATGCCGTCTGCCATGGTCGTCTGGGCATGCCATCCATGCTCGCGTGCGGACGTGGAATCGAGCAGCCGCTGCGGCACCCCGCTGGGCTTGGACTCGTCGAAATCGAGCCGTCCGCTGTAGCCGACCACGTCACGGGCGATCTCGTAGTACTCGCGGATGCTGTGGTCGACGCCGGCGCCGATGTTCATGACCGACGGCCAGGAATCGATGCTCTCGATCTCGCCCGCGATCCA
Organism: Microbacterium pseudoresistens; assembly: GCF_013409745.1. Lineage (NCBI taxonomy): Bacteria > Bacillati > Actinomycetota > Actinomycetes > Micrococcales > Microbacteriaceae > Microbacterium > Microbacterium pseudoresistens. The sequence continues at coordinate 2,043,806 of NZ_JACCBH010000001.1, forward strand.
GCCGGCGAGGTCAGGAGCATAGGTGAACTCACGACGCGCCGTCCCGTCTCCCCAGACCTCGACGGTCTCGGAGTCGCGTGCGGCGGCCTCGTGCGTCTTGCGGAGCGCGGAGGCGATGAGATGCGCGCGCTCGGGGTGGAACGTGTCCCGCGGGCCGTACAGGTTGGACGGAAGCAGCGATCGATACGCGCGACCATCCTGCGAGGAGGCGTACCCGACGGCGGTGAGGCCGGCGAGCTTCGCGAGGCCGTAGCCTTCGTTCGCGGGTTCGAGGCGACCGGAGAAGAGCTGGCCCTCACGGATCGGGTTGGTAGCAGACGCCGGGTAGACGGCGGCGCTCGCGATGTACAGCATGCGCGGGACATCGGAGCGCGTTGCGGCATCGATGACCGATGAGTCGATCCGGAGGTTGTCGAGCAGATAGGGAAGCGGGCGCGCGACCTTGTCGGCGATACCCCCCACTCTGGCGGCGGCATGGATGACGAGGTCAGGTGCGCAGTCGCTCATCGCAGCACGGGTCGCCGCAGCATCGCGCAGATCGAGGTCCGCGCTGCGCCAGCCGACGATCTCGTCATCGGGGCGTTGGCGTTGCCATGCCTCGGCGATGCTGGAGCCGAGCATGCCGCCCGCACCGGTCAGCAGGACGCGCACGTGGCGTCAGCTCTGAACCTGATCGACGAAGTGCCTGCCCTCGATCTCGAGGGCGGCGACGTCGGCGTCGACCATGATCTGCGCGAGGCGCGGTGTGAGGACCTTGGGCTCCCATCCGAGGAGATCCTTTGCCCTGCCGTAGTCGCCGATCAGCGCGTCGACCTCGGTCGGGCGCAGGTAGCGCTCATCGAAGCGAACGTGCTTCTCCCAGTCGAGACCGGCGTGCGCGAAGGAGAACTGCAGGAAGTCCTTCACCGTGTACGCGGTGTTGGTGGCGAGCACATAGTCCGTCGGCTCGTCGTGCTGGAGCATGCGCCACATGCCCTCGACGTACTCCGGCGCATAGCCCCAGTCGCGCACGGCGTCGAGGTTGCCCAGGTAGAGCTCGTCCTGGAGGCCGGCCTTGATGCGTGCCACTGCCCTGGTGATCTTGCGCGTGACGAACGTTCCGCCGCGTCGCGGGGACTCGTGGTTGAACAGGATGCCGTTGACCGCGAAGAGGTCGTAGGCCTCGCGGTAGTTCCGAGTGATCCAGTACGAGTAGACCTTGGCGACGCCATAGGGCGAACGCGGGTAGAACGGCGTCTCCTCGTTCTGCGGCGGCGGGGTCGCGCCGAACATCTCGGAACTGGATGCCTGATAGAAGCGGCAGTCGATGTGCGCCGCCCTGATCGCTTCGAGCAGCCGGGTCGTACCCATTCCGGTGATGTCGCCCGTGTATTCGGGTTCGTCGAAACTGACACGGACGTGGGACTGCGCGGCCAGGTTGTACACCTCGTGCGGCTGGATCTCGTTGAGAAGCGTGACCAGACGGGAACCGTCTGCGAGGTCGGCGAAGTGAAGGAAGAGGCGATGGTCCTCGGCCTGGGCCGGCTGGTAGACGTGATCGATGCGCTGAGTGTTGAACGAGGACGACCGGCGGATCAGGCCGTGCACCTCGTAGCCCTTCTCCAGGAGCAACTCGGCGAGGTAACTGCCATCCTGGCCGGTGATGCCGGTGATGAGTGCGCGCTTGGGCGACTGGCTGTCGGTCATGAGGCGAAGGCTCCTGGATTGCAGATGAGAACGAGGCGAAAGGCTCGGAACAGTCTAGCCGAGGGCGTTGCGGCTGCCTGGAACGCCGCCGACGGAGCGGTGCAGCAGCCCGGCGACGTGGACGATGAGACCGAGAAGAGCCGGAACGGTCAGCGCGACGTTCACGCGCAGCGCGAAATCCCAGGGCATGAGCAGACCGACGACGGTGAGCGCAGCGGCGATCGCCCACCCGAGGATGTTGCGCGAGTGCTGACGACGGGCGACGAGGGCGGCGCCCGTGATCGACAGCAGCGCCACAAGGCCTGCGCTGACGAGGATGATCGCCATCGTCACGGCGTCGATGGTGTACTTCCCGGCCGACAACACGCTGATCAGCCACGGGCCTGCGGCCGCCGCGAGGGCGGCGAGCGCCAGGATCACGAGGATCGCGAGACCGAGCACTCCGAGCACGCGTCGAGACGGATCGTGCTTGCGGTCGCGGAAGACGGCGGAGATCAGAAAGCTCTGCAATGCCAGGACCGGGACGACGATCGGTGCACGGGACAACGTGATCGCAAGCATGATGGCCCCGAGGGAGGTCGCCGGTTCCTGCGCAGCGGTGATTCCGATGATCAGAGGCAAGCCCGAGATCATCGCTCCGGTGCACGCGGCGGCGCCGACGGTGCTCATGATGTTGCGCGACAACGCGGGCAGTGAGACGTCCAGAGCGAACCGCCCCACCACGCGTCGGCGGGTGACGATCCACAGCAGCAGGAATGCGAGTCCGAAGGGGAACGCGATCCCGCAGGCGAGCCAGATCGGCGGAAGTCCGAGAACGAGCGCGGCGCCGAGCAGGAGAACACGGAGTGCGGCATCGGTCACCGTCAGCAGAGCGGCGTCACGCCAGAGGTGCAGTCCGTAGAAGACGCCTCCGAGCACGGCGGTCATGAGATACCCGATGAGACCGATGCCCAGCACGAGAGCGAGCGCGAACCCGTTGATGGGCACAGTCGTCGCGCCGAGGACCAGCCCGAGGACGATGCTCGCCCCGACCACGACGATGCTCGCTCCCACCGTGAAGCGGCGGAGCACGGTGTTCGGAGGGTGGTCGGTCGAGGGGCGTGCTGCGCGAGAGACCTCCTGCTGGACCCCCGACATCGTGGCGACGCAGAGATAGACGGCGGACCAGGTCACGGAGAACGAGACGTACGAACTGTTCGAGAGGAACGCGGGGGCGAGGAGCTGGACGACATACCCGAACGCGCCGGCGACGGCGGTGGCGAGAAGAATCCACCGCAGTCCGGCGGAGGCGGTGTGCGATGAGGTCATCTGGCGTCGTCTGGGCCCTGCTCGCCGCGGTCATCGCCGGACGGATCGCGAAGCGCCTCGACATCCGCCCGGAGCAGCGCAACCTCTTCCGCGACGCGACGGACTTCGTCCTCCGCCTGCGAGAGCTCCCAGGAGAGGTGGAGCGCGACGCCGACGAGAAGCACCAGGGCGAGCGCGAAGATCAGGTTCGAGGGGACCTCGACGTTCAGCAATCCTGAGAGACCGACGAGCAGCCCGGGGAAGATCGCGAGCACGAGGATGGCGACGCCGATGAACAGCCAGATGATCGCGTACTTCTCACGCAGCTGTCTCTTGAGGAGGAGCATGAGGATGACGCCGAGGACGGCGAGCGAGAAGGCGATGCCCACGACCACGATCACGACGTGCGCTCCTTGGTTCTGCGACCGCGAAGCAGCGCCAGGGCGAGCGCGAAAGCGGCGCGGAAGAGGTAGCGCGCCGCCGCGAGCGGATTGTGACTGGGCTGGCCATGGGCTCGGGGCCTCATCGCCACGGGGACCTGCGTCACCGTCAGTCCCGCGTGGATCGCTCCCACGAGGGAATCGATCGTGTCACCGAGATACTCGGCCGGGTAGAACCGCACGTACTGATCGATGGCGCGACGATTCGCGGCACGGAACCCGGAGGTCACGTCGGTGAGGCGGACGCCGCTGATCCGAGACAGAACGGCGGCGAGCATCTTCATCGCCCAACGACGGGGTCCTCTGGCCTTGTAGTCGCCGACGTCGGCGAAGCGGGCGGCGATCGATATGTCCGCATCGCTCAGACCCGCGAGCACCGCGGCGATGTCCGCGGGGTTGTGCTGCCCGTCGGCATCGACCTGGATGGCTTGCGAGTAGCCATGGCGCTGCGCATACGTGAAGCCGGTCCGCATCGCACCGCCGACCCCCATGTTGAAGGGGAGAATGACGACTCGTGCTCCTGCTGCCGCTGCGACGGCCGCGGTGGCATCGGTCGACCCGTCGTCGATCACGAGCACGTCGTACGCAGGGTCCGCGTCGCGGATCTCGCGAACCGTGTTCGCCACGTTCTGCTCTTCGTTCCACGCGGGGACGATGATGAGCGCGCGCTCGCGGGGGGATGCCATGGTGGCATGATTCTATCCGGTTCGTCCTGGCCGCTCGGTCGACGCGCAGGCGCCCGCGCCTAGGATGGATGCTGTTCTGCTCCGCGCCCTGCGCGTGAGGAAGGGAAAAGATGGATCTCCTCATCGTCGGGTCGGGTTTTTTCGGCCTCACCATCGCCGAGCGCGCCGCCGCCGCCGGCCGCAAGGTCACCGTCATCGACCGCCGTCACCACATCGGCGGCAACGCGTACAGCGAGGACGAACCGACCACGGGCATCGAGGTGCACCGTTACGGGGCGCACCTGTTCCACACCTCCAACGCCACGGTGTGGGAGTACGTGAACCGGTTCACGACCTTCACCGATTACGTGCACCGCGTGTACTCGACGCACAAGGGCGTCGTCTACCCGCTGCCGATCAACCTCGGCACGATCAACCAGTTCTTCCAGGCGGCGTACTCGCCCGCCGAGGCGCGCGCCCTCATCGCCGAGCAGGCGGGGGAGTTCGACGCCGCCGAGGCCAAGAACCTCGAGGAGCGGGGCATCGCGCTCATCGGTCGGCCGCTGTTCGAAGCGTTCATCCGCGACTACACGGCCAAGCAGTGGCAGACCGACGCGCGCGAGCTTCCCGCATCGATCATCAGCCGCCTGCCGGTGCGGTACACGTACGACAACCGCTACTTCAACGACACGTGGGAGGGACTGCCCACCGACGGCTACACGGCGTGGCTGGAGCGGATGGCCGACCACCCCAACATCGACGTCGTGCTCGAGGTCGACTTCTTCGACGAGTTGCAGCCGCTGAACAAGAGGGCCACGGTCGGCCAGCTCCCGGTGGTGTACACCGGGCCGGTCGACCGCTACTTCGACTACGCCGAGGGTGAGCTGGGCTGGCGCACCATCGACCTCGAGCAGGAGGTGCTCGAGGTGGGCGACTTCCAGGGCACGTCGGTGATGAACTATCCGGATGCCGATGTGCCGTACACGCGCATCCACGAGTTCCGTCATTTCCATCCCGAACGGGCCGACCGCTATCCGACGGACAAGACCGTGATCATGCGGGAGTTCTCGCGTTTCGCCGAGCGCGGCGACGAGCCGTACTACCCGGTCAACACCGCCGCCGACCGCGAGGGTCTGCTGGCCTACCGCGAGCTCGCCAAGGGCGAGAAGGACGTGCTGTTCGGCGGACGGCTGGGCACCTACCAGTACCTCGACATGCACATGGCCATCGGCTCGGCGCTGTCGATGTGGAACAACCAACTGGCATGACGCGCATGGATGCCCCCTCGCTATGATCGGCTCGTGGGGATGACGGCGAAGAACGCGGCGATCACGCCGCGGCGCTACCTGCATTCGCTATGGCTGCTCTCGGCGCGCGATCTCAAGGTGCGCTACGCCACCAGCTTCCTCGGCTACCTGTGGTCGGTGCTGGATCCGCTCATCATGAGCGCGATCTACTGGTTCGTGTTCACCCAGGTCTTTCATCGCACGGTCGGCGAAGAGCCGTACATCCTCTTCCTCATCACCGCCCTGCTGCCGTGGGTGTGGTTCAACACCTCGGTGGGCGATTTCACCCGCGCGTTCCGCAAGGATGCGCGCCTGGTGCGCTCCACCGCGATTCCGCGCTCGATCTGGGTGAACCGCGTCGTGCTGACCAAGGGTGTGGAGTTCCTCTGCTCCATCCCGGTGCTCATCGTCTTCATCCTGTTCAACCTCGATCACGTGCACATCAATCCGGGGCTCCTCTGGTTCCCGGTGGGAGTGCTGCTGCAGACCATCCTGCTGATCGGACTCGGATTGCTCGTCGCACCGCTGTGCGTGCTGTTCTCCGACCTCGAGCGCACCACCGCGCTCATCCTGCGGGCGCTGTTCTACGCGTCGCCGGTGATCTACAGCGTCGCCGACCTGCCGGCCCCCTTCGACGTGCTCGGGGCGTTCAACCCGCTGGCGGGCATCTTCACGCTCTACCGCGTCGGGTTCTTCCCCGATCAGTGGCACACGACCCCGGTGATCATCGCGGTCGTCATGAGCGTGGGCTTCCTCGCCCTGGGGATGCTCGTGTTCCGCTCGCTCGAGCGCACGGTGCTCAAGGAGCTGTGACGTGAACGATCGACAGCCCGACGAGCAGCCCATGGCGATCGAGGTCGCCGACCTCGGCGTGCGCTTCCGCCGCAATCGTCGCGGCCGCCGCAGCTTCAAAGACCTCTTCGCCGGGCGGTCTCGCCGTTCGAGACCGGGCGAGTTCTGGGCGCTGCGCGACGTGTCGTTCCGCGTGCGCCAGGGCGAATCGATCGGCGTGGTCGGGCGCAACGGCCAGGGCAAGTCGACGCTGCTCAAGCTCGTCGCCGGGGTGCTGCTGCCCGATGAGGGATCCGTGCGGCTGCATGGCGGCGTGGCGCCGCTGATCGAGATCACCGGCGGCTTCGTCGGCGACCTCACGGTGCGCGAGAACGTGCGCCTCACCGCGGGCCTGCACGGCATGAGCCGCGCCGAGATCGCCGAGCGCTACGACGACATCATCGCCTTCGCCGAGCTCGCCGACTTCCAGGAGACGCCGTACAAACACCTGTCGAACGGGATGAAGGTGCGCCTCGCCTTCTCCGTGGTCTCCAAGCTCGACGAGCCGATCCTGCTCGTCGACGAGGTGCTCGCCGTCGGCGACAAGGCCTTCCGCGACAAGTGCTACCGGCGCATCGACGAACTGCTCGCCGACAACCGCACGCTGTTCTTCGTCTCGCACAACGAGCGTGACCTGCGGCGCTTCTGCTCCCGCGGCCTCTACCTCGACAAGGGCGGTCTTGTACTCGACGGCACGATCGACGAGGTGCTCGACCGGTACAACGCGGACCAGGCGCACTGAGCGCCGCACGCAGGGTTCAACCGAGGAGTGCGACCAGACCGTTCAGCGCCTGACGGGCCCCGTCGACGGCGCCGCTCGCATCGCCCGACGCCGCGGCGGAGCGCAACTGGCTGAGGCTGTCGGCGTACGTTCCGAGCGCAGAATGCCACGCGTCGGCGATCGAGGAGGGCGGCACCGCCCCGGCGAGGCGCTGCGCATCCTCCTGCAGCTGATCGACGAACTGCCTGGCCTCTTCGCCCGATGCGGAGGCGATCATGGTCAGCCCCGTGTCGGCATCCGTGAGGCGCGGGGTGACCTTGTCGCGGAATACGCCCAGTTCCGGGTCGGGAACCGGCGGGGCGGGGGGCGTCGTCGGCTCCGAGGTCGGGGTCGGCGACGGGGGAGTGGTCGCGGTCGGGCTCGGGCTGGTCGTGGGCGTCGCGCTGGCAGACGCCGAGGGCGAATCGGTGGGGGCCGGCGTGTCGCCGCCGCGCGGGATGAGGAAGAACACCAGCACCGCGACGACCACGAGCACGGCGAGGATCAGCGCGGTGATGAGCGCGACGCGAGGGCCACGACGCTTCTCCTCGGCGAACTCCCAACGGATCTCCGGTTCCCGGCGCGGGTCGTGTTCGCTCATCTCAGGCCTCCAAGGGGCTCATAGGACGCCAGGTGCGATCCCGTCCGATCCTTCCGCCGTCGCGCAGCCCCCGGAAGAGGTTGCTCGTGCCGCGCGCGGTGCGCTCGACGAACAGCAGGCGGATGATCTCCTTCACGAAGGTCATCGTCGTCCCGAGCCCGAACACCACGGGGTTGTACACGCCGTGATGGCGGTAATACTGCTTGATGTATGCCCGGTTGCGCATGATGTAGTAGCGGTAGGCGTTGCTGGAGGCGTTCATGTGCCGTACGCCCATGTCCCACTGCTTGATCTCGCGGGTGCGGCGCAGCACGAAGTCCTCGACCACGACGGACATGGTCTTGCGCGAGGCCAGCCAGCCGTACACCTGGTCGTCCCAGTAGATGAAGAACCGCGGATCGGGCAGCCCGATCTGCTGCACGATCGAGCGGTGGATGAACATGCCCTCGAAGCATCCGCTGTTCATCCGCTTGAAGCCGGTCTCATCGAATCCGGCCGGGGCGAACGGAATGGGGATGCCCATGCGCTCGGCGATGCGGTACTGCCAGTAGAACGCGCTGCCGTCGTAGTCGTAGCGCCGGCCCTGGATGCTCTTGAACCGCGGGGCCCACGCGCCCATCCGGGCGAGGCCGTCCGGCAGCACTTCGACGTCGTCGTCCATCAGCCAGATCCACTCGGAGCCCAGCTCGTACGCCGTGCGCATGCCCTCGCTGAAGCCCCCGGATCCGCCCGTGTTCGTCTCGAGCTTGCGGTAGACGATCTCGGTGCCGATCTCGGCGCGGACGGAGTCGACGACCTCGGTCGTGTCGTCCGAGGAGGCGTTGTCGATGATGACGACCCGGCCCGGCTTCGGATCCATCGCCGCGATGCTCGTCAGGAGCCTGCGCAGCAGACCCGAGCGGTTGAAGGTCACCACGACGATGCTCGCGGCGCTCGGATCGAACGCGGCGCCGGTCATGACGTCGCTCCGCCCCTGATGGGACGACGGATGCTCGGGGCGGCGTGCGTCGGGCGGGCGCGATGCAGGAGGGGGTGAGTCACGGGTGGGGCTCCGGAAAGTTCATCGGGGCGCGACGGAACGGCGCCCTCCGCAAGCCTACCCGTCGGCTCCGCGCGGTCGCTGACAGACGCGCTCCCCCTCGCGAGTCCTGCCGCGTCACGCGCCCAGCTGCGTGGCGGGCGGCGCGGCCTGAGCGGCGTCGATGTCTTCGCGCCACGACCGAGACTGACCGGCGCGCAGTGCGCACAGCACGAGCAGGAACCAGCCGGTGCCGGCCAACGCGAAGCTCTCGAACATCGACTCCACGGCCAGGGTGACGAGCACGAGCGGGGTCCACGCATAGACCACAGAGCGCCGTGCGCTGGCGACGAGCCACGAGCGAACGAGGGCGATGCCGCCGAACAGTGCGAACAGCGCCAGACCCGCGGCTCCACCCTGCAGGAGCATGTCGAAGTACGCGTTCAGCGCGGTGCGGTGATGGTCGTCGAGGAGGAAGTTGATGGCGTTGAACGGGTAATCGGTGCCCGTCCACGGTCCGAACCATCCCCATCCCTCCAGCGGTCGCAGCCCCCAGTAGTCCAGCAGCACGTTCCACAGGTCGGCGCGGGTGCTGAAATCGGAGCCGGCATCGAGCCAGGCGATGATGCGATGCCGCAGCAGGAACGCCACGACCACGCCCAGGGCGACGGCGGCGCCCAGCGCCCACTGCAGCGCGGCGCGCCGTTCGGGACGCGTGCGCCGCACCAGGTCGAGCGCGGCAGCGGCCAGGCCCACGGTGACGGCGAGCACGAGCACGGTGGGGGAGGCTGAGAGCAGCGCGAGGAAGGAGGCCAGCGCGATCGAGGGCACCGCGATGGGGGCTGCGAGCGACTGCGAGCGCCATTCCACGACGAAGGTGATCACGGCGACGACGGCGATGAAGCCCAGCATGTTGCGGCTGCCGAACAGGCCCTGGATGGGCCCGCCGTCGGCGAGCAGACCCTCGACCCCGAGGAACGGGAAAGGCATGTCGAACATGACGCCCGAGAGCAGTTCGACGCCCAGCGAGGTCAGGAGCATGATGCGCAGCGCGTCACCGAGCGCGCGCACGGTCTGCAGGGTGTCGCGGATGTGCCCGACGACCACGGCGAGCACGGCGAATCCGAACAGCGCGGCCCACCCGCGCAGCGTCTCGGCCGCATGCGTCGACCAGAACGCCGACACGAGGGTCCAGATCAGCAGTGCGAGCAGCGTGGACGGCGCCAGGCGCAGCACCGACAGCTCTTCGCGCCGGGCCACGAGGATCGCGATGCCGATCACGCACAGCGAGACGACGATCGAGACGAGCGTCACGGTGCCCGCGGCCGCGGCGATCGCGAACGAGCCCAGCACCGTCAGCAGCACCGCGAGCGTGAACGCGCGCGCCAGCTCCACCGAGCCGAGCAGCCGGGCGAGCCCGGGCCGGGTGATCACGGCCTCTGCCTCGTCGGTGCCCCTGTCTCGAGCATCCGGTCGCGCTCGCTGAGTCCGCGCCCCACGAGCGGAACCATCTTGATCTTGAACGAGAACAGCACGACGAGCATCCAGCCCCAGAGCATGATCGGACCGGATTCGACGATGCCCTGCACGAGCAGCATCGCCACCACGAGCGTGGGAAGCAGGGCGATGGCCGAGTACGGCCGACGCTCCTCGAGGTCCCACCGCGGACGGTCGACGGCGAAGAACCAGGCCCTCCACGCCAGGGCGACGAACACGATGGCCATGATGACGATGCCCACGACGCCGAGCTGCATGAGCACGTCGAGCCACATGTCGTGCGCGTGGAAGACGGTGATCCCGTGGTCGACGATCCAGTTGTGGAAGGCGGGATCCCACGGGATCCACGGCGAGGAGAACCCGTTGCCGATCACCGGGCTCTCGGCGGCGCGCTCGCGCACCTTCTCCCAGATCTCCACACGTCCGGTGAGGTCGGAGCCTCGGCCGAGCAGGCCGAACAGCTCGTCGCGCCAGAGCCACAGCGCGATCGCACCGGCGGCGGCGACGCCGAGGTACACGAGGTACAGCGGGGTGCGCTGCCCCGGCCGCGACGTGCGGCGCATGAGCAGCACGGTGGCCAGCACGGCCACCCCCGCGGCGGTGCAGGCGTACGCCGTCGCCGACGAGGCGCGCACGAGCATCACGAGGGCAAGCGCGATCCACACGAACAGCACCCCGCGCCGACGGGCCCTGGCTGCGACGAGCACGCTGAACACGATGAGCGCCAGCACGCAGAGGATGGCGAGACTGTTGGAGTTGCCGACGATCCCCTGGATGCGGCCGCCGTCGAAGATGTTGCCGCGCACCCAGTACCAGTGCGGATCGATCTTGCCCTCGGGGAAGTCGGCGAAGTTCGGCAGCAGAGGCGCCCCGGTGATGGCGACCCAGATCTCCAGGACGAAGGAGAGCCCGAGGATCCACTTCAGCGCCGACGAGATCGCCCTGGCGATCTCCTGCCAGCTGAGCAGCGTGGCGACGGTGATGGCCGCGACGGTGATCCCGGCCTGCAGCGTCCAGGTGAGCAGCGTGGCCTCAGGCCATCGCGACCACAGCACGGACAGCAGGGCGAGGGCGAGGTAGCCGATCGCTGCCCACGGCAGGCGCCGCCACGGGAAGCGCACGGGGTGCTGGCGCACGATCGCCGGGATGAGGACGGCAAGACAGCCCAGGACGAGCACGACCATGACGATCACGGCGCCGAGCTCGCCGAGCAGGTTGTAGACGGCGGTGTGCCCGAGCACGGCGAACAGGACCAGCACGGCGAAGGCGCGCAGCATCAGGTGCCTCGAGGACTCGCGCGCGGGCGCGGTCGGGGGAGGCAAGACCGAGAGTCGGGAGCGCTGCGCCATCGGGTTCAGGGTAGCGCGGCGGCATGAGAACGCGCGGAGCGCGAGGGCCCGATCCTGCACGGATCGTGTGCACGGCATCCGGCGACGTCGCACCCTACGCTGAGAGTCATGCTGTACGCGCTCACCAACACTCCCCGCGACTACGCCTGGGGCTCCACGACGCTGCTCGCCGCCCTCGAGGGGCGGGACAGGTCGGCGGGTCCCGAAGCGGAGGTGTGGTTCGGCGACCACCCCGGAGATCCCGCCGATCTCGCCGACGGGCGCACGCTCGACGCCGTCACCGGCGGTACCCTGCCCTACCTGCTGAAGCTGCTCGCGGCCGAGACGCCGCTGTCGATCCAGGTGCACCCGACGCGTGCCGAGGCCGAGGCGGGCTGGGCGCAGGAGAGTGCCCTCGCCGTCGACGACCCGGCGCGCAACTACCGCGACGCGAACCACAAGCCCGAGCTCATCGTCGCGCTCAGCGACCGCTTCGAGGCGCTGTGCGGGCTGCGCCCGCTCCAGGGCACCCGCGCGCTGCTCGACCTCATCCGACCGACGCCGGGCGTCGTGCGGCTGCGCGAGGCGCTCGACGGCGGAGTCGACGACGCGGCCTCGCTGCGCGCCGCTCTGCGCTGGGCGCTCGCCGAGGCGTCGGCGGCCGAGATCGCCGACGTCATCGACGCGGTGGCCGCGGCGGCGGATGCGCACGACGACCTGGCCTTCGTCGCCGGCATCGCGGCGCACTACCCGGGCGACGCCGGAGTCGTCGTGGCGCTGCTCATGAACCACGTGGTGCTCTCGCGCGGCGAAGCCGTGTTCCTGCGCGCCGGGCTGCTGCACGCCTATGTGGCGGGGCTCGGCGTGGAGATCATGGCGGCCAGCGACAACGTGCTGCGCGGCGGGCTCACGCCCAAGCGCATCGATGTGCCCGAACTGCTCGCGATCGTCGACACCGTGCCTGGTGTCGTGCCGGTGCTCGGCGCGGAGGATGCGGAGGCGGCCGTGCGGGAGTACCCCGTGCCGGTGCCCGATTTCGCGCTGCGCCGAGTGCGCGTGGGCGCGGAGCCCCGAGCGCTCGAGGTGCGCGCGCCGTCGATGGTGCTCGCCACGGCGGGAACCGTGCGGGTGACGGGGAGCGGGTCGACGCTGGATGCACCCGTCGGCACGGTCGTGTTCGCGGATGCGGACGAGCCGACCCTGACCCTGACCGGCGACGGAGAGGCCTTCGTAGCCGAGCCGGGGCGGGGCTGAGACCCGCCCGCGGCGTGCCGCCCGGGCGAGTCGACACGCCGCGACACGCCGCCGACACGCCGTGAAGCTTCAATGCATGCTTGAGGGTTTATCCTCCCGCACTTGACCCCGTCGAATCACACCGGTGTAATTAGTCATGCACGCGGCCCGCGATGCAACCGGGGGGCCAGAAGGGGAGGGCGAGATGGCGGGATATCGTTCCGAAGTTCCGGAGGACTGGTTCGTCGATCCGGTCAACCTGGGAGTGCCCGGCGTCCGCCGGCCCGCCGTCGACGATGACGACGCCCTGGCCTGGCAGACCGACGCCCTGTGCTCGCAGACCGATCCGGAGGCGTTCTTCCCGGAGAAGGGCGGATCGACCCGCGACGCGAAGCGGATCTGCGGATCCTGCGACGTGCGCGGCGAATGCCTGGAGTACGCGCTCAACAACGACGAGCGCTTCGGCATCTGGGGCGGGCTGTCCGAGCGCGAGCGGCGCAAGCTCAAGCGCCGCGCCGGCTGAGCCGCGAAGGCGGGCGCTGAGAAAGCTCGACGCGCCCGCGCGCAGACGGGCATGGCGCGCTACCACACTTAGGCTGACCTCGTCATGCCTGCCCCTGTACACGCCATCCTCGTCGCCCGCGCCGATGCGACCTCCCTCGCCCGTGTGCTGCGCACCCTCGATGCGCTCGCTGCGCAGACCCTCGCGCCCGCGTCGTTGACCGTCGTCGTGCGGGGGGCGTCGGATGCGCTGCGCGCCAGCACCGCCGTCTCCCAGGCGGCCGACGCCGTGATCGAGACGGGCGCGAAGAGCTCCTTCGCCGCCGCGGTCGCGCTCGCCATGCCGCGGATCGCCTCCGACTGCGCCGTGTGGCTGCTCACCGATGAGTGCGTGCCGGAGTCGGCCGCGCTGGCACAGCTCGTGGGCGCCCTGGAGCGTTCCCGGTCGGCGGCGATCGCTGCCCCCAAGCTCGTCGAGCAAGGCGATTCGGGGCGCATCGCCTCGTTCGGCCAGAGCATGACCCGGCTGGGTCGCGCGGTCGACCCGGCGACGGGGGAGTACGACCAGGGCCAGCACGACGGACTGGACGATGCGCTGGGCGCCGACGTGCGCGGCCTGCTGATCCGCGCCGAGCACACCGAATCGCTGCGCCCCGACCCGGGCCTCGGCGGTGCTGACGAGGGCCTCGACCTCGGCGTGCGCGCCCGGTTGGCCGGCGCGCGTCTGGCACCTGTCGCCGCGGCACGGATCGCCGTCCCCGTCGCGCACGGTCGGCCCTCCTCTGCCGGCTCCGCCTATCGCTCCCGCCGCGCGCAGCTGCACCGGCGCCTGTCGTACGCGCCCGGAGCCGCCGTCCCGCTGCACTGGCTCTCGCTGCTTCCGCTGGCGCTGTGGCGCTCGATCACCCACCTCGTCGGCAAGCGTCCGGCCTCCGTCGCCCCGGAATGGGGAGCCGCGGCCGTCAGCATGGTCGACGGCGCCGCCGTCGGCCGCTCGCGACGCGCCATCCGCGAGAACCGCGCGGCATCGTGGGCGAGCATCGCCCCGCTGCGGGTGACGCGCGCGCAGTTGCGCCAACGGCTCGATGACGGGCACGGATCCGAGGGTGGTCACGCCTCCGAGCTCGGATTCTTCTCCGGCGGCGGCGCATGGGCGGTGCTGGCCGGACTCGTCGTGAGCGTGGCCGCCTTCATCTCACTGCTGGCCTGGCCCGCGCTCGGCGGTGGGGCACTGCTGCCGATGCGCCAGACCGTCGCGGCGCTGTGGAAAGACGCCGCCTACGGGCAGCGCGGGCTCGGCATCGACGTGTTCGGCCCCGCCGATCCGTTCGCCGGCGTCGTCGCCGTGCTCGGATCCCTCTGGCCAGCCGCCCCCTCGTATGCGCTCGTGCTGCTGTGGGTCGGGGCCCTGCCCCTGGCTGTGCTCGGCGGCTGGTTCGCGGCCACCCGGATCACCGAGCGCCCCGGCCTGCGCCTGTTCGCCGCGGCGGTCTGGGCGCTGTCTCCGCCGTTCGTCATCGCCCTCGCCGAGGGCCGCCCCGCCGCCGTGCTCGTGCACCTGCTGCTGCCGTGGCTGTTCCACACCGGCATCGTCGCGCACCGCTCCTGGGGCGCGGCAGGCGCCGCCTCGATCGTGACCGTCGCGGTGCTCGCCTGCTCGCCCTCGCTCGCCCCCGCGCTCGTGCTGCTCTGGCTGCTCTCGCTCGTGCTCCTGCTGGCGCGCGGCAGCGTGCGCGGCGCGGTGCGGACGCTCTGGACGCTGATCCCCGCCGCTGTCGTGTTCGCCCCGCTCGTGGTGTGGCAGTTCGCGCACGGCGCGCCGTGGGCCGTGCTGGCCGACCCGGGCGCCATCGTCGCCCTCCCGCAGGCCGGGGCCGATGCCGCGGGCCGGCTCGCCCTCGCCGCTGGCCTGCCCACGACCGACGCCGCGGGATGGAGCGCCATGCTCGGCACCCCCGCGCCGTGGGCGCTGTGGCTGGCGGCGCCCCTGGCCGTGCTCGCGCTGCTGGCTCCGATCGCCCCGCGCTGGTCGGTCGGCGTGCTCTCGATCGTCGCCTCCGCGACGGGCCTTGCGACCGCCTTCGCCGTGGTCGGAATCGCCGTGTCCTTCGATCAGGCCACGCCGGTCGCCATCTGGCCCGGCGCCGCCCTGAGCCTGGCGTGGGCGGGGGCGCTGAGCGCCGCCGTCGTCACCCTCGACAGCATCATAACGGTGCCGCTGATCCGTTCCCTGGCCGCCGTCGTGGCGGCCGCGGCGATCGCTGTGTGCGCGGTGCCCTCGCTCACGGCCGTGGCTCGTGACGCCTCGACGCTGACCAAGGGCCCCGAGAGCACGCTCCCCGCGTATGTCAACGCCCAGGCCCGCGACGATCGCGATCTGGGCACCCTCCTGCTCACGGCCGAATCCGAGGGGGGTCTCGCCGTGCAGACGGTATGGGGCGCCAGCGAGACGCTGGGCGCCCAGGCGAGCATCCTCAGCACGGCCACCGCACCGCGGGGCGAAGACCTGTCGGCGCTCGCCGTCGATCTCGTCTCGTCGCGCGAGTTCGACGCCCCCGCCGACCTGTCGGCCCTGGGCGTGCGCTACGTGCTGCTGACCACAGCGGGCGAAGAGAGCGACGCCGCGCGCGATCGCCGCCTCGGCGCCGTGACGGCGCTGGATCAGCGCGCCGGGTTCGTCCGCGTCGGCGAGACCGCCAAGGGCGTGCTGTGGCGCATGGAGGCCGAGCCGGAGGCGCGCGCCGCGGCCACGCCCGCGCAGACCGCAACCGCGCAACTCGTGATCGCGCTGCAGCTGCTCGTGCTCCTCGCCGCGCTGCTGCTGTCGATCCCCACCCGAGCGTCCCGCCGGGCAGCCCGCGCTCTGCCGAGGACCGTGGGTCTTCTGCCCGAACGCGAACCCCGCCCCGTCCGCGACAAGCCGGAGAAGCGCGACAAGCCGGAGAAGCGCGAGAAGCGGCAGAAGCCTGCCAAGGGCGAGCCTGCGACGAAGGCGACGCAGGCGGCGGAGGCCGAGAACGTCGAGCCGGATGAGGAGACGCCGACGGAGACCGTGTCGAGTGAGCCTGCGTCGCGTGAGACCGAGTCGACGGTGCCGGAGGCCGAGGACGCGACTCCCGCATCCGAGGAGCCGACCCCCGGGCCCGAGGCGGAGTCCGCCGAGTCCGAGGTGGCGCCCGCCGAAGCCGAGGAGGCGCACCCCGCACCCCGCACGGATCCGTCGAACAGCGAGACGGATCCGTCGAACAGCGAGGGAGAGCAGCGATGAGCGGATCGAAGGCCGTTCGCGTCGCCGGCACCGGTGCGCGCCTCATCGGAGGACTGGCGCTCTCGGCGGCATGCGTCGCCGGGGTCGTGGTCGCCGTGCCGATGACGCTGCCCGGTGTGCAGAGCACGCCGGCGCAGACCTCGGTCACGCCCTACCCCGGCGACACCCTGCTCACGTGCGCAGGACCGTTCCGCGCCGTGGGGCGCGATGCGACCAACGCGACGCAGCAGTCCACCGCGGGCGTTCCCGTCATCGTCTCCGGCGCCGACGGCACAGCTCTCCAGGAAGAGACGATCGCGACCCCCGATCTCGCCGACAACCCCGAGACCACCTGGTTCCTGGGCGTCCCGGAGAATCGCGAACCCGCCCAGATCGCGGCCGCGGAGTCGGTCGACATCCGCTCCGACGACCTGGCGGGCTTCGCCGCCGCATCCTGCCGCGAGCCCAGCATGGAGTCGTGGATCGTCGGCGGTGCCGCGACGACCGGCGCCAGCGACATCCTGCTCGTCGCCAATCCGAGCGAGGTGACCGCCACGGTCACCTTCACGGTCTACGGCGCGCAGGGCACGTCGAAGAGCCAGACGGTCATCCCGGCCCGCACGCAGCGCTCGATCCCGCTCGCGGAGGGCGCGGCGGGCGAGTCGAGCCCCGTCGTGCAGGTGACGGTCAGCGGCGCTCCCGTGCGCGCCGCGCTGCAGTCCAGCCTGATCCGCACGCTCGATCCTGCGGGCATCGACCTGCAGGACGGGGTTGTGCGCCCGGACACGAGTCTCCAGCTGCTCGGTGTGCGCGCCGTGCTCGCCTCCACCGCCGATGCGGCATCGACGAAGCTGCGTCTGCTCGCTCCCACGGCCGATGCCGATGTGACGATCCGTGCGCGCGCGGCCGCCGACGGTGCGGCCGCGGGCGATCCGATCGACGTGTCGATCGAGGCGGGCCTGCCCTCGGAGGTCGATCTGTCGATGCTGCAGCCCGGCCTCTACTCGATCGAGATCGAGGCCAGCGCCCCCGTGGTGGCGGCCGCGTGGCAGACGACGGCGATCGGCAAGGGCGCCGACTTCGCATGGATGACGTCGGCCCCGGAACTGCGCGGCACGACGACGTTCGCCGTCGCCGACGGCCCGCAGCCGCAGGTGCAGCTGACCAACGCCGGCGATGCGGCGATCGAGGCGGTGCTGACGCCCCTCGGCGCGGGCGAGCAGCGCATCGAGGTCCCCGCGCACGGGTCGGCGATGATCGACGTGGCCGCGGGCACGGTGTACACACTCGAGTCGGAGGGAGCGCTGCGTGCTGCGGTGTCGTACCTCGGCACCGGACAGATCGCCGGCTACCCGGTGCACCCCACGTCGAAGGCGTCGCAGCCCATCGTCGTCACGCAGTGACCCGTACCGGGCCCGACGCGCGCACCGGCGGGCACGGTCAGCGGTGATCGCGCCCGTGGTGACCGTGGTCAGTGGTGATCGTGTGGAGGATCCAGCTCCCACGGATCGCGCCCCGCGTACTCGGCGGCGGCGCGGAACACCGCCCCCTCGATCGCGACGCGCCGGTGCAGGGCGTCGTCGTGGCCGGGCACGAGCAGGCGCTCGATGGGGATCCGGAACAGCGTGATGCGCGTTCCCGGTACATCCACGTGCCAGCGGGGGATGCCGTCGGGATCGTGGGAGCCCGGCATCGCCGCGATGTCGAAGCGCACATCGCGCAGCTCGGGCCACGTCGATCGCAAGAACTCGACCGCCGTGCCGACGGCGAGGTCGAACTGATCCAGGCGTCCCTCCAGCGGGGGAAGCGGCGGGCGCACGACCGGGCTGCGCCCGAGGCGGCCGTGCCGGCCGTGGCGAGCACCGCGGCGAGGCGCGGGCACCGGGCGGCGCAGAGGACGGCGGCGGGGCATGCGGCCAGTCTAGGCGCCTTCCGCGCGGCATCCCGGGCGGCTGCCGCGCACGGCTCTACGCTGGCGGAGATGAACGGACGACTCTGCTCGAAGGTCGGCTGCTCGCGAGAAGCGGTCGCCACCCTCACCTTCGACTACGGCGACCAGATGGCCGCGCTCGGCCCCCTCGGCGCCGAGCACGATCCCCACGCGCACGACCTGTGCGCGCTGCACACCGATCGGCTCTCGGTGCCCGCAGGATGGATCGTCGTGCGCCACGAGACCCTCCGCGCCTGATCCGGCGCCGATCGGCGCTCAGAGGCCGATTCGGGTGCCGGTGAGGCGCTCGGCACGGTCGTCGGAGAGCAGCAGCGCGCGCGTCTCGCGTTCGCGGCGCAGCGCCATGGCGGCGTGCAGCACGGCTTCGTCGGGTGCGGCGGGCAGCGGCGAGATGAACGCCGAGGCCTCCGCGACGAGATCGTGGGCGATCCGTGCCCGCGCCGCCGGCAGCATCCGATCCGCGGTCTGCAAGAATTGCGAGATGCGGCGGGCCAGGCGATCGGGCATGCGGGCGACGTCGGCGATGGCGGCCCAGCCGGTGAGCATCGGCGGCAGCACGGGAGCATGCGGCACCAGGCGCGGCGTACGCACCTTCTGCGCGTAGGTGCCGGCGATCATGTCGCCGAGCCGCTGAGAGCGGGCCGAGAAGGCGCCGGCGAGGATCGCGCCGCCGCCGAGCGTGCTGTAGATCTCGAGCATGCCCACGACCGCGCGGATGAACGCGTGCCGGAATCCTGCCGCACCGCCGTCGAGTCGCACGATCCGGCCGCCCACGGCCAGGCGGCCGAGGCTGCGCCCGTGGCTGAGCACTTCGACGGCGCACGGCAGCACGACGAACGAGATCACGATCGAGACGACGAGCAGGATGCGGTCGATCGCATCGTCGTAGCCGACGGCGGAGACCAGCCACAGCCGCAGCATCAGGAACGCGATGAAGACGAGCACGCAGGCGACCACGTCGATGGCCGCCCCGAGCACCCGCAGGAAGAAGCCCACCGGCTGCACGTCGATCGCGACGGCCTCGCCCGAGAGCACCTCGTCGTCGGCGGTCGCGGGGTCGGACATGAGTACAGTAAATCAGGTGGATGCCGATGCCCTCGCCGATGCCAGACGTGCCGAATGGCAGCGGCTCGACGAGCTCACGCGCCGACGTCTCGACGGCCCGGGCGTCGACGAGCTCATCACCCGGTACCGGGCGGCGTCGGCCGATCTGGCCGATCTGAAGACCTCGGCGGGGGCGTCGCCGCAGAGCGCCCATGTGTCGACGATCCTCGCCAGGGCACGGCTGCGGTTGACCGGGGCCAGTGAGAGCATCCTCGTGCAGGCGACGCGGTTCTTCACCCGGCAGCTGCCGGCGGCGCTGTACCGCGTGCGGTGGACGACGCTCGTAATCGCCCTCGTGACGCTGGGGACCATCGCGGTCACCTCGCTGTGGCTCACCTCGGATCCCGCGCTCATCGCCGCGCTCGGGCCCGCCGACGCACTGGAGCAGTACGCGGAGGAGGACTTCACCGGGTACTACACCGAGAACCCCGCAGCCGTGTTCGCGGGGATGGTGTGGACGAACAACGCCTGGATCGCCGCGCAGTGCGTGATCTTCGGCGTCACGGGCATCTGGCCCGTGTATGTCATCATGCAGAACGCGGTGAGCCTGGGAGTGTCGGCGGCGGTCATGTTCGCGCACGGTCACGGCGATCTGCTCGTGCTCTACCTGCTGCCGCACGGCCTGCTCGAGCTCACCTGCATCTTCGTGGCCGCCGCAGCGGGACTCCACCTGTTCTGGGCGTGGGTCGCGCCGGGGCCGCGCACCCGCGGCGCGGCGTTGGCCGAAGAGGGGCGGGCGCTGGCGACCGTGGCGATGGGGCTCGTCTTCGCCCTGGCCCTGGCCGGACTCGTCGAGGGCTTCGTGACCGGATGGGCGCTGCCCTGGCCGGTCAAGATCGGGATCGGCGTCGCGGCGCTCGCGGTGTTCCTCGTCTACATGCTCGGCGTGGGCCGGCGCGCGACCCGCGAGGGGGAGACGGGCGATCTCGTCGAGTTCGACACCGGAACGCCGCGCCTCGTCGCCGGCTGAGGAGTCCGGTCTACTCGGAGTCCGACTCGCCCGCGGCGACGCGACCGGCGCTGACGGGGCCGGCGCTGTCGAACAGCGCCCGATACGTCATCCCGGCGATGATCGCTCCGAGCACAGGGAAGACGAGGAAGACCCACAGCTGGGCGAGCGGTTCGATCCCGCCGTAGATGGCGGTGGCCAGCGAGCGGGCCGGGTTCACCGACGCATTGTCGACCGGGATGCTGATGAGGTGGATGAGGGTCAGCGTGAGCCCGATCGCGAGTCCGGCCATGCGTGTGCCCCGCGCCGGATGTGTCGTACCGAGCACGACGTAGACGAACACGGCGGTGAGCAGCACCTCGACGATGATCGCCGCGAACAGCCCGAAGCCCCCGGGGGAGAGATGGTCGAACCCGTTGCTGATGAAACCGGCGTCCTGCACGCGGGTGAGCCAGTCGGCGGGCCCGAACGAGCCGATCAGGGTGAGCACGGTCGTGGCGACGACCGCGCCGATCGCCTGGGCGATCACGTACGGACCCACCTCGCGCCAGGGCAGCCGGCCCGCGGCGGCGGCACCCACCGACACGGCGGGGTTGAAGTGCCCGCCGGAGATCGGGCCGAAGGCGTAGACCCCGGCGACGACGCTGAGGCCGACGGCGAATGCGACCGCGAGATACACCGCGGAGGCGGCACCGGGCTCGGTGAAGTGCGTGGAGGCGAACAGGGCCGTGCCGATGACGCCGAACACGAGCATGAAGGTGCCGAACGCCTCGCCGACCAGCCGGGTGGTCAGCGGTGCGGTCGGCGGGGTGCCGTCGGCGCCGAGCGCGATCTCGGTCGATGCGGAATCGCTCATAGGATGCCTCGTGCTTCCGGTGCTCGATGGGTGCGCTGCGCGGTACTGCTCGCCTCACATCCTGGAGCACGCCCGGCCGCCCGCGCGCAGAAACGCCGAGGGGGCGGGACGCCGCAGCATCCCGCCCCCTCGATCTGATCGTCGCTCAGGCGTCGGTGTCGACGAAGTCGTCCTGCGGCGCCCCGACGGCGATCTGCGCACGGATCGCGTCGGCCGTGGCCTGGTCGATGTTCGTCCAGTACTGCAGGAAGCGCTCTTTGATCACGGGGATCGTCAGGCCCTGGTACTGCCCGACGAGCGTGTCGACGAAGCGGGCGCGCTGGTCGTCATCGAACACCTCGCGGATGAGGGTGCCCGCCTGGCCGAAGTCGTCGTCTTCGCTGTGCAGCGTGGCGGCGGCCCGCACGAGCTCGCCGTCGGACTCCCAGCTCGCTTCGACGCCGGCCAGCGGATCGGCCTCGGGCCCGCCCGCCGCGCCGAACGAGTTCGGCGTGTACACGCGGTGCTCGGCGCCATGGAACCGGTACTGCATCTGGCCCTCGTGCATGTAGTTGCGCACCTCGGCCGCGTGCGGCTCGTTGACGGGGAGCTGGTTGTAGTTGGCGCCGATCCGGTAGCGCTGCGCATCCGCGTAGGAGAACACCCGCGCCATGAGCATCTTGTCCGGTGAGATGCCGGTGCCCGGCACCTGGTTGCCCGGCGAGAACGCGGCCTGCTCGATCTCGGCGAAGAAGTTCTGCGGGTTGCGATTGAGCGTGAAGGTGCCCACCTTGATACGCGGGTAGTCCTTCTTCGACCACGTCTTGGTGAGGTCGAACGGATTGAAGCGGTACTCCTTCGCTTCGGCGTACGGCATCACCTGCACGTACACATCCCACGAGGGATGCTCGCCGCGCTCGATCGCCTCGTACAGATCGCGGCGGTAGTGGTCGGCATCCGATCCCGCGAGCAGTTCGGCATCCGTGGCGCTCATGCTCTCCACGCCCTGACGGGAGAGGAAGTGGTACTGCACCCAGAAGCGGGAGCCTTCGGCGTTGATCCACTGGTAGGTGTGCGAGCCGTACCCGTTCATGTGCCGCCACGACCGCGGCAGACCGCGATCTCCCATCACATAGGTCACCTGATGCGCGGTCTCGGGGGAGAGGGTCCAGAAGTCCCACTGCATGTCGGCGTCGCGCAGACCCGAGGCGCCCAGGCGCTTCTGCGAGTGGATGAAGTCGGGGAACTTCATCGCGTCGCGCAGGAAGAAGGTGGGGGTGTTGTTGCCCACGATGTCGAGGTTGCCCTCGGTCGTGTAGAAGCGCAGCGCGAAGCCGCGCACGTCGCGCCAGGTGTCCGGCGAACCCTGCTCACCGGCGACGGACGAGAACCGCAGCAGCGTCTCGCTCCTCGCGCCCGGCTGGAACACCGCGGCGCGCGTGTAGGCCGAGACGTCTTCGGTCACGACGAACTCGCCGAACGCGCCGCCGCCCTTCGCGTGCGGGTTGCGCTCCGGAACGCGCTCGCGGTTGAACGACGCGAGCTTCTCGACCAGATAGCGGTCGTGCAGCGCGGTGATGCCGTCTGCTCCCGCGGTGAGGGAGTGCGCGTCGCTGGCGACCGGGGTTCCGGTCTGGGTGGTGGTTGCGGGCTTGTCAGCCATTCAGTTTCCTTTCGCATTCCGGGCAGATGGCTCTATAGGTCACGGCGGCCTCGAGGATGCGCATGCCGTGATCGCGCGACGGGTGCAGGCACGGGGCGGCGCCGACGGCGCAGTCGACGTCTTCCACGCGCCCGCAGGAGACGCACTGGAGGTGGTGGTGGTTGTCGTGCTGCAACTCGTACAGGGCGCTGCCGCTGTCGGGCAGGCTCACGCGGCTGACGATGCCGGCCGCGGTGAGATCGCCGAGCACGCTGTGCACGGTCGGCAGGGCGATGCCGGGAACCCGGTCGCGCACGAGGCCGTGCACGATCTCGGCCGTGGCGTGCGGACGGGTGCGCAGAGCGTCGAGCACGGCGATGCGCTGCGCCGTGACGCGAAGCCCCGCGGCGCGGAGGCGATCGGTGTCGGAGAGCTCGTCGTGCGTCGTGGCCATGGATCGAGCATAGCGCTTATCCTGAATGATTCATAAGAAAGAATCGATCAGGATCTGTGGTCAGAGACGCCCTGCGGCCTTGAGCTCCAGGTACCGGTCGGCGATGCGCGGCGGCAGGTCGTCGGGATCCGCCGCCAGAGGCTCGCCGCCCGCGCGGCGCACGGCGTCGGCCACGGCGCGGGCATCGCGCAGCGCGCGCTCGGCGGCGGCGGCGAGGTAGACGTCTTCACGGGAGTCGCGCACGCGCGCGGTGGCCGCGATCGAGGCGTCGGTCGTGGATCCGACGAGGATCGTCGTGGCGCGCGACGCGGCGGGGAACGCGCCGAGGAACCCGCGGGCGCTCTCGGGCGCATCCTGCGCCGTCAGGACGACGACGAGCGAGGGACGCGTCGTCACGGTGCGGATGGACGCGAACGCCGCTCCCCAGTCGGTGTCGACGAGGCGTGCGTGGATCGGCGCCATCGCATCCGAGAGGGCGGGCAGCAGCGCCGCCCCGTCGACGCCCGTGACTCTGGCGCGCACGACGCGGTCGACGAGCAGCAGGTGCACGTGATCTCCCGCGCGCTGCGCGAGTGCGGCGAGCAGCAGCGCCGACTCGTACGAGGCGTCGAGTCGCGTGCCGTCGCCCACGCGCGCGGCGGCCGTGCGCCCGGTGTCGACGAGGATCACGACATGCCTGTCGCGCTCAGGGCGCCAGGTGCGCAGCATCGTCGTGCCCGCGCGGGCGGTGGCCCGCCAGTCGATCGAGCGCACGTCGTCGCCGCGCACGTATTCGCGCAGCGAGTCGAACTCGGTGCCCTGGCCGCGCACCTGCACGCTCGTGTTGCCGTCGAGCTCGCGCAGTCGCGCCAGCCGGGAGGGCAGGTGGCGGCGGGAGGTGAAGGCGGGGAGCACCCGGATCGCGCCGCGCACATCGTGCCGCCCCTGTCTGCCCGCCAGGCCCAGCGGCCCACGCGAGCGCAGGGCGACGAATGCGCTGGTCAGCTCGCCGCGGCGGCGGGGGCGCAGCGCGACGTCGATGCTGCGCCGCTCGCCGGCGGGGATCTCCACAGCGAGGCGCTCGGCCGGAGCGCCCGCCGTGGGCTGCCACGCATCGCGCACGAGTCCGTGCAGCGCGCGCTCGCCGCGGTTGTGCAGGCTCACCCGTGCAATCGCCGATTCGTCCCGCCGCACCCGGCCGGGCACGGAGCGCGACACGGTCACCCGCGCCGGCGAAGCAGCCAGCAGCACATCGGCGAGCACGAGCACGGCGCACAGCACGATCCAGCCGAGCAGCACGATCCACGCCGGCGCGCCCAGGATCGCGAGCACCACGATCGGCACGACGCCGAGACCGACGACGAGCACGAGGCGACCGGTGACGAACACCTAGATCGGCACCCGGGTCTGCTGCACGACCGAGGCGAGCACGGCATCCGCCGACACGCCCTCCATCTCAGCGTCGGGGCGCAACTGGATGCGGTGACGCCAGACGGGCACGAGCATGGTCTGCACGTGATCGGGCGTCACGGCGGAGGAGCCGTTGAGCCATGCCCACGCCTTGGCGGCGGCGAGCAGCGCGGTCGATGCGCGCGGGCTGGCGCCCAGCAGCACCGACGGCGCCCGGCGGGTGGCGCGGGCGAGGTCGACGACGTAGCCGAGCACGTCGTCGGTCACCTCCACCCGGTCGGCGGCGTGCTGGGCGGCGACGATCTCGTCGCGCGAGACGACCGCGCGCAGGTCGGTGAGCTCACGCGGCGAGAAGCCGTCGGCGTGCTTGCGCAGCACGGCGACCTCGGCCTCGCGTTCGGGCATCGGTACGACGAGCTTCATGAGGAAGCGGTCCAGCTGCGCCTCGGGGAGCGTGTACGTGCCCTCGTGCTCGATCGGGTTCTGCGTGGCGGCCACGAGAAACGGGTCCGGCAGCGTGCGGCTGGCGCCGTCGGCGGACACCTGGCGCTCTTCCATCGCCTCCAGCAGCGCGGCCTGCGTCTTCGGGGGAGTGCGGTTGATCTCGTCGGCGAGCAGGATGTGCGTGAACACCGGACCGGGACGGAAGTCGAACTCACCGGAGCGCGCGTCGTACACGAGCGATCCGGTCACGTCTCCCGGCATGAGGTCGGGCGTGAACTGCACGCGCGTGGTGTCCAGGCCGAGGGCGCGGGAGAACGCTCGCACGACGAGCGTCTTCGCCACACCGGGCACGCCCTCCAGCAGCACGTGGCCGCGGGCGAGCAGCGCGACGAGGAGGCCGGTCACCGTACCGGCCTGGCCGACAACGGCCTTGTCGACCTCGGTGCGCACGCGATGCATGGCCTCGCGCAGTGCCGCATCCGCGGTGCCGGACGCCGGTCCGGATCCAGGCGCGGGTGCCGTGTCGTGCGCGGCGGCTGTGCCGTCTTCGAGGGCGCCATCAGGCTCGGGGCGGGGATCGGCGCCGGGAATCGGGTCGGTCACGGTGTGCTCCTTTCGGTGCGGGCGATGTCATCGACCGCGGTCTCGAGTGCGGCGAGGCGGCGCGCGTCGGCGACGAGCTCTGCATCGGAGGTGGGGAGGGGTGCTTCCAGCACGGCGCGCACGGAGTCCCGCGAGGTTCGGATGCGGTCGGCCGTAGCGTCGGCGATGGCCGCGACTCCCGCCGATTCCGGCATCGACAGCCGTGCGGCCAGGCGGGCCAGCGTACCGGTACGCAGCTCGGCGGCCGCGTGGCGCGCATCGCCGCCGCGGGCCGTGAGCCGTGCACGGCCCTGCATCGTCTCGGAGGCGCGCACGGTGACCGGCAGGGTCTCGGCGACGAGCGGGCCGAACCGGCGGCCGCGCCAGATCCCGGCCACGACCGCGGTGAGCAGCAGCAGGACGATCACCGGGGATACCCAGCCGGGGGTGAGCTCTCCGAGGGTCGCCTCGGCATCCGCATCGGAGATGTCGCTGTCGGAGAATGACGGCACGTACCAGACGACGCGTTCGCTCTGGCCCAGCAGCGCCATGCCGAGTGCCGCGTTTCCGTGCTCGGCGAGATGCTCGTTGGTGAGCAGGCGCGAGCCGTCGACGAGAGTCACCCGGCTCCCCTCGCGATCGGCGACGAGCACGGCCGCGGCATCCCCGTCGCCGAAGCATGTCGTCACGTCGTCGGCCGCACGGAACATTCGGTCGGGCACGATCGTGCCGACGCGGGCGAAACCCGCCTCGTCGCACGAGGGGCCGACAGGGTCGCTCGTGCCCGAGGCGTTCTCGCCGAGGTCGAGCAGACGCAGCATGCGCGAGCTCGCCGTGAGCAGCACGGTGCGCTCGGCACTGCCGACGAGCTCGAGCGCCGCCTCGTCGGAGAGCGGATAGGGGTCGGCCAGCACGAGCGTCGAGCGGTCGTCGAGATGCTGCACCGCGGCGGCCCGGTTGCGCACCACGACGACCTCGACGCCGGCGTCGCGCACGATCTCGGCCAGTGCGCGCGTTCCGCTGAAGCCTGCGCTCTCGGGGTCGAAACCCGAGGCGCGGGCGGGGGCGGTGGTGGCGAACGAGAGGCTCACCACGGCCACAGCGAGCACGACGACGGCGAGGAGGATCCATCCCAGTGCTTCGCGGAGGCGTCCGGGCGTGCGGTGGTAGGTGTCACCGCCTTCGGCCGCAGAGGAATAGTGCGCCGCGGGAGGCTCGACCCCCGCACCAGGATCAGATCGCGTCGGAGGGGCGACCGGTGCGGACGTGGTCGAAGCAGGCGCGCTCACACCAGCACCTCCACGGGTCGAGTGTTCGCCAGACGGTCATCGGTGTCGGCCAAGGTCCGGTAGCGGTCGGCCGTGCCGGGGTGGCGCAGGTACCGCACGTCGTCGAACCACGCCGCCGCGGCGCCGAGCGCATCGGCCTCGTGCGGGAACGGGGCACTCGCCTCGCGCGCGATGCGCTGCGCCGTCGCCCCTGGCGCGGGGGAGATGAGCTCCCGCTCCTGGAGGGCGCGGGCGAGCGCCCGGTAGCGGAGCACGATCGCCTCATCCCAGTCGCGGGATCGAGCACGGCTCTCCGCGTCGTCGCGCAGCTGGGCGGCGGAGCGGCCGTCGCTGCTGCCGAGCAGGTCGCCGATCGCCGATCGCCGCGTGAACGATCGACGCGGACGGCCCCAGATGATGAGCACCGCGATGAGCGCGCCGACGATGACGATCCCGGCGATCACGAGGGCGAGCGGGCCCAGTGCCTCCCCGCCGCGGGGCGAGAACAGGGTGCC
Source organism: Microbacterium pseudoresistens (assembly GCF_013409745.1). NCBI lineage: Bacteria > Bacillati > Actinomycetota > Actinomycetes > Micrococcales > Microbacteriaceae > Microbacterium > Microbacterium pseudoresistens. Next base: position 2,071,319 of record NZ_JACCBH010000001.1, read on the forward strand.
GAGGAAGTCGACGATGGCGCGCGCCCACTCGTCGAACAACGTCGGCCGGGCCTCGACGTACGCCGTCTTCGACAGCTCCTGCTCGGCCTGCTGCCGTGCTGCGTCTCCATCGGGAACGAGGGGGAGATCGGCGAGGATCGCGATCATCCGCGGTCGGATCCGGGGGCCGTCCAGCCTCGGCCGTCATCCGCCCGCGGCGCGGTCGGAGGGGGCGCGGCCGGGGAAGCAGGAGGCGCGGTCGCCTGCGGCGGGTATGCCTGGTATCCGGGTGTCCGGTAGCCCTGATAGCCCTGGTAACCCTGCTGCGGGTACCCCTGTGTGTAGCCGTACCCCTGCGGATCGGGCGGAGGAGGAGGCGCGTCCCACACCGTCTTCTGCAGCGGGCGGTACTCGGCGGTCACGGCCCTGGTCGGATCGACGAGGAACGGGTCGCGTTCCACCGGCAGGCCGGCATGGATGCGCTCGACGGCGGCCAGCAGATCCTGGTCGAGGCCCTCGTGGCGCATCCGGCAGTCGAGGTACACGAGCGTGGCACCGGTGGACTGCACGACGGTGGAGATCGCCTGGATCACGATCACGAGCACCTGGGGCAGAACCGTCGCGAGCACGATGGTCAGAATCTGCGAGGCGTCGGGCGCGCCGGTCGGGGCGACGACGGGCACGATGAGCGAGCTCACCATGCTCGCCGGAACGCCGACGACCTGCGCAGCCGTGCCCATGATCAGCCCGATGAGGATGAGCACCCCGAAAGCGACCCAGAAGCGCCCGCGGATGAGCCGCCACGATCGCACGAGCGCGTCGCGCAGGGTGGCGCGTTCGAGCACGAGCACGCTCGGCACGAGCATGAGCTTGGTGCCCAGCCAGACGAACAGCGGGATCAGTCCGAGACCCACGAACGCCGTGCCGATGCCGGCGAAGACGAGGCCGCCTTCGGAGAAGCCGGTGAGGGCGGCGAGCCCGCCGAACACGATTCCCAGAGCCAGTGAGATTCCGAGGAACACGGCCAGTGCAGCGAGCAGCGAATAGGCGATGAGGCGCCAGGCGGCGGGGCGCACTCGTCGCCAGAGCTGGCCGAGGGTGGGCTTGTCGCCGAGCACCGCCTCGGCAATGTCGGCGGCGACGACGCCCTGCACGATCGCGGCGAACGCGGTCGAGCCCAGACCCACGACGAGGGCTGCGACGATGGTCGTCGCGGCCGAGCCGATCAGCACGGTCATGTACTCGTCCGAGCCCGGGCGCATGCTCTCCAGGCGCATGAACGACATGATCGCCACGGCGCCGAGAATGACCCCCGTCAGGATGAGCACGAGCAGCTGCACGACCACGGCGAAGCCGAACAGGATCTTCGGATTGTGCCGCAGGGCGCCGAAGGACTTGGCCAGCAGCGTGCCGAAGCTCAGCGGATGCAGGGGGACCAGGCCCGGGCGGGGCGCGGGTGTCCAGGTGGGTGCGCTCACGTTTCCTCCGGCGATCACGGGTGCTGGTCTCCATCGTGTCACACGGCTCCGACCCTGCTCCCGTTCGGGCCTTCGCGAACCGACGGCCGGCTGATCCGTCAGGCTTTCGACACGGCCTCCCAGACTCCGGCGGCGTCGTGAAGTAGTGTGGAGCGAGGCGGATCGCGGTCGACGGCACCGCCCGCATGCGAGCGATTGAAGGACGACTGCGCACCATGACCTCACGCATCCTCGTGGTGGACGACGACACCGCCCTGGCCGAGATGATCGGCATCGTCCTGCGCACGGAGGGCTTTGAGCCCGTGTTCTGCGCCGACGGCGCCAAGGCCGTCGACGAATGGCGCACGCAGCGACCCGACCTCGTGCTTCTCGACCTCATGCTCCCCGGCATGGACGGGATCGAGATCTGCACCCGCATCCGCGCCGAATCCGGTGTGCCCGTCATCATGCTCACCGCGCGCAGCGACACGGCCGATGTCGTGCGCGGTCTCGAAGTGGGCGCTGACGACTACATCGTCAAGCCCTTCAACCCCAAGGAGCTCGTGGCGCGCATCCGCACCCGCCTGCGCCCGACCCCGCAGTCCACCACCGAGGTGCTGCGCATCGGCGACGTCGTGATCGACGTGGATGCGCACGAGGTGCGCCGCGGGCAGGACCCCATCGCGCTCACCCCGCTGGAGTTCCAGCTGCTCGTGGCTCTGGCATCCAAGCCGCAGCAGGTGTTCTCCCGCGAGATGCTGCTCGAGCAGGTGTGGGGCTACCACTACAAGGCCGACACGCGGCTCGTGAACGTGCACGTGCAACGGCTGCGCGCGAAGGTCGAGCTCGATCCCGACAACCCGCGCATCGTCACCACCGTGCGGGGCGTCGGCTATCGCGCCGGGAGCGCGGGCTAGGCGACCGTGCCGGCGACGAGTGCGGTCGCGACCCGCGCCGCGATCGTGCAGGACTGGCGCGGATGGCCGCAGCGCCTGGCCGGGCTGTGGCGGCACTCCCTGCGCTTCCGCACGCTCGTGGTCACGCTGGCTCTCACGGCCATCGCGATCCTCGTCACCTGCGGAGCCATGGCCCTGGCGATTCAGAACAACCTCTGGGAGGCGCGCAAGGACCAGGTGCTCGAAGACGCCCAGCGGGCCGCCAACGATGCCCAGGGGCTGCTGTACTCCTCCGATGCGCAGGGCGACCGCACGGCGCTGCAGGGTCTCATGCGCGATGTGCGGGGCCGGCTCAGCAGCGTGTCCAGCTCCGACCGCATCGCCGTGCTGCGCCTCGACGAGAGCCCCTCGACGATCGCCCCGCAGGACTTCCAGCAGGGCCTGTCGAGCACCACGATCTCCACCGAGCTGCGCAACGCCGTGCTCGACCAGTCGGACAAGCAGTGGTGGCAGCCCGTTGCGCTCACCGCCGCCGACGGCGACCGCAACCCGGGCATCATCGTCGGTCAGCGGCTCGTCGTGCCCAATGCGGGCGCCTACGGGCTGTACATCGCCTACGATCTGGCCGACACGCAGCAGACGCTCGTGCTCGTGCAGGGGAGCCTGTGGATCGCGGGCGTCGTGCTCATCGCGCTGATCACCCTCATCGTGTGGTTCTCGCTGCGCTCGGTCGTGCTGCCCATCACCGAGGCGGCCGAGACGAGTGCGCGCCTGGCCGCCGGCGACCTGGAGGTGCGGCTGCCGGTGCGCGGCGAGGATGAGCTGGCCACCCTGGGGCGCTCGTTCAACGCCATGGCCGACAGCATCGAGTCCCAGATCAAGGAGCTGGGCGAGCTGTCGCTGGTGCAGCAGCGCTTCGTCTCCGACGTCTCGCACGAGCTGCGCACGCCGCTGACGACCATCCGGCTGGCCTCGGAGATGCTCAACGACCAGCGCGACGCGTTCGATCCCACCACCACCCGCACGGCCGAGCTGCTGCACGCGCAGGTTCAGCGCTTCGACACCCTGCTGGCCGACCTGCTGGAGATCAGCCGCTACGACGCCGGCTCGGTGCAGCTGGAGACCGAGCCGACGAGCCTCGCCCACCTCGCCGAGGAGATGGTCGAAGAGCTCGCCCCGCTCGCCGAGACCCACGCGACCGCGCTGCGCCTCGTCGCCCCCGGCGGGCACACGCCGGTGGACATGGATCCGCGGCGGGTGCGCCGGGTGCTGCGCAACCTCGTCGGCAACGCCATCGAGCACGGCGAAGGGCATCCGATCGTCGTCACCGTCGACAGCAACCAGCATGCCGTCGCCGTCGGGGTGCGCGACTCCGGTCTGGGTATGGCGCCCGAGGACGCCGAGCGCGTGTTCGACCGCTTCTGGCGCGCCGACCCCTCCCGCACCCGCACGATCGGCGGCACGGGCCTCGGGCTGTCCATCGCCCTGGGCGATGCGCGCCTGCACGGCGGAACGCTCGCGGTGTGGTCGGAGCTGGGGGTGGGCACGAACTTCGTGCTCACGCTCCCGCGCGGCGCGGGAACAGTGCAGGGGCCGTCGCCCGTCGCGCTCGAGCCGGAGGAGGCGTTGTCCGACCTCGGCACGGTCACCGAGCCGATCACGCTCGTGCCCTGGGCGAGAACCCGCGAATACGAGGCCGGGAAGCGCGACGCGGGGAAGGATGCATCATGAGGGCGAGACGGATCATCCGCGCTGTGGTCGTCGCGGCCACCGTGCTGGCGCTCACGGCCTGCGCGACGCTGCCCACCACGGGAGATGTCCGCCCCGGCCGCGTCGACGGGCAGAGCTCCGACGACTCGGATGTGACCTACCTGCCTCAGGGTCCGTCGGAGGATGCGGATCCGGAGCAGATCGTGCGCGGATTCATCGACGCGGCCTCCAGCCCCACCGACAACTGGGCGGTGGCGCGGGAGTTCCTCGCGACATCGTTCCAAGACGCGTGGAAGCCGCACGCCGGGGTGACGATCGACACGAGCGTCGCCGACCGGCGATACGAGGCGCCCGAGCCGGCCGACGACGCCGTCGAGAGCGGCGTGAGCCTCACGTTGCGCCAGGCCGCCACGGTCGACGCCGACGGCGTGTACACCCCCGTCGCCCCGGGCACGGGCTCTGCGGAGCTGCAGTACGAGCTGGGCAAGAACGCCGACGGACAGTGGCGGATCACCGCCGCCCCCGACGGGATCGTGCTCGACGCGCAGTCGTTCGCGGCGGCCGACGTCTTCAGCCCGTACGCGCTGGAGTTCTACGACTCCACGTGGACCTATCTGGTGCCCGACGTGCGCTGGTTCCCGAAGCGCAAGAACACCGCCACGCGCATCGTGCGCGCCCTCGTGTCGGGCTCGCCGAGCCCCTGGCTCGTGCAGGCGGTGCGCACGGCCTTCACCGGCGACATCGAGCTGGCGCGCGATGCCGTCACGGTGGAGTCGCAGGTGGCCGAGGTCGAGTTGAGCGCCGCCGCGCTGGGGGCGGATGCCACGACGCGCGCACGCATGCGCACGCAGCTGGAGCGCAGCCTCAGCGCCCTGGGGGTGCTCGAGGTGAGGCTCACCGTCGACGGCCGTGAGCTGCAGACGGGGCCGGCGCAGTTCAGTCCCACGAGCGTCGACTCGCGCTCGCTCGTGCGCACCGACGACGGTTTCGGCTACCTCTCCGGGCGCGATCTGACGCCGATCGACGGAGTGTCCAAGCAGATCGTCGACTTCCCGCAGCCGATCTCCTCGGTCGTCGCCAACGGTGCGGATCGTCGCGCGATCGTGCAGATCACGACGGGTCAGGTCTACGCGATCTCGGAGGGCGACGTCGACGAGATCGATGGGCGGCCGGGGCTCCTGGAACCCTCGCTCGACGCCTTCGGATACACCTGGACGGTGCCGGCCGGTCAGCCCGGCGCGGTGATGGCGTGGGCGCCGTCGATCGTCGCCCATCCGGTGTCCGGATTCGCCGACGCGTCGTCGATCTCGGCCTTCTCGCTCAGCCGGGACGGCGCACGGGCCGCGGCGGTGGTCACGAGCGGATCGGCGCAGCACGTCGAAGTCGCCTCCGTCGTGCGCGACGGCGACGGGCTGCCCGTCGACCTCGGCGCGCACGTGGTCGTGGGCTGGCCCGACGGACAGGTGCTCGACATGGCCTGGCTCGATGACGCGACGCTCGGCATCCTCGTCGACGACGGCGAGCGCCGCCGGCTCGTCCAGCAGCCCATCGGCGGGCCGTCGACCAGCATCGACGTGCCCAACGGCAGCATCGCGATCGCTCCGGCAACGCCCGCCTCGAGCATCCGGCTGCTCGGCGACGACGGCACGCTGCGGGTGCGCAGCGGTCCGATCTGGCAGACCGAGGCGACCGGGGTGAGTCTGCTCGCGACGCAGGTCGTGGGCTGAGCCGCCTCGCTCGGTCTTCCTCCCCAGGAGCCGATCTGCGCTCGGTCGTCCACGGAGCGCGCCGCGGCTCCGCATGCGCGCGCACGCGGCGGCAGGATCGCCGTATGCCGAACAATCAGACCGTGCCCCACGCTCGGGCGCCGAGCCGCGCGAGTGCGCTCCGAGGCCTGCTCGGACCGCTCCGCGACGCTCTCCGGGAGGCGCTGGAGGCCGCCACCGGCGCGGAGTGCGCCGGGTGCGGAGCCGTCGGCCAGGGGCTGTGCGGGGCGTGCCGCTCCGCGCTGGCGCCACGCGTGCACCGCGTGACGACTCCCGCCGGTCGTGCGGTGCACGCGGGCGCCCCGTTCGCGGGAGCGATGGCGCGAGCCGTGCGCGCTGTCAAGGAGGAGGGACGCACCGCGCTGATCCGCGATCTCGGCCCCGCGATGGCGGATGCCGTGGCGGCGGCGCTCGCCGCGGGCGACGGCCGCGGCATCCGCGTTCCGGTCGCGCTCGTTCCGGTGCCGACGTCGCGGGCGGCGTTCCGGCGCCGCGGATTCCGGGTGCCCGATCTGCTGTGCCGGCGGATCGGTGCCGTCGAGCCGGTGCTCGTCGCCGCCCGCCGGATCGCCGACCAGCGCGGGCTCGACCGGCGGGCGCGCGTCCGCAACGTCGCAGGCAGCATGCGCGCCCGCCGTCCCGGTGCGGGCAGGGCCGTGATCGTCGTCGACGACGTCGTGACGACGGGCGCGACGATGGACGAGGCGGTGCGCGCTCTGGAGGCGCAGGGGTGGTGCGTCATCGGCTGTGCCGCGACCGCGGCGACCCCTCGGTCCCACGACGCTTCGAGGCGCTGACACGTCGCGCTGGGCCTGCCGCGGATCCGGTGGTGACAGCGGCGCTTTCGCCGACTACGGTAGGGGGTCACAAGGCGACCACGGTCCGCCCTTGGCCGGGAGGACCGGAACAAGGAGGTCAGGGATGGAAACGAACATCGTCGGCGTGGGAGTGAGCATCAGCGATCGCTTCCGGACGGTCGTGGAAGAGAAGTCGTCGCGCATCGCGACGGTCGCTCCCAAGGCGCAGCAGCTGGACGTCAAGGTCACCCATCGCGCCTATCGCAACGGGCGCGTCGAAGACGAGACGGTCGAACTGACCGTCTCCGGCCGCGGACCCGTGGTCCGCGCGGAGGCCAGGGACGCCGACAAGTTCGCCGCCCTCGATATGGCCGTCGACAAGCTCGCCGAGCAGCTCCGCCGCGCCAAGGACAAGCGGATCGACGCGCGCAACCATCCCCGCGGCGCCCATTTCGAGAAGGGCAGCGGCGAGCTCACCGGGATCGACGTGAGCCCGGCATCCGTCGACGTGCTCCGCGCCGTCGCGACCGGGGAGATCCCCGTCGCCGCCGAGGGCGAAGAGGAATACTCGCCCGTCGTCATCCGCACCAAGCAGTTCGACGCGGAGTGGATGACCGTCGAAGAGGCCGTCGACCGCATGGAGCTGGTCGGTCACGACTTCTTCCTCTTCGTCGACGTGCGCACCGATCACCCCAGCGTCGTATACCGCCGCAAGGGCTGGGACTACGGAGTCATCTCTCTGAGCACCCAGGCCCCGCCGGCCGCGGAAGAGCTCGCCAGCTGACCGCGTCCGAACTCCTCACTCCGTGAGACGGCGACTCCCTCCCGCAACGGCGAACGATTCGCACGGTTCCGAGAGGGAGTCGCCGTTTCGCGGGTCGGTGCGACGAGTCAGTCGAAGATGCCGTCGAGGATGCTGCCGATGACGAGTCCGCCGAGCACGCCGGAGACGACGTCGCCGCCGCCGCGGCGCCCGCCGCCCCATCCGCCCGGGCCACCGCCCCAGCCCTGATCCGGGCGGGACGAGTCGATGTCGTGCTGGGCGAGCTGCAGGGCCTCGGATGCCAGCTGCGCCACCCGTCGCGCCGTGCTCAGCGCCTGCTCGCGGGTCTCCTCGGCCGGCATCAACCGCGGCAGCTCGGCACGCAGCCGCTCGGCTTCGGCGAGACGGGTGCGCGCATCCGCGCCGATCCAGCCGCGGTGGCCGGCGATCAGACTGCGGGCGATGCCCAGTTGGCGGTCGGCGTCATCGATCGCGTGCTGCACGTGCTCGATCGCCGGCAGCGGGTTCTCAGCGCGGTAGCGGGCTGCGGCGACGGCCTCGTCGAGAGCGGTGTTCGCCGTGCGCAGCATGCTGAGGTCGGCGAACGGATCCGAGCGCGTGCCGATCGGTGCCACCGCCGTCAGCGCCGAATCCAGCGCTGCGATCGCCTCGCTGACGGCCGGGGTCGACGGGGCGGAACGAGCCGAGACCAGGTCGCCTCGAGAGTCCTCCACGACCTCGGCGAGCGTGGACTCGGCGCGCAGCGCCTCGATCTCGAAGTCTTCGACGGCATCCAGCAGCACTTCGGAGCGTCGGATCGCCTCGGTGGCCGTTTCCAGGGCGAGCACGGCCTCCTCGTTGCGCTTCGCCTCGCGCCGCCGCTCGCAGACATCGGCGCTGTGCGTTGCGAAGGCCAGCAGCTGCTCGGCCTCGTCGGCGCTGCGCGCGATGCGTCGCATCGCGTCGTCGGAGTACCGCTGCGTCAGCCGCTCGATGGTCTCGCGGGCGTGAGGGACGCGCGCACCCAGACGCGTCGCATCCGTGCGCACCTGGGCGATGACCTCGGGCGCGCGGCGCACGCGGGAGACCGATTCGGACAGCGCGGCCGACTTCTCGTCGAGCAGGTCGTGCGCCCATTCGCACAGCTGCGCGATGCGTGCATGACGCGTGCGCAGCTCTTCGGCGGTGTCGGGGATCTCGTCGTGGTTCAGCTGGTGCAGCTGGAATGCTTCGCCCAGGTGCGTGCGGACGGCGCCGAGGGCGTCGCGGAAATCCTTCGTCAACGATTCGCCCAGCTCGGCCGTGGCGAACGCGAGCTCGTCGGTCGCCGTGCGGATGCGCTCATCCGTCGTGACGAGCGCCTGCTCCGCGCGCCGCGCGAGATCCGCGTCCTGCGCCGCCTGCGCTTCCTGTTCCCGCTTGCGTCTGCCCCAGAATCCGGCCATGCTCCGATCTTACGGTTGCCGGGCGCGTCGCGGCTGGGGATCGGCTCCGCTTCGGACCGGGCGGCCGCGCCTGGGGCGCTCGGTGGCGAGTTCGAGCCCCATCGCATGACGCGGATGCGACAGCAGACGCTGTTCGGTGTGATCCAGCCAGCGCACCTCGGCCTCTGCGGCGAAGATCAGCGAGTCCACGACGAGCGACCGGGCCAGCTCTTCGGGATTGCCGGGATCGGCGCCGGCGTGCTTCGCGCGCTGCAGCGACCGCAGATGCGACAGCGATGCGACGCGCTGCGCCTGGATCACGGCACCCGCATCCACGCCGGGCAGTGTGGCGGCGAGGGCCAGCTTGATCGCGAGCTCGTCGCGCGTGGCCTGCTCGCGCACGACGGGGGAGCCCAGCCAGCTCGCGACCTCGGCGGATCCCCCCGGGGTGATCCGCCAGTACACGTGCCCCTGATCGTCGGCGTCGCCGCGCTCGACGAAGCCGTCGCACTCGAGTCGCTCCAGGGTGTTGTAGATCTGGCCGACGTTGAGCGGCCACGTCGATCCCGTGCGGCGGTCGAACTCCGCACGCAGCTGATACCCGTAGCAGGGACCCTGGTCGAGGATGGCGAGCAGGCTTTGACGGACGGACATCGATCCTCCTTTCCAGGAAACTGTTTTCGAGTATATGCATATCCGGAAACCACGGGATGCGCTGTTCGGAGGCGATGCCAAGGTCACGCGCCGGTAACATGGGTGGATGTGCCCGGCGCATACCCTGCGCGTCGTGCCTCATCCACCTCGAGGAGAAGACATCCGTGGCGAATCCGCTTGAGAAGCTGCTGCGCGCCGGTGAGGGTCGCACCCTGCGCCGGCTCAACCAGACGGTGAAGGCGGTAGGCGCCCTCGAGGCAGAGTTCGAGAAGCTCTCCGATGACGACCTGCGCGGTGAGACCGCGGTGCTGCGCGAGCGCTTCGCGAACGGCGAGACCCTGGACCAGCTCATGCCCGAGGCGTTCGCAGCCGTGCGCGAGGCGGCCCGGCGCACGCTGGGCATGCGCGCGTACGACGTGCAGATCATGGGCGGCGCGGCCCTGCACGGCGGCAACATCGCCGAGATGAAGACCGGTGAGGGAAAGACGCTCGTCGCCACCTTCCCCACCTACCTCAACGCCATCGCCGGCGAGGGCGTGCACGTCATTACGGTCAACGACTACCTCGCCACCTACCAGTCCGAGCTCATGGGTCGCGTCTACCGCGCCCTCGGCATGACCACCGGCGTGATCGTGTCGGGTCAGACGCCTGAGGTGCGCCGCGAGCAGTACGCCTGCGACATCACCTACGGCACCAACAACGAGTTCGGCTTCGACTATCTGCGCGACAACATGGCCTGGCGCAAGGAGGACCTCGTGCAGCGCGGGCACTTCTTCGCGCTCGTCGACGAGGTCGACTCCATCCTCATCGACGAGGCCCGCACGCCGCTGATCATCTCCGGTCCGTCATCGGGCGAGGCGAACCGCTGGTTCACCGAGTTCGCGAAGATCGCGCGCACGCTCGAGGCGGGGGAGGACTACGAGGTCGACGAGAAGAAGCGCACCGTCGGCGTGCTCGAGCCCGGCATCGAGAAGGTCGAGGACTACCTCGGCATCGACAACCTCTACGAGTCGGCCAACACCCCGCTCATCTCGTTCCTCAACAACTCGATCAAGGCGCTGGCGCTGTTCAAGCGCGACACCGACTACGTCGTGATGAACGACGAGGTCATGATCGTGGACGAGCACACCGGCCGCATCCTCGTCGGTCGCCGCTACAACGAGGGCATCCACCAGGCCATCGAGGCCAAGGAGGGTGTGCCGGTCAAGGCCGAGAACCAGACCCTCGCCACGGTCACGCTGCAGAACTACTTCCGCCTGTACGACAAGCTCGCCGGCATGACCGGTACGGCCGACACCGAGGCCGCCGAGTTCATGTCGACGTACAAGCTGGGCGTCGTGCCGATCCCCACGAACAAGCCGATGATCCGTCAGGACCGCTCCGACCTCGTCTACAAGAACGAGACGGCGAAGTTCGCGCAGGTCGTGGAAGACATCGCCGCCCGTCACGAGAAGGGCCAGCCCGTGCTCGTGGGAACGGTGAGCGTGGAGAAGAGCGAATACCTCTCGCGCCTGCTCTCCAAGAAGGGCATCAAGCACGAGGTGCTCAACGCCAAGAACCACGCGCGCGAAGCCGAGATCGTCGCCCGCGCCGGGCGGCTGGGCGCGGTCACCGTGGCCACGAACATGGCCGGTCGCGGTACCGACATCATGCTCGGCGGCAACGCCGAGTTCCTCGCCGTGCAGGAGCTCAAGGCCAAGGGCCTGGATCCGGTCGAGACCCCGGACGAGTACGAGCAGGCGTGGGATGAGGCCTACACGGCCACCAAGCAGAAGGTCGCCGAAGAGAGCGCCGAGGTCGTCGAGGCCGGCGGGCTCTACGTGCTCGGCACCGAGCGCCACGAGTCGCGCCGCATCGACAACCAGCTGCGCGGCCGTTCCGGTCGTCAGGGCGACCCGGGCGAGAGCCGGTTCTACCTGTCGCTCACCGACGACCTCATGCGCCTGTTCCAGTCGGGCGCGGCCGAGGCGATCCTCGCCCGCACGAACTTCCCCGACGACATGCCGATCGAGTCGGGTCTCGTCACCCGAGCGATCCGCAGCGCGCAGAGCCAGGTCGAGGCGCGCAACGCCGAGATGCGCAAGAACGTGCTCAAGTACGACGATGTGCTCAACCGTCAGCGCGAGGCGATCTACGCCGACCGCCGGCACATCCTCGAAGGCGACGACATCGCCGGGCGCGTGTCGCACTTCATCGAGGATGCGATCACCGCGATCGTCGACGAGCACACCGCCGAGGGCCACGCCGAGAGCTGGGACTTCGACAGCCTCTGGACCGAGCTGAAGACGCTGTACCCCGTGGGCGTGACGATCGACGAGGTCGTCGCCGAGGCGGCCGGACGCAAGGGCGGGATCACGGCCGAGGGCCTCAAGCGCGAGCTGCTGTCGGATGCCACCATCGCGTACGAGAAGCGCGAGGAGAGCCTCGGCGAGTCGGCGACCCGCGAGCTCGAGCGCCGCGTCGTGCTGCAGGTGCTCGACCGGCGCTGGCGCGACCACCTCTACGAGATGGACTATCTCAAGGACGGCATCGGCCTGCGCGCCATGGCGCAGCGCGACCCGCTGGTCGAATACCAGCGCGAGGGCTACTCGATGTTCCAGGCGATGATGGGCCAGATCAAGGAGGAGTCCGTCGGATTCCTCTACAACCTCGAGGTCGAGGTGCGCCGCGCGGAAGAAGGCGTCGCCGAGGTCGAGGCCAAGGGCCTGGTCACCGGAGGCGACGAGCAGCGCCTGGAGTACTCGGCGCCCAACGACGCCGGCGACGTCGAGGTGCGCAACGAGCGCGGGCAGGTGCAGCAGTCGGCCACCGATCGCCTTCGTCAGGCCGCGGCCTCTGCGCAGCAGCCCGGCGAGGCGCCGCAGGAACCCGCCCAGCGCGGCGCGTTCGGGCAGCGCACCGACGGCGGATCCGGCACGCCGGCCCCGCAGAACCGCGCCCAGCGTCGCGCCGCCGACCGCCGCAAGTAGGTGTCCTGCGCCGCGGGCGGCGACGAGGATCCATCGTCCGCGGCGATAGGATCTAGCGATGACCCCACGATCCTTCGATCAGTCCGCCAAGCTGAAGAACGTTCTCTACGAGATCCGCGGCAAGGCGCTCGTCGAGGCGGCACGGCTGGAGGCCGAGGGGCACGCGGTGCTCAAGCTGAACACCGGCAATCCGGCCATCTTCGGGTTCGAGGCCCCGCAGCAGATCGTGCACGACATGCTCGCGGCGGTGCCCACGGCGCACGGCTACAGCGACAGCCGCGGCATCATCTCGGCCCGTCGGGCCATCGTCAGCCGCTATGAAGAGGTCGAGGGCTTCCCGCCGTTCGATCCCGACGACGTCTACCTCGGCAACGGCGTCTCCGAGCTCATCACCATGACGATGCAGGCGCTGCTCGACGAGGGCGACGAGGTGCTCATCCCCGCGCCCGACTACCCGCTCTGGACGGCCATGACGAGCCTGGCCGGCGGCACGCCCGTGCACTACGTGTGCGACGAGGAGAACGACTGGAACCCCGATCTCGAAGACATCAGGGCCAAGGTCACGCCGAACACCAAGGCGATCGTCATCATCAACCCCAACAACCCCACCGGGGCGGTGTACTCGCGTGCCGTGCTGGAGGGCATCGTGCAGATCGCCCGCGAGAACGGCCTGCTGCTGCTCTCGGACGAGATCTACGACCGCATCCTGTACGACGACGCCCATCACATCCCCACGGCCACCCTCGCGCCCGACCTGCTGTGCTTCACCTTCAACGGCCTGTCCAAGACCTATCGCGTGGCTGGGTACCGTTCGGGCTGGCTCGTGATCACCGGGCCCAAGGCGCACGCCCGGGGTTTCCTCGAGGGGATCACGCTGCTCGCGTCCACGCGGTTGTGCCCGAACGTGCCCGCTCAGCACGCCGTGCAGGCGGCGCTGTCAGGGGTGCAGTCCATCGAGGCGCTGGTGCTGCCCAGCGGGCGCCTGCATCAGCAGCGCGACGCCGCGTGGGAGGGGCTGGAGGCGATTCCCGGCGTCTCGTGCGTGCGGCCGGCGGGGGCGCTCTACGCCTTCCCCCGGCTGGATCCGGACGTGCACGAGATCCACGACGACGAGAAGCTGATCTTCGACATCCTCGTGGCCGAGCGGATCCTTCTCGTGCAGGGCACCGGGTTCAACTGGCCGACGCCGGACCACCTGCGCGTGGTCACGCTGCCCGAGCCGCGCGTGATCGGCGAGGCGATCGAGCGCCTGGGCAACTTCCTGGCGAGCTACCGCCAGTGAGGCGGCTGCGGTCGCCGCAGGTCAGGCGACCACGCGGCGGTCGCGCCGCCGCAGCGCGCGCCGCTCGGGCTGAGTGTCCGGCTCACCTGTGACGGCCGCCCTTCCGGTGCGGTCGAGCATCGTGCTCAGTTGTCGGATCGCCGCGGCGAACGCCGAGCGCGGCGAGACCTCGGCCACGGGCCGGGCATGCAGCAGTGCGGCATCGAGCGCGCGCGGATCGTCGGGCAGGAAGCGGATGTCGCCGATACCGGAGAATCGGTCCAGCGCCCGGCGGATCTGGCCGCGGGCATCGATTCCGAGCGATCCCGACCGCACGCGGTTGACGACGACGGTGACCGGCGTGGTGCCGACCAGTGCCCGCAGCTCGGAGTATGCGCGCACGAACCGGGCGAGGCCCAGTGCATCAGCCGAGGCGACGGCCACGATGTGATCCGCCGACTCCAGCGCCGTGCGTGCGGCGGCGTTGCGGCGCGGCACGCTGAGGTCGCTCATGAGTTCTTCATCGGCTTCGAGCGCGGCGGCGACGTCGACGACGGTGGTCCGGGTCCATCCGCGGCAGGCATCCAGCGCGCCGCGGAGCCTACCGGGCGTCAGCTCCGGCCAGCGCGCAGGGCGGTTGAGCCCCGTCAGCACCTCCAGCGGACCCTGCGAGGTGTCGACGGTGCGGGAGAGCCGGGTGAGCTCGGAGTCGTCGAGCCCGCCGGTCTCGGCCCGGCGGCAGGCCGCGGCGAGGCCGGGACCGTCATCGCCCAGTCCCAGCAGCAGCGCGACGGCGGGGGCGTGGGTGTCGGCGTCGACGAGCGAGACAGGACCGGAGCGGGTCAGCGCCGCGGCCAGCTCGATGGCGATGGTCGTGCGTCCGGGCGCGCCGTGCGGGCCCCACACGGCGACGACGCGCCCCGGTTCGAATGCCCCTCCCGTGCCTGCGTGCCCTTCCGGCGGCACGGCCGACCCGTGCGGCGCGGCCAGGGCATCGGCGATGCGCCAGGCCGAGGCATCGGCGGGCAGCGGTGCGGCCAGGCCGTGGCGGCTCGCGAGGTGCACGCCGTCGCCTTCGTCGCCCAGGAGCAGGATGCGCACCCCGGCGCGATCGCAGGCGGCGAGCACGGGGGAGGAGAGCAGCGCACGTTCGGCGGGAACGACGATCGCGTCGACGTCGCGCAGGGGCGAGTCGTTCTCGGCATCCCAGGTGCGCACGGCGCGGGCGAGCTCGCCGGGCGCGACCTCGCGCACGATCTGCTGACCGGTGAGCGCGAGGTCGTCGCGCAGCGCGTCGGTCCGGGCGGCGTCGAGGGCGAGGACGATACGGCTCACGAACGGCCCCCGGCGGGCACGACGGACAGCGAGGCGCCGCCGGTCACGGCCGAGAGAACGTCGCCGACCTGCGCCCGGTCGATCACGAGCTCCAGCGAGGCCTGCGCCCCGCCGAGCATGCTGTCGTCGTGGGTCACATCGGCCACGGTGGCAGACGGGATGAGGATGCGCGGCTGCTCGAATCCCTTGCCGTCGGGCAGCGCCGGCGCGACCCACACCTCGACGACCGCGCCATCGGTGATCGCGCCGGGGATGCCGATCGCGCTGTCGACCACGATCGAGGTGGTGCGCGCGTCGTCGGCATCGCCGCCGGCGGATCCGGGGATGAGCTCGCCTGCGGCGATCGTGCGGGTGGCGACGGTGCCCGGCTCGAGCGTGCCAGGGGTGAGGTAGTCGTCGGTGATCGATCCCAGCGCGACCTCGACGACGCGGACGTCGTCGGAGGAGAGCGCCTGGCCCGCCACGATCGTGCGTGCGGCCTGCAGCACCGACGTGGTCTGGCGGGCCGAGGCGACGACCATCCAGACGCCGAGCACAGATGCGATGATGAGGCAGACGCCGAGAAGGAAGCGCAGGTCGCCCCACGGACGGCGCGAAACACGGGGAATCGTCATGCCGACATCGTCACAGACGCGTCGTTGACAGCCGCCAAGTTATCCACAGTCGGCGGTGCGACTCGTGCTGCCGGCGGGCGCCCACCACAATGGAGGGCATGCCCGACGCATCCGAGCGCTATCTCGCCCCCTCGCAGGTGGCCGAGTTGTTGAGCCTCGATGTCGACGAGGTGCTCGCACTCGTACTGGACGGGCGACTACGGGGCTCGCGCCTCGGGGAGCCGGCGCGCTGGCGGATCGAGGAGTCGTCGGTCGGGGATTATCTCGCCGATCGCATCGAGGAGAGCCGCCGGATGGCACTGTGGGAGCAGTCGAACGTGGCGAGCTTCCCCGAGCTGTGGGGGCCCTCGGTCCGCCAGGGACGCTGACCCCGCGCCGCTGTCGCGGCTGATCCCGAGGGGCCGGGTCCCGGCGCAGGGCGTCAGCCCAATGCGGAGCCGGCCGTATCGCCGACGATCACCGTCATCACCGCGTCGAAAGGGATGAGTCGGAAGCCGCGGACCGCGTGAGATCGCCGCGCCTCTCCCGCGTCGTGCAGGGCGAGATCGAGGTGATCGGATCCGGCGCGGTCGATCGTGCCGGCCAGCAGCGTGCCCGGTCGCACGCGCAACGCCACCCCTGTGCGGCGGCGCGCCAGATCGCGCAGGACGAAGCCCATCGTCATCCGTTCGCGCAACGGGGAGAGCGGGGCCTGCGTGCTGCCGCTGGCGAGCACCGAGCCGTGGTCGAGGCCCCACTGGACGACGGCGCCGAACGGCAGCAGCGCCGTGCTGTGCGTCTCGCTGAGGTCGAGGGCGGCCCAGTCGGCACCCGTGGCCCTCAGCCGCCCGCGCATCGTCGTGCCGTCGGTGAGCGTCGCATTCAGCGCAGGGGCGTCGGCGACCAGGGCCGCCAGCCGTGCCCTCAGCTCGATGCGGGCGAAGCGCACGCGCTCGGCCTCGGCATCCAGTGCGGCCCGCTCGGCCTCCCAGCCGGAGGCCAGCTGATCCTCGAGGTCTTCGAACAGCCCATCCCATTCCACGCCGACGAGCGTACGGGAGGGCTCCGACCCGTATACGGGTTATCCACATGCATCCTTCAGCAAGCCTTCAGGGTCGCTTTCGCCGTGCTCTACTTCGAGTGTTCCCCTCGGTTCCCGGCGCTCCGGCGTCGCGAGCCGACTTGCACCGAGACGTTCGACCCAAGAGCGACACAAGAGAGCTGACGATGACGCCGTACGAAGAGTTCGCCCCGCAGCACACGCCCTCCGCGATGCTTCCGGATCCCGAGCCGCTGCTCGAGAGCCTCACGCGCGGCGTGCTCGAAGTCGTCGCCGGTGTGCGCGAGGTCGATCAGCTCGCGCGCTGGTTCACCGAAGAGGCGTACCGCTCGGTCATGGTGCGCGCGAACCTCTCCGCCCGCGCGCGGAGCGCTCGGGGCATGTCGCCGACGCGACCCGTGTACCGCATTCTGTCGACGCGGTGCTCGAGCCCGGCCGACGGAGTCGTCGAAGCCGCGGTCGTCGTGGCGGGCCCCGCCCGCACGCGCGCCGTCGCCGTGCGCCTGGAGGGCTGGGATGGGCGCTGGCGCGCCACGAGCCTCGCCGTTCTCTGATCCGCACCGCCCTGCCCGCCGCAGGCGCGAGCCGGGCCGCCCACAGTACTGGCCGTCGCAGGGGTGGGGTCGAACCTGCCTCTAGGCTGAGAGGGTGTCCACCCTCAGCGACCTCGTGCATGCCCAGGGATGCCTGAACGACTCCGATGTCGAATGGCTCCACCGCCTGGCCGGAGACGGCCAGCTGCTGGCCGATCTGGCTTTCGCCGACATCGTGTTGTGGGTGGCGACCTCTGACGCGTCCTTCATCGCGGTGGCGCATGCGCGCCCCGGCGGGGCGGCCACCCTGTTCTATCGCGACATCGTCGGCGAGCGGGTGCGGCCGCAGTGGCGCACCCAGGTGCAGGAGGCCTACGACACCGCCCGGATCGTCGACTCGTCGTCGCCGGACTGGTTCGAGGAGACGCCCACGCGGGTGCGCGCCGTGCCGATCGTGCGCGAGCCGGCGCCGGAGGGCGAGCGCTCCGCGGTGATCGCGGTGCTCACCCGGCACACGAACCTCGGCGAATCGCGCCAGCCATCGCGCCAGCAGATCACGTTCGACCAGTGCGCCGACGACCTGTTCGGCATGATGGGCCACGGCGAGTTCCCCGACCTGTCGGCGCCGACCTCACCACGCCGCGGTGCTCCGCGCGCCTCCGACGGCCTCATCCGGCTCGACGTCGACGGGATCGTCACGTTCGCGAGCCCGAACGCGCTGTCGGCCTTCAATCGGATGGGCTTCGACGACGAGCTCGAGGGGGAGTCGCTCGCCGAGGTGACCTCGCGCATCGTGCCCGCCGGGCGCCAGGTCGACGAGTCGCTCCCGGTCGTGGTGACCGGCCGCGCGCCCTGGCGCACGGATATGGAGGCGCGCGGCGTGACCGTCTCGCTGCGGGCCATCCCGTTGCGCGACCACGGCTCGCGCGTCGGCGCGATCGTGCTGTGCCGCGACGTGTCGGAGATGCGGCACCAGGAGCAGGAGCTCATCACCAAGGATGCGACGATCCGCGAGATCCATCACCGGGTCAAGAACAACCTGCAGACCGTCGCCTCGCTGCTGCGCATCCAGGCCCGCCGCACGCACTCGGAGGAGGGGCGAGACGCTCTCGTCCAGGCTATGCGCCGCGTCGAGGCGATCGCGGTCGTGCACGACACGCTGGCGAGCGGGCTGGCGCAGACCGTCGACTTCGACGAGGTCTTCGCACGGGTGCTCAAGCTGGTGGCCGAGGTCGCCGCCGCGCCGAACACCCGCGCCCGCACACGGCGCGAGGGGCGCTTCGGGGTGCTGCCGAGCGAGTACGCCACTCCGCTGGCGCTCGCCCTCACCGAGGTCGTCACGAACGCCGTCGAGCACGGGCTGTCGGGTCAGGAGGGCACGGTCACCATCGAGGCGCAGCGCACCGACGAGAACCTCCGGGTCATCGTGCGCGACACCGGCCACGGGCTGCCCGAGGGGCGGGTCGGCCAGGGCCTGGGCACGCAGATCATCCGCACGCTCATCCAGGGCGAGCTGGGTGGGACGATCGATTGGCAGGGTGCCGAAGGCGAGGGCACCGTGGTGACGATCGACCTGCCGATGCGTTGGGTGAAGGCCTAGCCAATCACCTGACCCGGCGGGCCGTCGGGGGAGTCAGGAGGCGCGGCGGGCGCGGGCGGCGCGGCGCTTGAGGGCGCGGCGCTCGTCTTCGGACAGGCCGCCCCACACGCCCGAGTCCTGGTTGGACTCGAGGGCGTACTGCAGGCACACCTCGGTGACCGTGCAGCGGGCGCAGACGCTCTTCGCCTTGTCGATCTGGTCGACGGCGGGGCCGGTGTTGCCGACCGGGAAGAACAATTCGGGGTCGACGGTGAGGCAAGCGGCTTTGTCGCGCCAATCCATAGGGGCTCCTCGGGTGAATCGTGGGCGCGCGGATTGCGCGCCGCAAACGGGCGGCGATCGGGTGCGCGGCCCGCTTTGTGCAAGCGGATGCTCGCCCCACGCCGCTGTGGGAGCACATGGCTGTGTTCTATTCTCGTCTATGCACTGTTCACAATCAAGGGTTTTCTGCGCCTCGTCGCGGGATCCCTCGCCTCAGGAGAGTCATGCGCGTCTCGAGACTGACCACGGCCACCGCCGCGCTGCTCGCGCTCGAAGGCATCGCGCTGCTCATCGTCGCGCTCGTGGAGGGCATCCGACTCGGTGCGGGCGAAGCCGCCGAACTCCCCACGGCCCTGGCGCTGATCGGGCTCACCGTCATCGGCGGGGCGGGGCTTCTACTGCTCGCCGTCGGCGTGCTCCGCGGGCGCTCCTGGGCTCGCTCCGGCGGAATGGTGCTGCAGATCCTCGGGGTGGCGACGGCGCTGAGCGGGATGTCGGCGCAGCCGTTCCCGACGCTGTTCGTCGTGGGTCTCGGCGTGCCCTGCGCGCTGGGGATCGTACTGATCTTCCTGCTGTCGCGCCGCGCGGGTCTCGATGCGCGCAGCGCCTCGGATGCGGAGGCCGACGGCAGGCTCTGAGCGGATCCGCTCAGGAGTCGATGCCGAGGAGTTTGCGCAACCGCGCCACGTGGCCGGTGGCCTTGACGTTGTACAGCGCCTCGGTGATCGTGCCCTCTTCGTCGAGCACGAAGGTCGAGCGGATGACGCCCTGGATGATCTTGCCGTAGTTCTTCTTCTCGCCCCACACGCCGTAGGCGTCGTGCACGGCGTGGTCAGGGTCGCTCAGCAGGGTGAACGTGAGCCCGTCGCGCTCGCGGAACGCGGCGAGCTTCGCCGGCTCGTCGCGCGAGATGCCGACGACGGTGTATCCGGCGCCCTGCAGTGAGGAGATGCTGTCGCGGAAGTCGCACGCCTGCGTCGTGCATCCCGGGGTCATCGCTGCCGGATAGAAATACAGCACGACCTTCTGCCCGCGCAGATCGCCCAGCGAGACGGGCGAGTCGTCCTGATCCCGAAGGGTGAAGGCGGGGGCGGGGGTACCGGTTTCGAGGCGCGTAGTCACGGCTCCAGCCTATCGTCGCGGCCGAGACGGTCTGCGTCGCCCGTGATCAGCGCCGGTCGCCGAAGGTGGCCAGCAGCCGCTGCAGGGAGTCGAGGCGCGCTCGCCCCGCCTCGCCGAGCTCTCCGCCTTCCGCGGCGAGGTTCAGCGCGCAGTCCTCGGCATCGGGCAGGTGGGTGCATCCGCGCGGGCATTGCTCGGCGATCTCGGCGAGCTCGGTGAACGCGGAGAGGATGTGGGCCGGATCCACGTGCCCAAGTCCGAACGAGCGCACGCCGGGGGTGTCGATCACCCAGCCCGATCCGCCCGCGGGAGAGCGGTAGCGCAGCGACACGGTCGACGACGAGGTGTGCCGCCCGCGACCGGTCACCTCGTTCACGTGCCCGGTGGCCCGACCCGCTGTGGGCACCAGCGCGTTCACCAGGGTCGACTTGCCCACGCCGGAATGCCCGACGAACACCGTGGAGTGGCCCACGAGCGCCGCCCCGATCTCGTCGACCGGCATCTCGCCACGCGCGCTGGTGAAGATGCGCAGGTCGAGGCCGTCGAAATGGTGCAGGAACGCAGAGGGATCCGCGAGGTCGGTCTTGGTGACCACGAGCAGCGGCTGGATACCGGCGTCCAGCGCGGCGACGAGGTAGCGGTCGACCAGGCGTGCGCGCGGCTCGGGATCGGCCGCGGCGACGACCACCAGCATCTGATCGGCGTTGGCTACGATCACGCGCTCGACCTGGTCGGTGTCGTCGGCGCTGCGGCGCAGCAACGAGGTGCGATCGGCGATTCCCACGATCCGCCCGAGCGTGCCCTCGTCGCCGGAGGTGTCGCCGACGACGCGGGCCCGATCGCCCGTGACGATGGGCGTGCGCCGCAGCTCTCGCGCCCTGGCCGCCGTCACGGTGCGCTCGTCGTCACCGTCCTCGTCGAGCAGCACGGCGTACCGGCCGCGATCGACGCCGAGCACTCGGCCGAGTTCGGCGTCGTCGTGCGAGGGGCGCCGTTTCGTGCGGGGGCGGTTCGCCTTCGGATTGGGACGCACGCGGATGAGCGTCTCGTCGTACTCGTCGAGTTCGTCGAGCTCTGCGTCGTCGTCGTCGCCCAACCAGCTCACGCGGAGGCGCCTCCGACCGGCACCGGTTCGTCGGCGGCCAGCATCTGCTCCCACAGCCGGGCGAACTCCGGCAGCGTCTTGGCCGTCGTGCCGATGTCGTCGATCACGACTCCTTCGACGGCGAGGCCGATCAGCGCACCCGTCGTCGCCATCCGGTGGTCGTGGAACGAGGCCCAGTCGCCGCCGTGCAGAGCGGTGGGAGTGATCCGCACGCCATCCGGAAGCTCCTCGATCTCGCCGCCGAGCGCGCGCAGGTTCGCGATGAGGGCGGCGATGCGGTCGGTCTCGTGCCCGCGGATGTGACCGATGCCGTGGATCGTCGTGGGCTCGTCGGCGAACGCCGCCAGTCCCACGAAGGTCGGCGCGAGCTCGCCCGCCGCCGACAGGTCGAGCGAGCCGCCGCGGATGCGTCCGCCGCCGCGCACGGTGAGCGCGCCCGCCTGTCGCGAGGTGTGCGCGCCCAGCAGGGTGAGCAGCTCGGGCAGCAGACCGCCGGGCTGGGTGGAGTGCGGCGGCCAGCCGTGCACGGTGATCTCTCCGCCGGTGACGAGGGCCGCGGCGAGGAACGGCGCGGCGTTGGAGAGGTCGGGCTCGATCGGCAGTTCCTTCGCGCGGGGCGCGCCCGCTTCGACGAGCCATTCGCCCGTGGCGGGGCGCTCGACGCGGATGCCGCGGCGATGCAGCGCCTCGACGGTCATGTCGATGTGCGGCATGCTCGGCAGCCGGTCACCGGTGTGCACGAGGTGCAGGCCCACGTCGAAGCGGGGAGCCGCCAGCAGCAGGCCGGAGACGAACTGGCTGGACTCGGAGGCGTCGATCTCGACGCGGCCGCCGCGGATCCGGCCGTGACCTCGGATGGTGAACGGCAACGACCAGCTGCCCTCGTCGTCGACGTCGACGCCCAGGTCGCGCAGCGCGTGGATCATGGCGCCCATGGGGCGGTGCAGTGCGCTCTCGTGCGCCGTGAGCATTACATCGCCTTCGGCAAGGCCCGCCAGGGGCGCGACGAAGCGCATCACCGTTCCCGCCTGCCCGCAGTCCACGGTCACGCCCGCGCGGAACGGGGCGGGGGTCACGACGAGATCGGGACCGAACTCGCCCTCGCCCTCGACCTCGGCGATCCCGGTGCCCAGCGCCTGAAGGGCCTCGACCATGCGTCGCGAGTCGTCGGAGTGCAGCGGGGCGACGAGGCGGCCCGGGCCGTCGGCGATCGAGGCGAGCACCAGTTCGCGGTTGGTCAGCGACTTCGAGCCGGGAATCGTCAGCGTCGCAGTGAGGGGGTTGTCGGCCGACGGCGCGACGTAGCGGCCCGTCGGGGCGTCGTGCCGGGAATACCTGTGGTCGCTCATCGGTTTCTAGCCTACTGAAGCGCTCCGCACGGGAAGAGCACCCGAAACAGGAAGGGCGGACATGATCGCGACTCTCGAGCCGGTGTCGGTCGCCCTCGACAGCCTAGACTGGCGGGCGATGGAAGATGACGCATCGCAGGACGCCGCCGCGCACGCGGAGGGCGATTCCGCGCGCCGGGAGTTCGAGCAGCAGGCCATCCCGTTCATGGATCAGCTCTACGCCGCCGCGATGCGCATGACGCGCAATCCGGCCGATGCCGCCGATCTGGTGCAGGAGACATTCGTCAAGGCGTTCGCGTCGTGGGCGAGTTTCACGCAGGGCACCAACCTCAAGGCGTGGCTGTACCGCATCCTCACGAACACCTACATCAACAGCTACCGCAAGAAGCAGCGCGAGCCCTACCAGGGAACGATCGACGAGCTCGAGGACTGGCAGCTCGGCGGCGCCGAGTCGACCACGGCCACGCACCGCCGCTCGGCCGAGGCCGAGGCGATCGATCGCATGCCCGCATCTGTCGTCAAGGACGCGCTGCAACAGGTACCTGAGGACTTCCGCCTGGCGGTCTACTTCGCCGACGTCGAGGGATTCGCGTACCAGGAGATCGCCGACATCATGAAGACCCCCATCGGCACCGTGATGAGCCGTCTGCATCGTGGCAGGCGGATGCTGCGGGAGCTGCTGGCAGATTACGCCGCGGAGCGTGGGATCGCCGCGGCCGGCACGAGGAGCACGACATGAGCGACTGCGGCTGCGACAAGGCCAGGCGCGATCTGGAGGAGTACCTCCGCAACGAGATCTGCAAGACCGAGCATGCGGATATCCGGGCGCACCTGGAGAACTGCCCCGGATGCCGCGATGAGGCGCACGTGGCCACGACCCTCACCGAAGTCGTCGCGCGGGCGTGCAAGGAGACCGCTCCGGAGGAGCTGCGCGACCAGGTGATCGCACGGCTGCGGGCCGTGCAGTCCGGTACCCACTGACGTCGGCCCCTCCGGCGCCCTCCGTGCGGCGCGAGCGAGGCGCCCCTTAGGGTGGAGGGATGACCGCCTCCGACGCGCTTGCCGTTCCCGTCGACCCGACCTCCCGGCAGAGACTCGCCGAGTCCGCACTCGTCTACCGCGTCATCGACATGAGCGATGATGCCGACGCCGAAGGGTTTCTCCGCGCGGATTCGCGCGGTTTCCTCGACGAGGATCCGACGGAGAAGTCGATCGCCGAGATGCGCCCGGGGTTCTCGGAGCGACGCAACGTCGGCGTCTTCGATGAGACGGCCGGCACGTGGCCCATCGCCACGGTGAACGGGTGGATCACTCCGCTCACGGTCCCCGGCGGCGAGATCCCGATGTGGGCGATCAGCTCGGTGACCGTCGCCGGTACGCATCGGCGCCGCGGTATCGCACGCAACCTCCTCGAGGGCGAGCTGCGCGCCGCTTCCGACGCGGGGCTGGCGATCGCCGGGCTCACCGTCTCGGAGGCGACGATCTACGGCCGGTACGGCTTCGCCTCCGCCGTGCCCGTGGCATCGGTGACCGTCGACACCGTGCGCGCCGGCTGGGCCGACAGCGCGCGCACCGACGAGGGGCGAGTGCTCTTCTGCGACCGCGAGACGCTCGCCGATGATCTCGGCCGGCTCCACGAGCGCACCCGCACGGCGCGTGCCGGGCAGATCGCCGGATGGGCCGGTCGCTGGAAGCGTGCGGCCGGAGTCTTCGAGAGCGACAAGGAGCGGGCCTCCGTGCGCGGCGTGCACTACCTCGACGCCGACGGCGAGGTCCGAGGAGCGCTGGCGTACACGCTGTCGGAGGTTCCCGACGCCTTCCGCTCCGAGCTGAAGGTGCGCGCACTCATCGCCGAGACCGACGGGGCACTCCGCGCCCTGTGGCGCTTCGTCGTGCAGCACGACCTCGTGGTGCGCGCCCGTGCAGACCTTCGCCCGGTCGATGATCCGTTGCCCTGGCTCGTCGCCGACCAGCGCGCCGTGCAGGTCTCCGTGCACGATCACGGGTGGCTGCGCATCCTCGACGTTCCGGCGGCGCTGGCGGCGCGCACATATCGTGCGCCGCTGGATGCGGTCGTCGCGGTGGACGACCCGCTCGGGTTCGCCACGGGAACCTGGCGGCTCACGGTCGACGGCGGCCAGGCGTCGACCGTGGAGACGGATGGGCCCGCCGACGTGTCACTGGATGTCGCGACGCTCTCGGCGCTCTACGTCGGAGGGGTCAGCGCCGTGCGCCTGCGCGCCGCGGGCCGGTTGAACGCCTCCGCCGAGATCGCCGCGGCGATCGACGACGCGTTCCGCGCCGCCGATGCCCCGCTCCTCGGAATCTGGTACTGACGGGGAGCTAGAGCGTCAGCGCGCGCTTCATCAGGTCGGCCTGCTCGGCGGCGTGCACCTTCGACGACCCGGTCGAGGGTGCCGCCGATGCCGCCCGCGTGATGGGGCGCACCTGTCGGGCGCCTTCCACGGTGAGGAAGGTGAGGGCGAGCGAGGGCCATGCGCCCTGGTTCTCCGGCTCCTCCTGCACCCACACGATCTCGGCGTTCGGGTAGGTGTCGGCGACGGCCTTCAGCTCGGTCAGCGGGGTGGGGTAGAGCTGCTCCACGCGTACGAGCGCGATCCCGGGGTTCGGGTTCTTCTCGAGTTCGGCGCGCAGATCCCAGTGCACCTTGCCCGAGTGGAAGATCACGCGCTTCACGGCCGCGCGATCCAGTGAGCGGTCGTCGTCGAGCACGGGCTCGAAGCGGCCCTGCGTGAAGTCCTCGACCGGGCTCGTCGCACCGCGCAGGCGCAGCATGGCCTTGGGGGTGAACACCACGAGCGGCTTGCGGGGTCGCGCGTAGGCCTGGCGGCGGAGCAGGTGGAAGTAC
The DNA here is from genome assembly GCF_013409745.1 of Microbacterium pseudoresistens. Lineage (NCBI taxonomy): Bacteria > Bacillati > Actinomycetota > Actinomycetes > Micrococcales > Microbacteriaceae > Microbacterium > Microbacterium pseudoresistens. The sequence continues at coordinate 2,096,822 of NZ_JACCBH010000001.1, forward strand.
GACGCCGGCGTCGACGGACGCGCGATGATCATGTTGTCCTGTGCGCACAGCTGCATGAAGCGCTCGATGCGTCCCGAGGAGTGATCCGGTCCCTGGCCCTCGTAGCCGTGCGGCAGGAGGAGGACGACGCTGGAGTGCTGGCCCCACTTCTGCTCGGCCGCCGAGATGTACTCGTCGACGACCGACTGGGCGCCGTTGGCGAAGTCGCCGAACTGCGCCTCCCAGAGCACGAGCGACTCGGGTGACTCCACGGAGTAGCCGTATTCGAATCCGAGCGCCGCGTACTCGCTGAGCAGCGAGTCGTACACGAAGAAGCGCGCCTGGCCGTCGGAGAGGTTCGTCAACGGCAGCCATTCCTGGCCGTTGGCGCGATCGTGCAGCACGGCGTGGCGCTGCACGAACGTGCCCCGTCGGGAGTCCTGGCCGGCCAGACGCACCGGGGTGCCCTCGATCAGTAGCGATCCGAAGGCGAGAAGCTCGCCGAAGCCCCAGTCGATCCCGCCGCTGCGCGTCATCTCCACGCGCTTGTCCAGCTGCTGCTGGAGCTTGGGGTGCACGGTGAAGCCCTCGGGCTTGTTCGCGTGCGCCTCGCCGACGAGGGTGATGACCTCCTGCGGAACGCCGGTCTCGTCCGGCGCGCCGACCTGCTCGTCGGTCGTGCTGGCCTCGGGAGCGATCGGGGTGACGCCGGTCTCGGCGGCGTGTGTCTCGGCGAAGGCGATCTCCAGACGGTTCTGGAAGTCGGCCTTGGCCTGGTCGTACTCGTCCTGCGTGATGTCGCCGCGGCCGACGAGCGACTCGGTGTAGAGACTGCGCACCGAGCGCTTGGCCTGGATGAGGTCGGTCATCAGCGGCTGCGTCATCGAGGGGTCGTCGCCCTCGTTGTGGCCGCGTCGCCGGTAGCAGACGAGATCGATGACGATGTCGCTGTGGAACCGTTCACGGTACTCGAACGCGAGCTGGGCCACGTGGATGACGGCCTCCGGGTCGTCGCCGTTGACGTGCAGCACCGGGGCCTGGATCGTCTTGGCCACATCGGTGGCGTACACCGAGGTGCGCGAGTCGTTGGGGAGGGTGGTGAAGCCCACCTGGTTGTTCACGACGACGTGCACGGTGCCGCCGGTGCGATAGCCGCGCAGCTGCGACATCTGCAGCGTCTCGACGACGACGCCCTGACCGGCGAAGGCAGCGTCGCCGTGCACGAGCACCGGCAGCCAGGTGAAGGTGCCGATGGGCTTGCGGTCCTGCTTGGCGCGGACGATGCCCTCCAGCACGCCGTCGACCGTCTCCAGATGCGACGGGTTGGCCGCGAGGTACACCGGCAGCTCGGATCCGTCGTCGGCGACGAAGGTGCCCTCGGTGCCGAGGTGGTACTTCACGTCGCCCGACCCGCGCTGGTTGCCCGGCGTCGCCGTGCCCTCGAACTCGCGGAACACCTGTCCGTACGTCTTGCCGGCGATGTTGGTGAGCACGTTGAGCCGGCCGCGGTGGGCCATGCCGATCGCGGCGCCCTCCAGACCCGCGGTCGCCGCCCCCTGCAGGATCTCATCGAGCAGCGGGATGAGCGATTCGCCGCCCTCGAGCGAGAAGCGCTTCTGGCCGACGTACTTCGTCTGCAGGAACGTCTCGAACGCCTCGGCCTCGTTGAGCTTGTTCAGCACGCGCAGCTGCTCGTCGTGGCCGGGCTTGACGTACTTGACCTCGAGCTTCTCCTGGAACCAGCGGCGCTGATCCGGGTCGGGGATGTGCATGTACTCCACGCCCAGGGTGCGGCAGTACGAGTCGCGCAGCACGCCCAGCACATCGCGCAGCTTCATGGTGCGCTTGCCGCCGAAGCCGTTCGTGACGAACTCGCGATCCAGATCCCAGAAGGTGAGCCCGTGGCTCTCGATCTCGAGGTCGGGGTGCGAGCGCTGCACGTACTCCAGCGGATCGATGTCTGCCATGAGGTGGCCGCGCACGCGGTAGGAGTTGATGAGCTCCTGCACGCGAGCGGCCTTGTCGATCCGCTCGGCGAGGTCGACGGCGATGTCGCTGGCCCAATGTATGGGCGCGTAGGGGATGCGCAGCGCGCGGAAGATGTCTTCGTAGAAGTCGCGCTGGCCCAGCAGCAGCTCGTGCACCTTCTTGAGGAACTCGCCCGAGCCGGCGCCCTGGATGACACGGTGGTCGTAGGTGCTGGTGAGGGTGATCGTCTTGCCCACGCCGAGAGCGTTGATCGCCGTCTGGCTGGATCCCTGGAACTCGGCCGGATACTCGAGGGCGCCGGCGCCGATGATGCAGCCCTGGCCCTTCATCAGGCGCGGCACGGAGTGCACCGTGCCGATGCCGCCGGGGTTGGTCAGCGAGATCGTCGTGCCCTGGAAGTCGGTCGCGGTGAGCTTGTTGTTCCTGGCACGGGTCACGAGGTCCTCGTACGCGACGAGGTACTCGTTGAAGGTCATCGTGTCGGCGCGCTTGATCGAGGGCACGAGCAGGGCGCGGGTGCCGTCGGGCTTGGGCAGGTCGATGGCGATGCCGAGGTTGATGTGCGCCGGGGCGATGACGGAGGGCTTGCCGTCGACCTCGGAGTAGAACACGTTCTGGCTCGGGAACTCCTTGAGCGCGCGGATGAGCGCCCAGCCGATGAGGTGCGTGAAGCTCACCTTGCCGCCGCGGGTGCGCGCCATGTGGTTGTTGATCACGATCCGGTTGTCGATCATGAGCTTGGCGGGGATCGTGCGCACGCTCGTCGCGGTGGGGACGGTGAGCGACTCGTCCATGTTCGCCGCGAGCGTCTTGGTCATGCCGCGCAACGGCGTCACCACGTCTTCGCCGGCATCCTGCTTGGGTTTGTCCTCGGACTTGCTGGGCGCCTGCGCGGGAATCGGCGCGGAGGAGGCCGGCTTGGCCGTGGTGCGCGCCACAGGCTGCTGGCCGATCACCGGGATGGGGGCGGTGACCGGATGCGTCTGCTCGGTCTTGCCGGCCGCGGTCGTGGCCTGCGAGGGCTGGTACTTCTCCAGGATGGGCCACCACTCCTTGTCCACGGAGTCGCGGTCGACCTTGAACTGCTCGTAGAGCTCGTCGACGAGCCAGGAATTGGCTCCGAACTCCTCGTCATTCGAAGTCCCGACGCCCGTCGTCTGGCTCGACACGCTCGATCGCCCTCTTTCGTCGCTGAAGTGCGGTTTCCGCCGCCTGTGGAGAACTTTTCCGTGCGGCGTTCTTTACTGGTAAAGCCTAACGTGTCCAGGGGTGTGCTCAGGCCTCTCTGAACCTTGCGACACGCCGCTGCCGGTACCCTGGAGACATGCAGTTCTCCGGTGAGCGACCCATGGTCGACCTGACGTACTCCGACGTCTTCCTCGTGCCCCGTCGCTCCGATGTGACCAGTCGGCTCCAGGTCGACCTCGCGCCGCAGGACGGCACCCCCGCGACGATCCCGCTCGTCGCGTCGAACATGAACTCGGTCACGGGTCCGCGCCTGGCCGCAACCCTCGCCCGCCGCGGCGGCATCGGCGTGCTGCCGCAGGACATGGCGCTGCAGCAGCTCGACGAGTCGATCCGCTGGGTCAAGCGTCAGCCGGTCGCCTGGGACACGCCCATCGTGCTGCCGCCGACGGCCTCCGTCGAAGACGCGCTGCGCCAGCTGCCGGCCACGGACGGGCACGGCTTCGTCGTCGCCGAGCCGGGCGAGTCGATCGACGCGGAGTCGATCATCGGCACCCTGCCCGCCGCGCGCCTGGCGACGGCCCTGCCCGATGCACGACTCGGCGACCTCGTGCGGGGAAGCTCGCCGTCGCTCGACGCCGACGACGTCCAGGGCGGCCGCGCCGCGTTCGATGCGATCACCGCCGCCGACGCCGAGATGATGTGCGTGCTCCAGCACGGACGCCTCGTGGGCACGCTCACCGCCCGCAGCGCACTGCGCTCAACCCTCTACCGCCCGGCAGTGGACGGCTCCGGGCGGCTCGCCGTCGCCGCCGCCGTCGGCATCAACGGCGATGTCGCCGCGAAGGCCAAGGCTCTCGCCGCGGCCGGCGTCGACGTGCTCGTGGTCGACACTGCCCACGGGCATCAGGAGGGCATGCTCCGCGCCCTGCAGACGGTCTCGGGGCTCGGGCTCGGCCTGCCCATCGTCGCGGGCAACATCGTCACGGGCGACGGCGTGCGCGACCTCGTCGACGCGGGCGCCTCGATCCTCAAGGTCGGCGTCGGCCCCGGCGCCATGTGCACCACGCGTATGATGACGGCCGTGGGCCGCCCGCAGTTCTCCGCCGTGCTCGAGACCGCCGAGGCCGCCCGTGCGGTCGGCGCCCACGTCTGGGCCGACGGCGGCGTGCGCTACCCCCGCGACGTGGCCCTGGCGCTCGCCGCGGGTGCGGCGTCCGTGATGATCGGATCCTGGTTCGCCGGAACAGTCGAGGCCCCCGGCGAACTGCAGAGCGATGCCGAGGGACGCCTGTTCAAGGAGTCGTGGGGGATGGCCTCCACGAAGGCCGTCCAGGCGCGCTTCGGCCGTCTGGACGCGTACGATCGCGCCCGCAAGGAGCTTTTCGCCGAGGGCATCTCGTCGTCGAAGATCTACCTGGATCCGCTGCGCCCCGGTGTGGAGGACCTGCTCGACATGATCACCTCCGGCGTGCGGTCGTCGTTCACCTACGCGGGAGCGTCGAGCGTTCCCGAGTTCCACGAGCGCGCCACGGTCGGCCTGCAGTCCGCGGCGGGATACGAGGAGGGCAAGGCGCTCCCGGTCAGCTGGTGACCGTCCGAGGCCTTTGATACGACGGCGCGGGCTTTCACAGCCGATCCGGATACAATCTCCTCACCATGGACGACCCTCCTTCTTGTAGTCCCTCGCCCCACCGTCCGGCCTCTGCTCTTGCGGAGGTGCACGCCTGATGGATTACGTCTGGCTCGGCGTGGGGCTCCTGCTCACGATCGGCACGGGTCTGTTCGTCGCCAGCGAGTTCGCTCTGGTGAACCTCGACCGTGCAGACCTGGAAGCGCGTCGCGATCGCGGCGAGACGCGGCTGGGAATGACCATCGCCGCGTTGAAGATCACGTCGACGCATCTCTCATCCGCTCAGCTCGGGATCACCCTCACGACGCTGCTGACCGGATTCACGATGGAACCGGCCCTGTCGAACCTGCTCGGTCCCGTGCTGCGAGGCTGGGGCGTTCCTGCCGGTGCCGTCGCACCGATCGGCGTCATCGTGGCGATGTTCGTCGCCACGATGCTGTCGATGATCATCGGCGAACTCGTGCCGAAGAATTTCGCCCTCGCCCTGCCGGTGGCCACCGCGAAGCTGGTGATCCCGTTCCAGACGGCGTTCACCTGGGTGTTCCGGCCGGCCGTGGCCCTGCTCAACGGCAGCGCCAACGGCGTGCTCCGTGCGATGGGGATCGAACCGAAGGAAGAGCTCTCCGGTGCACGATCGGCCGAGGAGCTCTCCTCGCTCGTGCGTCGCTCCGCCAGCGCGGGGGTGCTCGAAGCCGACACCGCCTCGCTCCTGGATCGCAGCCTCCGCTTCTCGCGTCTCACGGCCGATGACGTCATGACGGCGCGCCCCAGCATGCACGCCATCGCCGCGGGCGACTCCGCCGACGACGTCATCCGTCTCGCTCGCCGCACGGGGCACAGCCGCTTCCCGGTGTACGACGATTCGCTCGATGACATCGTCGGCGTCGTGCACCTCAAGGCCGCCGTGTCGGTGCCGCGCGACCGCCGCGCCGACGTGCCGGCCGCCGCGCTCTCGTCCGAGCCGCTGCGCGTGCCCGAGACGCTGCACTTGGACGTGCTGATCTCCGAGCTGCGCAACCGCGGCTACCAGATGGCCATCGTCGTCGACGAGTACGGCGGCACCGCCGGCGTGGTCACGCTCGAGGACCTCGTGGAGGAGATCGTCGGCGAGGTCGCAGACGAGCACGATCGCAGTCGCGCCGGCGTCATCCGCAACCGTGACGGGCTCATCAGCTTCCCCGGTGAGCTGCGACCCGACGAGCTGCGCGAGAGCACCGGCATCGATGTGCCGGAGGGCGATGTGTACGACACGGTCGGCGGATACGTGATGAGCGTGCTCGAACGCGTGCCCGCCGTCGGCGATGAGGTGCTGCTCGACGGCGGCACCCTCCGGGTCGTGCGCATGCACGGCCGCCGAGTCGACCGCATCCGCTTCACCCCCGCGCCGGCCGCGGTCGACGATGAGGGGGTCGGCCGATGAGCGACTGGGCAGGTCTGGTCTGGCTGGTCGTGCTGCTGATCGCCAACGCCTTCTTCGTGGGGGCGGAGTTCGCCGTGATCTCGGCGCGCCGCTCGCAGATCGAACCGGCAGCCGAGCGCGGCTCCCGATCGGCGAAGACCGCGCTGTACGCGATGGAGCACGCCACGTTGATGCTGGCGACCTCGCAGCTGGGCATCACGGTGTGCTCGCTGCTCATCCTCAACGTCTCCGAACCGGCGATCCACCACCTGCTGGCCGTGCCGCTGCACGCACTGGGCCTGGCGGATGCCGCCGTGGACGGGATCGCCTTCGCGATCACGCTCGTGCTCGTGTCGTTCCTGCACGTCGTGTTCGGCGAGATGGTGCCGAAGAACCTCGCGTTCTCGGTGCCCGACCGTGCCGTGCTGATCCTGGCCACGCCGCTGGTGTGGATCTCGAAGGTGTTCTACCCGATCATCCGCGCGCTGAACGCGACGGCCAATGGCGTCGTGCGGCTGTTCCGCGTGGAGCCGAAGGACGAGGCCGCCTCCACCTTCACGCTCGACGAGGTCGCCACGATCGTGACGCAGTCCCGGCGCGAGGGCGTGCTCGATGACCTGTCGGGCACGGTGGCCAAGGCCGTGGAGTTCACCGACAAGAAGGCCCGAGACATCGCCGTGCCGCTGGACTCGCTCGTGACGCTGCCGATGGGCTCCACGCCCGAAGACGTGGAGCGCGCGGTCGCCAAGCACGGATTCTCCCGCTACGTGACCGTCGACGCCGAGGGACGCCCCACCGGCTACGTGCACCTGAAAGACGTGCTGCGCTCGGAGGATGGGCCCGACGGGTCGGCGTCGTTCACGGAGCCGATTCCTGCCAAGCGCGTGCATCACATGGTGCCGGTGCAGGAGGACACCGACCTCGAAGACGCGCTCACGATCATGCGTCGCGCCGGCCGTCACCTCGCCCAGGTGCGCGATGGGGCGGGCCAGACCACGGCCGTGCTGTTCCTGGAGGACATCCTGGAAGAGCTCGTCGGGGAGGTGCAGGACGCCACTCGTCGCGGGCACGGGCGGTGAGCCCGTGCATCGGGCTCACCGCCAGCGGGCGCGCAGGTACTGATCGGGCCAGTAGGGCACGTCGACGCCGAGCTCGTGGGCCGCGCGCAGGGCGAAATGCGGGTCGCGCAGCCATTCGCGGGCCGCGAAGATCGCGTCGGCGTCACCCGCCTGCAGCACGGCCTCGGCCTGTGCGCCCGAGGTGATGATCCCCACGGCCGATGCGGGGATGCGTCCGCCGCGGCGCACGGCGGCGGCCAGCGGAACCTGGTAGCCGGGGTGCACCTCGATGCGCTGATGGGCGACGAGGCCTCCGCTGGAGACGTCGATGAGGTCGGCGCCGTGTTCGATCGCCCGGTCGGCGACGACCGCCGCCTCGTCGGGTGAGAATCCGCCCTCTGCGTGATCGGTGGCCGAGATGCGCACGAAGACGGCGCGATCGGGGCCGGCGGCCTCGCGCACCGCGTCGACGACGCGCAGCAGCAGGCGTGCGCGGTTCTCCAGCGAGCCGCCGTACTCGTCGTTGCGGAGGTTGCTCAGCGGGGAGAGGAACTGGTGCAGCAGGTAACCGTGCGCGCCGTGCACCTCGAGCACGTCGAACCCGCCCTCCACGGCACGGCGCGCGGCGTCGGCGAAACCCGCCACGACCCGCTCGATGCCCGCGGTGTCGAGAGCGACCGGTTCGTCGAACCCTTCGAAGGCCACTGCCGACGGTGCCGTCGTGATCCATCCGCCCTCGGCAGCGGGCACTGATCCGCGCTCGGATGCCCACGGCCACCACGTCGAGGCCTTGCGTCCGGCATGGGCGAGCTGGATGCCCGCGGCGGCGCCGCGGTCGTGGATGGCGCGGACGATGGGCGCCCACGCGTCGCGCTGGGCGTCGTTCCACAGTCCGGAGTCGCGCGGGGAGATGCGGCCCTCGGGCACCACGGCGCTGGCCTCGGCGACGATGAGGCCGGCGCCGCCGGAGGCGAACTGGGCGAGATGGGTATGGTGCCACTCCTGCGGCACGCCGTCGACGGCGCTGTACATGCACATGGGCGATACCCACAGGCGGTTTCGGATCTGGACGGCGCGGACCGACACGGGCTCGAACAAGAGGCTCACCCCTGCGACGTTAGCGCTCTCTCCGAGGGGCGGCGTCGCTCCTCCGGAGAAAAGGGCTCGCGCACTAGCGTGGAGTCATGCCCCCGCTTCGCCCGTGGACGCGTGCCGACACGCGAGAGGCGCTGCGCGCACCCCTCGCCGATGACGACAAGTACCGGCGCGGAACGGTGGGCCTGCGCACCGGATCGGATGCCTACCCAGGGGCCGCCGTGCTCGGGGTCGAGGCCGCATGGCGCGCCGGCGCAGGGTTCGTGCGGTACATCGGTCCCGTGCGGGCCGCCGACCTCGTGCTCGCCCGGCGTCCCGAGACGGTCGTCACCCTGCCCGAAGACGCCGATCCGCTGCCCCGTGTCGACGCCTGGGTGATCGGCTCGGGACAGGATGGGCGACGGCGCTGCCTCGAGGAGGAGAGCGGACTGCGACGCATCCTCGCGGGGGATGCGCCCGTGGTCGTCGACGCCGCGTCGATCGAGCTCGCGCCGGACGCGACGGCGCCGCTGATCGTCACCCCTCATGAGCGCGAGTTCGCACGGCTGCGGGAGCAGCTGCGCCTCGACGCGCTGTCGCCCGACGATCTCGCCGTGCCGGATGCGCGTGCCGAGGCGGTGGCAGAGACGACGCAGGCGCTCGGGTATCCCGTGCTGCTCAAGGGCGCGCGCACTCTCGTCGCCGAGCCCGACGGCGAGATCCTCGCCGTCGAGGCGGGCACGCCTTGGCTCGCGACAGCGGGAACGGGAGACGTACTGGCCGGCGTCATCGGGGCGCTCTCGGCAGCGCGGCCCGACCTTCCGCTCCCACGCCTGGCCGCGGCTGCCGCCTGGCTGCACGGTGTCGCCGGTCGCCGGGCCGCGGGTCACCGGGCCGCGGGCGCCTTCGGCGGCGGGCATCCGCTCGTCGCGCTCGACGTCGCGCATGCCCTTTCCGCGGTGCTCGGCGAGGTGCTCGACGACGTGCAGGACGACGACGGCGCCGATCGCGACGAAAGCGCGCCCGAGTGACGAGTCGCGCCCGGCGGCGGCCGAGGATCGCGCTGTGGGCGGCGTTCGTGCTCGTGCATGCGCTCGTGGCATGGCTCGGCTGGATGCTGCCCGGTCAGCCCATGGGCGATGTCGTGCTGGTGTACGAGCCGTGGTCGACGAGCGCGGTCACCGGCGGCGCCGTCGTGGGCATCACCGAACCGTGGGTGTATCCGCACCTCGCGCTGGTGCCGATGCTGCTGGCCAAGGGCATCGCCGTGCTGCTCGCGCCGCTGAGTGCGCTGTTCGGGGCGCTGAGCGGGAGCGGGGCGTATCTCGTGGCGTGGGCGCTGCTGGTGACGCTCGTCGATGCCCTCGGGTTCCTCCTGCTCACCGGCGGCCGCCGCAGCGTCGCCCGCAGGAGCGCGGCGTGGTTCTGGCTCGCCGCGCTGGTGCTGCTCGGACCGGTCGCGATGTACCGGATCGATGCGATCACCGTGCCGCTCGCGGTGATGGCCGGCGTCTGGCTGATCTCGCGCCCCGCCGTCGCCGCGGCGCTGCTGGCGGCAGCCGCCTGGATGAAGATCTGGCCCGGCGCCGTGCTGCTGGCCGCCCTCGCGCTGCTGCGCCGCCGGATGCGGATGCTCGTGGCCGCCGCGCTGGTGACGGCAGGCGTCATCGGGCTGGTGGCGCTGCTGGGCGGCGGGCCGTTCCTGCTGTCGTTCCTCACCGAGCAGACCAGCCGCGGGCTGCAGATCGAGGCGGTCGCCGCCACGCCGTTCCTGTGGTTGGCCGCCGCAGGCCGCGCGCGCATCGACTACAGCTACGACATCCTCACCTTCCAGATCGGCGCCCCCGGTGCCGGGCTCGTCTCGACGCTGCTCACCCCGGTCATGGTCGTCGTCGTGCTCGCCCTCTGCGTCCTGGCCGTGCGGCGGCTGCGCGACGGTGCCGATCCGCTGCGGCTGCTGCCGCCGACGGCCCTCGCGCTCGTGGTCGCCCTCATCGTGTGCAACAAGGTCGGCTCGCCGCAGTTCCAGGTGTGGCTGATCGCACCGGTGATCCTGTGGATCCTGTACGACCGGCGTCGCGCGGGCACGGCGGTGACCCTCGTGCTCGTGCTGTGCCTGCTCACCCTGGCCGTGTACCCGATCACGTACGACGCGCTACTGCGCGCCCAGGTGCTGCCGATCGTGCTCCTCACCGCCCGCAACGCGCTGCTCGTCGCTCTCGGTATCGTGGCGGTGCGGGCCATGCTGCGCACGCCGCGTCAACGGTCGCGCCGCCCCGCCTGATCCGCCGTCCGCGATTCGCCCACTCTGGAGGTCTCATGCTCATCGCCTTCTCCGTCGCCCCGAGCGGCGCGCCCGCCGATGCCATTCCCGCCGCCGATGGCTCGGTGCACGACGCCGTGGCCGCCGCGGTGCGCGTCGTGCGCGAGTCGGGCCTGCCGCACCGCACCACCTCGATGTTCACGGAGGTCGAGGGAGAGTGGGATGAGCTGATGGCCGTCGTCAAGGGCGCGGTCGACGCCGTGCAGCCCTTCGGATCGCGCGTGTCGCTCGTGCTCAAGGCTGACATCCGTCCGGGCCGCACGGGAGAGATCGACGGCAAGATCGAGCGCCTCGAGCGCGCGATCGAAGACGCCGGCGAATGAGCGGTGATCCCGTGCTCGGTGGCACGGCGGTGACCCTGCGCGACGGGACGGGCGGTGTCGAGGTGCTGCTCGTGCGGCGCCCCGACCGCGGTTCATTCGCCGGGGCATGGGTGTTCCCCGGCGGGGTCGCCGAGGAGTCCGATCGGACGCCGGAGACTTCGGAGATCGAGATCGCGCGACGCACGGCGATTCGCGAAACCGAGGAGGAGGTCGGGCTGCGCATCCGAGACCTCGTGCCGCTGTCGTGCTGGAGTCCGCCGCCGGAGGCGCCCAAACGCGTGCGCACCTGGTTCTTCCTCACCGCCGATGCCGAGGGCGATCTGCACTCTGCCGCCGCCGAGGTCGTCGACGCCGTCTGGCTCACCCCTGGAGAGGCGCTCGCGCGTCATGCCGAGGGCGCCCTGTCGCTCTTCCCACCAACGTGGGTGACCCTGCACGGGCTCACGGGGCGCGGGACAGCCGCCGAGGCGCTCGCCGCCGCAGGGGAGCCCGCCCGGTTCCGCACGCGGCTGCGGCACGCGGAGAAGGGGCTCACCTCCGCGGGACAGGTCTTCCTCTGGGAGGGCGACGAGGAGCATCCGGATTCGCCGGGCGCCGTCGGTGCGCGCCACCGGCTGGAGACCGGCGCCGGACCCTGGCGGTACGTGCGCGACTGAGCCCGCTGTCCCCGCCGCCCGCCGCCGAATGTGCGGGATCTCGCCGAATGCGCGGCATATTCGCGGGAACAAGCCGTGCATTCGGCGAGAAGCCGTGCACTCGCGACGGGATCAGCCCTCGAGCAGGCGGCGAAGGTGCCTGCCGACGTCATCGGTCTCGATGAGGAAGCCGTCGTGGCCGAAGTCGCTTGCGAGCACCGCGGCCTCGTTGCCGTCGAGCGTGTCGCGGATGCCGCGGGCGATGCGGTGCTGCCCGTCGACGGGGAACAGCCGGTCGGTGTCGATGCCGAGCACGAGGGTGCGCGCCGTCACGCGGCGCAGCGCATCCTCGACGCCTCCGCGGTCGCGCCCCACGTCGTGCGAGTTCATCGCCTCGACGAGGGTCACGTAGCTGTTGGCGTCGAAACGCCGGGTGAATTTGTTGCCGTGGAAGTCGAGATAGCTCTCCACCGCGAAGCGCCCGCCGCTGCCCAGCGGCGAGACGCCGGACTGCCAGGAGCGCTGGAAGCGCTGGTTGAGCTCGATCGGGCTGCGGTAGTTCAGCAGCGCCATGCGTCGCGCCAGGGCGAGTCCGCGGTGCGGGCCCTCACCGATGTTGGCGTCGTAGTACTCGCCGCCCGCGAAGCGGGGGTCCATCCGCACCGTCTCCAGCTGCACGAAGTTGAGCGCGAGCTGATCGGCTGTGGTGACCGGGGGAGAGGAGAGGATGGCGAGCCGCTCGACGCGATCGGGATGCTCCACCGCCCATTCAAGGGCGTGCATGCCGCCCATCGAGCCGCCGATCACGGCACCCCAGCGGTGGATGCCGAGCTCGTCGGCCAGGAGAGCGTGGGCGGCCACCTGGTCGCGCACCGTGAGGTACGGGAAGCGTGACGCCCACTCGTAGCCGTCGGGGGCGATGCTCGCCGGTCCTGTGGAACCCTGGCACCCGCCGAGCATGTTGGGGGCGACGACGAACCAGCGATCCGTGTCGATGGCTTGCCCGGGGCCGACGATGCCGTCCCACCATCCGCTGGTCGGGTGCCCGGGGCCGGCCTCGCCGATCACGTGGCTGTCGCCGGTGAGCGCATGCAGGACGAGCACGGCGTTGTCGCCCGCGGCGTTTAATTCGCCCCAGGTCTCGAAGGCGAGGCGGATGACCGGCAGCTCTTCGCCGCCCTCGGTGCGGAAAGCGCCGAACGCGGCGAAGGAGCGGTTGCCGGGGGCGTCTCCGTCGCGCCACGCACCCGTGGCAGGGGGTCTGGCGCGAAGCAGGCGCTCGTCCGCGTCGGTCACGCGGGCCGAGGGCACGGTGTCCTCGGATGTCGTCTGCCAGTCCATGCCTCCATTCTCGCCTGCCGTCGCCACGGCGCGGGAAACGTTACGGGGCTGGGTAGGGCACAGGAGTCTGCGTGAAACGCGTCGGATCGCGATGGCGTGCAGCGGAGCCCGGACGAACGGATGCCCCGGACCTCGCAGTCCGGGGCATCCGTTCTCTGAGGAGGAGAGTCAGGCGCGGGCGGCCTCGGAGACCGAGCGCGCGGCGGCCAGGGCCTGCTCGAGGTCGGCCTTAAGGTCGTCGACGTTCTCCAGCCCCACCGACAGGCGCACGAGACCCGGCGTCACGCCGGCCGTGAGCTGCTGCTCCGGGGTGAGCTGCGAGTGCGTCGTCGAGGCGGGGTGGATGACGAGCGAGCGCACGTCGCCGATGTTGGCGAGGTGGCTGAACAGCGACAGGTTGTTGACGAACTCGCGGCCGGCCTCCACGCCGCCCTTCAGTTCGAACGACAGCACAGCGCCGACGCCCTTGGGCGCGTACTCGTTCGCCTTGGCGTACCAGGGCGAGGTGGGCAGGCCGGAGTAGTTGACCGAGGCGACGTCGTCGAGGCCGTCGAGCCACTCGGCGATCTCCTGCGCGTTCTGCACGTGGCGCTCGATGCGCAGCGACAGCGTCTCAACGCCCTGGATGAGGTTCCAGGCGCTCTGCGGCGCGATGGCCGAGCCCAGGTCGCGCAGAAGCTGCACGCGGGCCTTGATGATGTACGCCAGTCCGTCGCCCACCGCGGTGGTGTAGCTCGCGCCGTGGTACGAGGGGTCGGGCTCGGTGAGGCCGGGGAACTTCTCGACGTTCTTGGACCATTCGAACTTTCCGCCGTCGATGACGACGCCGCCGATGGTGGTGCCGTGACCGCCGAGGAACTTGGTGACCGAGTGGACGACGATGTCGGCGCCGTGCTCGAACGGACGGATGAGGTACGGAGTCGCGATCGTGTTGTCGACGATGAGCGGCACGCCGTTCTCGTGGGCGACGTCGGCGACGGCGCGGATGTCGAGCACGTTGATGCGCGGGTTGCCGATGGTCTCGGCGAACAGGAGCTTCGTGTTCGGGCGCACGGCGCGGCGCCACTCCTCGATGTCGTCCTGGTCCTCGACGAAGGTGACCTCGATGCCCAGCTTGGCCAGGGTGTACTTGAAGAGGTTGTAGGTGCCGCCGTAGATCGAGCTGGAGGCGACGAAGTGGTCGCCGGCCTGCGCGATGTTGAGGATCGCGAAGGTCGAGGCGGCCTGCCCGCTGGAGAGCACGAGCGCCCCGGTGCCGCCCTCGAGCGCGGCCAGGCGCTGCTCGAGCACATCCTGCGTGGGGTTCTGGATGCGCGTGTAGATGTTTCCGAACTCGGCCAGCGCGAACAGATTCGCGGCGTGGTCGGCGTTGTCGAAGACGTACGAGGTGGTCTGGTAGATCGGCGTGGCCCGCGACTTCGTCGTCGGGTCGGGCGCGGCGCCGGAGTGGATCTGCTTGGTCTCGAAGCGCCAGTTCTCGGGTGCGGACATGATTCCCCCTGGAAGGTGCGGGCGGTGGTCGGGTGGTCGGGCCCGCGGCGAGCCCGTGATCCGAGACTACGGATCCCGGCCGTTGTCAACAACGAATCGGAAATGTGACGTAACACGCGCGAGGCCGCACGGGTGCCGGTGAGTGGTCGCGGTGCCGATTCGTCGTACGGTGGGGGCATGGCGAATCGCAGAGCCGTCGTGACAGGGGCCAGCACCGGCATCGGAGAGGCGAGCGTGCGCGCGTTGCGCGCGAGCGGATGGGATGTGGTCGGCGTCGCACGCCGGGTCGACCGGCTCGACGCGCTCGCCGCCGAGACCGGGTCGACGGCCTTCGCGGCCGACCTCACGAACGAGGACGACCTGCGGGCCCTCGCCGAGCACCTGCGCGACTCCGGTCCCCTGCACGCCCTCGTGCACGTGGCGGGCGGAGCGCGCGGCACCGAACGCGTCGAAGACGGTGTCGTCGAGGACTGGCGCTGGATGTACGAGGCGAACGTGCTCGCCGCGCAGCGCCTCGTCGCCCTGCTGCTGCCGCAGCTGCGCGCATCCGTGGAAGAGGGCGGCCACGCCGACACGCTGTTCGTCACCTCGACCGCCGCGCAGACCGCGTACCCCGGCGGCGGCGGGTACAACGCCGCCAAGGCGGCGGAATCCATGCTCGTGCACGCCCTCCGCCTGGAGCTCAACGGCGAACCGATCCGCGTCGTCGAGATCGCGCCGGGCATGGTGGCGACCCCGGAGTTCGCCCTCAACCGGCTCGGCGGAGACATCGCCGCGGCCGAGGCGGTGTACTCCGGCGTCGACGCGCCGCTGGTGGCGGCCGACGTCGCCGACGTGATCGGATACGCGCTGAACGCCCCCGGGCACGTCAACCTCGACCTGGTCACGATGCGCCCCGTCGCCCAGTCCGCGACGCACGTGCTGGCCCGCGGTCCGCTGCGCGTGCGCGGCGAGGACTGATCCGGTGGCGCGCACCCTGGCAGAGCTCGCCGCGGACGGACAGATCGACCCGGGATGGGCGGACGCCCTCGCGCCGGCCGGAGGACTCATCGCCGAGCTCGGTGACCGGCTGCGTGCCGAGAATGCGGCCGGTCGCGGCTACCTGCCCGCGGGTGCGAACGTTCTCCGCGCCTTCGCCCGCCCGCTGGCCGACGTTCGGGTGCTCATCGTCGGCCAGGATCCATACCCGACGCCGGGGCATCCCATCGGCCTGTCCTTCGCCGTCGACCGCGATGTGCGCCCGTTGCCCCGTAGCCTGTCGAACATCTACCGCGAGTTGGAGAGCGACCTGGGCATCGCCCCCGCCGCGCACGGTGATCTGTCGTCGTGGAGCGATCAGGGAGTGCTGCTGCTCAACCGGGTGCTCACGGTGCGGCCGGGCACGCCGGCGTCGCACCGGGGCTGGGGCTGGGAGAAGGTCACAGAGCTGGCCATCCGCGCCCTCGTGGCGCGGAGGACCCCGCTGGTGGCCGTGCTGTGGGGAAGGGATGCGGCAGGCCTTCGCCCGATGCTCGGCGAGACGCCGATCGTGGCGTCGGCGCATCCGTCTCCGCTGTCGGCTAGCCGGGGATTCTTCGGGTCGAAGCCCTTCTCGCAGGTCAACGCGCTGCTCGCGCAACAGGGCGCCGACCCCGTCGACTGGACCGTTCGGTGACGGAGGGAGTGCATTTCCGGCCGGCGAGCCCGGACGACCTGATCGCCGTCCGCGACATCTACAACCATTACGTCCGAGAGAGCACGGTCACCTTCGACGAGGTCGAGAGCACGACCGAGTCGTGGCGCGACAAGCACGCGGCGCTCGTCGCGGCGGGGCTGCCCTTTCTCGTTGCGGAGGAGCACGACGGTGTGCTCGGCTACGGGCTCGTGCAGCCGTTCCGCCCGAAGTCGGCGTACCGGTTCACCGTGGAGAACTCGATCTACCTCGCGCCGGAGACCACCGGGCGCGGTGTCGGCGAGGCTCTCCTGCGCGCACTGCTCTCCGCGGCGACGGACGCCGGAGTGCGGGAGGTCGTCGCGGTGATCGAGCCGACATCGGCCGCAGGATCGATCCGGCTGCATCGCAGACTCGGATTCGTCGATGTCGGCACTCTGCAGCGCGTGGGCGTGAAGTTCGGCCGCTCGCTCGACACAGCGATGCTCCAGCTCTCGCTGCCGCGCTGAGCGACGCGGCGGGTCCGGCTAAGCCTGCGGGATGACGGGGATCGCGGCGAGCAGGCGCCTGGTGTATTCCTGCTGCGGCATGTGCAGCACATCATGGGTCGACCCCTGCTCGACGATCCGGCCGTCCTTCATCACCGCCACCGCATCGCAGAGATTCTGCACCACGCCGATGTCGTGCGAGACGAGCACGAGGGTCATCCCGTCGGCGCGCAGCGCGCGCAGCACGTCCAGCACCTGCGCGCGCACCGTGACATCGAGCGCCGAGAGCGGCTCGTCGCCGACGAGGATGCGCGGGCGATGGGCGATCGCCCTGGCCAGGGCGATGCGCTGACGCTGACCGCCGGAGAACTCGTGCGGAAAGCGCTCCGCCATCTCCGCCTCGAGCCCCACCTGCACGAGCACCTCGGCCACGCGGTCGTCGTGGTCGCCGGGGATCCCGAGCGCGCGCAGCGGCTCGGAGACGATCCGTGCGACGTTCTGCCGCGGATCCAGCGAGGCGTGCGGATCCTGGAAGACGAGCCCGGTCTGCCGCCGCAGCCAGTGCAGAGATCGGGCCGATCCGCGCGCATCCACGGGGCGTCCGTCGACCTCCACCGTGCCCGAGGTCGGGCGATCCAGACCCAGGAGCAGGCGCACGAGGGTGGACTTGCCCGATCCGGACTCGCCGATGAGGCCGAGCGCGCTCCCGGCGGCGACGTCGAGGTCGGCGTCGGCCAGCGCGATCGTCCGCCGGGCGGGGGCGAAGGGGTGCGCGCGCGACGCGGGGAAGGTACGGGTCAGCCCCCGCGCACGGATGAGCGGCGCGGTCATGCCGTCTCCGTCCCATCGGGGCGCCACAGCGTGGCGGTGGCGTCGCGCAGCAGGCCCTGCGCCACGACGGATGCGGGGCTGTGCAGCAGCTGCGCGATGGGCGCCTCCTCCACGGTGCGTCCGTCTTCGAGCACCACTGCGTGCGTGGCGACCTGGGCGAGCACGGCGAGGTCGTGCGTGATGAAGATCAACGACATGCCCTCCTGCTCGACCAGCGTGAGGAGCAGTTCGAGGATCTCGGCCTGGATCGTCACATCCAGCGCGGTCGTGGGCTCGTCGGCGATGAGCAGCCGGGGACGCGCGGCCAGCGCCATGGCGATCGCCACGCGCTGACGCTGGCCGCCGGAGAGCTGATGCGGGTAGCGCGCGAGCAGCGACGCCGGGTCGGGCAGGTGCACGCGCTCGGCCTCGGCGATCGCCCGAGTCCTGGCCTCTCGCCGGCTGATCGGCTCATGGATGCGGATGCTCTCGGCGATCTGGCGCCCGGCCGTGCGGATCGGGTTGAGGGCGGTGCGCGGCTCCTGGAACACCATCCCGATCTCGTCGCCGCGCAACTGGGCGAGCTCGCGGTCGGGCAGGCCGATGAGCTCCCGCCCGTTCCAGCGGATGCTGCCGCTCGCGACCGCCCCGTCGGGAAGCAGCCCCATGATCGCCAGCGCCGTGATCGACTTGCCCGACCCGGACTCACCGATCAGGCCCAGCCGCGCACCGTCGGGCACCGAGAACGAGACGTCGTCGACGACGCGGCGCCCGTCGATGTCGATGCAGAGGCCCTCCACCTCGAGGCTCATGCGATCACCGCCGGCACGTGCGAGCGGGCCGCGACCGCGCGCGGGTTGTGCCGCAGGGTCGGGTCGCTCGCCTCGCGGAGACCGTCGCCCAGGAGGTTGAGGGCGAGCACCGTGACCGTGATCGCCAGTCCCGGCCACACGACCGACAGCGGATGCACGGCGATGTAACGCTGCAGGTCGGCGAGCAGGATGCCCCACGATGGGTCGACGACCGAGGCGCCGAAGCCGAGGTAGCTCAAGCCCGCCTCGGCGAGCACGGCCACGGCCATCGACCACGACAGCTGCACGATGAACACCGGGGCGACGTTGGGCAGCAGATGCTGCGCGAGGATCTGCGGGGCGGAGAGCCCGTTGGCGCGCGCGGCGAGCACGAACTCGCTCTGCTGCACGCGGCGCAGCTCGGGCCGTGTGACCCGGGCGATGTTCACGCCGAAGCCGATGCCGACCGACCACACCACAACCCAGAGCGAGCCGCCCCAGACCGAGGAGATCATCATCGCGATGATGAGCACGGGGAAGGCGATGAGGATGTCGACGAGCACGGCCACCGTCTCGCGGATCCCGCGGGCCGTGAGCGCGCCCAGCGCGCCCAGGAGCACGCCGACGAGCGTGGCGACGACCCCCGCACCTACGGCGACGAGCACCGTGGTGCGGGCCCCCGCCATGATCAGGCTCAGGAGGTCGCGACCGGTGCCGTCGGTGCCGAGCAGATGCGGCCATCCCGGCCCGCCCCATCGGGCGGCGATATCGGTGGTACGCGGATCGAACGGCATCCAGACCAGCGAGACGGCGGCGGTGAGCACGACGACGGCGAGCACGATCACACTGAAGCGGCCGCCACCGGACGCCCAGAGGTGACGCCAGGTGCGCAGGCCGCTCGAACGGCGCACGGATGCGGCACGGGTCATGCGCTCTCCCTCTGACGGGGGTCGATGAGGTGATGCACGAGGTCGACGAGGAAGCCGACGACGAGCACGGATCCCGTGAGCACGAGCAGTTCGCTCTGCACCTTGACGAGGTCGCGCGTGCCGACGTCGGCGACGACCATGCGCCCGATACCGGGCAGCGTGAACAGCTGCTCGATGACCACCGAGCCGACGATGAGCCCCGCGATCTGGACGCCGAGCACGGTGAGCACTGAGAGCCCGACCGCGGGCACGCCGTGCAGAATGAGCGCGCGGGCGCGGGTGAGGCCCTTGGCGGCCGCCGTGCGCACGAAGTCCTCGCCGGAGGCCTGCAGGGTCGCGCTGCGCACGAACCGCAGCAGCATGGCGCCCTCGACGACGCCGATCGTGAGCGCGGGCAGCAGCAGCGCCTGCAGCGCCCGGCCCGGGTCGGCCCAGCCGTTGCGCGGGAAGCCTTGCGCGGGCAGCCAGCCCAGCCAGATCGCGAAGACGACGACGAGCATCATGCCGGCCCAGATGACCGGCACGGCCGCAATGGCCTGTGCGGCCACGTTCACGAGGGTGCCGCTGCGGCGACCGCGCAGCAATGCCGTGAGGATGCCGAGCGGCACGCCGATGAGCAGCGCGATGATCAGCGACAGGGCCATCAGCGGAACCGTCACCTGCGCTTTGAGGGCGATCTCCTCGGCGACCGATGCGCCGCTGAGCTGGGAGGTTCCGAGATCGCCGTGGAACAGCCCGCCGATCCACTCGGCGTACTGCACGGGCAGCGGGCGGTTCAGGCCCAGCGCCTCGCGCAGCGCATCCACCTGCGCGGGCGTGGCCTTGCTGCCCGCGATGAGCTGGGCGACGTCTCCCGGGAACACGCGCAGCGCGAGGAAGATCACGGCGCTCGCGACGAGGAGCCCGGCGATCAGCAGGGCTCCTCGTACCAGCGTGTAGCGGATCACGGGATCCGGCGTCCTGGCATGCTCACGTCACGAGGCTACGGCGTCGGGTTGCTACTTCGACAGCGTCACGCCGCGCAGGTCGATCCGTGAGTTGATCGAGTCCTCGGGGAAACCCTGCACCCCGGGTACGAGCGCGGTGATCGTCGCGCCGTTGTACAGCCAGTCGGCGGCGTGATCCTCGGACACCAGCCGGGCGGCCTGCGCGAGCAGCTCGGCGGACTTCTTCTCGTCGGTCTCGGCCTTCGCCTGCGCGTACAGCGACTGCACCTCGGGGTTGTCGTACCCGAAGTAGTAGTCGGGATTGGCGAAGTTCACGAAGTCGCGGGGCTCGACGTGCAGCACGAAGCTGAGGTCGTAGTCCTTGTTCGAGTACACGTCCTCCAGCCAGGTCGCGAACTCGACCGAGTTGACCTTGAGCGTCACGCCGACCTTGGAGAAGTCGGACACGAGCACCTGGGGCACGGTCGTGCCGTAGAAGCTCGGGATCGTCAGGGTGAGCGTGAGATCCTCGTGACCTGCCTCCTTCAGCAGCTCCTTGGCGCGTTCCGGATCGTACGGGGCGATGTCGGAGAGGTCTTCGTATCCCGGATCGAGTTCGGGGATCGGGCCGTACATGGTCTGCCCGGCGCCGACGGCCGCGACCAGGGCGTCGTGATCGATCGCCCGCCGCAGCGCCTCGCGCACGCGCACATCATCGAGCGGCGCCTTGGCGTTGTTGAACGCGAGCGTGCCCTTGTCGGTGGTACGCCCCTCGGTGAGCACGAAGTCGCCGCTCTTCTCCAGCTGCGGGGCGAGGTTCGGATCCACGGCGGTCAGCACGTCGAGGCTGCCGTCGAGGGCTGCGTTCACCCCGGCCGTGAAGTCGGGGATGTAGTCGAGCACGACCTCGCCGACGCCGGCCTTCTCGCCCCAGTAGGCGTCGTTGCGGTTGAGGCTGATGGAGCTGCCCTTGCGCCACGTTCCCAGCGTGAACGGCCCCGTGCCGTTGGCGGCGGCCTTCAGATCGGTCGTGTCGCCGTTCTGGAAGACGAGCCCGGCCGGACCGGTGAGGCTGAAGAGGAAGTTCTGATCCGGCGCGGTCAGGGTGATGACGACGGTGCTGGCATCGGGGGCGGCGATGGAGGCGACTCCGGCGAGCTCGGAGTGCCCCTGCATCGACTCGTCGTCCCTCACTGCCTGCAGCGAGGCGACGACATCGGCCGAGGTGAGCGGGGTGCCGCTGTGGAAGACGATGCCGTCGTTCAGCGTGAATGTGTAGGTGAGCCCGTCGTCGGAGACCGTGTACGACGAGGCCAGCCGCTCAGTGATCTCGTTGCCCTGGGTGCGGGTGACCAGTCCCTCGTAGACGTTGTCGATGAGGAGCTGCTCCAGCGCCGCGCCGCTGGTGTGGCGGATGTCGAGGTTTGTCGGCTCGAGCACGAGCCCGACGGTGAGCGTCGCATCGGGATCGACGGTTCCGGTCGGTTCGGGGCTCGCGGAGCCCGCGCACCCGCTCAGCGCCAGGGCGGCGGCCAGGCCGGTGATCAGGGCGAGGCTCGCGGATCGGCGGGTCATGGAGTGATCCTCTCGGTGGGGTGGGGCTGCTCAGTGGAATCGGGCTGTACGGCGGCGCGGATGATCTCGGCGAGTTCGCGAGCCGCGGTCTCCTGCGCGTTGTGCGGCGCATCCACGCTGAGGACGGCGGCGTCGGGCAGTCGCCGTGCGAACTCGTCAGCATCGCCGGCGGACACGAAGCCCTGCTCGGCGCGCACGAGCGTGATCGGCGCGGTGACGGCAGCCAGGTCGTCCCATCCGCTGTCGCGCAGCACCGGCGCGGCTCCGGGGCTTGCCTGCGGTGCGGTGTCGGCGGGGGAGGGAGCGGCGAAGGCGCGCGAGGCGAGCCGGGCGAAATGGTGCTTCCACTCGACTCGCCCGTCGTCGCGGATGCGGCTGTTCAGGAAGACACCGCGTTCGGTGTTCGCGCGGTTGCCGCCGAGCCCGAAGCTCAACGCGTGCTCGACGAGCTCCTCGCGGGAGGCGAAGTCGGTCACCGCGTAGAACGCGCGCAGGGCGGCGGGACCGCCCGAGGTGTCGATACCGGGTGTGATGTCGATGATGACGAGCTCGCGCACGAGGTCGGGCCGCTCGGCCGCGAGCGCTGCGCCGGTGAGGCCGCCCAGCGATTGACCGACGACGATCTGCGGCTGCTCCGTCCACTCGTCCAGTCCTGCGGCGACGTCGGCGGCGAGGGAGCCGCCGGCGTAGTCGGCGTCGTCCTTCCACGACGAGTCGCCGTGCCCCGGCAGATCGATGGCGAGGGCGGGCAGGCCCAGGGCGAGGATCGTGGCATCCCACGTGTGCGCGTTCAGCCCGGCGCCGTGCAGGAAGGTCACGAGGGGAGGGTCGTCGCCGAAGCGGAGCGCGCTCAGTTCGCGGTCGTCGGCGAGCGTCATCGTGGATCGTCGGACGTGGGGCACGGTCGCGGACAGCTCATCCGCCTGGCGCGCGAGGAAGGAGAATTCCGTCGTCTCTGTGGGCACGCGCTCATTCTGCTCCTGCGCGAGGGGGCGCGTGAAACCGTCTAGCAGATTGCCAACTCATGACCGTAACAGTTTGCAAATATGACAATGCATAAGGGGGTTTCTCTGTGCATTCAGGATTCTTCCTGAACTCGTGGCCGGACCTTCCTCGATCCGAGCCGACGAGAGGCCGGCTGGGTAGGCTGGCGGCATGAGCGAGACGCGTGTGCACCTGTCCAGGACCGAGCCGAGCGCTTACCGCGCCCTCGACGAGTTCTCCAAGACCGTGGGCGGGATCTGCGACGAGGCGGGCATCGATGCCCGGCTACGCGAGCTCGTGCTCATCCACTGCTCCCAGCTCAACGGCTGCGCGTACTGCACTCGCATCCACGTCGACCGCGCCACCGAGGCGGGTGTCGACGTCGACACCCTGACCCAGATCCCCGCGTGGCGGGAATCGGGCGTGTTCTCGGATCGCGAGTGCGCCGCTCTCGAGCTCGCCGAGGCCTTCACCTTCATCCACGACGAGGGGGTTTCGGACGAGGTGTACAACAAGGTGGGCAGCGTCTTCACCGAGAAAGAGTACGCCGCGCTCAGCTGGCTGTGCGTCTCGATCAACGCCTTCAACCGCATCGTCGTGGCGGGTCGCTATCCCGTTCCGCCGCGCACCGCATCGTGAGCGTGCTCGAGCTTCCCGGCGCCGTCAACCTCCGCGACGTCGGCGGCATCCCCGTCGGCGATGGGCGCATCCGCAGCGGGGTGCTCTTCCGCTCCGGTCAGCTCGCCGGGCTCACGATCGAGGGCGGCACGATGCTGCGCGCGCGCGTGCGACGGATCGTCGACCTCCGCGATGATGTCGAGGTGCGTCATCAGCCGTCGGCGCTGCAGGGTGTCGCCATCACCCGGGTGCCGCTGTTCCTCGGATCGGTGGCATCGTTCTTCACCGACGATGTGAGCCTGGAAGGGATGTACCGCGGCCTCATCGAGCAGTCCGCACACCGGCTGGTCGAGGTTGTGCGCGTGATCGCCGCCGGAGAGCCGACGCTCGTGCACTGCACGGCGGGCAAGGATCGCACGGGCGTGAGCATCGCCTTGGCGCTGTCCGCAGTGGGTGCCGATCGCGACGCGGTCGTCGCGGACTACGCGCTGACCGAGACCCTCATGCCGCCGGAGCGTCGCAGCCAGATCGAAGCGCGCGTGCTTGCTCAGCATCCTGAGGCGCGAAACGCCGCGGCGCTGGCCACGCGCTCGCCCGCCCCGATCATGCAGGCGCTGCTGGACGAGATCGATCGGAACCACGGCTCCGCGGCGCAGTATCTGCTTGATGCCGGTCTCAGCGCCGCAGAGCTGAGGGAACTGACCGCGGCGCTCGTGGACTGAGCTGCGACGATTCGTCGGACAGACGATTCGCCGGACAAGGGGTGATTCGGATAGACAAGGTTAGGCAACCCTTTGCGTGGTGCTATCCTGGATTCACCATGACATACCCCGCACCGACCGCCACGAGCATTCGCGCCCAGCGCCGCGCGTCTCGTCGGCGTCCGCGGGCGCAGCACCTGGTCACCGCCGATGAGAACTCGCTGGTCGAGCTCGAGGCGCTCATCGCGACTCTGCCTCTGTGCGCCACGGGTCGCGTGTTCGTCGAGGTCGCCGATGCCGACCAGATCGCCGCGATCGCCGTTCCGCCGCGGATGACGATCACCTGGCTGCCGCGTGCCTCGCGCTCGGGTGAGCCGGGCAGCAGCCGTCGATGTGCGACCGGTGCCGCGCTCACACGCGCCGTCACCGCGTGGGCCGACGAGATGCTCTGCGATGCGGATGAGGATGCGCAGCGAGACACCCCGGAGACTCACGTCACGCTGTTGGGCGGCTACCTCGGCACCGCCGACATCGTCGACCACCTGAAAGACCTCGGAGTGGATCCCGCGGCGATCCACGCGCCCGAGCGCTACGGCCTGAGCGTCTGACGACGCTGCCGAGGGAGGTAGTTCCCGTCGGCGAGCCCCGCTTCGATCTCGAAGCGGTTCTGCAGCGGATCCCTTCCAGCCAGGGCGTACAGGACCGGCATGGCAGCGCCGTAGCGCAGCCACTGCGCCTTGTGCACGCGCTCGTGGCGGAGCATCCGTTCATCGGGTTCGGCATCACCGGTGAGGAAGCAGCCGCCCACGCACACGCCGCCGCGGCCGAAGGTCCATTCCGGCATGCCGCGGAACACCCACAGACCTTCGCGCCGTTTGATCGGACCGGTGCTCCACAGGCCGCCCCAGATCCAGCCGACGGCCGTGCCCCACAGGTACCCGAGCCGGGTGAGCGGGGAGCGCAACAGGAATGACGGGATGCGCCGGTCGAACCGGCGCCCGCGGGCGAGGATCTCGTCGGCGCGGGCGTGGATCGTCTCGAGCGGCGTCGTGTCGCCGGATCGTGAGGAGGAGTCGGTCATGCCACCGCGCCGATCAGGCGCAGCACGGCGCCGAGGTCATCGACGGCGGCGACGGGGGAGCGCGGGGCGAAGCCCGCGATGGTGGCGCCGGCGATCGGCGCCCGCGCGCGCACGGCGCGCAGGGCCGCGACGAGGTCGGCCACGGCGATTCCGAACGGGGCGGGGGCGGAGACCCCGGCGAACTCGGCGGGATCGATGACATCGACGTCGATGTGCACGTACACGCGTGCGGCGCCGGTGGCGGCGACAGCATGGGCGAGGACATCGGGGCTCGTCAGATCGTCGACGCGGGTGATTCCGGACCCGGTCAGGTGGTCCTCCTCGGCGTCTTCCGCGACGCGTGCACCGACGAGGATCACCCGATCCGGCGAGAGGCCGGCGCGACCCGGCAACGGGGAGTCGGGATCGCCGAGGGCGGCCCGCAGCGCCATGCCGGAGTACGCGCCCGACGGCGAGGTCGCGGGGGTGTGCAGATCGGGATGCGCATCGCACCAGATCAGGGCGACGTCGTCGAGTGCGCCGGGGAGGGCGCCGATCGCGCCCACGCTCACACCGCAGTCGCCGCCGATCGCGACCACCGGCTCGTTCGCGGTCCGCACGGCGTCTTCGACCAGAGCGCGGATCCGTCGCAGGCTGCTCAGGCGTTGCACGGCGGTGCCCTCGGTGTCGCCCGCTTCGAGCGGGATGTCGAGCACCGTCGTGTGGGCGCGGGGAAGGTCACCGGCGATCGCCGAGGCGCCGTCGGTGAGCAGCATCGCCCGCGCGGCGGGGGAGCCCTGCCACTGCGGTACGACGACGAAGCGGGTCATGGTGTCATCCGTGGGTCGGGACGGAGGAAGGCGGATGCCGCGGCTCGCGCCGACGGCATCCGCCTTCGAGGGTCACTCGGCTTCGATGGCGGCCTTCGGTGCGGAACCCCCGGACTTCAGCTCGGCGAGCCGGGCCTCGACCTCGGTGAGCTGGCCCACGTCTTCGAGACTCTCGAACTGCGCGTCCAGCGACGACGCGGCGATCTCCGCCTTGCCCTGGGCAAGCGCCTCCTGGCGGCGGATCTTGTCCTCGAAACGGCCCAGTTCGCTCGTGGGGTCGAGCACGTTGATCGAGCCCACCGCGTCCTGCACCTTGTTCTGCGCCTCGGCGACCTTGGAGCGAGCGACGAGTTCGCTGCGCTTGTTCTTCAGCTCGCCCAGCTTGTCCTTCATGCCGTTCAAGCCGTTCTTGAGCTTGTCGACGATCTCGGTCTGCGTGGCGATCTGCGGCTCGGCCGTCTTCGCCTCGTTCTCGGCGCCGATCTGGCGCTGCAGGGCGACCTTGGCGAGGTTGTCGAACTTGTCGGCGTCGGTCGCGTTGCCGGAACGGCGCAGCTCGTCGGCCTTGCGGCTGGCGGCGAGCGCCTTGTTGCCCCACTCGGCGGCGGCCTGCACGTCTTCCTCGTGGTCGCGTTCGAGCAGTCGCAGATTGCCGATCGTCTCGGCGATCGCCGACTCCGCGTCGGCGATGTTGTTGGTGTAGTCGCGCACGAGCTGGTCGATCATCTTCTGCGGATCCTCGGCGGAATCGAGGAGCGCGTTGATGTTCGCCTTCATGAGGCTCGAGATGCGGCCGAAGATGGATTGCTTGACCATGTCGTTTCCTTTCAATGACGGACGTCGATTCAGATGTGTGTTCCGGGTTCATCCGGGAGGGTCGTCACGCGTCTAGAAGCGACCACCCCCGGAACGGCCGCGGGATCCTCCGCCGAAGCTCGACGGACGGAACCCTCGACCTCCGCCGCTGGAACGCCAGCTGCCGGCCGAGCCTCCCCAACCGGACGAGGAGCTGCTGCCGCCGACACCGCCGGCGAGGATGCCGCCGAGGATGCCGCCGAGGATGTCGCCGCCGAGGTTGCCTCCGCCTCCGCCGCCCCAGCCGCCACCGAGGCCGCCGCCACCGAAGCCGGTGTCGAAGCCGGAGACGTCGCTCTGCGCCGCCGCGATGGCCTGCTGGGCGAGCTCGATCGCTCGGGTGGCGTGCTGCAGCGACTCCTCCGGATCCGAGGTGCGCAGAGCTTCTGCCTTGCCGTACTCGGCGGTGGCCTCGGCCGCCCGTGTGCGGGCGGTGGCGCCGATGGTGCCGCGGCGGGTGACGATGAAGTCGTTCGCCGCCGAGATCTGCGCCTGGGCCTGCAGCATCGTGTGGTCGAGCACCTGGCGCGCCCGGGCGGCGCGCTCCTGCGCTCCGCGGATGCCTTCCATCGTGGCGTCGATCCGGGTGTTCACGGCCGTCAGGGCCTCGAGCACCACCTGCGGGCTGCGCGAGGCTCCGCTGAGGTTCTCGCGCGCCCGTGACAGCAGCGCACGTGTGGCTGTGGTCACCTCTTCGAGCTCCGCGGTGGCGGGCATGGAGGCCGCGGCGGCGAGGTCCTGCTCGAGGTCGGAGATGAGGGCTTTCGCCTTCTGCTCGCTGGCGGTGAGATCCTTGCCCAGCGAGCCGATGGCGTCGGCCAACTGCTGCGCCTGCACGACGCCTTCCTCGGCGGTGCGGATGGCGAACGCGGCCTCGCCGCGCTTACCGTCGGCCAGCAGCTTCTCCGCCTCGGCGATGTGCGCATCGGCGAGTTCGAGCCGGCTGGCCGCGTGCTCCGGATTCTCGGTGACCGTGCTGAGGGCCGCGGCGTCGTAGCTCTGCTGGAGCTCGGAGAGCGCGGCCGGAGCAGCGGTGACGGCCTCCTGCGTGCGGGCGCGTTGCTCGGTGACCCGCGTCAATGCCTCTTCGGCATTCTTCTCGAGGTCGCGGAGCTCATCGAAGGCCTTGACGTTCGACTCCAGGCTGTGATCGATCTCGGCGCACAGCTTCACGATGTTGATGCGCCACGCGCGATGCTGCTCCGCCGTGTCCGGGATCTCGTCGTCGATCTTCTGCTTGAGCGAGAACGCCTCGGAAAGCTTCGCCTCGGCGCCCTTGACCACCTCGGTGAACGCTGCTGTCGCCTCCTCGCCGAACTGCGCCGTCGCGAATCCGAGATCCTCTCGGCTCGAGGTGATCGCGTCGTCGGCGTGCACGAGGGCTGAGCCCGCCCGGGTGGTCAGTTCCTCGTCGGAGAGCCCGGAGAGATCCTCGGCCTTCCTGCGGCGCCCGGAGGGGGCGCCCTTGCGCTTGCGCAGGAACGACACGAGCAGCCAGATGAGGGCGCCGACGATGACGAGCACGAGCAACGCCGTGAGGATGCCGGCCCACGGGCTGTCTCCGGCGGCGCCACCGCCGCTGGAGAAGCCGTCTGCGGCTTTCACGACCGCGCCGGACCAGTCGCCGTCGCGCAGAGCGGGCTCGATCTCCTGCTCGATCGCATCGAGACGGTTCTCGCTGATGGGACCGGCCGAGTCCGCCGAGATGTAGTACTGACGACCCTCGGTGGCGACGGCGAGCAGATACTGCGTGGTGCCGAGGCCGTTGTCGTACGCGACCTTGTCAGCCCATTGCTGGCGGTCGGAGGGCTGGGTGAAGTCATCGACGAACACGGCATAGAGGTCCAGTCCGTCCTGACGGCTGAGCGTGGTGAGCCGCTCGTTGAGCGACGACTCCTGGGCGGCACTGAGCACGTCGGCGTCGTCGGTGACGAACCCGGACGACAGCGTCACCGGTGGCGTGGCCGCGACCGGACCCGCTCCGAGGATCGCGACGAACGCGCCCACCAACCCCGCCACGATCGCCCAGCGTCTCCGCATCATCGCTCCCCTCGTGGTTCCCCGGTTGTGAGTCTATTCACAGATACCGCCTCACGGTAGCTCTCGTCCACACCCCCGCGCGCCGCCGCGTGGCGGCGAAGACAGGGCGCCGACCGAGCCTAGGGTGGGAAGGATGGACGACAGGTACGGCAGCGACTTTCTCGCGTCCGGATGGCGGGATCAGGGCACAGTGCGCCCCACGCCGACGCCCGCCGCGCCGGGCCTGGTCGTCGAGGTGGCCGCGGACGGGTTCTGCGGCGCCGTCACCCGCGTGGAGGGACGGCTCGTCGAGCTGGAGGATCGGCACGGCCGCCGTCGGCAGTTCCCGCTCGGCGCGGGTTTCATGATCGACGGCGAACCGGTGCTGCTGACCCTTCCGCGTGCGGCGGCGGATGTCCGCGCCCGCACCGCCTCCGGATCGTTCGCCGCCGACGACACCCGCGCGCGTATCGCGCGGCCGAGCCGCATCCTGGTCGAGGGGCGGCACGACGCCGAGCTGGTCGAGAAGGTGTGGGGCCACGATCTGCGGGTGGAGGGCGTGGTCGTGGAGTACCTGGAGGGGATCGATCTGCTCGATGACCTCCTGAGCGTCGCACCGCCCGATCGCACGCGTCGATACGGAGTGCTCGTGGACCATCTCGTTCCGGGATCGAAGGAGTCGCGCATCGCGGAGCAGATCCTGCGCGGTCCGCACGGCGCGCATCTGCGCATCGTGGGCCATCCCTTCATCGACGTGTGGCAGTGCGTGACCCCCGCGGCGATGGGGATCCGCGCATGGCCGGAGATCCCGCGCGGCACGGAGTGGAAGGTCGGGGTGTGCCGCGCCTTCGGCTGGCCCGCCGAGACCCAGACCGACATCGCGTACGCGTGGAAGCGCATCCTCGCCCGCGTCTCGACGTACCGCGACCTCGAGCCGTCGCTGCTGGGCCGCGTCGAGGAGCTCATCGACTTCGTGACCGAGCCGGTCGGGGCCTGAGCCGCCGATACGCTGGGACGATGCCAGAGATGGGGCCAGAACAAGGGCCGGAGCACGCGTCGCAACGAGGGATGCCCGACCGCCCGACGTTCCGCGAGGAGCCGGTGTCTTTCGTGCGCCGCAGCGGGCGCATGTCGGAGGCGCAGGAACGCGCCTTCGTCGATCTCGCCCCGCATTACCTCATCGAGGTGCCGCGCGACACGGCGTGGACATCGGTGCATCCGGATGCGCTGATGGATGCGGCCGAACGGTACGGACGCCGGGCGCCGTTGGTCGTGGAGGTCGGTTCCGGCCAGGGGCACGCGATAGTCGCCGCGGCGGCCGTGCATCCGGACACCGACTTCCTCGCCGTCGAGGTGTTCCGCGCGGGTCTCGCCCGCACGATGCTGGACGCCGACCGCGCGGGGGTGCGCAACCTGCGCCTCATCGAGGCGAATGCGCCGGAGGTGCTGTCGTCGTTCCTGCCTGCCGGATCGGCCGATGAGGTGTGGGTGTTCTTCCCCGATCCGTGGCACAAGAAGCGGCACACCAAGCGCCGCCTCGTGCGCGCCGGATTCGGGGCGATCGCGGGGCATGCCTTGCGCGACGGCGGGCTGCTGCGGCTGGCGACCGACTGGGAGGAGTACGCCGTGCAGATGCGCGACGTGCTCGACGCCGAACCGGAGTTCGTGCGCGCCTTCGAGGGCGACTGGGCCGAGCGGTTCGACGGCCGCGTGATGACCGCGTTCGAGCGCAAGGGCATCGCCAAGGGCCGCGAGATCCGCGATCTCGTCTACCGGCGCGTCTCCCAGGGTGCCGGCTGACCCGCACCTTGTTACCGTCATGCCGACGGTCTGAATCCGTCAGGAGGATCCGCCCGTGAGTCGACGCTTCGAGCTGCCGAGGCTGCGCTGGTCGCGCACGTTCGTGATCGTGTGCGCCGCCGTGTTCGTCGTGCTCTACGCCGTGGTCGTGCTACTGTACGCGCACGGCGGCCGGACGGATGAGGGCACGCCGGTCGACAACGCGAAGGAAGGCGTGCACGTCATCCTCACGCCGCGCGATGTCAACGCCGACACCGATCGCATCTCGATGGAGATGCGCTTCGCGTCCGGCAGCGAGTTCATCTCCGACGACGGCCTCACCGTCACCCAGGACTTCCGGATGCTGTTGCCCGGCGCCGTGCTGCGCGAGGGGCAGGGGTTCGCCTTCACCGCGGGAGCAGCCGTGCCGCCCACCGTGCTGGAGCTGCGCACGAGCGGAGCGATCGAGCGCTGGCCGTTCGACACGCATCCCGTGCAGACGATGCTGCTCGTGTCGACGGCCGACGAGTCGGGACAGGATGTTCCCGTGCACGCCGACCTCAGCCTCGGCGAGCACCACGTGCCGGGCTGGAACATCACGATCCGCGTCGATCACACCTCCGAGCCCGTCACCCTCGAAGGCGGCGAAGTGGTGAAGCAGTACGTGATCGAGGCGCGCCGTGCCACGGCGACCGTCGCGTTCGGGCTCGTGCTGCTGGCTCTGATGGTGATGATGCCCGCGCTCGGCCTGACGGTGGCGATCCTCGTGCTGCGCGGCCGTCGGAAGGTGGAGATCGGCATCTTCACCTGGAACGCGGGAATGCTGTTCGCCACGCCCACGCTGCGCAACTTCCTGCCCGGCCAGCCGCCCATCGGCTCCTGGGTGGACTACCTCGTCGTGCTGTGGGTGGTGGCCGGTCTCATCCTCGCCCTGCTCATCAGCGTCGTCGCCTGGTACCGGTGGACCAGGCCGCAGCCGGAGATCGATCGCCGTAAGCGCGAGGAGGCGCAGGAGCGCGCCCGCAGCACTGTGGCGGCGGGATGAGCATCCGGGCCCGAGCGCGCAGACGCTCGGTCGCACCCATGGCACGGATCGTCGCCGCCCTGATCGTGTGCCTCGCCGCACCGGCGTTCTTCGTCGTGCGCATCCCGTGGCTCGGCGGGACGCTTCTCGCCCTCGGTCTGATCGCGGCGATGCTCGTGGAGCACGTCGGCGACGCCCCGGAACGTCCCGAGGTGCGGATCGGTGCTCGCGGGGAGACCGCTCGCACCGTCTCGGATCGGCCGCCCTCGCTCACCCGCGACCTGTCGCTCATCGCGCTGGGGATGCTCATCGTGAGCGCCATCCCGCTGGCCGCCGAGCTCGATGATGCCGCCATGCTGCGATTCACCCTGGCGCTCGGCGGCGCCGTCGCTGTGCCGTACCTCGTCTCGCGGTACGTGTTCCGCGACCGCGCCATCCGCTTCCCCTGGCGCACCGGACGGCGCTGGGGGCGGCTGCAGTGGACGTGGTTGGTTGCCGTGCTCGTGCTGGGCTGGCTCATCCTGCCGTACTACTTCATCACCAGCGGGGTCTACCGCAACTGGCCCGTCGTCGACACGCCCGACCTCATCGGCCGGCTGTTCCTCGGCGTGGGCGCCGTGGGCATCTGGGACGAGCTCTTCTTCATCTGCACCGTCTTCGCGCTGCTGCGCCGGCATTTCCCGGATGCGCTGGCCAACCTCCTGCAGACGATCGTGTTCGTGTCGTTCCTGTGGGAGCTCGGCTACCGGGCCTGGGGGCCGGTACTGACCATCCCGTTCGCGCTTCTGCAGGGGTTCATCTTCCTGCGCACGCACTCGCTCGCCTATGTCGTGACCGTGCATCTCCTCTTCGACGCCGTGGTCTTCGCCGTGCTCGTGCACGCCCACAATCCGGGACTGCTGGATGTGTTCCTGATCTGAGGTCGCCTGCCACTCCGGCGACTCTGGTGAGATGCGGAGGCGCGGGGCAGAATCGGATCGTGCTCCTCATCGGATCGATCCTCGCCGCGCTCGCTGCGCTCCTGCACGTGTACATCTTCGTCCTCGAGTCGATCCGCTGGACGCATCCGTCCACGCGACGCGTCTTCGGGATCAGCGAGGCCGACGCGGAGGTGACCAAGCCGCTGGCGTTCAACCAGGGCTTCTACAACCTCTTCCTCGCTGTGGCCGCCGGAGCCGGTGCGGTGTGCATCCTCGCCGGGGCGACGGTCGTCGGCGTCACGCTCGCCCTGGCAGGCACCGTGATGATGCTCGCCGCCGCGCTCGTGCTCGTCCTGTCGGACCGCACGAAGGCGAGGGCGGCGACGGTGCAGGGACTCATCCCGCTGCTCGCGGTGATCGCGCTCGTGATCGGTGCGTCGACCTGACGCCGCATCGACGCTATGCGGATGCCGCGCGCTGTGCGATGACCGGGTGCGGGACGATCCGGTAGACCTGCACGGAGGCGACGAACAGCCACCCGAAGCTCGCGATCACGGCGATCCACAGCAGTGCGATGCCGACGGCGCCCGACGAAAGCGCGGCTCCGGCGAGGAACGCGATGACGATCACGACGCCGAGGATGCGCGACCACGCGGCGTGCGACCGCTCCCCGCGTGCGGCGAAGCACCGGGCGAGCATGATCGCCGCCGCGCCCAGGGCGATGAATTCCACGGCGCCCAGAGCGAGGTGGATCACGCCGCCGACGCTCATCCCGGATGCGGCACCCGCAGGAAAGCCGCCGGCCGGGTCGGGGCGGAAGATCCCGGCCAGCGCGATCGCCGCACCGGCGACGATCACGAGCGTTCCCGCACTGCGCCCCCGCCCGTCGATCGCACGCCGCAGGCCCCATCCGGCGACGATCACCATGATTCCGGTGAGGATGAAGTTCACGGTCTGCAGCCAGCCGGCTTCGCCGAGCGTGAGCAGGCTGAGGGCGTGGCGCGACAGGTCGAAGCCCTGTCGGGTGAGGGCGAGAATCACCCCGAAGACGAGATAGAAGGGCCCGGCGACAGCACCCCACCCCAGCATCGATCGGGTCACGGCGGCACGAACATCCAGTCCTTCGGTCATAATGCAACGATAAAGGAAAGATTCAGAAAGCGAAAGAGATGGTCCGGGCTTCGTCCCGAGAGCCTGCGAGGATGAAGGCGTGTCCGAACCGATACCTGACATCAATCAGGGCGACTCCGCGCTGTGGCGCGTGCTGGATCGGTATCGCGAGCTCGAACTGCAACTCGCCGTCTTCGGCCATCACCTCAGCGCGCGGCTCGGCATGCGTCCGGTCGATCTGCAGTGCTTCAACCTCGTGCACCGCCACGACGCCGTCACGGTCGGGGATCTCGCGCGGATGCTGGCGCTCCCGCCTGCCACGACGACGGGCATCATCGACAGACTCGTCTCGCAGGGCTGGGTCGCCCGTGACCGGTCGGAGTCCGATCGGCGCACGGTCGTCGTGCGGGTGCTTCCCGACCGGCTGCCCGAGCTCTTCGGCGCCCTCGCCCCGCTGGGCGAAGACCTGGGCGCGAAGCTCGTCGAGTTCGACGAGGGGGCGCTCGGGGCGATCGCCGACTTCCTCGCGCACGCCGCCACGGCGACGCAGCGCGCGACGAATCGCGACGACGCAATGGTGCCCCCGACAGGAATCGAACCTGCGACCTACGGTACCGGAAACCGGCGCTCTATCCGCTGAGCTACGGAGGCGTACCGACCGATCCTATCAGCGCGCACGCATGATTCATTCCGTGGTGCGACGCGCTGCCGGAACGGCCGGCGGCGCTACTTCATCGTTCCCTGCGACACCGAGCCGTGCAGTTGGCGCTGGAAGAAGATGTAGACGATGAGCACGGGGACGATCGTGATGATCACCGCCGCGAACATGGCCCCGAAGTCCACCTGATATCCCGCCGACGACGCGAACGACGCCATGCCCTGAGAGAGCACATAGCTGCTCTTGTCGGTGTTCAGCGCGATCGGCAGCAGGAACTGGTTCCACAGGCCGAGGAAGTTCATGATCGCGACGGCCGCCAGGCCGGGCTTGGCCATCGGCAGCATCACCTGGAAGAAGGTGCGCCACTCGCTGGCTCCGTCGACGTAGGCCGCCTCCTGGATCTCGTACGGCAACGATTTGAAGAACGAGTACAGGAAGAACACGGTGAACGGCAGCGCGAAAGCCACGTACGTGAGAATCAGCCCCGGGAGCGTGTTCAGCAGTCCCATGCCCTGCAGGATGAAGAACAGCGGCACGATCGCGAGGAACACCGGGAAGGTGAGCCCGGCCAGCATCAGGTAGTACACGACGTTGCTGCCCGGCAGGTCGAAGCGCGCGAGCACGTACGCGCACATGGCGCCCAGGATCATCACCAGCACGAGTGAGACGCCCACGACGATGACGGTGTTGACGAACATGCCGCCGAAATTGTGCTGGCTCCACGCCGAGACGTAGTTCGCGAAGTTCCACTCCGCGGGCAGGCCGAAGGGGGAGGCGAAGATCTCACGGGTGGTCTTGAACGATGACAGCAGCGTCCACACCATCGGCAGGATGACGATGATCGACCAGACGGCGAGCACCACGTGCGAGACGCCGCTGACGGCTTTGTCGCCCGGAGTGGACTCCACCTTGCGCCGCGCGGGTCCGCGCAGCGCCGCTCGCCGGGCTTTCGGATCGATGGAGATCAGGGTCGAGGTCTTGTCGCTCACGCGCGTCCTCCGTCGTCTCGGCCGCCGGTGAGACGATTGACGGCGATCACGATGCCGGCGAACAGCAGCGTGACGACGGCGAGCACCACGCCCATCGCGCTGGCCAGGCCGAACTGACCCTTCTCGAAAGCGGTGCGGAACAGGTACTGGCTCATCACGAGCGTGCTGTTGCCCGGGCCGCCGGTGGCGTTCAGCGCCGCCATGTAGACGAAGGCGTCGAGGGCGAGGATGCCGATGTAGATGTACGCGGTCTGCACGTTGTCGCGGATCTGCGGCAGGATGATTGACACCACGGTGCGGAAGCGCCCCGCACCGTCGATGCGCGCCGCCTCGAAGGTCTCGGCGGGGATGCCCTTGATCGCCGCGATGAACAGCACCATGTAGAAACCGACCAGGCCCCACACGATCACGAAGATCGACGCGCCCATGGCGGTGCTCTGGCTGCCCAGCCAGGCGAAGTCGTTCATATCGATGCCGACGGCGCCGAGCAGGCCGTTCAACAGCCCGCTGGGCGTGTAGATCATGCTCCACAGGATGCCGATGACGATGGCGGGGATCACGTACGGGAAGAACGAGACCACCCGGTAGAAGGCAGATCCCTTCAGACCTCGGACGGGCCCATGGGTCGAGCCGCCCACAGTGATCATGCTGGCGAAGACCAGTGCGATCGTCAGCGTGATCAGCGGCACGAGGACGGCGAGCAGGATGTTGTTGCCCATCGCTTGCATGAACGTCGCGTTGCCGAACAGCTTGACGAAGTTGTTCAGGCCGATGAAGTCCATGTTGGGCGAGAAGCCGGTCCAGTTCGTCATCGAGTAATACACCGCCTGCACGAACGGCGAGATGACGAAGATCAGGAAGATCGCCAGCGGAAGGCCGAGGAAGACGAGCAGGAACGAGACGTAGTCGACGGTGAGTTTGCGGCGCGGCCCCGTGCGGGGCGTCTTACGACGCCCCGCACGGGCGGCCGTGACCGCAGCCGTCTGCAGCCCCGGCCCGCCACTGGTGTTGGAGAAGCTCACTACTTGATCTCGATCTTCTCGATCGAGTCGTCGTTGCGCACGGCGTCGGTGAGATCCTGCAGCTGCTTGGTGATCTGCTCCACCGTGAGCTGGCCGTCCAGGAACGAGTTCCAGATGTTCAGCTGGTCGCTGTTCATGCCGTACAGGTTGACGAACTTGACCGTGAACATGCCCGAGCCCGCGGCCTCGATCATCTCCACCTGCGAGACCAGGGCTGTGGAGCCGAAGCCGTCGTCGGGCACGGTGCCCTTGACGATGGTCGGCGCGAGCTTGTTCTTGCTGAACGCGCTCGCGGCCTCCTGCGACAGCATGGTGCGCAGCAGCTCCTTGCCGCCGGCTGGGTTCTTCGAGTT
Organism: Microbacterium pseudoresistens; assembly: GCF_013409745.1. Taxonomy (NCBI): domain Bacteria; kingdom Bacillati; phylum Actinomycetota; class Actinomycetes; order Micrococcales; family Microbacteriaceae; genus Microbacterium; species Microbacterium pseudoresistens. Next base: position 2,133,344 of record NZ_JACCBH010000001.1, read on the forward strand.
GCTCGGCACGATGAACGGCTCGCCCGCCTCCGCGCGCATGTAGCCGGCGGGTGTGGTCGGGCTGGCGTTCAGCGGCAGCTCACGGAACCCCTTCATCTGGAAGCCGTCGGCGGTCTGATCCTTCATCTCGTTCTCGATCCAGGATCCCGACGGATACAGCAGCGCCTCCTGGTTGAGGCTCCACTGCGCTTGCGCCTCGGTGAACTGCGTACCCGATCCGCCCGGCTTGACGTATCCGGACTGGATGAGGTCGTGGAAGATCGTGAGGATCTCCTGGATCTCGGGCTGCGACCAGCATCCTTCCTCGAGGTTCTCCAGGGCGAGGCGCACCTTGTCGCCGCCCTGGATGATCGCCGAGTCCATGACGAGGGTCTGGTAGTAGGTCGCGGCCTCCTTGCCCCAGAGGAACAGGTACTTGCCCTGTGCCTTTGCCGCTTCGCCCAGCGCCTTCAGATCCTGCCAGCTCTGCGGCACCGACCATCCGTTGGCCTCGAACAGGCTGCCGGAGTACCAGATGCCGTACGTGGTGAACACATAGTTGATGGCGGCGAACTTGTCGCCGAAGGTGCCTGGTGCCTCGACCCCGTCGAACAGCGTGTCGCGGATCTTCTCGCCCTCGAGGTTGTTCGCGTCGAGAACCTCGGTGAGGTCTTCGAGCTGGTCGAGGATCGTGTTCCATCCGATGGAGTTGGCGCCGGAGTTGTCGACGAGGTCGGGCGGGTTGCCGCCGACGAAGCGCGGCTGGAGCTCCTGGGCGATCTTGGTGGAGGGGGAGACCTTGACGGTCACGCCGTCCTGACCCTTCTCCATGATCTTCGCGGCGTTCTCGACATAGTCCACGCCGTAGCCGCCGTCGAAGATCACGGCGTCGACCGTGGTGTTCGCGGCGACGCCGAACGGGTTGTCGGCGGTGACTTCGCCGGCCGGCGCCGATCCGCCTCCTCCGCCTCCGGGGGCGGCGCAGGAAGCGAGCGAGATGCCGACGGGTACGAGCACCGCCGCCATCGCCGCGCTGCGGAGGAGGGAGCGGCGGCTGAGGGAGACGTCGTTCAGTTCCATGGTGTTGCCTTCCTTCTGGGTAGGGGACAGAGGTCTGTAGGGGACAGCGATGTCAGGCGCCGCGTCTGAGGCGGTCGCGATAGCGGTCTTCGAGCACCGCGTTGTGCTCATCGCCGCCGGGGATGTTGGCCGAGATGTACAGCGGCGGCGTCTCGCCGTCACTCGCGATCGCCGCCGAGACGCCCAGGGTGAGCAGCTGGGCGATGAAGGCGGCGGTGATCGAGGAGATCGCGCCGACGCCGATGCCGCCGGCCAGCTGGAGGGTCGCGTCGCCGTAGGGGGCGAGGTTGTCGATGACCACGTCGGCGACCTCGCTGAGGCGCTTGCCGCTGGGATGCTTCGGCTCCACGCGCACCGTGTGCTGCAGGCTGGTGACCGCGATGACGGGATGCCCGTGCTCCTTCGCCCACAGCGCGACGCCCACGATCGAGCCGTTGACACCGGAGTTGGATGCGATGACGAAGGCGTCGTTCTCGCCCACCGGCACTGTGGCCATGAGCTCGTCGACGACCCACGGCTCGCGCTCCAGGGCACCGGTGAGCACGTCGACGGGGCGATCGCCGTGCAGCACGATGTCGCGCAGGGCGATCTTGTTCGTGGGGATGAGTCCGCCCGCGCGGCCCGCGATCTCCATCGCGAACGCCTCGGAGTGGCCGGTGCCGAAGGCCTGGATGACCCCGCCGTCGCGCAGGCTCTGGGCGAGCAGGCTGATCGCGGGCTCGAGAGCGCCCTGCTCGGCGCCCTGTGCCAGGGCTTCGAGGCGAGTCTCGGCTTCGCGTAGCAAGTCGGTGGGGGTCGCGGTCATCCGGCCGCCTCCTTGGTGCGGTAACGGGTCGACCGGGGGCTTCCGCCGCGTCGGTGCGAGGACACGGCCATGGCGCTCGCCGCCAGACGCAGCCCGGCCTCGGCGAATGTGCGCTGGGCGACGAGCAGGTAGAGCAGATCGATCACCAGCAGCTGAGAATGCTTGACCGAGAGGTTGTCGGGGCGCAGATACGGCGTCGGTGCTGCCGAGGTGAGGGTCACATCGGCGACCGAGGCGAGCCAGGAGTCGGGATCGTGTGTCAGGGCGACCGTGAACGCGCCGGCGGCGCCGGCCTGGGAGAGCATCTGGATGGTCTCCTCGGTGCGGCCCGTGTTCGAGATGCCCACGGCGACGGAGTGCTCGTCCTGCAGGGCGGCGCTGGTGAGCCCCGAGTGCACATCGCTCCAGGCGTGCGCTCTGACCCCGATGCGGTACAGGCGCCCGCACAGCTCCTCGGCAATGATGCCGCTGCTGCCCTGCCCGTAGATGTCGACCGTGCGGCCGCGGGCGATCATGTCGGCCACGCGGGTGACCGCGTCGAGATCGAGACCGGCTGCGGTGGTCTCCAGGCTGAGCGTGTGCAGCGAGACGAGAGTGCGCAGCACGGTCTCGGCGGGGTCGTCGGGGCCGAACTCGCGGCCGATGTCCGCGCTCCATGTGGCGTCGGCGTCGCCCCGTCCGCTCTGCATCGCCACGCCCACGCGGAACTGCGTATAGCCATCGAAGCCGATGGCGCGGCAGAACCGGGTCACGGTGGCAGGCGAGGTGCCGGCACGCTCGGCGAGCTCGGTGATCGTCAGCTCGACGGGGGCGGTGGGGTGCTCGGCGATCACATCGGCGATCTGCGCCATGGCGCGGGGCATACCGGGGCGGCGCTGCGCGATGCGCTGCGCGATCGTCGGCGCATTGCCTGCGCCCTGCTCCCGTGGCACCATTGCCCCCAGTTCGAGATCGTGTCTACCTGACATCACTCGTGAAACGACTGTCATCCTTGAAAACGCACCGTCACCGGCGCGCATCGGATGAAAAGCATTCTCATCCGAGGCCGGGCGGATAGTCAATGAGGACGGATAACAAATTGGGTCGCGACGCGCTGCTGCTGGGCATCGATGCGGGAGGAACCTCCACGCGGGCCGTGCTCGCCACGCACAGCGGCGACTGCGTCGGCTACGGCGTCGGAGGTCCGGGAAACCCGACGGCGCGGGGCGTGGCGGAGGCCTCTTGCGGCGTGGCCGAGGCGGTGGACGCCGCCCTGCGCGCCGCAGGCGGCACGCTCGCCGAGGTCGTGCTGGTCGTCGCGGCCGTCGCCGGACACGACGCCGGTGCCGAGGCGCGCTGGCTCGACCCCGCGTTGCGCGCACGAGGCTTCACCGACGACGTCGTCTTCGAATCCGACCTGCTCGCCGCCTACGCCAGCGGCAGCGTTTCGCCCTTCGGCTACGGCGTGGTCTGCGGCACGGGCGCCAGCGTCATCCGCGTCGAGAAGGAGAAGACGGTCGCCACCTCCGACGGGCTGGGATGGATGCTCGGCGACCGCGGCAGCGGATTCTGGATCGGGCGCCGCGTCGTACGCGCGGCCGCCGCTCACCTCGACGGCACGGGCCCCGAGACCGCGCTCACCGAGGGCGTCCTGACGATGCTCGATCCCGACGGCGCCGCGGTGCTGCCCGGTCGGGCGGTGTCAGGGCGGTCCGAAGACCTGGACCGCCTCATCCGGGTCGTCTACGCCGGCACTCCGGCGCGACTGGCGGGTCTGACCCCGCTCGCGTTCACCGCCGCCGGTGCCGGCGACGCCGTGGGCACGGCGATCCTCACCGCAGCCGGCGAGGAGATGCTGCACACCTTCCGCGCTGTTCGAACCGAGCCCGGTCCGGTCGTTATCGGCGGCAGCGTGCTGAGCACGCCGGGGCCTGCGCATGCCGCGTTCCTCGCCGGGTTGGACGAAGGCTTCCCTCCGATCGCCGTCGTCGACGGGACGGTGGGCACACTCATCCTGGCGATGCGCCGCAGCGGCATCCGACCCGACGAAGCCATGCGGCAGCGCATCACCGACTCGCTGCGCGCGCTCCGCGCCGAGAGTTCTCCCGTGGATCATCGGGCGCGGAGGTCGCGCGCCTAGAATTGGTCGTCTATGAACCCCGACGCCCTCGCCGCCGCCATCCTCTCCGTCCTCGCCCCGATCGCGGCCGAGCGACGTCCCGAGGAGCCCTTCGCGCTCGCCGCCTCCGACATCGTGCTCGAGCGCCCGCGCAACCGCGACCACGGCGACTGGGCGACGAACATCGCGATGCGTCTCGCCAAGCCTCTGGGCACGAACCCCCGCGAGCTCGCCCAGGCCGTCGCCGACGGTCTCGCCGCGGTCGACGGCATCGCCTCGGCCGAGGTGGCGGGGCCCGGATTCATCAACGTGCGTCTGGATGCCGCTGCGGCCGGTGCCCTCGCCCGCGAGATCGTCGAAGCCGCCGACGCCTACGGCACCAACGACTCGCAGGCGGGCGTGAGCGTGAACGTCGAGTTCGTCTCGGCCAATCCCACCGGCCCGCTGCACATCGCCCACACCCGTTGGGCGGCGCTGGGCGACTCGATCGTCCGTCTGCTGCTGGCCAGCGGAGCCCACGCCGTGCGCGAGTACTACATCAACGACGCAGGCGCTCAGATGGAGCGCTTCGCGCACTCCGTGCTCGCGGCGGCGAAGGGCGAGCCGACGCCGGAGGGCGGCTACCCCGGCGAGTACATCGCCCAGCTCGCCCGCCGCGTGCTCGAGGCGCGCCCCGACCTGCTCTCGCTGGACGATGCCGAGCAGCTCATCGTCGCCCGCGATCTCGCCTACGAGTACCAGCTCGCCGAGATCAAGAGCTCGCTCGAGCGCTTCAACGTGCCCTTCGACGTGTGGTTCTCCGAACGCACCCTGCACGCCCCCGCCGCCGACGGCGGTCCGAGCCTCGTGTCGCGCGCCATCGAGCGCCTGCGCGCGCAGGGCCACGTGTTCGACGAGGACGGCGCGATCTGGGTGCGCACCACCGATTTCAGCGACGACAAGGATCGCGTGATCCGCCGCTCCAACGGCGAGTACACGTACTTCGCCGCCGATGCCGCCTACTACCTGAACAAGGGCGATCGCGGATTCGAGAACAAGATCTACCTGCTCGGCGCCGACCACCACGGCTACGTGCACCGGCTCAAGGCCGTCGCGGGCGCGGCGGGTGAGGATCCGGACAGGAACATCCAGGTGCTCATCGGTCAGATGGTCTCGATCAACGGTGCCCGGCTCAGCAAGCGCGCGGGCAACATCATCGAGATGGACGACCTGCTCGACTGGCTCGGCACGGACGCGCTGCGCTACTCGCTGGAGCGCTCGCCGGCCGACTCGCCGCTGGATCTGGATCCCGAGCTGCTGCAGAAGCGCACCAACGACAACCCGGTCTTCTATGTGCAGTACGCGCACGCCCGCACGCACAATGTCGCCCGCAACGCCGCGGAATCGGGTGTCGACCGCTCGGAGTTCGCGCCGGAGCTGCTCGTGCACGAGACCGAGTCGGCGCTGCTGGGGGCGCTGCAGGAGTTCCCCCGCATCGTGGCCTTCGCCGCCGACGTGCGCGAGCCGCATCGCATCGCCCGGTACCTGGAAGAGCTCGCGGGCCTGTACCACCGCTGGTACGACACGTGCCGGGTGATCCCGAAGGGCGACGGCCCGATCGAGTCCGTGCACCGCACCCGGCTCTGGCTCAACGACGCCACCGGCCAGGTGCTGCGCAATGGGCTCGATCTGCTCGGCGTCTCCGCGCCGGAAAGGATGTGACGGCGATGGGCGACACCGAGCCGTATCCGCGAGATCTCGGCGTCGCGCATCCGACGGTGCCGCTGCCGCGCGAACAGGCGGCCGTCGCCGCGCCGCGCCGTCGGCGCCGGTGGCCGTGGGTCGTCGGCATCGTCGTCGTGCTCGCGGGGCTCGTCGTCGCGGGGGAGTTCATCGCGCGGGCTGTGGTCGCCGACGTGGTGCGCAGCGAGGCCATCAAGGCGCTCGAGCTGCCCGAGGAGCAGAAGATCGACGTGCAGAGCGACGGTTTCGTGCTGCTCCAGCTCCTCTCGGGACGTCTCGACAGGCTGCACGTGTCCTCCGATGAGGTGAGGGTCGGCCCTCTCACGGGTGCTGTCGAGGCAGAGGGCACCGGCATCCCGCTGCGCGGGGGAGAGCTGTCGTCCGCCGAGGCGACCGTGCGGGTGACCGCGGCCCAGCTCGCCGCCGCGCTGACCACGACGCAGCTTCCGCTCGAAGAGATCTCGATCACGGGGAGCGACGTCACCGCGTCGGGCACGTTCGACGTGCTCGGCGTCGACGTGCCGATCTCGCTCACGCTCACCCCCGACGCCGACGACGGCGACCTCGTGCTCACACCCGTGTCGGCATCCGTCGTCGGGGCGACGCTGGATGCGGCAGAGCTGCGCAGGCAGTTCGGCGGCCTGGTCGACGGCCTGCTCGATCCGCGGGCGGTATGCATCGCCGATCGCCTTCCGGCGGGCGTTCATCTGCGCTCGCTTCAGGCGATCGACGGCGAGCTCGTCGCGGGCTTCGACATCGACGGCGCGATCGCCGCGGATCCGGCCCTCCGCGAGAAGGGCACCTGCGACTGACGCGCGGAACCGCTCAGCCGCCGGATTCTTCGCGCACGGCTTCGGCCGCCGCTTCCCGTTCCGCCTCGGCGCGAGAGACGGCGAGATCCGCCCTCTGCAGGCGGCGGCCCGCGAAGGTGTGCACCGTGCCCGCGCGGTGATCCTCGGCATCCTCCGCGGCAGTGACGATGAACGCCGCGGCGTACAGGATCACCTGCGCCGAGAGGTTGAGCCAGATGAGCAGCGCGATGAGAGAGGCGAACGAGGCCAGCAGCGGGTTGGACTTGGCGCCGCCGACGAACAGGCCCGACAGCTGCTGCAGCACGAGCAGGCCGAGCCCGCCGATCAACGCTCCCTGCCACAGGGCCTTGGCGGGAGCGCGCACGCCGGAGAGCACGACGAACAGCGCGACGACGAGGAGGGTGTCGAGCGCGAACACGATGAGCATCTCGGCACCGCGCTGCATCCAGCGTGCGGCCGCAGAGCCTTCGGCGCCGAACAGCTCCGACAGCGCCTCGATGCCGATCGAGCTTGAGAAGGATGCCAGGGCCGACACGGCGAACGACACCGCGATCGCCGCGGCGAGTGCCAGGTTGCGCAGGATCACCCACACCCAGAGAACGTCGTCTCCGGTGGTATCGGCGATGCTGCGCAGCGCGGTGCGCAGCGACCCGATCGCCGAGAGCGAGGCTCCGATCAGGCCCACGAGCGAGATGATCCCCGCGATCGACAGGCCCGTGCTCACCGTGATGCCGTCGGGATCGACCAGCCCGTCCTTGCCCACGAGACCGGGGATCGCATCGTCGACGGCGCGGACGAGGGCGTCCCAGGCGTCCTGATTGCCGGCCAGCCAGATCGCTGCGGCGGAGAAGCCCAGCAGGAGGGCCGCGAACACGCTGAACAGCGCACGATAGGTGATGCCGTCGGCGAAGGTGGGGCCGTGCTTCTCGAGGTAGAGCAGGCCCGCCCGCACCGGTCGCAGCCGCAGGGCGAAGGCCTGCACGGCTCCGCTCGCCCGCAGGAACAGATTCTTGCGCTCGCCCTCGTCGGGCGGGCTCTTCTCGCCGTCATCCTCGTTTGCGACCATGTTTCGAGCGTACTGATCCACGCAGACCGACCGTGGTGAAGGGCCCGCGGACGCGGTGCCATAGACTTCTGAGCACTCGGCAACAACCCGCCGAGGCATCCTCCCGCGACCGGATCCGCTCTCGCGAGCGGACATCGTCGCGCGATCCCCTACGATGATTGGCGCCCTGTGGTCACGCATCCGTCCGACGAACCCCTCGCTCCCGCGTGGCTGACGGTGCCCGACGACGCGAACGTCCTGGACCCGGCGGTCTGGCCGGCGTCCGCCGAACGCGATGAGAACGGCGCGCTGCGCCTCGGCGGCGTCGGCGTCGAGGAACTGCAGCACCGGTTCGGCACTCCTCTTTACGTGCTCGACGAGGGCGAAGTCCGCACCCATGCGAGGCGCTTCCGCGAGGCGCTGGAATCGGCGGCCGCGCGGCACGGCGTGACGGCACACGTCTACTACGCAGGCAAGGCCTTCCTCAGCGGGGCGATGGTGCAGTGGGTGCTCGCCGAGCGCCTGCGCATCGACGTGTGCAGCCGCGGCGAACTCGAACTCGCGCTGGCCTCGGGCGCGGATGCCGCCCTCCTCGGCTTCCACGGCAACAACAAGAGCACGACCGAGCTGGAGCGGGCGATCGAAGCCGGCATCGGCACGATCATCGTCGACAGCCTCGTCGAGATCGACCGGATCGCGGAGATCGCGGAGCGGCGCGGCGCGGTGCAGCCCGTGCTCGTGCGCGTCAACAGCGGGGTGCACGCCGAGACGCACGACTTCCTCGCCACGGCGCACGAAGACCAGAAGTTCGGTTTCGCGATGCCGCAGGCGCCTGAGGCCGTCTCCCGCATCCGAGAGCTGCCGAGCCTCCGGCTCCTTGGCCTGCACTGCCACATCGGCTCGCAGATCTTCGGCGCGGCGGGCTTCGCCGAATCGGCCGCGCGCATGGTCGAGCTGCATGCACGATTGAGCGCGGAGGAGCCGTTGCCGCTGCTGAACCTCGGCGGCGGGTTCGGCATCGCCTACACCTCCGCCGACGATCCGACTCCGATCGAAGAACTCGCCGAGGCGATCGTCGGCGCCGTGGCGAAGGAGTGCGCGGCGCGCGGCGTTCCGATGCCGGATCTCGCTTTCGAGCCGGGACGCGCCATCGTCGGTCAGGCCGGCGTCACGCTGTACGAGGTGGGCACCGTCAAACCCGTCGATCTGGGCGAGCGTGGAGAGCGGGTGTATGTGAGCGTCGACGGCGGGATGAGCGACAACGCCCGCCCCGCGCTCTACGGCGCGCAGTTCTCGGCGCGCATCGCCTCGCGCGAGAGCGAGGCCGCACCCGCCCTCGTGCGCGTCGTGGGCCACCATTGCGAATCTGGCGACATCGTCGTCGATCACGACTACCTCCCCGGAGACGTCGCGCCGGGTGACCTGTTGGCCGTCCCCGCGACGGGGGCGTACAGCCACGGACTCTCCAGCAACTACAACCACGCCCCCCGCCGCCCCGTCGTCGCCGTCGGCGACGGCAGGGCGCGAGTCATCGTGCGAGGTGAGACCATCGCAGACCTCCTCGCGCGCGACGTCATCATCGCCGAGGCTCGGGATGCGGCGGAGACACGAACGGCCGGCGACCCCGCCGGAGAAGGAGAAGAATGACCGAGCATCGCACCCTCCGGGTCGCGCTGCTGGGCGCGGGATCCGTCGGATCCCAGGTCGCCCGGCTGCTGCGCGAGCACGGTGACGACCTGTCTGAACGCAGCGGAGCGCGCCTCGAACTCGCGGGCATCCTCGTGCGCGACATCGACGCCCCGCGCGATGTCGAGCTGCCGCGCGAGCTGCTCACGACCGACGCGGAGCAGCTCATCCTCGGAGCGGACATCGTCATCGAGCTGATGGGCGGCATCGAGCCCGCCCGCTCGTACGTGCTGCAGGCCATCCGCGGCGGAGCCGACGTCGTCACGGGCAACAAGGCCCTACTTGCCACGCACGGCGCCGAGATCTTCGAGGCCGCCGATCAGGTGGGCGCCTCGGTCTCGTACGAGGCGGCCGTCGCCGCGGCGATCCCGATCATCCGCCCGCTGCGCGACTCGCTCGCAGGAGACCGGATCGAGCGCATCTTCGGCATCGTCAACGGCAGCACCAACTTCATCCTCGACAAGATGGACCGCGAGGGGCTCGACGCCGCCGAGGCGCAGCGGATCGCCACCGAGCTCGGCTACCTCGAAGCCGACCCCACGCTCGATCTGGAGGGCTACGACGCGGCGCAGAAGGCGGCGATCCTCGCCAGCCTCGCCTTCCACACACGCGTCTCGCTCGACGACGTGCACCGCGAGGGCATCGAGAGCGTCACCGCCGACATGATCGAGGATGCGCGTCGCGCCGGATCGGTCATCAAGCTGCTCGCGATCTGCGAGCGCATCGCCGCAGATGACGACGGGGACGACGCCGTCTCGGTGCGGGTCTACCCGGCCCTCATCAGCCGCGAGCATCCGCTGGCCGCCGTGCACGGCGGCAACAACGCGGTCTTCGTCGAGGCAGAGGCCGCCGGCCCCCTGATGTTCTACGGTGCGGGAGCGGGCGGCGCGCAGACCGCATCGGCCGTGCTCGGCGACGTCGTGTCGGCGGCGCGGCGGCATCTCGCCGGCGGCGTGGGCGTGGGGGAGTCGGCCAGGCAGAACCGGTCGGTCGCCCCGATCGCGCGCATCACCACGCGCTACCAGATCACCCTCGAGGTCGCCGACCAGCCGGGTGTGCTCGCCGCTGTCGCGGGCGTGCTCGGCGAGCAGGGCGTGTCGATCGCCACCGCCCTGCAGACCGTCGAGCGCGAGGACAGCGCCGTGGCGCGCATCGTCATCGGCACGCACCGCGCGTCCGAGAAGGCGCTCAGCGCCACCGTGGCCCGCCTCGCAGCGAACCCCGCGGTCGGCCGCGTGGTGTCGGTGCTGCGGATGGAGGGGGAGTGAGCCTCGTCCGTGCAGGGCTGAGCCTGGACGTCCGCGTCCCCGCCACCAGCGCCAATCTCGGCCCCGGGTTCGACACGCTCGGTCTGGCGCTGAGCGTGTACGACGAGCTGGAGGTCATCGTGCTCGAGGGCGCTGCGCTGGAGATCGAGGTGACCGGATCTGGTGCCGATGAGATCGCGCGCGATGCGTCGAATCTCGTCGTGCGCTCCATCGCGCATGTGTTCGCCGATGTCGGCGTCGAGATGCCCGGGCTGCGCCTCAGCGCCCGCAACGGCGTGCCGCATGGGCGCGGGCTCGGCTCGTCGGGTGCCGCTGTGGCGGCGGGCGTGCTCGCCGCGAAGGGCTTGCTGCGAGGAATCGCCGAGCTCGACGACAGGGCGCTGCTGCGTCTGGCGACCGAACTGGAGGGGCACCCCGACAACGTCGCACCCGCCCTGTTCGGCGGGCTCACGATCGCGTGGAGCGGCGAAGCAGGTCCGCGTCACAAGAAGCTCCTCGTGCATCGCGGCGTCTCTCCACTCGTGCTCGTGCCCGGTTACACGATGTCGACCTCGGCGGCGCGCAGCCTGCAGCCGCAGCAGGTGCCCAGCGAGGATGCCGTCTTCAACGTCTCGCGCTCCGCGCTCCTCATCGCCGCGCTCACCCAGAGCCCCGACCTGCTGCTGGATGCGACGGACGACCGGCTGCATCAGAACTACCGTGCCCCGGCGATGCCGGAGACCGACCGCCTCGTGCGCGCCCTGCGCGCCGAGGGTTTCGCGGCCGTCGTCTCGGGCGCAGGGCCCAGCGTGCTCGTGCTGTGCGATGGGCCGGGGCGGCGGCTGGACGCCGTGGCTCTGGCCGATGCCGTTACGGACGCGCCGTGGGAGCACAGGATGGTCGCCGTCGACGTGCAGGGTGGTACAGTAAGGAACCGAGCGGAGGCCACGTCGTCACGATCGTGATTCCGGCCTGAGGCGCTTCTTCGCCTCATCCGCACCCCAACCCCACTGGTCTCGAGGGACCATGGCGCGTGCGCTGGGCACCCCGTCCCGCGCATAGGCGGTGCGGTCGCGTGCAGCATCGTTGCGCGCATCGCTCTTTCCCATGACTTACAGAGGAGTGCTCGTGGAGACCGTCTCCGACACCCAGAACGAAACCCCCGCCGCCGCAGAGGCGCCCGCCGTCGCCGAAGAGGCGCCCAAGGCTCCGCGCAAGCGTGCACCGCGCCGCGCGACCACGGCATCTGCGGCCGCCGCGACCGATGCACCGGCCGCGACCGATGCGCCGACCCCGTCCGATGCACCGGCAGAGACCCCCGCCGGCGACACCGCGGGCAGTGCGTCGTCCGACGAGGCGCCCGCCGAGAAGGCCCCGCGCCGCACCCGTGCGAAGAAGGCCGAGGCGGCCCCCGAGTCCGATGGCGGCAAGGCCCCGGTTGCCCCCCCCGCCGACACGGCATCCACCGATGCGTCGGAGGCACCCGCCGAGAAGAAGCCGTCGCGCGCCCGCAAGAGCCGTGCGAAGACCGATGACGCCGACGCGTCATCCGACGACATCGCGGAGAAGTCCGACGAGGCGCCCTCGGGCTCCCGCGGACGCGGCGGTCGTGGCAAGGCGGACAAGCCCGACGGCGACGACAAGAGTGCCTCGACCGATGAGAAGGCACCCGCCGAGAAGACACCCGCCGAGAAGACGCAGAGCGCCCGGAACGGCAAGCGCGACGACAAGTCCGCGTCGGACAAGGACGACAAGAACGACGACGCCGCCGACGGCGATGAGCAGGGCGGCCGCGGCCGCGGTCGCAACCGCAACCGGAACCGCAACCGCAACGGCGCTCAGAACGGCGGAGGAGACTCCGCGGACGACGAGGGCTCGTCGAACACCCGCACCCGCCAGCGCAACAAGCGCCGCGGCAACGGGCAGAACGACGAGTTCGAGACCGAGATCGGCGAGGACGACGTGCTCATCCCCGTCGCCGGCATCCTCGACGTGCTCGACAACTATGCCTTCGTCCGCACGACCGGCTACCTCGCCGGCCCCAGCGACGTCTACGTCTCGCTCGGGCAGGTCAAGAAGTACAACCTGCGCAAGGGCGATGCGATCGTCGGTGCGATCAAGCAGCCGCGTGAGGGCGAGCAGCAGGGGCGCCAGAAGTACAACGCGCTGGTGAAGGTCGACTCGATCAACGGCCTGTCCACCGACGACGCCGCCACGCGCGTCGAGTTCGGCAAGCTCACGCCGCTGTATCCGCAGGAGCGCCTGCGGATGGAGACGGCGCCCGAGAAGCTGACGCAGCGCATCATCGACCTCGTCGCCCCCGTCGGCAAGGGTCAGCGCGGGCTCATCGTCGCGCCGCCCAAGGCGGGCAAGACGATCGTGCTGCAGCAGATCGCCAACGCGATCGCGCAGAACAACCCCGAGGTGCATCTCATGGTCGTGCTCGTCGACGAGCGCCCCGAAGAGGTGACCGACATGGAGCGCTCGGTCAAGGGCGAGGTCATCGCCTCGACCTTCGATCGCCCCGCCGAAGACCACACCACGGTCGCCGAGCTCGCCATCGAGCGCGCCAAGCGCCTGGTCGAGCTGGGCCGCGACGTCGTCGTGCTTCTCGACTCGATCACCCGCCTGGGCCGCGCGTACAACATCGCCACGCCCACCTCGGGCCGCGTGCTCACCGGTGGAGTGGATGCAGCGGCGCTGTACCCGCCCAAGCGCTTCTTCGGCGCCGCGCGCAACATCGAGAACGGCGGATCGCTCACCATCCTCGCCACGGCGCTCGTGGAGACCGGGTCCAAGATGGACGAGGTCATCTTCGAGGAGTTCAAGGGCACGGGCAACAGCGAGCTGCGCCTGTCGCGCCAGCTGGCCGACAAGCGCATCTTCCCGGCCGTCGACGTCAACGCGTCGAGCACGCGCCGCGAGGAGATGCTGCTCTCGCCCGACGAGGTCAAGATCACCTGGAAGCTGCGCCGCGCGCTTGCGGGACTGGACCCCCAGCAGGCCCTGGAGGTTGTGCTGGGCAAGCTCAAGGAGACCCAGTCCAACGTCGAGTTCCTCTTGCAGATGCAGAACGTGCAGATGCAGAAGGTGACGCAGGGCACCGGGCACAGCCACGGGCACGAGAACAGCATCCGCTGACGCCGCGCCCTCGTCATGTTCGAACAGGTCGACGCGCTGCGAGAGGAGCACCGGGCGGTCGAGCGCGAGCTCTCCGACCCGGACGTGCACGCGGATGCGGCGCGCGCCAAGCGCGTGAACCGTCGCTATGCCGAGCTCAGCCGCATCGTGAAGGCGCACGACGACTGGACGGCCGCCGGCGACGACCTCGAGGCGGCGCGCGAGCTCGCCCGTGACGACGAGGCGTTCGCCGCCGAGGTGCCCGCGCTCGAGGAAGCGCTGCACGCGGCGCAGGAGCGCTTGCGGCGCCTGCTCATCCCGCGCGATCCCGACGACGCCCGCGACGTGATCATGGAGATCAAGGCGGGGGAGGGCGGCGCCGAGTCGGCGCTGTTCGCCGCCGACCTGCTGCGCATGTATCTGCAGTACGCCGCCCACAAGGGGTGGAAGACCGAGCTGCTGGAGCGCACCGAGTCGGACCTGGGCGGCTACAAAGACGTGCAGGTGGCGATCAAAGGCGCTTCCGCCGATCCCGCCCAGGGAGTATGGGCCCACCTGAAGTACGAGGGCGGCGTGCACCGCGTGCAGCGCGTGCCGGCCACCGAGTCGCAGGGGCGCATCCACACGTCCACGACCGGTGTGCTCGTCTTCCCCGAGGTCGACGAGCCCGACGAGATCGAGATCAACCAGAACGACCTCAAGATCGACGTCTTCCGCTCGTCGGGTCCCGGTGGGCAGTCGGTGAACACGACCGACTCGGCCGTGCGCATCACGCACGTGCCCACCGGGATCGTCGTGTCGATGCAGAACGAGAAGTCGCAGTTGCAGAACCGCGAGGCGGGCATGCGCGTGCTGCGCGCCCGATTGCTGGCAAAGCAGCAGGAGGAGCTCGAGGCGGCCGCCTCGGATGCACGCAAGTCGCAGATCCGCGGCATGGATCGCTCGGAACGCATCCGCACGTACAACTTCCCGGAGAACCGGATCGCCGATCACCGCACCGGGTTCAAGGCCTACAACCTCGACCAGGTGATGGACGGGGCGCTGGACCCGCTCATCGAGTCGTGCATCGCGGCCGATGAGGAAGCACGGCTCGCCGCGCTCTGATCCGTCGCCGCTGTGGCACTCAGATCACGTACTCGGGTGCCATGAGGACGGCCCGCGAGTCCTCGCCCGAGATGCGGGCGCGTGCACGGGCGGGAACGCCGACGAGCACGCTGTCGGCCGGGGCGTCTTTGGTGACCACCGCGTTCGCGCCGATCAGCGAGCGGGCGCCGACCGTGACCGGACCGAGGATCTTCGCGCCGGCGCCCACGGCGACGCCGTCGCCGAGCGTGGGGTGGCGCTTGCCGGTGTCGCGGGTGCGACCGCCGAGCGTGACGCCATGGTAGAGCATGACGTCGTCGCCGATCTCGGCCGTTTCGCCGATCACGACGCCTGAGCCGTGATCGATGAAGAACCGACGGCCGATCGTCGCGCCGGGATGGATCTCGATGCCGGTGAGCCAGCGCGTGACCTGCGAGCCGAGCCGCGCCGGGAACCGGGCGCCGCGACGCCACAGGGCGGCGTTGACGCGGTGCGCCCAGATCGCATGGAGCCCTGGGTAGAGCAGGGCGACCTCGAGGGGCCCGCGCGCGGCGGGATCGCGCAGACGCGCGGCCGCGATGTCTTCGCGGATCCGTGCGAACGGGCTCATCGGGTCAGGCCTTCGGGGCGTCGCGCAGGTCTTCGAACAGCGCGGTGGAGATGTAGCGCTCGCCCGTGTCGGGGGCGACGACGACGATCGTCTTGCCCTTGTTCTCGGGGCGCCCCGCGACCTTCAGCGCCGCGGCGACGGCGGCGCCGGTCGACATGCCCACGAGCAGGCCCTCCTTGGCGGCGAGATCGCGGGCGACCTTCAGCGACTCCTCGAACTCGGCCGTGATGACCTCGTCGAGCACGTCGCGGTCGAGCACGTCGGGCACGAAGTTGGGGCCGATGCCCTGGATCTTGTGCGGGCCGGGGTGCCCCTCGGTGAGCACGGGGGAGTCCTTGGGCTCGACGGCGATGACGGTGACATCGGGCTTGGCGGCCTTCAGCGCCTGGCCCGTTCCGGTCACGGTGCCGCCGGTGCCGACGCCGGCCACGAACACGTCGACATCGCCGTCGGTGTCGCGCAGGATCTCCTGCGCCGTCGTCTCGCGGTGGATCTGCGGGTTGGCGGCGTTCTCGAACTGCCGCACCCAGACGGCGCCGGGGGTGTCCGCGACGATCTGCTCGGTGACCTCGATGGCCCCCGACATGCCCTTGGTGGGATCGGTCAGCACGACCTCGGCGCCGAAGGCCTTCAGCAGCACGCGACGCTCCTTCGACATCGACGCCGGCATCGTGAGGATCACGCGGTAGCCGCGGGCGGCGCCCACCATGGCCAGGGCGATCCCCGTGTTGCCGCTGGTCGACTCGACGATCGTGCCGCCGGGCTTCAGCTGCCCGGACTTCTCGGCGGCGTTGACCATGGCGATGCCGATGCGGTCCTTGACGCTCGCCGCCGGGTTGTAGAACTCGAGCTTGAGCAGCACCGTGGCATCCAGGCCCTCGGTGACGCGGTTCAACCGCACCAGCGGTGTGTTGCCGAAAGCGGTGGTGATGTCGGAGTGGATGCCGGCCATGAGTGCCCTTTCGTGCGCGATACGGCTCGTCCGCGGCCGCCGCACCAGCCTATTGCCCGCAGATCGCGGAGTGTCCGAATGTGACGGGTCCGCCAGTACGCTGGGGGATCGTGCCCGACACCCCCCTCTCCGCCGTACTGCGCGCCGCCGCCCTGCTCCTCGCCGATGCGGGCGTGCCCGATCCGTCCGTCGATGCGGAACTGCTCGCGGCGCACGTCCTCGGCCTCGGCCGGGGGGAGCTGCAGGCCGCTGCCGTGCGCGGAGACGCACTGGGCGAGGCCGACGCCCGCCGACTGGACGACGCGCTGGCACGACGGGCCGCGCGCGAGCCGCTGCAGCACATCACGGGACTCGCCCCGTTTCGCCACCTCGAGCTCGCGATCGGACCCGGGGCGTTCGTGCCGCGGCCCGAGACCGAGATGGTCGCGCAGTTCGCGATCGACGCACTCCTCGCCGCGCCCGCCCCCGAACCCATCGGCGTCGACCTCGGCACCGGCAGCGGCGCCATCGCCCGCGCCATGGCCGACGAGGTGCCGCACGCGGCCGTCCACGCGGTGGAGCGCTCGCCCGAGGCGCACGCATGGGCGCGGCGCAACCTCGTCGCGGCGCCCAACGCGACCCTCGTGCTCGGCGACCTCGCCGACACGCTGGCCGAGCTCGACGGCCGCGTCGACGTCGTCGTCTCCAACCCTCCGTACGTGCCGGATGCGGCGATCCCGCGTGATCCCGAGGTGCGGCTGTTCGACCCGCCCGCGGCCCTGTACGGCGGCGAGGACGGGCTCGACGTCGTCCGCGCCATCAGCACGCGCGCCCTGCGCCTGCTCTACCCCGGCGGCGTGCTCGTGCTCGAGCACGGCGAGCTGCAGGGCGAGGGCATCCGCGCTCTGCTTCGCGCGGACGGCTGGCTCGCGACGGCGACGCATCAGGACCTCACCCATCGCGATCGCGTCACGACGGCGCTGCGGCCGCCGCTGCCTGCGGACGGATCCGCAGGAGACGCCGATCCCGCCCGCGTAGACTGAGCCCGACATGTCTTCCGTCTTCGATTGCCGCGACGCGGATCAACTGCTCGCCGGCATGCGCCATGCACGCCAGGCCATCGGCCGCGGCGAGCTCCTCGTGCTCCCCACCGACACCGTGTACGGCATCGGCGCCGATGCGTTCTCGCCCGACGCCGTGCGAAAGCTCCTCGAGGCGAAGGGCCGCGGACGCGACCAGCCGCCCCCCGTGCTCGTGGGCAGCACGGCGGCGCTGAACGCCCTCGTCGAGACGGTGCCGGAGCCGGTGCAGCGACTGGTCGACGAGTTCTGGCCGGGCGGGCTCACGATCGTGCTCCCCGCGCAGGCCTCGCTCGCCTGGGATCTCGGCGACACGCACGGCACGGTGGCGGTGCGCATGCCCGACCTGCGCATCGTGCTCGAGCTGCTGGAGGAGACCGGTCCGCTCGCCGTCTCCAGCGCCAACCTCACCGGTCAGGCCGCGGCCATCGACGTGAACTCGGCCCGCGGGATGCTCGGCGACAGTGTCGCGGTGTACCTCGACAACGGACCGAGCGCCACCGGCATCGCCTCGACGATCATCGACGCGACCTCACTGGTGCGTCCCGGCGGAGACGAGGCGCGCGTGCGCGTGCTCCGCGAGGGCGCCGTCCGCCGCGCCGAGCTCGAGCGGGTGCTGGGCGACCTTCTCGAAGAGTCAGCGTGAAGCAGTATCTGTTCACGATCATCCTCACGGCGGCGATCACTCTCGCCATGTCGTGGGGGGTCTGGCAGCTCAGTCTCCGTTTCAAGCTCTACCCGGGCATCCGCGAGCGCGACGTGCACACCACGCCCACGCCGCGTCTCGGGGGAGTGGCGATGTTCCTCGCCATCGTCGCCGCGGTCGCGGCGTCATCCGCCAACCCGTTCTTCGGCATCATCTGGTCGCGCCCGCAGACCGTCTGGGCCGTGCTGGGAGCGGCTGCGCTCATCGCCGTGATCGGCGTGATCGACGATCTGTGGGACCTGGACTGGATGATCAAGCTCGGCGCGCAGTTCGTCGCCGCGGGGCTGATCACGGTCGTCGGCGGACTGCAGATCCTGTTCCTGCCGGTGGGGGAGCCCGTCGTCGGCTCGAGCTGGGTGAGCATCGCGGTGACCATGCTCGCGATCGTCATCGTCATGAACGCCGTCAACTTCATCGACGGCCTCGACGGACTCGTCGCCGGGGTGTGCCTCATCGCCAACGCGGTGTTCTTCGCGTACTCCTATGTGCTCGCCAGAGACACCGGAGCCTCGAGCTACTTCAACCTGGCCTCCTTCCTCGCGGCCGTGCTCATCGGCGCGTGCATCGGGTTCCTGCCGATGAACTGGAGCCCGGCGAAGCTGTTCATGGGCGACTCCGGCGCACTCGTGCTCGGGCTGCTCATGGCCACCTCCGCGGTCGCGATCACCGGCTCGCTCAACCCCTCCGCCCTCGGCCACGACCAGATCGGCCGTTCCCAGCTGCTCGGTGCGTTCATCCCGATCCTGCTGCCGGTGGCCGTCGTGATCCTGCCGCTGCTCGACTTCGGCCTCGCCGTGCTGCGGCGCATGGGGGCGGGCAAGTCGCCGTTCTCCCCGGATCGCAAGCACCTGCATCACCGGATGCTCGACCTCGGCCACCGCGATCGCGACGCGGTGCTCATCTTCTACGCCTGGACGGCGATCATCTCGCTGTCGGTGCTGCTCATGTATGTGGGCACGCGTCAGGCATGGCCGGGCGACTATCTGATCGGGATCGGGTTCGGCGTGGTCGGCGTGGCGGCCTGCCTCGTCGTGACCCTGCTTCCCTCCGACAGCCGCGCCGCCGCAGCACGCGCGGCGGCTGCACCCGTTCCCGAACCCGAGATCAGGGGAGACCGATGAGCCCGAGTCCTGTCAGCAGCACGCCGATCCTGCGCCGCACCCTGATCGTCGGCGGCATCGCCGCGATCCTCCTCGCCATCGTCGCCGCCGTCATCGGCGGGCTCGTCGCCGGTGCGAACGGCATGTGGAGCGGACTCGCCGGCGTGCTCCTCGCCGTCGTGTTCCTCGCCATCACGGGCATCAGCATCCTCGTGGCCAACCGCTGGTACGGCGATCCGTTGTACGTGCAGTTCTTCTTCGCGATCGTGCTGGGCGGATGGCTGCTCAAGCTCGCCCTGTTCGTCGTGATCATGCTCGTGCTGCGCGGACAGCCGTGGATCTCGCCGCTGGTGTTCTTCCTCTCGATCGTCGCCGGCGTGGTCATGTCGCTCGTCGTCGACGTCGTCGTGCTGATGAAGATGCGCCTGCCGCACGTGAGCGATATATCGTTGCCGACCTCGGATCCCGAGGACGAGAGCGACCCGCAGGGGGCCGCCGGCCGGGGGGAACAGCCCACAGGGGACACACCTCCGACGTCGCCCGATCCCTGACTCTGCTAGGGTGGGACATGCGCCCGCTCGCTCTGCGAGCGCTTGCGCAACCTCGTCTCACCACGTCCATCGTCGCTCCGGTTTCGCACCGGTGCCCCGAAGCTGGAGCTCGCGCTGTTGAATCTCGCTGCGACCATGATCACCCGACTGGCCTCCGACGGCGGCGAGTTCCACGGCCCGTCGATGAACGACTTCTTCCCGGAGATCCTGTTCGAGGTCGCTGGCATCCCGGTCCACCGGATCCACATCATCCAGTTCCTGTCGGTCGTCGCCGTCGTGTTGATCCTCTGGCTCGGCACGCGCCGCATGAAGGTCGTCCCCGGCCGGTTCCAGAGCCTGGTCGAGATGGGCCTCGACTTCGTCCGCACCGGCATCGGCCACGACCTGCTCGGCCGTAAGGACGGCGAACGCTTCGCTCCGCTGCTCGTGACGATCTTCTTCATGGTCTTGTTCATGAACATCACGGGCATCATCCCGTTCCTGAACATGCCCGGCACCGCGATCATCGCCGTGCCGCTCACGCTGGCGGTCATCAGCTACGTGACCTTCATCTACGCGGGCATGAAGAAGAGCCCGCTCGGCTTCTGGAAGAACTCCCTCTTCCCGGCCGGCGTGCCGTGGCCGGTGTACATCATCGTCACGCCGCTCGAGTTCATCTCGACGTTCATCATCCGGCCGGTCACTCTGACGCTGCGACTCATGATGAACCTCGTCGTGGGGCACATGATCCTCGTGCTCTGCTTCTCGGCCACCTGGTTCTTCTTCTTCACGGCGGGCGGCGGCTGGGCAGCGCTCGGTGTGGGCACCCTCGCCTTCGGCGGCGCCTTCACGATCTTCGAGATCCTGGTCGTCGTCCTGCAGTCCTACGTCTTCACCGTCCTCACCGCGATCTACATCCAGCTCGCGGTGGCAGAAGAGCACTGAGCCCATCAGACACTGAGCGGGCGGGCCAAAGCCCACCCACCCAACGAAAGGAAAAAACCCGTGGACGCAACTACGGTTCTCGCTGACGTCAACGGCCACCTCGCCGCGGTCGGTTACGGTCTCGCCGCCATCGGACCCGCCATCGGCGTGGGCATCGTCGTCGGCAAGACGATCGAGGGCGTCGCCCGCCAGCCCGAGCTGGCCGGTCGACTGCAGGTCCTCATGTGGATCGGCATCGCCTTCACCGAGGCACTCGCCTTCGTCGGCATCGCTGTCGGGTTCATCCCCTTCCCGTAATCCGCACCGACTTCCGAAGGAGACAGGATGCTTGACGCTCTTGTCACGCGCCTCGCGGCGGAGGAGGCACCCAACCCCCTCATCCCCGCGTGGTACGACATCATCTGGTCGGCGCTGTGGTTCCTCATCATCCTCATCGTCGTGTGGAAGGTCGCCCTTCCGCGACTCACGGCCATGCTCGATGAGCGCTCCGCCGCGATCGAGGGGAACATCGCCAAGGCCGACGAGGCTCAGAAGCAGGCGGAGGCCGCGCTCGAGGAGTACACGCGTCAGCTCGCCGAGGCCCGTACGGAGGCCGGACAGATCCGCGAGGCCGCCCGTGAGGACGGCAAGAAGATCGTGACCGAGGCCAAGGAGGCCGCGACCACCGAAGCCGCCCGGGTGACCGCTGCCGCATCCGCGCAGATCGAGGCTGAGCGCCAGAGTGCTCTCGTCTCGCTGCGCGGCGAGGTCGGAACCCTCGCCCTCGACCTGGCCGGCGGTGTGGTCGGGGAGACGCTCTCCGACGACGCACGCGCGAGCGCGGTCGTCGACCGGTTCCTCGCCGATCTCGAGAAGGCGGAGAAGTAATGGGCAGCGCGACCACTCAGGCGCTCGCGGCATCGACCACGGCGTTGACCGCGACGAGCGGGCTCACCCTCGACTCGGCGCGCGAGCTGTTCGCGGCCGCGCGTCAGGTCGGCGAGTCGGCTGGGCTGAGCGGCGCGCTCGCCGATCCCTCCGCACCCGCTGCCGCCCGCGAAGCGCTCGTCGCACGAGTCTTCGCCGGCTTCTCCGCACCCGTCCAGCGACTGCTGGCCGCGGTGGCGGCGGAGCGCTGGTCGAGCCCCGACGACCTCGTCGACGGCATCGAGGAGCTCGCCGTGCGCTCGGCAGCGGTCGGCGCTGCCGAGGAAGACATCGAGGGACAGCTGTTCTCGGTCTCCCGCCTCGTGGCCGACAACTCCGAGCTCGAGCTCGCCCTGGGCAGCCGCCTCGGCGACGCGACGGCGAAGGGTGCGCTGATCGAGAAGCTGCTCACCGGAGCGGCGGGTGCGGCCACCACGCTCATCGTCTCGTCGCTCGTGCAGCAGCCGCGCGAACGACGGGTGCGCCAGCTCCTGAGCCGCGCCATGCGCATCGTCTCCGCGCAGCGCGATCGCATCGTCGCGACGGTGCACTCCGCCGCCGCGCTCAGCGAGGCGCAGCGCACCCGGCTCTCCGAACTCCTCGCCACGCGCTACGGCCGACCCGTCGCGCTGAACGTGGTGCTCGACCCCGCCGTCGTCGGGGGCCTGCGCGTGCAGGTCGCAGACGACGTCATCGACGGCAGCATCTCCGCCCGACTCGCCGACCTCCGGCAGAAGCTCGCGGGCTGACACACGACTTCGCGCGGGCGAACCGCGCATAGATACAAAGGGAAGACAATGGCAGAACTTTCGATCAGCCCCGACGTCATCCGTGACGCGCTAAAGGACTTCGTCGCCGCGTACGAGCCCACGGGCGCTGCGGCGACCGAGGTCGGCACGGTCGTCGACGCAGCAGACGGCATCGCGCACGTCGAGGGGCTGCCCGGCGTCATGGCGAACGAGCTCGTCACGTTCGCGGACGGCACCAAGGGCCTCGCCCTGAACCTCGACGAGCACCAGATCGGCGTCGTCGTGCTCGGCGACTTCACCGGCATCGAGGCGGGCCAAGAGGTCACGCGCACCGGAGAAGTCCTCTCCGTGCCCGTGGGCGACGGCTACCTCGGTCGCGTGGTCGACCCGCTCGGAAACCCGATCGACGGCCTCGGTGACATCGCCACCGAAGGCTCACGCGAGCTCGAACTGCAGGCGCCCGGCGTCATGCAGCGCAAGAGCGTGCACGAACCGTTGCAGACCGGCATCAAGGCCATTGACGCCATGATCCCCGTCGGCCGCGGACAGCGCCAGCTCATCATCGGCGACCGCCAGACCGGCAAGACGGCCATCGCGATCGACACGATCATCAACCAGAAGGCCAACTGGGACTCCGGCGACGTGAACAAGCAGGTGCGCTGCATCTACGTCGCGATCGGTCAGAAGGGGTCGACGATCGCCTCCGTGAAGGGCGCACTCGAAGAGGCCGGCGCTCTGGAGTACACGACGATCGTCGCCGCTCCGGCCTCCGACCCCGCGGGCTTCAAGTATCTGGCTCCCTACACCGGATCGGCCATTGGCCAGCACTGGATGTACGGCGGCAAGCACGTGCTCATCATCTTCGACGACCTGTCGAAGCAGGCCGAGGCCTACCGCGCCGTCTCGCTGCTGCTGCGCCGTCCCCCGGGGCGCGAGGCCTACCCGGGCGACGTGTTCTACCTGCACTCGCGTCTGCTCGAGCGTTGCGCGAAGCTCTCCGACGAGCTCGGCGCCGGCTCGATGACGGGTCTTCCCATCATCGAGACCAAGGCGAACGACGTCTCGGCGTACATCCCGACCAACGTGATCTCGATCACCGACGGTCAGATCTTCCTGCAGTCCGACCTGTTCAACGCCAACCAGCGTCCCGCGGTCGACGTCGGAATCTCCGTCTCCCGCGTCGGTGGCGACGCCCAGGTCAAGTCGATCAAGAAGGTGTCCGGAACGCTGAAGCTGGAGCTGGCGCAGTACCGCTCGCTCGAGGCCTTCGCGATGTTCGCCTCCGACCTCGACGCGGCGTCTCGTCGTCAGCTGGCCCGCGGTGCGCGTCTGACGGAGCTGCTCAAGCAGCCGCAGTACTCGCCGTACCCCGTGGAGGAGCAGGTCGTCTCGATCTGGGCCGGCACCAACGGCAAGCTCGACACCATCGAGGTCGGCGATGTCCTGCGCTTCGAGCGCGAACTGCTCGATCACGTGCGTCGCAACACCAAGGTCCTGGACACGCTGCGTGAGACGAACGTGCTCGACGACGACACCGTCGCAGAGCTCGAGAAGGTCACCGACGAGTTCATCCTGGAGTTCCAGGCCGGCGACGGTCAGTCGATCGGTGCCGTCGGCCACGAGGAGCACGAGGCGGCCGACGTCGACGACGTGAACCAGGAGAAGATCGTCAAGGGTCGTCGCGCGTAATCGCGCGGGTACTGATACATGGGCGCTCAACTCAGGGTCTACAAGCAGAAGATCTCTTCTGCTCAGACGACCAAGAAGATCACGAAGGCGATGGAGCTCATCGCGGCTTCGCGCATTCAGAAGGCGATGGCGCGCGTCAAGGCGTCGTCTCCCTTCGCGCGCGCCGTGACCCGAGCCGTCTCCGCCGTCGCGACGCACTCCAACGTCGATCACCCGCTCACCCGTGAGCCCGAGACGATCCGCCGCTCCGCGGTCGTGATCTTCTCGTCGGACCGGGGCCTGGCCGGCGCGTTCAACTCACAGATCCTCCGCGAGGGGCTGGAGATGGCCGAGCTGCTGCGCGAACAGGGCAAGGAGCCGGTGTTCTACCTCGTCGGCCGCAAGGCCGTGGGCTACTTCCAGTTCCGCGGGATCGCCGCGGAGGCGGAGTGGACCGGTGACACCGACACCCCGTCGTTCCACACGGCCGAGGAGATCTCGGCGGCGCTCCTGGAGGGCTTCAACCGCGGTGGCGAAGAGGGCGGCGTCGACGAGATCCACCTCGTCTACAACCGGTTCGTCAGCATGATGACCCAGACGCCGGAGGCCGTGCGCCTCCTGCCGCTCGAGATCGCCGAGGCGGACGACTCCGAGGCGGGCAGCCAGATCTACCCGCTCTACGAGTTCGAGCCGGACGCGGAGACGGTGCTCGATGCGATCCTGCCGGTGTACATCCAGAGCCGCGTCTTCAACGCGCTCCTGCAGTCGTCGGCCGCCAAGCAGGCCGCGACGCAGAAGGCGATGAAGTCGGCCAGCGACAACGCCGACAAGCTCATCACCGACTACACACGTCTGCGCAACAACGCGCGCCAGGCGGAGATCACGCAGCAGATCGCGGAGATCGTCGGCGGCGCCGACGCCCTCGCATCGAGCAAATAGACCATCAAGAAAGAGACGAAGATATGACCCCCACCGCCACAGCTGAGGCTGGGACCGCGGTCGTCGGGCGCGTCGCACGCGTCACGGGCCCGGTCGTCGACATCGAGTTCCCGCACGACTCGATCCCCGACATCTACAACGCGCTGAAGACGACGATCACGATCGGCGAGGAGTCCACCGAGATCACCCTCGAGGTCGCACAGCACCTCGGTGACGACCTCGTGCGCGCCATCTCCCTCAAGCCCACCGACGGCATGGTCCGGGGGCAAGAGGTGCGCGACACCGGCGAGGCGATCTCCGTTCCCGTGGGCGACGTCACCAAGGGCAAGGTCTTCAACGTCATCGGCGAGGTCCTCAACGCCGAGCCCGGCGAGCAGGTCGAGATCACCGAGCGCTGGCCGATCCACCGCGCCGCGCCCAACTTCGACCAGCTCGAGTCCAAGACCACGATGTTCGAGACCGGCATCAAGTCGATCGACCTCCTCACGCCGTACGTGCAGGGTGGAAAGATCGGCCTGTTCGGCGGCGCCGGCGTCGGCAAGACGGTCCTCATCCAGGAGATGATCCAGCGCGTCGCGCAGGACCACGGCGGTGTGTCCGTGTTCGCCGGTGTCGGCGAGCGCACCCGTGAGGGCAACGACCTCATCGGCGAGATGGAGGAGGCGGGCGTCTTCGACAAGACCGCCCTCGTCTTCGGCCAGATGGACGAGCCCCCGGGGACGCGTCTGCGCGTCGCTCTGTCGGCCCTGACGATGGCGGAGTACTTCCGCGACGTGCAGAAGCAGGACGTGCTGCTGTTCATCGACAACATCTTCCGCTTCACGCAGGCCGGCTCCGAGGTCTCCACGCTGCTGGGCCGCATGCCCTCCGCCGTGGGATACCAGCCGAACCTCGCCGACGAGATGGGTGTGCTCCAGGAGCGCATCACGTCGACCCGCGGTCACTCGATCACCTCGCTGCAGGCGATCTACGTCCCCGCCGACGATTACACCGACCCGGCGCCTGCCACGACGTTCGCGCACCTCGACGCGACGACCGAGCTCAGCCGTGAGATCGCATCGAAGGGTCTGTACCCGGCGATCGACCCGCTGACCTCGACGTCGCGCATCATGGACCCCCGTTACCTGGGCGAGGACCACTACCGGGTGGCCACGACGGTCAAGCAGATCCTGCAGAAGAACAAGGAACTGCAGGAGATCATCGCGATCCTCGGTGTCGACGAGCTCTCCGAAGAGGACAAGATCGTCGTCGCGCGTGCACGCCGCATCCAGCAGTTCCTCTCGCAGAACACCTACATGGCGAAGAAGTTCACCGGTGTCGAGGGCTCCACGGTGCCGCTGAAGGACACGATCGAATCGTTCGACGCGATCTGCCGCGGCGACTTCGACCACGTCGCCGAGCAGGCCTTCTTCAACGTCGGCCCGATCTCGGACGTCGAGGAGAACTGGGCGCGCATCCAGAAGGAGAACGGCTGACCATGGCATTGCACGTCAGCCTCGTCTCCGCCGATGCGGAGGTCTGGACGGGTGAGGCGAGCCTCGTGGTCGCCAAGACCGTCGAGGGAGAGATCGGCTTCATGCCCGGGCACGAGCCCGTGCTGGCGATCCTCGCCGAGGGCCAGGTGCGCATCACTCAGGAGGATGGCTCCAAGGTGCTCGCGAATGCGCAGGACGGCTTCGTCTCCATGGAGGGGAACATCCTGACGATCGTCGCCGGCAACGCGGCGCTCATCGCCTGATCCGAGTCCCTGCACGAAGCGCCGGTTCCCTCGGGGGCCGGCGCTTCGGCTTTGCACACCCTTCCGCCCTCTGTTCGACCGGAGTTCCATGCAGATCCTGCTTCCACCCTCCGAGACGAAGCGTCCCGGCGGCGACGGCCCTGCCCTCGACATCGCGGCGTGGGCGCTGCCGACGCTCGTGCCCGCCCGCGACGCCGTGATCGACGCGCTCATCGCCCTGGCCGCCGATGAGGAGGAGGCGGCGCGGGTGCTCGCGCTCAGCGCCCGCCAGCGGGGCGAGATCGCGCACAACGCGACGCTGCGGTCGTCGGCGACCATGCCCGCGGTCGAGCGCTACACGGGTGTGCTCTTCGACGCCCTCGACGCGGGCACGCTCGATCGTGCCGCACGACGCTGGCTAGGTGCGCACGTGTGGATCCACAGCGCGCCCTTCGGGCCGGTGGGGGCGCTGGATGCGATTCCCGCGTACCGCCTGGGCGCGGCCGCACCCCTTCCCGGCGTCGCTTCTCTCAAGCGGCACTGGGCGGGCGCGGTGTCCGAGGCCATCGAGGCCGCGGCGCCGGTGTTCGTGCTCGACCTGCGCTCGGAGGCCTACGTCGCGCTGGGGCCCGTACCGGATGCGGTGTCGTCGGTGTACGTGCGCGTCGTCACCGAGGAGGGGCGTGCGCTGAACCACTTCAACAAGCACGCCAAGGGCGAACTGGTGCGCCTGCTCGCCCAGCAACGGCCCCGTGTCGCCTCGCTGCGGGGACTGCTCGCGTGGGCCGAGCGGGCGGAGCTCACGATGCGCCGCACGGAGGCGCACGGTGTCGTGGAACTGGTCACGGCGCAGCCGATCCGCCGCACTCGCTGAGAAATCCCTGTATAGACGGGCGCATCGCGCTAAGGTGAGTGTCGCAACGCGGAGGGCGTTGCGAAATCGTATGGAGGGATCCATGAACGACTACTACGACTCGGGAGCCAGCGTCGCTGCGCTTCTCGTCGCCGGCTTCATCTGGCTGATCTTCGTCGCCGGCTTCTACGTGCTCAGCTCGCTGTTCCTGATGAAGATCTTCGAGAAGGCGGGTGTCCAGGGCAAGTGGCGCGCCTGGGTGCCGTTCTACAACTTCATGATCTTCCTGAAGCTCGGCGACTTGAGCCCCTGGCTGATGTTCGGCGTTCTCCTCACCTGGATCCCGTTCCTGGGCTGGCTGGTCGGCATCGGTCTGGCCGTCGTGATGGTCATGGCCGCGTGGCGCGTCGGGCTGAAGCTGCAGAAGGACGCCGTCTGGGTGGTGCTGTACTTTTTCCTCAGCATCGTGTGGCTGGGCATCAACGCCTTCGACAAGTCGCGCTGGAACCCGAACATCGCCCCGGCGCCGTGGGCCGGCAACGGCTTCCTCGGCGACCGCACCGTGTGGGACGGCATTCCCGTGCAGCCGTCGGCCGCCGCTCCGGCCGCCGGCGCGTACGGCGCCCCGCAGGGCTACGCCCCGCCGCAGGGGTACCAGCCGCCGCAGCAGCCGGGCGTTCCCCCGCAGGGGTACCAGCCTCCGGCTGCGCCGCCGGTTCCGCCGGTGACGCCGCCCGCTGCATCGCCGACCGCCCCGGCCGCGCCTCCTGCTCCGCCCGCGCCTCCGGCCCCGCCGGTTCCGCCGTCGACGGAGGCCGGCGAGGCTCCGGAGGCTCCCAGGCCGGACGACAACCCCGCCTGACGACACCGCGATCCGCAGCGAGCCCTCGGTCTTCGGACCGGGGGCTCGCCGTGTCTCGGCTTGATAGCGTGGAGGCATGGTGAGTGGAGATACGGCGACCAGCGACAGACGGGTCGGATCCTCCGGACTGCTGGTCTCCGCGGTCGGGCTCGGATGCAACAACTTCGGCCGGCCGGGCACGGTCACCGAGAACCTCGTGGGCACGCGTCGGGTGCTCGACGCCGCGATCGACAGCGGCGTGACCTTCCTCGACACGGCCGACATGTACGGCAGGGACCCGGGGCTCAGCGAGACGCTCATGGGCGAAGCACTGGAGGGTCGCCGCGATCGCGTGGTCCTCGCATCCAAGTTCGGGCAGCTCCGAGACATGGGCTACGACTTCCCCGCGGCTCGCGCCTCGCGACGCTACGTCCGCCGGGCGGTCGAGGAGTCGCTGCGTCGCCTGCGCACGGACTGGATCGATCTGTACCAGCTGCATCTGCCCGATCCCGAGACGCCGATCGAAGAGACGATCGACGCGCTGGACGACCTGGTGCGCGAGGGCAAGATCCGCTACTACGGGCACTCCAACTTCACCGGGTGGCAGGTGGCCGAGGCCGAGTTCACCTCCCGCATCCGGCACTCGGGGCGATTCATCTCGGCGCAGAACCACTATTCGCTGCTCGCACGCGGTGTCGAGCGCGAGGTGCTGCCGGCGGCAGAGCGATACGGGATCGGCTTCTTCCCCTACTTCCCGTTGCACAACGGCCTGCTCACCGGCAAGTTCTCCCGCGAGGGCGGCCCTGCCGACAGCCGGATCATGGCGACCCGGCGAGGGCTCTGGGAGAACGCACCATGGGATGCGCTGGATGCGTACCGCGCGTTCTGCGACGAGCGCGGGATCACGATGCTGGAGGCGACCTTCGGCTGGCTGCTGGCGAACCCCGTCGTGTCGTCGGTGATCGCCGGGGCGACGACGCCGGAGCAGATCGAGTCGAACGCCCGAGCGGGAGCGGCGTGGCGCCCGGATCCCGACGAGCTCGCCGCGATCGACGCGCTGTTCCCCCTGCCCGAGGACCCCTCTGCATGACACCCGTCGCTTCGGCCGGTACGGCTGAGCCGGTTCACAAGTGTGACGGCCGCATGGGCGACAGCCACTAGCATGTCAAGGAGTGCAGCGGTCGCCACGATCGCCCGAGGTCCGGGAGGGCACCAGTGACGGAGCCGTCGATTCCGCAGACCCATGAGGTCGCGTTGCGCGACGGCGTCATCGCACGCGTGACATGGGCCGGGGCGACGGAGACCGGCCACCGCCGGGAGAACAATCAAGACGCCTTTCTCGCGGAGTTCCCGCTGTTCGTCGTGGCCGACGGAATGGGCGGCCATGCCGGCGGAGAGATCGCGAGCCAGCGCACCATCGCACGGTTGCAGGAGGCAGTTGCCTCCGGCGACGTGTCGGCGGGCGCGATCGAGGCGGCTCTCGGCCGCGCCGTCGAGGACATCTCCGCCCATCCGGACACCACGGACGAGGGCACGGGCACCACACTGACCGGCGTCTTCCTGCGCACCGATGCCGACGAGCCGCACTGGGTGTCGCTGAACATCGGCGACTCCCGCGTCTACCTGCAGCGCGACGGCGCGCTCACCCAGGTCACGACGGATCATTCGGTCGTCCAGGAGCTCATCACCGCGGGGAGGCTGAGTCCCGAGGAGGCCGAGGGGCATCCGTACAGCAACGTGATCACCCGCGCGGTCGGCGTCAGCGAAGCGGCGCCTCCCGACTATCGCGAGTTCGCCGTGCAGGACGGCGATCGCTTCGTGATCTGCTCGGACGGGCTCACGAAGGAGCTCACGGACTACGGCATCCAGCACTTCCTCGCGCAGAACGCGGAGCCGTCCGCCGCGGTCGAGGCGATGATGGCCGCTGCTCTGGAGAACGGCGGACGGGACAATGTCACGCTCGTCGTGGTCGACGTGCATGTACCGGGCGCGGACGCGGAGTCCTCCTCCCCAGCGGCGGATTCCGCCGAATAATCCACGGGCCGGGCGCTCGCGCCCCGCGTGGTCCCGACGATCGGCTGGAATGGCCGCATGGATCCCGCCGAGCCCCTCGTGCTTCCCGCTGCCTCTGCTCCTGCCCGTCGCCCGCCTCTGCCGATGCTCGCCGCCGTCGTGCCTGTCATCTCGGGCATCGTGATGTGGCGGGTGACCGGATCGCTCCTCTCGCTGTGCTTCGCCGCACTCGGCCCGCTCATGCTGCTCGCCTCTTTCGTCGACGGGGCGCGTCATCGCCGCAAGGACGCCCGCAGACTGCGCGAAGAGGCGGATGCCGTGTGGTCGCGCACGGCGTCGGAGTGCGCGGCGCGCGAGGAGCAGTCGCGGGCATCGGAACACCGCACGCATCCGGATGCGGCGTCGTGCATCCTCGCACCGCCGTTGCGACCGGTGCAGGTCGATCCCGGCGCGCAGGTGACGGTAGGACGAGGGAGCGTGCCGACCCCGCTGCGGTTCTCCGGAGGCGACGACGAGCGCGCCCGTGCGTTCCGGGAGGCGCACAGGCATCTCGACGACATGCCCGTCACGGTGCCCCTCTCGGGCGGGATCGCGGTGCGGGGCGACGGACCCGTGGCCGATGCCGTCGCCCGCGCCCTCGTGCTTCAGGTGTGCCTGCGCTTCGCGACGCGTACGGTGCGTCTGAGCGGCACGGGGCTGGCGGAACTGGATCTCGGCGGCCTTCCGCAGGCGCGCACCCGAGCCAGCGATGCATGGCACCTGAGGGTCGGCGACGGCGACGGGCGCGAGCCCGCCGACACGGTGCTCATGCGGCTGCCCGCGGACAGCGACGCGCCCGCAGGCATGGCAACGGTGATCGACGTCGTGGATCCGACGGCGGCGACCGTGCGCACGGCAGCGGGGGAGCGGACCTGCGCCGTCGAGGGCATCTCGGCCGAGCAGGGCATCGAGATCGCGGGACTGCTCGACGCCCAGGCCGACGCCGAACCCGAACCACCCGGACTGCTCGGCCTCGCCGATGCACCCACGCCCGGCGATGCCGGTGGGGTGCTGCGCGTGGCGCTGGGGCGCGATGCGCGCGGGCTCGCGCTCGTCGACCTCGTCGAGGATGGTCCGCACGCCCTCGTGACCGGGGTGACCGGGTCGGGCAAGAGCGAACTGCTGGTGAGCTGGGTGACGGCGATGGCCGCTGCGTACCCGCCCGAGCGGGTCTGCTTCGTGCTCGCCGACTTCAAGGGCGGCACGGCGTTCGACCCGCTGCGCGAGCTGCCGCACGTCGCCGCGGTCATCACCGACCTCGACGACGGCGGCGCCGAGCGCGGCGTCATGAGCATGCGTGCGGAACTCCGCCGACGCGAGGCGGTGCTCGCCGAGTGCGGCGCCCGCAGTATCGCCCAGGCCGCTGACGCCCTTCCGCGGCTCGTGCTGGTGGTCGACGAGTTCGCCGCCCTGCTGCAGGAGCATCCCGATCTCGCCGCCGTGTTCACCGACATCGCCGCGCGCGGCAGGGCGCTGGGCATGCACCTCGTGCTGGGCACGCAGCGTGCGACCGGCGTCGTGCGCGACGCGCTGGCCGCGAACTGCCCGCTGCGGCTGTCGCTGCGGGTAACCGATCCCGCAGACAGCCGGGCGATCATCGGCACCGATGAGGCTGCGCAACTGCCCGGTGACCTCGACGGGCGCGGGCTCGCGCTGGTGCGTCGTTCGGGAGACGCGGATCCGATGCTCTTCCGTGTCGCGCGCACGGCGTCGTCCGACATCGATGCCGTCGCGCGGCGTCATGCGGGCGCGGCGAAGGCGCGCAGTCCCTGGCCCCCGGCGCTGCCGATCGCGATCCGCGTCGAGGAGTTGCGCATCCGCCGGCCAGACGAGGTCCCGGTGGGCGCTCTCGTCGTCGGGCTCGCCGACGAGCCGGAGAGCCAGCGGCAGACGGTGCGCGCGCTCGCGCCGGGCGTCGACCGCGGACTCGCAGTGTTCGGCGGCCCGGGCTCGGGCAAGTCCACCGTCATCGGAGCGTTGCGCGCTCAGCAACCGGATGCGCTCTCGATTCCCGTCGATGCGGAGGCGGCGTGGAGCATCGTGTCCGGACTCGCCGACGGTTCGATCCCCGCACCCCGGCTCTTGCTGTGCGATGACCTGGATGCGGTGCTCGCCGGATTCCCCCTCGACTACGCCCAGGCGTGGGCGGAGCACATGCAGAGCGTGCTCCGCAGGCTCGGCACTCAGGAGACCTCGGTCGTCATCACCGCGGCACGCAGCACGGGACAGGTGGCCGCCATCGCGGGCCTGCTTGCGCAGCGCGCCGTGCTGCGCACGAACGGACGCACGGAGCATCTCGCCGTGGGCGGCGACCCCGGCGCCTTCGATCCGGAACGTCGCCCTGGCCGCGCCCGGTGGGGCGGCGTCGAGGTGCAGTTCGCCGTCGCCGACTCCGCGACCGACCCCGGCCGTGACCGGCTGGTGACGGACGCGCTCCGAACGACGCCGAACTGGATGCCCGGGGCCGCGCTCACCGCCGTGGTGACGCCCATGCCGGCACGGGTGGCGCGGGCGCTCGGTGCCGAGCACGACGCGGCCGAGGTGATCGAACTCGCGGAGACGCCCCCAGCGATGCCTCCGCGGACATCGCCGGGTGAGGCATCGCCGGGTGAGGAATCACAGGGCGGGGTGCCGCGCATCCTGGTCGCGGATGCGGAGACGTGGCAGCGTCACTGGGCGCTGTGGCAGCGGGTGAAGCTGGACGGCGAAGTGCTGGTGCTCGCCGAGGCCGCACGAGACCTGCGCACCCTCGTCGGCATCCGCGAACTCGCGCCGTACGCACGCACCGACGCCGGGCGCGCATGGCGGGTGCGCGACGGCGTACTGCGCGAGCGGGTCGTGATCACCTCGCTCGCCGGTGGCATGCGCTGACGGCGGGCCGACCTGCGATCAAGCCAGCGCGTCGGCCACTGGTGTGTGCGGCAGATTGTGCGCGGCGGCGACGCCGGCGTTGACGACCGCCCCTCCCGCGACGTTCAGGCCCGCGGCGAGCCCGGCATCCGCGCGCAGCGCCTCGGCCCATCCGCGTCCCGTGATCGCGCGGATATACGGCAGGGTCGCGTTGGTCAGCGCCGAAGTCGACGTGTTGGGCACGGCACCGGGCATGTTGGCCACGCAATAGAACACCGTGTCATGCACAGGGAAGGTCGGGGCGTCGTGCGTCGTCGGATGCGTGTCCTCGAAACAGCCGCCCTGATCGACGGCGATGTCCACGAGCACGCTGCCCGGACGCATCTCGCGCACCATATCGTTCGTGACGAGCTTGGGCGCCTTCGCCCCGGGGATGAGGACGGAGCCGATCACGAGATCGGAGTCCAGCACCGCACGACGCAGATCCAGCGGGTTGGACGCGGCGGTCTTGACGCGCCCGGCGAAATGATCGTCGAGCATCCGAAGCCGGGGCACGTTGGTGTCGAAGACGGTGACGTCGGCGCCCATGCCCGAGGCGATCACGGCGGCGTTGGCACCAGCGACCCCGCCGCCGATCACGGTCACGGTGGCGGGTCGCGTGCCGGGCACACCCGACATCAGCAGACCCAGACCGCCGTGAGAGCGCATGAGGGTGTTCGCGCCGACCAGCGGGGCGAGGCGCCCGGCGACCTCGCTCATCGGCGCGAGCAGGGGCAGCGCCCCCGAGGGCAGCTGCACCGTCTCATAGGCGATGGCGGTGACGCCGTCGGCGATCAGGCGGTCGGTGAGAGGCCGGTCGGCGGCGAGGTGCAGATACGTGAAGAGCACGAGATCGTCGCGGAATCGGTGGTACTCGCTCTCGATCGGCTCCTTCACCTTCAGCAGCAGCTCAGCGCGCGACCACACCTCGTCGGCGTCGTCGAGCAGCGCTGCACCGGCCGCGCGGTAGTCGTCGTCGGTCATCGACGAGCCCGCTCCGGCGCCTGACTGCACGAACACCTCGTGTCCGGCCCGTACGAGATCGTGCACTCCCGCCGGGGTCAGCGCGACCCGGAACTCGTTGTTCTTGACCTCTGTGGGAACCGAGATCCTCATGACGGCTCCTTTCTCCCGCGACGATGCGGGATCCGTGTGCCCCTTGTGAGGGCGTTCAGATTCCGGGGGCGGGTCTGATGGACCCGACCCCGGTGCCTCCTCCCAGGACGGCGAGCGGCAGGGCGCCGGCGAGGTCGTCGACCTGCGCGGCGGTGAGGGCCCCGGCGCGGGCCAGGAGTGCGGCGGCGACGATGGTGCGCGCTCGCAGCGAGCCGTCGAGCGTCTTCAGCGCCACCGTGGTGCCGTCGGGGGCGACCATGACCATGACGCCCTCGGCGCCGCCCTTGGCGAAGACGCCGAGGCGTTCGATCGCGACGGTGTCGGCGCGACCGGGGCCGTCGATCGTCCACGGCATCTCGCGCACGGTCTGCACGAGGGTGCCCGCGACGCGGTGCAGCGCGAACGGCGAGCGGGCCGACGCCGTGCCCACCCGGTGGATGGCGCGCGCGAGACCCGCGAGCGTGAGGGCGTGCACGGGGGCGCCGCATCCGTCGATCGTGGTTCCCGCGACCTTCTCGCCGGCGAGGCGCTCGACGACCTCACGGATGTGCACCTGCAGCGGGTGCTCCGGGTCGAGGTAGCCCTCGGTCGGCCAGGAGGAGGCGACGCAGGCCCGCAGCATGGCGGCGTGCTTGCCGGAGCAGTTCATCCGCAGTCGGGTAGGAGCGCCGTGCTCGCGCACGATCGCATCGCGCGTGGCGGAGTCGGCGGGCCAATCCGGCGGGCAGCCGAGGTCGTCTTCGGTGAGCCCGCCCTCGATGAGCATCGCGCGCACGACGTCGGCGTGGCGGTCGGTGCCGGCATGGCTTGCCGTGGACAGGGCCAGCTGCTCGCCTTCCAGCGGCGCTCCCGCCGTGAGGCAGGCGACCGCCTGCAGCGGCTTGAGGCTCGAGCGGGGCAGGACGTGCGCCTCGGCGTTGCCGTGCACCGCTGCGGTCGTGCCGTCGGGAGAGAGCACCACGGCCGCGCCGATGTGGCGGGACTCGATCATGCCGCCTCGTTCGACGACGGCCAGTTCCACGCAATCCTGCACGGTCATCATCTGCACGGTCATCGTCGCCACCACGCCTGAAATCCTATCGGCGTGCGAGCATGGCGTCATGGATCTCGGCAGGCACACCTACGCGCTCACCACGACGTGGACGGGCAATCGCGGCAGCGGCACGAGCGGCTATCGCGACTACGACCGGCTGGCCACGATCGAGGTGGCGGGCAAGCCGGCACTGCCGGTGTCGGCCGATCCGGCGTTCCGCGGTGATCGCGGCCGCTGGAACCCCGAGGACCTGCTGCTGGCCGCGCTGTCGGAGTGCCACCTGCTGTCGTACCTGCATGCGTGCACGAGCGCGGGTGTGGTCGTCGTCGCCTATCGCGACGAGGCGACCGGTGTCATGCGCGAGTCGGGGGGAGCGGGACATTTCACGGAGGTGCTGCTGCGCCCTGTCGTGACGGTCGCCGATGCATCGATGATCGAGGCCGCCCAGGTCGCGCACAGGCAGGCAGGCGAGTGGTGCTTCATCGCGAACTCGGTGAACTTCCCCGTGCGGCACGAGGCGACCACGCTCGTCGCCGGGCAGTGACGGGCGGCGCCTACCGCCGCTCGTGCGGCAGGGCCTGCTTGATCTTCTCGATCGCGCCCTGCGCGGGCACCTCGTTGTATACGCCGGCGAGCTCCTGCTCCGACAGCGCGTGGATGGCAGCCATGATCTCGTCGGTGGCCAGTCGGCGCGCACGCCCCGAACCGGCCGCGCCGTGGCGGGACAGATCCAGCGGCGCACCGAAGCGCACCGTCACGCGCTCGCCGAGGTGCGGCATCTTCGCACCCACGGGCATCGCCTTGTCGGTGCCGATGAGGCCGACGGGGATGACGGGAGCACCGGTCTGCAGCGCCAGGAAGGCGACGCCGGTGCGGCCGCGGTAGAGCCGGCCGTCCGTGGATCGGGTGCCCTCCGGGTACAGCGCGACCGCCAGGCCGTCGTCGAGCAGGCGGCGTTGTTCGTCGAGCGCGTCGAGAGCGGCCTGACCGGCGCCGCGGCGCACGGGGATCGCACCGATCGCGCGCATGAACCCCGCGACGATCCTGCCCTTCAGTCCCGTGCCCTCGAAGTAGCTCGACTTGGCGAGGAAGTGCACGCGGCGGGGAGAGGCGACGGGGATGGCGATCGAATCGATGAACGAAAGGTGGTTCGACGCGAAGATGACGGGCCCCGTCGGCGGAACGGATGCGCTGCCCTCGATACGGGGCCGGTAGATCAGACGCGCGAGAGGGGCGAGGATGAGGCGGCCGACGACGTACAGCGATCCGGCGCGGCGCAGCTCCGCATCCGTGTCGTCGTCATCGGCGCGCTGGTCGCCGGCGGGGGACCGCTCGGTCACCGAAGAGATTCCTGAGTCACCAGACAAGGGTAGGGCAGGATCCATGCCGTCGGTGGAATGCGGGAGATGCTGATCCCCGCTCGGGAATGCATCGGATCGCGCCCTTGTCGCGATGCCGGAGGAGCGGATCGCCCGCGACGAGGCCAGCGGGCTCCCAGCGTGGCCACATGCGCGTGCGCGAGGATGAGCGGATTCCTGTTCGTCATCCTGAGGATCCCTGTGCGCACACGTCTCATCTCCGCCCTCTCCGTCGTCGCCGTCTCAACGCTTCTGCTCGCGGGATGCGCGGGCGCCGAACCCGACGCCTCGGCCACGGGGACTCCGGACGCGCAGGGCACCTGCCTGCTCGATGCGCCGTCCGGCGATGCGAGCGACGCGATCGGCGTGGAGGGAGAGGGTGATGATGTGACCGTCACGGTCCCCGCCGATCTCGACTTCACCGACGACATCGAGCGCACCGTTCTCGGCAGCGGCTCGGGCGATGACGTCGTCTCCGGCGACCTCGTCTCGGTCCGCTATCGGATCGTGGATGCGACGGACAGCAGTGTGCTCGACACGAGCGCCGTCGGGGACGGGGGCGTGCTTCCGGTGCTGCTGGATCC
Source organism: Microbacterium pseudoresistens (assembly GCF_013409745.1). Lineage (NCBI taxonomy): Bacteria > Bacillati > Actinomycetota > Actinomycetes > Micrococcales > Microbacteriaceae > Microbacterium > Microbacterium pseudoresistens. The sequence continues at coordinate 2,170,627 of NZ_JACCBH010000001.1, forward strand.
GCAGGCCGCGTCGCTGTTCGTCGCCGCGCTGGAGTGCCAGCCGCTGGGATCGCGCATCGTGATGACCCTGCCGAGCTCGAAGCTCGGCGAGGGACAGAACCCGTTGGTCGTGTACGCCGAGGCGACCGAGCAGCTCTCCACGGTCGCGACGGGCGACGATGTCGCCCCGGTCGACGGCATGCCGACCGTCGAGGTCGCCGCCGACGGCACGCCGAGCATCACGATTCCCGACGCCGATGCGCCGACCGAGACCGAGGTGGCCGTGCTCAAGCAGGGCGACGGGCCCACCGTCGGCGCCGGAGACTACGTCGTCGTGCAGTATCTGGGCGTCAAATGGAGCGACGGCACGGAGTTCGACTCCAGCTGGAGCAGAGGAGCCCCGGCGGGATTCTCCACCTCGGGCGTCGTGGAAGGCTTCCGCAAGGCGCTGGAGGGTCAGCAGGTCGGTTCGCAGGTGGTCGTGAAGATGCCGGCTGCCGACGCGTACGGTGAGAAGAGCGACGACAACACGAGCGAGCTCGCCGGTGAAGCGCTCGTCTTCGTGGTCGACATCCTCGCGACCACACCGATGCCCGCCGCCTGACCGCAGGCTTCACCGTAGGCTTCAGGCATGCGGCGCATCCTCATCCTCGGCTCCACCGGATCGATCGGTACCCAGGCCCTGGAGGTGATCCGCGCCCACCCGCGACGCTTCGAGGTGGTCGGACTCGCCGCAGGATCGGATGCGCACGCTCTGGCCGCCCAGGCCGAGCAGTTCCAGGTCGAGCACACCGCGCTCGGAGCCGATGAGGCCGAGCAGCTCGTGCGCGATGTGGAGGCCGACGTCGTGCTCAACGCGATCACCGGATCGGTGGGGCTGGGCAGCACGCTGGCGGCGCTGAAGGCGGGGCGCACGCTCGCGCTGGCGAACAAGGAGTCGCTGATCGTGGGCGGCGCGCTGGTGACGTCGCTGGCCGCGCCCGGCCAGATCGTTCCGGTCGACTCCGAGCACTCCGCCATCGCTCAGTGCCTGCGCTCGGGCGATCGCTCCGAGGTGCGCCGACTGGTCGTGACGGCCTCGGGCGGGCCGTTCCGCGGGCGCACGCGCGCGCAGATGTCGGCCGTGACTCCCGCCGAAGCGCTGGCGCATCCGACCTGGGACATGGGGCGGATGGTCACGACGAACTCGGCGACGCTCGTGAACAAGGGCCTCGAGGTCATCGAGGCGCACCTGCTGTTCGACGTCGACTATGACAAGATCGACGTCGCCGTGCATCCGCAGTCCATCGTGCACTCGATGGTCGAGTTCGTCGACGGCTCCACGGTCGCGCAGGCCTCGCCGCCTGACATGCGGCTGCCGATCTCGATGGCGCTGGACTGGCCGCACCGGGTGGGCGGCGTGGGTGTGCCGCTGGACTGGAAGACGGCCAGCACATGGAGCTTCGAACCGCTCGACGACGAGGCGTTCCCCGCGGTGTCGCTCGCCAAGCAGGTCGGCCGTGCGGGCGGCACTTTCCCCGCCGTGTACAACGCGGCCAATGAGCAGGCGGTGCACGCCTTCCACGATGGCGGGCTCCCGTTCCTCGGGATCGTCGACACCATCGCGCGCGTGATCGACGCGCACGACGCGCCCGACGATCTGACGGTGGAGAGCCTCACGGAGGCCGAGGACTGGGCTCGTCGCACGGCTGACGCGCTGATCGCCGCCGGATGATCCTCCGGGCATTCTCCTAACCGCCGCCACTAGCGTGGCGGGGTGGAGATCCTGCTATACGTCGGCGGCCTGCTGTTCATGCTGGTCGGCCTGGGCGTGTCGATCGCGCTGCACGAGATGGGTCACCTCGTGCCCGCGAAGCTCTTCGGCGTGCATGTCGGCCAGTACATGATCGGCTTCGGCCCGCGCCTGTGGTCCCAGCGGATCGGCGAGACGGAGTACGGATTCAAGTGGCTTCCGCTGGGCGGCTTCATCTCGATGTCGGGCATGTACCCGCCCTCGCCGCAGGCGCTCGGGGCGGCGGCCGAGCAGGCGGCCGAGGCGGGGCCGCAGCGCGGCGGGGGACTCTTCCGCACCCTCGTGCAGGACGCCAGGACCGCCAACGATGAGACGATCGATCCGGATCGCGCCGAGCGGGTGTTCTACCGGCTCCCCGTCTGGAAGCGCGTGGTGGTGATGGCCGGCGGGCCGGTCATGAACCTCGTACTGGCGACACTCATCTTCACCGTGCTGGCCTCGGGTATCGGCGTGCAGCAGGGCACCACGACCATCGCATCGGTATCGGAGTGCGTGCTGCCGGCGGGGTCTGCGCAGACCGAGTGCGCGCAGGGAGACCCCGTGGCTCCCGCCGCTCAGGCCGGGATCCTGCCTGGCGATCGACTCCTGTCGATCGGCGGCACGCCCGTGGACACCTTCGCCGAGGCGAGCGAGATCATCCAGGCCTCGCCCGGACGGGTGCTGCCGGTGGTCGTGGAGCGCGACGGGCAGGAGGTGACCCTGTCGCTCACCCCGGTGGTCGCCGAACGGCAGGCGGTCGACGAGCACGGACGCGGCGCCGTCGACGACGCCGGTGAGCCCGTGATGCACGAGGTCGGCTACGCCGGGGTCGGCGGGCAGCTGGCCTATGTGCCCCAGCCGATCGGAACCGGACTGGAGATCACGGGTGAGAATGTCGGCGCCGTCGCCGGCATCCTCGTGACGCTGCCGCAGCGCCTGTGGGACGTCGGGGTGTCGCTCGTGACCGGCGGCGAGCGCGACCCGAACGGACCGCTCAGCGTGGTCGGCGTGGGGCGGCTGGCCGGCGAGGTCGCAGCGACCGATGCGCCGATCCTCAACCGCTTCGTGGTGCTGCTGAGCCTGCTCGGATCGCTGAACATCGCGCTGTTCGTGTTCAACCTCATCCCGCTGCTGCCCCTGGACGGTGGTCACATCGTGGTGGCGCTGTGGGACGGCGTGAAGCGGGCCTGGGCGAAGCTTTTCCGTCGTCCGCCGCCGAAGCCGGTGGATGCTACCCGGCTCGTGCCGCTCACGATCGTCGTGGCGGGGCTGCTCATTGTGATGGGCGCCGTGCTGCTGCTCGCCGATCTGTTCAATCCGGTGAAGCTGCTGGGCTGACTGTCAGACCAGGGCGTGGGTGATGAGGCGCTCGAGCGTGCGCATGCCGTCGCGCGACAGAATCGACTCCAGATGGCCCTGCACGGAGGCGAAGCCGGGCCCGCGGAGCGCGTAGACGTCGCCGGTGACCGGGTCGGACGAGATCTCCACGCCCTCCGCGGTCTCGATCGCGGTCTCGCCGGGGGCGACGCGTGCGGTGAACGTGTTGTAGAACCCGATCGAGGCATCCTCGCCGAAGACCGGCACGGACTTCTGCACGCCCTGATGCGGGCTGGCCAGCGGCACGAGGGGGATGCCGAAGGAATCCGCAAGGATCTGGTGGCTCAGGCACACTGCGAGCAGTGGTCGGCCGTCCGCCCTGCGCTGTGCGATCAGGTCGCGCAGGCGCGAGATGCGTGCGGAAGAGCCGTCACGGGGATCGCCCGGGCCGGGACCTGCCACGAGGAGGTCGGCGCTCGCCGCATCCGCATCCGTCGCCTCGGCCCACGGGACGATCCGCACCTCGAGCCCCAGGTGGCGCAGCTGATGGGCGAGCATCGTCGTGAAACGGTCCTCGGCATCGATGACGAGCGCCGTGCGGCCGTCGAAGGGGCCGCGGCCGTCCGCGGCCTGCGGGGTGATCCAGAACTCGGCCAGGCGCTCGTTTCGAGAGGCGAGGAGCGCGGCGATCTCCGGGTCGGATGCGAGGTCGTCGGGCTCCTCCGGCGCATCCGGATCGTCGGGGATGCTGCGGACGGGAGCGTCGTCGCGCGCCACGGCGCCGATGGCGCCGAGCACACCCGCCGCCTTGCCGTGCGTTTCGCCGACCTCCCCGTCGGGATCCGAATGCCGCACGAGGGTGGCGCCGACCGGCACCCGCAGCTCTCCGCCGTCGAGGTACACGGTCCGGATGAGGATGGGGGCGTCGAGGTCGTGCCCGCCGTCGGCGTTCGGCGTGAACAGCGCCGCGACGCCGGAGTAGTAGCCGCGGGGCCGTGTTTCGTGCCGACGGATGACCGTGCACGCGTTCTGCATGGGCGAGCCGGTGACGGTGGGGGCGAACATCGTCTCGCGCAGGATGTCGCGAGGATCGAGGCGGCTCTGTCCGCGCAGCATGTACTCGGTGTGAGTGAGGCGCGACATGCGCTTGAGGTGGGGCCCTGTGATGCGTCCTCCGTCGGAGCAGACGGCGCTCATCATCTTGAGTTCCTCGTCGACGACCATGAACAGCTCCTCGGTCTCCTTCGTGGAGGAGAGGAACTCCGTGAGCGTCGCCTTGGTGGCCCCGCCCGCGGGATGGCGGAAGGTGCCGGAGATCGGGTTCATCGTCACCATGCCGTCTCGGGCGACCACGTGCGCCTCGGGGCTCGCGCCCACGGCGATCACGCCGGGTGTGACGACGGCGAAGGTCCAGTACGCGCCGCGTTCGTGCTCGAGCAGCGCCCGGAACCAGGTGAGCGCGGCCTGACGCTCATCGGCGTCGAAGCGAGCCGTGTAGTCGCGGCGGATGACGAAGTTCGCGCCCTCTCCGCGCCCGATCTCATCGGCGATGACGTTCTTCACGATCGCCGCGTAATCGCCGTCGCTGAGGTCGAACCCGCCGTCGTGCAGCGGGATCGCCCGGGCGGGCAGGCCGTCGCGCACCGGATTCGCCGCGGCGTGCAGGTGCTCGTCGATGAGCAGGCAGCGCAGTGCAGCACCGTCGTCCTGCGCCTCGAAGCCGCGCTCGTGCACCTGCCGGTACGGCACCATGGCGAAGACTTCGCGGGCGGCGCCGTCGACGCTCAGCGGGATGTCGGCGAGGAGGTCGACGTCGGCGAGCTCACCGGTGAGCAGCTCGACATCGTCCGAGCCCTCGCGGGCGAGCAGCACGAACGACGAGGCTCGGTCGGCGGCGAGGGCGCGGATGCGGATGAGGAGAGCGTCGGCGTCGGTCTCGGTCGAAGCGGCGGGGGTCATCGGGTCTCCTGATCGATAGCCGGCGCGGCTGACCAGAAAAGACCGCCCCGGAAGGCGGTCTCAGTCGTCTGGGTACGCGAGAACACCGCCTAGAAGGCGGGCCACCAAGGGCGGTTCACGGGCATGCGCTGAAACTATCACACGGCGCCCATCCAGCCCTGCGGCGTCGGGCGCGAGTACCCTGGAACCGTGCCAGCCGTGAACCTCGGGATGCCCCGCGTCCCCGACATCCTCGCCCCTCGCCGCAAGAGCCGGCAGATCAGGGTGGGCAAAGTGCTCGTCGGCGGAGACGCCCCCGTCAGCGTGCAGTCGATGACCACGACGAAGACGACCGACATCAACGGCACGCTGCAGCAGATCGCCGAGCTGACGGCGTCCGGATGCGAGATCGTGCGCGTCGCCGTGCCGTCGCAGGACGACGCGGACGTGCTGCACATCATCGCGAAGAAGAGCCAGATCCCGGTGATCGCCGACATCCACTTCCAGCCGAAGTACGTCTTCCAGGCGATCGACGCGGGGTGTGCTGCGGTGCGCGTGAATCCGGGCAACATCCGCAAGTTCGATGACCAGGTCGGCGCGATAGCGCGGGCCGCGAAGGATGCGGGGGTCTCGCTGCGCATCGGTGTGAATGCGGGATCGCTCGATCCGCGGCTGCTGGAGAAGTACGGCAAGGCCACGCCCGAGGCGCTCGCCGAGAGTGCGCGTTGGGAGGCGTCGCTGTTCGAGGAGCACGACTTCCACGACTTCAAGATCTCCGTCAAGCACAACGATCCGGTCGTCATGGTCAAGGCGTATCGGTTGCTCGCCGCGATGGGCGATTGGCCCCTGCACCTCGGCGTCACCGAGGCGGGACCCGCCTTCCAGGGCACGATCAAGTCGGCCACGGCCTTCGGCATCCTGCTCAGCGAGGGGATCGGCGATACGATCCGCGTCTCGCTGTCGGCGCCGCCGGTCGAGGAGGTCAAGGTCGGCCACCAGATTCTGCAGTCTCTGAACCTGCGGGAGCGCAAGCTCGAGATCGTCTCGTGCCCGTCGTGCGGGCGCGCCCAGGTCGACGTCTACTCGCTCGCGGATTCGGTCACCGAGGGTCTGAAGGATGTCACGGTGCCGTTGCGCGTGGCCGTCATGGGGTGCGTCGTGAACGGCCCCGGGGAGGCGCGCGAGGCCGATCTGGGCGTGGCCAGCGGAAACGGCAAGGGACAGATCTTCGTCAAGGGCGAGGTCATCAAGACCGTGCCGGAGGCCGAGATCGTGGAGACGTTGATCGCCGAGGCGCAGCGGATCGCCGAAGAGATGGGCCCGGATGCCCCGCTGGGCGCCGCCCAGGTGCTGACGAACTAGTTATATCCGGTCACGGCGTGCTCGTGACGCGCGCGGCGCACGGCAAGGAGGAAGACATGACGCACACCCCGGTTCCGGCACCCGTTCAGGCGATGATCGACGCGATCAACGACGCCGATACGGATGCTTTCGTCGCGGCGTTCCGTGACGACGGCTTCGTCGACGATTGGGGGCGTGTTCTCCGCGGCCCCGAGGGCGTGCGCAGCTGGGCCGATTCCGATGCGATCGGTGCGGGTGCGCGCATGACCGTGCTCGCGGTCGCCACCGAGGGCGACACGACCAGGGTGCACTTCGACTGGCGCAGCAGCGTGTTCAACGGTGAATCCGACGGCATCTTCGTCGTGGCGGGGGAGAAGCTCGCGAGCTTCACGATCCCGCCCGTGCACTGAGACGGTCTTGGGCAGAAGGACGTTCGTGGAGAGCACTGTCGTCACCTTCCCGGCGGGTTCGCTCGCGGAACGGTCGCTCGTGGAGCGGATCGAATCGACTGCTGCCGGCGTGATCGCCATCCTGGACCGGACGCCGTTCCACCCGGTCGACCACACCTGGCCGGACCAGCCCGGCGACTCCGGCGTGATCCGTTCGGGTGAGGCGTCGGTCACGGTGTCGGAGGCGGTCATGGCCGCGGCATCCGACGACGGGGCGCTCGCGGTGGGCGGAGACATCCCGGTCAAGCGCGGCGCCGAAGGCTGGACGTGGCTGGTGGCGCATCGCCTCGACGGCGAAACGCCCGCGTGGCTCGTTCCCGGTGCCTCCGTGGAGGTGGTCGTGGATGCGCAGCGCCGGGTGGGACTGAGCCGTGGGCACACGGCGTGCCATTTGGCCTCGCTGGCGCTGGATCTCGCTCTCGCAGACCTGTGGCGCAAGGATCCCGGCGTCGATGCTCTCGGGAACGCGGACTTCGAAGGGCGCGCGAACCAGTCCAGCCGCATCCATCTCGATGGCGCGGTCGACACGTATCGGTTGGGAAAGAGCCTGCGCAAGGCGGGCTTCGACTCCGAGACGTTCGCGACGTCGCTCTCGGAGCGCGAGGCGCGCATAAATGAGCTTCTCGCGGCGTGGGTCGCTTCGGGCGGGTCGAGCCGTATCGACGTCGACGGCCCTACGATCGTCGACCGGCGGCGGTGGGTGTGCGAGCTGCCGGAGGGCACGGCATCGATTCTCTGCGGAGGCACCCACGTGGCATCGCTCGCGGAGTTCGCGAGCATCCGCGTGCAGTTGGAGCTGCCGGAGCCGCAGGCGCTCGTCATGACGACGACGGTCGTGGCGCGCGGCTGAACGGCAGTTCGTCTTCGCGTGATTGACTCGCGGGATGCTCCTTAACGCGATCACCACCGGTGACGGACCGCGAACCGTCCTCCTGCTGCACGGCATGATGGGCTCGGCGCAGAGCTGGTGGCGCGTGAGCGAGGAGGTCGCCGCGCGCGGCCACCGGGCCGTCGCGCTCGACCTACCCGGACACGGACTCTCGCCACGGGATCCGTCCGGGACGATCGCATCGGCGGCGGATGCCGTGGCCGCGACGGTGCGCACTTTGGCCATCGACGGCGACCTCGTCGCGATCGGGCATTCCTACGGCGGCACGGTCTTGTCTGCTGCCGCTGAGCGGCTGAACCCTGCCGTCGAGGTGTACGTCGATACGATCTGCGCCTTCGCGGGCGGGGCCGATGCCGGACAGCAGCGCGCCGAGTACGCACGAGTGCGTGAGATACGGCGTGATCCCGATGCGCTCCGCGCCGCGCGTCCCGCATACAGTGACTCCGATATCCGCGTCGAATCGCTTGCAGCGCAGCGCTTCGATCCGGAGACGGCGGCATCCGTCACGTGCAGCGGAGACGTCTCCCATCCTCCGCGGCGCGGATCCCTGCTCGTGCGTGCGCAGCCGAGCGCCTTCGTGAGCGATGACGATGCGGCACGGCTGCGGGCGGAGGGTGTCGACGTTCGCGAGATCGACGGCGCTGCCCATACCGTCTGGTACACGCATTTCGAGGAGTTCGTCGATGCTCTGCCGGAAGCATTCGGCCCGCCGCGCGAACGCAGAGGCGTGACGTTGACGGGCCTTCTCGTATGTCGCTCGGATGCCGAGGCCGACGCGGTGCGCGAGCACCTGGCCGCGCACATCGATCTGACCCGAGCCGAGGCCGGCTGCGTGTCGTTCGACGTCGCGGCCACGGACGATCCGCTCGTGTGGAGCGTCGCCGAGCACTTCCGCGATGCCGAAGCCTTCCGCGCTCATCAGCGGCGCGTCGCCGAGTCGGCGTGGGGGCGGGCGACAGAGGGCATCGAGCGGCGTTACTCGGTCGCGGGCATTTGACTTCGATGCCCCTCAGGTCAGGTGTATACAGGTGACTGTATGGTCACCTATCATCGAGTCATGACGACCGACATCCTCGATCGCACCGTGCGGGCTCTCGCCGACCCCCACCGACGGATCCTGCTCGACGCCCTTCGGGCGCAGGACGGCCGGGCGCTGCGCGAATTGGAGCCCCTGCTGCCCGAGCTCGGGCGGCACGCCGTGCTCAAGCACGTGCGCGTGCTGGAGGACGCCGACCTCGTGACGACCCGCAAAGTGGGCAGGAGCCGCCTCGTCCACCTGAATCCCGTCCCGATCGTCGAGCTGGCGCGCCGCTGGCTCGATGACTACTCCGCGTTCGCCGGGCTCGCGCTCGCCGGCCTCCGCGAGCACGTCGAGACCGAGAGCGCGACAGAAAAGCAGCAAAAAGAGCAGGGAAGAGTGAACATGTCCGCAGAGACCAGGACCCTCGTCGCCACCGTCGTCATCGAGGCGACCCCGGATCGCGTCTGGCAGGCGATCGTCGAACCGGAGCAGTCCCGCCGCTGGTTCTTCGGCGGCCTCGTGCGCAGCGAATGGAGAGTCGGTGCGTCGATCGAGTGGACGAGCGCTGAGGGCGCCTCCCTCATCGCGGGGGAGATCACGGCGATCGACGAAGGTGTGCGCCTGGCGCACACGTTCCGGGCGACGTGGTCATCGGAGACGGCGGCGGATCCCGCCTCGCACTACGAATGGCTGCTGGAGCCGATGGGCCCCGAGCTCACCCGAGTCACGGTCACGCACACGGGAGTGCCGGTCGGTACGGCGAGTGACGAGCAGGTGGACGGTGGCAACTCCCTCATCCTGTCGTCGCTGAAGACCTTCGTCGAATCCGGACGGACGATGCCCGGCATGGGGTGAGACGGCCCACGACGTGATGGCTGGTGCTCAATCCGACGTCGAGTGCGGCCAGGCGGCCCATCTTCCGGAAAGTTCGGTGAGAACCGGCACTGCGGCCCTGAGACGGTCTACGGGAAGGTCCTGGGCGCGAGAGTGTCCTGAACTCGTGCCGTCGGGATAGGTGTACGAAAATGCGACCGACTCGCCCCCGAGATCGGCGCTCTCGCGGTAATTCCCGGCGGCGACGGCGAGCACCTGACTCTCCAGGCGGTCGGCTTCCCGAGCCCAGCTCGAATCGCAGGCGTCGCAGCCGCAGACCGGGTAGAGGAAGTCGTGGAGCAGGCCTGCGTGCATGACGATCCCGGGGTAGGCCGTGAACACGAGGGTCAGGGATGCGGATGCCGGATTGTTCGGACGTATCCGCACCGCGCGCGCGAAGTCGTGTGGCACCGGATGGAGCAAGTCTGCCGCCGTCTCCGCGCCCTCATCGATCTCGACATCGTAGGTGTCGCGCAGATGGGTGACGAGGGCATCGGCGACGGTGTGGAGCGGCGCGAAGCGCTCTGGATGCGTGTCGACGGAGTAGGTCGCCTCGGGCGGCGATTCGCTCCACCTTCGGCCGTACTCGATGACGTGGCCGTCTTCGTCACGAAACTCCGGCACCTCGATCGCCGGCCGCTCGTACGAAGTCACCGCGCTCACAGCGCGAACTCTACCTCGCCCTTGGGGTGATGTCGGCGCGCACGAGGGTCGCCGGGTGCGGCACCAGGCGCCAACGGCGCGATGGCCGTGACGGCGGACCCGGCGATCTGGTTCAGGGCATCGAACGGAGATACGCCGTCGACGGCCTGTGAAGCGGACGCGCGGGCGTCAGAACGCCACGAGAGCCTCCGCGAGCATCCGGTGCCCCTGCGCCTCGAAAGCCTCGTCGCCGACGCGGAACGCCCAGACCGCCGTGCCCACCGCTTCGCGGAGCTGATCGATGCGCCAGCGCTCCGGATCGCGCGGATCGCCGCCGTAGCCGTCCAGAAACGCCGCTTCCAGCTCGGGACGATCGCGCCACTGCTGCGCGGCGAGTCGCACGAAGTCGGTGCCGGCGGGACGGAACCCGAACCGGCCGAAGTCGATCACCCGCGTCGTGCCCGCATCGACGAGCCAGTTGCGGGGCTGCCAGTCGCCGTGCGTAGGCACGACGGTGACCGACGGCGCAGCGTCTGAGGACAGGATGCGGCGCACGCGATCGACGGTCGACGGGTCCACGCGATGCGGTTCGTCGAACCACCGCAGTGTGCGGTCGTTCGCTTGGGGCTCGTACTCCTCGTCGTCACGTGACGTCTGGTCGTGCAGTCGCCGCAGCAGCCCTCCGGCCTGTGCGTAGGTCTCCGGTGCGAACTCCTCAGGAGACTCCTGGACGAGCCGTCCCTCGAGGTGTTCGAGGATCATCACCCGCTCGTCGGGGAGCGCATCCACGAGCCGCGCCGCGTGCCCGGTCTCGACGAGCGGGGCGACCCACCGGGGATGCGCGGACAGCTCCCGATCGATGTGATGGTTCGTCTCATCGCCCGCCTTGACGACGAGATCCTGCGCGCCCGCGCGCACGTGCAGCACAACGGAGCCCATCAGGTTCCAGGACATGTCCTCGATCCGCCGGACGCCGCCGAGTCGCTCCTCGACCCATCGGCTCTGCGCAGGGGTCAGCCGCCCGCCGTGCCACGTCGTCATCGCACGAAGCCGGTCTGCAGCCGGCCACCGGCACGCATCAGCTCATCCTCCACCGCATCTGCGAAACGTGTCGAGTCGCCGGACAGGAGCGGCGCGATCAGCGCCTCCGCGCGAGCAGCGTCCATCGCCCGCAGTACGCGCGGCAGGTGCTTGCCCGTGGCGACCCAGCGCCGGTCGCGCAGCAGCATGAGCTGAGCGGTTCGTTCGAACAGAGCGCCGGCGACGACGAGGCGCTCGGCCGCATCCGTCGCGTCGCGCAGATCGTCGAGCAGGTCCGTGACGATGTAGCGGCGCAGGTCGAGTTCGTGCGGATCGATGACGGGTCCCGCAGCGCGGGAGGCATCCCACCGCGCCCGCAGCGCGACCAGTTCTTCGCTGCCGCGCACGACGACGCCATCGAGCAGCATGTTCACGACGACCGGGCGGAACTGATCGAGATCTCGCTGCGCCCACGTCTCGAAGGCGGCTGGCGTGTAGGCGAACACCTCGACGATCTCGCCCTCGAACGCCTCGCAGGTCGCGGCCGACCCCTGGTCCGCCTGAGCGAAGAGCCCCTCACCGATGACGAGCAGATCGATGTCGCTCGTGCGGGTGCGCTCACCGCGCGCGGTGCTGCCGGCCATGATCGCGATCATCGCGCGCGGGTACGATGCGGCGACGAAGCGCTCGACGAGCGCGATGTGCTCCTCGCCGGTCACAGGGCGAACTCCACCTCGCCCTTGGCGATGTCGGCGCGCACGAGGGACAGCGAGACGGTGTCGCCGGGTGCGGCACCTGGCGGCAGCGGCGCGGTGGCCGTGACGGCGGGGTCGGCGATCTGGATCTCGGCACGGTCCTCGCCGCGCACCTCGACGACGGTCGCCTCGATGCGAGAACCGACGAGCGGGGAGAGCAGCGCGGCTTCGACACGGTTGATCGTGTCGGCATTCAGCTGCGATGCGCGCTGCCCGCTCGCCTGCATGAGCGCGGGCAGTTCGGACAGGCTCTCGCGGGCCCATTCCGGCGCCTCCTGGCCGGAGGAGACGGCGAGGCAGATCGCGAGCGACCATCGGTCGACGAGTCGGCGCAGGGGAGCGGTGGCATGCGTGTACGGCGCGGCGATTGCCGCCTGCTCGGCATCCTTCGGGCGCTCGCCGTCGAAGGCGAGGTATCCGGCCCCGCGGAACAGCGATGCCGCGGCCTCGAGCACCGGGAGCGTGAGCGGATCGTCGAGATCGAGCGTGCGGAGGAACTCGCCGTAGCCGCCCCTCGTCCAGGGACGCCCGAGCGCCTCGGTCTGGCGCCGGAACGTCGCGAACGCCTTCTCATCGGGCTCGGGCATGGTCCGGAGGATGCCGACGCCGGCCTCCAGCATGATGTCGGCTGCAGCCATCCCCGTCATCAGCGAAAGCTGCGCGTTCCACTCCTCGATCGCCAGTGGGCGGGCGCGGACGATCGAGTACGTGCCGTCGTCGGCGCGGACCACCTCTTCATCGGGCATGTTGAGGCTCGCCCCGCCGCGCGCGGCCTCCTGCGCGATCCGAAGGCGGCCGATCTCCGGCAGCAGCGCCGCAGGGGAGTCGTCGCCGGCGTCCAGCGCGCGCTGGGCCGCGACGTAGTCGAGCTGCGCGCGCGAGCGGACCATCGCGCGCTCCAGGCGGGTCGCGGTGACGACCCCGTCGCTGTCGAGGGTGAACGTCCACACCAGGGCGGGGCGATCCTGATCGGCCAGCAATGAAGCACGATCCTCGCTGAGCACGCGCGGATGCAGCGGGATGGATCCGTCGGCCGCGTACAGCGTCTGCCCGCGCTCACGGGCGGCGAGGTCGACGGCGCCGCCCGGCGTCACGAATCCGGGAACGTCGGCGATGGCGTAGCGCACGATGTAGCCCGATGCCGACTTCTCCAGATGGAATGCCTGATCCAGATCCTTCGCGCCGGCCGGATCGAGCGTAGCGAAAGGCACCTCGCGCAGGTCCAGCGCCGGCTCGGCGGGTTTCGCGGCCTCCGCCTCGGCGAGCGCCTCCGGAGAGAACCCGGTCGGCGCGTCGAGGTTTTCGCGCAACGCGGCGAGGGCATTGGCGAGCTCGCTCTGCGCGGCGGACGGGGCGACGTGCGATCGGCGCTGAGGCATGCCTCCACCCTATGACCGAGCGCCGACGCGACCTCCGCAGTGCCGCACGCCCTCGAGCGGCGATAGCGTGGAGCCATGACCACTGCGCAGAAGGCACAGAAGCTCCTCTCCCTGTACGAAGCCCCCGAGATCCTCCGGGTCGTGAACGTCTGGGACGTCGTCTCTGCCAAGGCGATCGAGGCGCTCCCCGAGACGACGGCGCTGGCCACGGCCGGCCACTCGATCGCCGCGACGTACGGCTATCCCGACGGGCAGATCCCGCGCGAGATGATGCTCGACATGATCGGCCGCATCGCCGCGGCCACCGAGCTGCCGGTCAGCGCCGACCTCGACGATGGCTACGGCGACGCGGGTGAGACGACCCGGCGCGCGATCGGCGTGGGCGTCGTCGGCGCGAACATCGAGGACCGCCTGGACCCCCTCGCGGACTCGGTCGCGAAGGTGCAGGCGATCGTCGCCGCCGGTGAGGCCGAGGGCGTTCCCTTCGTGCTCAACGCCCGCACGGATGCCTTCGTGCGGGCGAACGGCCGCCCGGTCGAGGAGAGCATCGCGGATGCGATCGTGCGCGGGCGGGCGTTCCTCGAAGCCGGTGCGACGTGCGTGTTCGTGCCGGGCGTGCTCAACGCCGACGTGACCGCGCAGCTGGTCGACGGCATCGGGCGCGGCAAGGTGAGCGTCATCGGGCTGCCCGGTGCGCTGACGGCCGCCGAATACGAGGCCCTGGGCATCGCCCGCATCTCCTACGGCCCCACCACCCAGCGCGTGGCGCTGACGGCGCTGCAGGACGTCGCTTCCTCGCTCTACGCCGACGGCGTGATCCCCGAAGGCACCCGCGCCCTGAACTGACGCGACATCCGGACGGGTGATCGCGCGGCGCCTCACTAGAATCGATGCGTGGTCACCCGTCTTTCCAACTTCTTCCTCCGCACGCTCCGCGAAGACCCGGCCGGTGCCGAGATCGCGAGCCACAAGCTGCTGATCCGCGCCGGGTACATCCGACCGCTGGCGGCGGGCATCTTCGCGTGGCTGCCGTTGGGGTTGCGCGTGAAGGCGAAGATCGAGAGGGTCGTGCGCGAGGAGATGGCCGCCGCCGGAGCTTTGGAGGTGCACTTCCCCGCGCTCATGCCGCGCGAGCCCTACCAGGCCACGGGCCGCTGGGACGAGTACGGCGACCTGCTGTTCCGCCTGCAGGATCGCAAGGGGGGCGACTACCTGCTCGCCCCCACGCACGAGGAGGCGTTCACCCTGCTGGTGAAGGACCTCTACTCCTCGTACAAGGATCTCCCTCTGACGATCTTCCAGATCCAGGACAAGTACCGTGACGAGGCGCGCCCCCGCGCGGGCCTGCTGCGAGGCCGCGAGTTCACGATGAAGGATGCCTACTCCTTCGACTCCTCCGATGCGGGGCTGGATGCGAGCTACCAGGCCCAGCGCGACGCCTACGAGCGCATCTTCCAGCGTCTCGACCTGGAGTACGTCATCGTGCAGGCGGATGCGGGCGCCATGGGCGGATCGCGCAGCGAGGAGTTCCTGCACCCCACTCCCGTCGGCGAGGACACCTTCGTGCGCAGTGCGGGCGAATACGCCGCGAACGTCGAGGCATACGTCACCCAGGTGCCGGCTGCGCAGGGGTGGGACGACGCCCCCGAGGCGACGATCTTCGACTCACCGGACACCCCCACGATCGACACGCTCGTCGAGCACAGCAACGCTGTGCTCGGCGGCGAGTACACCGCCGCCGACACGCTGAAGAACGTCGTGCTGGCGCTGACGCACCTCGACGGCACGCGCGAGCTCGTCGTCGTCGGAATCCCCGGGGATCGCGAGGTGGACGACAAGCGCGCCGAGGTCGCTTTCGCCCCGGCGGAGGTCGAGCCCGCGACGGCGGAGGACTTCGAGAAGCATCCGCTGCTGGTCAAGGGCTACATCGGTCCCTGGTCACCCACGGGCGTCGTTCTGGGGGAGGAGTCGGCCACCGGCATCCGCTATCTGCTCGACCCGCGTGTCGCCGAGGGCACGCGCTGGATCACGGGTGCCAACATCGATCAGAAGCACGTGCACTCGCTCGTCGCCGGTCGTGACTTCACGTCCGACGGCACCGTCGACATCGCCGGCGTGCGCGAGGGCGACCCCGCTCCCGACGGCTCGGGCCCGGTGACGCTGGCGCGCGGCATGGAGATCGGCCATGTCTTCCAGCTCGGGCGCAAGTACGCCGAGGCCCTGGGACTGAAGGTGCTCGACGAGAACGGCAAGCAGGTCACCGTCACGATGGGCTCCTACGGCATCGGCGTGACCCGCATCCTCGCGATCATCGCCGAGCTGAACAACGACGACAAGGGGCTGATCTGGCCGACATCGGTCGCCCCGTTCGACGTGCACGTCGTCGCCACGGGCAAGGACGACACCGCTTTCGCGCTCGCCGAAGACCTCGCGGCGCAGCTCGAGGCCACGGGCCTGGATGTGCTCTACGACGACCGGCCCAAGGTGTCCCCCGGGGTGAAGTTCGGCGACGCCGAGCTGATCGGCGTGCCGCGCATCCTCATCGTCGGACGCGGCGCGGCAGACGGCATGGTCGAGGTGTGGGATCGCCGGTCGGGCGAGCGTGAGACGCTCGTCGCCGCCGATGCTTTGGCGAGGATCGCCGCCTCGCGCTGACGCGACCCGGAAGCGCACAACGCCCCGCAGCGCTCGGGCCTGCGGATCAGTCGCCCTGCAGATCAATGGCAGGGTGGAGGCATGAGCGAATCCACCCGCGCTGAACCGACCCGTGCCGAGGCGTCGACGTCTGCGGAGAAGGTACGTGACGAGATCGATCGCCTCCTCGCCGATGCCGGCATCCGGGAGGATCGCGCGCTGATCTCCCGCATGCTGCACACCGCCGTGCAGTTGGGCCAGGAGGGCACGGACCGGCTCGACCTCAAGATCGCCTCGGCGGCGATCGCCGAGATGCGCGACGCGTTCGGGCTGTTCCGCCCCTTCGAGGGAGTGCCGAAGGTGACGGTGTTCGGATCGGCGCGCACCCGCCAGGACGACCCGCTGTACCGGCAGGCGCGCGACGTCGCGGCGGCGCTCGCGGCCGAGGGGTGGATGGTCGTCACGGGCGCGGGCCCCGGCATTATGCAGGCCGCCGCCGAGGGTGCGGGCAGCCGGATGTCACTGGGCGTGTCCATCCGACTCCCCTTCGAGGAGAAGGCTGATGTGCCCGTGGCGGAGGAGACCCATGTCGTCGCGATGAAGTACTTCTTCACGCGCAAGCTCATGCTGATGAAGGAGTCTCGCGGGTTCGTGTGCCTGCCCGGCGGCTTCGGCACGCTGGACGAGACCTTCGAACTGCTCACGCTGCAGCAGACCGGCAAGGCCGAGCCCATGCCGATCGTGCTGCTCGATGCGCGTGGCGGTGGATATTGGGACGGCCTGCGTCGATTCGTCGAGGAGCAGATGGAGCCGGCGGGCGTCATCTCGCCCGACGACCTCGACCGGGTGCTCATCACCGACTCCGTCGAGGATGCCGTGGCCGAGATCACCGGGTTCTGGCGCAACTACGACTCGCTGCGCTGGGTGGGCGATCGCCTGGTGCTGCGGCTGCGCCACGCGCCGAGCGATGGCCAGCTCGCCGCGCTCAACGCGCAGTTCGGCGAGCTGTGCGCCGACGGGGCGATCGAGCGCACCGCGCCGTTGGGCGCCGAGCGGGCGGACGACGACCTGCTCGACCTGCCGCGGATCGTGCTGCGGCTGCGGCAGCGGTCGGTCGGATCGCTGCACCTGCTCATCCGGGCGCTGAACGCGCTCGATCCGGTATCGTAGGACGGATGTCGCGCGCCTGTTTCGCGCGCGACGAGAGCTGAATAGGGAGGCCGCCATGGACATCGATCTCGGAGTGCTGCGCTTGATCGAGCGCGAGAAGGAGATTCCGTTCGACGAGCTCGTCGAGATCATCGAGCAGGCCATCCTCACGGCGTACTCCCGCAACGACGACACCGCCGATCTCCCCGAGGGCGCGCGCGCCGAGCTGGACCGCAAGACCGGTCACGTCGCGGTCTTCGTTCCGCTGCGCGACGAGGACGACGCCGTCATCGGCGAAGAAGACGTCACGCCCTCCGACTTCGGGCGCATCGCGGCCTTCGCCGCCAAGCAGGTCATCAACCAGCGCCTGCGCGACATCGCGGACGACGCCGTGCTGGGGGAGTTCCGCGGCAAGGAGGGCGACATCGTCGCCGGCGTCATCCAGCAGGGCTCCAACCCGCGGATGATCCACGTGGATCTCGGCTCGGTCGAGGCGATCCTCCCGCCCGAGGAGCAGGTGCCCGGCGAGGAGTACGCGCACGGCTCGCGCCTGCGCGTGTACGTGACCTCGGTGGCCAAGGGGCTGAAGGGCCCCGCCATCACGGTCTCGCGCACGCATCCCGGCCTCGTGCGCAAGCTCTTCGCGCTCGAGGTGCCGGAGATCGCCGCGGGGCTCGTGGAGATCGTCGCCCTCGCCCGCGAGGCCGGGCATCGCACGAAGATCGCCGTCAAGGCCAACGACCCGTCGATCAACGCCAAGGGCGCCTGCATCGGCGAGTTGGGTCGTCGCGTGCGCGCGGTCACCGAAGAGCTCGCCGGCGAGAAGATCGACATCGTCGACCACAGCGACGACCTGCCCACCTTCGTCTCGCACGCCCTGTCGCCGGCCAAGGTGACCAGCGCGTTCGTGCTGGATGCCGGGGCCAAGGCCGTGCGCGCGCTTGTTCCCGACTACCAGCTCTCGCTGGCCATCGGCAAGGAGGGGCAGAACGCCCGGCTGGCCGCCAAGCTCACCGGCGCCAAGATTGACATCCAGCCCGACAGCGTCATGGCCTGAGCCGCGCGGCGCACCGCCGCGGGACCCCGAGGTGTAAGATGGAACCTGTACGAACGTGCGTCGGATGCCGCACTCGTGCGACCCGGTCCACTCTGCTCAGGGTGGTCGTGCAGAACGAACTCCTCGTCTTCGATGAGAAGGCCGTGATGCCCGGACGGGGCGCCTGGGTCCATCCGACGTCCGACTGCGTGGACACCGCCCGTCGGCGTCGCGCTTTCACCCGTGCGCTGCGTGTGCCCGCCTCCGTCGATTTCGCGGAGTCGGACATCCAGACCATCGAGAAACGGCTGAACGGCTATGGAAACAAAGTGAACGGCTCGAAATGAGACCCGTCCGCGATTAGTGGTCTGCCCTGCCTGGGCGGACCGACCCAGACAGGAGAATTGTGGCTGCCAAACCACGTGTGCACGAGATCGCCGCTGAACTCGGCGTCGACAGCAAGTTCGCACTCGCGAAGCTGAAAGAGCTCGGCGAGTTCGTCAAGAGCCCGTCGTCGACGGTGGAGCCCCCGGTCGCGCGCAAGCTGCGCGCCGCCATCGAGGCCGACCGTCCGGCCGACGCCGCGCCCGCCAAGAGCGGGGCCGCGCCGGCCAAGAGCGGTGCCAAGCCCGGCGCCCCGAAGCCCGGCGCGGCTCCGAAGCCCGGTCCGAAGGCGCCCGCGCCCAAGCCCGCGGAGTCCGCGGCACCGGCGCCCGCCGCGCCCTCGGCTCCGGCCGAGAAGGCCGCGCCCGCCGCGCAGGACCAGGAAGGGGCGGCCCCGAAGCCTGGCGGCTCGGCGCCCAAGCCCGGAGCCCCGCGCCCAGGCAACAACCCGTTCGCGTCGTCGCAGGGGATGGGCCAGCGTCCCGCGGGTCCCCGTCCCGGCAACAACCCGTTCGCCTCGCAGCAGGGGATGGGCCAGCGCCCGACCCCGGGCAACATCCCGCGCCCGCAGGCCCCGCGTCCCGGTTCGCCGCGCGTCGGCGGCCCGCGTCCCGGCGGTCCCGGCGGTCGCGGTCGTCCCGGCGGTGCGCAGGGCGGTCGTCCCGGCGCACCGTTCCAGCAGCGCTCCGGCGGTCCCGGCCGTCCCGGCGGCGGCGGCCCCGGCGCCGGCGGCGGCTTCCAGCGCCCAGGCGGCGGCTTCGCCGGTCGTCCCGGCGGCGGCGGTCGCGGTCGCGGCCCCGGCGGTGGCACCGCGGGCGCCTTCGGAAAGGGAGGCGGCAAGAGCAAGCAGCGCAAGTCGCGTCGGGCGAAGCGTCAAGAGTTCGAGATGCGGTCGGCGCCGGTCGTCGGCGGCGTCAACGTCCAGAAGGGCAACGGCGAGATCATCCGTCTTCGCCGCGGCGCCTCCATCGCCGACTTCGCCGACAAGCTCGAGGCGCTGAACGGCTACACCGTCCAGCCCGGCACGCTGGTCACCATCCTGTTCAACCTCGGTGAGATGGCCACGGCGACCGAGTCGCTGGATGAGGCCACCTTCGAGGTGCTCGGCGAGGAGCTGGGCTACAAGGTGCAGATCGTCTCCCCGGAGGACGAGGACAAGGAGCTCCTGGAGGGCTTCGGTCTCGACCTCGAGAAGGAGCTCGAAGAGGAGAGCGACGACGACCTCGAGATCCGTCCCCCGGTGGTCACGGTCATGGGTCACGTCGACCACGGAAAGACGCGACTGCTCGACGCGATCCGCCAGACCAACGTCATCGAGGGCGAAGCCGGCGGCATCACGCAGCACATCGGCGCCTACCAGGTGTGGACCGAGCACGAGGGCATCGAGCGCGCCATCACCTTCATCGACACCCCGGGCCACGAGGCGTTCACCGCCATGCGCGCCCGTGGTGCGCAGGTGACCGACCTCGCGATCCTCGTGGTCGCCGCCGACGACGGCATCATGCCGCAGACGGTGGAGGCGCTCAACCACGCCCAGGCCGCGGATGTGCCGATCGTCGTGGCCGTCAACAAGGTCGACAAGCCCGAGGCGAACCCCGCCAAGGTGCGCCAGCAGCTCACCGAGTACGGCCTTGTGGCCGAGGAGTACGGCGGCGACGTGATGTTCGTCGACGTCTCGGCCCGCGCGAACACCGGCATCCAGGAGCTCCTGGACGCCGTGCTGCTCACCGCAGACGCCGGACTCGACCTCACGGCCAACCCCAACAAGGCCGCTCGAGGCGTCGCGATCGAAGCCAAGCTCGACAAGGGCCGCGGCTCGGTCGCCACCGTGCTCATCCAGTCCGGAACGCTGCACGTCGGAGATGCGATCGTAGCCGGCACGGCCTACGGACGCGTGCGCGCGATGCTCGACGAGAACGGCGACGCCGTCGATGCGGCGGCACCGTCGCGCCCCGTCCAGGTGCAGGGGCTCAACTCGGTCCCGCGCGCCGGCGACGTGTTCATCGTCACCGACGAAGACCGTATGGCGCGCCAGATCGCCGAGAAGCGCGAAGCCGTCGAGCGCAACGCGCTGCTGGCCAAGGCCCGCAAGCGCATCTCGCTCGAGGACTTCACCCGCGCACTCGAAGAGGGCAAGGTCGAGACGCTCAACCTCATCATCAAGGGCGACGTGTCCGGTGCCGTGGAAGCGCTGGAGGAGTCGCTCATGAAGATCGAGGTCGACGACTCCGTGCAGCTGCGGATCATCCACCGCGGCGTGGGCGCCATCACCGAATCGGATGTGAACCTCGCGACGATCGACAATGCGATCATCGTGGGCTTCAACGTCCGCCCCGACGCCAAGGCCCGCGAGGCCTCGACGCGCGAGGGCGTGGACATCCGCTTCTACTCCGTCATCTACAACGCGATCGACGAGATCGAGAGCTCGCTCAAGGGCATGCTCAAGCCGGAGTTCGAAGAGGTCCAGTCAGGTGTCGCCGAGATCCGCGAGGTGTTCCGCTCCTCGAAGTTCGGCAACATCGCCGGTGTGATCGTCCGCTCCGGAACGATCACGCGCAACGCGAAGGCGCGTGTCATCCGCGACGGCGTCGTCCTCGCCGATGGCCTGGCCATCGAGTCGCTGCGCCGCTTCAAGGACGACGTGACCGAGGTCAAGACCGATTTCGAAGCCGGTATCGGCCTCGGCAAGTACAACGACATCCAGGTCGGCGACGAGATCGAGACGACGGAGATGGTGGAGAAGCCGCGCGGCTGATCTGCTCGTTACGCAGGAGGGCATCCTGTGTCGGCCTCATGGGGCCCCGGTCCGCTTCGCGGACGCCCCAACGGCCGCCACAGGACGCCCTCCTGCTCCGCGTGCTGGGAACGAGTGCGCATGGCGTGAGAAGAGATAGGTTTTGGGAATGGCTGGAGAACGACAGGCACGGCTCGCGGACCGCATCCGCGTCATCCTCGCGGAGCGCCTTGAAAAGGGGCTGCGCGACCCGCGACTCGGATTCGTGACGATCACCGACGTGCGCGTCTCCGGCGATCTCCAGCACGCCTCGGTGTTCTACACCGTGCTCGGCACCGACGAGGAGCGCGCCGGAAGCGGCGCCGCACTCGTCTCGGCGACGGGTCTGCTCCGCAAGGAGGTGGGCCGCCAGCTCAACATCCGGCTCGTGCCGACCCTGGAGTTCATCCCCGACGCCCTGCCCGAGAACGCCGGGCACATCGCCGACCTCCTCCGCGAGGCGCGCGAGCGCGACGCCGAGGTGGCCAAGCTCGCTTCGGCCGCGCAGCACGCCGGGGAAGCCGACCCTTACCGCGTCGAGGATCGCGCCGCCGAAGACGACGCCGACGGCGCAGAGGAGCGCTGAGACGGACGCGAGCGGGGCGCGTTGCGCGAGTGCTCTCTCGTGCCCGCCTGCGCGCCTCGCTAGCATGGTGAGCGGATGAGCGGGCGGAGGCAGCATGGCAGCGACTTTCGCCGTTCCTGCGGGAGTGCGCCAGGCATCGCATCCCTCCCGGCACCGGAACGGTGCGGACATGCCGTCCGTTGACATCGAGACGCCCACCGCATCGCCCGAGGTCGTGCATCACGTCCGCGAGGCCTGTGCGCAAGACCTGCGGGCGACCGCCGAGGTGCTCGGCCTTCTCTCCGAAGACCAACGGCGGGGTCTGCGCTCCCTCCCCGATCCGCTGCCGCTCGTGCCGTCGATCCAAGGGCTGGGCGATGCACTCGTGCTGGATCCCTGGGAGCGCGACGCCCTGCTGGTCGCCGCGGTCTGCATCGATGACCGCATGGATGTGCTGCTCGACGTCATCGGCCGGAGCATGGACGACGTGCTCGCCAGCACTCTCTCCGCGCACCTCGCCCTCGTCGCCGGCCGTTTCGCGTTCGCCGACGCCCGCATGCGGATCTGGGCGCACGAGAGCGCGACGCTCAACGAGCGCACGCGCGTGCACGAGCGCCTCGTGGCCGGCTACACACGTATCGGCGACGCGCGTCGGTCGCTGTGGCATCGCGCGCTGAGCACCATGCAAGGCGACCCCGCCCTGGCCAATCCGCTGCTGCTCCTGTCGGCCGACGCGGAACGCACCGGAGACGGGGTCTGGGCCTATGCCGTCGCCCGCGAGGCCGCCAGTCATGCCGATGCGCGCGTGCTGGATCGTGCCCGCGTCGCGGCGGGGCGGTGCGCGCTCGGCGCGGGGTGGCTCGAAGACGCCCTGGACTGGTTCCGGCCCGTGATCGGCGGAGACGACCTCGGAGCGATCCGCGACGCCCTGCCCGCGTTCGTCGTCGCGTCGACGGTGCGCCACGGTGTCGCACCGTCGGCCGACCTGCTCCAGCACCGGCCGAACGTGTCGTTGGATCCGCGCTGGTCGGCCTACGGCCGAGCGGTGGCACTGGCCGCCTCGCTCAGCGCCGAGCGCGGCCACCGCACCGAGAGCAGGCAGTGGTTCGTGGCAGTGCGGGAGATCGACTCGCGGGCGGGGCGCCCTGGTCGGCTCACGATGGCCGTGGCCGAGTGGTGCGCCCTGTTCGCCGGTGCCGAGCAGGAGATGCCCGAGGGCGGTCCCCCCGGACCCGCCTGGGCGTTGAGCAGCGCCCTGCGCCTGGGCCTCGATGGCGATCCGGCGGCGGGTCTGCGTCTGCTCGCAGGCAGCGAGCGGGTGTCGGGCCGCGCCAAGGACAGCCTCATCGTGGGCCGGGAGCGCAGCCGCCTCATGCACGCGCATCGAGCTGTCGCCGAGGCGATCCTCCGCTTCTGGAGCGGCGACCTGCGCGCCTCCCGCTCGGGGCTGGAGGAGGCGGCGCTGCGCCTTCCGATCGCACTGCCGTTCGCCGGTGTCGCGGTTTCGCTCGCTCGGCGTCTCGAGTTGGCCATCGACGGCCATGAGGGCGCACTGTCGGCGGCGCTCGATATCGCGTGCCCCGCGACCCCACCCGGAGACCGCCTCGTCGATCTCGGTCTGAAGGCGTACCTCGAGGGCGATTCGGAGCAGGCCGCCGCGCACCTGCGCCTCTGGGTCGAGCGTGGTGCGCCCAGCCCCGCCTTCGTCCTGCCCGGGCTCGACGAGGTGGGCCCCGTCGAGCTCCCCGACGTGCCCATCGCCCCGCCCGACGCCCTGCGTGCCCGCGCGTTGCGCCGACGGATCCGCGCCGCGCGCGAGCACGCGTGGGAGCGTGATCACCGCGAGGCGGCTGAGGCGAGCCGCGAGATCGTCTCGCCGTTCGAACGCGCGCGGGTGGAGGCGCTGCTCGGCACGGTCTGCGCCACCCGAGGTGAGAACGCCCCGGCGCTGCGGCATCTGCGCGCCGCGCGCACGCTGTTCTCCGATGCGGGAGCAGACGCCTGGACGCGCTCTGTCGATATGCGCCTGTCGCGCTTCGGTGAGCAGGGGGAGTCGGCTGCACAGCCGGTGACCGCGCCGATCCCCGTCTCCGGCGATCCGCTCGGCGTGTGCCGCACGGCATGGGAGCCGCTGCTCACCGAGCGCGAACTGGCTGTGGCGATGCTCGTGGCCGACGGCTGCACGAACCGCGAGATCGCCGCCCGACTCGTCGTTTCGGTGCGCACCGTCGAGGTGCACCTCGGGCGCGTGTTCGTCAAGCTCGACATCCGCGGCCGCGGTGAACTCATCGCCCTCGCGCACCGCACCAGCATGCATCTCTGACTCTCCGCGGGCAGGAATGTGGAGAACACGGATGCCGGGCATCCGTCGTGCCCAATATGTTCGGATCACTGCGAAATTCTCCGCAGGGGTTTCGACAGAGCTGACTGTCCGACGACGTACAGGAGCACGAATGTCTTTTCGACGAGCAACGACGGGCCTCCGCCGGGCCTCGGTGGGCGTCGCCGCCCTCGTGGTGGCGGGCCTGCTGAGCGCCACCGCGCCGGCCGCAGCGGCCGAGGCCTGCGCCGATCCGTGGGATGCGGAAGCGGTCTACACCGGCGGTGACATCGCCTCGCACGATGGATCGAACGTGCGGGCCAAGTGGTGGACGCAGGGCGATGTCCCCGGCGCCGACCAGTGGGGCCCGTGGGAGTCCCTCGGCGCCTGCGGAACGGAGACCGATCCCGACCCGGATCCCACTCCCGACCCGACGCCGGATCCCACCCCGGAGCCGACGCCCGATCCCACTCCGGATCCGGAGCCGGGAACGCCGTGGACGACGAACCCCGACGAGACCTGCCGACCGGACGGGCTGTACCAGACTCCCGGCGTCGACGTGCCCTACTGCACGATCTACGACGAGGCGGGCCGCGAGCTGCTGCCCAACGGCCTCGAGCACCGCGTGATCGGCTACTTCACGAGTTGGCGCACCGGCAAGAACGGCCAGCCCGCGTACCTCGCCGACGACATCCCGTGGGACCGGCTCAGCCACATCAACTATGCGTTCGGCCACATCGGCGCCGACGGCGGGCTCTCGGTGAATCAGGATGTGCCGGGCAACGCCACCGATATGACCTGGCCCGACGATCCCGACGCGACGATGGATCCGGCGCTGCCGTACACCGGCCACCTCAACATGCTGCACACGCTCAAGGCGCAGCATCCGGGAGTCAAGTCGCTCATCTCCGTGGGCGGCTGGGCCGAGACCGGCGGGCACTTCGACGCCGACGGGGAGCGCGTCGCCGACGGCGGCTTCTACACGATGACGGAGTCGCCGGAGAAGATCGAGGCCTTCGCGGCCTCGGCGGTGGAGTTCATCCGCACCTACGGCTTCGACGGCGTCGACATCGACTACGAGTACGCCAACAGCAACGGCAAGGCGGGCAGCCCCGACGACTTCACGTTCTCGGAGCCGCGCCGCGCGACGCTGTGGGCGGGCTACGAAGCGCTCATGAAATCGCTTCGCGAGCACCTCGACCGCGCCGGCGCCGAGGACGGCATGCACTACCTGCTGACCGTCGCCGCGCCCGCCTCCGGCTGGCTGCTGCGCGGGGCCGAGATGTATCAGGTGACTCCGTACCTCGACTACGTCAACGTCATGAGTTACGACCTGCACGGCTCGTGGAACTCGTACGTGGGCGGCAACGCGGCGCTGTTCGACGACGGGATGGATCCGGAGCTGACGGCGGGCGGCGTGTACACCGCGTACGACGGCATCGGCTACCTCAACACCGACTGGGCCTACCACTACTTCCGCGGCGCGATGCCGGCCGGGCGCATCAACATCGGCGTGCCGTTCTACACGCGCGGCTGGGAAGGCGTGCAGGGCGGCACCGACGGGCTCTACGGCTCGGCGCCTCTCGCCGACCAGACGGCCTGCCCGCCGGGCACCGGGCCGTCGCTGGGCGGCACCACGGCGTGCGGGGCCGGTGCGACGGGCATCGACAACCTGTGGCACGACCTCGATAAGACCGGTGCCGAGATGGGGGCGGGCGCCAACCCGATCTGGCACGTGCTCAACCTGCAGAACGGCGTGGTCGGCGACTACGCGGCCTCCTATGGGGCGCCCACCGAGATCGAGGGTGCGTACACGCACCACTTCGACGAGACGACGAAGGTCGAATGGTGGTGGAACGCCACGACGCGCACCTTCCTCTCGGGCGATGCCGATCAGGCGATCGCCGCGAAGGCGGACTACGTGGCCGACAACGGCATCGGCGGAGTGATGATCTGGGAGCTCGCCGGCGACTACGGCTACGACGAGCAGAGCCAGCAGTACGGCATGGGGTCGACCCTCGTCACGATGCTGCACGATCGGCTGGCCGATTCGACGCCGTACGGCGCGGGCAAAGCCGATGAGGCGATGCCCGGCGAGGCCATCGATCTCCAGGTGCAGGTGAGCGAGTTCGCGCTCGGCGACAACAACTATCCGATCACCCCGAAGGTCACCTTCGTGAACGGCTCGGACGCCGATATCCCGGCCGGCTCCACGATCACCTTCGACACGGCCACGAGCGACACGGGTGCCATGGGGGAGCAGAACGGCTGGGGCATCGCGGTCGTCGACTCCGATCACACCGGTGACAACATCGGCGGGCTCGACGGCGACTTCCACACGTACCGGCTCACGGTTCCCACAGGTGGCATCCCCGCAGGCGGCAGCGCATGGACGAAACTGTCATGGCGCCTCCCGATGGCGTCGATCTCCAACCTCCGCGTCGAGATCGGCGGCCAGGTCTACGCCACCCTGTACGACCTGCCGCGCGGCGCGCTGCTCGTGTCACCGGGTGCGGGCAGCGGCGGGGGAGACGAGGGCGGCACCGGCGGCGCGTGCACCGCGGCGGATTGGGATGCCGGGGCGGTGTACACCGGCGGCGACGCTGTGTCGTACGACGGGCGCACCTACACGGCGAAGTGGTGGACGCAGGGTGAGACACCCGGCAGCGCCGCGGTCTGGGGAGACGGCGCGACCTGCTGACGCAAGGGCGGGATGCGGCCGAGCATCCCGCCCACGGACGGCCGTCCGGCGATCCGCGCGGACGGCGGACAGGCGGCGAACCTCGCCGCCGGAGAAGAGGAGAGATGATTCGCAGGAGAACACGCAGACGCGGCATCGTCGCCGCGCTCGCGACGGCCGCGACGGCCGCCTCACTCGCCCTGGCAGCGCCCATGGCGGCCAATGCCGAGGGCGGCAGCGCCCCGGCGGAAGCGACCGCGACGGACGCGCCCAGCGCGCTGAACGGCTACCGAAACGTCGGCTACTTCACGCAATGGGGCGTGTACGGCCGAGGCTTCCAGGCCAAGCAGCTCGACGTGTCGGGGGTCGCCGATGACCTCACGCACATCAACTACGCGTTCGGGAACATCCACTACCAGACGTTGGAGTGCTTCATCGCGAACAAGGCGCAGGGCGAGGGCCCCACCGGTTCCGACGGAGCCGGCGATGCCTGGGCCGACTTCGGGATGGGCTACACGGCGGCGAACTCCGTCGCCGGCGTCGCCGACACCTGGGACCAGCCGTTGGCCGGTTCGTTCAACCAGCTCAAGCAGCTCAAGGAGAAGCACCCGCAGCTGAAGGTCATGCTGTCGCTCGGCGGCTGGACCTGGTCGAAGAACTTCTCAGCCGCGGCGGCGACCGAGCAGTCGCGCCAGAACTTCGTCTCCAGCTGCATCGACCTGTACATCAAGGGGAACCTCCCCGTGATCGACGGGCGCGGCGGCGACGGCGCCGCTGCCGGGCTGTTCGACGGGTTCGACCTCGACTGGGAGTGGCCGGGATCGCCCAACGGACTCGAGGGCAACATCGTCGATGTCGAGCATGACGCAGCCAACTTCAAGGCGCTCGTGCACGAGTTCCGCACGCAACTCGATGCTCTGTCGGCCACCACCGGCAAGGACTACCAGATCTCGGCCTTCCTGCCGGCGAACATCGCCGACATCGAGTCGGGCGGCTGGAACGACCCCGAGCTGTTCCAGGATCTCGACTACGGCAACATCCAGGGCTACGACCTGCACGGCGCATGGGACCCCGAGCTGACCGGGCACCAGGGCAACCTGTATCCCGACCCGGCCGACCCTCGCCCTGAGGACAAGAGCTTCAGCATCGAGCAGGCCGTCGACGCCTACGTCGGCGCCGGCATCGCGCCGGCCCAGTTGGGCTTGGGTATGGCGATGTACGGCCGCGGCTGGAAGGGCGCCGCCTCGGCGGATGCCTGGGGCACGGCCAACGGCGCGGCCCCCGGCACGTGGGAGGCAGGCAACGAGGACTACGACAAGCTCAAGAACCTCGGCACCGGCTACTACGACGCCGCGGTCGGCGCCGCCTGGCGCTATGACGGCGACCAGTGGTGGAGCTACGACAGCACCGAGTCGGTGGCTCAGAAGGCCGCGTTCATCGCTGACCAGCATCTCGGCGGCGGCATGTGGTGGGATCTCTCGGGTGACCGGCAGGGCGAGCTGACCACGGTGGTCTCCGACGCGCTGCGCGCCGCGACCCCGGGAGGAGCGACGGATCCGACGAACCCGACCGACCCCACCGATCCCACGGATCCGACGGATCCGACCGACCCGACGGATCCGACCGATCCGACGGACCCGGGCGAGTGCGCCGCGGCGGCATGGGACTCCTCGGCGGTCTACACCGGTGGTGCCGTCGTCTCGTACGAGGGCGTCGAGTACACCGCGAAGTGGTGGACCCAGGGCGACACCCCGGGCGCCGCGGACGTGTGGGCGCAGGGTGCGGCATGCGCGCCCACGGATCCGACGGACCCCACCGATCCGACAGATCCGACCGATCCCACGGACCCGACCGACCCCGGCGAGTGCGCCGCGGACGCGTGGGACGCCGCGGCGGTCTACACGGGCGGTGACGTCGTCTCCTACGAGGGCTCTAAGTGGAGCGCCCAGTGGTGGACGCAGGGCGAGGCCCCCGGCTCGCAGCAGTGGGGTGCATGGGCGCTGGTCGGCACCTGCTGATATCCGCTCGACGGCGGCGCTTCGGGATTCGTCCCGGGGCGCCGTCGCCGTGCACGCATGCGGATGCGTGCCGACGCGGTCAGCGGGGCAGGCGCAGCTCGTGCGCGAACGCCTCGACGAGCCCGTCGTCGACGAGGGACTGGATCGCACGGTCGCGCTGGGCGGCATCGGGCCAGTCCGCCAGCACCGCGTCGACCGGAAGCGCATGGGCGGAGGCCGCGCGTAGCGCGCGCAGCACGGCGCCGCGAGCCTGCCGATCCGATCCCTCGTACCGTGCCTGGCGCCGACGGCGATCCTCTCCCGCCGGGTGGCCGTTCCGGTGCCATGCGCACTCCGCGGCGAGCGGGCAATGCGCGCAATCGGCCGAGCGCGCGCCGCACACCGTGGCGCCGAGCTCCATCATCGCGGCGTTGACGGCGGCCGCATCCTGATCGTCGTCGGGCAGCAGTTCCGCCATCTCGTCGAGGTCGCGTCGCGCGGGCGGATGGGGCTGTTCGCGGCCGTGCACGACGCGGGCGATCACCCGTCGCGTGTTCGTGTCGACCACGGGATGCCGATCGCCGAACGCGAAGACCGCGACGGCGCGCGCGGTGTACTCGCCGACGCCGGGCAGAGCAAGCAGCGCATCCACGTCGCGTGGGATGCGACCGCCGTGCTCGGCCACGATCGAGCCCGCCGCCCGGTGCAGCCAGAGTGCACGGCGGGGGTAGCCGAGGTTCGCCCACTGATGAACGACCTCGGCGGGGGTCGCGGCGGCCAGCGCCGCCGGGGTTGGCCAGCGCTCCAGCCACGCCGCCAGATGGGGGATGACCCGGGTGACCGGGGTCTGCTGCAGCATCGTCTCGCTCACGAGCACGCCCCATGCCCCGAACGAGTGGAGGAACGCCTCGCCCCGCCACGGCAGGTCGCGCGCATGCTCCCGGTACCAGGGGATCAGCGCATCGGCGACGCGCTCGGCGGCCGGTGTTCTCGGGGCGGGGCAGGGCACGACACCCAGCGTAGGCTGGCGGGATGCATGCACGCGCCGTTCCGCCGGGGATCCTCCTCGTCGACAAGCCGGGCGGCATGACCAGCCACGACATGGTCGCCCGCGCGCGCCGCGCCCTGGGCACGCGCAAGGTCGGCCATGCCGGCACGCTGGATCCGATGGCCACCGGCCTGCTCGTGATCGGCGTCGAGGCGGCCACCAGGCTGCTCACCTTCGTCGTGGGCGCCGACAAGACCTATCTCGCCACGATCCGGCTGGGCTCGACCACCACGACCGACGACGCCGACGGCGAGCAGGTCGACACCGCAGACCCGGCGAGGCTCGCCGCCGTCGACGAGCCGCGCATCGCCGCGGGCATCGCCGAACTCACCGGCGCGATCTCGCAGGTTCCCAGCGCCGTCTCGGCGATCAAGGTCGATGGGCGTCGCGCCTATGACCGGGTGCGCGCGGGGGAGCACGTCGAGCTCGCCGCCCGCGATGTCGTCGTCTCGCGCTTCGAGGTGCTGTCCGAGCGCCGCGAGGGCGACGCGATCGACCTCGACGTCGTCGTGGACTGCTCCTCGGGCACCTACATCCGTGCGCTTGCCCGCGATCTCGGCGCGGGACTGGGCCTCGGCGGGCACCTCACCCGGCTGCGGCGCACGCGCGTGGGGCCGTTCACCGTCGACGACGCCGTCGAGGAGGGGGCGCTGGACCCGGATGCTGCGGCCCCGATGATGCTGAACCCGGCGGAGGCGGCGACACGCATCCTGCCGCGGCTCGACGTCACCGCGCAGGAGGCCGTCGACCTCCGCCACGGCAAGCGCCTGCATGGCCAGGCTGGGAGACTGGGCGAGGCGCGGGCGGCGGCGATCGACCCGGATGGCGTGCTCGTCGGCATCCTGGAGCGGCGCGGAGCCGATCTGAAGAGCGCGATGAACATGCCGGAGCCGACACAGTCCGATCCGGCCGATCCGGCTCAGGGGGCCTCGTGATCATCGGTTTCACCATCGTTCTTCTCGTCGTGGCCGTCGCCGCGGGGCTGCTCTGCGTCGTGCTCGGTCTCGCCGGGCGACCGCCCAGCGATCTGTCGGTCGGCGCCCTCGCCCTGCTCGAAGTGCTGCTCATCGCCCAGGTGGTGATGGCGGTCATCGCTCCGTTCGCGGGAAATCCGCCGCAGGGCGACCCGCTGGAGTTCTGGGTCTACCTCGTCTCCGCGGCGCTGCTGCCGCTGGGTGGTGCGGTATGGGCGCTCGTGGATCGCACGCGGTGGAGCACCGTCATCCTCGGCGTCGTGGGGCTCTCGCTCGCCGTGATGATCTGGCGCATGCAGGTGATCTGGACGACGCCGATCCCTGCATGACCGCGCCGTAGGATGGATGGGCTATGAGCACCGTCTCGTCCTCTCCCCGAACCGCACCCGGCGGCACCCGCATGCGGGGCGCCGGGCGAGTGCTCGTCATCGTCTACGCCGTCATGGCGCTGGCATCGACAGGGCGCTCCCTCGTGCAGATCGCGCAGCGCTTCTCCGAGGCGCCGCTGGCCTATTCGCTGTCGGCGGCCGCCGCCGTCGTCTACATCGTCGCGACCCTCGCTCTGGTCCTCTCCGGCCGCCGCGGCTGGTACACGGTCGCCTGGATCGCGATCTGCTTCGAGCTCGCCGGCGTGCTCATCGTCGGCACGCTCAGCCTCGTGGCGCCCGCGCTGTTCCAGCATCCGACCGTCTGGTCGCAGTTCGGCCTCGGCTACGTGCTCGTGCCGCTCGTGCTCCCCGTCGTCGGCCTGTGGTGGCTGCGCGCGCACCGCCCTGGTGCCGCTGGACCCGGGGTGGTCGCGGAGCCGGGCGCATGATCGTCTACCGCGACATCACGGAGATCCCCGAGGATGCAGGGGCCGCCGTCGTCGCGATCGGCAAGTTCGACGGCGTGCACGCCGCGCACTGCGCCGTCTTCGCCCGCGCCAAGCAGGATGCCGCCGCGCGCGGCGCCCGCACCGTCGCGGTCACGTTCGATCGCAACCCGCTGAGCGTGCTGAGCCCCGACAAGGCCCCCGACAGCCTCGTGACCCTCGACCGCAAGCTCGAACTGCTCGCCCAGGAGGGCATCGATGCGGTGCTCGTGCTCACCTTCGACGAGCAGCTCGCGCAGGTGGAGGCGTCGGAGTTCGTGCAGACGATCCTCGTCGACGCTCTGCGCGCCGTCGTCGTGCTCGTCGGCCGCGATTTCCGCTTCGGACGCGGCGGGGCGGGGGATCCCGCACTGCTCGAGCGGATGGGCGCCGAGAACGGGTTCTCCGTCGACGTCGTCGACGACGTCTTCCTGGACGGCTCCGCGCGCCGCGTGTCGTCCACGTGGGTGCGCGAGCTGCTCGCCTCGGGCGATGTGACGACGGCCGCGGAGGTGCTCGGACGGCCGGTGTCGGTGCGCGGCGAGATCGTGCACGGACTCAAGCGCGGTCGCGAACTGGGCTTTCCCACGGCGAACCTCGAGCCGACGCTGAACGCCATGGCCCCGGCCGACGGCGTCTACGCCGGCTGGCTGATCGATCACACCACCGGCGTGCGGCACCCTGCCGCGATCTCCGTCGGCACCAACCCGACCTTCGACGACGTCGCCGAGCGGCAGGTCGAGGCGCACGTCATCGATCGGGAGGGACTCGACCTGTACGGGCACGATGCGACGGTGGAGTTCGCTCAGCGTCTGCGCGGGATGACCGCCTTCCACGGAATCGAGGCGCTGAAGGCGACGATGGCCGACGATGTCGCGCGCACGCGATCGGTTCTCTCCGGCGCCCCTGCGTCGGAGACACGCGTCGACGGCTGATCGCATCCGCATCGACCGCGCGGACGATGAATCTGCGCGCGGGGCCCTCGTGGCGTAGGATGGAACACGGAGCCTCTCGATGCCCGACGCCCGCGTGCGTTCGCTCGCCGGAGGCCGGGCGCCCGCTTCGTCCTGGCGAAAGCCGCTCGCGGGCGTCTGCACAGCCCGCTCTCGCGGGCATCCCCACCGTCCCGCCCGATCGGGCGCAGGCACCACGCTCAGGAGGAGCATGCCGAGCACGGCGACCGCCCCACGGCGGAACAAGTCGCGTCGCGATGACGACGCCCCCCTCATCCCGATCCTCGCGCGCAAGGTTCGCGAGATCGAGGCCAAGGCCCAGCGCGGCAAGCTCGGGCCCACCAACCGCGTCAAGTTCCAGGTGATCGCCTTCCTCGTGCGCGAGGAGCGCGCCCGCGTGAAGGTCGACGATGCCCTCGCCGACGGCGCGCGCGCCGAACTGCTCAAGCGGCTCGACGGCGTGGCGACCATCCTCGCGAAGACCGCGGCCCGCGACACCTCGCTCATCCAGCTGCTCGAGGTGGATCAGGCCACCAGCCCCGTGGCCAAGCGGATGCGCCGCGACTGGCTGCTCGAATCCGGCGCGGAGCTCGCCCCCGAAGAGCTCATCATCGCCGACATCGCCCCGGTGCAGGCGCCCGTCGTGCCCGCCGCGCTCGCCGAGCGACAGGTGACGCCTCCCGCCGTCGAGTCGCGCATGATGGCCAACCCGTTCCTCGCGCCCGACCTCACCCCGCGCCCGGCCGAGACGCCTCGTCGCCGCCTGGACGGCTGGGAGCTCATGGGCCCGCTGTACAAGGCCTTCGAGACCGGCGCCGGAGGAGGGGCGGCCACGATGGAGCTGCCGCCCCTGCCCGAGGCGGACCACATCTCGCCCAAGGGACTGGAGATCATGGTGCACCAGTCCCGGCTGCTCGAAGCTGTGCGGGCCGGGCATCGTTCGCTCCTGCTCGCCGATGAGCCGGGCCTGGGCAAGACGGCACAGTCGGTGCTCGCCGCATCCGTCGCCGATGCCTACCCGCTGCTGGTCGTCGTGCCCAACGTCGTCAAGATGAACTGGGCGCGCGAGGTGGAGCGGTGGACCCCGCAGCGCCGCGCGACCGTGATCCAGGGCGACGGCGACGACATCGACGCCTTCGCCGACGTGTTCATCGTCAACTACGAGATCCTCGACCGCCACCTGTCGTGGCTCGGCGCCATCGGGCTGCGCGGCATGGTCGTCGACGAGGCGCACTTCATCAAGAACCTCACCTCCCAGCGCTCGCAGAACGTGCTCGCCCTCGGCCAGCGCGTGCGCGAGACCACGCCGGGCGGGCGGCCCCTGCTCATGGCGCTCACCGGCACCCCCCTCATCAACGACGTCGAGGACTTCGACGCGATCTGGCGTTTCCTGGGCTGGACCAATGGCGAGAAGCCGTCGGCGGAGCTCATGGCGAAGCTGGATGCGACCGGATTCACCCCCGCCGACAAGGCGTTCTACCCCGAGGCGCGCGACGCCGTGATCTCCATGGGCATCGTGCGGCGCAAGAAGGTCGACGTCGCCGCCGACCTGCCCGACAAGCTCGTCGCCGACCTGCCCGTGCAACTCGACGACGAGTTCGGCCGCGGCATCCGCGACGCCGAACGCGAGCTCGGCGAGCGGATGGCGGCGAAGTACCGCCGCATCGTCGAGGCGCGCGGCGATCGTGGCCAGGCCGCGTCGCTGGCACCGGGAGAGATCGATGACGACATCGTGCGGCTCGTCGCCCACAACGAGCTCGAGGAGTCGAAGGCGGCAGGCACCGGGGGCGACAACGTCTTCACGATGGTGCGCAGGATCGGTCAGGCCAAGGCATCGCTGGCCGCCGACTACGCCGTGCAGCTGCAGCGCTCGGTGGGCAAGGTCGTCTTCTTCGCCAAGCACATCGACGTCATGGACCAGGCCGAGGCGCATTTCGCCGCGGCGGGCGTCACGGCCGTCTCGCTGCGCGGGGATCAGACCTCCGCGGCCCGCCAGCAGGCGATCGACGACTTCAACGCGGATCCCGAGGTCGGCATCGCGGTCTGCTCGCTCACGGCGGCGGGCGTCGGTGTGAACCTGCAGGCGGCATCCAACGTCGTGCTGGCCGAGCTCAGCTGGACCGCGGCCGAGCAGACCCAGGCGATCGACCGCGTGCACCGCATCGGTCAGGACGAGCCGGTCACGGCCTGGCGGATCATCGCGGCGCACACGCTCGACACGAAGATCGCCGAGCTCATCGACCGCAAGCAGGGCCTCGCGGCGCGTGCGCTGGACGGCGAGCAGATCGACGACGACGAGACCGAGTCCGTGCAGCTGGCCGCCCTCATGCACCTGCTGCGGCAGGCGCTCGGCGGCGAGTAAGGTCGTCTCAGGCAACGTCGCCGTCCCCTCACTCGCTCACCACCTCGAAGGCGGCAGCATGAAAATCGGCATCCTCACCAGCGGCGGAGACTGCCCAGGGCTCAACGCCGTGATCCGTGGCATCGTGCTCAAGGGCACGACCACGCACGACCTCGAGTTCGTCGGCATCCGCGACGGATGGCGCGGAGTCGTCGAGGGCGATTTCATGCCGTTGACCCGCCACGAGGTGAAGGGGCTGTCCAAAGTCGGCGGCACGATCCTGGGCACCAGCCGCACCAACCCGTATGAGGGTGAGCGCGGGGGCGCCGAGAACATCGCGAAGACCCTGTACGGGCACAAGATCGACGGCATCGTCGCGATCGGCGGAGAGGGCACGCTCGCCGCCGCAGACCGGCTGGCGAAAGACGGACTGAACGTGATCGGCGTGCCGAAGACGATCGACAACGACCTGCGGGCCACCGACTACTCGTTCGGCTTCGACACCGCCGTCAACATCGCCACCGATGCGATGGACCGGCTGCGCACCACCGGCGACTCGCACCAGCGATGCATGGTCGCCGAGGTCATGGGCCGTCACGTCGGCTGGATCGCGCTGCACGCGGGCATGGCCGCCGGGGCGCACGTCATCTGCATCCCCGAGGTGCCCATGTCGATCGACGAGATCGCCGCCCAGGTCACCAGCGCCCACGACCGCGGCCGTGCGCCGCTCGTGGTGGTCTCGGAGGGCTTCACGCTCACCGGCATGGACGAGGCGTACAGCGACAAGGGCCTCGACGCCTTCAACCGCCCGCGGCTGGGCGGCATCGGCGACCAGCTCGCCCCCGAGATCGAGCGGATCACGGGCATCGAGACCCGCGCGACGATCCTCGGGCACATCCAGCGCGGCGGATCGCCGTCGGCGTTCGACCGCGTGCTGGCGACGCGCCTGGGTCTGCAGGCCGCCGACGCGATCGTCGACGGCGCGTGGGGGCAGATGGTCGCGATGCGCGGCACCGACATCGTGCGCGTGCCCTTCGCGGAGGCGCTCGGCGAGCTCAACACCGTGCCCCTGAGCCGCTACGAAGAGGCCGCCGCCCTCTTCGGCTGACGGGATCAGGCGAGGCCGAGGCGGTCGAGCAGCCAGGCCAGCTCGAAGGCGCGCTCACGCCACGAGCTGTAGCGGCCGCTCACGCCGCCGTGACCGGCGACCATCTCGCACTTGAACAGCACGTCCTGCGCGCCCGCATCGCGCAGGCGTGCCACCCACTTGGCCGGCTCGACGTACAGCACGCGGGTGTCGTTGAGCGAGGTGACGGCGAGGATCGGGGGATAGGGGGCCCCGTCGCGCACGTTCTCGTACGGGGTGTACGACTTCATGTACGCGTATACCTCGGCGTTGTGCAGGGGATCGCCCCACTCATCCCACTCGATGACGGTCAGCGGCAGCGATGGATCGAGGATCGAGGTGAGCGCGTCGACGAACGGCACCGAGGCGAGGATGCCGGCGAACAGCTCCGGGGCGAGGTTGGCGACGGCGCCCATGAGCAGCCCGCCGGCGCTGCCGCCCTCCGCGACGAGGCGTTCGGGCGCGGTGATCCCCGCATCCACGAGATGACGCGCGCATGCGACGAAGTCGGTGAAGGTGTTGATCTTGTGGCCGAGCTTGCCGTCTTCATACCAGCCGCGGCCCATCTCGCCGCCCCCGCGCACATGCGCGACGGCGAAGACCGCGCCGCGATCGAGCTCCGACAGCCGCATGACCGAGAAGCCGGGATCGATGGAGTGCTCGTACGATCCGTAGCCGTACAGGTGCACGGGCCGCGGAGCGTCGGCCTCGCGCGGATCTCCCTCCGAGCGCTTCCACACGAGCGAGATCGGCACGTTCGTGCCGTCGTCGGCACGCGCCCATTCTCGCGACTGCGCATAGTCGTCCGGGTCGTATCCGCCGAGCACGGGCTGGCGCTTGCGCAGCTGCAGCGAGCGATCGGCCAGCTGCAGGTCGTACACCGTCGCCGGGGTGACGAACGAGGAGTACCCCAGGCGCAGCGACGGCGTCGTCCACTCGGGGTTTCCGCCGAGCCCCACCGAGAACAGCGGCTCGTCGAACTCCAGTTCGTCGAGGGCGCCGGTGCCCAGATCCAGCAGCGCGAGTCGGCACAGTCCCTCGCGGCGGTACTCGACGGCGGTCGCGTCGCGGAACGCATCCACATCGAGCAGGCGGCGCCCGGGGGTGTGCGGCACGAGCACGCGCCGCTCGCCCTGCGGGTCGGCGGCGGAGACGGCGACGAGCTCGAAGTCGAGCGCGCCGTCGTTGTGCAGGATCAGCAGCTCGTCGCGGCCGTCGACGACGGCGTGCTCGAGAGAGTACTCCACCCCCTCGGCGCGCGGCCACACCACCCGCGGCGGCGCGGTGAGGTCGTCGAGGTCGACGAGCAGTTCCTCGCTCGTCACGTTCGAGCCGAGGCCGATGACGAGGTACTTGCGGCTGCGTGTGATGCCCGCACCCATCCAGAACCGCTCATCGGGCTCGTGGAACAGCTGCACGTCGTCGGCGACGTCCGTGCCCAGACGGTGCAGCCAGAGCGTATCGGGGCGCCAGGATTCGTCGACCGTCGTGTAGAGCACTGACGCACCGTCCGGGCTGAAGAACGCGCCCGAGGTGCCGGGGATCACATCCGGCAGCCGCTCGCCGGTCACGAGGTCCCGCACGTGCACGGTGTAGCGCTCGTCGCCCTCGAAGTCGACCGACCACAGCAGGCGCGTGGCGTCGTCGGAGACGTCGAAGGATCCCATCGAGAAGAACTCGTGACCGTCGGCCTCGGCGTTGCCGTCGAGCAGGACCTCCTCGCCGGCCACAGGGGTCTTCGGATCGAGTACGGGCGGGGTCCAGTCGTCGGCCGAGGCGATGCGCGCGCGGCACTGCAGCCCGTACTGCTGCCCCTCGACCGTGCGTCCGTAGTACCACCAGTCGCCACGGCGGCTGGGCACCGACAGGTCGGTCTCCTGCACGCGCCCCTTGATCTCCTGGAAGAGCGTCTCACGGAGCGGTTCGAGGTGGGCGGTGCGCGCATCCGTGTACGCGTTCTCGGCCTCCAGATGCGCGATGACCTCGGCATCGTCCTTGGCGCGCAGCCACTCGTACGGGTCGTCGAACACGTCGCCGTGATGGCTGCGCTGCTGAACGCGGCGGGCGGCGCGGGGAGGGGACGGGCGGTCGGATGCGGCAGTGCTGTTCACGCTCCCACGCTAGTCGAGCTCGAGTTGACCGGCACCGGGCGCGGTGGGAGGATTCAAGCGGCGCCTTAACGGCTGCAGAAACCACGGTGAACTCTTCGTTCGTCACGCCGATCCCGTCGGCAGTCTCCCCGTCCGTCCAACGAAAGAGAACGGTGGAAACCGCAGTCCTCATCGTCGTGCTGGTCATCGCACTGGCACTGTTCTTCGACTTCACCAACGGATTCCACGACACCGCGAACGCGATGGCCACGCCCATCGCGACGGGGGCGCTCAAACCCAAGACCGCCGTGCTCCTGGCGGCAGTGCTCAATCTCGTCGGCGCGTTCCTGTCGACCGAGGTCTCGAAGACCGTTTCGCACGGCATCATCCACGAAGACAGCATCCAGGCGCAGGTGTTCCTGCCGATGATCTTCGCCGGGCTCATCGGCGCGATCACCTGGAACATGCTCACCTGGCTCCTGGGGCTGCCCTCGAGCTCGTCGCACGCCCTGTTCGGCGGGCTCATCGGCGCGACGCTAGTGGGCGTCGGGTTCACCGGGATCGATTTCGGCATGGTGCTGTCGAAGATCGTGCTGCCCGCGCTGATCGCTCCCGTGACGGCGGGCATCATCGCCTTCGCGGCGACGAAGATCGCCTATGCGGTCACTCGGCGCTACGACGGCCGGCCCGATGGTCGCGACGGGTTCCGCTGGGGGCAGATCTTCACCTCCTCGCTCGTCGCGCTCGCCCACGGCACGAACGACGCGCAGAAGACCATGGGCGTCATCACCCTCGCCCTCATCACGGTCGGATGGCAGAGCGCGGATCACGCCGATCCCTATCTCTGGGTCATCATCGCGTGCGCGTTCACGATTGCCCTCGGCACGTATCTGGGCGGCTGGCGGATCATCCGCACGCTCGGCAAGGGGCTCACCGACGTCAAGCCCGCCCAGGGGTTCTCCGCCGAGACATCCACCGCGGCCACGATCCTCGCCTCCAGCGCGCTGGGCTTCGCACTTTCGACCACGCAGGTCGCCTCCGGCTCGGTCATCGGATCGGGACTGGGGCGCCGTGGCTCCACGGTGCGCTGGCGCACGGCAGGGCGCATCGCGATCGGATGGCTGCTCACCCTGCCGGCCGCCGGCGCTGTCGGCGCCGTGGCCGCCCTCGTCGTCGTGTGGTGGGGCACCTGGGGCGTTCTCGTCGACGCCGTGCTGGCCCTGGCGATCATCCTCGGGCTGTTCCTGCGCTCGCGTCGCGACGCCGTGACCGCGAGCAACGCGTTCAGCGACGTGGCCGAGTCGGGTCACGCCGTCGACGTACCGGATGCGCCGCCGCCCACGCCCCGTCAGGAGCGCATCCTTCGCGCCGAGGAGGCCCGCAAGAAGCGGGCCGCCGAGGCGAAGAAGCGCGCGGAGGACGCCGAGAAGAAGGCGGCGAAGAAGAAGTCCGACAAGAAGAAGAAATCGGACAAGAAGAAGTCTGGCGACAAGAAGAAGTCTGACCCCAAGAAGAAGTCTGACCGCAAGAAGAAGTCGGGCGAGGAGAAGACCGACTCGGGCAGGAAAACGGACGCGGACGTGACGGGCGAGAACCAGAGGAGCACGAACGCGGCCGCTGAGGCCGAGATCGTGACGGGCGCCGAGGCGGGGCAGGGGGAGCGATGAACGTCGTTATCGATTGGCTGGCGTTCTTCAAGGTCCTCGGCGCGGCCCTCGTGGGTGCGACCGTCGTGGTCGGGTTCTACGCGCTGGGACTGCGGATGCTCGTGCGCTCCGGACGCGCACCCGTGGTGACTCCGGCCGAGTTCACGGATGCGATCACGGTGATCTCCGAGAAGGAGGCTCGTCGCGCGACGAAGGCGGCAGCCAAGGCCGCGCGCAAGAGTCCGCTCACCGATGCGCAGAAGAAGCTCGCGCTCGTGGCGGCTTTCGCCTGCTTCGCGGTGTGCGTGCTCGCGGTGCTCGGCGGCATCGGCATCATCGTCTTCGCCGGGCGATAACCTGGCGCCATGCCGCAGTTCGGACGATTCGCTCCGCCCACGCACACCCTGATCCACCTCAGCGACCCGCATCTGCTCGCCGGAGGCGCCGCGCTGGGTGGCCGCTTCGACGTGGATGCGAACCTCGCGCGCACGTTGCGGGCGATCGAGTCGGCGGCCGAGAACCCGGATGCGATCGTCGTGACCGGCGACCTCGCCGACCTCGGTGAGCCGGAGGTGTACCGCCGGCTGCGCGCGAGCGTGGAACCGGTGGCCGAGCGCCTCGGCGCCCCGGTGATCTGGGTCGCGGGCAACCACGACGAACGGCCGGCACTGCGCGAGCATCTGCTCGGGGCCGCCCCCACGGAGGAGCCGGTGACGGGCGTGTGGGAGCAGAACGGGCTGCGGATCGTCACGCTCGACAGCACCGTGCCGGGCTGGCATCACGGCGACGTCGACGCCGTGCAACTCGCCTGGCTGGCCGATGTGCTCGCCGAGCCCGCGGAGCACGGCACGCTGCTGGCGATGCATCATCCGCCGGTGCCGAGCCACATCCCGTTCTTCGACATCCTCGAGCTACGCCATCAGGACGAGCTGGCGGCTGTGCTCGAGGGAACCGACGTGCGCGGCATTCTCGCCGGGCACCTGCACTACTCGCTGCACGGCACGTTCGCGGGCATCCCGGTGAGCGTCGCCTCGGCGACCTGCTACACGATGGATGTGTCGGCTCCCGCCCAGCGCGTGAACGGCATGGATGCCGCGCAGTCCTTCCAGCTCGTGCACGTGCGGCCCGAGGTGATCACCCATACCGTCGTGCCCGTCGTCGACGCCGATCCGGTGCAGACGTTCAGTCCGGAGTGGGTGGCGCAGATGGAACGGCTGAGCCCCGAGCAGCGCCTGGAGGCGTTCTCGCGCAAGCCTGCGCGCTGACGGGGTTCCGGGCGCGCGGCGATAGACTGAACCGTACCGGATGTCCCGTTCGTCACGACCCACAAGGATGTGTTCATGGCTTCTGCCGCGCCCGTTCAGACTCGTACCGAGACCGATTCGCTGGGAAGCAAGGAGATCCCCGCGGATGCGTACTGGGGCATCCATACGCTTCGCGCCGAAGAGAACTTCCCGATCACGAAGCGGCCGATCTCGGTGTACCCCGATCTCATCCGCGGTCTTGCGATGGTCAAGCAGGCCAGTGCGCGCGCGAACAAGGAGATCGGCACCCTCGACGCGGAGCGCGCCGACCTGATCGACGCCGCGGCGCAGCGTGTGATCGACGGCGAGTTCCACGACCAGTTCGGCGTCGGTGTGATCCAGGGCGGCGCCGGCACCTCGACGAACATGAACGCCAACGAGGTGATCACCAACATCGCCCTCGAGATGGCGGGACGCGAGAAGGGCGACTACGCCTATCTTTCGCCGATCGACCATACCAACCGCAGCCAGTCCACCAACGATGTCTATCCGACGTCCATCAAGATCGGCCTGTCGCTCACCCTGCGCTCGCTGCTGGATGAGCTCGACCTGTTGCGCCAGGCCTTCCTGAACAAGGCGGTCGAGTTCCACGACGTGCTCAAGGTGGGACGCACCCAGCTTCAGGATGCCGTGCCGATGACGCTGGGCCAGGAGTTCCACGGCTTCGCCACGACGCTCAGCGAAGACCACCACCGGCTCACCGAGAACGCGTCGCTGTTGTTCGAGATCAACATGGGCGCCACGGCCATCGGCACCGGCATCACCACCCACTCCGGTTATGCGCCGGCGGTGCTCCGGCATCTGCGCGAGATCTCCGGACTCGACCTCGAGACGGCGACTGACCTCGTGGAGTCCACGAGCGACACCGGCGCCTTCATGTCGTTCTCGTCGTCGCTCAAGCGCAACGCGATCAAACTCTCCAAGATCTGCAACGACCTGCGGCTGCTCTCCTCCGGCCCCCAGGCGGGGCTCGGCGAGATCAACCTGCCCGCGCAGCAGGCGGGGTCGAGCATCATGCCGGGCAAAGTCAACCCGGTCATCCCCGAGGTCGTCAACCAGGTGGCGTTCGCCGTCGTCGGCTCCGACGCGACGGTCACGATGGCCGTCGAGGGCGGCCAGCTGCAGCTCAACGCCTTCGAGCCCGTGATCGCGCACTCGATCTTCCAGTCGATCACGTGGATGCGCCAGGCGATGTGGACGCTGCGCGTCAACTGCGTCGACGGCATCACCGCCAACCGCGACCGCCTGGGCGCGATGGTCGGCTCCTCGGTGGGCGTGATCACGGCGCTGACTCCGTTCATCGGCTACGCCGCCTCGGCCGCGCTGGCCAAGACGGCGCTGCTCACCAAGCGCAACGTCGCCGACCTCGTCGTCGAGGCGGGGCTCATGAGCCGCGAAGAGGTCACCAAGCAGCTCTCACCCGCACGCCTGTCGGGGCTGGAGGCTGTGACCGCCGCGATTCCGATCGTCGCGGCCGAAGACCTCGTCGAGCCCGTCGCCGACGCCTGATTCGACCCGCAACGCATCGACGGCCGGCCCAGAGGGGTGCCGGCCGTCGATGCGTGAAGGCTCCGTGCGCGGTGATCAGTCGTCCAGGATGCGGCAGCGCGTGGTGAGCTCGCCGATGCCGTCGATGCCGACGGTGACCGTGGAGTGATCGCGCAGAAAGATCTGCGGGTCGCGCGAGTATCCGGCGCCGCCGGGGCTGCCGGTGGAGATGAGCGTGCCCGGCATGAGGGTGAGCGACTGCGACAGGTGCTCGATGAGCGTGGCGACCGAGCGCACCATCTGGCCGGTGGAGGCATCCTGCACGGTCTGGCCGTCGACCACAGCCCAGATGTGCAGATCCTGCGGATCGGGGATCTCGTCGGCCGTGACCACGACCGGGCCGGTGGGCGTGAAACCGTCGAACGACTTGCATCGCGACCACTGCGCCTCGGAGAACTGGATGTCGCGGGCCGTGATGTCGTTGACCACGGTGTAGCCCCACACATGATCGAGGGCGTCGTCGCGGGAGACGTTCTTGGCCGAGGCGCCGATGATGACGCCCAGCTCTGCCTCGTAGTCCACGGATTCGCTGAGCGAGCGCGGCCATGACGTGGTGCACTCGTGCCCGGTGAGCGAGTTCGGCCACAGCGTGAAGACCGTCGGGGCGGTGTCGGTCTTCAGGCCGAGCTCGGAGGAGTGCGCCGCGTAGTTCAGACCCACGGCGAGCACGGCGGGCGGACGCTGCACGGCCGATGCGTACTCCAGCCCCGCCATCGGGAGCCGCTGCGTGGTTCCGGCAGCGGCGGTGCGCACGGCGTCGAGCAGGGCGGGGCCGCCGTCGATGAGCTCCTGCAGCGCGGCCGGAGCGTCAGCGAAGAGAGAAGCGACAGGAAGCGCCCCGGAATCGTCCAGCACGGCGAGAACCGCGGAGGGGGAGTCGGGGGTGCGCAGATGAGCGAACCGCATGTCTCCACGGTACCGGGATTCGCGCCCGTTCCGCGTGCGTTCGCCGCCGAGTCACGCGCTCATCCCGTGCGGGCGGCCCGTCTAGGCTTTGAGCATGAGCACCGGTGCCCCTTTTCCCTCGCCGCTGCCGGGCGCGCAACGCGCCGCGCCCGCATCCCCTCTTCCGACTGCGCGTTACGCTCCGCCGCCCGCTCCCGCGGCTCCGGAGGCGCCGCTGCCCGTCGTGCCGGCGCGCAAGGGACGATCGGTGTCGGTCTGGCTTTTCGGCCTGCTCGCCGTGCTGCTGCTCGGCCTCATCGCGTACTTCACCGCCTTCCTCGGTGCGGCGGCCTCGGTCGTGGGGCTCGTGCTCGCGCTCATCCCCCTCGGCGTCGTGCTGTTCGGCGTCTATCTCATCGACCGATGGGAGCCCGAGCCGCGCGGCGTCATGGCCTTCGCGATCGGATGGGGCGCGACCGCGGCCATCGCCATCGCGCTCGGCGTCGATCTTCTGATGAGCTTCGTCGTGCGCGGCCCCATGCGCGAGGTGTTCACGAGCGTGGTGCAGGCGCCCATCGTGGAAGAAGTCGGAAAGGGTCTCGGCGTGCTGCTGATCTTCGTCGTCGCACGTCGCGCATTCGATGGGCCCGTCGACGGTGTCGTGTACGGTGCGCTCGTCGGTGCCGGGTTCGCCTTCACCGAGAACATCCAGTACTTCGCCATCAGCCTCGTCGAGGGCGGCGGCGCCGAGCTGACCTGGACCTTCCTCCTGCGTGCGATCCTGTCGCCGTTCGCGCACGCCATGTTCACGGCCGTCACCGGATTCGCCATCGGACTCGTCGCGCGTCGGCAGGGATCGACGGGCGCGGCCGTCGGCGCGGGCATGCTCGGTCTTCTCGGTGCCGTCGTCCTGCACGCGCTGTGGAACGGATCGGCGCTGTTCGGCGACTTCTACGCCCTCTACTTCACCCTGCAGGTGCCGTTGTTCGTCGGATTCATCATCGCCATCGTCGCGCTGCGCCGCGAGGAGGAGAAGGTCACCCGCACCCGCCTCACCGACTATGCGGATGCCGGCTGGTTCACCGCGCAGGAGGTCACGATGCTCGCGACCAAGGGCGGGCGCAAGGCCGCGCTGGCCTGGGCCGCGTCACTGCGCGAGGATCGCCGGCCGCTCATGCGCTCGTT
The DNA here is from genome assembly GCF_013409745.1 of Microbacterium pseudoresistens. NCBI lineage: Bacteria > Bacillati > Actinomycetota > Actinomycetes > Micrococcales > Microbacteriaceae > Microbacterium > Microbacterium pseudoresistens. The sequence continues at coordinate 2,215,492 of NZ_JACCBH010000001.1, forward strand.
CATCAGGGACGCCACGACCCTGGCCGCGGTGCGCCAACGTGCGGTGGCGGGCTCCGATCCGCTCGCGGCGTACGACGAGCGGGCGCTGCTCGCGCGCACCGCGGCGACGCGGGCGGCGCTGCTGGCCTACTGAGTGCTTCCGGCTCTCGATCAGCATCCCGGACAGACTCAGCGCCCGGTGCCGCGGCGATGCCTGCGTGTCTCCCGGGCGCTGAGTTGACCTGCCCTCAGGGTGCACCCGGTTCGTCCGGGTTGTCAAGCATCCGCCCGCCCGTGGTCGTGCTGTGATGCCCCTGCCGTGTTCGCTCTCGGCGCGCGGGTCCGCGTTGACCGCACGGAGCCGCTCGGGTTGGATGGTTCCCATGACTGAGCGCACAAAGCCCGAGTTCGACGCACCGACCGGACCTGCTCCCACCGAGCTCGTCGTCCGCGACATCATCGAGGGGACCGGCGACGAGGCGAAGCCCGGCGACACCGTGACGGTGCACTACGCCGGCGTCGAGTACGACTCCGGTGAGGAGTTCGACTCGTCGTGGGGTCGCGGAGAGACGATCCAGTTCCCGCTGCGCGGCCTCATCCAGGGGTGGCAGGAGGGCATCCCCGGCATGAAGGCGGGTGGTCGACGTGAGCTCGTCATCCCGCCGCAGCTCGCCTATGGCCCCGCGGGGTCGGGGCACTTCCTCGGCGGCAAGACCCTCATCTTCATCATCGACCTCATCGCCGTCGGCTGACCTCGACCGCGACCCGGGCCCTCTCGCCACGTGCGAGGGGGCCCCTTTTGCCATCGGGGCATTTTCTTCCGACTCGCGGGAATACATGCATACGCATGTAAGTTGTCCTCTCTGTCGCCGATCGTGCGGCATCTGCAACCGACGCTCATCCCGACGAGGAGAACCACACCCATGACCATCGACATCCCCGGCTACCGCCCCGGCACCTGGACCCTCGACCCCGCTCACAGCGAGGTCACCTTCAGCGTGCGCCACATGATGATCTCGAAGGTCCGCGGCAGCTTCGGCGTGAAGAGCGCCACGATCGTCGCCCCGGAGAACCCGCTCGACGCGAAGGTCGAGGCCAGCGTCGACGTCACCTCGATCGACACGAACGACGAGGGCCGCGACACCCACCTGCGCTCGGCGGACTTCTTCGACGTGGAGAACCACCCGACCATGGAGTTCCGCTCCCGCAGCGCCCGCGTGGAGGACGGCGACCTGTTCGTCGACGGCGACCTCACCATTCGCGGCGTCACCCGCCCCGTGAGCTTCGCGCTCGACTTCGGCGGCTTCGGCACCGACCCGTGGGGCAACTACAAGGCCGGCGCATCGGCGACGGCGACGATCGACCGCGAGGACTTCGGCCTCACCTGGAACGCGGCGCTGGAGACCGGCGGCGTGCTCGTGGGCAAAGACGTCACGATCAACCTCGACCTGCAGGGCTCGCTCGCGCAGGACTGAATCCGGACGCTCAAGAGAACCCCGGACCCGCTCAGGGCTCGGGGTTCTCCGCGTCATAGGCGCGAAAGCGCGGCGACAGGCGCACGAGCATCGCCACGATGACGATCACGAGCAGCCCGCCCAGCAGCGGCGGGAACCACAGGCTGCTGATGGCCGCCAGCGCGCCGACGTAGAGCGCGCCGAGGCGCGGGCCTCCCGTGACGACCACCACGAAGATGCCCTGCAGGCGGCCGCGGATGTTGTCGGGCACGGATGCCTGCATCATGGTGCTGCGGTAGATGGAGCTGATGTTGTCGGAGGCGCCGGAGCCGGCCAGGGCGATGCACGCCGCCACGATGAGGCCGAGATTCACAGTCGTCTCGCTCACCGGCGGCAGCCAGATGCCCACGAGCAGGACCGCGCCGAACGCGAGGATGCACGCGCCGTACGCCTGGATCGCCCGCTCGATGCCGCGGCCGTGCCACCGGTAGCGCACGATCCTGCCCGAGAACAGGCTCGACAGGAACGTGCCCGCGGCGACCGACGCGGTCAGGGCGCCGGTGGTGACCGCGCCGCCGCCGAGCAGCAGCGTCCCCAGCGCCGGGTACAGCGCCATCGGCTGCCCGAACGTCATCGCGGTGATGTCGAGGATGTACTGCATCCGGATGTTGCCCGCGCGCCTGAGGAACTGCCATCCGTCGATGAGCGATGCGAGTCCCGGGCGGATCACGGTGCCCTCGGGGCGCAGTGCCGGAAGAGTCCACAGCCCCAGGAACATCGCCAGCATCAGCACGACGTCGATCGTGTACGTCCAGCCGTACCCGGTCATGGCGACGAGGATCCCGGCCAGCGCCGGGCCGACCATGAGCATCACTCCGATCGTGATGCCGTTCAGCGCCGAGGCCGACGCCAGCAGCTGGCGGGGGAGCAGGCGCGGGATGATCGCGGTGCGGGTGGCGAGGCTCACCGAGTTCGCGGCGGCGTTCACGACGCTGAGCACGTACAGCCACCAGATGGTCTCCAGGTGGGCCCAGGTGAGCACGGCCAGCAGCAGGGTGGAGGCGAAGGTGATGACAGCCGCGATGAGCGCGACCTTCCGGCGGTCGAAGGCGTCGGCGAGCATCCCTCCGTACAGACCCGCGAGGATCATCGGCACGAGTCCTGCAACGGCCACCATCGACACGGCGAAAGTGCTGCTCGTCAGCTCGAACACGTGCAGCATGACGGTCACGAGGGTGAGCTGGCCGCCGAGCCCGGTGAGGGTCGAACCGATCCACAGCCGAGTGAAGGCGCCGCTGGCGCGGAAGGGACGCAGATCGATCAGGGCGCTGGGCACCAGACGAGGGTATCCGCTGTGCTCGGGGACAGGTCGCGTTCCTCGAGGCGTTCTGGGACTGGTAGACTCTATTGGTTGCCGTTTGATCGGCCGCGGATAAAGAGAGCCCTCGCATCAGGCGTCGGGCGCCGCGCAACAAGCAGAGAGGGGATCGAATCTATGGCACTGGAAGCAGACGTCAAGAAGGCGATCATCGAAGAGTACGCGACGCACCCCGGTGACACCGGATCCCCCGAGGTGCAGGCCGCGATGCTGACGCAGCGCATCAAGGACCTCACCGAGCACCTCAAGGAGCACAAGCACGACCACCACTCGCGTCGTGGCCTGTTCCTGCTCGTCGGTCAGCGCCGCCGTCTGCTCGGCTACCTCCAGGGCGTGGACATCGAGCGCTACCGCTCGCTGATCCAGCGCCTCGGGCTTCGCCGATAAGGCATCCGCCAGCGTACAGTCGCGCAAAACATTCTTGAGAAGGCCGCCCCCGGTGGGGCGGCCTTCGTCGTTCCCGCCCGTTGTATCAGAGACCGGCGGCGTCGAGCGCGGCGGCGACGTGGATCGCCGTGGTGGGGAACACCGGCACGGGGGAGTGGCTCTGGCCGACGAGCAGCTCGATCTCCGTGCAACCGAGGATGATCCCCTCAGCCCCTGCGTCGACGAGACGCGCGATGACGCGCTGGTACACCGTGCGAGAGTGCTCTTCGACGACGCCGTGCACGAGCTCGTCGTAGATGATCCGGTGCACCTGAGCGCGATCGTCCACCTCGGGGATGATCGCACTCAGCCCGTGATCCGCGAGGCGGTCGCGATAGAACGGCTCCTCCATCGTGAACGCCGTGCCGAGCAGGCCCACGGTGGTGAGCCCCTGCGCGATGATCGCCTCGGCCGTCGTGTCGCCGATGTGCAGGAACGGAACGGTGAGCGCATCGACGATCCGGTCGGCGACGATGTGCATCGTGTTGGTGCAGAGCACGACGATCCCTGCTCCGGCCTGTTCCAGGCGCTGCGCGTGCTCCGCGAGGATGCGGCCGGCCGCATCCCAGTCGCCCGCTGCCTGCAGCGCCTCGATCGCGGCGAAGTCGAGCGAGTCGAGCAGGATGGGTGCGGAGTGGTAGCCGCCGAGTCGATCCCGCACCCGCTCGTTGGCGAGGCGATACCAGTCCAGCGATGATTCCCAGCTCATCCCGCCCAGCACGCCGATCGTCTTCATCACGGCAGACTACCGGGCGAGTGCGGGACCGATGATTGACTTTCCTCTTGGAAAGCTGCAAGCTTTCCGTATGGAAAGCGATCGCCCTTTCGAGCAGCGCCCGGAAGCGGGACAGGAGCCGTTGACGCCGCCGCCATCTGACGTCGCGGTGGCGTATCTCGACGAAGCCGCCGCCGTGGGGCGCCGTCGTGACGTCTACGTCGACCGGCGGCTCTCCGCGCGCTTGCACGTCGCGAACGCCATCGTCTTCTTCGCCTTTTTCTCACTCGCGATGTTCGCCAGCGTGCCGAGTCGGAGCACGAGCATCATGCTCGTGCTCGTGCCGGTGCTTGTCTGGAGTCGCCTGCAGACGGAGCTGCGCGAGAGCAGGGGTGCCCAGATGCGGATGACCGGACAGGCGAGAGCCTGGTATCTCGCGGCGTTCGTCGTCATCCTGGGAGCGTTCCTCACGCTCACCTGGTTGCGCATCTCGGGACAGATCTCGGTGTCGCCGATGCTGCTGATCCCTGGGGTCCTGGCGGGCATCGTCTTCGGCATCTTCGCGTTCCGCGATGCGCGGCGGAGTGTGCGGCAAGAGCACGAACGTCCGCCGCGTCCGCCGTTCTCGTTCGGCGAACGAATGATGACCCTCGCAATCGGCGTCGGTCTCGGGGCACTGGCTGCCGCGTCCGCGGCGTGGGGTGAGATCCCCGTGGTGGCTTCGGCGCTGTTCCTGGTGGCGGTGTTGGGGATGCTCCTGTGGTTCTTGACAGCGCAGGTGAGCGGCTCGGTTCCCGCCCCGGGCGCGGTCTGGCGCGCGCCGCAGTGGTGCGTGTTCGCGGGCGCTGCCGGTCTTCTTGCCGTGGTCGCCGCATCGCCGGCGTTCGGCGTCGTCGTGCCGGGTGCCATCGGGTTCGCGATCGGGACGGTGATCATCGCCGCCTTCGTCGTGACCGCCTTCGTGGGAGGACGCCATGAGGAGTGACGGCCGGTCGCATCCACGCGCGCGTCTCGACGACAATTTCGCCAGTGCCATCCGCTTCTCCCTCATGGCGTCGCTGGAGGAGGATCTGGAGCTGGACTTCGCCACGTTGGGCGAGATCCTCGATGTCGGCGATTCCGCGCTGAGCAAGGCGATCTCGCACCTCAACGCCGCAGGGTACGTCACGGCGCGTCGAGGACAGGTGGGTTCGCGGCCGCGCACCTGGGTGCGCGCCACGATGATGGGTGTGTCTGCGTTCGCCAGGCATCTGGATGCGCTGCAGGCCATTGTCGAGTTCGGACACGGCACCGCGACCGGCGAGAGGGAGAAACCAGCCGCACGGTGAGGAACCACGCCCGTGGGTCCCCACGGTGAAAGTGATTCTCGGGTGGGGTGGGGTGTTCAGATGGCGGCGGCGGCCACCAGGTCGGGGTGGTGGATCGCGGCGACGTCGGGATGGGCGCGCAGGCGCGACTTGAGCGCGTTCTCGCCGTACAGGCTGTGGATGGGGTTCGTCGGGTCGGCGGTCACACCGGTCGCCTGCGCGGCGAGATCGGCGGGCAGTTCGATGATCGGCAGCAGCGCATCCAGCGCCGGGTTGAAGAAGAACGGGATCGAGATCCGCTCGTCGGGGGCCTTGGGCGACACGACACGGTGGTTGGTGGCCTTGAGGTAGCCGCCCGTGGCGTACTCGAGCAGTTCGCCGATGTTCACGACGAACGCGCCGTCTACAGGCGGCGCGTCCACCCAGGTGCCGTCGCGCTCCACCTGCAGTCCGCCCTTGCCGGGCTCCACCCACAGCAGCGTCAGCACGCCCGAGTCCTTGTGCGCTCCCACGCCCTGCTGCGGCTCGGGCTCGTCCGTGCCGGGGTAGCGGACGATCTTCAGCAGCGTCGAGGGCTCGCCGAAGTTCGCGTCGAAGTACGACTCCTCCGCACCCAGGGCGAGCGCCCAGGCGCGCAACAGCTTCCGCGAGACGCCGATGAGGTGATCCTGCCACTCCTCGGCAACCTCGCGCAGCTCGGGCTGCGCCGCCGGCCACAGGTTCGGACCGATGAGGCGGTTGAACGCCGGGCCGCCCTCGACGGCGTCGCGCTCCGCGCCGATGTCGATCTGTTCGCGCCAGTCGACCTTGCCCTGCGTGCGCTCGCCGCCGATACGGGTGTACCCGCGGAAGTGCGGGCTAGTCACGTTCTCGATCGCGAGCTTGTCCTGTTCGGGCAGGGCGAAGAAGTCGAGCGCGGCCCGGTGCAGACGCGCCTCGAGCTCGGGGGAGATGCCCGTGCCCGTCAGGTAGAAGAAGCCGACGTCGTGCGTCGCGGCGCGCAGGTCGTCGCGGAACTGCCGAGCGGCCTCGGGGCCGGCGTCGAGGCGGGAGAGGTCGAGGATCGGGAGCGTCAGATCAGCCATGGATCGAGGCTAGGTCTGCGCTCCCGCCGTCGTCTCGTTTGTTGCCGTCTATGACCGGTTCCGGTATCGCTACCTTTGCCGCCTCAGGCGTCTGGGCGATCCCTCCCGGCGCTGCCGAAGGCTCGTTCGTCGGGGCGTCGCTGTTCGCCTGAGCATGCGTGCGGTCGTGCTCGCGACCAGTGGCCTCAGCGCCGAGGCGTGTCGCGCGGTCGCCGCGACCCCGTTGGATCGTTGCGGTGCCCCCCGGATCCGGCCAGCGCGGCGTCGCCGATCAGCCAGCGCGGTCGCGGCTCGATGAGCGGGCGCAGCACCGTGCGCACCGGCTTCGAGGCGAGGCCCAGCGCGATGAGCACGGAGGCGACGACGACCGCGGGAAGCCAGAACCAGGTGGGATCCAGTCCGCGCAGCACCCCCGACTCGCGGAACGGGTACAGCACGAAGGAGTGCAGCAGGTACACGTACATCGTGTAGCGGCCGAATGCCGTCCACCACAGGCCGCGCCGCGGCACGAGGGCGAAGAAGGCGGCCGAGAGGATCAGTGCGATCGCCATGAGGACCAGTCGCACTCCGCCGGCCCACCACTGCTCGCCGGCCAGGTCGGCGTAGGCGTCTTCGTAGAAGAGCCAGTGCCGCAGGTCGATCGCCTCCCACAGCTCCAGGCCCGCCCAGGCGATCCATCCCGCGGCAGCCAGCACGACCGCGGCGATGGCGCCCACCCACCACGGGCGACGACCGAGCAGTCCGAGGCGCTCGACGATGCGATGCTCGCGCAGCCACCAGCCGAAGGTGAAGAAGAACAGCAGGCCGAGGGTGCGCGACAGCGAGAAGGTGCTGTCGACGTTGGGGAGGTAGCCCACGGCCAGCGAGATCAGCAGCGCCCAGGCGAGCGGCCAGCGTAGCAGGGCGAGGTAGGGGAGCACGAGCCGGAAGATGCCGAGGGCGAGCAGGAACCACAGTGTCCACGACGGCTGGGTGAGGTTCGGGTCGGCGCGTCCTTCGACGAGCCATTTCGTGAGCGTCCACAGCGCCTCGAAGACGACGTACGGCACGAGGATGTCGGTGATCACCCGTGCCATCTGGCGCTTGGTCGGCGGCGATGATTTGGAGAAATAGCCCGAGATGATCGCGAAGGCGGGCATGTGGAAGGCGTAGACGGCGACGTACAGCGCGAGGGCGATCTTCGAGTCGTAGGTGAGGCGCTGCACGGCGTGGCCGAGCACGACGAGCACGATGCAGGCGAAGCGGGCGTTGTCCCAGAAGGGCACGCGCCGCGTCTTCGTGCGCCGCGCAGGCGGGGCACCGCCAGCGGATTCCGGGGTCGTGCCGTGCATTCTTCGATCGTAAGGGGCGCGATCCGAGGGCACGGGGAATACTCGGAGCAGAGGCGTGTTGGATAAAGTGTATTCACCTGAATGCAAATGGCACGACGAACCGGAGACGAAGTGAACGAGCAGGGCACCATGGCGCACAGCGGGATGCAGTTCGGCCTGATGTCGGTCAGTGACATCACTCAGAACCCCACGACGGGGGAGACGCCCAGCGAGGCGGAGCGCATCCAGGCGACCGTCGCCATCGCCACGCACGCCGAGGAGGCGGGACTCGACGTCTTCGCGATCGGCGAGCACCACAATCCGCCGTTCTGGTCCTCGAGCCCTACGACGTTCCTCGCCTATATCGCCGCGCAGACGAAGCGGATCATCGTCTCCACCTCCACGACGCTGATCACCACGAACGACCCGGTGCGCATCGCCGAGGAGTACGCGATGCTGCAGCATCTCTCCGGGGGTCGGATGGATCTGATGATGGGCCGCGGCAACACCGGCCCGGTCTATCCGTGGTTCGGCAAGGATATCCGGCAGGGCCTGCCCCTGGCGATCGAGAACTACGCGCTGCTGCACAAACTGTGGACCGAGGACGTCGTCGACTGGGAGGGAACCTTCCGCACGCCGCTGCAGGGCTTCACCTCCACGCCGCGTCCACTCGACGGCGTCGCACCCTTCGTCTGGCACGGTTCGATTCGCACGCCCGAGATCGCCGAGCAGGCCGCGTACTACGGCGACGGCTTCTTCGCCAACAACATCTTCTGGCCGGCCTCGCACTACCAGCGCCTCATCGGCCTGTACCGCCAGCGCTGGGAGCACTACGGTCACGGCGCACCCGAGACGGCGATCGTGGGCCTGGGCGGTCAGGCGTTCATCGCGAAGAACTCGCAGGATGCCGTGGCGCAGTTCCGCCCCTACTTCGACAACGCGCCGGTCTACGGTCACGGGCCGTCGATGGAGGACTTCACCGAGATGACGCCGCTCACCGTCGGTTCGCCGCAGCAGGTCATCGACCGCTATGCCGGGATGCGCGAGCTGTACGGCGACTACCAGCGCCAGCTGTTCCTGATGGACCACGCCGGTCTGCCGTTGAAGACGGTGCTGGAGCAGATCGACTTCCTCGGCGAGGAGGTCGTGCCGGTGCTGCGCCGCGAGCTGGCCGTCGACCGGCCCGCCGAGGTGCCGGATGCGCCCACGCACGCCGCCCGCGTACGCGCCGTGTACGGCGACGGCCCGACCCGCCAGGCCCGGCCCGGCGCCAACCGCGGCGACAATCTCACCGCGGGATCGCCCTACCAGGACGGCGGACTGCCCGCCCCCGCCGGTGCCGCATTCGGCGCCGCTGCTACGACCGCGAAGGAGAACTGAGATGAGCGCCCGTCGCATCGCCGTGATCTCGGCCGGCCTGTCCACGCCCTCGTCCACCCGGATGCTCGCCGATCGCCTGACCGCCGCGACGGCCACGGCACTCGGCGAGCTCACCGGACCCGACGGCGCGCCGATCGAGGTGTCCGTCGACGTGGTCGAGCTCCGCGATCTCGCCCACGCGATCACCGACAACCTGCTCACCGGCTTCGCCTCCGCCGAGCTCGAGTCGGCCATCAACACGGTCGTCTCCGCCGATGCGCTGATCGCCGTGACGCCGATCTTCTCGACGAGCTATTCCGGACTGTTCAAGTCGTTCATCGACGTGCTCGACCCGGATGCTCTGCGCGGCATGCCCGTGCTCCTGGGGGCGAACGCGGGTACGGCGCGTCATTCGCTCGCGATCGACTACGCCCTGCGCCCGTTGTTCGCCTATCTGCACGCCGATACCGTCTCGACCGGTGTGTTCGCCGCATCGGCGGACTGGGGAGGCGCGGGGGACGACGTCGCCCCGCTCGCTGCGCGCATCGAGAAGGGCGCGCGAGAGCTGGCAGAGGCGATGGCCCGCCGCGATGCGCGCACCGGCAACGATCCGTTCGACCCGGCGAACTATCTCGGCGAGGGAGGCTCCTTCGGCCACCTTCTCGGAGGACTCGCGGGCGAATAGCGCCTACGGCCGCCGAGGGCGCGTATTGCGAAGATATGACCTCCAGCTCAGGCATTCGTCGAGATCCGCGACTCCGACATCGGCGGCATCGTGTGCGACGAAGATCGCGGAGTCCACGAGTCCGGCGAGGTCGAAGGCGACGGGAAGCAACTCCCGCTCGGCCTCGGACAACGGCCGGACCGCCTCATATCCGGCCAGGACGGCTTCATCCATGCCGTCCGGCAGGCCGAGATCCGGGGTGTCGAGCGCCGCGTACTGAAGCACCCTGGCGACATCGACGATGAGCGGACCGCGGTTGAGTTCGTCGAAGTCGAGGAGTGCGGTCACCTCGCCGTCTGCGACGAGGACGTTCTGTCGATGAAGGTCGTGGTGGAGCGGCCCCGTGGGGAGGCGCTCCAGCCGATCGAGCTCGTCTGCGTGGTCCTCCAGGAACCGCCCGATTCTCTCACGCCAGGCGTCGGCGCCGGAGAGCGGCGGCCGGGAGTCCGCGGCTTCCCGCAGGAGAGCGACTCGGTCGATCACCGGCACGCGCCGGTCGATCCAGCCCGCGGTGAGCACATGCATCCGGGCCAGGAGCGCTCCGAGGCGCGCGGCCAGAGCTGCGGTCATCGCCTCGGGGACGTCACCCTCGATCCAAGGGAACACCGCGAAAGGGTGTTTGGCTTCCAGCACGAACTCATCGCCCGCCGGCAACGGCGCGGGAGTGGGGAAGCCATGCTCGGCGAGGAACCCGACGAGCCGCAGCTCGGCGCGGATCTTCTCGATCCCGGACTTCCGGTACTCGCGCACGACCATCTCGCCGTGGTCGGTCGTGACTCGGAAGTTGCCGTTGTCCTCGCCGCCTTCGAGCACCGTAGGCAGGCCGACGGGACGGAGGCCGAACGGGGCCAGGATCTCGGGGAGGTCGATCTGCTGCCACTGCACGAGGCGGACTCCCGACGGATGCTCAGCCGCTCTTGCGCCGGAACTCGCGCTTCGTCTTGGCCCCGGCGGTGTGGTGCACGACGGAGTCGCCGTCGAGGTGCGCCTCGCCCTGACGCTGATGCGCGTTCTTCTTCTCCAGCGCTTCCTTGAACTTGCGCTTCATCTCGTCGGAGGGCGCTGCGCTACTGTTGCCGTCGTCGTTGCCGCTCATACGCTCAGCCTAGCCATGATGGGGCCGTCGTCGAGCGGATTCATCGGGATTGCCTGGCATCGCTGGTAGGCTGGCAGGTGGAGCGGTCGGTTGAGAAGCTGGTCCCCTGTGGTGGATTCCCCGAAGAATTCGGGTGATCGTCCACTGGTGGCCAGCACCGATGACAAGGCGCGGGATTTCCGCGTGTCGGGATCTGCCGAGATCCGCTCCTCGATGATGCTCGCGTGTCACACGGATGCGCGAGTCTAAACAAAGAAGGAGAGACCTCTTGGAAGGTCCTGAAATCACCGCCGCCGAAGCCGTTCTCGACAATGGCCGATTCGGCACCCGTACCGTTCGTTTCGAGACCGGGCGTCTCGCCCAGCAGGCGCAGGGCGCCGTCGCGGCGTACCTCGACGAAGAGACGATGATCCTGTCGGCCACCAGCGCCGGCAAGCACCCCCGCGAGGGCTTCGACTTCTTCCCGCTGACCGTCGATGTCGAGGAGCGCTCGTACGCCGCCGGCAAGATCCCCGGCTCGTTCTTCCGCCGCGAGGGCCGCCCCTCGACCGAGGCGATCCTCGTGTGCCGTCTCATCGATCGCCCGCTGCGCCCGTCGTTCGTCGACGGCCTGCGCAACGAGGTCCAGATCGTCATCACGGTGCTCTCGATCGCACCGGGCGAGTACTACGACGCCCTCGCGATCAACGCGGCCTCGGCCTCCACGCAGATCTCCGGTCTGCCGTTCTCGGGCCCCATCGCCGGCGTGCGCCTTGCGCTCGTTCCTGGTCACGGCCAGCACGAGGATCAGTGGGTCGCGTTCCCGAACCAGGCTCAGGTCGAGGAGGCCGTGTTCGACCTCATGGTCGCCGGCCGTGTGGTCAAGAAGGCCGACGGCACCGAAGACGTCGCGATCATGATGGTCGAGGCCGAGGCCACAGAGAACAGCTGGAACCTCATCAAGGGCGGGGCCGTCAAGCCGAGCGAGGACATCGTCGCCGGTGGCCTGGAGGCCGCGAAGCCCTTCCTCAAGCAGCTCGTCGAGGCGCAGGCCGAGATGGCGAAGCACTCGTCGAAGGAGCCGGGCGTCTACCCGGTCTTCCCGGCCTATGAGCAGGCGACCTACGACTTCATCGCGAAGTCTGCGACCGCCGACCTCGAGAAGGTCTACCAGATCGCCGACAAGATCGAGCGCCAGAACGCCGACGACGAGGTCAAGGACCGTGTCAAGGCCGAGGTCGCTGCGGCCATCGAGGCGGGCACGCTGCCCGAGTCCGCTGCCGGCGAGATCTCCGGTGCGTACAAGTCGGTCACCAAGAACATCGTCCGTGGGCGCATCCTCGCCGAGGGCGTGCGCATGGACGGCCGTGGCCTTGCCGACATCCGCCCGCTCGACGCCGAGGTGCAGGTCATCCCTCGCGTGCACGGCTCGGCGATCTTCCAGCGCGGCGAGACCCAGATCATGGGCGTCACCACGCTGAACATGCTCAAGATGGAGCAGCAGATCGACTCGCTCTCTCCCACGACGAGCAAGCGCTACATGCACCACTACAACTTCCCGCCCTACTCGACCGGTGAGACCGGCCGCGTCGGGTCGCCGAAGCGTCGCGAGATCGGGCACGGCTTCCTCGCCGAGCGCGCCCTCGTGCCGGTGCTGCCCAGCCGCGAGGAGTTCCCGTACGCGATCCGTCAGGTCTCCGAGGCTCTCGGCTCCAACGGCTCGACGTCGATGGGCTCCGTCTGCGCATCGACCCTGTCGCTGCTGAACGCGGGTGTGCCGCTGCGCGCACCCGTGGCCGGCATCGCCATGGGCCTGGTCTCGGACGAGGTCGACGGGCAGACGCGCTACGCCGCGCTGACCGACATCCTCGGTGCTGAAGACGCCCTGGGGGACATGGACTTCAAGGTCGCCGGAACCAGCGAGTTCATCACTGCGATCCAGCTCGACACGAAGCTCGACGGCATCCCCTCGGATGTGCTGGCTGGCGCGCTGACGCAGGCGAAGGACGCGCGTCTGACGATCCTGAACGTGCTGAACGCCGCGATCGACGCTCCTGACGAGATGGCGCCCACTGCGCCGCGCGTCATCAGCGTGCAGATCCCGGCGGACAAGATCGGCGAGCTGATCGGCCCGAAGGGCAAGACGATCAACGCGATCCAGGACGAGACCGGTGCGCAGATCTCCATCGAGGAGGACGGCACGGTCTACATCGGCGCCGTCGACGGACCGTCGGCCGAGGCCGCCCGTGCGCAGGTGAACGCGATCGCCAACCCGACGAACCCCGAGGTCGGCGAGCAGTTCCTGGGCACGGTCGTGAATGTGCGCGACGGCCTGGGCGCCTTCGTGTCGCTCCTGCCCGGCAAGGACGGTCTGCTGCACATCAGTCAGCTGCGCAAGCTCAACGGCGGACAGCGCGTCGAGAACGTCGGCGACATCGTGAGCGTCGGTCAGAAGATCCTCGTGAAGATCTCGAAGATCGATGACCGCGGCAAGCTGTCGCTGGAGCCCGTGGTCGACGAGCCCGCCGAGGACGCGTCGAAGGAGGCCGCGCCCGTCGAGGCGTGATCGGCATCGTCTGACAGGCGCTCGGCCTACAGGGCCGTGTCGCCCCGAATCGGGGAGGACACGGCCCTGTCGTCGTGTTCGTGATCGAATAGTTATGCGATGTTCGCCGGAACGTTGCCTCAATGAACGGTTCCGTCTGCGGACTCCCATACTCTGTCTTTACGCACCGGGGGTGCGTGATTCGCTGCAAGCTTCGGGGGTGAGAGCATGCGTCTTTTCGGCGTAGGCACCGCAACCGGTTCGGAGCGCGTCGAAACCGCCGCCGCGGAGCATCCGTCGGCGCCCATCCCGCTCGTCGGTCCCGGTGTCGGCGAATGCCTGCGCGTCGCACTCGGCGCGACCGGCATCCGCGTCTTCCCACTCATGATCGGTGGTGCGGAGTTCGGCTGGAACACCGACACCGACTCGAGCCACCGCATCCTCGACCGCTATGTCGAGTTCGGCGGAAACGCCGTGCACACGGCCGACGGGTTCGCCGCCGGCCGCAGCGAGCACATCGTGGGCCGCTGGCTGCGCTCTCGTCGTCGCGACGACATCGTGCTGGGGGTACGGGTCGGTGGACATCCCGACAACCCCGGCCTCGGCTCGATCAACCTCGTGCGGGCGGTGGAGGCCTCGCTCACGCGGCTGGGCGTGGAGCGCATCGACGTGCTGTACCTCGACGGCGCCGCCGATCAGGACGCTCCCCTGGAAGACACCCTGGCGACGGCCGAGTGGCTCGTCGAGAGCGGCAAGGTCGCCGCTCTGGGAGCCTTCGGATTCTCGGCCGAACGCCTCGTCGAAGCGCGCATCCTCTCTTCTGCCGGATACCCGCGCATCGACGTGCTGGACGAGCCGTACAACCTGCTGCGTCGCGCGGGATTCGAGGGGGATCTGCGCCTCGTCGCGGGGGCGCAGGGTCTGGCGGTCACACCGTCGCACGCGCTGGAGCACGGCTTCCTCTCCGGGCGTCACCGCTCGAAGGCCCGGGCGCTGGACGGCGTGCGGGGACAGCAGTTGCGCAGCAACATCAACCGCCGCGGCATCAAGGCGCTGCGTGCTCTGGATCTCGTGGCCGAGGAGCTCCAGGTTCCCGTCGCCGCCGCGGCGATCGCCTGGTTGCTGGCCCAGCGCACCATCACCGCGCCCATCGTCAACGCATTCTCGACCGAGCATGTCGAGGAGCTCATCCAGGGGGCGGGCGTCTCGCTCAGCCGTGCCCAGCTGGGCGAGCTCAGTCGCGCCGCCGCGTAGTCCGCCGCCGTCCTGACCGGTCATCCACAGCTTCGACGCACGCCGACTCGTGTCGGAGGCCGTGGCGTAGGCTGGCAGAAGACCGGCGGAACCGTCGGATACGGATCGAGCGGTTGTGACGCACTACATCTATCTGGTCAGGCATGGCGAACACCAAGACGCCGAGTACGGCGTCGACGACGGTCCGCTCTCCCCGCGCGGTCGCCGCCAGGCCGAGCTCGTGGCCGACCGGCTCTCCGGGCTTCCGCTCGATGCCATCTGGCACTCTCCGCTGCTGCGCGCGGCAGAGACGGCGCGCGCGATCGCCGAACGCCTGCCGGCGGTCACGGCCGAGCCGTCGGCACTGCTGTTCGACTGCATCCCCACGGGGATGACCGATGAGACGCCATCGACCTTCGAGCCGTTCTTCGGGTCGGTGACCGAGGCGGAGATCGAGGCCGGCCGCGCGCAGATGGGCGATGCGGTCAGCGAGTTCCTCGTGCGCAAGCCGGGGGATGTCCACGAGGTGCTCATCACGCACAACTTCGTCATCTCGTGGTTCGTCCGCGAGGTGATCGAGGCGCCCGAATGGCGTTGGATGACGCTGAATCAGGCCCACTGCGGCCTCACCGTGATCTCGCAGAAGCAGGGCAGGCCGTGGAGCCTCGTGGCGCACAACGACCTCGGCCACCTGCCCTTCGAGCTGCACACGGGCCTGCCCGACCCGATACCGGTCTGAGCATTCCGCCTCAGAGAGGTCAGACGGCCTTGCGGTACCAGCGCGTCGCGTTCGGGTTGTCGTTGTACGCCTCCACCTGCTCGTAGCCGAGTCGGGCGTACAGGCGCCCGGCAGGCACCAGGGTGTGATGCGTGTCGAGCACGAGCTCGGTGGCGCCCCAATCGATCGCGCGTCGCTCCAGCTCGGCCATGAGCTCGACGCCCCAGCCCCTGCCGCGGCTGTCGCCGCGGAGGAAGATGTGCTTCACCTCGAAGCGCACCGTGCCGGGAGCATCGACGGCGAGTCGGCGGATGGCTCCGCAGCCGACGAGGGCGCCCTGCTCGTCGTTCGCGAGCAGGAGCACACCGTCGGGCTCGGCGAACGCATCGGGTGCGGGGAACGTCGGGGAGTAGCTGCCGCCGGGGAAGTCTGCGGCACGCGCGGCGAAGTACTCCTCGAGCAGGGCGCGGGCATCCGGGGCATCCGGGCGGGCCGGACGGAACGTGAGCATGATCCGACGCTACGCCGAGCGGCGCGGCGTGCCGCGTCGGCACGCTGAATAGACTGGGGGCATGACCACGCGAGTTGCCCTGGTGGGCGGAAACGGCAAGCTCGGCGCGATCATCCGCACGGTGATCGACGAGCTGGACGGCTTCGATGTGCACGCCGTTCTCGGCTCGCAGAGCGCGCTGTCCGAGCTCGACGGGGCGGATCTCGTGGTCGACGCCTCGACTCCATCCGTCTCGGTCGATGTGGTCCGCGCCGCTGTCGAACGGGGGGTCAACGTGCTCGTGGGCACCTCCGGCTGGTCGGCCGAGCGCATCGCTCTCGTGCGCCCGCTCGTCGAGGCGGCGGGCACCGGGGCGGTCTTCATCCCGAACTTCTCCGTCGCCTCGGTGCTGGGCTCGGCGATCTCGGCGCTCGCCGCCCCGTTCTTCAGCTCGGTCGAGATCATCGAAGCGCACAGGCACACCAAGATCGACTCGCCCAGCGGCACGGCTGTGCGCACCGCCGAACTCATCGCCCAGGCGCGCGACGGGCAGGGGCCGGTGGATGCTCCGCACGCCGACCAGCGCGCCCGCGGTCAGCAGATCTCCGGCATTCCGATCCATTCCCTGCGCCGCCCCGGTGTGGTCGCACGGCAAGAGGTGATTCTGTCGGGCGCGGGGGAGACTCTGACCATCACGCACGACACCGTCGACTCCGCCGGCGCCTACGCGCCGGGGATCCGTCTCGCGCTGCCGTACGCCCGCGATGCGCGCGGAGTGATCGTGGGGCTCGAGCACGTCATCGATCTCGGGATCACACCGAGCGCATGATGTCTCGCGTCGGCGTGGCCGTGATGACGGCGGCCCTCGCTCTCTATCTCGCCTTCGCCGTGCAGCGCGCGTTCATCATGTTCGCCACGGGAGAGCCGGTGGGCATCGCCTTCGGCGTCGGGCTGCTCGTGCTGCCGCTCATCGGGGCATGGGTGCTCGTGCGCGAAGTCATGTTCGGTGTGCAGTCCGCGCGTCTCACCCGCCGACTGGAGGATGAAGACGGGGTGCCCGACGACGACGTGGCATTGACGCCGAGCGGCCGGGTGGTGCGCGAGGAGGCCGCCGGACTCGTGCAGCGATATGCGGATGCGGCGGCCGCGGCCCCGGAGGACTGGCGATCCCGCCTGCGACTCGGCATCGTTCAGCGCGCGGCGGGGCAGCTGGGCGAAGCGCGGGCGAGCGTTCGTGCCGCGATTCGCTTGGAGAAGACGGCGCACTAAAACGCGACCCCGCCTGATCAGTCAGACGCGGCCGCGCTTCAGGTGGTGCGGGGGATCAGGCCAGCGTTGCTTCGAGCGTGATCTCGATACCCGACAGCGCCTGCGAGACCGGGCAGCCGGTCTTTGCCTCGTCGGCGATGCGCTGGAAGGTCTCGGCGTCCAGGCCGGGCACGCTCGCGTTGACGTTGAGGTGGCTGCCGGTGATGCCGGTGCCGGGCTTGAAGGTCACCGACGCCGTGGTGTCGACGCGCTCCGGCGGGGTTCCGTTGCCGGCGAGGGCGTGCGAGAGCGCCATGCTGAAGCAGGACGAGTGCGCGGCCGCGATGAGCTCTTCAGGCGTCGTGGTGGTGTCAGACCCCTCCGAGCGCGACTTCCAGTCGAGCGGGAAGGTTCCGAGGTGGGATGACGAGAACGAGACCGTGCCCGAGCCTTCGGTGAGGCTCCCCGTCCAGGTGGCTGCTGCTTCGCTCGTGACGGACATGTCGACTCCTCCGGATAGGGGGCTGATGGTGCCTGCCAGCCTACCGATCAGGCCGTGGCGGAGGAACCGCCTGTGGAGCGGCCCACGAGTCCGGCGCGCTGCAGCAGGAGCCAGATCTGGCAGCCGAGGCAGAAGCCGAAGGCGGCGTTGAGGAACGCCGCGACGAACGCGGCCGCCGTGGCCACGGGCAGCGCCCACGGTACTCCGAGCAGGTGCAGCACGAGACCGATACCCACGACGATCAGCCCGACCCCTTGCGCGAACCGGGGCGGCCGAGGATCCTCGAGTTCGGCGGGCGGGCTCAGTCGCGGGCGCACGAGCGTGCGGAACAGCGCGTTCCAGGGCTGGGTGCGCGAGGAGACGAGGCTCCAGGCGAACAGCAGCGCCACGACGAGGGTCAGCAGGAATCCGGCATCCACGACCCGCTCGGGCACCGTCGCCTGGGGGAGCGCCCACCCTCCCGGGATGTCGAAGGATGCATCGGTGAGCGTCTGGACGGCGACGTAGCCGCTGACGCCGCGCGCCGTGGAGATCCCGGTGAGTGCGAGCGCCGTCGCCACGAGCAGCAGAGCCGACGTGATCGACGCGCCGAAGCGCGGGCCGCGCGGATCGATTCCGGCCGGAGTGGTCATGAGGCTCCTTCGGAGACAGAGAATCGTTCGGAGACCGAGGATCGCTCATCAGCGGCGTCGGGAGCGGATGCGGACAGGTCCGCGAGTGCTTCGTCGAGCGCCGTACGCGCGGGGATGCCGTGGAAGCGCGAGCGCACGACGCCGTCCTCGTCGACGAGGAAGACGGTGGGCGTGGCGAGGATGCCGTAGCGCGACGCGAGATCGGTGCGGCGGGTGAGGTCGATCTCGACGGCCGAGACGCCCTCGATCGGCGCTGTCCAGTCGGCGAGCACGCGCCGCACCTGAGGGCAGCGCGTGCAGAACTCGGTGCTGAACTGCACGAGCGTCGCGCGCGGTGCCAGTGCCGCC
The DNA here is from genome assembly GCF_013409745.1 of Microbacterium pseudoresistens. Lineage (NCBI taxonomy): Bacteria > Bacillati > Actinomycetota > Actinomycetes > Micrococcales > Microbacteriaceae > Microbacterium > Microbacterium pseudoresistens. The sequence continues at coordinate 2,234,020 of NZ_JACCBH010000001.1, forward strand.
GGCGCGAGATCGTCGGCGCGGACGGTCACCGCGCGGTCGGGGTGAATGCGCCTGCGGCGACCGTCGCGCATCCGCAGCAGGAGTCCCGCAGCGGTGGCCAGCACGAGCAGTGCGGCGACGGCGGCGAGGGCGAGCGGGGCGGGCACTCACCCAGGCTACGGCGCGGGTTTCGTATCGGGCGGGATGTGACGATGAATGACAGGATGTCCGACGCCGAATGTCGCACGCCGCCGGTAGTCTGGCGGGCATGAGCGCCGCGATCCCCACGCCCTACGAAGACCTGCTCCGCGACGTGCTCGAGCACGGTGCGCACAAGGACGATCGCACCGGTACGGGCACGACGAGTGCCTTCGGCCGACAGATCCGCTACGACCTGTCCGAGGGCTTCCCGCTCATCACGACCAAGCGCGTGCACTTCAAATCGATCGCGTACGAGCTGCTGTGGTTCCTGCGCGGCGACTCCAACGTGCGCTGGCTGCAGGAGCACGGCGTGACGATCTGGGACGAATGGGCCGATGCCGACGGCGACCTCGGCCCCGTCTACGGCGTGCAGTGGCGCTCGTGGCCGACGCCCGATGGCGGTCACATCGATCAGCTCGCCCAGGTGATCGACCAGATCAAGGCCGACCCCGATTCGAGGCGTCTGATCGTCTCGGCGTGGAATCCCGCAGACATCCCCGATATGGCGCTCGCGCCGTGCCACGCCCTGTTCCAGTTCTACGTCGCCGAGGGCAGGCTGTCGTGCCAGCTGTACCAGCGCAGCGCAGACCTGTTCCTGGGCGTGCCCTTCAACATCGCCTCCTATGCGCTGCTCACCCTCATGGTGGCCCAGCAGACCGGCCTCGAGCCGGGGGAGTTCGTGTGGACCGGCGGCGACTGCCACATCTATGACAACCACCGCGAGCAGGTGAGGGAGCAGCTCACGCGCGAGCCGTACCCGCTGCCGACGCTGCGGATCGCCCGCACACCCGACTCGATCTTCGACTACCGCTTCGAGGACTTCGTGGTCGAGGACTACCAGCACCACCCGGCGATCAGGGCGGCGGTGGCGGTATGACCTGGGCGGGTCTCATCTGGGCGCAGGCGCACGACGCAGTGATCGGCGCGGAGGGCGGCATGCCCTGGCACGTTCCCGAAGACCTCGCACATTTCAAGGAGGTCACCCTCGGCGCCCCTGTCGTGATGGGGCGCAAGACCTGGGATTCGCTGCCCGAACGCTTTCGTCCGCTGCCCGACCGCGAGAACATCGTCATCACGCGTCGGCAGGACTGGTCCGCGCCCGGCGTGCGTCGTGCGGCGACGGTGTCCGAGGCGGTGCGGGGCCTCGACCGGGTCTGGATCATCGGCGGGGCTGAGATCTTCCGGCAGACGATCGGCGATGCCGACCGGCTCGAGGTCACCGAGATCGACCTCGCCGTCGACGGCGACGCCTTCGCCCCGTCGACGCAGGGGTGGCGCCTCGTCGACGAGGGGGAGTGGCAGACTTCTCGCAGCGGCGCGCGCTACCGCTTCCTGGGATACGAGCGCTGATGGCCACGGCGCTGATCACGGGTGCGGCGGCCGGGCTCGGAGCGGAGTTCGCGCGTCAACTGGCGCAGCGCGGTGCCGACCTCGTTCTCGTGGGGCGCACCCGCGAGACGCTGGATACACTGGCCGCCCACCTGCGGGAGGCGTACGAGGTGCGGGTCGAGGTGCTGACGGCCGATCTGTCCGTCGAGCGTCAGCTCGCCAGAGTCGTGCGGCGCGTACAGGACAGGCAGCACCCGATCGACGTGCTCGTGAACAACGCCGGCTTCGGCCTCCCGCTGGCCTTCGCCGACAACGACATCGACGACGAGGTGCGCCACCTCAGGGTGCATGTCGAGGCGCCGATGCGGCTCATGCACGCCGCGCTCGGCGCGATGCGCGGGCGAGGCGGCCGGATCATCAACGTCGCCTCGGTGGCCGGCTTCATCTCGCGGTCGACGTACTCGGCCTGCAAGGGCTGGCTGATCGGCTTCAGTCGGTGGGCGAACGCCGAGTACGCGCGCGATCGCGTGACGGTGACCGCCGTGTGCCCCGGCTTCACGCACACGACCTTCCACGAGCGGATGGGTCTGCCTCCCGGCAAGGAGGGCATCCCGGACATCATGTGGCTGAACGCGGCCGACGTGGTGCGCGAAGGTCTGCGCGACGCCGCACGCGGCAAGGCGGTGTCGATCCCGTCGCTGCGCTACAAGGCGATCGTGGCGCTCAGCCGGGTTCTGCCGTCGGGGCTCACGGCCTCGGTGGCACGGCGGGGCCGGATCTGAACGATCGGCGTGCGCCGTCGCCATCGGGTCGATGACGATACGCTGAGAGCATGACGCACACGGGCAATCCCTTCGGACAGGTGCTCGTCGCGCTCGTCACCCCGATGACGGCCGACGGAGAGGTCGATTGGCCCGCCGTCGAGAAGCACATGGACCGCGTGATCAGCGACGGCGCCGACGGCATCGTCGTCACCGGCACCACGGGTGAGACCTCCACTCTCACCGACGATGAGAAGATCCGCCTGGTCGAGGTCGGCAAAGACGTCTCGGCCGGTCGCGCCAAGATCATCACCGGCGGGGGCTCCAATGAGACGGCGCACGCGATCGAACTGTACAAGGCCAGCGAGAAGGCCGGCGCCGACGGCATCATGATCGTCACGCCGTACTACAACAAGCCCACCCAGGCGGGTATCCTCACGCACTTCCGGCTCGTCGCCGACGCGACCGACCTGCCGGTGATCCTCTACGACATCCCCGGGCGCACGGGCGTTCCCATCCAGTACGAGACGATCCTGCGCCTGGCCAAGCACCCGAACATCCTCGCCGTGAAAGATGCCAAGGGCGACTTCTCCGAGGTGAGCCGGGTGCTCAACCAGACCGGATTGATGTACTTCTCCGGCGATGACGCCAACGTGCTGCCGCACCTTTCGATCGGGGCCACAGGCCTGATCGGCGTGACCTCGAACGTGACATCGGCGCCATACCGGACCATCGTCGATGCCGTCAACCGCGGCGACCTGGCGGCGGCGACGGCGGCGCACAAGCAGCTCGAGCCCCTCGTGCGCGCCGTGGGCACGCACGTGCCGGGAACCGTGTCGGTGAAGTACATCCTGCACGGCCTCGGCCGCATCGGCAGCCCGCGCGTGCGCCTGCCGCTGGTGGGCCCGGAGGAGTGGGAGGCCGCGATCATCGAGGACGAGCTGGCTCTGGTCAGCGGTGTTCCGGGGGCCGACTTCTCCGACTTCCGTCCCGACCGCAACGCCGCAGCCGGGGGCGCCCTGCCCAAGGTGCACGGCACCACCCGATGACCCGCACGGTCACCGGCCCACGAACGATCGCCCGCTGAGGGCAGCGATCACGAGATCGCACAACGCAAGAGAATGGGCGTCTCGGATGCCCCTTGAGGAGGCACCATGACCATCCCGCTCGCCGAACCCGACAAGCTCGCTCCGCAGACGCTGCGCGTCATCCCGCTGGGCGGACTCGGAGAGGTCGGCCGCAACATGACGATCTTCGAGTTCGACGGCAAGATCATCATCGTCGACTGCGGCGTGCTCTTCCCCGAAGACCATCAGCCGGGCGTCGACCTGATCCTGCCCGACTTCGAGCCGATCAAGGACCGCCTCGACGACATCGTCGCCGTCGTGCTCACGCATGGTCACGAGGACCACATCGGCGCCGTGCCGTACCTGCTGCGGCTGCGCCAGGACATCCCGCTGATCGGTTCCGGACTCACGCTCGCGCTCGTGGAGGCCAAGCTCAAGGAGCACCGCATCAAGGCCACCACTCGCGTGGTCGCCGAGGGGCAGGACGTCGCAGTCGGGCCGTTCGACCTCGAGTTCGTCGCCGTCAACCACTCGATCCCGGACGCGCTCGCCGTCGCGATCCGCACACCCGCAGGGCTCGCGCTGGCCACCGGCGACTTCAAGATGGACCAGTTGCCCTTGGACGGCCGGCTCACCGACCTGCGCGCCTTCTCCCGTCTGGGGGAGGAGGGTGTCGACCTGTTCCTCGTGGACTCCACCAACGCGGATGTGCCGGGCTTCACGCCCCTCGAGCGCTCGATCGGGCCGGTGCTCGACCAGGTGATCGGCAAGGCGCCGCGCCGCGTGATCGTCGCCAGCTTCTCCAGCCACGTGCACCGCGTTCAGCAGGTGCTCGACGCCGCGCACGCCCACGGCCGCCGCGTGGCGCTGCTCGGCCGCAGCATGCTGCGCAACATGACGATCGCCGAGGACCTCGGCTACCTCCGCGTTCCCGACAACGTGCTGATCGACTACAAGAAGGCCAAGGACCTTCCCGACGACAAGATCGTCTACATGTCCACGGGCTCGCAGGGCGAGCCGATGGCGGTGCTCAGCCGCATGGCGAACCTCGAGCACGCCATCGAGCCGGGGCCGGGAGACACCGTGATCCTCGCATCGAGCCTCATCCCGGGCAACGAGAACGCCGTGTACCGCGTCATCGACGGACTCACCAAGCTCGGCGCCGACGTCGTGCACAAGGCGAATGCGCGGGTCCATGTCTCGGGACACGCCGCCGCGGGCGAACTGCTGTACTGCTACAACATCCTCAAGCCGCGCAACGTGCTGCCCGTGCACGGCGAGTACCGGCATCTCATCGCCAACGCCAAGCTCGCGCAGGACACCGGAATCCCCGAGGAGAACACGATCATCGCTTCGAACGGCACCGTGATCGACCTCGCCGGCGGCGTCGCGCGCGTCGCGGGGCAGCTCGACCTCGGATTCGTCTACGTCGACGGCTCGACGGTGGGCGAGATCACCGACGCCGACCTCAAGGACCGACGCATCCTCGGCGAGGAGGGCTTCATCTCCGTCATCGTCGTCGTGGACTCGGCGACGGGCCGGATCGTGTCCGGCCCCGAGATCCACGCCCGGGGCGTCGCCGAGGACGACGCGGTGTTCGACGACGTCGTTCCCAAGATCGTCGCGGCGCTCAAGGAGGCCGCCGGCAACGGCGTGCGCGACAACCACGCTCTGTCACAGGCGGTGCGGCGCACGATAGGTCGCTGGGTCAACCAGAAGCTGCGTCGCCGGCCGATGATCGTCCCGCTCGTGATCGAGGCCTGAGCCGCCCGGGCAGCCCTTGTGCCCGGCGCCGTTGGCCGCGCAATCCTCCGGAAACCCGCGTCATTACGGGCCGATGTCATCGGTGGGCCGTAGCGTGGGGGCATGCCCAGGAGTACCAGTGCGACCAAGAGCGATGCGGCGTCGGCGAAGCCCTCGACCCGCTCCCGCTCCGGTTCCGGCACGGGATCCGGCGCGAAGCGACGCAGCGCCGCCGCTCCCAAGAAGTACATCGACGAGGTCGACAAGCCGCCGGTGGCGGTGCGCGCCGGGAACGGGCTCGCCCACGGCGTCGGCGGGCTGTTCCGCGCCTTCGGGCCGGAGACGCTCGAGAAAGACCAGCGCCGCGACGGATTCCCGTTCCTGCTCGTGCTGCTCGCGGCGGCGGGCGCCGTCGTCGAATGGTTCTTCATCGGCAACGACGTCGCATCGGCGATCAGCGCCTACACCTTCGGCGGGATGATCGGCCGGGCGGCGTTCGTGCTGCCCGTACTGCTGCTCCTGCTGGCGGGATGGCTGTTCCGCCACCCGTCCTCGGTGCACGACAACGGGCGCATCGGCATCGGCTTCGGACTGTTCGTGCTGGTGCTGGCGGGGTTCTGCCATGTGGCCGGCGGTGAGCCGGAGCCCAGGCAGGGCATGCTCGCGCTCAGCGAAGCCGGCGGACTGTTCGGCTGGTTGCTGGGTGCGCCTCTCGTCTTCCTCACGCCCGTCGTGGCCTACGTCGTGCTGTCGCTGCTCGCCGTGCTGAGCATCCTGATCCTTACCAAGACGCCCCCGAACCGGATCGGCTCGCGCCTCGGTGATCTCTACGCCTGGATGTTCGACGCCGAACGCGCACCGCGCGCGACCGCCGTCGAGACCGATCCCGAGGTCGAGGGCGAGAAAGACGACGACGCGCTGCCGTGGTGGCGGCGCAACAAGACCGGACGTGAGGAGGATCCCGACGAGGGCGGACTGGGTTCGCAGGACCTCACCGAACTACTGCCCGCGCAGGGATCGAGCTCGTCGACGCCGGCCTTCGATCAGGCGGTGATCGTCGGCGACGATCCGTACGACGCCGCGACCGAAGTGCTCACCGACGTGCGCGCCGTCGCCGACGGGCTGGCCGAGAACCAGAGCACGGCGCTGCTGGACGACGGCGACACGGGGGAGGCTCCCGAGCTCCCCGGATTCGACGGATTCGGCACGGCCGGCCCTGGTGAGCGCGGGCCTCAGGCTCCCGCCGCGCCGTACATCCTGCCCTCGCCCGGCGTGCTCAGCGCAGGCCCGGCTCCCGTCGTGCGCTCGGACGCGACGGATCGCGTCATCGAGCAGATCACGAGCGTGCTCACCCAGTTCAAGGTCGACGCGAAGGTCACCGGCTTCTCCCGCGGACCCACCGTCACCCAGTACGAAGTCGAGGTAGGGCACGGCGTCAAGGTCGAGAAGATCACCCAGCTCTCCAACAACATCGCGTACGCGGTGGCCTCCAACGACGTGCGCATCCTCTCGCCGATCCCCGGCAAGAGCGCCATCGGCATCGAGATCCCCAACACCGACAAGGAGAAGGTCGCGCTCGGCGACGTGCTGCGTTCTCCTGCCGCGCAGAAGAGCACGCATCCGCTGACGATCGGCGTCGGCAAGGACGTCGGCGGCAACATCGTCGTCGCCAACCTCGCCAAGATGCCGCACCTGCTCGTCGCCGGATCCACCGGTTCGGGCAAGTCGAGCTTCGTGAACTCCATGATCACGAGCCTGCTGATGCGCGCGCGTCCGTCGGATGTGCGCATGGTGCTCATCGACCCGAAGCGTGTGGAGCTGACCAGCTACACCGGCGTACCGCACCTGATCACCCCCATCATCACGAACCCGAAGAAGGCGGCCGAGGCGCTGCAGTGGGTCGTGAAGGAGATGGATATGCGGTACGACGACCTCGCGTCGTTCGGCTTCCGTCACATCGACGATTTCAACCGGGCCGTGCGCGCGGGCGAGGTCGAGGTGCCGGTCGGCAGTGAGCGCGTGCTCAAGCCGTACCCGTACCTGCTCGTCGTGGTCGATGAGCTCGCCGATCTCATGATGGTCGCCCCGCGCGACGTCGAGGACTCGATCGTGCGCATCACCCAGCTGGCGCGGGCCTCGGGCATCCACCTCGTGCTCGCCACGCAGCGCCCCAGCGTCGACGTCGTCACCGGTCTCATCAAGGCCAATGTGCCCTCGCGTCTCGCCTTCGCCGTGACCAGCGTCACCGACAGCCGGGTCATCCTCGACAGCCCCGGAGCCGACAAGCTCATCGGGCAGGGCGATGCGCTGTTCTCGCCGATGGGCTCCTCAAAGCCGTTCCGGCTACAGGGAGCCTGGGTCGAGGAGAGCGAGATCGACGCCGTCGTCAAGCACGTCACGTCTCAGGCGCACCCGGAATACCGGCCCGACGTGCAGGAGGCCATCGAACCGAAGAAGAAAGAGGTCGACGAAGACATCGGCGACGACCTCGAGGTGCTTCTCGCGGCGGCAGAGCTCGTCGTGTCGACGCAGTTCGGATCGACCTCGATGCTGCAGCGCAAGCTGCGTGTGGGCTTCGCCAAGGCCGGGCGCCTGATGGACCTGCTGGAGTCGCGCGAGATCGTCGGCCCTTCCGAGGGCTCCAAGGCACGCGATGTGCTCGTCACGCCCGAACAGCTTCCCGATGTGCTCGCCCGCCTGCGCGGAGACGGCCCCTCGGGCCCCGCACCCTCCGCAGACGCGAGTGCGGCGCCGAGCGCGCCGTCGCGTCCGGCCGATCAGTACGGATCCGATCCCGTGAGATCGCAGTTCGAGGGACTGCCCGAGGTCGACGGCGACAGCGACGAGGATGCCTGGGGATTGACGGGGCGCGACTGATGGCGATCCCGCGCCAGCTGCCCAATGCGATCACCGTCATCCGCATCCCGCTGGCGATCGTCTTCTTCGTGCTGCTGCTCCTGGGCGGGCGGTACGGTGAGACTGACATCGCCCTGAGGTGGGTCGCCGCGGCGCTGTTCGTCCTCGCGATCAGCACCGACTGGGTCGACGGGTACCTGGCGCGCAAGTACGACATCGTCAGTGACTTCGGCAAGCTGTGGGATCCGATCGCCGACAAGCTGCTCACCGGCGCCGGCTTCATCGGCCTCGCCATCCTCGACGAGGTGTGGTGGTGGGTTGTCATCGTGATCCTCATCCGCGAGTGGGGCATCACGGCGCACCGGCTGGTCGTCGCCAAGGAGCACGTGGTGGCCGCCGCGTGGATGGGCAAGATCAAGACCGCGGTGCAGGGCGTCGCCCTGGCCTGGGCGCTCCTGCCGCTGCACCTGCTCATAGGCCTCGACGCCTGGACGCTCGTCACCGCCGTGCTGATGGGGATCGTGCTCGTGCTGACCCTGGCCAGCGGCGCGGATTACGTGCGGGCCCAGGTGCGGGGTTCGCGGGCGCACGCCTCCGGATCGCAGGCTCCGCATGACGAGCGTTGACGACGCCTCGTCGCTCGCGCCGCGGGTACTCGCGGCGCTGAACGAGCGGGGATGGACCCTGGGTGTTGCCGAGTCGTTGACGGGCGGGGCGCTGGTCTCGGCGCTCGTGTCGGTCCCCGGCGCCTCCGACGTCGTCGCGGGAGGCGTGGTGGCCTACGCGACGCCCCTCAAGCACACGCTGCTCGGCGTCGATGCGGGCCTGCTCGACGAGCATGGCCCCGTGCATCCGGAGGTTGCCGGGCAGATGGCGGCAGGAGTCCGCTCGACGCTGGCGATCGACGGTCGCGAGGCGGATGCCGGCCTGTCCACCACGGGGATCGCCGGTCCCGACTCCCCGGACGGCCAGCCGGTGGGAACCGTGCATATCGGTGTGAGCACCCCCGAGGGATCCGAGGTGCGCTCGCATGTCTTCCGCGGCGATCGCGCATCGATCCGATCGCAGAGCGTGGATGCGGCGCTGGTGCTGCTCGCCGACCATCTGGCGCGCGGATCGGGCGCATCCGGGGAATAGGGGAGCGGTTCACGAAGTTGAGTCGAGTGTGCTCACATTCACGACACAGGTTGACACGCTAGATTTTCCCCCGATGGATCGGGTTAGACTGACGATCCGATCGGACGCAACCATCGGGTCGGAACGGCGAGAGAGGAGGTCCCGATGATCCTCGTACGACAGGAGATCGGCGACGTGCTGAGGGACTTCCGTCTGCAGAAGGGCCGGACGCTCCGTCAGGTCGCCGGCAAGGCATCCGTCGCACTCGGCTACCTCAGCGAGGTCGAGCGCGGTCAGAAGGAGGCCTCCAGTGAGATCCTCGCCTCGGTCGCCGAGGCGCTCGACGTCCCCATCTCGACCATCATGCGCGAGGTCGGCGACCGCATCTCGGTGCTCGAGGGCATCCAGGTCTTCCCCGATGTCGTCCCCGACGACCTCGTCGCCGAGGTGGGCCCGGAGCTGTCGCTGCGGTGATCGCGGCCGGCGGCGGACACAGATGCGCAGAAGCGAGTTCCTCCGTGCTGTCGACGCCGAGTTCGGCGCCCGTGCATCGTCGTTGCTGAACGACCTGGTGCTGAGCGGGCTCGGAGGACGGTCGTCGAGTCGCGCCCTGGACGACGGCGTGCCGCCGCGGGACATCTGGCTGGCGCTGTGCGAGGAGACCGACGTTCCCGCCGCCCGCAGATACGGTGTGGGCCGCCGCGAGCTCAAGCGCTTCTGACGGGCATCGCCCTCGATGCCGGCTCGCGGCGTGTTCGAGATCGGATCGCCCGAGATCCGGCGTGTCGTCGAATCTGTGTTCGATGACGGCGTATCGTCCTCCACAGATGACATCGAGCAGGAAGTCGTCCACAGTTCGGGTGAACATCGCAGCGATGTCGGTGGCCCTCCGTACCGTGAACGACATGACCTCGACGGTTATACGCCTTGTCGAAGAGTCGACCCGCCGGGAAGACCGAGACAGCCTACAGGCGGCAGTTCGCGATCACGAAGGAGCACACCATGCCCACACCGGCAGACCGCGAGAAGGCCCTCGAATCGGCCCTCGCACAGATCGACCGCCAGTTCGGAAAGGGCTCGGTCATGCGGCTGGGCAGCGACGAGCGCGCCCCGGTCGAAGTCATCCCCACGGGCTCCATCGCCCTCGACGTCGCGCTCGGCGTCGGCGGACTGCCCCGCGGCAGAATCATCGAGATCTACGGTCCGGAGTCGTCGGGTAAGACGACCCTCACGCTGCATGCGATCGCGAATGTCCAGCGCGCGGGCGGCATCGCCGCCTTCGTCGACGCGGAGCACGCGCTCGACCCGGAGTACGCGCAGAAGCTCGGCGTCGACATCGACCAGCTGCTCGTGTCGCAGCCCGACACGGGTGAGCAGGCGCTCGAGATCGCCGACATGCTGATCCGCTCCGGCGCGATCGATCTCGTCGTGATCGACTCCGTGGCTGCGCTCGTGCCCCGAGCCGAGATCGAGGGCGAGATGGGCGATTCGCATGTGGGACTGCAGGCGCGACTCATGTCGCAGGCGCTGCGCAAGCTCACCGGTGGCCTGAACCAGACCAAGACCACCGCGATCTTCATCAACCAGCTGCGCGAGAAGATCGGCGTGTTCTTCGGATCGCCCGAGACCACCGCGGGCGGCAAGGCGCTGAAGTTCTACGCCTCGGTGCGCCTTGATATCCGTCGCATCGAGACATTGAAAGACGGCACGGACGCGGTCGGAAACCGCACGCGCGTCAAGGTCGTCAAGAACAAGATGGCGCCGCCGTTCAAGCAGGCCGAGTTCGACATCCTCTACGGCACGGGGATCTCCCGGGAGGGCAGCCTCATCGACTTCGGCGTGGAGCACGGCATCGTGAAGAAGTCGGGTGCCTGGTACACCTACGAGGGCGACCAGCTCGGCCAGGGCAAGGAGAACGCCCGCAACTTCCTGCTCAAGAACCCCGACATCGCGGCGACCATCGAGACGCAGATCAAGCAGAAGCTCGGCATCGGCGGGGCGGCCGCGGTCGTGGAAGAGCCGGCCGACGAGCTCGCGCAGCGGCGCCCGGCCTGATCATGACGGATCGGAACGGGGGCGAGCGCATGTCGGACGATGAGCGTCTCGCCCCCGTCATCCCGCTCTTCGGTGGCGCGGCGCCCGGCCGGGCGCGGAAGGCGGATGATCGAACGAAGTCCCGGCAGGGACATCTCGCGGAGCAGTCGGACGATGAGCCATCGGGAACGCCGGGCCCTGCCCATCCGGCGCGGCGGGCAGCCTCGCGGCCCGTTCCCGTCGGAGTGCATGTGGCACGCACGCACGCTCCGACCGCGGGTTGGGATGACAGCGGATCGGTCGACGAGGAGGGCCTGCGGAACGTGCTCGTGCGCAAGCTGCGCTCCAAACAGCTCTCCTCCGCGGAGGCACGCACTCTGCTGCGCGGCTCCGGGGCGAGCGAGGCGCAGATCAGCAACCTCGTCGACGAGTTCGAGGAGCGTCGCTATCTCGATGATCAGACCCTCGCCGATCACATCGTCCGTGCGGGCATCGAGCGAAAGGGACAGGGACGCGTCGTCATCGGGCGCACGCTGCGCCAGCGTGGAATCGCGAGCGAGCTCATCGATCAGGCTCTCGCCGCCGTCGAGGACGACGACTTCGAGCACGCCCTCGCCTTCGCCGAGGGCAAGGCGCGCAGCCTCATCCGCTACGACGACGAGACGGCGCTGCGACGGCTCACCGGCCAGCTGGCTCGTCGAGGGTACAGCGGCCAGATCTCCCGAAACGCTGCGACCCGTGCGCTGCGGGAGGCGCGGCATGCCGCAGGCGGTGGCGGGGTCGGTGTGCGCTTCGTCGACTCGGACTGATAGCACCCGGCAGGGCCGTCACGGGTGGACGATCGTAGAATGGTCTGCATCATGACCACTCCCTCCAGTGCCCCGACCGTCATCGCGCCGTCTTCGGCCGCGTTCGACGACACCGGCCGCGCACGCACCTACGAGGTGCGCACCTTCGGTTGCCAGATGAACGTGCACGACTCCGAGCGCCTGTCCGGCTCTCTGGAGAGCGCCGGGTACATCCGCGCCGAGGCAGGTGCCGAGGCCGATGTCGTGATCATCAACACCTGCGCCGTGCGCGATAACGCCGCGGGCAAGCTCTACGGCACGCTGGGGCACCTGAAGTCCCGCAAGGACAAGCGCGAGGGCATGCAGATCGCCGTCGGCGGGTGCCTGGCACAGATGGACCAGCAGAAGGTCGTCGACAAGGCGCCCTGGGTCGATGTCGTCTTCGGCACGCACAACATGGGCTCGCTGCCCGGCTTGCTCGAGCGTGCGCGTCACAACGGCGAGGCTGAGCTGGAGATCCTCGAATCGCTCGAGGTCTTCCCCTCCACCCTCCCCACGCGCCGCGACTCGGCGCACAGCGGCTGGGTGTCGATCTCGGTCGGCTGCAACAACACGTGCACGTTCTGCATCGTGCCGAGCCTGCGCGGCAAGGAGAAGGACCGTCGCCCGGGCGATATTCTCAGCGAGATCCGTCTCCTCGTCGACGACGGGGCCATCGAGGTCACCCTCCTCGGTCAGAACGTGAACTCCTACGGCGTCGAGTTCGGGGACCGCCGGGCCTTCGGCAAACTGCTGCGGGCCGCGGGCGAGATCGAAGGGCTGGAGCGCATCCGCTTCACGAGTCCGCACCCGGCGGCCTTCACCGACGACGTCATCCACGCCATGGCCGAGACCCCGAGTGTCATGCCGCAGCTGCACATGCCGCTGCAATCCGGTAGCGACCGCATCTTGAAGGCGATGCGTCGCTCCTATCGGAGCGCGAAGTTCCTCGGCATCCTCGATCGCGTGCGCGAGCGCATTCCGCACGCGGCGATCTCCACCGACATCATCGTCGGCTTCCCCGGCGAGACCGATGAGGACTTCGAAGACACCATGCGTGTGGTGGAGCAGGCGCGCTTCGCCAGTGCGTTCACGTTCCAGTACTCGATCCGCGAGGGCACTCCTGCCGCGACGATGGCGGATCAGGTGCCCAAGGCGGTCGTGCAGGAGCGCTATGACCGGCTCATCGCGCTGCAGGAACGCATCTCACTCGAGGAGAACCAGAAGCAGCTGGGCCGCGAGGTCGAGGTGCTCGTGTCGGTGGGCGAGGGCAAGAAGGATGCCGAGACGCATCGGCTCACCGGTCGGGCCAAGGACAACCGTCTCGTCCACTTCGAGGTTCCCGTCGGGTCAGACCTTCCGCGTCCCGGCGACGCCGTGACCGTGACGGTGACCCACGCCGCGCCGTTCCACCTGCTGGCCGATGCTGTCGACGGCGCGCCCCTGCGCATCCGACGCACGCGCGGCGGCGAGGCATGGGATCGCGCGCAGGCAGAGACGTGCGGCGTCCCGGCCGCGCCGTCCGAGCCTGGCGCGCCGCGTCCGGTGTCGCTGGGCCTGCCCACGCTTCGCATCGGTGTCTGAGAGCTCCCGTTCGACGACCATGCTCTGGGCGGTCGTCGGCGCGACGGGCACCGGCAAGAGCGAACTCGCCCTGCGCCTCGCCGAGCATCTGCGTGCAGGGGGAAACCCCGCCCAGATCGTCAACGCGGACGCCATGCAGCTGTACCGCGGCATGGACATCGGCACGGCCAAGCTCAGTGTCGACGAGCGGCGCGGCATCCCGCATCACCTGCTCGACGTACGCGAGGTGACCGAGGATGCCGCTGTGGCGTGGTACCAGCCGCTGGCCCGTGCGGCGATCGCGCGGATCCATGCCGGTGGCGGCGATGCGATCCTCGTGGGCGGTTCGGGGCTGTACGTCTCCAGCGTGCTCTTCGACTTCCGCTTTCCGCCGCGCGACCCCGAGGTGCGCGCGCGGCTCGAGCAGGAGCTTGCCGATCTCGGGCCGGGTGCGCTGTTCGCGCGGCTGCAGGAGCGGGATCCCCTCACCGCCGCGCGCATCGACATGAAGAACGGCCGCCGTGTCATCCGGGCTCTGGAGGTCCTGGAGCAGGGCGCGCAGACGCACGGTGCCGCCCTGCCCGCCGAGCCTGCGCTGTGGTGCGAACGCACGCGCATCCTCGGCCTGCACGTCGACCGAGCCGACCTCGTCGAGCGTCTCGACGCCCGCACGGAGCGGATGTGGGCGCAGGGAATGCTCGACGAGGTGCGCGCACTGCGCGAGGCCGGCCTCGAGGAGGGGACCACCGCCTCGCGCGCCATCGGCTACGCCCAGGCGCTCGCTCAACTGCGCGGGGAGAGGAGCGAGACGGAGGCGATCGCGGAGACCCAGGCGCTCACGCGCCGCTACGCGCGCCGCCAGGTGTCGTGGTTCAAACGGTACCCGCAGATCGAGTGGATCCCTCCGATGTCGGAGGCTGCTGACATCCTGGCAGGATGACGACCCATTTCTACACGGCGACCAGCCTCGACGGGTTCATCGCGACAGCGGATCACTCACTGGACTGGCTGCTGACTCAGGACATCGATCTCGACGGGCCGATGGCCTACCCGGCCTTCGTCGAGGGCATCGGGGCGCTGGCGATGGGCGCCTCGACGTATGAATGGGTCATGGCGCACGAGAACGGGGCGTGGACCTACACGCAGCCCACCTGGGTGTTCACCCACCGCGATCTTGCGCCGCCGGCCTCGGGCGACGTGCGCTTCACACAAGCCGATGTCCGCGAGGTGCACGCCGAGATGGCTGCTGCTGCAGAGGGAAAGGATCTGTGGATCGTGGGCGGCGGAGATCTCGCCGGCCAGTTCGCCGACGCCGGCCTCCTCGACGAGGTCTGGCTGCAATACGCCCCGGTGACACTCGGCGCGGGCGCCCCGGTGCTTCCGCGGCGGCTGGAGCTGGATCTCATCGACACCGCACGCAACCGCGCCTTCCTCTGCGGTCGTTACAGAGTCTTGCGGTGACCGGGACGATACGCAGATCCGCCGGTGAAGAGATCGCGAAGGGGAGATGCTTCGTAGACTTGGCGCATGGTCGCATTCGCCAAGGGGCACGGGACGGGCAATGACTTCGTCATCATCGAAGACGCCGACGGGCAGGCGGGCTTCGAGCCCGATCAGGTTGCGGCGCTGTGCGACCGCCACTTCGGTATCGGGGGCGACGGCCTGCTGCGCGTTGTGCGCTCCACGGCGCTCGTCGAGGGTGCGGCCGCGCTCGCGGAGAATCCTGCGGCGGAGTGGTTCATGGACTACCGCAACGCCGACGGCTCGGTGGCGGAGATGTGCGGCAACGGCGTGCGCGTCTTCGCGCACTACCTGATCCGCAGCGGCCTAGCCGAACTCGGCGCGGGCGAGACGCTGCACATCGGCACGCGCGCCGGTGTGCGGGCCGTGACGCTGGCCGACAACGGGTACGAGGTGGACATGGGCACTTGGCGTATCGCGGGCGGCGAGCCCCTCGCGCGCGCCGCCGGATTGGGTGTGCCGCGTCCTGGACTCGGCATCGACGTGGGCAACCCGCACGTCGTCGTCGCCCTGGCCTCAGATGCCGAGCTGGCCGGGCTCGACCTCGTGCACTCGCCGGAGCTCGCCCCTGTACCGGAGAACGGCGCGAACATCGAGTTCGTGGTCCCCGGCGATCCGCTCGTGCAGGACGGGGTCGGACGCGTGCGGATGCGCGTGTTCGAGCGCGGCGTCGGCGAAACCCTCAGCTGCGGCACGGGCGTGGTCGCGTCAGCTCTCGCGGTGCGCCACTGGGCGGGCTCGGCCGCTCCCGACACGTGGGAGGTCGAGGTGCCCGGCGGAACGCTGGGAGCACGGATGTTCCCCGGCGATGACGGCGAGCACGTCGCGCTGTCGGGGTCCGCGCAGATCGTCTTCCACGGCGAGATCGAACTCGCCTGAACCGTGGCGGTGCCGATCGAGCTCGTCATCTTCGACTGCGACGGCGTGCTCGTCGACAGCGAGCGACTGGGCGTCCGCATCGACCAGCAGCTGCTGGCGGATCTCGGCTGGTCGCTCACCGAGACCGAGATCGTGCACCGCTTCGTCGGACGCTCCGCGGCGCATTTCCGCGCCGAGATCGAGAGTCATCTCGGCCGGACGCTGCCCGACGACTGGGAAGAGCCGTACCTCCCGCTGTACGCGGAAGCGTTCGAACGCGAACTGGAGGCCGTTCCGGGCGTGATCTCCGCGCTGGATGCGATCTCCGGCCCGACATGCGTCGCCTCCAGCGGCCCGCACTCGAAGATCCGGCACACGCTCGGCCTCACCGGACTCCTGCCGAGGTTCGAAGGACGCATCTTCAGCGCCACGGAGGTCGCCCACGGAAAACCCGCCCCCGATCTGTTCCTGCATGCGGCGGAGCGGATGGGGGTGCCCCCGGAGCGGTGCGCGGTGGTCGAAGACAGCCGGTTCGGGGTCGCCGCGGCGAGGGCCGCGGGAATGCGCGCGTTCGGCTACTCCGGCGGACTCACGCCACCGGACTGGCTCGAAGGCGACGACACCGTCGTCTTCGACGACATGGCGCTGCTGCCCGGACTGCTGGAAGCGGCGGGATCGGGCACGGACGCCCTGGGCAGCTCAGGGTCCTTCTGATCGTCTCAGAGCGTCGCGATGGCGTCGGTGCGCGGTGCACCGTGACGCTGCACCTTGAGCACCCGGAACCCGCGTCCGGTCGTCGCGCGGTACACGCTGTAGCCGATGTCGAAGGTGGCGGCCAGCCAGCGCTGGAGCGAGTCGGCGCCGAGATTGCGGCTGACGACGAACCAGCCGTCGCTGCGTTCGTCGAGCCGGGGAATCCATCGCTCGAGCAGGCCGTGCAACTCGTTCTTGCCCACGCGGATCGGCGGGTTGGAGCGGATCGTGCGGAAGACGACGTCGTCGGGAACAGCGTCGGGCGTGACGGCGTTGATGTTGTCGAGGCCGAGCTCCCGGGCGTTCCGGCGCACGAGGTCGAGCGCGCGCTCGTTCACGTCGACGGCCCAGATCGTCGCGTGCGGCGATTGCAGGGCGAGGGAGATCGAGATGGGCCCCCACCCGCAGCCGAGGTCGAGGAAATGGCCGCCAGGGGGAGCGGGCGGCGTGTTCGCAAGGAGCACGGCTGTTCCGGCATCCACATGGTCGGGACTGAACACGCCGCCGGCGGTGGTGAGCTCGAGCTCGCGGCCCGCGAGCACGACCCGGATCCGACGCAGATTCTCAGGACTCGCGGGGGTCGCGGTGAAGTAGTGGTCGGACCCCATAGCGAGAGCGTAGCGGAGAGCCACGGATAAGGTTAAGGCGCTCTTCGTCGAAGAGCGGCAGAAAGGTGCGGATGACGCAGTCCACGAAGAACGACGAGCACGACGACGCGATCGAGCGCGTGCTGAAGGCCGCTGAGCCACGTACGCAGGCGCGCATCTTCGGCGCAGCTCAGGCGCTGCAGGATGCGACGACGGCGGCCGGATCGCGCACCGACGGCGATCAGTGGGATCTGGAGGAGCGCCACGCGCTGCGCCGGGTGCCCGGTCTGTCGACGGAGCTCGAGGACGTCACCGAGGTCGAGTACCGTCAGCTCCGATTGGAGAACGTGGTGCTCGTCGGCGTGTATCCGCAGGGAGCGCAGGATGAGGCGGAGAACTCGTTGCGAGAACTCGCCGCCCTCGCCGAGACGGCCGGAGCGGTCGTGCTCGACGGCGTGCTGCAGCGACGCCCGCATCCGGATCCGGCCACCTACGTCGGCCGGGGCAAGGCGGCCGAGCTCAAGGACATCGTCGCGGCGGTCGGCGCCGATACGGTCATCGCCGACACGGAACTCGCTCCCAGCCAGCGACGCGCGCTGGAAGACGTGGTGAAGGTGAAGGTGATCGACCGCACCACGGTGATCCTCGACATCTTCAGCCAGCACGCCAAGAGCCGCGAGGGCAAGGCGCAGGTCGAACTCGCCCAGCTCGAATACCTCCTGCCACGGCTGCGCGGATGGGGCGACTCGATGAGCCGTCAGGCCGGTGGCCAGGTGGGCGCGGGCGGCGCCGGCATGGGCTCGCGCGGCCCCGGCGAGACGAAGATCGAGCTGGATCGTCGGCGTATCCGCACGCGGATGGCCATGCTCCGCCGTCAGATCCGCGACTTCGCCCCTGCCCGCGAGGCCAAGCGCGCCGAGCGCAAGCGCAACACGATCCCGTCCGTGGCCATCGCCGGTTACACGAATGCCGGAAAGTCGAGCCTGCTCAATGCGCTCACCAGCGCGGGAGTGCTGGTCGAGAACGCCCTGTTCGCGACGCTGGATGCGACCGTGCGGCGCTCGGAGACCACCGACGGCCGTGTCTATACGCTCACCGACACGGTGGGATTCGTGCGCAACCTGCCGCACCAGCTCGTCGAGGCGTTCCGTTCGACTCTGGAGGAGGTCGGCGACGCTGACGTCGTCGTGCACGTCGTGGACGGTTCGCATCCGGATCCGGCGAGTCAGTTGCAGACCGTGCGCGACGTGATGGGCGATGTGGGCGTGCGCGGTGTTCCCGAGATCGTCGTGTTCAACAAGGCCGATCTCGTGAGCGACGACGAGCGACTCGTCCTGCGCGGCCTCGTCCCCGGCGCGCACTTCGCCTCGTCGCGGACCGGGGAGGGCATCGACGAGCTCCGCGAGGCGATCGCCGAGGCATTGCCCCAGCCGGCCGTGGAGATCACGGCGCTCGTGCCCTACGACCGCGGCGATCTGGTCGCCGCGGTGCACGAGACGGGGATGCTGCTCTCAAGCGAGCACCGCGAGACCGGCACGCTCGTGCATGCGCGCGTCTCGGAGCGCCTCGGCGCCGAACTCGCGCCCTTCGTGGTCTGAGCCGATCGGCGCGGGAGGCTCAGCTCGCGCGAAATCGCGCTTCGACCGTGGCCGACACGGTGATGTCGTCGGGGTGGAACTCCATCTCGGGTGCTGAGGCGACGAAGGCGCCGGTGCGCATCGCGCGCATCCCGCCCGTGGGAGCCGGGGCAGGGGATGAGCTGATCATTCCCACATCGGCGATCTCGACCGGCTGCACCTCGTCCAGTCCCAGCGCCTCGGCGTAGGCGGTGGCCCGTGCGACGGCGGTGTTCACGGTCCGGGCGGCGACGTCGGCTTCGGTGCTGCGGCGGGTCTCGGGCGTCAGTTCCCATGAGGTGTTCCCGATCGTGATGCCGTCCCAGCCCGAGATCTCGGTCGCCCACAGCGACATCGCGGAGAGATCGGAGAACGTGGCGGTGGCGTCGATCGTCGCGTGGAACACGGGCGCCAGTCGCTTGCCCTCGTTGTTCCACGGACGTTCAGCACGCACCGCAAGGCGCTTGCTCGTCCACTCCTCGACCGCGCCCGACTCCTGATGCGCGGTCAGTCCGTCCCGCAACGGTGCCGCGGCGCTCAGTGCTTGAGCCACGACCTGCTCCCGATCGGGGCCGTCGAAGCCGACCGTGAGGTGAACGGTCGCCCTCTCGGGTGCGATCCGAACCTCGTGCTCGCCTCGGACCGTGATGATGACCTCGCTCATGCGGCCGACTCTACGCCACGGCTCAGACGTGCGGTGCGATCCTGGAATGGCGGGCGCAGCGGATGCGTTGTATCCTGTGATGCTCGGGTGCTTCGGCATCCGCTGACAACTCCACAGAGCGACAACGGCTCCTTCGAGAGAAGGGCACGGGGCTGATCGGTTTCGACAGCGCCTGTGAATCCACGAGAAGCGGGCCGAGGATGCAGGGTTATCTCGTGAACGCCCCCTGCAAAACAATAGTTGCCAATGCAAAGCGCAACGACTTCGCCCTCGCTGCATAAGCGAGCCCGATAGTCCGTCAGACCGTATGTGATTCCGGTACGGATCCTGGCGTCATCTAGGAATCTTGCTGCGTGACGGCGTCTGGACGTCACGCGGGACTCTTCCCAGGCTGGGCTTGTCGACTTAGGTGTCTGTGACAAAGGTCGGAGCCGAGCAGAACGTCTGCACAGACTGCGCCCGGAGAAGGCGTGGAGACTCAGCGTTGGACGGGGGTTCGATTCCCCCCAGCTCCACCAAGCCGTTGTCACTGTCGGGTTGAGGCCCCGTGATCCTGCGCGAGCAGGCTCACGGGGCCTTTCTCTTTGCGTAGGCGCGGGACTTCGGAACCGCGTGCGCGAGCCGTCGGCCGTGCGAACGACGAAGCCCGCGATCTCATGTCTCCACAGGATCGCGGGCTTCGCAGGCGGTGCGCCCCCAGGGACTTGAACCCTGAACCCATTGATTAAGAGTCAATTGCTCTGCCGATTGAGCTAGAGGCGCATGGTCGGATCATCTCCGACCGAAGAACAACATTAGCAGGCGATTCATATCAGGCGAAATCGAGGCGGGACCGGTCCGCAAGTACGCTGGAGGCGTGTCCGGAACCCTCCAATCTCCCGATTTCACGGCGGATCTCGAGCTCGCCCTCCGCCTGGCGGATGCGGCCGATGCGCAGACGCTTCCCCGCTTCGAGGCGGGCGACCTGACGGTGTCGCTCAAGCCGGATCGCTCGCACGTCACCGATGCCGATCTCGCTGCGGAGCGCTCAGTTCGCGAGCTGCTCCGCGCCGAGCGCCCCGACGACGGCATCCTCGGTGAGGAGTACGGCACAGAGGGCGACACCCACCGGCAGTGGATCATCGATCCCATCGACGGCACCGCCAACTTCCTCCGCGGAGTGCCGCTGTGGGGCACCATGATCTCGCTCGCGATCGACGGCGTCGCGCGCGTCGGCGTGGTGAGCATGCCCGCACTCGGCCGCCGCTGGTGGGCGGCGCCGGGGCTCGGCGCGTGGACGAGCGACGCCCGCGCGTCCCGCCCCATCCGGGTGTCATCGGTCGACACCCTCGACGAGGCGAGCGTCAGCTTCCAGAGCATCGCCCAATGGGACGACGCCGGACACCTCGACGCTCTCGTGGCGCTGAGCCGACGCGTCTGGCGCGACCGCGCCTACGGCGACGTGTACGCGTACATGCTGCTCGCCGAGGGCCGGATCGACATGGTGGCAGAGTTCGACGTCAAGGAATACGACATCGCCGCCGCCTTCGCGATCGTCGCCGAGGCGGGCGGGCGCACGACGGCGTTCGACGGCGCCGCGACCCTCGACTCCCGCTCGGCGCTCGCGACCAACGGCGTGATCCACGATGCGTTCCTCGCGTTCTTCGACGGCCGCGCCGATGCCTCTGCCGGTGACGCGGCAGCAGGGCGCGACGGGTGAGGAAGCGCACGACGGGGCGCCGCGTCTCCGCGCTCATCCTCGCCGCGGCCGTCGTCGGGATCGCCACCGCGTGCGCATCCGTCTCAGACGATGCGGCCCAGCCCGGCCCCCCGGAGTCCACGCCCTCGAGCACCCCCGCAGACGCGGGCACGCCATCACCGGCCGGCGACGCCTCGGCCATGCCGACCTGCGACACGCTCATCGGTGCGTCCACCGTCGCCGTATTGACGAATCAGGGATGGACCGCCCGGCAAAGCGATTTCGCCTTCGGCCCCGATATCGTGCCCGGCGGACTGCAATGCCTGTGGGCCGATGCCAGCACCGCGTCCGATAACGGCCTGCTGTACGGATGGGCGCCGCTGTCGGCAGAAGACGCGGCGAGCGCTCAGGAGACACTCCTCTCCCAAGGCTGGGTGAAGGAAGACGCCGCGTCGGGTGTGTACATCACAGCCGATCCGCAGTTCGCCATGGGCAAGGACGACGACGGCTACGGGATGACGTATCTGTTCGGCGACGGGTGGGTGACAGTCTCGGACACGAAGCAGGGCTTGCTTCTCATCGACCGCCCCGAGTGAGGTGACGTCGGCGCACCCGCACGCGCTCGGCGGGCGATTGCTACACTCGCGCACATCCCCGGAGTCGTGCTGAGCGGGGATGACCGGAGCAGACGGGGGTCGATGAGGATGGATGACGCGCACTCGGCAGGCGGACACGACTTCGATGCGAACGCTTCGTCTGAACCTCCCGAGGTCGCGCCACCCCAGACGGCTCCCGGGTCCTCACCAGATGGCTCCGCATCGCCGGCCGCGGAGCCCGAGTCGCCGGCGCCTGCGACCCCGTCGTCCCCGCGGGGCGGACTGCTGATGGGCCTGGCGATCGCGTGCGGCGTGCTCCTCGTCACGACGATCGGGCTCGGCGTCACCGCCGTGTCGCTCGCAGTCGGCAACCCCGCGTCGACAGGGGGCACCGCCACACCCACGCCCACCGCATCGGACGGCTCCTCCGGCACGAACGGCAGGGCCGGCATCGTGCACGACATCCCGATCTCCGTGCACTCGGACCTCGAGTTCGGGCCATTCGCCATGACGGAGCCGGACGAGGACGCCTACACGCTGCTGTACGCGGTCATCACCAACCCCGACTCCACCCGCGCGGCAGAGATCTACTTCGACATCACCGCCTACGATGCCGAGGGCCGCATCATCGACCGGACCCCGACGAGCGCCTACCTGCTGCCTGACCAGCAGTCGGTCTTCGAGGGCATCCTTCCCCCGGACCTGTCGGATGTGGTGGAGTTCAGAGTGGAGCAGACGATCGGCGAGTTCGAGCCGCCGATCATGACGGGCGAGATCACGCTCGACGCGCTGAAGGGCTCGAAGGAGGGTCTCGTCGAGGGCACGTTCACCTCGAGCCTCGACGCGGTTCCCGAGTATCCCTCGCTCTACATCGTCGGCCACATCGACGGTGAGATCTTCGCGGTGTGCGACGCGATGCCCGATATCCCCGCGGGTGGATCGTTCACGTCGAGGTGCGGGTTGGTACCGGCCGCCAACGGGGAGCAGCTCGTGGCGCCCGACGACATGCTCCCCGACGACGCCGAGTTCGCCGCCTTCCTCGCCCTCGACATTCCGTACTGAGCTCTTCGCGCACCTGCGATCGTCAGGTCGACGCCGCGTCAGCGGACGCGTCTGAGAAGGAGCACGTCTGCGACCCTGCGCCGTTAGCCTGGCGGGATGACGGATGACAGGACCGCGCTCGTGCTGGGCGGTGGGGGAGTGACCGGGATCGCCTGGGCGACAGGACTGCTGCTCGGACTCGAACGCGGGGGGCTCGCGTTGCGCGATGCCGATCGCATCATCGGGACGTCGGCCGGCGCGGCCGTCGGCGCGCAGCTGACCGGCCCTCTCTCGCTCGACGACCTCTACGACCGCCAACTGTGCGGTGTCGTGCGGGAGCTCCCGGGCGGGCTCAGCGGCGCCGCGCTGCTGCGGATCGGGCTGCCCGTTGCGCTCCGCCACGATGCCGCCGCGGCGCTGCGCAGCATCGGACGGTTCGCCGCTTCCCGAGCGGAGGACCGCCGTGAGGCGCGACGACACGTCATCGAGCAACGGCTCGACGGCGCCGATTGGGCAAGCGACCGCGACCTGGGCCTCACGGCGATCGACATCGACTCGGGCGAACGGGTGGTCTTCACCGCAGGCGGCCCGGCGAGTCTGGCCGACGCCGTCGAGGCCAGCTGCGCGGTACCCGGTGTGTGGCCGGTCGTCACGATCGACGGGCACCGCTACATGGACGGCGGAATGCGCTCGCCCGCCAACGTCGATCTCGCCGACGGCGCGTCACAAGCCGTCGTGATCGCGCCGATGCCCCGCGCGGCGCGCAAAGACACGGCTGCGCAGGTTGAGCTGTCAGCTCTGGGCATCCCGGGTGCGGTATTGTCGCCCGACGAGCAGTCGCGCGCGGCGATCGGCACGAATGCGCTGGATCCGAGTGCGCGCACGGCTGCGGCGCAGGCCGGGCTTGCGCAGGCCGTCCGCGACGCCGACGCTGTCGCCGCTGTCTGGGGCTGAGCGCGCGGCATCCGCTCTTCCCTCATCGGGCCGCCGGTGCGATCATGGCGACGAGGAGGATCCGGATCAGGAGGGACCATGATCGAGCTGGAAGACGTGAGCGCCGATGACGACGGCGCCCTCACCGCGACGGCGGAGCTGGACGGTGTCGGACGCGTCACCGTCGAATACGAGCCCGACGAAGAGCTCGAGATCGATGTGCCCGACGACGAGGACGAGGATGAGGACGACGAGGAGCGCGAGGAGGGTGAGCCCGACGTCGGCCACCTCTGCGAACTGATCGGGCACGCGCTCGGGCGGCTCACTCCGGAGGTGCTCGACGCGCGAGCCATGGATGTCGTCACGCGTCTCACGGAGGAGACCGGCGGTGAGGAGGGCGATGATGCCGCCGACGTCGAGGCGGCGCTCGCGGCGGATCTGTCACTCGACGCCGTCTCCGTCATCGGGGACGGCACGCTCGCCCTGCTCTACCTCGCTCCGGACCAGTACCCCGGCTCGAGCATCCGCGCGCGCCTCGACGACGATCTCGCACTGGGCGACGTCGAAGTGGACTGAGAGCGCCGCCCCGCGGTGCATTCAGGTCGCGTCGCCGACCAGCACCGCCTCGGCGTCTTCCGCAGCATCGTGCGCGCGGGGCGCATCGAGGTGCCGAAGAGTGTTCCTGCCGAGGAAGACCACTCCCGCGGCGATGAGCACCGCCGCGGCGGCGAAGAAGTAGGGCACGGTCGCGTTGAACGCGTGCCAGAGAAGCGCGGCGATCGGCGGAGCAGCGGCACCGCCGAGGAAGCGCACGGCGGAATATGCCGACGATGCCACCGAACGGGGAAGGTCGGTCGCCTCCATGACGGCTTCCGTGAGCGCCGTGTTCATCACGCCGAGCAGGAGCCCGCCGATGACGATGCAGACGACGAGGGCCGCAGCGTTGGCGACGAGCAGGCCGGCGACGATGAGGTCGAGGGCCAGCAGGGGCAGGATGATCCAGATGATGCGGGTCAGCGGCATCCTGCGCATGAGGATCGGGGCCACCCAGACGCTGGTGACGGCCAGCGCGACGCCCCACCCGAAGAAGGTGAACCCGATGCCCATGGCGCCGAATCCGAGCGGGAACGGGGAGAAGGCGAGCAGGATGAAGAACCCGATGTTGTAGAACAGGGCAGCCACGGCCAGTACGGCCAGCGCCGGACGGCGAAGGGCGCGGAACGGCGCCGACAGCGGCATGCGCTCGCGCTTCTCGCCCGGGCCGCGCAGCAGCGTGAGCACGGCGACGAAGGCGATGGCCATGAGCACGGCGACCCCGAAGAACGGCCCGCGCCAGCTCTGTTCGCCGAGGAGTCCGCCCAGAAGCGGACCCACCGCGATGCCCAGGCCGAGGGCGGCCTCGTAGAGGATGATCGCGGCGCTGCTGCCGCCGGACGCCGCGCCGACGATGGTGGCGAGTGCCGTCGAGATGAACAGGGCGTTGCCCAGCCCCCAGCCCGCGCGGAAGCCGATCACGGCGTCGACGCTGCTGCTCATGGCGCACAGCAGGGCGAAGACGACGACGAGTCCGAGCCCGATCATCAGCGTCGCCTTGGCGCCGATCCGGCTGGAGATCCAGCTGGTCACGAGCATCGCCAGGCCGGTGACGAGCAGGTAGCTGGTGAACAGCAGCTCGGTCTCGACGGGGCTGGCCTCGAGTGAGTCGGCGATGGCGGGCAGGATCGGGTCGACCAGGCCGATGCCCATGAAGGCGACGACGCAGGCGAACGCGACGGCCCAGACCTGCGCGGGCTGGCGCCAGACGGAGGGGGTGGTGGTCAACGCGGGGTCCTTTCGGGGGCGGTGCGCGTGCGCAGGATCTCGGCGGCACGACTCAGGTGCGTCCAGTCGTCGGCGTCGAGGTCGGCGAAACGCGGTTCGAGCACGGTCTGAAGCTCGCGACGCCATGACTCCAGCGCCGCGCGACCGTGCTCGGTGATCGATACGAGCGTCGCTCGGGAATCGGCGGGATCGGCCGAGCGCTCGGCGAGGCCGTCTTTCTCCAGCAGCCCGACCATCCGGGTCATCCCCGGCTGGGTCGTGCGGCTGCGGTGCGCGAGGTCTCCGACGCGCAGTGCGCCTTCGGTGTCGAGCACGCTCAACGCCCGCCACTGCGCGGCGGGCGTGTCGTTGCCGGTCTCATGGGCGGCGATGCGGGCCAGGGCATGGGCTGAGAACACGATCGACTGGATGACGTCGTCTCGATGCATACTGAAAGTATATACCTCAGGCATGTAATGCTCCCGCGGAGTGGAGGCTCAGCGGCGTGCGCCCGCGATCCGCGAGGTGAGCTGATGCGCGTGCGCGAGCAGGGTGCGGCCGAGCGCGGGGCGGCGCTCGGGGCTGAACCGGAACTCCACGCCGGTGAGGCTCAGCGCCCATTGCGGATGCCCGTCGCGGTCGAACACGGCCGCCCCCATGCCCCAGCTGCCCTCGACGATGAGGCCGGGGTTCACGGCGTACCCGCGCGCCTTGGTCTCGGCCAGGCGTGAGCGCAGGGGCTGTGCGTCGTGGGCACGGCCCCAGCGCTCCGGAAGCTCCGGATGGCGTTCCAGATACGCATCCACATCGTGGTCGTCCTGGAACGATAGGATCGCCAGGCCAGCACTGGCGACGCCGAGGGGAAAGCGCACGCCCTCGCTGAGCACGAAGGAGCGGATGGGGAATGACCCTTCCTCACGCAGCAGACACACCGTCTCGTCGGCGCGCCGCACGGAGAAGAAGGCGCTCTCCTCGGTCTTCACCGCGAGCGAGCGCACGATGTCGCGTGCGAGCTCGGTGACGTCGTACCGCGCCGCCGCCACCGTTCCCATGAGGTACAGCTCGGGCCCTGGGAGCCAGCGAGCCGATGCGTCGTCCTGATCGACGAGTCCCTCCACCCGAAGCGCGGTGAGCAGGCGGTGCGCTGTGGAGCGGCTCAGACCGCTGTCTCTGGCGAGCTCGTGCAGCGATGCGCCGTCGGCCGAGGCGCTCACGCGACGCAGCAGGTCCGAGGCGCGGGCGATGGCCTGGGCGCCGGGCACCGTCCGGCGGGGGCGCTGCTGCTGTTCCATAATGTGGACGCTATCGATCGGGGCGCCCACATCGCAAGCACGGGCTTGGCCGCGCGCCGTCGGAGTCGGAAGCTGGAGGGAACGACACGAAGGAGTGCAGGCGTGATCGACAAGACCTGGGCGACGGCCGCCGATGCCGTGGCAGACATCCCCGACGGGGCCTCGCTGGCCGTGGGCGGCTTCGGCCTGTCCGGAAACCCGTCGCAGCTGATCGAAGCTCTGCTCGCCCAGGGCACGGGCGACCTCAGCGTCGTGAGCAACAACTGCGGTGTCGACGAGTGGGGACTGGGCATGCTGCTCGGTGCCCGGCGCATCCGGAAGATGACCTCGTCGTACGTCGGCGAGAACAAGGAGTTCGAACGGCAGTTCCTCTCCGGTGAGCTCGAGCTCGAGCTCACCCCTCAAGGCACGCTCGCCGAGAAGCTGCGCGCCGGAGGATCCGGGATCGCCGCATTCTACACGCAGACCGGTGTGGGCACGCAGGTCGCAGAGGGTGGACTGCCCCGCCGCTACAACGCCGACGGCTCGGTCGCCCAGGCCTCGCCCGCCAAGGATGTGCGGGCCTTCGACGTCGACGGCGAGATGAAGGAGTTCGTGCTGGAGGAGGCGATCCGCACCGATTACGCCCTCGTACACGCCGCCGTCGGCGACCGGCACGGCAATCTCGTCTTCAACAAGGCCGCGCGCAATTTCAACCCGCTCGCCGCGATGGCGGGCAGAGTCTGCATCGCCCAGGTCGAGCGGCTCGTCGAGCCCGGCGAGCTGGAACCGGATGCGATCCATCTTCCCGGCGTGTTCGTGCACCGCGTGGTGGAGGTCGGCGTCGACATCGAGAAGCGGATCGAACGGCGCACCGTTCGCGATTCCGTCGGAAGCGAAGGAGTCTGACATGGCGCTCACCCGAACCGAGATGGCGGCGCGCGCCGCCCGAGAGCTCGCCGACGGATCGTACGTGAACCTCGGCATCGGGCTGCCCACGCTCGTGCCCAACTACGTGCCCGACGATGTGACCGTCGTGCTGCAGTCGGAGAACGGCATCCTCGGCGTGGGGCCGTACCCCACGGAGGAGAACATCGATCCCGACCTCATCAACGCGGGCAAGGAGACGGTCACCACTCTTCCCGGCACCGCCTTCTTCGACTCCGCGACGAGCTTCGGAATGATCCGGGGCGGCAAGATCGACGCGGCGATTCTCGGAGCGATGCAGGTGTCGGCCACGGGCGATCTTGCCAACTGGATGATCCCCGGGAAGATGGTGAAGGGGCCCGGAGGTGCGATGGATCTCGTGCACGGCGCGGGACGGCTCATCATCCTCATGGAGCATGTCGCCAAAGACGGGTCGGCCAAGATCGTGAACGAGTGCTCGCTGCCGCTGACGGGGCGGGGCGTGGTCGACCGCATCATCACCGACCTCGCCGTGATCGACGTGACGCCCGAGGGCCTGGTGCTCGTGGAGACCGCACCAGGCGTGAGCGTCGACGACGTCATCGCCGCCACCGAGCCCGACCTGACCGTTCCCGAGACCCTGAAGGCGACCGCATGACCTCCCCCTCCGAAGACATCGTCATCGTCGCGGCGGCCCGCACCCCGCAGGGGCGGCTCAAGGGCCAGCTTGCCCCGTTCACGGCCCCGCAGCTCGGCGCGCTCGCGATCCGCGGCGCGCTGGATATGGGCGGGGTGGATGCCGGCGCGATCGACGCCGTCATCGTCGGCCAGGTGCTCGCCGCCGGCTCCGGTCAGAACGCCGCGCGACAGGCCGCCGTCGGGGCGGGGATCGGCTGGGATGTCCCGGCTCATTCCGTCAACAAGGTGTGT
The DNA here is from genome assembly GCF_013409745.1 of Microbacterium pseudoresistens. NCBI lineage: Bacteria > Bacillati > Actinomycetota > Actinomycetes > Micrococcales > Microbacteriaceae > Microbacterium > Microbacterium pseudoresistens. The sequence goes on from NZ_JACCBH010000001.1 coordinate 2,262,650, forward strand.
CTGTCGGGCCTGACCGCGATCATCGATGCGGCGCGGATGATCCGCACCGGGGATGCGCTGACCGTCGTCGCGGCGGGAATGGAGTCGATGACCCGCGCTCCGCATCTGCTCATGGGATCGCGCGACGGCTGGGCCTACGGCTCGATCGAGGTGCTCGATCACATGGCCTTCGACGGGCTGACCGACGCGTACGACCAGGAGAGCATGGGGGCTTCGACCGAGCGGCACAACCCGCGCTTCGAGGTGACGCGCGAGCAGCAGGATGCGGTGGCCGCCCGCTCGCACCAGCGCGCGGCCGCCGCGGCCCGAGAAGGCGTGTTCGAGGCCGAGATCGTGCCGGTGACCGTGCCGCAGCGCAAGGGCGATCCGATCGTCGTGACCGCCGACGAGGGCGTGCGCCCTGACACGACGCCCGAGACGCTCGCGAAGCTGCGCCCCGCCTTCGCCGAGGGCGGGACGATCACTGCCGGCAACTCCTCGCAGATCTCCGACGGTGCCTCGGCGGTGATCGTCACCACTCGCGCCAACGCCGAGGCGCAGGGCTGGGAGGTGCTCGCCGCGCTGGGCGCGAGCGGACAGACCGCCGGGCCCGACAACTCGCTGCAGGCGCAGCCGGCTCAGGCGATCCGCGCGGCGCTGGAGAAGCAGGGGATCGGGGCGGAGGAGCTCGATCTCGTCGAGATCAACGAGGCGTTCGGCGCGGTCGTGGAGCGCTCGCAGCGCGAGCTGGGGCTCTCCCACGACGTCGTCAACATCCACGGCGGCGGCATCGCGATGGGGCACCCCATCGGCGTGTCGGGAAACCGTCTCGTCGTGCACGCGGCGCACGAACTGGCCCGCCGCGGCTCCGGCACGGCGGTCGTGTCGCTGTGCGGCGGCGGCGGTCAGGGAGACGCGCTGATCCTCACCCGCTGAGCCGGCTCAACGGCGCTGCGTCTCCCGTGCCTTCTTCTCGGCCTTCTCCACCTGCTTGATCTGCTTCGCTGTGCGCTTCTCCTGCGTGTCGGCGACGGGGGAGTCGGGAGCGACCGGCACGCCTTTCTGGTCGCGACGCATGTCGACGATCGCCCCGATCGAGAGGGCGAGAGTGATGCCCCAGCTGATCCAGGCCAGCACGGCCCGCCAGGTGATCGGCGCGTCGCGCGAGCCCCGCAGCAGGGAGATGCCGCCCGTGACGGCGCTGAACAGTCCGCTGGCGAAGACGTAGTTGCGCATGAGACCACGCTACCCGGCGAGGGCGACGCCGAGGCGACGGATTCCCTCGTGAATGCGACCCGGAGCATATGTCGTGAACGACAGTCGCAGCGTGCGCGGGTCGGCGGCACCCGAGTAGAACGGGGCTCCCGGCACGAACGCGACGTCATGGGCGAGGGCATGAGTGAGCGCGGTCGTCGCATCGGCGCCCTCGGGCAGCCGCACCCAGAGGAACATTCCACCCTCCGGCGCATTCCACGCGCTCCCGGCGGGCAGGTGCGCCGACAGCGCCTCGAGCATGGCGTCGCGCCGCTGCGCATAGGCCGTGCGGATGCGGTCGAGGGCCGCATCGCCCCGCCCGGAGGCGAGGTAGTGCGCGGCGGCGGCCTGATCGATCGTCGAGGTGTGCAGATCGGCTGCCTGCTTGGCGATCGTCGCGGCGCGCCGCACGTCGCCCGTGGAGCGCAGCCAGCCGATGCGCAGGCCCGGAGCGATCACCTTCGAGAAACTGCCCAGGCTCAGCACGTGGTCGGGGGCGAAGGCGGCCAGCGATGGCAGCGCCGTGCCTTCGTACCGCAGCTGGCGGTACGGCTCGTCTTCGACGATGCGGAACCCGCGGTGTTCGGCGATGGCGGCGATACCGCGGCGCGCCTCGACGTCGTGCGAGCGGCCGGTGGGGTTCTGGAAGGTGGGGACGATGTAGAAGAACTTCGGCGCATGCACGGCGGCGGCCCGGTCCAGAGCATCCAGATCGATCCCGTCGTCGCCGTGCGGCACGGCGACGATGCGGGCTCCCGCCAGCGCGAAGGTCTGCAGCGCGGCGAGATAGCAGGGCTCCTCGACGAGGATGACGTCTCCTGGGTCGACGAGCACAGTGGAGAGCAGGCCGAGCCCCTGCTGCGAGCCGGTCGTGATCACGAGGTCGTCGGCCGAGGTCTGCACGCCGTCGGCGGTGTAAGCAGCCGCGACGAGCGTCCGCAACGACGAGTCGCCCTCGGACGTCGAATACTGCAGCACCGAGGGAGAGGAGAGCACGGCGTCGTACGCCGCACGGATGCCGTCGACGTCGAACAGCTCCGGTGCCGGCAGTCCGCCTGCGAACGAGATCACCGCCGGGCGCTCGGTGAGTGCCAGCAGATCGCGCACGGGAGAGGTGCGCGCCGACCCGGCGCGCTGCGAGACGGAGGGGAGGTCGGAAACGAGCGGAGCCATGAGAAGAACCTAGGGCACGTTGCTGCGGCGCCTACGATGGACGAGCGGTCGCCGAAGGCCCCGCCTCCAGCCATGACGACGACCAGCCCTTGCGATTCCGACGCCGACCGCAGCCTGTTCCGACGGGCCGGTGCGGCGTACTTCGTCATCGCCTTCATCGCCCGGCTTCCGTTCGCGATGATCGTGGTCGGAGTGCTCACCCTCGCCGTCGAAGCGCGCGGCTCGGTCTCCCTCGCCGGCCTCACCTCGGCCGCCGTCGGGGTGGGCACGGCCTGTTTCGGGCCCCTCCTGGGTGCGGCCGCCGACCGATTCGGCCAGCGTCCCGTGCTGCTCGTGCTCGCGGCGGGAAACGCCGCCGCGCTCGTGCTGCTCACCGTCGTCGCATACGCCGCGGTTCCCGACGCCGTGCTCCTGCTCAGCGCCTTCGCAGTGGGGGCGACGGCGCCGCAGGTCGCGCCGCTGTCGCGCTCCCGGCTCGTGACGCTCATCATGGAGCGGATGCCCGAGACCGGCCGGGCGCGCACGCTGTCGTCGACCCTGTCGTACGAGTCGGCGGCCGATGAGACCGTCTTCGTCTTCGGCCCCTTCGTGGTGGGGGCTCTGGCGTCGCTGCTCGGCCCCGCGGCGCCCCTCCTCATTGGCGCGGCGCTCAGCCTGCTGTCGGTCGGCGCCTTCGCCCTGCATCCGTCGGCATCGTGGATCTCGGTGCACCGCCGGGCCGACGGTGGGGCGGCGTCATCGGTCTCCGAGCTGTTCCGCTCCCGGCTGCTCGTGGTCGTGTTCGGGATCTTCGGCGTGGGCCTCCTCTTCGGCACCGTGCTCACGGCACTGACGGCGTTCATGGCCGACCGCGGCGAGGCGGATGCCGCCGGATTGCTGTACGGCGTGATGGGGATCGGGTCGGCGATCTTCGCCCTCGGCATCGCGGCGTTGCCGCAGGCGTTCTCTCTGCGGCTGCGCTGGCTCGTGTTCGCGGGCATCCTGCTGGGCGGAACGCTGATCCTGCTCACCGTGAACGACGTGGGCGGCATGATCCTCGCCCTGGGGGTGATGGGGATCGGCATCGGCCCGACGCTCGTGACCCAGTTCGGCTTCGGAACCGCCGCGAGCCCGGCCGGGCGCTCGGCGACGGTGATGACGATGCTCGGCTCGTCGGTCATCGTCGGCCAGGCCGTCGGCTCGGCGCTCACCGGGGTCGTGGCAGAGCAGGCGGGAACCAGCGTCGCGCTGCTGCTGCCCATCGCCGCCGCGGCCAGCATCGTGGCGGCGGGGATCGTCAACGTGAGCCTGAACCCGAGGACGCACAGCCACCGTCACCGGCCGCAGCGGGATCGCTAGCCTAGAAGAGCCGTCCATTCCCGAGAGGAGCGGTCATGTCCACCGCAGAGTTCGTCGTCGTCGCCAACCGCCTGCCCGTGGACCGGATCTTCTCCGCAGACGGCGAAGAGCAGTGGCGCACCTCGCCTGGTGGCCTCGTCGCCGCGCTCGAACCGGTGATGCAGAGCGTCGACGGCGCCTGGGTGGGGTGGGCTGGCCAGCCCGATCTCGAGATCGAGCCGTTCGTGTTCGACGGTATCCGGCTGATGCCCATCGCGCTGTCCGAGCAGGATGTCGAGGAGTACTACGAGGGCTTCGCCAACGACACGATCTGGCCGCTGTACCACGACGTCATCGCCCCGCCCCAGTACCACCGCGAATGGTGGGATGCGTACGTGCGGGTCAATCGGCGCTTCGCCGAGGCCGCGGCCGACACCGTCGAACGCGGCGGCACGGTCTGGGTGCACGACTACCAGCTGCAGCTCGTGCCGCAGATGCTGCGCGAGCTGCGCGGCGATGTGACGATCGGCTACTTCCACCACATCCCGTTCCCCGCGCACGGGCTGTACGCGCAGCTCCCGTGGCGCGATCAGGTGCTGCGCGGCGTGCTCGGCGCCGACGTCATCGGCTTCCAGCGCGCGCAGGATGCCACCTACTTCCTCACGGCGGTGCGCCGACGGCTGGGTTTCGCGGTGAAGGGCTCGAGCGTGGCCGTCGTCGACGATGACGGATCCGAGCGCCACGTGACCGCGCGCGCTTTTCCGATCTCCATCGACACCGCTCCCTACCTCGAGCTTGCCGCCCGCCCCGACGTGCGGCAGCGCGCCGCCGAGATCAGGGCGAGCCTGGGCAACCCGAAGAAGATCCTCCTCGGGGTCGACCGCCTCGACTACACCAAGGGCATCCGGCACCGCATCAAGGCGTTCGGAGAACTGCTCGATCAGGGACACCTGTCCGTGCAGGACGTCTGCTTCGTTCAGGTGGCGAGCCCCAGTCGCGAGCGCGTCGACGCTTACATGCACCTGCGCGATGAGATCGAGGTGGCCGTCGCCCGCATCAACGGCACGCACGACACCATGGATCACACCGCCATCCGATACCTGCATCAGGGCTACCCGCGGGAGGAGATGGTGGCCCTGTACCTCGCCGCCGACGTCATGCTCGTCACCGCGTTGCGCGACGGAATGAACCTGGTCGCCAAGGAGTACGTCGCCACGCGCGCCGACAACCGAGGCGTGCTCGTGCTCAGCGAGTTCACCGGCGCGGCCGACGAGCTGCGCCAGGCCGTGCGGGTCAACCCGCACGACATCGAAGGCGTCAAGGAGGCGATCATGACGGCGGTGCAGATGCCCGAGGCGGAACAGAGCAGACGAATGCGGTCGCTGCGCAAGCGCGTGCTCGAGAACGACGTGACCGCATGGTCGTCGTCGTTCCTCGGCGCCCTGGAACGGGCCCGCTCGGAACACGTGCGGCCAGAGGCGGAGTGACATGGCGATCGACTGGACTCCCGGCACCGCCGACCCCGCGCTGCGTGCACTCGCCGCGACCGCGCGGCTCGTCGTCGCCCTCGACTTCGACGGCACCGTGTCGGTGCACGTCGACGACCCCATGTCGGCGCGTGCCCTGCCCGGCATCGCAGACGCCGTGGCCGCGCTCGCAGCGCTGCCCGACACCCAGGTGGCCTTCGTCTCCGGGCGCTCGATGAACGATCTGCAGGTGATCTCCGAGCACACCGACGACTCGCCCGTGATCCTGGTGGGCTCGCACGGTGCACAGTACTGGTTCCCCGGGGAGGGCGAGGACGACGGCGAGGGCGAGCCGCCTGCCGATGCCGCCGAGATCGCCGCGGAGGTGCGCGCGGTCTTCGCCCCGTACGCGGGGGTGGAGTACGAGCCCAAGACGTACGGGTTCGGCGTGCACGGGCGCATGGCCGCGCCCGCCGACGAGGAGCGCGCGTTCGCCGACGTCGATGCGTGGGCGGCCCGTCGCATTCCTGCCTGGCGTCGGCGCAACGGCAAGCACATCCTCGAGTTCTCCTGGCGGGCCGAGGGCAAGGACGCGGCTATCGCGCGGCTGCGCGAGCGGTTCGCGGCGACGGCGGTCTTCTTCGCGGGCGACGACGTCACCGACGAGGATGCGCTCGCCGCGCTTGCCCCGCAGGACCTCGGCGTGCGAGTGGGCGGGGGGCAGACGGCGGCGACGCTGCGTGTCGACGGCCCGCAGCAGATGCCCGCGCTTCTCGTGGCCCTGGCGCGAGAGCGCCGCGCGGCGCAGGAATAGACTGCGATCATGGCCCCTCACGATTCCGCCGCCGATGCACGTCCCGACACCGACATCAAGCCCCGCAGCCGCGTCGTCACCGACGGCATCGAGGCCACGACCTCCCGAGGCATGCTCCGTGCCGTCGGGATGGGCGATGAGGACTGGGACAAGCCGCAGATCGGCATCGCCTCCAGCTGGAACGAGATCACGCCCTGCAACCTGAGCCTGGACCGGCTCGCTCAGGGCGCGAAGGAGGGTGTGCACTCCGGCGGCGGATATCCGCTGCAGTTCGGCACGATCTCCGTCTCCGACGGCATCTCGATGGGTCACGAGGGCATGCACTTCTCGCTCGTGTCGCGCGAGGTCATCGCTGACTCCGTGGAGACCGTGATGATGGCCGAGCGCCTCGACGGCAGCGTGCTGCTGGCCGGCTGCGACAAGTCGATCCCCGGCATGCTCATGGCCAGTGCGCGCCTCGATCTCTCCAGCGTCTTCCTCTATGCCGGGTCGATCGCGCCAGGCTGGGTGAAGCTCTCGGACGGCACCGAGAAGGACGTCACGATCATCGACTCGTTCGAGGCCGTTGGGGCCTGCCGCGCGGGGCTCATGAGCGAGGAAGACCTCAAGCGCATCGAGTGCGCGATCGCACCCGGCGAGGGCGCCTGCGGCGGCATGTACACGGCCAACACGATGGCGTCGGTCGCCGAGGCGCTGGGCCTCAGCCTGCCCGGGTCGGCTGCGCCGCCGGCTGCCGACCGTCGCCGCGATTACTTCGCGCACCGTTCGGGTGAAGCCGTGGTGAACCTGCTGCGGCAGGGGATCACCACTGGTGACATCCTCACCAAGGAGGCGTTCGAGAACGCGGTCGCGCTCGCCATGGCACTCGGCGGCTCGACCAACGTCGTCCTGCACCTGCTCGCGATCGCCCGCGAGGCAGAGGTCGACCTGAGCCTGCACGACTTCAACCGCATCGGCGACAAAGTTCCGCACGTGGCCGACATGAAGCCCTTCGGCAAGTACGTCATGAACGACGTCGACCGTCACGGCGGCATCCCCGTCATCATGAAGGCGATGCTCGATGAGGGCCTGCTGCACGGCGACGCGCTCACCGTCACGGGCAAGACGCTCGCCGAGAACCTCGCCGACCTCGACCCGGATCCCCTCGACGGCGAGGTCATCCACACGTTCGACAACCCGATCCACGCCACCGGCGGCCTGACCATCCTGCATGGAACGCTCGCTCCCGAGGGTGCCGTCGTCAAGACCGCCGGATTCGACGCCACCGTCTTCGAGGGACCCGCCCGCGTGTTCGAGCGCGAACGCACCGCCATGGACGCCGTCGCCGAGGGAACCATCGATCCGGGCTCCGTGATCGTCATCCGCTACGAGGGCCCCAAGGGCGGTCCGGGGATGCGCGAGATGCTCGCGATCACCGCCGCCATCAAGGGCGCAGGGCTCGGAAAAGATGTATTACTCTTGACGGACGGGCGATTCTCAGGCGGCACAACCGGCCTGTGCATCGGCCACATAGCACCCGAAGCGGTCGACGCAGGTCCGATCGCCTTCGTGCGCGATGGTGATCTGATACGGGTCGATATCGCAGCTCGCTCTCTCGACCTACTCGTCGATGAGGCAGAGCTCGCCTCCCGCCGTTCCGGCTGGGAGCCGCTTCCCCCGCGCTACACCCGAGGCGTTCTTGCCAAATACTCCCGTCTGGTGCGCTCCGCCGCCGAGGGCGCCACGACCGGTTAGCCGCGTGCGGCCTCTGCCCGCTTCGCGCACCGTCGATCACCATCGCAAGGAAACCGATGACCGCTGACACAGCACCCGCCGTTCCCCGTCCACCCGCCAAGCCCGCCGGTCCGCCCGTGCTCACCGGGGCCCAGGCGGTCGTCCGCACGCTCGACCTGCTCGGCGTCACCGACGTCTTCGGCATCCCGGGCGGCGCGATCATGCCCGTCTACGACCCGCTGATGGACGACGAGGCCGTGCGTCACATCCTCGTGCGCCATGAGCAGGGCGCCGGTCACGCGGCCGAGGGCTACGCCTCGGCATCCGGCAAGACGGGCGTCGCGATCGCCACCTCCGGTCCCGGCGCGACGAACCTCGTCACGGCGATCGCCGACGCCTACATGGACTCCGTGCCGATGGTGTGCATCACCGGGCAGGTATTCAGCCACCTCATGGGCACCGATGCGTTCCAGGAGGCGGACATCGTGGGTATCACCATGCCGGTGACCAAGCACTCCTTCCTCGTGAAGACGCCGGAGGAGATCCCCGGGGCGATCGCCGCGGCGTTCGAGATCGCCGGCACCGGTCGCCCCGGCCCGGTGCTCGTGGACATCACGAAGGACGCCCAGCAGGACGAGGCGCCGTTCGTGTGGCCGCCCAAGGTCGACCTCCCCGGCTACCGCCCGGTGACCAAGGCGCACGGCAAGCAGATCCAGGCTGCGGCGACGATGATCGCCGAAGCGCGCAAGCCCGTGCTGTACGTGGGCGGCGGCGTGATCCGCGCCCACGCGGCCCCTGAGCTGCTGAGCCTGGCGGAGCTGACCGGGGCGCCCGTCGTGACCACGCTGATGGCACGAGGCGCCTTCCCCGACTCGCATCCGCAGCACCTGGGCATGCCCGGTATGCACGGCGCCGTCCCCGCTGTGCTCGCGTTGCAGGAGTCCGACCTCATCGTCGCCCTGGGTGCCCGCTTCGACGACCGCGTCACCGGCAAGCTCGACGGCTTCGCCCCGCACGCCAAGATCGTGCACGTCGACATCGACCCGGCCGAGATCTCCAAGATCCGCACCGCCGACGTGCCGATCGTGGGAGACGTGCGCGAGGTGATCGTGGATCTCGAGGCCGCCTTCCGCGGCATCACGGGCCGGGACAAGCCCGACACCGCGGAGTGGTGGTCGTATCTCGACGGGCTGAAGGCCGAGTTCCCGCTCGGGTTCGCCCCGACCGAAGACGGCCTGCTCTCGCCGCAGCACGTCATCCAGCGCATCGGCGAGCTCACCGGGCCCGAGGCCGTGTACGCCGCCGGTGTCGGCCAGCACCAGATGTGGGCCGCGCAGTTCATCAAGTACGAGCGCCCGAACTCGTGGCTCAACTCCGGGGGAGCGGGCACGATGGGATACTCGGTGCCCGCCGCCATGGGCGCCAAGATCGCCGAGCCCGACCGCGTGGTCTGGTCGATCGACGGCGACGGCTGCTTCCAGATGACGAACCAGGAGCTCGCCACCTGCGTGCTCAACAACATCCCCATCAAGGTGGCGATCATCAACAACTCCTCGTTGGGGATGGTGCGCCAGTGGCAGACGCTGTTCTTCGACGGGCGCCACTCCAACACCGATCTCAACACGGGGCACGGCACGGTGCGCATCCCCGACTTCGTCAAGCTCGCCGAGGCATACGGATGCCTGGCGCTGCGCGTGGAGAAGGAGGATGAGGTCGACGCGGCGATCAAGACGGCGCTGGAGACCAATGATCGGCCCGTCGTGATCGACTTCGTCGTCAGCGCCGATGCGATGGTGTGGCCGATGGTGCCGCAGGGCGTGAGCAACAGCTACGTGCAGTACGCGCGCGAACACGCGCCGTCGTTCGAAGAGGAGGTCTGAGCCATGTCGACCCACGTGCTGAGTCTGCTCGTCGAAGACCGTCCCGGTCTTCTCACCCGTGTCGCCGGGCTGTTCGCCCGCCGCAGCTTCAACATCGAATCCCTCGCCGTGGGCGTCACCGAGGTCCCGGGCGTCTCCCGGATCACGGTCGTCGTCGACGTCGACGCATTCCCGCTGGAGCAGGTCACCAAGCAGTTGAACAAGCTGATCAACGTCATCAAGATCGTCGAGCTGGAGCCCGCAGCCTCGGTCCAGCGCGAGCACATGCTGATCAAAGTGCGCACCGACAACGCGAACCGGTCCAACGTCCTCGAAGTCATCAACCTCTTCCGGGCCTCCGTGGTCGACTACGCCCCGGATGCGGTCGTCGTCGAGGTCACGGGAGACAGGGGAAAGGTCGAGGCTCTGCTGAGAGCGCTCGAGCCCTTCGGGATCAAGGAGCTGGCCCAATCCGGCCTGCTCGCGATCGGCCGCGGAGGCAAGAGCATCACCGAGCGCGTACTGCGCGGCTGACCCTGATCCCACGAACAGATCCCACGAACCTCAGAACCACAATCAAGGAGAAACACCAGTGAGCACCGAGATCTTCTACGACGACGACGCCGACCTGTCGATCATCCAGAACAAGAAGGTCGCCATCGTCGGCTACGGGTCGCAGGGGCACGCGCACGCGATGAACCTGCGCGACTCGGGCGTCGAGGTCGCGATCGCCCTCAAGGACGGCTCGAAGTCCGCAGCCAAGGCGGAGGAGGCCGGATTCCCGGTCAAGACGGTCGCCGAGGCGACGCAGTGGGCCGACCTCATCATGATCCTCGCGCCGGACCAGCACCAGCGCGGCATCTACAGCGAGTCGATCGCGCCGAACCTCAGCGCGGGCAAGACCCTCGCCTTCGCGCACGGGTTCAACATCCGCTTCGGCTACATCGACGCGCCCGAGGGCGTGGACGTCATCCTCATCGCCCCGAAGGCTCCCGGCCACACCGTGCGCCGCGAGTTCGTCGCCGGGCGCGGCATCCCCGACATCATCGCCGTCGAGCGCGACGCGTCGGGTGAGGCGTGGAGCGTCGCTCTCTCGTACGCGAAGGCGATCGGCGGCACCCGTGCCGGCGTCATCAAGACGACCTTCACCGAAGAGACCGAGACCGATCTGTTCGGCGAGCAGGCCGTGCTGTGCGGCGGCATGAGCCACCTCGTGCAGGCCGGCTTCGAGACGCTCGTCGAGGCGGGCTACCAGCCGCAGATCGCCTACTTCGAGGTGCTGCACGAGCTCAAGCTCATCGTCGACCTCATGTGGGAGGGCGGCATCGCCAAGCAGCGCTGGTCGATCTCCGACACGGCCGAGTTCGGCGACTACGTCTCGGGCCCGCGCATCGTCGACGAGGGCGTGAAGCAGCGGATGAAGGACGTGCTGGGCGACATCCAGTCCGGTGCCTTCGCCACGCGCTTCATCGGCGATCAGGACAACGGGGCGAAGGAGTTCCTGGAGCTGCGCGAGAAGGAGCAGGGCCACCCGATCGAGGCCACCGGCAAGGAGCTGCGCTCGCTGTTCGCCTGGAAGCAGACCGACGAGGACTACGTCGAGGGTTCCGCCGCGCGCTGACCCCGCTGCAGACGAAGAATGGGCGCTCCCCCCGGGGGAGCGCCCATTCTTCGTCTGTGCCGCAGATCAGGTGGCGGGGACGGCGTCCTCGACCTTGATCGGGGCGTCCGCGGGGTCGGCCCACTCCGGTGCAGGCAGGCGCGTGTCGGTGTTGCCGGCCTGGATGTCACGGAGCGCATCCTCGATCTCGCTGGCGTTCGCCGGAATGGCAAGACCGCAGGCGCGCATCTCGGAGGCGAACTTCAGCGTGAGCCGGGACTTGCCCGCCTCGATCGCCTCGGCCGTGGTGCCCACGCGCTTGTCGCTGCCGGTCTGGATGTCCGACACCTCTTCGCACACGTGGTACACCGAGCCGCCGTCGACCCACACGACCTGATCCTCGCCGAGCAGCTGGATGACGGTGGACTGATCGGCCGTGTACTGCTCGACCGACGCGGGGTTGTAGTCGATTCCCAGGGCGACGGCTGCGGCGGCGAGGACGATGCCGATGATGCCCGCCGTGGTCTTCTGCCCCTTGTCCATGTCCTTGTTCAGGAAGATGAGGATCACGAGCGGGAGGAACGCGATGATCGCGATGATCGCGCCCAGTTGGTTCTGCACGAAGAAGCGCACCGTCTCGGACCTCCTGGCGGGGTCGAGCCGGTTGGCCTTCTTCCACAGCACCGAGCCGGTGATCGCCAGGATCGCGATGACGACCAGGAACACCAGCAGGGTGATGAAGGCCCACTGCGGGAACTGCGCGGTGGCGTTCTCGGTCTCCAGCAGGCCGCTCTCGGGATTGCGGACGAGCTTCCCGTCTTCTCCGACGAACTCGCGCTGGCGCAGAAGCCAGAAGATGGCGACGACCTCCAGCGCGATCGCGATCACCCAGAGCAGGACGGCGATCCAACGGAACGTCGTGGCCTTCTTCTTAGCGGTCGCGGTCGGAACCCAGTCGTTGCCCGTCCCCTCAGCATCCGACGCGCTGTTGGCGACGTCGCCGTTCTTGCTGTCGTTCATGTGATTCCCCTCGGGTCAGCGAATGCCCAGAGCATATCGTGCGGGGTGTCTGTCGCTACTCTGTTGTGCATGAACTCCGATCCCGAAGACGCACTGCGATGGGAGGGCGACGAGAGCGGGGCTTCCGCGCCCTCTCTGCCCACCGGATGGACGGCCGTCGGCAAGGGTGCCGACGAGGTGCCCACCGAGCACGACGGCGCCTCGTCGGACGATCGGGATCGTCCGCTCGGCAATGGGGCGCTCCTGAGCGTCGGGATCATCGGCGGGGTGTTCCTGCTCTACACGGTCGGCTGGGTGATCGGGGCGATGAACCTGCGCCCCAGCGCCCGCTTCCTGGTCTCGGACGAGATGTACCTGCCGTGGTTCTGGATCTCGGTCGCCGCGCCCGCGCTGTGGTTCCTGGCCGCCTGGGTGCTCACGCGAGGGCGTGCACCGTGGCAGCGCATCCTGTGGCTGGTGGCGGGCGTGGTGCTCCTCGTGCCCTGGCCGTTCGTGATGACGGGGGTGATGGGCGCATGAGCGAGAACGCGCAGGAGCCGACTCTCGAGCGCAAGCCGCTCGGCTGGGCGTCGTATCTGGTGATGGGGCTCGCGGGCCTGTTCTATGCATACGCGATCTGGAATGCGATCTTCCATCTCATCCAGATGGCGCATCTGGGGCTGAACCCCACGGGATGGTTCACCCTGGTGTTCGCCGTGGTGTTCCCGGCGCTCGTCTACCTCGGGGCGCTGGCGGTGGGCCGGCGCCGCGGCGTGCTCGGGGTGTCGGTCGCGCTGCTGGCCGGTCTCGGCCTGGTCGCCGTGTTCTGGCTCGACGTGATCGGCTACTCGGTGCTCAACCCGGCGGCACTGCTCACGGCGTGAGCGGCGCGTCACACGGTCGGGGCGCGGCCCGCTGCTCCGGTAGAGTGTGACCGATCGCGCCCCCGACGGTGTGTGCGGCGCGTCGGCCCCTCCCGCGCTGCCCCGAAGGATACCTGTGTCGAATCAGTCCGCCGCAAAGCCCGTCGTCCTCCTCGCCGAGGTGCTCTCGCCAGCCACGATCGAGGCCCTCGGCCCCGACTTCGATGTGCGTTCAGTCGATGGCACGGATCGCCCTGCGCTGTTCGCCGCGCTCGCGGATGCGGATGCCGTGCTCGTGCGATCGGCGACGAAGATCGATGCCGAGGCGCTCTCGCACGCCCCCCGCCTCAAGGTGGTCGCCCGCGCCGGCGTAGGTTTGGACAACGTCGACATCAAGGCCGCCACGACGGCAGGCGTCATGGTCGTCAACGCGCCGACGTCGAACATCGTCTCGGCCGCAGAGCTCACCGTCGGCCACATCCTGAGCCTTGCCCGTCGCATCCCCGCCGCGCACGCCTCGCTGTCGGCGGGCGAGTGGAAGCGCAGTTCGTTCACCGGCGTCGAGCTCTTCGAGAAGACCGTCGGCATCGTGGGTCTCGGTCGTATCGGAGCGCTGGTCGCCGCGCGGCTCGCCGCGTTCGACATGCGCGTGGTCGCGTATGACCCCTACGTCACGAGCGCACGTGCCCAGCAGCTCGGCGTGCAGCTGCTCTCGCTCGACGAGCTGGTGGCCGAGGCCGACTTCCTCACCATCCACATGCCGAAGACGCCCGAGACCACGGGGATGATCGGTGCCGAGCAGTTGAAGGCCATGAAGCCGACCGCCTACGTGGTGAACGTCGCCCGCGGCGGACTCATCGACGAGGAGGCGCTGCTGGAGGGGCTGAAGGCGAACGAGATCGCCGGGGCCGGACTCGACGTCTTCTCGGCTGAGCCGCCCGCCGAGGGTTCTGCGGCGGCGCAGTTGACGGCCCTGCCCAATGTCGTCGTCACGCCTCACCTTGGTGCGAGCACCGACGAGGCGCAGGAGAAGGCGGGCGTCTCGGTGGCGCGCTCGGTGCGCCTCGCACTCGGCGGAGATCTCGTGCCGGATGCCGTCAACGTCGCCGGCGGCGTCATCGACCCGTACGTGCGCCCCGGCATCCCGCTCGTGGAGAAGCTGGGTCAGATCTTCGCGGCCCTCGCCGGCTCGCCGCTGACGAGTCTCGACGTCGAGGTGCACGGCGAGCTGAACGACTACGACGTGAGCGTGCTCAAGCTCGCCGCGCTCAAGGGCGTGTTCACCAACATCGTCAGCGAGACCGTGTCGTACGTGAACGCTCCGCTGCTCGCCGAGCAGCGCGGGGTGGCCGTGCGGCTGGTGCAGGACGAGGTGAGCGAGGAGTACCGCAACGTCATCACGCTGCGCGGTGCGCTCTCTGACGGCACCCAGCTCGCCGTGTCGGGAACGCTGACCGGGCCGAAGCAGATCGAGAAGCTCGTCGCGATCAACGAGCACGCCGTGGAGCTGCCCATCGGCACGCACCACGTGGTCATGCTCTACACCGACCGCCCCGGGATCGTCGCCGTCTACGGCCAGCGCTTCGGTGAGGCGGGCATCAACATCGCGGGGATGCAGATCTCGCGCGAGGCCGAGGGCGGGCAGGCGCTGAGCGTGCTGACCCTCGACTCGCCGGTGTCGGACGAACTGCTCGACGAGGTGCGCGACGCGATCGGCGCCGACGTGCTCCGTCAGATCGAGATCACCGAGATCTGACGAGTCTTCGTCACTCGACGGCGTCGAGCACCAGCGCGATGAGCCGGTTCAGGGCTTCTCCTTCGGGCACGGGGGCGGCGAGGGCTCCGCTGCCGTCTCCCGCCGCATCCAGCGCGTTGTTGTAGTACAGCCCGTCGCTGACCAGCATCACCAGATCGAGCGCGGTGTCATCGCGCACGTGCGGGCGCAGCGCCGTCGACCACGACCGGCGGATGCGGCGCAGCGCGTCGCCCGCCTCGACGACCCCGCTCTGGGCCAGCCGCGAGACCGCGATGAGCGCGCGATCGAGCGGTGAGCCCTCCATGATCGACGTGCGCAGGAAATAGGACACAGGACCGTCGGACGCCGTCGACATGCGTTCGAGGTCGTCGTCGGCGAGTATCGTCGCGCGTTCGATGAGGCCGTCGGCCAGCTCGTCCTTCGACGCGAAGTGGTAGAGCAGGCCGCCCTTCGACACATCGGCGGCCTTCGCCGTCGCCTCCAGGGTCGCGGCGCGCTCGCCCTCGTCGATGAGCAGCGTTTCGAAGGCATCGAGAACGCGTTCGCGGGCGCGTGGGGGGCGGGCCATGGCTTCCTCTCTTCGGGCGAGGTGCTGCGCGTGCACGGAATCTGCTCAGGAACAGCGAGACGTCTTCCATTACTATACCAGCTGGACGGTATAGTAACTCTGGAGGAACTGATGCCCGTGACGACGATCGACACCGCCGCGCCCACCCGCGCCGGTGCGCGTGCCTGGCTGGCGCTGGTGGTGCTCATGCTGCCGGTGCTGCTCGTCTCGGTCGACAACACCGTGCTCGCGTTCGCCCTGCCCGAGATCTCGCTCGCGCTCGCTCCGTCGAGCGCGGAGCAGCTGTGGATCATCGACGTGTACCCGCTGGTGCTCGCGGGCCTTCTGGTGACGATGGGCTCGCTCGGCGACCGCTTCGGCCGCCGCCGGATGCTGCTGATCGGCTCGACCGGGTTCGCCGTCCTCTCCATCCTCGCCGCCTTCGCTCCCACGGCGATCCTGCTCATCGCCGCCCGCGCCCTGCTCGGGGTGTTCGGCGCGATGCTCATGCCATCGACCTTGTCGCTGCTGCGCACGATCTTCCGCGACCGCGACCAGCGTCGCCTGGCCATTGCCGTATGGGCATCGGCGTTCTCCGCCGGTTCGGCGCTCGGCCCGATCGTCGGCGGACTCCTGCTGGAGCACTTCGGCTGGGGTTCGGTCTTCCTGCTCGCCGTGCCCGTGCTCATCCCGCTGCTCATCGGCGCGCCGCTGCTCGTTCCGGAGAGCCGTACGCCCGACGCCGGGCGCGTCGACGTCGTGAGCATCGCGCTGTCGATGGCCACGATGATCCCCATCGTCTACGCGATCAAGGCGCTCGCCGTCGACGGTCCGACCGTCGTCGCGGGGCTGTGGGCTCTGCTCGGTCTGGTCATGGGCATGCTGTTCGTGCGCCGCCAGCTGCGTTCCGACGACCCGATGCTCGACATGGCGCTGTTCCGTCGCGGCTCGTTCAGCGGTGCGATCCTCGTGAACCTGCTGAGCGTCGTGGCGCTGGTGGGCTTCATCTACTTCGTCTCGCAGCATCTGCAGCTCATCCTGGGCCTTTCGCCCATGCAGTCGGGGCTCGCACTGGTGCCCGGGATGGCGGCGACCGTCATCGCCGGCCTCGTCGTGGTGCCGATCGCCCGCCGCGTAGCACCGCACGTGCTGATCCCCGTGGCCCTGCTGTTCTCCGTCGTCGGCTACATCGCCGTCGCTCTGGCGACCGCCGATCACGGCGTGCTTCCCCTGGTCGCCGCGTTCGCGGCCCTGGGGATCGGCATCGGCGCGGCCGAGACGGTGTCGAACGAGCTCATCCTCAGCAACGCGCCGTCGTCGAAGGCGGGCGCGGCCAGCGCCGTGTCGGAGACCGCGTACGAGCTCGGTGCCGTGCTCGGCACCGCGGTGCTGGGCGGGCTCATCACGGCGATCTACCGCTCCTTGCTCGTGCTGCCGGCGGGGCTCGATGCCGCGTCCGCAGCCGACGCGCGCGAAACCCTGGCCGGGGCGCACGTCGTCGCCGACGGACTGCCCTCGAAGCTTGCCGCGCAGGTGCGGGATGCGGCGGCCGCGGCCTTCGAATCCGGCGTCACGGTCGTGTCGTACCTGGGCGCGGCCCTCGTCTTCGTCGCCGTCGTGATCGCCGCGGTCACGCTGCGCCGTTCGGCGGCCGAGGTCGATGCGGCCTCGACGTCGGCGATCCGGGTCGTCGACGAGCACTGAGCACCGCTGCGACCGGGATGACGGCAACCTACCCGTCACACGGTGACGGTGCCGGCGTCGCGGGCCGATACGCTGGAATCCCGCCCGTGCGGGGCACCATCGTGCAACACCGCTGTGCAAGGAGAGCCATGTCGCGTGTCGTGAAGCTCGCCGTCATCCCCGGAGACGGCATCGGTCCCGAGGTCGTCGCCCAAGCCGAGCGCGTGCTCGACGCTGTGACCACCGACAGCGCGGTCGTGTTCGAGAAGACTCCTTTCTCGCTGGGCGCGACGCGCTACCTCGAGACGGGCGACACGCTCACAGACGACGACCTCGAGGCGATCCGCGCGCACGACGCGATCCTGCTCGGCGCCGTGGGCGGCGTGCCCGGCGACCCGCGTCTGAAGGATGCGAACATCGAGCGCGGTCTGCTGCTCAGGCTGCGCTTCGAGCTCGATCACTACGTCAACCTGCGCCCGTCGACGCTGTACGCGGGGGCGCCGGGACCGCTGGCCGATCCGGGCGAGGTCGACTTCGTCGTGGTCCGCGAGGGCACCGAGGGGCCGTACGTCGGCAACGGTGGATCCATCCGCACCGGCACCGCGCACGAGGTCGCCAATGAGACGAGCGTGAACACCGCTTACGGCGTGGAGCGGGTCGTGCGCCACGCGTTCGCGCTCGCCGCCCGGCGTCGCAAGAAGCTCACCCTCGTGCACAAGACCAACGTGCTCGTGCACGCCGGCGGCATGTGGAAGCGGATCGTCGATGCCGTCGCCGCCGAGCACCCCGACATCGAGGTCGACTATCTGCACGTGGACGCGGCGACGATCTTCCTCGTCACCGACCCCTCGCGCTTCGACGTGATCGTCACCGACAACCTGTTCGGCGACATCCTCACCGATCTCGCCGGTGCCGTCACCGGTGGCATCGGGCTCGCTGCGTCGGGAAACATCAACCCCGACCGCGTCAGCCCGTCGATGTTCGAGCCGGTGCACGGCTCGGCTCCTGACATCGCGGGGCAACAGAAGGCCGACCCCACCGCGGCGATCCTCTCGGTGGCGCTGCTGCTCGATCATCTAGAGCTGTTCGACGAGGCCACGCGCGTGCGTCACGCCGTGGAGGCCGACATCGCCGAGCGCGCGGGCACGCGCACGACCACCGAGGTCGGCGACGCTGTGATCGCGCGTCTCCAGGCGTAATCTGAGAGCGGCGCACGCCGCCGTCCGCACCGACCCGCAGGATGTGACATGACCGACACCGCAACCGCCCCGTTCACGTTCGCCGTGACCCGCAACCTCGCCGCCAAGAGCCCTGCTCAGCGCGAGGAGATCCTGCAGAACCCGGGCTTCGGCACCTTCTTCACCGACCACATGGTCGACGTGTGCTGGTCGGAGAAGGGCGGCTGGCACCGTCCGCGCGTGCAGCCGTATGGGCCCATCTCGCTGGATCCGGCCGCGGCAGTATTGCATTATGGGCAGGAGATCTTCGAGGGCATCAAGGCGTACCGTCACGCCGACGGGTCGATCCACACGTTCCGCCCCGATCGCAACGCGGCCCGCCTGCAGCGCAGCGCCCGCCGTCTGGCCCTTCCGGAGCTGCCCACGGAGTACTTCCTGCAGTCGCTGCGCGAGCTGATCGCGCTCGACGGCGCCTGGGTGCCCTCAGGGGACGACCAGAGCCTGTACCTGCGGCCGTTCATTTTCGCCAAGGAGGCGTTCCTCGGCGTGCGCCCGGCGAAGAAGGTCGCGTACTACCTCATCGCCTCGCCCGCCGGCGCCTACTTCAAGGGCGGCGTCTCGCCGGTGAGCATCTGGCTCAGCGAGGACTACATGCGTGCGGCCAAGGGCGGCACGGGGGCCGCCAAGACCGGCGGCAACTACGCCGCGAGCCTTCTGCCGCAAGCCGAGGCGAGCGAGCACGGCTGCGACCAGGTGGTGTTCCTGGATGCCGACGGCAGCGTCGAAGAGCTCGGCGGCATGAACATCGTCTTCGTGCATAAGGAAGGCCGGCTGATCACGCCCGACTCCGACAGCATCCTCGAGGGCATCACGCGCGAGTCGCTGCTGCAGCTGGCCGAGGACCGTGGGCTCACCGTCGAGCGTCGGCCGGTGTCGTTGCAGGAATGGCGCGACGGCGTCGCCTCGGGCGACATCGTGGAGGTGTTCGCCTGCGGCACGGCGGCCGTGGTCACACCCATCGGCACGCTCAAGGGCGCGGGATTCGAGGACGCCCAGCCGATCGGTGAGCTGGCGCTGTCTCTGCGCGAGGAGCTCACCGACATCCAGTACGGTCGCCGTGAGGACCGCCACGGATGGCTCACCCGCCTCGACGCCTGATGCCTCCCCGATCCCTCGCCCGTCGCCGCCGAGGCGCGGATAGGGTGAGAGGGTGAAGATCGCGCGGTTCAGCCACAACGACGGTATCCAGTACGGCATCGTCGACGACCAGGATCTTGTCGTGCTCGCCGGCGACCCCATGTTCGCCGGATTCGAGACGACGGGGGAGCGCATCCCGCTTGCGGATGCGGCACTGCTGGCCCCGGTGATCCCGCGCTCCAAGGTCGTCTGCGTGGGCAAGAACTATCACGACCACGCCGCCGAGATGGGCGGGGAGGCGCCGGAGGAGCCGCTGCTGTTCCTCAAGCCGAACACCGCCGTGATCGGCCCGGGCGACACGATCGTGCGGCCCACCCTGTCGGAGCAGACCGAGTACGAGGGCGAGCTCGTCGTGGTGATCGGCCGCATCGCGAAGAACGTGCGGGCGGAGGATGCTCTCGACTACGTGTTCGGATACACGATCGGCAACGACGTGACGGCGCGCGACCTGCAGCGCAAAGACGGCCAGTGGGCCAGGGGCAAGGGGTTCGACACTTTCTGCCCGCTCGGTCCCGTCATCGAGACCGAATTCGATCCGGCGCAGGCCACGATTCGCACGAGCGTCAACGACGAGGTGCGCCAGCAGGCTCCGCTGACCGACATGATCCATTCGGTTCCGGCGATCATCGAGTATGCATCCGCCGTGTTCACCCTGCTCCCGGGCGATATCATCATGACCGGCACGCCCGCAGGTGTCGGAGCGTTCACGGCGGGTGACGCGCTGTCGGTGGAGATCACCGGCATCGGCACCCTGCGGAACTCGGCGCGAGACGCCTTGCCCGTCGAGTGAGCGCTACGGTCGCGCTCGATCCGCAACGGCGAGTGCGGGTTCAGCGTCGTACGGTTCTCACGCTCGCCGCCGGGCAGGTTCTCGGCGGGATCGCCTTCGGCTCCACGGTGTCGCTGGGGGCCCTGTTGGCTGCCGATCTGTCGGGCAGCGACGCGCTCTCGGGCCTGGCCACTGCGGCGACGACGCTCGGGGCGGCGATCTGTGCCATCCCGCTCGCGCGTATGGCGCAGGCGCTGGGGCGTCGGCGCGCGCTCACGCTCGGCAACCTGTTCGCTCTCGTCGGCGTCGGCATCGTGATCTTCGCCGCGGCGATCCGCTCGTTCCCGCTGCTCATCGTCGGCATCCTGCTCATCGGGGCGGGCAACGCCGGCAACCTGCAGGCGCGCTTCGCCGCGACCGATCTCGCCGCTCCCGCCCACCGCGGGCGCGACCTGTCGATCGTCGTGTGGTCGACCACCGTCGGCGGCGTCACCGGGCCGCTCATGCTCGGGCCGGGCGAGGCGCTCGGGCAGATCATCGGCATGCCGCCCAACACCGGGTCGTACCTGTTCTCGCTCATCGCGCAGGCCGCGGCGTTCGTGCTGTACATCGTGGCACTGCGCCCCGACCCGCTGCTGTCGGCGCGCGGCCTCGTCGACACCGGTGCGACGGCGACGGCACTCGCCGTGCAGGATCGCCCGCGGGTCGCCCGCTACGCGATCCTCGCCGTGGCCGGCTCACACGTCGTCATGGTCGCCGTCATGGCGATGACCCCGGTGCACCTTTCGCACATGGCGCATGCGATGCACGGCGGGCATGCGACCTCGCAGGATGTGACGGCGCTGGTCGGCACGACCATCGCGATCCACGTCGCGGGGATGTATGCGCTTTCGCCCGTGTTCGGCATCCTCGCCGACCGCTGGGGGCGGATGCGTGTGATCCTGCTGGGACAGGCGCTGTTCGCCGGCGCACTGGGTTTCGCGTTCTTCGCGAACGAGGATGCGACGGGCGTCATGGTCGCCCTTGGTCTGCTCGGACTGGGCTGGAGTGCGTCGACGGTGGCCGGGGCGGCCCTGCTCACCGAGGCGAGTGCGCCGCGGCTGCGCACGAAGCGCCAGGGCCTCAGTGATTCGCTCATGAGCTTCGCCGCCGCGGGTGCCGCCGTGCTCGCAGGCGGTGTGCTCGATCTGTTCGCCTACGCGGGGTTGGCCGTGGCCGCCATGGTCGTCGTCATCGGGATCGTCGTGCTGTCGCCCGCGGGGCGCCTCGCACGTATCGCGGCCGAAGGATGACCGAGTGGGGCGGCGTCGGCGCCGCGTACGAGGCGTCGTACGCCTCGTTGTGCGCAGAGACCGGTGACGATCTGAGCGCTGCGTTCGGTCGCGCCGGAGGGCGGTCGCTGCTCGACGTCGGCGCGGGCACCGGCCGGCTCGCCGCGCGACTGGCCACTGACGGCTGGCAGGTGACGGCATGCGAGCCCGAGGCATCGATGCGCGAGATCGTCGCACGCGAGCATCCTCGGCTCCGGGTCGTCGACGGCGGATTGCCCGAGCTGCCGTTCGGTGACGACGCCTTCGACGTCGTCACCGCGAACTTCGTGCTGAATCACGTCGACGATCCGCGCCGCTGCGCGGGGGAGCTCGCCCGCGTGGCCCGCCATGCGGTGGCCGCGACGATCTGGTCGCGCTCGCCGTCGTGGTTCTGGGCGGATGTGCGCGACCGTGCCGTTATCGACGTTCCGGCCCCGGAGCAGCTTCCGCCCGAGAAGGACTTCGTCCGCACCGCCGACGGCTTCGGCGTCATGCTGACCGAGGGCGGATGGGCTTCCGTCGACGTGCACGAGAAGACCTGGACCTGGTGGGTCGATCCCGCCGCGCTCTGGCTGTCGGCCGAGGGCGGCGTCGCCGGTGCCGGGCGTCTGTACCGTGGACTGGACGCGGCGGAGCGGCACCGCTTCCGTGCCGCGTTCGACACGCTCTGCGCCGAACTCGTCGTCGACGGACTCGTGCCGCTCGAACACACCGCCGCCATCGCCGTGGGTCGCTGACGACCCTCATCGTCTGAATCGCGGTGCGGAACTAGGATTGAGGGGCTATGGCTACTCCCGATCCCCGCACGACGACGGCCACCGGCGCCGACGTTCGCGTTCGCTTCTGCCCGTCGCCCACCGGCCTGCCGCACGTCGGCCTCGTGCGCACCGCCCTGTTCAACTGGGCCTATGCGCGCCACCACGGCGGCAAGCTCATCTTCCGCATCGAAGACACCGATGCGTCACGCGACAGCGAGGAGAGCTACGAGCAGCTGCTCGATGCGCTCACCTGGCTCAAGATTGACTGGGATGAGGGCGTCGAGGTGGGCGGCCCGCACGCGCCGTACCGCCAGTCGCAGCGTCACGACATCTACCGCGAGGTGCTTGACAAGCTCATCGCCGCGGGGGCGGTGTACGAGAGCTTCTCGACCGCGGAGGAGATCGACGCGCGCAACGAGGCGAACGGTCGTGCCAAGCAGCAGGGCTACGACAACTTCGACCGTGACCTCACCGACGAGCAGAAGGCCGCCTTTCGCGCCGAGGGCCGCCAGCCGGCGCTGCGTCTGCGCGTGCCCGACGGCGATGTGACCTATGTCGACCTCATCCGCGGCGAGGTCACGTTCCCGGCGGGATCCTTCCCCGACTTCGTGATCGTACGGCCCAACGGCATTCCGCTGTACACGTTCGTCAACCCGGTCGATGACGCGCTCATGGGCGTCACGCACGTGCTGCGCGGCGAGGACCTCATGCCATCCACGGCGCGCCAGCTCGCGCTGTATTCGGCGTTGGTGGATGCCGGGGTGACCGATTTCATCCCGCGTTTCGGGCACATGCCGCTCGTGCTCGGAGACGGCACGAAGAAGCTGTCGAAGCGCGATCCCCGGGCTGATCTGTTCCTGCACCGCGAGCGCGGCATGATTCCCGAGGGGCTGCTGAACTACCTCGCGCTGCTGGGCTGGTCCATCGCGCCCGACCGCGACGTGTTCTCGCAGGAGGAGATGGTCGCGGCGTTCCGCATCGAGGATGTGAACCCCAACCCGGCCCGCTTCGACCAGAAGAAGGCCGAGTCGATCAACGGCGACCACATCCGGATGCTCGATCCTGCCGACTTCGCCGCCCGCATCACGCCGTATCTGCAGAAGGCGGGCGTCGTGGGGGAGCAGCCCACCGACGAGGAGTCGGAACTCATCGCCGCGGCCGCCCCGCTCATCCAGGAGCGCCTGCCCGTGCTGGGCGATGCCCCCGGGCTGCTTGGATTCTTGTTCACCGACGCCGTGTCGTACGACGAAGATGCGCTCAAGGGCCTGCCGGAGAACGCCGCCGAAGGGCTGCGGGCGAGCATCGCCGCGCTCGAGCCGGTGCAGGGCTTCACCGCGGAGCCCGTCCAGGCCGCCCTCTCGGGGTCGCTCGTAGAGAACCTCGGCCTCAAGCCGCGAGTGGCATACGGCCCCGCGCGGGTTGCGATCAGCGGGCGACGCGTCTCGCCGCCGCTGTTCGAGTCGATGGAGCTGCTCGGCAAGGAGGCCACGATCGACCGCCTCAACGCGCTCGCGAGCAAGCTCGAGAACTGACGCAACCCTCGTCACTCAGGATCGCGCGTAGAGATCTGAGGGCGCCACGCGGGGCGGGTGGTGGGTTTGGATCGCGTCGCGGAGTCGGCTAGACTTGACCCTCGGTGCACGGCTTCGGCTGATGCCCTTGGGGTATGGTGTAATTGGCAACACGGCTGATTCTGGTTCAGTTGTTCTTGGTTCGAGTCCAGGTACCCCAGCAAGAAGAGTGGCGAGATTCCGCGGCTATACAGCCGTTCAGACGCGGCGGTATGACGAGACCATCGGGCAGTCGAATGGGTCGCGTGCCGCGAGTCCCACACGACTGAGGTAGTCGATGACGATCGCGTAGGAACGCACCAGCGACGTCTCGGTGTAGGGCACGTCATGCACGGCGCAGAACTCGCGGACGATCTCGCGCGTCTTCGCCAGATGCGGCCGCGCCATGCTCGGGAAGAGGTGGTGCTCGACCTGATAGTTGAGACCGCCCATGAGCCAGGTGGCCCACCAGCCTCCGCGGATGTTTCTGGAGGTGCGCACCTGTTTCGAGAAGAAGTCCAGCTTCGCATCGGGCGCGATGACGGGCATCCCCTTGTGATTGGGAGCGAAAGACGCACCCATGTAGACGCCGAAGACGGCGAGCATGACGCCGACGAAGGCGAACGCCATGCCCAACGGCAGAAGCAGGAACACCGGTGTCAGCACGAGAGCGAAGCGGGCCGTGATCATCGCCAACTCGGGCCAACGGCCCTTCACCGCCGTGCGGCCGGAGAGGTGCTTCAGGCTCAGGTAGTGGAGATTGAGTCCCTCAAGGGTGAGCAGCGGGAAGAACAGCCATCCCTGCCGCCGGGTGATCAGTCGGCGTATGCCTCTCGCGGAGGCGGCGTCCTCCTCGATGAACGAGACCGTGTCGATCTCGATGTCGGGATCTTTACCGACACGGTTGGGATTGGCATGGTGGCGGCTGTGCTTGGCATCCCACCACGAATAGCTCATGCCGACGAATGCGGCCAGCACGCGGGCGAGCCGGTCGTTGTCGGGACCGGAGCTCAGGATCTGCCGGTGCGCGGCCTCGTGCGCGAGGAAGGCGACCTGCGTGAACAGGATGCCGAGAGCCGCTGCGATCAAGAGCTGGAACCAGCTGTGACCGAACAGCACGAAGCCCGCGATCGCGCCACCGAACCCGAATGAGATCAGGGTGGCGACGAACACGTAGAACCAGGGGGTGCGACGCAACAGACCCGTCTCGCGCACGACCTTCGACACCTGTGTGTACGCGCGGGCGATCGGTGGGAAGTCCTCCTTTCGCGCATAGGTCTGGCGGATGGTTCCGAGAGCGCCGGAGACGGCGAGCGTGGGGGAGATGGTGAACGACCGTTCTTCGTGCCATCGCGGCATTGCGACGGCGGGTGAAGCCAAAGGCATCTGCCGATCGCTTCCTGCTACGGTACGTGCACCCGCATGCGTCTTGCTGCATGTAAGGACGTCGGGCATCGTCGTATTTCGTTTCATCGACCGCGAGTCATTGCGCGCATAGACCTCGGGGGAGAGGATGATCGACAGTGCGCGGTGAATGAGGGACGATGACGTTTGCAGTGAGACGGGCGGCGGTGCATGCCGGACGCCTGGCCCTCCTCGCACTCGTCGCCGCTCTCGTTGTGGGCGGAATCGGCGCGATCGACGCCCTGGCCGAGAGGATGCTCGACGACGGCGCGTCGCACATCCTCGCCGATGCCGAACCGGACGCCCGCACGCTCCGCGTCGTCGCCGCGCAGTCCGCCGACGCCGGGCAGCAGGATGCGCAGGTGCGGCAGGCGCTCGCCGACGTCGCCGACCGCGCAGGGCTCGATGAGCCTGCGATCGTCGTCTCCCGGCTGGTCTCGTTGACGGTCGACGGCGTACCCTCTGGCGGCGATGATGCGGCGCTCCGGCTTGTCGACGAGCCCCGCGCCCCTGACCTCGCCACGCTCTCTGCGGGCGCGTGGCCGCGCACACCGCAGGAGTTCGCGCTCCCGACGGCAGCGGCGCAGCGCGGGCAGCTGCAGGTCGGCGACGAGGTCACACTCACCCGCGACGGCACGACGCTCACGCTCGTCGGCACCTGGGAGGCGAACGACCCCGCCGACCCGGCCTGGCACGGCGATCCGTCGGTCTCCTCGGGTGAGAACGACGGCGTGATGGGACCAGCGGTCATCGCCGACGGCGCGCTCGCGCAGCTCCCCGGTACGCCGACGGCGACGTGGGAGATCGCCCCGCGGACCGATGACACCGCGAACCGTGCCGCCCTCCAGCGGGCGATCACGGCGGTGACGCATCTGCCCGACGCGATCGACCCGCAACGGTCGAGCAACATGCGCATCCTCGGCGGCCTCGACCGCACGGTGCAGCGGCAGGCGTCGGCGGTAGCGGCGACCCGGGGCCTTCTTGTCGCACCGCTGCTGATCATCGCTCTGCTCGGAGCGCTCGTGCTGGGCATCGTGCTCGCCACGCTGGCTTCGGCGCGGCGCACCGAGCTCGCCCTGCTGCGGGCCAGGGGTGCGTCCGCACGCCGACTCGGCCTCGATGCCGCGGGCGAGGCCGCCCTCGTCGTCGCCGTCGGGGCCGCGCTCGCTCTCGCTGGTCTCGGGCTGACCGTGGGCGTCACCGCGCTCGCTCTCGTGACCGCCGCAGCGGTACTCGCGCTCGTCGTCGCGGGGGCGGCCGTGTTCGCGGCACGCGCTGCCGTGCGCTCGGATGCCGTGCGCGAGGAGTCGGTGCGCAACGATGCGGGGTCGCGCACTTTTTCCGCGCTGCTCCTCCCTGCCGGTGTCGCCGCGATCCTCGGCGCCTTGTCGGCCTGGCAGCTCTTCGCCACGGGGTCGGTGGTCACCCCCGACGGTGCGCCGGAGCCGTTGGCCGCCGCCGCGCCCGCCCTGCTGCTCGTCGCCGGCTGCGCGCTCGCCCCTGTGATCGCCGGCCCGCTCGCGGCCCTGCTCGAGCGGCTCCTGCGGTCCACCCGAGGGATCGCTCCGCTCCTCCCGCTGCGGCAGGTCGCGCGGAGGATGGGCGTCGTCGCCGTCGCCATCCTGTGCCTCGGGCTGGCCACGGCGTCGGCGGCCGTCGCGGTGGCTGCCCCCGCAGTGACCGGCGCCGCTGAGCAGAAGTCACTCGATGCGCTGCTCGGCGCCGACGTGCGCATGATCGCCGCGGACGGGCTCGATGCGACGGCGGAGACAGTGGCGACCTGGCCCGGCGTGACGGCGGCCGACGAGATACTGCGGAACTCCGTCACGGTCGGATCCGACTCCGCCGTGCTCGTCGCCGGGCCGCCCGGCGCGCTGGGACTGGGAGCGGCACTCAGCACGAGCTCGGGGCAGGGGCTCGCCGTCGCTATCACCCGGAGCCTTGCCGATCGGCTCGGCGCACGCGACGGCACCGTCTTCACGGCGCGTGTGCGCTCGGTCGCCCGACCGGCGACGTTCGAGGTCGTACGCATCGTCGAGTCGCTTCCCAGCATCGGCGACCGCCTCGGAATGGCGGTCGATCCGGCGACGCTCGCGGAGATCGGCGATCTCGCTCCCAACGAGCTATGGGTGCGCAGCTCGACGCCCGAGCAGACGGCGGCAGACCTGCGTGCGCAGGCGACGCATCCGGCCCGCATCCTCACCGCCGCGCAGGTGAGCGCGGCCCCGGTCACCGGCGTCGCACCGGCGCTGCTGATCATCGGGGCACTCGTGGCGGTCGTCCTCGGCGTCATCGGCTTCGTCGCAGCATCGTCGGCCGCCGCCAGCGCACGCCGCGAGGAGCCGACGGTGCTGCGCGCACTCGGACTCTCACCGTCTCAGCACCGTGCGCTCCGGGCGGGTGAGACGGCTCTCGTGGCGGTCTACGCGGCCGTCGCCGGTGCCGTCGTGGGCGCGGTGGTCGCCGCCGTCGTGCTGCCCGTCGTGCTGGGAGCCGCCTCATGAATAGCCGGCTGAGGCTGTTCGTGCGCGGTGCGTCGACGGCTCCCGCGCTGTCGCTGTTCCTCGTCGTCGTCATCGCCGCGCTGTCGTACCTCGGCCTCGCCGCTCCCGCGCTGCTCGCCGAGGGACGCACCGCGACCATCCAGAGTGCCGTCTCGAGCGTTCCCGAGCTGGCGAGGTGGCCCTCTGCGACCACGCCGGGCCTTCCCGCCTTCGATGACGCCGCCACGGGAGACGCCGGCGTCTGGAGCAGAGCCTTGGACGAGGTGGAACAGAAACGTCGCGAACAGCCCGAGCCGCTGCGCAACATGCTGGGTGCGCCCCGGATGGTGATGACCGTGGATCCGTTCCCATCGAAGGACGATTCGCCCGATCGCGTCGAACCGGTGCCGCAGAACAAGGTGGCGCTCGTCGCGGATCCGGGGATGACCGATCGTGCAGAGCTCGTCGACGGGCGCCTTCCCGAGATCACCGCGCCAGGTGACGGTATCGAGATCGCCCTGACCGAGGCCGTCGCGGAGCAGCTCATCTGGCCGCTGGGCACCACCCGCCGGTGGGAGGATCGCACTGTCGTGCTCACGGGAATCGTCGCCCCGAACGACGAGAACGATCAGGACTGGGCGTTCATCAACGGATCTCTCCGGCCCGCCGTCGAGGTCACGGCGAGCGGCGACCGCATCCTCGTCGCGTCCGCCTTCATGCACCCGGATGAGGCCGCCGCGCTCGTCGACCGCGTGAGCGATATCAAGGTCGTCTCGTGGATGCCGTTCGACACCGCGGCGCTGGACGGCGCCACGGCGCAGCAGGCGGCCGCCCAGTTGCGCCTGCTCTCTGCAGACCCGGTCGACATCCCCATGTACGACCGGACCTTCTACAACCGCGGACTGCCGTTCAGCTCGGCCCTCCCGCAGGCGATCGACACGGGGCTGTCCAGGGCGGATGCCATGACGGCCGTCGTCAGCATCGCCGCTGTCGGGCCCGTCACGGTTGCGCTCGTCGTGCTCGCCCTCGTGTCGCGGATGCTCGCCGTGCGCCGCGTGACGCCCACCCGAGTCCTGCGGGCGCGCGGCGCCTCCACCGAACACCTCATCGCACGGCTCGGGGGAGAGGGAGCCGCGCTGGGGCTGCTCGGTGCCGTATTCGGGGCGGCGGCGGCCGCTGCCGTCTCGGGCTGGGCGGGCACGTGGACGCTCGTCGTGCCGCTCGCGCTCGCCGCAGCTCCCGTCATCGCGCTGCCATGGGGTGCCCTGACCGATGCGGGGCGTCACGAACGCCGCGACCTCGGTGACACCGTGCACGCCGGTGTGAGCAGGTGGCGGCTCGCGCTCGAGATTCTTGTGCTGGCCCTCACGGCGGCCCTGCCCGTACTCGTCGTGGCACGCGGCGCCGCGGGAGGCGCCGATCCGCTGCTGCTCGCGCTGCCCGTGCTCCTGGGTGCGACGGGCAGCATCGTCACGCTGCGACTGCTTCCGCTGCTCCTGCGTGCTGCCGAGCGCCGGGCCCGGCGCCGCGCCGGGCTCGCCGCGCTCCTCGGCCCCGCACGCGCGCGTCGCGACCCGGTCGTGCGCACCGCACCCGTGCTCGCCGTGGTCATCGGACTCGGCGTGGCGATCTTCTCGGTCGCGTTCGCCGCGACGGTCACCCAGGGCATCGCACGCTCGGCTGCGGTCGCCGCGGGCGCCGAAGTGCGCGTGGACTCCGCCTACATCGCGCAGGATGCCGCCGACAGGGTGGCTGCGCTCGACGGAGTGGCGGCGATGGCGGCCTTGCGGGGCGATATGACCGTGGACGTCTCGGCGGGAACCGAGAAGACCCGCGCGCACCTGTACACGGTCGATCGCGACGACATGGTCGCCGTGCAGCGCGACACGATGGTGCCACTGCCGCTGCCCGAGTCGCTCACGGCTGATGACGACGAGGGCGTGCCCATCGTGGTCTCGCAGCCGCTGATGGCGCGACTCGGGACGATTGCGGGCGCCGATGGCGACATCGAGGTCGGCGGCACCGCGGTGCGCGTGGTCGGCACCGTGGATCCGCAGGTGCCGTTCGGCAGCGCCGAGCAGTGGATCATCGTCGACGCCGCCCATGCGCGCACGCTCGGCGAGCGCGGCACGGGGCGCTCGCAGCTGTACCTCTCGCTCGCGCCCGGGGCCGATCCGGATGCCGTGGGTGCCGCCGCCGCAGCCGCTCTCGGCGAAGGCGCGAGCTTCCAGACCCCCGCCTCCATCGCCGCGGGCTACACCGACGATCCTGCTTTCAGCCTGGTCCGCAGTGCGCTGCTGGCGGCCAGTGGCGTCGTGGCTGTGCTGCTGGGTGTGGCGGTCGTCGCGATGCTCGTGCTTGGCGCGCCCGCGCGAGCCCGGATGCTGGCCATTCTGCGCACCCTGGGGCATCCGCGTCGCGCCGCGGGACGACTCGTGGCGTGGGAAGTGGTACCTGCGCTGCTGCTGGCGCTGCCGTTCGGCGTGGCAGCGGGGGTGACGATGGCGTGGCTGGTCATCCCCGCACTCGACCTGCGCGGCTTCGTCGGCGGTCCGGCGCAGCCCGCGGTCGCACTCGGCGGGGTCTGGCCGCTGTTCGTCGTGGTGGGCTTCGCCATGGTGGCAGCCGTCGCCGTGGCCGCGGCCACCGTGCTCGCCTCGCGTCTGCACTCGGCACAGGCGATCCGCGGCGACGACGAACGGGAGCTGTGATGCACGAACGGGGCGAGAGGATGGACGTCATGACCGATGGGGCGATCGTCTGCGAGGGCCTGGTGCGGATCTTCACCGCGCAGGGCGTGGAGGTGCAGGCGCTTCAGGGGCTGGAGCTGCGGATGCGGACCGGCGAAATGGTCGCGCTCGTGGGTGCATCCGGATCGGGCAAGAGCACGCTCCTGGGCATCCTGGCCGGGCTCGATCAGCCCACCGCCGGCACAGCACGCGTGGCAGGGCACGACCTGGTGACGATGAAGGGCGCAGAACGGCTGGAGTACCGTCGTCGCAGCGTCGGGTTCGTCTGGCAGCAATCGGCGCGCAACCTCCTGCCGTACCTGTCGGCGAAGGAGAACATCGAGATGGTGCACGAGGTCGCCGGCGTCGTGCCCCGGGCAGAGCGGGCGCAGGCCGGCATCGACCTGCTCGAGCTGCTGGATGCGGGAGAAGTGGCCGACAAGCGCCCCGCCGAGATGTCGGGCGGTCAGCGCCAACGCGTCTCGATCGCCGTCGCCCTGGCCAATCGTCCGCGTGTGCTTCTCGCCGACGAGCCGACCGGCGAGCTCGACGAGCACACGAGCGCGGAGGTGCTCGCGGCGATGGAGACGGTGAATCGCGAGCGCGGCGTCACCACCCTGATCGTCACGCACGATGCCGGGGTCTCCGAGCATGTCGAGCGCACCGTGCGCATCCGTGACGGCCGCACGGCCACCGAGACGCTGCGCAGCACGGCGACCGATGACGACGGTCGCGCCGTGCGCACGGCACAGGAGTACGCCGTGCTGGATCGCGCGGGGCGCATGCAGCTGCCCGCCGAGTTCGTCACCGAGCTCGACCTGCGCGATCGGGTGCGGCTCACGCTCGAGCCCGACCACGTGCGGGTCGCGCCCGGCGGACCCGGGCGCCGCGACACCC
This sequence comes from Microbacterium pseudoresistens, assembly GCF_013409745.1. NCBI lineage: Bacteria > Bacillati > Actinomycetota > Actinomycetes > Micrococcales > Microbacteriaceae > Microbacterium > Microbacterium pseudoresistens. The sequence goes on from NZ_JACCBH010000001.1 coordinate 2,293,948, forward strand.
CGGATGCCGCGGATGCCTCTGACGCACCCAAGCCGTTGACGAGACGGGCCGCCCGGACTTCTCGTCGGGATGGAGAACGCTCATGACCGTCGTACTCCGCGCAGAAGCGCTCTCGCGGGTCTTCCGCGGCGCGGGCGAAGACGTCGTGGCCGTGCGGGAGGCCACGTTGGAGGTTAACGAGGGAGAGCTCGTCGTGATCACCGGGCGCTCCGGTTCAGGCAAGACGACCCTGCTGACCATGCTCGGCGGGCTCGATGCGCCGACCTCGGGCCGCGTGACGATCGACGACGTCGACCTCGTCACGGCGGGCTCGGCGCTCGACGAGATGCTCGGCACGCGCATCGCCTCGATCTTCCAGACGGCGGGACTCATCCCCGTGCTCTCGGCGGCCGAGAACGTCGAGGTGCCGCTGCGCGTCCGCCGCACGGAGCCCGCCGAGCGCGATCGCCGCGTGGCCGAGGCGCTGCGGGCGGTCGGGCTGGAGGATCACGCGCGCCAGCGCCCGGGCGAACTCTCCGGCGGACAGCAGCAGCGGGTGGGCATCGCCAGGGCGCTCGTCATGAATCCGGGGATCCTGCTCGCCGATGAGCCGACAGCGCAGCTCGACAGCGAGACGGGCGCACAGATCATGGCGCTCATCGCCGCTCTGGTGCACGAGCGGGGCACGGCCGCGGTCGTCGCCACCCACGATGCCGCGATGCTCGCCCGGGCCGACCGCGTGCTCGAACTGCACGACGGGGTGCTGCAGCCGCGTGAGGGGTGAAGGCGGACACGACGTTCTGAGGGCGCTCTCCCAGCGTGTCCACGGATGGGGGGCCTAACGTCGCCGTCATGCGTTCGGCATCTTCCGGCTCGCCCCGGCTCGGCTTCCCCCATGGACGCCATTTCGCCCTCACCTGGGGGATCGCCGACCGCTACGGCGGCATGACGGGTGCCATGCTGCACCGCTCCCGCGCCTTCGTACGATTGGCCGGTGTCGACGTCACGGTGCTGACCCTCGACGATCGCGCCGACTATCCCGAGCTCGAGCAGCGCATGCGGACCTCGGGCGAGCTCGTCGACGGTCTGTCGATCCGCAACCTGTGGGACGACCTCCGACAACGGCCGGTTGCGCCGCAGAACACGCGGCCCGAGGCCGACGCGCTGCTCGTTCCGATGGAGGGCGACACGGTCGCCGAGCACGCGGGCATCGTTCTCCTGCGCGAGCGACGGGATGCGAAGGGATCGCTGATCGGCACTGACCGCTTCCGCCGCGACGGCACCCTGCTCGCCACGGATCGCGTAGTGGACGGCCATCGGCGCATCGTCGCGTACGACGAGCACGGTGCGCCGCTGCGCACCTGGGGTTCAAGCTGGAAGCTGTACGCGTGGTGGCTGGATCGGCTCACCCGCCGCGGCACGAACTTCCTCATCGTCGATTCGAAGACGGCGGCGCGCTTCGCCGCGGGCTACCGGCGCGACAACGTCGTCACCGTGCATCTCGTGCACGGCGCGCACCGCAAGGGCGAGCGCGCCGGCGTCCTGCGCCCCTCGCGGGCCAGGGTGCTCCGGCGCGCGGCCGATTTCGACGCCGTCGTGGTTCTCACCGAGCGTCAGCGCGCAGACATGCGGGCCGACGGTGTCGCCGAGGGTGCGCGCGTGCGCGTGATCCCCAACGGCATCGACCTGGATCCCCCCGCCGAGCGGGAGCACGTCCGCGGCACGGGGGTCGTCATCGCATCGCTGACGGCACGAAAGCGCGTGGAGCACGCCGCGCAGGCCGTCGCCGTGGCCGCCTCCCGGAGCAACGCTGTGCGCCTCGACGTATACGGCGAGGGTGAGCAGGAGTCGGCGTTGCGTGCGCGGATCGCGAAGGACGAGGCGGAGGACAGGATCGCCCTGCACGGGTTCCGCACCGATGCACGCGAGCGCTTCACCGAGGCCGACTTCAGCCTGCTCACCTCCACCTCCGAAGGGCTGCCGCTCGTGCTCGCGGAATCGATGGCGGCCGGATGCATCCCCATTGCCTACGACATCCCCTACGGTCCCAGCGATGTCATCCGCGACGGGATCGACGGATTCGTCGTGCCCGCCGGCGATGTCGCCGCCATCGCCGATCGCATCCTCGCGCTGCAGCAGATGCCGCAGGCCCAGGTGGCGGCGATGCGTCACCGTGCCCGCGTGCGTGCCGCGATGTTCGCCGACCGCACGGTCACGCGCGTGTGGGGCCGGGAGCTCGGTGCGGCGCTGGATGCGAAGCGGCTGCGCGCCGTGGAGTGGAAACCGCTGCGCGTGCGGATGCGTCGGAGACTCGGCATCCTGCGTCGACGCCTGGGCATCGCGCGCCGACGATTAGGGATCATCGGGACGCGCTCCGAGTAGCCACAGCGGCGGCGCCGCCGTCGGCGGTGGGTGCCGGGCGGCGTGCGAGCCTCCGGCACAGGTCGCCCGCCGCGCGCGAGAGCCGGTGCGAGGGCAGCTCCACGCTGCGGTAGAAGACCGCGGCGACGAGCAGGCTCAGCGGCACGGCGATCAGGCACGCCAGCCACCAGTGCTCTACGCCGAGCAGGTACCCCACGGTTCCGATGATCGGGACGTGCACGAGGTAGAGGCTGAACGAGATGCGTCCGAGCCAGAGCATGGGTCGCGTCTCGAGCATGCGCGCGGCCGGCGCCCACACCGCGGCGATCGCGACGAGTACGGCGGCCGCCAGCCCCGCCGATCCCCACAGAGCCCGGTCGCCGATCGAGCCGTCGGGAAGCACCCAGCGCGCCAGCCACGTGCCGATCAGGAGGAGAGCTGCGGCGACCCCGGCGTACGGCACGACGCGGCGCACGGCCGGGCGTGCGGCATACGTCCGCAGCGCGTCGAGGTTCACCGCCATCACCGTGCCGAGCAGGAACACGGGCAGATACACGAGCGCGTCGCTTTCGACGAGGCGCCCGGTGATCGTCGCCGCGACGGCGAGGGCTGCCACGACGAGCGAATGGTGTCTGCTGCGCAGCGCGATCCAGACGAACAGCGGCAGCAGCAGCGAGAAGAAGAGCTCCCAGCGCAGCGACCACAGCACGTTGTCGATGTCGTAGCTGGCGCGCAGCAGCGACGCCTCGGAGAGCAGCGAGCCCGGTGTGATCGTCGTCGCCTGGGCATCGCGCATCCACGAGCCTTCGGGCATCGTCGCGGGATCGCGGGGGATGAGGAGGATGAGCGCCGCCGCGAACAGCAGCGCCCCGAACACCGGCAGGTAAAGCCGCAGCAGCCGCGCCGGGTAGTACCGGATCCACGAGAAGCCCTCGCGCAGCGCGGGCAGAGCCACGACGAGTCCCGAAAGCACGAAGAAGACAAGCACGGACTCGGTACCCGCCAGCAGCAGCTTCATCGGCGTGCGGGTGAGCACGGTCCATGCCTCAGGATCGAGGAAGGGCCTGGCCAACAGCGAGCAGTGGTAGAAGACGACGATCAGCGCCGCGAGACCGCGCAAGCCGTCGAGGCCCGCGATCCTGCCCGTGGCGCCGCTGTCGCCGGTCACCGCTGTCGCGGGCGCGGTATCCGCATCCTGTCGCATCGTCGTGACGACGTTACGGGCACCCCCTGGACGCGACCTGGGCGGCTGGCGGTTCAGGAAGCCTTGCGCGATCGTAGAGGCATGGATTCCACTTCTCGCTCTTCCGCGCACGTTCCGCATCCCGACACTGTCGCGGTGCATGCCGGCCGCGCCGACTTCGCCGCGCTCGGCGTGCACGCCGCCCCCATCGACCTGTCGTCGACGAATCCCCTGCCCGACATCGAGCACGGCGGAGACTCGTACGAGGCGATGGCCACCGGTAGGCATCCGCTTGCCGAGGGCGGCAATGTGTACGCGCGGCTGTGGAATCCCACGGTCGCGCGGTTCGAGGAGGCGCTGGCCGAGCTCGAGCGCGCCGAGGCGTCGGTGGCCTTCGGATCGGGCATGGCGGCGATGACCGCGGCGATCCTCGCTCACACGACGGCGATCGGCAAGCGTCACGTCGTCGCCGTGCGCCCTCTCTACGGCGGCACCGACCACCTGCTCGATTCCCGCCTGCTCGGGGTGGAGACGACCTTCTGCGGTCAGGATGAGGTGCACAAGCACCTGCGCGACGACACCGGGCTCATCGTGCTCGAGACCCCGGCGAATCCGACGCTGGATCTCGTGGACATCGCCGCCGTCGTCGCCCAGGCCGCAGACGTGCCCGTGCTCGTCGACAACACCTTCGCGACCCCGCTGCTGCAGAACCCGATCGATCTTGGTGCACGCATGTCGCTGCACAGCGCGACGAAGTACATCGGCGGGCACGGCGATGTGATCGCCGGTGTCATCGCGTGCGCGGAGCCGACCGCGGAGGCGCTGCGCCGCGTGAGGGCGATCACCGGGGCGGTGCTGCACCCCCTCGGCGCCTATCTGCTCCATCGGGGTCTCGCCACCCTGCCCGTGCGGCTGCGCGCGCAGCAGGAGAACGCCCGGCGGATCGCGGAGTGGCTGGAGCCGCACGACGCCGTCGCCGAGGTGTTCTATCCGGGCTCGCACGACGAGCGAGGACTCGTCGGACGCCAGATGCGCGGGCCCGGGGCGATGCTGGCCGTGCGGTTGCACGGCGGCTATGCCGCGGCATCGGCGTTCATCGACGGCGTCGAGTTGTTCACGCACGCCGTGTCGTTGGGCGGCGTCGACTCGCTCGTGCAGCTGCCTGCGGCGCTCACGCACCGGCCCGTGGCGCCCGAGGCGAGGCCCGCGGCCGACATCGTGCGCCTGTCGATCGGACTCGAGGATGCCGACGATCTCATCGCCGACCTCGCCCGTGCGCTGACAGCGGCCACCGCCGCGGCAGCCCCGGTGCCGGTGAGCGCGGCGGGCTGAGCCCGACCCTCAGCCGCCCTCGACGAACGAGGCCGACAGCAGCAGATCGTCGCCGGGGCGCGGGTCGCCGCGGCCGTCGGTGTTGTTCGTGAGGATGCGCAGCGTGCCGTCGGGCGCGACGGCGACCGCGCGCAGGCGCCCGTACACGCCGCTGAAGAACACCTGCTGCCCCTGCGGGTCGGCGATGGGGACGACGCGCAACGACTGCCCGCGCAGGTTCGCCAGCACCAGTGATCCGCCGATCACCGCCAACCCGCTCGGGCTCGCTTCGGACGTCGGCCACTGCAGCACCGGATCGATGTAGGCCGGATGGCCCGCGGTGCCTTCGACCGCGGGCCAGCCGTAGTTTCCGCCCGGAACGATCTCATTCAGCTCGTCCCAGGTGTCCTGGCCGAACTCGGACGCGAACATCCGCTCGTCGTCGGTCCAGGCGAGCCCCTGCACGTTGCGGTGGCCCAGGCTGAACACGGGGGAGCCGGGGAAGGGATTGTCGTCCGGGATCGTGCCGTCGGGATTGAGGCGCAGGATCTTTCCCGCGAGCGAACCCGCATCCTGCGCGGCCTCGGGCTCGCCGGCATCGCCCACGGTCACGTACAGCCGGCCGTCCGGACCGAACGCGACCTGGCCGCCGTTGTGGTTGCGTGCCGACGGGAGCCCCGCGATCACCGTCTCGGACTCGCGGAGCGACCCGGCGTCGTCCGCGAGGGCGAACCGCTGCACCCGGTTGCCGTCGCTGCCCGTCGATGCGACGTACAGCCGGTTCTCGTCGTCGAGGGCGAGACCGAGCAGGCCCCCTTCGCCGCCGTGGACGACATCGTCGAGCATCGCGATCTGCGTGAGCGCGCCGTCGGGGTCGAGGCGGAGGATGCGGCCCGTGTCGCGCTCACCGATGAGCGTGACGTCATCTGTGACGACGAGGCCCCACGGGGACTGCAGCGCCCCGGCGGCGACGCCGACCTCGCCCGACGGCCACAGAGCAGGGGCTGCGGTCGGCTCGGGCGTCGCCGTGGGCGACGGGGTCGCGGGTGCGGAGCTCGGGGGAGGGGCGGAGGGCGTCGGATCGCCGTCTCCCACGGCGCACGAGGAGAGCGCGAGGATGCCGACCAGCGCCCCGGCGAGCAGCACCGCTCCATGTCGTCTGCGCATGACCCCAGCCTCTCACGCGGCTCCCGGACACGGCCCGGGGCGTCGCCCGCCCGACGTGAAACGATGGGGATCATGACCAGTGCGAACCTCACCAGGCAGGAGACCGGCGCGCGATCCGCGAACGTCTCCGTCCATGACATCCGCGTCGAACTCGACCTCACCGGGGCGCCCGATCCGGGCAGCAGCGGATTCCCGACGACGACAAGGCTTGCGATCGAACTCGCCGAGGCGGGGACGACGTGGCTCGACTTCCTCGGTGAAGAGGTGCGTGGGCTGCGCATCGACGATGCCGCATGCGATGTGCGCTGGGACGGCGCACGCATCGCTCTTCCGGAGCTTGCGGCAGGGTCACACACGGTCGTCGTCGATGCGGTGGGCGCCTACAGCCGTTCGGGGGAGGGGCTGCACCGCTTCCGCGACCCCGTCGACGGCGAGACGTATCTCTACACCCAGTACGAGCCGGCCGACTCGCGGCGAGTGATGGCCTGCTTCGAGCAGCCCGACATGAAGGCCCGGTACACGTTCGTCGTGTCGGCGCCGCGCGGCTGGCAGGTGCTCTCCAACCAGAGCGCCGTCTCCGTCGCCGAGACCGATGACGCTCAGACGGTGGAGTTCGCGCCCACCCTGCCGATCTCGAGCTACATCACCAGCGTCGCGGCAGGGCCGTACCACCGGGTGAATGCCGAGTGGCGCAAGGGCGATCGGCGCGTGCCGTTGGGCGTGCTGTGCCGCGCGTCGCTCGCCGCGCACCTGGATGCCGACGAGATCATCGAGATCACCCGGCAGGGCCTCGACTTCTACGACGACGCCTTCGCCTACCCCTACCCGTGGGGCAAGTACGACCAGGTCTTCGTGCCCGAGTACAACCTCGGCGCGATGGAGAACCCGGGCCTGGTGACCTTCACCGAGCAGTACGTGTTCCGCGGTGCGGCCACACGCGCGCAGCATCAGGGCCGGGCCAACACGATCCTGCACGAGATGGCGCACATGTGGTTCGGCGATCTCGTCACGATGCGGTGGTGGGACGACCTGTGGCTCAAGGAGTCGTTCGCCGACTACATGGGCGCGCACGCCTCGGTCGCCGCCACGCAGTTCACGGATGCGTGGGTGTCGTTCGCGAACCGGCGCAAAGCGTGGGCGTACACGCAGGATCAGCTGCCGACGACGCATCCGATCGTCGCCGACATCCCCGACCTGGAGGCGGCGAAGCTCAACTTCGACGGCATCACGTACGCCAAAGGCGCCGCCGTGCTCAAGCAGCTCGTCGCCTTCGTCGGCGAAGACGCGTTCTTCGAAGGCGCCCGCCGGTACTTTGCACGCCATGCCTTCGGCAACACGACTCTCGACGACCTGCTCGCAGAGCTCGCCGAGGTCTCGGGCCGAGACATGCGTGCCTGGTCCGCGGCCTGGCTGCAGACCACGGGTGTGAGCACGCTGAGTCTGGAGCGCACGGATGCCGCTAGCGCCGTACTCGTGCAGTCGGAGGTGCGCCCGCACCGGCTGCAGGTCGGACTCTACGACCTCGAGGCCACGAGCCTCGCGCTGCGCGAGCGGATCGCCGTCGGCCTCGGCGAGGAGCGGACTGCGCTCGCGCTCGCCGAGGCAGACCTGACCCTCATCAACGACGCCGACCTCACCTACGCCAAGGCGCGCCTCGACGAGCGCTCTCTCGACGCGGTCGAGCAGGCGCTGTCGAGTCTCGGCGATCCTCTCGCCCGGGCGCTGGTGTGGTCATCGCTGTGGAATGCCACGCGCGATGGCGATCTCGCGGCCGAGCGCTACCTGCGCATCGTGCATCGGCACGCCCCGCTCGAGTCCGACAGCGCGCTGTTGAGCGGTGTGCTGCTGAACGCCTCCTTCGCGATCGAGCACTTCGTCGCCGACGGTGCGCGCGCCGCACGGCGCCGGGAATGGCTCGAGACGACCGCGGAGGCGCTGATCGCGGCCGAGGCCGGAAGCGACGGTCAGCTCGCGTGGGCGCGTGCATTCGCGGCCGCGGCCGCATTCGACGATGGCCGGCACCAGGAGGTCCGTGCCCTGCTCGAAGGCGACGCCCCGGTGGGATTGCCGATGGATCCCGAGCTGCGCTGGTCCCTGCTCACCGCACTCGTCGCCACCGGCCACGCCGATGCCGATGACGTGGCCGCCGAGCAGCGGCGCGACGACACGGCCAGCGGACGCACCGCGGCGATCACAGCGCTCGCTGCGCGCCCTGTCGCCGACGTCCGGGCGCAGGCTTGGCAGTCGGCATGGCACGACACCGCGCTCAGCAACGACCACCTCACCGCGACGATCGACGGACTGCGTGCCGGCGGGCGACGCGATCTGATCTCGGGCTTCGACGACGAGTACTTCTCGCGCATCCGGGAGGCATGGGCGCAGCGCAGCATCGAGATCGCCAGGCGGCTCGTGCTGGGGCTGTTCCCCGACGCCGAATCGCTCGACCAGGTCGATGCCTGGCTCGCCGAGAACGCGGATGCGCCCGGCGCGCTGCGCCGGCTCGTCGTCGAACAGCGCGACCACCTCGCGCGCTCGCTGCGGGTGCGCGAGGCGCAGCCCTGAGCGGTGTCGGGAGTCGGGCCCGGCGCGACTCCCGATAGCGTGGGCGTCATGATCCGGATGCTGCGCACCGCGGGCGTGGTGCTCGTGCGTCGCTGGCCCGCGCTGCTCGCCTGGCTGCTGGCGGGCATCCTCGGCCGGTACCTCGCGATCATGCTGGCGAGCTTCGTCGCCCAGTGGTCCACCTATCTCGGCGCCCTCCTCGTTGGCCTCGGCGCGCTGGCCAAGCTGCTCAGCTTCGTGGCCATGTTCCTCGTGATGCGCTCGGAGCTCGAGACGCTGGGCGCCCTGGCGCCGACGCCTGCCGATCCGCGTCGTCGCCGGAGCTTCTTCCTCGACGCCGTGATGACGGCGACCGTGCCGTTCCTGCTGTTCTACGAGATCTGGGGATACCTCGACGAAGACTGGATCGACTACGCGCGACGCGTCACGGAGCTCTGGCTCGGCGGTGCCGGAGGAGAGGATCTGCCCGACATCTCCGTGCTCGGCGCGAGCATCCCCGCGATCGTCACCGCCGTCGTCGCCTTCGGCCTGCGGTGGGCGTGGGCGCGCCGCCGGGATCGCCTGCCCCGCTGGACGCAGTGGCCCGCGGTGCTGTGCGAGGTGCTGTGGACGTACCTCTTCGTGCTGATGCTCGATGATGCGCTCGCCGCCGTGTGGAACTGGATCCAGACCCGGGTCGTATTCGGCTGGATCGGCGATCTGCGCTCCTGGCTGGGCGAGGTCGCCGCCCCCGTGGCACAGGTGTGGACCTCGCTCGAGGAGGTCGGCGGCGATGTCATCGAGCTCGTCGCCCTGCCCTTCGCGTGGATCACCATCGCCGGCGTCGTCTACGGCGTGGCGATCGAGGCGGCGCGTCGCCGACGCAGACGGCTGCGGGCGATCGAGGCCGCGCGCCGCGGCTGGGACCGCATGCCCGTCGTCGTCCGCCGCGGCGCGACAGGGCTGTGGGAGGAGCTGACGGAGCGCGTCGTGCCGATGGGCAAGGCGTTCACCCTCGCCCTGCGTGCCGGGCCGGTTCTCGTAGGTGCGTACGTGCTCTGCTACAGCGTCACCCTGCTGCTGGAGCAGCTGCTGCGCGGCGGCATCATCCGCGTCGTGGGCCCGCACGATCTGCAGACCTTCTGGCAGGTCGCCGACACGATGCTGTTCGTTCTCATCCCGCTGATCGTCGAGCCGGTGCGCCTGGCTATCGTCGCCGGGGCGTACGACACGACGCTGGAGCATGTCGTGATCGAGCGTTCATCCGAGCGGGAAGCGCAGGAAGCCGGGGCGGATAACGGCGACGTCGACGTCGAGAGCGAGCGCCCCGGCATCGGCGGGCACGACATAGGGGATCACGAGTTCGAAGGGCGCGGCTGAGTCGTCGGGGCATTCGGTGACAGCGTCGGCACCGCGGGGCATGAGAGAACCGGACGCCGCGGACCATTCCCGATGCTCGCCGTCGAGTTCGCGCAGCACCGGATTGCGGCACCCGACGGCATCCTGCAGGGGCTCGACATCGAGGCGCACGAGCAGCACACGGGTACCTTCCGGGACGTCGCGGTCCACCCGGGCGGTGATGTCGGTGATCTCCGCGCCCGCCCACTGAGCGCCTGCCGTCACCTCGCCCACCGAGACCTCGGACGGGAACACCGGGCGATCCTCGAAGCGCGTCCACCATTCGCGGGCTCCGATCACCCCGAAGGTGAGGGGCACGAGTAGGGCGAGGGCGATGAGCGCGACCCGGTTGCGCCGCCACCACGAGGGCGGACGGCGGGGCGGGAGGATGTTCCCGGCCGCGCTCATGACCGGCCTTCGTCGTCGAGTCGCAGCTCGGGCATCGCGTCCAGCTCGGCGAGGTCGACCTCCACGGAGAGCAGGCCGTCTGCGCGGGTGTCGGCGAGCATGGCCCCGAGGTCGACGCGCACGTGCTCGCCGCGTGCGGACTCCGGCAACTCGAACACGAGCACGCCTCTCTGCGGGATCCCCGCAGAGAGCGGTTCGTCGAGAAGCGAGTCGATGCGCTCCGTGGCGCGGTACTTCTCGCCGCCGGGGCGTTCGAGCTCGGCCCACCGCAGCGATTCGGGCGCGGTCGTCGCCTCGAGCTCCAGATCGAGCACGAGCCAGGTGCCTTCGGCCGTCCAGCGGCCGAAGAGGAGGCGATCAGTCAGGCGCACGTCGATGAGGGTCCCGGCGAGCGAGCGCGTGGACACCTGCTCGCCGAGCGGCATCGTCGTACGAAACGGCTGCTCGGTCTGCGCATCCGTCGGGGCGATGGCGACGGCCAGCCACGCGAGGACGAGTAGTGCGGCGCCCACTGCCCAGGGGAGGACCCGACGCATCACGGTCATCGGTCGACCTCGCCGCCGGCATCCTCCACGACGACGCGCATGGTCGCGCCGGGGGTAGTGTCCTTCCACGAGACCCCGGTCGCGATGACCGACAGCTCGTAGCGATGCGGATCGAGCACGAGCACCTCGAGCTGTTCGTCATCGACGATGCTCTGCAGCACATCGCGGGGCACGGCCCACGCCATCATGAGGCGGGTGGGGAGGCCCGGTTGCAGCCACGGATTGCGGGTGCCGTCGTCGATGCGCGAGATCCGCGGATCGGCGTCATCGCCGAACGCGGGAATCGTGAGCGTGGGAGCCAGAGCGGATGTCGTGGAGAAGGCCTCGTCGGAGACGTTCTCGACCTCGACGGTGATCGCGAGCACTCGTTCGCCGTCGTCGGGGCGCACCCCGCTCGCCTCGTTCTCGTCGGCCACCACGGCGTGGTCGATGCGCACGGAGAAGCGATCGTTCGTGTGCACGTCACCCTGCTTCAGTGCGGGGATCTCGCTGGCGGTCGCGGGCTTGTCGGCGAAGCCGCCCGAGAGCGCCACCGCGGCCACGAGCGTGAGCACCGCCGCACCGATGACGACGAGCAGAGGCGTCCAGGAACGGCGCGCATGCGCTCCGACCGGTGTGACATCCCCCACGCGCGCCAGTCTATGACGGCGGCGCGCGTCGTTCGCAGTGGGGAGAGCCCGCGTCAGCTCGGCAGCGCGTCGCCGGGCTCGAGCTCGAAGAACTCGCCGCCGTTCTGCTCGGTCGCCCACCGCAGGCGCTGGCGGTGCATCCCGCGGCCGAGGACGGACAGCGTCATGTCGTGCGTGCCGAAGGCGCGGCGAGGGCGCACAGCGAGCACGAAGTCCATCGCGTCGCCCACGCGCAGCCACGGCGCACCGAGGGGCGCGGCGAGCACATCCACCTCGACTCCCTCTGGGACGGCGTACGAATCGCCGGGGTAGTACAGCTCGTCGTTGACGAGTACGCCGACGTTCTCCACGACGGGCAGTGAGGAGTGGATGACCTCGTGCATGCCGCCGAAGAAGCGCAGTGTGAAGCTGCCCGCCGTGATCGTGTCGCCGGGCTCGACCGCCTGCACGGAGAATCCCTCGGCGAGGGCCGCCACGGCAGGCGGCCCGTAGATCACGGCGTCGGGCGCCGCATCGAGGATGCGCTCCAGATGCTCCGGAGTCCAGTGGTCGGGGTGCTCGTGCGTGATGACCACGGCGACGAGGTGCTCGAGGTCTTGGAGCGGGATCGTGAACGAGCCCGGATCGATGATGATCGTCTCGCCATGATCCTCGATGCGGAGAGTGGCATGTTCGTGCTTCGTGACGCGCATGAGATGAGTCAACCGCGTCGTGACGGACAGGGCAAACATGCCCGACACTCCCGGTAGCCCTGAGGGGCGCGTCGATTTGGCGCGCTCCGAACCGTCATGGCATACTTGAACGGTTGTCGCGAGGCGGAAACGCTGAGTAAGACGGCCCCATCGTATAGCGGCCTAGTACGCCGCCCTCTCACGGCGGTAACGCGGGTTCGAATCCCGCTGGGGTCACGATGTCCTGAGTCGCGACATAGTTTACGAACTGGTCGCGGCTCAGGGCTTTTTTGTTGTGTGGGGTGTTGACGTGTGACGCGGGGTTGGTGAGTCGGGTCATCGTTGACGGTGGGGGTCACGGGTTCTTGGCCTGGTAGTTCTTGTCGGGGTCGATGGTGAACTCGGCGATGATTTCTCCGGTGTTCATGCTGCTGACGGTGACGTCGCGGTTGTGGGTGAGTAGGAGCACCGGGGTGCCTGAGTGAGCGCGGCCGATGCCGAGGTGGCGGATCTGGCCGGCGTAGCGGAGGGTGACTTTCCCGTGCTGGTCGACGGTGTCGGTGCGGGAGCGCCATTCGGTCGTGTCGGTGGTCGTGGTCGGGGTGGCTTTCGGGAGCGCGGTGTAGGCCTGCTCGGGGGTGCGGCCTGCGAGCGCTCTGTGGGGGCGGGCGGTGTTGTACCAGGTCTGGAACTGTGCGAGCCGGGCGGCGAGGTCTTCGATCGTGTCGGGCAGTGGGCGTGCGGTGAGCCAGCGTTTGAGTGTCCGGTGGAAGCGTTCGATCTTCCCCTGGGTTTGCGGGTGACCGGGGCGGCCGTTTTTCTGAGTGATGCGGTGCGCGGTGAGGAGTTTCTCGAATCCGCCACGGGCGCCTTTGAAGCGGGCCAGGCGGGTGGTGAACACGAGGCCGTTGTCGGTGAGAGTCGAATACGGCGGCCCGTAGCGGGCGATCAGCTCGGTCATCGCGGTGACGACCATCGGGCCTGTGAACGCCGCCGCGGGCCGGATGTCGAGCAGGTAGCGGGCGTGGTCGTCGAGGAAGTCGAGGATCTCGACGCGGGTGCCGTTGGCGAGGAACCAGTGTGTGATGTCGGCTTGCCAGCATTCGTTGGGCAGATCGGCTTGGAATCGGATGTAAGAGCTGCGGGGGCGTTTGTGGGGTGCGGGGACGATGAGGCCGGCGTCGTGCAGGATCCTGCGGATCGTGGACGTGGATGGTGATCGGTGGCCTTCCTGCTCGAGGTACCAGGCGATCGTGACCGGCCCGGCGTCGGCTCCGGAGTGGGTCAGGTCGCTGCGTAGTTGGACGATCCGGTCGCGGATTGCGGGCGGGGTGGTGCCGGGCCGGTTCTTCGGGGCCCGAGAGCGTGGCGCGAGTCCGTCCGGGCCTTCGGCTTCGTAACGGTGCACGAGGGTGTGTACCCATTGGCGGGTCACCCCGAAGCGCGCAGCGGCTTCAGCATGGGTCAGGCCTTGATCGGTGACGGCGCGGACGATGACGAGATTCTTTGGTTTCACCCGTCAACGATGACCCGACTCACCGGTCAACGATCATCACCGGCAGAGCGTCGACGATGACCCGACTCAGGTGTCAACGATCACGAGCACGATCCGCGCGATCATCTGTCAACGATGTCCTGAAACCAGACACCGCTGGGGTCACGACGACATAGAGAGCCTCCGGACCAGACCGGAGGCTCTTTCTTTTTGCTCCGGCCCCGTCCGGGTCGCATCTGCGAGGCCCCTCGATTCTGAGGATAACCTGAGCATCTGGTTATACTCGTCTGGGTGCCGGGCCGAGGCTGAGGGAGGCCGACCGGCGCCAACCCAGGGGGATCCATGAGGTCGAAGTTCGCGGCCGCGTTCGTTGCAGCGCTGTTGATGATCGCATTGCCGGGGGCCGCGAACGCCGCGGTACCATCGACATCCGTTGCGGCGGAGGGCCTGACGGCGACGCCCGAACCTCGCGTCGACCCGAATGCGACGGCACACCCCGAGGCCACTCCTGCACCGGTGCCAAGCACGGCGCCGACCGAGACGCCCGCTCCGGTTCCGACCGCTGACCCCGAACCCTCGCCGAGCCCGGAGCCGACCGTCGCCCCGGAGCCCGACCGCAGTGACCCCTCCTCGCCGGCTCCGCGCTCGATACAGGCGCCCCGCGCGAAGGTGACCCCCTCCGACGAGGCCGCGGGTGCGAGCGTCTCCGGCACCGTGACGAAGGACGGCGGACAGCCGATCACGGGCGCTGACGCGCTCCGCGTCACGCTCGCCACGCCCGAGGGCGAGACGATCGACGCCCTCAGCAGCTCTGACGGCTCCTACTCGTTCACCGGCATCACCGCTGCTGCGGTCGTGGTCGGATTCGAGTCGAGCACAGGCCAGCTGGTCCGCGAATACTTCGACGGTGCCGATCGCATCACGTCGGCCACCGTGCTCGATTTCACGGATGACCCGACCGGCTCGCGCACCGCCGATGCCGATCTCGATTCGGCGGGGTTCATCTCCGGCACCGTCACCTGCGGCAGCGGCGATTGCCCGTCCAACAGCGTGACCGTGCACGCGCGACCGCTGGCCAATGGCGGCTGGAGCGGCTCGGCCAACGTTTCGGCAGACGGTTCGTACACGATCACCGGGCTCGCGGCTGGTGATCACGCCGTGGAGTTCGCCTCGACATCGTCGTACATGGGCGAGTTCTATGACAACGTCTGGAACAGCGCCGAGGCCAGCATCGTCAGCGTCACGGCCGGCGCCACGGTCAGCGGCGTCGACGCGCAGCTCGCTCCAGGAAGCACACTCCGAGGTCACGTCACTCGGGCCGACGGGGGCTCCTTTGCCACCAGTACGGTCGTCGTGTACGCATCGCCGATCGACGGCGAAGGACTCGATGTCAACATCCCCGTGGCATCCGACGGATCCTATGAGCTCACCGGCGTCGCCCCCGGAGACTACCGCGTCTACTCACTCGCGGATGACAACTCCACGAACCTGCTCGGCGGCTACTATGGCGGTTCGGACTGGGACACCGCCACGACCGTGACGATCCCCTCGGACGCGCCGATCGAGCGCAACGATCTCGACCTCACCATGGCCCTGGGCAGCGAGCTGCACGGTACTGTCGTGCGCGGCGACGGCGAGCCTTGGGGCGCATCGACGCCGGCTGTGTCGCTCTTTGAACTCGGCACCTCCGGCTCCGGGGGCACCCCGGTAGAAGCCGACGGCAGTTACGTCATCCACGCCATCCCTCCCGGTGACTACACGCTGAAGTTCCACGGTGTGAGCGACGGCGGTGTGATGTGGGGCGACCAGTGGTACAACGGTCAGATCACTCCCGACAACGCGGAGACGATCAGCTTCACCGAGGCCACGACTCTGACGGGCTACGATGCGACCCTGACCCCTGCCTACCCGATCTCGGGCACAGTGACGCTCGACAACGGCGCCGCCATCCGCGACCACGCGATCTTCACCACGCTGGAGACGCGCAGCGGCAGCACCGTGAGCTTCGGCGAGGTTCGTGTCGACGGGACTTTCGAGTTCACGAACGTGCCCGAGGGCGAGTACACCGTGAGATTCAGCGGAAATGATTGGGTGCGCGGCGCGTACTACGGCGGTGCGGAGTGGGTCGAGGACGCGACTTTCTTCGTGGTCGACGGTGCCGCGGTCACCGGCATCGACCAGGTCCTCGCTGCCGGTGTGCCGCTGTCGGGCACCCTCACCCGCTCCGACGGGGGACCCATCACGGATAACTCCGTATACGTCTGGGCGTACGACAGCGATTACCAGACCGTCGCCGGCGACTGGGTCGGCATCGGCGGCACTTACACGATTCCCGCGCTGCCGGTCGGCGAATACCGCCTCAACTTCTCTCCGCAGAGCAGTTCGCCGTTCCTCAGCGAATGGTACGACGACGCGCGCGACTTCTATACGGCCACCCCCGTGAGCGTCTCGGACACCGACACGCCGATCACGGGGATCGATGCGGAGCTCCTCGTCGGCGGTGAGATCCAGGGCACTGTGCGCGGCCCGGATGGCGAGCCGCTCGCAGACGTATCGGTGAACGCCTGGTCCGCGAGCGCGGCCATCGGCTCTTACGCATCCACGGATGAGAACGGCGAGTACACCATCGTCGGGGTTGCTCCCGGCGAGAACCAGGTGAACTTCTACGCGCCGTGGGGCTCGGGGCTTCTGAGCGAGTACTACGACAACGCACGCGATCCCGATGACGCCACCATGGTCGTCGTCGATTCGAGCACGCCCGCCACCGGCATCGATGCGCAGCTCGAGCAGGGCAGCTCGATCAGCGGTCAGGTGACTCTGCCCGAGGGTGACTATGCCGACTGCCGCATCCAGATCGCGCTGGTCGACGCATATCCCGACCCGAACCAGCAGTCGGGGGACAGCGGCGGCCACTGCGTGCCCGAGGACGGAACGTTCTCGATCAACGGCATCGCCCCGGGCGACTACAAGCTGCGACTGTTCGACAGCACGGGCGACCCGGCCCTGGCGACCGTCTGGTATGACGCCGCCAACTCGCGCGACGGCGCGCAGGTGATCACGTTCGTCGAGGGCGAGCCCACCGATCTCGACGGCATCGACTTCACCATGGTGCCTGGCGGCAGCGTCGAGGGCACCGTGTCGCGCTCGGACGGCGGGCAGGTGCGTCAGTTGACCGTGGACGCGCTCGACGCGGAGACCGGCGATGTTGTCGCCACCGGGTGGATTCCGCAGGTCGACGGTTCCTTCACGATCACGCGACTGCCCTTCGGGGACTACGTGTTCCGCACGTCCGCTCCGGGACTGCCGGACGCGTGGCACGGCGGCGACTCGCGCGAATCGGCCACGGTCGTGACGATCTCGAGCACGACGACGCTCACCGGCATCGATCTGGCCTTCGGCCAGGCCGTGGCCACGGAGCTCTCTGTGCTCAGCGGCGGCGGAGAGCAGGTTTCCACGGGACAGACGTTGAAGCGCCCGATTGTGCTCGCCACGGATGGCGACGGCAACGCCGCCTACGGGCAGACCGTTGAGTTCGTCGTATCCGGTCCGGCCGCCTTCGCGGATGGCACCACCGAAGCCACGGCGACGACGAACAGCGCAGGCCAGGCCGCCGCCCCCGTTCTCATCGCGGGCGGCGAAGCGGGCGAGGTCGTCGTGACTGCTCAGGTGCGCGGCGTGCCGGACTTGCTCGTCACGCTCCCCGCGTCCACGGTCGTCGAGGTTGCTGCGGATGCGTTGACGGCCGACATCACCACGGAGATCACCGTCACCAGCGGTCGCGCAACGCTGCTCGTCGACGTGACGAACACCAGTGACACGCCCGTCTCGGTGCGCATCACGACGCCGTACGGCACGCGGTACATCGCCGATGTCGCGGTGGGTGCGAGCATCCAGCGCAGCTTCGCCTGGGTGCTGCCGACCATCGCCGACGGGACGCTCACCGTGCGTTTGACCGATACCGCGCAGAACATCAGCGTCGACATCCCCGTCGACTACGAAGGGAACGAGGCATGACTGACACTGCGCAGACCACTCCGGGTGAGGGCGGGGGCGTCAGCCGCCGTGCCGTCATGCGCGCCGGCGTATGGAGCGTGCCCGTCATTGCCGCCGCCGTCGCGGTCCCGGCTCGCGCCGCGAGCGCCGGTGATGTCGCACGGGTGGAGTTCGAAAGCAACGACGTCATCGACGGGGCGTTCCCCTACATCTTCCTGTACGACGCGAACGACATCGGTGTGGAGGGGGTCGACGTGACCTTCACGGTCGTCTCGGGTCCGGTCGAGATCGATGGCGGTTCGATCGGTACGGCCACGAGCTTCACGGGAGGGGCAGTAGCGTTCCCGGGATACACCACGGGAACCGGGACCGCTGTGATCACCGTGCAGGTCGGGAGCCTGCCCACCCTCACCTGGAATCTCACGATCAGCTGATCCGTTCCACTGCTCTGATGTCTCTGTGACCAGGTCCGCTCCGGCATCTGCTTCGCGCCGACGTCTCGGACGTCGGTTCGCGTTCTCCGCCCTCGCGCTGTTGGCGGTCGGCCTTCTCGTCGGCGGCGTCTTCATCGCCGTCAAGCTGCCTGCGGCCTCCACGTCGCTGACCGATCCGCCGCGTGGCGACCTATCGGTCGACGCGCAGGCACGGGGCCAGTGGCGCGTCGGTGACTTCTCGGTGACGCTGGGTGCGGCGTTGACGGTCACGCACCCTGAGGCGGCGGTTCCGGTCTGGGAGACGGCGAGCGGCGACGCCTTCCTCAGCGCTGCCGAGGGAGACGCGGCCTTCATCGACGACCTCGGCCTCCTCCGCGTGCACGACGCACCGGCGTATGCGTGGGCGGATCAGACGGTCTCAGCGGCCCGGCTCGATCGCGACGTGCTCGTGCTCGCCGGCACGCTGGGCGACGATCTCGGCTGGGAGATGCGCCTGCGCGAGGGCGATGTCGGGCGACTGGATGTCGACGTCTCGGTCGATGATGCCGCGAACCGCATCTTTCTCAGCGCTGCGCTCGATGCCGACGAGGGCGTGCACGGCTTCGGCGCGCAGACGGCGGCGTGGGATCTGCGCGGTCAGCGCATCCCGCTCATCCCGCGCGAGCAGGGCATCGGACGCGGCGAGCAACCGCTGTCATTCCTCGTCGACCTCGCCGCGAGCGCCGCGGGAGGCCAGGACACGACCTACCTCGTCAGCGGCGTGAACGTCACGGATCACGGCAGGAGCATGGCGTACACGGGCACCGGCATCGCGGTCGTCGATCTCCGTCCCGATGATCGGATGATCTGGGAGGTGTGGTCCGCGGAGGCCTCGTTCTCCGTCGCTGCAGCCGACACACCGCTGGCAGCGCTGGAGATCCAGTCGGAGGGGGTCGGTGCCGCCGATGCGCCGCCGGCGTGGGTCTCCGACGGATTGATCGCCGGGTTGCAGGGCGGCACCGATGAGGTGCGCGAGCGTCTGGCGACCCTGCAGCAGGCGGACATCCCGGTCACGGCGGTATGGCTGCAGGACTGGGTGGGGCGACGCACGACCTCGTTCGGTGACCGCCTGCAGTGGAACTGGGTGCTCGATCGCGAGCAGTACCCCGGCTGGGAGGGGCTCGTCTCCGACCTGGCCGACGACGGCATCCGCGTGCTCACCTACGTCAACGCCTTCCTCTCGGAGGACAGCGGAGCCGCCTCGGCGGCCCGTGGCGACCGCGACCTGTACGCCGAGGCCGCCGAGCTCGGATACCTCGCTCTGGACGAGCATGGGGACGTGCTCGATGCAGACCAGCACGGCTTCACGGCGGCGAGTGTGGATCTGTCCAACCCGGATGCGCGCGAGTGGTTTGCGCAGGTGATCGCCGATGAGGTTGCCGGGGTCGGTGCGACGGGATGGATGGCGGATTTCGCCGAAGGTCCGCCTCCCGAGGCGCAGCTGTTCGGAGGCTCGGGCATCGAGTGGCGCGTGCGCTGGCCCGTGCTGTGGCAGGAGGTCAACCGCCGTGCCCTGGAGATCGCAGGGTTGCAGGACGACGGCTTGGTCTGGCACCGCAGCGGGGGAACGGCCTCGGCGGGAACGGCCGATGCGCTGTGGATGGGCGATCAGACGCAGGACTGGTCGCGCGAAGACGGTCTGGCCTCCACCATCACGATGACGCAATCGCTGGCGGCCACGGGCATGGCCCAGGTGCACGGCGATATCGGCGGCTACACGAGCATCGCGGTGCCGATCATCGGCGACGTGGCACGCGACGACGAGCTGCTGCTGCGCTGGGCCGAGGCGTCACTGCTCCAGCCCGTGTTCCGCACGCACGAGGGCAATCGTCCCGACGCATCCGCCCAGCCTGCGGAGGACCCGGAGCTCGCCGCGCGGCTCGCCCCGCTGCTGAGGGCTTTCGTCGCGCTCGGTCCGGAGCGTGAGCGGCTGGTAGCCGAGGATCCACTGGGGGCGAGCGCGCAGCATCCGTCGATGCTCGAGCCCGACGATCCGCTGCTGGCGGATGCCGACGGCGAGTTGCGACTGGGGCCGGATGTGCTGCTCGCGCCCGTCGTCTCGGCCGGCAAGGACGCGGTCGACGTCGTGCTGCCCGCGGGCGAGTGGCGACTGGTCTGGACGGGGGAGACGTTCGGCGAGGCCGGATCCTCGACCACGGTCACGGTGCCGGCGCCGCTCGGGCAGCCTGCGCTTCTCGTGCGCGTGGGCACGCAGGTCGATGACGAGCTCGCGGCGCTGCGGCGCTGACGGCATCGCCCGCGAGTGCTGTTCCCGGGAACTATCCCTGCGCGGGCCTGGCGTCCTCCTCGCCGCGCACAGGCCAGTGCGAGAGGGCGCGCTCGGCCATCGCGGTGATCGTGAGAGAGGGGTTCACGCCCGGATTCGCGGGTACCGCCGAGCCGTCGACGACGTGCAGGCCCGGGTAGTTCCACACGCGGTGGTACGCATCGACGACGCCGTGCTGCGGGTCGTCGGAGACGATCGCCCCGCCGAGGAAGTGCGCGGTCATGGGGATGCCGAACACCTCGGGCCATGATCCGCGCGCGTCGGCCCGCACTCCCGTCTCCTGCGTCATCCGAGCAGCGATGGCCCTGGAAGCGCGATGTGCTCCGGGGAGGTAGGTGGGGTTCGGCTCGCCTTCGCCCTGTGCGCTGGTGAGCATCCTGATGCCGAAACGGCGCGTGAGCGAGAGGGTCAGTGAGTTGTCGACGGTCTGCATGACCAGGGCGATGATGCTCCGCTCGCTCCATCGCCGCGGCGTCGCCAGGCGCAGCGCGCGCAGCGGGGCGCGGAGCGTGCGGCCCAGCAGCGACCCGATCCGCGCGGGCCACGGGCGGTCGCCGTTCACCAGTTCGGTGGCGAGCACGCTCATGGCGTTGGAGCCGGGGCCGTAGCGCACGTTCTCGACGTGCGTGCGTTCGTCGACGTGGAACGACGTGGTGATGGCGACGCCCTCGGCGAGCCCGGCATCGCGCGGCACGCGCACCGTGGTCGCCCCGTCGAGGGCTTCGGAGTTCGTGCGCGTGAGCGTGCCCAGTGCAGGGGAGAGGCGGGGGAGGGAACCGGCGCGCAGCCGGTGCAGGAGGTTCTGCGTGCCCCACGTGCCCGCCGAGAAGATCACCTGCTCGGCCGTGACGGTGCGGGTCGTGCGGATCCACGATCCGCTGCGCTTCGTCGTCACGGCGTATCCGCCACCGGGCAGTGGGCGCACGTCGACGACGGTGCGCAGCGGCTCGATGGTCACCCCGCGCCGCTCGGCGAGGGCGAGATAGTTCTTCATCAGCGTGTTCTTGGCTCCCACGCGGCAGCCGACCATGCAGTTGCCGCACAGCGTGCATCCGGTGCGCTCGGGGCCCTCGCCGCCGAAGAACGGATCGGCGGTGCGCACGCCCGGAATGCCGAGGAACACGCCGACCGGGGCATGGCGGAACGTGTCGCCGACGCCGAGGTCTTCTGCGGCGCCCTTCATGATGCGTTCCACGGGGCCCGTGTGCGGGTAGTGCTGCACGACGCCGAGCATGCGCGTCGCCTCGTCGTAGTGCTCGTCCAGCTCGCCGCGCCAGTCGTGGCCCTCGGGCCAGTGCGCGTCGGTGAAGAACTCGTCTCCGGGCCGGTACAGCGTGTTCGCATAGTTCAGCGATCCGCCGCCGACGCCGGCGCCCGCGAGCACGAGCACGTGCGGCAGCTTGTGGATGCGCTGGATGCCGAAGCAGCCCAGCGCCGGCGCCCACAGATAGCGGCGCAGGTTCCACGAGGTCTTCGCGAAGTCGTCGTCCTCGAAGCGGCGCCCCGCCTCGAACACGTGCACCCGGTAGCCCTTCTCGGCAAGGCGCAGCGCGGCCACCGAGCCGCCGAACCCGGATCCGACGATCACGACGTCGTGGTCGAACGCATCGCTCATGCGCGCCTCCCCGCGGGGAGCACGATGCGCAACGCGCCGGGCAGGATGCGGATGCGCACGGTGCCGCTGCCCACGCGCTCCCCGTCGGCGTAGACGAGCAGATCGGGCGCCGACACGGTCACCTCGCGCACGGGGCGCGAGCTCGCCTCGGGCAGAGCCAGGTGCGTGCCATTGAGCAGGCGCGGGAAGAGCCGCAGCAGCCGCAGCCGGCCGAGCGGGGCGACGCGCACGACGTCGAGCATCCCGTCCTGCGGGTCGGCGTCGGGGCACACCGGCATCCCGCCGCCATAGCTGCGGGTGTTGCCGACGGCGACGAGCGTGCCCGCCGCGGGTTCGGGCGCCTCGCCGTCGAAGGCGATCGTGAAGGCCGTGGGACGCAGGCGCAGCAGCTCGATCACCAGCGCGAGGTAGTACCTCGCCTTACCGCGGGGCCAGCGCAGGCTGTTCGTGCGCTCGCTGACCTTGGCATCGAAGCCGAGTGCCGCGATCGTGAGGAACCGGCGCGATCCTTCGGGACAGATGGCCTCGCCCACGTCGAGCGAGGCCGTTGCGCCGTGCACGATGAGGGCGGCGGCGTCCGCGGCGGCTTCGGGCGAGCCGTACGGGATGCCGAGCGCGCGGGCGAGGTCGTTGCCGGTGCCTGCCGGGATGAGCGCGAGGGGGATACGCGCCGCCGCGGCCTCGTCGACCACGGCAGCCAGGGTGCCGTCGCCGCCGACGAGCGCGATGAGATCCGGGCCGGATGCGATCGCCTCGGCCATGAGCCGCCGCGTGTCGTCCGCCGACTCGCCGGTCAGGCGCCGCGGTTCGACGCCCAGCTCGCGCAGCCGCGCTTCGGCCGCATCCGCGGCGGCGGCTCCCCGCCCGCGCCCGGCGGCCGGGTTGGTGATCATGACGACGTCGGGCACGTCACTCCGTCCCGGTCGTCGCTGCCGACCCGGAGGCGACGGGCAGCAGCGCCCCCGGGTTCATGATTCCGGTGGGATCGAGTTCGTCCTTCACAGCCCGGAGGATGCGCATCCCTCCCTCACCGATCTCGCGGGCCAGCCACGGGGCGTGATCCCGGCCGATGCCGTGGTGGTGGCTGAGGGTGCCCTCGTGGGCGAGCAGGGTGTCGTTGACCCGCGCCTTGATGCGCTGCCAGCGCTCGAGCACGTCGGCCGGCAGATTGCCGACGATCGTGAAGTACAGCGCGGCGCCCGTGGGATAGATGTGCGAGACGTGGCACATGACCAGGCACTTGCCGTCTTCGGCGGCGAAGCCGGCGCTCAGCGCATCCGTCACCGCCTCCTTCAGCGTCGGGATGTGCGACCAGGTCGTGGCGGTTTCCAGCGTCTCGCAGAACGCGCCGTGATCGAGCAGCGCATCGCGCAGGTACGGCGCGCCGAAGCGGCCCTTCGCCCAGTCCTCGGCCGGTGCGGCGCCCGTCGAGCGCCCGCCCGCCGCGGAGAGCACGGCCGCCGTGCGGTCGTGGCGCTCCTTGGTGATGCCCGCAGGGCCCTCGAACACGGTCACGGCGCTGCAGCCCTTGGAGAGCGCCTTGCCGATCCTGCCGTGCTGGGCCAGCCCGATCCCCGTCTCCGTCTCATCCGACAGGCGGATGACGGTCGGGCCGGTGCCCTGCTGCGCCACCTGGCGGAGCGCCTCGATACCGGTGGCGAAATCGGGGAAGGTCCACCCCTCGTAGCGGCGCTCCGCCGGGGTGCGATGCACGCGCAGGCCGAGCTCGGTGATCACGCCGAGCGTGCCCTCCGCGCCGACGAACACGCGCAGGAGGTCCGGCCCCGCCGCCGTGCCCGGAGCTCCGCCGAGCACGACCTCGCCGGTGGGGGTCGCCGCGCGCAACGATGTGATCATCGTGTCGAAGCGGCCGTATCCGGCGGAGTTCTGCCCCGACGAGCGCGCCGAGGCGAAGCCTCCCAGGGTGGCGTAGAGGAAGCTCTGCGGGTAGTGGCCCAGCTCGAAGCCCCGCTCGGCGAGCAGGCGCTCGGCCTCGGGCCCCGTGGTGCCGGCGAGGAACCGCGCCTCGCCGTTGACCTCGTCGAAGGCGAGCAGCCCGCTCAGCCGGCGCACGTCGAGCGCGACCACGGCTCGATGGGCGCCGCGCTCGGGGTCGAGGGCACCCACGACGCTCGTGCCGCCGCCGAACGGCACGACGGCGAGCGACGCGGCGGCGCAGTGCGCGAGCAGCGCCTGCACCTGGGCGTGGTCGGCGGGCGACACCACGGCATCCGGAGCCGTTTGCGCAGTCTCGCGGCGCCGCAGCAGGTCGGGCGTCGATCGTCCGCCGGCGTGCCGTAGGCGCGTCTCGTCGTCGGTGTGCACGGCGTCGTCGGACAGCGCGCGGAGCGTGGCGAGATCCTCGTCGTCGAGCCGTGACGGCGGGACGACGACGTCTGCGAGCGCCGCGGCCGGAGCCGGTTTGCGCACGCGTCCGACGACGGTGGGCAGCAACGCGCGCACGGCGAAGGGCAGGTCGCTCGCGAGGGCGGGATCGCCCCATCCGTTCCAGCGCGTTGTCGCGGCGGGTGTGGATTCGGAGGTCATGCGTTACAGTGTGACACATCATGCAAATGTGTCAATCATCGACCGTCGCGGATCAGGAGATCCGGCTGCCCACGTGGGAAGCCCCCGAGGCGGCGTTGCTCGACACCGCCAGCGGCATCATCGCGGCGCAGGGAACGGCGGCCCTCACCATCGCCGCGCTCTCGCGGGAAGCGGGGGTCAGTCGCCCCACCATCTACCGCCGCTGGGGGAGCGCCGACGAGATCGTGCGGGCCGCGCTGCTGCGCAGGACCGTCGGCGTGATCGCCCGGCTGGATCCGATCGCCGCCACGCGTGCCGAGATCGTCGCCGACGTGCTGCGATTCTCCGAGCTGTTCCGCGCGGATACCGTCTTCGCCCGGCTGCTGCAGCGCGAGCCCGAGGCGTTCACTCAGTACAGCATGGAGCGGCTCGGATCCAGTCAGCGGATCATCCTGCACTGGCTCGCGGTCGCGATCCGCACGGCGCAGGACCATGGAACGGTGCGCCAGGGAGCGCCCGACGACCTGGCCGTCATGGTGCTTCTCATCGCCCAGTCGGCACTGCTGTCGCACCGCGCGGTCGCCGCGTTCCTCGACGGCGAGCGGGAGCGCAACGAACTCAGCCACGCGCTCAACGGATACCTCGCGCCGTGAGCCGCGCACGCCGCCCCGTCGCCGAGCCGTCGACGTCGCCCCACCTGAACGCCGCGCGACGCTCACGCGAGCTGGATGCGGTCGCGGCAGGCACCGACATCGACCTCCTTGTCATCGGCGGCGGCGTGACCGGGGCCGGCGTCGCCCTCGACGCCGCCTCCCGCGGGCTGTCGGTGGTGCTCGTGGAGGCGCACGACCTCGCGTTCGGCACGAGCCGGTGGAGTTCGAAGCTCGTGCACGGCGGCCTTCGCTATCTGGCGTCCGGCGACATCGCCGTGGCCAAGGAGAGCGCCGACGAGCGGCACCTGCTGATGACCGCGATCGCACCGCATCTCACGCGTCCGCTGCCGCAGCTGCTGCCGTACGCACCGGGCATCGGCGTGCGCCAGAGCGTGCTGGCGAGCACCGGGATGCTGCTGGGCGACCTGCTGCGGCGCACCGCGCGCACCCCTGCATCCGTACTGTCCGCCCCGCACCGCATGACCTATGCCGAGGCGGCGGCGTCGTTTCCCGCGCTGCGCCGCGAGGGCTTGCGCGGCGGCATGGCCAGCGTCGACGGCCAGCTCGTCGACGACGCGCGGCTCGTGACCGCCATCGCCCGCACCGCCGCGTCCTACGGCGCTCGTGTGCTCACGCGGGTGAGGGCGCGCGAGGTCTCCGGCGACGGCGCCCTGCTCGAGGATGTCCTGTCCGGCACCTCTCAGCGCATCCGTGCCCGTGCGGTGGTCAACGCCGCGGGCGTGTGGGCGGGTGAGGTCGACTCCGGCATCCGGCTCCGGCCGAGCCGCGGCACTCACATCGTGCTCGATGCCGAGACCCTCGGCTTTCCCCGCGTTGCGCTCACCGTGCCGCATCCCGGTTCGATCAGCCGCTTCGTGTTCGCGCTGCCCGTGCAGCTCGGGCGGGTGATCGTCGGCCTCACCGATGTGGACGCCCCGGGCGCGATCCCCGATGTGCCCCGGCCGGAGGACGACGAGGTCGACTTCCTCCTCACCACGCTCTCGAGCGTGCTGGAGCATCCGCTCACCCGTTCCGACGTGCGCGGTGCCTTCGCGGGGCTGCGCCCGCTCGTCGACAACGGCGAAGACTCGACCGCCGACATCTCGCGCAAGCATCACGTGGCCGTCTCCGACGCCGGAGTCGTGGACGTGCTCGGCGGAAAGCTCACCACCTACAGGCGTATGGCGCAGGACGCCGTCGATCTCGCCTGTCGCCATGCCGGTCTCGCGGATTCCGGATGCATCACGCCGCGCATCGGGCTCGTGGGCGCCGCCGGGGCGACGGCGACGGATGCCCCCGCGAGCCTGCGCGCCCGATACGGCGGCGAGGCCGCAGAAGTGCTCGCGGCCGGAGGCGCACGCGGCGCCGAACGTGTCGCTCCCGACATCGACGTGACCCGTGCCGAGGTCGCCTTCGCCGTGCGCGCCGAGGGGGCGATGGACGCCGGAGATGTGCTTGACCGCCGCACCCGCATCGGCCTCGTCCCTGAGGACCGCGCCGCCGCGGAGCCCGTCGTGCAGGAGATCGTGACCGAGACCCTCGCCTCGCTCGCCTGACCGAATAGCCCCCCGCCCGGAGTCAGCGACGCAGCCGCAGTGCGCCGCCGAGGGCGAGGGCGGCGATGGTCGCCATGAGCGCGGCGGCGGCAAGGGGGAAGTCGAGCCCCCAGGCGGTGATCCCCAGGATCGGGATGACGAACACGACCACCGCGGTCGTCGTCGCCCAGTACCAGGTGCGATCGGACAACGGCGGCGCCTTCTCGAACCGCACCAGCCACAGCGAGAGCAGCCACACCGCGGCCAGCACGAGGAGCAGGAACGGAACCCGCGTCCACCACCACACGGCGCTGCCGGGGGCCGGCATCGGGATCGGGAGAAGCAGCTCGATCCCGATCAGCACCATGACCATCGGCAGATGCCACAGATACACGGTCATCAGGCGCGAGCCGATGAGGAACACGAATCCCTGCGCGGCGCGCGTGCGCATGATCGCGGTCAGCGGGCGGTGCAGCAGCGTGAGACCCGCCGCCTGTACTACGGCGAGCACGGCGAGAGGCGCGGTCGGCGGCCACTGGTTGGTGAGCATGTTCCACGAGTAGCCGCCGAGGGATACGAAGCCCCACACGAGGAGGTAGCCGGCGACGATGAGCGCGAGCAGCTGCCAGATGCGGCGCCGACGGAACCAGCCGTCGTAGAGGAAGAAGCCGACCTGCTGGGCGAACAGCCACACGAACAGCACGTTCGGCACGCCGAACAGCTCCTGGCCGAGGCCGTACTTGCCGAACTCGATGGGCTGGACGGCCAGGAGACCCCCGACCACCGAGAAGCGGAGCGTATCGACGAGCACGGCCCCGGCGAACAGCGCCAGCGGCGCCCACAGGCCGACGCGGGCATGCAACCGGATCATCCACGGCGCCAGCGCCTGTGCGAGCAGGTAGGCGGCGAGGAACCACAGCGGAGAGCCCACCCCGATCGCCACCGTCTCCACGAGCTCGGGGGCCAGACCCGACAGGCGCACGGCGCCGAGCACCACCGTGAAGAAGACGAACACGGGCAGCGCGGGGCGGGCGAGGCGGACGAGGCGTAGCCGCACGAAGTGATCCTCGTCCTCACCGCGGCGCTGAGCGGAGCGCCAGCCCGCGCACGCCGCGAACCCGCCGACCACGAAGAACAGCGGCATGATGTTCGCGATCCACGACGCGGCGTTGAACCACCCCTCGCCCTCGACGGTGCGCTCGATCACGAGGGCCCCGTCGGGCCCCTTGCCGACGCCGGAGAACAGGATGTGCGCGAAGACCACCAGCACGACGCAGACGACCCGCACGAGATCGAGCGTGAGATCGCGATCGGCCGGGATGCTCTTCTGCGCGGCGGCGGTGGGGGCGCTCATCCGCCCGACTCTATCCAGTCGGGGCGTCGCTTCGCGGCTCCGGCGCCGTGCTGTGGACGGCTGTCTCGCGCAACGACATCGTGCGGAAGAACGGTCGGGACAGGGGCAGCGTCATCAGAGCCGCCATCGCGCCGCCGTAGACGGCGAACGGAACCCAGAGCGGAGCGACCGCGGCGAGCGCGCCGAACGCGGCCATGGCCAGCGGCATCAGGCAGTCGTCTCCCAGCCGGGTGATCGACGACATCCGCCCGAGGTGATCCGGCGCGACCGTGCCGGCGAAGGTGGCGCTGAGCAGCACCGAGGCGAAGCCCGCGGTCAGACCGATGAGCAGGCATCCCGCACCCACCGCCCACGGCGAGCCGACGCCGAGCAGCACCACCGCGAGCCCCTGCACCAGCAGCGCCTGGAACCCGGCGAGCGCCTCGCGGCGCGGCCGCCAGCGCAGCACGACGACGGAGCCGATCATCGCGCCGCCGCCGATCATCGCCTCGAAGATCCCCACGGATCCCGCACCCCAGCCCTGTGCGGTGGCCTGCAGGGCGATGCCGATCGCGACCGCGGGGCCCGAGGCGAGGTTGAGCCCGGAGAGGGCGATGACGAGGATGCGGGTGGCGGGGTTCTCCCGCAGGTGGCGGAACCCCGCGGCGACGTCGTGCAGCACGGAGTCCTTGCCCGCGGTGCGCGGCAGCACGAAGCGCGGCCTGAGCCACAGGGCGAGGAAAGCGATGACCACGACGTAGGCGACCGCGTTCACCGAGGCGCTGCCGCCCAGGCCCGAGGCGGCGACGAGGAACCCGCCCACCGCCGATCCCGCCAGGGTGCCCAGTCGGGAAAGCGTCTGGCTCAGCGCCGAGTACGTCGGCAGATCGGCCGGACGCACCAGGCGCCGGGGGATCGTGCCCGCGGAGGGTTCGAAGAAGGCATCGCACACGCCGAACGCGATCGTGGCGACCAGCAGCATCGCGACCGTGGGAGCGGCCGTGAGCGTCCACGCCGCCGCACCCAGGAGTACGGCCGTGCGCAGCACGTTGACGAT
The DNA here is from genome assembly GCF_013409745.1 of Microbacterium pseudoresistens. Lineage (NCBI taxonomy): Bacteria > Bacillati > Actinomycetota > Actinomycetes > Micrococcales > Microbacteriaceae > Microbacterium > Microbacterium pseudoresistens. Next base: position 2,323,108 of record NZ_JACCBH010000001.1, read on the forward strand.
GATCATGACTCGGCGGGCGTCCGTGCGATCGGCGATGGCGCCGCCCAGCAGGAGCACGAGCGCACGGGGGATCGTGCCGGCCGCCACGACGAGCCCCGCCACGGCGGGCGAAGCGATCTGCACAGCCGTCCAGGCGACGGCGATGGTCCACACGGCGTCGCCGGCGTCGGAGAGCGCCTTGACCACGAGCCAGGCGTGCACGAGGCGGTCGCGGCGGAACGGCGGGGGGATGCGCAGCGCCTGCGGTTGCGCGGGTGCGTCTGTGGTGCTCATGGAGGATTCCGTGCTCATGGGTGGTGCCGATCAGATCTCGGTGGGGAAGCCGTGCGCGAAGAAGAACACCGGCTCGCGGTGCCGGCCGTCACCCGTGTCGACGGCGTCGCGCCATTCGTCGAGGGTGCGGGTGACGCGGGCCTGGAGGTCGCGCAGCTCATCCGGCGTCGCCCAGCCGATCGTGTCGGTGCTGAACGCCTGGTACTCGGCGATCTCGTCGTCGGGGCGGCGCCGGTACCGCTGCAGACGCTCGATCTGCCCGCGGATGTTCTGCCGCTCCGCCTCGCGGGCCAGCAGAGCGTCGGCAGGGGAGTCATCGAAGTCGGCACTCGACCAGCTGAGCTTCTCCCGCGACAGCGTCCACCAGCTCGCCCTGCCGTCGCCGTCGGGGGCATCGGCGCGCTCGACGACGGCGGCACGCTCCATCATCCGCAGGTGATGGCTGATGCTGCCCACCTGCGCATCCAGCCCACGGGCGAGCACCGTGACCTGCGAGGCGCCGTGCAGTCTCAGGTAGTACAGGATGCGGCGGCGCAGCGGATGCAGCACGGCGGTGATGACGGAGATCTCTTCCACATCGCCCACGCTAAGCGGGGATGTTCAACTCCACAAGAGTTCTTGTATACCCCGGAATCACGCGGAAGATCAGGTGTTTGGGCGCGCCTCGTCACGCGTCCGCGCACCTAGTCGTGCCCGCCGGACGCGCACGACCGCCCAGACGATGGCGCCGACGACCGCGGCGGCGGCCAGCCAGGGAACGAGGAACCCGAGCACGATGACGAGCCCGTTCAGCGCGGCGAGGAACCCGGCCCATCCCGCGGCGACTCCTTCGCCGAATCCGGTCGGATCGGCGCTCGCGGCCGGCGGCGTCTCGGTGAGCGAGACGGAGAGCGACGACATCGCCACCTGATCCTCGAGGTCGTCCAGCTGCTGCCGGTAGCCCTCCAGCTCGGCCTGGCGGTCGGTGAGCGTGGACTCGGCCTCGAGTAGGTCGGCCACGGATCCGGCCTGAGCCATGAGTTCCGTCAGTCGCTGCACCGAGGCCTCCGCCGCGGAGATCCGCGCCCGCAGGTCGACGGCGCTGCCGGTCACGTCGGTCTCATCGACGCTCGTGGACAGCACGGTGCCGATGCCGTCCAACACCGTCATGACCTCGACGAGGTCGGCGGCGGGAACCCGGACCGTCACCCAGCCGCTGCCGCGAGGGCGTACGGCCGAGTCGGTCGGGGCGGCGTCGTCGGAGCCGATGCGGAGCGACTCCACACGCCCGCCGTGCTCGGCAGCCAGCGCCGTGATCGCATCCGCCGCCGTGCGGAGTTCGTCGACGCGCAGGGTGGCCGAGCCGTTGACGATCACCTCGCGTGTCGCCGCGGCCGGAGCCTCGGCGACCGATCCGGCCGCGCCGCCGCCCATGTCCGCCGATTCGCGGGAATCGTCGCCGGTCACGAGATGCCAGCCCGCATTCGGACTCTCCGACGCCGCATCCGCGCCGCCGGCCGCGGCGCCCAGTCCGTTCAGCGCCGCCGGCGTCACCACGACGCCCACGGCGAAGGCTGCGGCGACCCCGGCCGCGGTGAGCCAGCCGCGACGTCGCGCTCGCGCCTTCGACGGCGATGCGGGTCGTGCGGCCCGGCGCTCGCCTGCGATGCGTTCGAACACCGCCTCTTCGATGCGTGCGATGCGCTCCTCCGACAGGGCGGGCAGATCCGGCCCTTCGGGCCGGTTCCCGGCAGGGGGGCGTGCGTCGGTGTTCATGCGGGCTCCGTCTTGGTGACCGTTCCGCGCAGGCGGGTGCGCACGCGGGAGAGACGATTGCGGATCACGGCGTGGCTGACGCCGAGCTCTTCGGCCGCCGCACCGTAGGCGTAGCCCTCGGTCGCGCACAGGCGGAAGATCTCGCGATCGAGTGCACTCATGCCGCCGAGTTCGTCGGCGATGCGGGCCGCGAGCTCGGCGGTCACGACCTGTTCCTCGACATCGACGGGATCGGGGATGGTCTCATCCGGCGCCTCGGTCGTCCTTGCTCGATCGCGGCGGATGCGTCGCAGCCGGTTGGCCGACTGGAAGCGGCAGATCGTCGCGAGCCACGGCAGCAGTGAGTCACCCGCGAGCACGAGGCCGGGAAGCTTGCGCCAGGCGACCACGAAGGTCTCCTGCACCACGTCCTCGGCCTCGCCGGGATCCTCGAGGATGCCGTGGGCGAGCCAGTACACCGGGCGCACGTAGGCGGTACAGCGTGCGGAAGGCGTGTTCGCTCCCGTTCACCGCCTGCGCGACGAGCACCGCATCCGACGCGTTCGTCATGTTCGCACCGCCCCCGTCATCCTGCTCCGATCGCTGTCCGCTGGAATCGCCCCTCGCTCTGAGAGTGTCGCGTGCAGACGAATCGTCTCAGATCGGCCGGCGACATCTTCTCGGATGACGGTCGAGCCGGTCGGATCGGCTAGCATGGCAGGGCGAGAGGGAGTATCCCGACTCACGCGTTCGTCATCACGGAGCCGTTCGGCTTCCGGGCGCGTGCCGCCTCGGCGGGGGAGAGACTTTCGGTTCTCCGCCGACCTCTCTCGAAAGGTGCCACGTCCTCGTGGAAATCCCCGTCTGGTTCGAAATCACCTCCATGGCGGTCGTCGTCGCCATCCTCATCGGCGACCTCCTGCTCATCCGGCTGCGCCCGCACATCCCCAGCGCCAAGGAGTCGACCCTGTGGGTCGTCTTCTACGTCTCGCTGGCGCTGATCTTCGCGGGGCTCCTCTGGGCGGTCTCCGGTGGGCACACCGCGGGCGACTTCATCACCGGATGGGCGCTGGAGTACAGCCTCTCCATCGACAACCTGTTCGTGTTCGTGCTCATCATGGGCCAGTTCGCGGTGCCCCGCCGTCTGCAGCAGCAGGTGCTCATGATCGGCATCATCATCGCCCTCGTGCTGCGCGGCATCTTCATCCTGCTGGGCGTCGCCGTGATCGAGCACTTCTCGCCGATCTTCTACCTCTTCGGTGCTTTCCTCATCTGGACCGCGATCCGGCAGGCCATGCCGGAAGGCGATCACGACGACGACGTGCGCCGCGAGAACTTCCTCGTGCGGCTCATCCGCCGCGGGGTCGACATCAGCGACGAGTACGACGGGAACAGGCTGCGCACGGTCGTCGACGGCAAGCGCATGTTCACCCCCATGGTGATCGTGTTCGTGGCGATCGGCGTGACCGACCTCATGTTCGCCGTCGACTCGATCCCGGCGATCTTCAGCATCACCTCGAACGGGTTCATCGTCTTCACCGCCAACGTCTTCGCTCTCATGGGGCTGCGTCAGCTGTACTTCCTGCTGGGTGGTCTGCTCGACAAGCTCCGTTACCTGCACTACGGCATCGCCGTGATCCTCGGGTTCATCGGCGTCAAGCTCATCCTGCACGCGATGAACCACAACGAGCTGGCCTTCATCAACGGCGGAAAGCCGATCGAGTGGGCGCCCGATATCAGCACGTGGGCATCTCTCGGCGTCATCGTCGTGTCGATGACGGTCGCCACGGTGGCGAGCCTGATCGCGGCGGCCAAGGACAAGCGCGCCGCCGCCCGAGACGACCCGGCTGTCCACGGGTGACCTCTGGGCCCTGCACGGCGGTGTAAACTGACCGCCATGCAGTCGGTGGCGCTCCTCCTTAGCAGCCGCGACGAGACCTCGTTCTTCTAGGCCTCCCTCGTCGCGGAGTTTCTGCGCGGGCCGCACCCGAAAACAGGAATAGGCAGCATGAGCACCGAAGCGAATACCTCTATCCGTCCGCGGACGCTGGCCGAGAAGCTCTGGGACGACCACCTGGTCGTCAAAGGCGAGAACGGCGAACCAGACCTCATCTACATCGACCTGCACCTCGTGCACGAAGTCACCAGCCCGCAGGCCTTCGACGGGCTGCGCTCCGAGGGGCGTCCGTTGCGGCGCCTCGACCTGACGATCGCCACGGAGGATCACAACACGCCCACGCTCGACATCGACAAGCCCATCGCTGATCTCACCAGCCGCACGCAGATCGAGACGCTGCGCCGCAACGCCGAGGAGTTCGGTGTGCGGCTGCACCCGCTGGGCGATGCGGAGCAGGGCATCGTGCACGTGGTCGGCCCGCAGCTGGGGCTGACGATGCCGGGGATCACGGTCGTGTGCGGCGACTCGCACACCTCGACACACGGGGCATTCGGATCGATGGCGTTCGGCATCGGCACCAGCGAGGTCGAGCACGTCATGGCCACGCAGACGCTGCCGCTGAAGCCCTTCAAGACCATGGCCATCACCGTCGAGGGCGAGTTGCGCCCCGGTGTGACGGCGAAAGACATCATCCTCGCCGTGATCGCCAAGATCGGCACCGGCGGCGGCCAGGGCTACGTGCTCGAGTACCGCGGCAGCGCCATCCGCTCCCTCTCGATGGAGGGGCGCATGACGATCTGCAACATGTCGATCGAGGCGGGCGCCCGTGCCGGCATGGTTGCCCCCGACGAGACCACCTTCGCCTACGTGCGGGGGCGCGAGCACGCACCCAAAGGTCAGGACTGGGAGGATGCGGTCGCGTACTGGAAGACGCTGCCGACCGATGAGGGCGCCGTGTTCGACGCCGAGGTCTTCATCGACGCGAACGAGCTCGAGCCGTTCGTCACCTGGGGCACGAACCCCGGCCAGGGCTCCTCGCTGTCGTCGTCGGTGCCGAATCCTGCCGAGATCGCCGACCCGAATCAGCGAGCCTCGGCCGAGCGTGCGCTGGAGTACATGGATCTGACCCCCGGCACCCCGCTCAAGGAGATCGCCGTCGACGCGGTGTTCATGGGCTCGTGCACGAACAGCCGCATCGAAGACCTCCGCGCCTTCGCGTCGATCATCAAGGGCAAGAAGAAGGCCGAGGGCGTGCGCGTCATGGTCGTCCCTGGCTCCGCGCGAGTGCGCCTGGAGGCCGAGGCCGAGGGCCTCGACAAGGTCTTCACCGAGTTCGGGGCCGAGTGGCGCTTCGCCGGATGCTCGATGTGCCTGGGTATGAACCCCGACCAGCTCGCCCCCGGCGAGCGCTGCGCATCGACCTCCAACCGCAACTTCGAGGGGCGCCAGGGCAAGGGCGGGCGCACGCACCTGGTCTCGCCGCTGGTCGCCGCGGCGACCGCCGTGCGGGGCACGTTGTCGAGCCCCGGCGATCTGGAGGCCGATGCCCTCGCCACCGCCGGCACCGAGCAGGGAGCACGCTGACATGGAGAAGTTCACCACGCACACCGGGATCGCCGCGCCGCTGAAGCGCTCCAACGTCGACACCGATCAGATCATCCCCGCCGTCTTCCTCAAGCGGGTCACGAAGACCGGGTTCGACGACGCGCTCTTCCACGCCTGGCGACAGGACCCCGACTTCGTGCTCAACCAGGAGCCCTTCCAGGGGGCCTCCGTGCTCGTCGCGGGCCCCGACTTCGGCACCGGCTCCAGCCGCGAGCACGCCGTCTGGGCACTGCGCGATTTCGGTTTCACGGTCGTGCTGAGCCCGCGCTTCGCCGACATCTTCCGCGGCAACAGCGGCAAGCAGGGCCTGCTGGCCGCGACGATCGACGAGGCCGATCTCGAGCGCATCTGGGCGCTCATCGACGAAGAGCCCGGTCGCAGCATCACCGTGGATCTCGAATCGCGCACGGCACGCATCGGCGACTTCCAGGCCGATATCGGCGTCGACGATTACACTAGGTGGCGGCTCCTCGAAGGGCTCGACGACATCGGGCTCACGCTTCGCAACGAAGACAAGATCGCGCAGTTCGAGGCGCGCCGAGAGGCGTGGCGGCCACGGACCCTGCCCGTTCACTGACGCGGCTCGCCGCCCGTGAGCCGAAGGGGGTATCCGCCCCACGTGGCTCCGGCTGCGGCCCGTGAACGAGGAGAGACCCTGGGTATGACGAGAGCGATGCAGGACGACACGATCGTCGACGCCGGAACCTCGCTGAGCGGCGACGTGCTGGCCATTCGCGGAGGGCATCCGCTGCGCGGACGCGTCGATGTCAAGGGCGCGAAGAACCTGGCGACCAAGGCCATGGTGGCTTCGCTGCTCGGCGAGACCTCCAGCGTGCTGCGCGATGTCCCCGTGCTCAGCGACGTGGCCGTGGTCCGTTCGCTGCTCGAGGTGCACGGCGTGCGCGTCTCCGAGGGCGACGAGACCGGATCGCTCGTGCTGGACCCGCGCGACGTCGAGTCGGCCCACTTCGAAGAGATCGACGCGCACGCGGGGGCCTCGCGCATCCCGATCCTGTTCTGCGGCCCGCTGCTGCACCGCCTCGGCCAGGCCTTCATCCCCGATCTCGGCGGATGCCGCATCGGCGACCGGCCCATCGACTTCCACCTCGACGCGCTGCGCAAGTTCGGCGCGATCGTCGAGAAGCTGCCCAGCGGCATCCGCCTCTCCGCCCCGGACGGGCTCAAGGGCGCGAACATCCATCTGCCGTACCCGAGCGTGGGCGCGACCGAGCAGGTGCTGCTGACGGCCGTGCGCGCCAAGGGCGAGACCGAGCTGCGCAACGCCGCCATCGAGCCCGAGATCATGGATCTCATCGCGCTGCTGCAGAAGATGGGCGCGATCATCTCCTACGAGCCGAACCGAGTGATCCTCATCGAGGGCGTCGAGACGCTGCGCGGCTACGACCACCGCTGCATCTTCGACCGCAACGAGGCCGCATCCTGGGCGAGCGCGGCCATCGCCACCGACGGCGAGATCTTCGTCGGCGGTGCGAAGCAGCAGGAGATGCTGACCTTCCTCAACGTGTTCCGCAAGGCGGGCGGCTGGTTCGACGTGCACGAGGACGGCATCCTGTTCCGCCGCGCCGGCGATCTTCAGCCCGTGATCATCGAGACGGATGTGCACCCCGGGTTCATGACCGACTGGCAGCAGCCGCTGACCGTCGCGCTGACCCAGGCGCACGGTCGCTCGATCGTGCACGAGACGGTGTACGAGAACCGGATGGGCTTCACCGACGCGCTCGTGAAGATGGGCGCCGACATCGTCGTGCACCCGCACGGGCTGCAGGACGGACCGCGTCGCGTGCCGCGTCGCGACCTCGAGCAGGCCGCCGTGATCACCGGCCCCACGCCGCTGCGCGGCGCGAAGATCGTCGTGCCCGACCTTCGGGGCGGGTACAGCCATGTGATCGCCGCGCTCACCGCCTCGGGCGAGTCGACGGTCTCGGGCGTCGACATCCTCAACCGCGGCTACGAGAAGTTCCTGGCCAAGCTCGGCGCACTCGGGGCCGACTTCGACGTTCTGGGCTGATGGCCGGCGCTTCGCAGGAGAAGACGCGCCCCAGCCTGTTCTGGCTGCTGGCCGTCGTGGTCGTGCCGATCGTGTCGTTCCTCGCGCGCGTGGAGATCCGCGGCAGGGAGAAGCTGCCTCTGAAAGGGCCGTTCGTGCTCGCGCCGAACCACTATTCGGAGTTCGATCCGCTCATCGTCGCGCTGGCCGTATGGCGGATGGGGCGTGCGCCGCGGTTCATGGCCAAGGAGAGCCTGTTCCGCATCCCCGTCGTGGGCGCCGCCCTGCGTCGTACGGGCATGATCCCGGTCGCCCGCAGCTCCTCGGCCGCGGCCGCCAAGGCCACGATGGCGCAGTCGGCGACGTTGGTGGAGCACGGGCGAGGCGTCATCGTCTACCCGGAGGGAACGCTCACGCGCGATCCCGACCTGTGGCCGATGCGCGGGAAGTCGGGCGCGGTGCGCCTCGCGCTGGCGGGGGAGATCCCGCTCATCCCCATGGTGCAGTGGGGCACCCAGAAGATCATGGGCAGATACGGCAAGAGCATCAGCTTCTGGCCGCCGCGCAAGCGCGTGCAGGTCGTCGTCGGCGACCCCGTCGATCTGTCGGACCTGCGCGGGCGCGCGGGGGAGCGCGGCGTGCTCACCGAGGCGACCGATCGTCTCATGGCGGCCATCACCGCGCTGTTGGAAGAGGTGCGCGACGAGAAGGCTCCGCCGACACGGTGGAACCCGGCCGACCACGGACAGAAGGAGACAGGTCGCCTTGACTCGTAAGACGCAACCGGTGCCCATCCCTCCGCCCGGGCCCCGCGTCGCCGTGATCGGCGCAGGAAGCTGGGGCACGACCTTCGGCAAGATCCTCGCCGACGGCGGCGCTCAGGTGGTCATGTGGGCGCGGCGCCAGGAACTCGCGCACGAGATCGACGAGGCCAAACGCAACTCCCGGTATCTGTCGGGGATCAACCTGCCGCGCACGATGGGCGCGACGCATCACCTCGCCGAGGCGCTCGACGGCGCCGAGCAGGTGTTCCTCTCGGTCCCGAGCCAATCGCTGCGCGAGAACCTCAAGGCGCTGCGGCCGCTGCTGGCCGACGTCGACGTCCCCGTGGTGAGCCTGATGAAGGGCGTTGAACGGCGCACCGGTCTGCGCATGAGCCAGGTCATCGAGCAGGAGCTGCAGTGCGATCCCGACCGGATCGCCGTGGCATCCGGACCGAACCTCGCCCTCGAGATCGCGCGCGAGCAGCCCACCGCCGCGGTGATCGCCTCCAACAGCCAGGAGACGGCGGATGCGGTGGCCCGGACGGCCCGCAACAGCTATTTCCGCACCTTCGTGAACACGGACGTGATCGGCACGGAGTTCGGCGGCGTGCTGAAGAACCTCATCGCCGTGGCGATCGGCATCGTCGACGGCGTCGGCTACGGCGAGAACACCAAGGCCTCGATCATCACCCGCGGGCTCGTGGAGATGACCGACTTCGCCGTGGCGAACGGCGCGCATCCCGAGACGCTGCAGGGGCTGGCGGGCCTCGGTGATCTCATCGCGACGTGCCAGTCGCCGCTGAGCCGGAACAACACGGCGGGCCGCCTTCTCGGTCAGGGATACAGCTACCAAGACGTGGTGAAGCAGATGCAGCAGACCGCGGAGGGCCTGGCTTCGGTCGCCCCTGTGCTGCAGCTGGCTCGCGCCGCCGGCGTGGAGATGCCGATCGTCGAGCAGGTCAAGATGGTGCTGGACGGCGCCATGGACCCGCGCGACATCGCCCCGCATCTGACCACCGACGACGACACCCCGCAGGGGGAGAGGACGCAGAATGGACAAGCAGGCGGTGGTGGTGCTCTTCGGCGGGCGCTCCAGCGAGCACTCGATCAGTTCCGCAACGGCGGGAGGGGTGCTGCAGGCGATCGACCGTGATCGCTACGACGTGATCCCGGTGGGGATCACGCGCGGGGGCGCCTTCGTGCTCGAAGACGATGACCCCGCAAAGTTCCCCCTCGATGCCGAGCACCTGCCCGAGGTCGTCGACAACGGCACCCGAGTGCACTGGCCGGAGCCCGAGGGCGAGCGCACCCTGCGCGTCGTGCGCGGCGACGGGTCGACCGTCGACCTCGGCGAGATCGACGTCGTGCTGCCGCTGCTGCACGGCACGCACGGCGAGGACGGCACTCTGCAGGGCTTCTTCGACACGCTCGAGATCGCCTACGCCGGCGGCGGAGTGCTGGATTCGGCACTGTGCATGGACAAGCACTTCATGAAGATCGCGCTCCAGGCCGCCGGCATCGCGGTCGCGCCGTGGGTGACCGTGCGACGCCGGCAGTGGGACGAGGCCGCGGATCGCGTGCGCACCGAGTCCGCCGCGCTGGGTTTTCCCCAGTTCGTCAAGCCCGCGCGTGCGGGCTCGAGCGTGGGCGTGTCGAAGGTGGAGGCGCCCGGCGAGCTGGATGCCGCGTTGGCGACGGCCTTCGCCGAAGACGACAAGGTGCTGATCGAGACGGGCATCGTCGGCCGCGAGGTCGAGGTGGCCGTGCTCGACGGCGCGGAGGGACCGCGCGCCTCGGTGCCCGGTGAGATCGTGCTCACCGATCGCGGGTTCTACGACTTCGAGGGCAAGTACCTCGGCGGCGACGGCGTGGAGGTCGTGTGCCCCGCCGAGCTCACCGAGGCCGAGGTCGCCGCGATCCAGGATGCCGGCATCCGCTCGTTCGAGGCCGTCGACGGACGCGGTCTCGCGCGCGTGGACATGTTCCTCGGCGTCGACGGCGGCATCGTCGTCAATGAGCTGAACACGATGCCCGGGTTCACCCCGATCTCGATGTTCCCGAAGTGCTGGATCGCCTCGGGGCTGAGTTACCGCGACCTCATCACCGAGCTCGTCGAGGCGGGTCTGCGGCGCTGATCAGCGTCGCCAGGGGCGTTACCCGACAGCGTCGTCGGGGACGGAGTCGGGATCGGAGCAGCGGTTCTCGGCGGGGATCGTGGTCACCGCGGCGACGAGGTTGCGGTTGGCGATCACGTCGTTGGCGCTGATCCGTGCGCTGTCGATGAACAGCTGCACGGCCGGGTCGCGGCCGTAGCTGGTGAGGGTGAGCTTCGGCATCCGGGAGTCGTCGACGAGCCAGTCGACGCCCTCCAGGGTCACGCACTGCAGCTCGCTCGTGGGCTGAGCCTTGGGCAGACCGCAACGCAGCAGCACGGCGGAGTCCTCACCGGGCGCGCCCCAGGCGGCGGTCGCCTGGGCATCGGTCCATCGGCGTTCGAGGTCGCCGATGCCCTTGACGTTGTTGAGCCGCACCGAGACGTCCGCGCAGGCGGGGTCGTTCGCGGCATCCGCGGGTTCGAGATGCACGGTCGTGCTGCAGCCGGCGAGAAGCCCCGCGGCGAGCACGAGCAGACCTGCGGAGGCGAGTCGACGGGGCATGCGTCCAGGCTACCGTTGACCCCATGGCACGACTTCCGGATCACGACCCGCGCATCGCCGACGTCTCCGAGGGCGAGCTGCTGAGGGTGATCCTCGCGCGCACGCCGCAGGCCGAGCTCGCGCAGCTCGGCCCCGGCGACGACGCCGCCGTCGTCGCGGCGCCGTCGCGATCTGTCGTGGCGACGACCGACACCCTCGTGCACGGGCCCGACTTCCGCCTCGCATGGTCGAGCGGGTACGACCTCGGCTGGAAGGCCGCGGCGGTCAACCTCGCCGATGTCGCCGCGATGGGAGCCCGGCCCACTGCTCTGCTCGTGGCCCTCGCCATCCCGCGCGACATGCCCGTGTCGTTCATCGAACGGCTCGCCGACGGCCTGCGCGAGGCCTGCGTGGCGCTGGCACCGGGATGCGCCGTGGTCGGCGGCGACCTGACCGCGTCGGATGTGCTCATGATCGCCGTGACCGCGCTCGGCGACCTGGAGGGCCGGCCCGCCGTCACCCGGTCGGGCGCGCGGGCGGGAGACGTCGTCGCCCTCGCGGGGGAGCTGGGGCAGGCATCCCGAGGCCTCGGGATGCTCTTCACCCGCTTCCGCGAGGACGGCGAGCCCGTTCCCGTGGACGAGAGCGTCCTCACCGACTCCGAGCGCACGGCCCTGGCGGCGCAGCTCCGTCCGAGCCCGCCGATCGGGCTCGGCATCGTCGCGGCGCGCGCCGGGGCGACGGCCATGATGGACGTCTCCGACGGTCTGGCGCTGGATGCGCGCCGGCTCGCCCGTGCGTCGGGCGTGAGCGTGGATCTTCACGGCGACGCTCTCGGCCCGGACCGGGCGAGCGCGCTGGGAGGCGGCGAGGACCACGGCCTGCTGGCGACGTTCCCGCGCGGATCCGTGCCCGACGGCTTCCGTGTGATCGGCGATGTCGTCGCAGCGGATGAGGCGTTCTCGATCCGGTGCGACGGACGGCCCGTCGAGGAGGACGGCTGGGATCCGTATCGCGACTGGGATGCCGCTGCCGGGTGAGCTCAGTCGGTGCCGGCGGGCCGCGCCCACCACAGCACGGTGTCGCCGTACGCGCGCTCGCGCATGGACTCGAGACCCGCGGCGCTCAGCGCCGGCGCGGAGGCGCGCCGCCCTCGTTCGATGACGACGATCGCGTCGGCCGACAGCAGCGGCGCGAGGGCGAGGAGGTCGCCGTCGACGTCGTCGGGGGAGAGGTCGTAGGGCGGGTCGATGAAGACGAGGTCATACCGGGCAGCGCCTGCCCGCCGGAGGTAGGCGCGGACGGGCGACTCGTGCACGCGGGCCGTTCCGGAGACCCCGGGGGCCTTGGCGACGTGCTGGGCGTTGCGGCGCACGATCGCCGCGGCGGGCCGTGCGCGTTCGACCAGATCGGCCGAGCGGGCGCCGCGGCTGAGCGCCTCGAGGCCGAGGGCGCCCGACCCGGCGTACAGATCGAGCACGCGTGCATCCTCGATCGCGTCGGCCGATTCGAGCCCGGAGAAGAGCGACTCCCGCACCCGATCGCTCGTGGGGCGCGTGCCCGAGCCCGGCACGTCGAGGCGCAGCCCGCCCGCCGCGCCGGAGATGATTCTCGTCACCCGCTCACCCTATGCGCTCCGATCGCGCGCGCTCCGGTCGTGTCGGCACCCGAGCCTAGACTCGTGGCATGCCCGTGAGCCTGGAGACCCCGCTCGATCTCGCGGTCGGCGCAAAGAACGCGGGCGCGCTGGAGAAGGCGTTCGGCATGACGACGACGGCCGATCTGCTCGCCCACTATCCGCGCAGGTACGCGAACCGGGGCGAGCTCACGCCCATCCTCGACCTCCCGGTCGGCGAGACGGTCACGATCGTGGCCGAGGTGATGTCGGCATCCATCCGCGACATGCGCAACCGCCGCGGCGCGATGATGGAGGTCACGATCGGCGACGGCATCGGCCGGATGTCGCTGACCTTCTTCGGCAAGCATCGCAGCCAGTTGGAATGGCGCGAGAAAGAGCTGCGCATCGGACGTCGCGGTGTCTTCTCGGGCAAGGTCGGGCGGTACAAGGGGGTCACCCAGTTCGCGCATCCGCAGTACGAGCTGTTCGATGATGAGCTCGAGGCGCGCACCAAGGCCGACACGATGGTCACCATTCCCATCCCCATCTATCCCGCCACGGCCGCATTGGCCACCTGGCAGATCCAGCGGATGGTCGAGACCGTGCTCGACGAGCTGGGAGACGTGCCTGAGCCGCTCCCGGAGACCCTTCGACGCGAGGAGGGGCTGCTGGATGCGCGCACCGCGCTCGAGCGCATCCACCGCCCGCGCACACGAGACCAGATCGCCCCCGCCGTGCGCACGCTGCGCATGCACGAGGCCCTCACGCTGCAGGCGGCGCTGCTCGAGCAGCGCCAGCGGGTGCGCTCGCTCGCGGCCGTGCGGCGGGAGGCGGCGCCGGGCGGGCTTCTGGAGCGCTTCGACGCCGCGCTGCCCTTCGCGCTCACCGACGATCAGCGCGCGGTGGGCGGGACCATCGCGGCCGACCTCGTCGCCGGGGCTCCGATGAACCGGCTCGTGCAGGGCGAAGTGGGATCGGGAAAGACGCTCGTGGCGCTGCGCGCGATGCTGCAGGTCGCCGAGTCCGGCGGTCAGGCGGCGCTCATCGCCCCCACCGAGGTGCTCGCGGCCCAGCACCTGCGCTCGATCACGGCCATGCTCGGCCCGCAGCTCGCCCCCGAGGTGATGCCCACTTTGCTGACCGGACAAATGGGCGCCGCCGCGCGTCGCAAGGCGGCGCTGCGTGTGGCCGCGGGCCAGTCCCTCATCGTGGTCGGCACCCACGCGCTCCTCGGCGAGAAGACCACGTTCGCCGACCTCGGGCTCGTCGTCGTCGACGAGCAGCATCGCTTCGGCGTCGAACAGCGCGAGGCGCTGCGGGCCAAAGGCACGAGCCCGCACGCGCTCGTGCTCACCGCGACGCCGATTCCCCGCACGGTGGCCATGACGGTGTTCGGCGACCTCGACACCTCGGTGATCCGCAGCATGCCGCCCGGGCGTGCGGGGATCGAGACGTTCGTCGCGCCGCTCGCCGATCATCCCGGCTGGTTCTCGCGGGTGTGGGAACGTGCAGCCGAAGAAGTGGAGCAGGGGCGGCAGGTGTTCGCCGTGTGCGCTGCGATCGACACCGACAAGCAGGGCGCCGTGGAGCAGGGCACGGTCGATCCCGGTGTCGAAGTCGACCCGGGCGTCGACGACGGCGAGGCTCCGACGGGACCGCGGTGGGGAGTGGTGCAGCTGCTCGCCGCGCTCGCGGTGCATCCGCGCATCGGCGGGTTGCGCGTGGCGGGACTGCACGGTCGGATGCCGGCCGACGAGAAGGACGCCGTGATGCGCTCGTTCGCACGCGGCGAGATCGATGTGCTGGTCGCCACGACGGTCATCGAGGTGGGCGTCGACGTCCCCAACGCATCGACCATGATCGTGCATGACGCCGACCGGTTCGGCGTATCGCAGCTGCACCAGCTCCGCGGCCGCGTCGGGCGCGGAAGTGTCCCAGGGCTCTGCCTGCTCGTCACCGAAGCCGAGCAGGGGACGACGGCGCGGGAGCGCGTCGAGGCGGTCGCCGCGACCCTCGACGGCTTCGTGCTCGCCGAGGTCGATCTGGAGCTGCGCGGCGAGGGCGATGTGCTCGGTGCGCAGCAGTCGGGCGCGCGCTCCTCGCTGAAGCTGCTGCGTGTCGTGAAAGACGCCGATCTGATCACGCAGGCGCGCGGGATCGCCGACGAGATCCTCAGCGCGGATCCGACGCTCGCAGAGCATCCGGGGCTTCGGGCGGCGATCGATCGTCGGCTGAGTGACGACGATCGTGCCGCCCTCGCCAAGAACTGAGGCCGGAGAAGACGCCGTGGCCGAGCCGGTAGGCTGAGCGCATGCGAGGCAGCGAGCGAGCGGGAGAGTCGAAGTGAGCAATCGGATCGCCGTCGTCCCCGGGTCTTTCGACCCGCCCACTCTCGGGCACCTCGACGTCATCCGCCGCGCGGCGTCGCTGTACGACGAGTTGCACGTGCTCGTGGTGCACAACCCCGACAAGCAGGCGATGCTGCCCGTCGCCCAGCGGCTCACGCTGCTCGAGCAGTCCATCGCCGAAGGCGGTGTGGACGGCAAGGTGATCGTCGGGTCGTGGAGCATGGGCCTGCTCGTCGATTACGCGCGTGACGTGGATGCGAGCGTGCTGGTCAAGGGCATCCGCTCGCAGGTCGACGTCGCGTACGAGTCACCCATGGCGATCGTGAACCGCCACCTCGCCGACATCGAGACCGTGTTCCTGCTGCCTGATCCGGCGCACGCGCTGGTCTCCAGCTCGCTCGTGCGGCAGGTCGCCGCCCTCGGCGGAGACGTGGAGCCGTTCGTGCCACCCGCGGTCGCCCGGTTCCTCGACACAGGGGCACGGGGCATCTGACCCGGAGCCGATAGCCACCGCTGTCCGCTCCTTCGCAGGCGGCGGCCGGTAGACTGGATCGGTGAAAACCCGACTGAACGGACCTTTCGTCATCCCGGTCCACGACATCGTGCGCCATCCCGGCGAGATGCGCGAGCACGAGCTCACCGTCTCGCTGAAGGAGCGCTGGGGCGAGGGGCTGGTGTCGATCGAAGAGGGCACCGACGTCGTTCTCGATGTGCGAGTGGAATCGGTGCACGAGGGCATCCTCGTCTCGGGAGAGGCCGCCACGACCCTGCGAGGGGAGTGCGGACGGTGCTTGGATCCGATCGAGGAGCCTGTCGAAGTCGAGTTTCAGGAGCTTTTCGCCTATCCTGGAGAGGAAGCGAACGACTTCGAGGTTCAAGACGACCACGTGGATCTTGAAACTCTGGTCAGGGACGCCACAGTTTTGGCGCTCCCGTTTCAACCGGTGTGTCAGCCCGATTGCCTTGGTCTCGATCCCGAGACCGGTGAGCGGATGACCGAGAGCACCGAGAAGGAGCAGGTCGCTCCCATCGATCCTCGATGGAGTGCGCTCCAGAAGATCACAGACCAAGGGAATGCGGCGGACCGCTCTCCCGAGAACACAGAAGGCAGCTGAACATGGCCGGTAACCCCCCGAAGCGCAAGGTCTCCCGTTCCAACACCCGCTCGCGTCGCGCGCAGTGGAAGGCGGAGGCTCCTGCCCTCGTCAAGACCGTCGAGAACGGCAAGGTCGTCTACAGCCGTCCGCACCAGGCGAAGGTCGTCACCGACTCGCAGGGTACGGAGCTGTTCCTGGAGTACAAGGGCCGCAAGGTCGCCGACGTCTGAGCGCGATCGCACGATCGTGGCAGACGAATCCGCGAAGCCTCGGCCTCTCGGTGAGAAGCTCGGAGTCGATATCGACTCCGAGCTTCTTGCGCTGGCTCTCACCCATCGCTCCTACGCCTACGAGCACGGCGGTATCCCGCACAACGAGCGCCTCGAGTTCCTCGGCGACTCGGTGCTCGGCCAGGCGGTGACCGTCATGCTCTACACGACGCTTCCCGACCTCGACGAGGGCGCGCTCGCCAAGCGCCGCGCCAGCGTCGTCTCCACGGTCGCGCTGGCCGAGGTGGCCCGTTCGATCGGGCTCGGCGAGCACGTGCTGCTGGGCCGCGGCGAGGAGCAGACCGGTGGTCGCGACAAGGATTCGATCCTCGCCGACACCACCGAGGCGGTGATCGGCGCGACGTATCTCTCCGCCGGGCCCGACGCGGCGACCGCGCTCGTGCTGCGGCTGATCGAGCCGTTGCTGGCCGATCCCGACCGCTACGGTGCGGCCGTCGACCCGAAGACGAGCCTGCAGGAGATCGCCGCGCGCATCGGCGCGACCCCGCCGCAGTATTCGGTCGAGTCGACCGGGCCGGATCACGACCGCCGCTTCACAGCGACCGTCGTCGTCGGCGATGTGACCGAAGTCGGCGAGGGCACGAGCAAGAAGACCGCCGAGATGGCCGCCGCACTGTCCGCGTGGCGCGTGCTCGACGCGCGTGCCTGAGCTCCCCGAGGTCGAGGTCGTCCGCGCGGGGCTCGCCCCGGCGCTCACCGGTTCGCGCATCCTCGCCGTCGACGTGCTCGATGAGCGCGCACTCAGCCGGCATCCGGGTGGTGCCGCCGACTTCGCTGCCCGCCTCGCGGGCGCCGGCGTGCGCGAGGTCGCGCGACGCGGCAAGTTCCTCTGGATGCCGTTGTCCGGTGAGTTCGGCGAGGCCGGTGAGACCGCGGAGGGGGAGCAGCGCGCCGTCGTCGGGCATCTGGGGATGAGCGGGCAGTTGCTGCTGCGCAGACCCGAGGCGCCGACGCAGCGGCACGAGCGCATCCGGCTCTTTGTCGCGCATCCGGATCACGGGGAGATCGCCGTCGTCTTCGTCGACCAGCGCACCTTCGGGTCGCTCGCCATCGACGTGCTCGTGCCCACGGTCGACGGCACGGCCGCGGGCTGGGGCACCGACCACGCCCTCGTGCCGTCGCAGGTCGCGCACATCGCCCGTGATCCACTCGATCCGGCCTTCGACGATGCGGGGTTCCGCGGGGCGCTGAGCCGGCGTCGCAGCGCGATCAAACGCGCACTGCTGGACCAGACGCTCGTCAGCGGCATCGGAAACATCTATGCGGACGAGGCGCTGTGGGCGGCGCGCATCCATCCCGAGACCTCGGCGCACGCCCTGTCGGCGGCCGCTGTGCGCCGTCTGCTCGCCGAGGTGCGAGCCGTGCTGCACAAGGCCCTCGCCGAGGGCGGCACGAGCTTCGACGCGCAGTACGTGAATGTCAACGGCGAGGCGGGCTACTTCGCCCACTCGCTCAACGCCTATGGGCGGGGCGGGCAGCCCTGCCCACGCTGTGGCCGACCGATATGCCGGGAGGCGTTCATGAACCGCTCCTCGCACTTCTGCCCGCACTGTCAGCGCAGTCGCGGAGCGCGCCCGGAGAGGTAGTCGTCACGGGCGTGTCGCGTCGCCGGAGCGGTTTCTGTGCATGGCGTTGTGGAAGGCCTCGGCCTCGACCGTGCCGCCACCCGTCAGCGGCGTGGGGCTCGGCGCCTGGAGCCCGTCGAGCAGGATGCCGTGGAGGCGATCCAGGAGCACGGTGCTGATCGGGGGCGGGAACGCACCGAGCGACGCGATCGCAAGGGGCGTGAGGGCGAGATCGTAGCCGGTGACGTCGGTGCGGAGCATGCCCTCCTCCTTCGCTCTCGCAGTGAGTTGTTCGATGGGGGCGACCCAGCGTTCGCCGGGGCGGTGAGCGGGATCGATCTCCATCATGCGCACCATCACGGGCAAGAGGATCGGGCTATCGCGGACGATGGCGATGGTGCCGGTGATCGCGGTACCCAGCTGTTCCCACCCGCTGGCCGTGTCGTGAATCGATGCGAACAGCTCGTCGAAGCGGGCGGCGAACCGGTCGTACAGGGCGCGGATCAGGTCGGCACCGGTGGGGAAGCGGCGGTAGAAGGTCGCCGGGCTGACCCCTGCGCGACGGGCCAGCTCGTTGAGCGGTGCATCGATCGTCCGTTCGGCGAAGTACGTCTCCGCTGCTGCGAGGATCTTCTCCCGGCTCTCCGCGACTTCGCGTCTCTCAGCGCGTTGACGTGCGTGGCCCGACATGAATCCAGGCTAGCGCGTCCACGCTTATCTGAAGTATATTGTTCGGATAACGTGGCAATTCTCGATCCCGTCGACGAGCGAGGACGTTCAGCGAATCATGCTCAGTGCACACTCACGCAGGCAGGTCCTCGTGCCGCTTGCCTTCCTGACGTTCGGCGCCATGCTCGTCTTCAGCGGATGCGCCCCCGACGGTCCCGCTCCCTCGGCGTCGGCGACAGCCGGGCCACAGGGTTCGGCGGCCGCCGACGAGGAGATCTTCACACCGCTGGTCGGCTCCGTGCTCGCGCCTCCGCTCGTCGTGGCAGGGACGGATGGGCTCGACCATGTCGCCTACGAACTGTTTCTGACGAACACGATCGGACAGGCGGTGACGATCGATGGGCTCTCCGTGGTCGGCGACGGTGCGGAACTGAGCAAGCTCGAGGGCGATGAGCTGTTGTCGTGGATCCGCATCCTGGGCTCGCCGGACCCGGGCCGGGTGCTGGTACCGGGGCAGAGCGCGACGGTGATCCTCGATGTGGCGATGGCCGAGGGAGTGACGGTTCCCCCGCAGCTGGAGCACGTCATCGAGTTCTCGCCGGCGGAGGCGATGCCGCCGATGATCACCGCTCACATGACGCAGACCATCATCGATGTCGGCGTCGATGAGTCGGAGCCCATTGTGATCGGTTCTCCGGTGAGCGGTGCGGGATGGCTCGACGGGAACGGATGCTGCGAAGCATCCGCGCATCGGAGCGCGATCAATCCTGTCAACGGCGCTCTGCATGCGCCGGAGCGGTTCGCGATCGATTTCGTGCAGCTGGATGAGGAGTCCCGCATCTTCGACGGCCCGATCGACGATCTTCAGAGCTACGCGTTCTACGGCGCGGAGATCCTCGCGGTCGGAGACGGACCCATCGTCTCGATGAAGTGGGATCTGCCCGATGAGAAGCCGGGAGCGCATCCGGTCGGCCTCGAACTGGGCGAGTACGGAGGCAACCACGTCGTGCAGAAGATCGGCGAGGGTCAGTACGCGTTCTACGCGCACCTGCAGGGAGCGAATCCGAAGAAGCTCGCCGTCGGCCAGGAGATGTCCCGCGGAGACGTGCTGGGATACCTCGGCAACTCCGGAAACACCGACATGCCGCATCTGCACTTCCACGTGATGGATTCTCCGCTGCCGCTCGCATCCAACGGGCTGCCGTTCGTGTTCGATTCGCTCACGCTCGCCGGCACGGTCGGGGATCAGGATCTGGATGTCTGCATGACGGAACCGCGACCGTGCACGATCGGCGGCCCAGGACCTGTCGGTCTGAAGAGCGTCATGCCGATTCAGCAGGACGTGATCGACCTCGCCGGGTGAGCGCGCCGCGGTCGCGTCAGCCCGCGAAGGCCGGGGCCAGCATTGCGCGGGTGGCGCGGGTCGCGAGCCACACGATCGCGATGCCGCCGGCGAGCACGAGCGCGATCGTCAGCAAGGACATCGGATCGACGATGAGCGCGATGCCCAGCAGCGGGAAGATCACGGCCACCGCGCACAGTGCCGAGCCCAGCGCGGTGATCAGCAACGGCGACATGATCGACCGGCGCCGGGCCGCGTCGACGGTGCTCATCGGCACGCCGAGGTCGTGCAGGCTGCGGTGCAGCTCACGCTGATCGAGGACCTCGGATGCCTGGGACACGCCGACCGACGAGGCGACCAGGAGGAACGACGCGACGAGGGTGATGATGAGACCGGTGCGCATGTCGGCGAGAAGCGTCAGCCCCGCGGCGTCGGCGCCCTCGGCGCTCATGGCATTCATCAGGGCGACACCGGTACCGGCGAACACGGCGACGAAGCTCGTCATCGCGACACCGGATACCTGTCGCCACGCGGCCTTCGAGTCATCCAGCACCAGGCGTGCTGCGAGCAGCCGATCGGGCGTCCGCGCACGGCGCACCTGACGACGGGAGAGCACCGACAGAGCCCATGGGCCTACGAGATTGAGCACGAGCAGCACGCAGGCGAACATCGCGGCGACCACGGCCACCATGACGACGACCTCGCGGAACGCGCTCACCTGCTGCATGACGACGACCGCGCAGACGATGACGGCGGCGGCGATGACGGCGCGAGCCCCCTTCATCCGCGGTGGGGCGGTGCGCATCCGCACGCCGAGCGGGGAGATCACCACGCGACGCAGGCCGAGCACGGCGCTCAGCGTGGCCAGCAGCAGCGTGGCCAGCGCGATCACCGCGATCCAGAGCGGGGAGAGGACGACGGCACTGGTCCCCAGCACGTGATCGCGGAAGGGAATGAGCCCGACGGCGGGCGAGATGGCGAGGTGGATCACGATGCCGACGACGATCCCGGCGGCCGCGATCAGCGTCGACTCGAGGATCGTGAGTCCCGCAACACCCGCGGGTGTGACGCCCAGCAGCCGCAGCGTCGAGAGGCGCTCATCGCGCCGCCGTGCCGACAGGCGTGCCGCACCGGCGCCGAGAGTGCCCAGAGGCACGACAAGCAGCACGAGGGCGATCGCGGCGAGCACCGGATAGGTGACGTCGCCGCCGTCGGCCCAGCCCCAGAACGACTGCGCACCGCCGACGACGGTGAGGATCAGCGCGCTCACGATCGCGAACGCGATCATCGGGATCACCAGCGTCGCGCCCTGCCCGCGTGAGGGGCGTAGCAGCATCCGCATGGTCGAGGCGTTCATGCGCGGGCCTCCTCGAGGATCGCACCGTCGCGCATCGACAGCACGCGGCTGCAGCGCGCAGCCACCTGAGGGTCGTGCGTCACGACGACCAGCGAGCGGCCCTGACCGGTCGTGGACCGCAGCAGAGCATCCATGACCTCACCGGATGTCGTGGAGTCCAGGGCGCCGGTGGGCTCGTCGGCGAAGACGACGTCGGCCCAGGTGACCTGGGCGCGGGCGATGGCCACACGCTGCGCCTGCCCGCCGGACAGCTCGCCGATACGGCGATCCTCCATGCCGGTGAGCCCCAGCGAGGCGAGCCATCCGGCTGCGCGCTGCGTGGCCTCGGTGCGCGAGACGCCGGTGATCATGGCGGCCAGCGCCACGTTCTCGATGGCGGTGAGCTCGGGGATCAGCAGTCCTTGCTGGAACACGAAGCCGAAGTGCTCGCGGCGCAGCGTCGAGCGGGCTGTCTCGGATCCGGCGGACACGTCGATCGCCGCGCCCGCGGAAGGTCGGAAGGTCACAGTGCCCGCATCCGGCACGATGATGCCGGAGAGCGCATGCAGAAGCGTCGTCTTGCCCGACCCGGATGCGCCCATGATCGCCAGTGACTCGCTGCGCTTCAGTGTGACGTCGACACCGGCGAGCGCGCGCGTACTGTCGAAGCTCTTGGTCAGTCCGCTCGCGAGGAGGACGGGGTCGGGAGATGTGGCGGAAGCATTCATGATCCCAGCCTCGTCATCGGGCGCTCCGATGTCGTCGGCCCGCAGAGTGAGGATCGGCGCGGCGCCTCATCCGCAAGGATGATCCTCACCCCGGCGAGTCACGACAGCAGTTTCTTCCACGCGCCCTCGTAGCCGATGGGGGCGAATCCGATCGCCTCGTTGATGCTGAGCATCGGGCGGTTCTCCTCCGCGTTGTAGGTGACCACGCGTGCGGACTCGGGGAAGCGCTCGTGCCAGCGCAGCAGCCCGGCGCACTTCACGAGCATGCCCAGCCGGTGACCGCGGTGCTCCTTGAGTACCAGAGTGTCGAACTGGTGAGAGCTGTCTGACGGGCGGTCGATACTGATGGCGAGCTCGTTGAACGCGCACAGCTCGCCGGTCTCGATGTGCTGCGCCGCCGTCACCTGCACGGTGAAGCCCTTGGCGGCTTGACGCTCCTCCATCTCGGCGACGCGGGCGGCATCCCACATCTCTTCGGGCATGCCCATCTCGGCGTCGGGGACGTCGGTCGACATGCGCGACTTCAGCCATGCGAAGCCATCGATGTGCTCGGGAGGGGTGGGCCACATCCACTGCACGATGCGATAGTCGCCCGCGTGCTCCTGCGCGCCGTCCCGGTGTGTGCGCAGCAGCCGTTCCGCGTCGGCGGTCCAGAAGAATGCGCTGACGCGTTCGATCTGTTCGAGGCCGAACCCCGTCTGCTGCAGGAATCGTGCGGAGTGGTCCAGAGGAATGGAGCCGAAGCCGGTCGGTGCCTCCAGACGCCCGTCGGAGCGACCGGTCGACCGGTGCTCGGCCCAGCCGAGGAGCTTGGTCACGCCGACTGCGCGCAGCTGCTGCTCGACCTGCGCGAGCGCGGTGGTGCCGATGCCGTGGCCGGAGTGCGCCGCGAGCACCGCGATCGTGAGGATGGCGGTCTCGCCGCCGGAGTCTCCGAGGATGTCGACCGCGACGCATCCGATGAGCTCGTCATCGCGTTCGATGTACCAGTGCTGCTTCCGGGTCGTACGCGATGAACGGAGCACGGGGAGGAGTTCGTCCGCGGTGAGAGCGTCGTCGGTGCGCCCGGTGGACTCCAGGATCGACGCGTTACGGACGTCGGCGTAGGCGCGCAGCAGAGCGGACGGCGCCGCGTCCGCCCGTGCGGGAAGCACGAGGGGACGCAGCGTCGCGCCGGCGGCGAGCAGAACCGGCTCGGCCGCGGCGATGGTGTCGATGTCGTTCGTCATGTCGTCTCCGTTCGATGCGCGTCAGCGCAGGGTGGTGAGTGGCGAGGCGTAGCGCAGCCGCTGCGCCTCGTACTCGGCGAGCAGGCGCTCGCGTTCGGTGTCGCGATGGTGCCGGGCGGCCAGATCGGCGTTGTCCCTGGCATGCCGCAGAAGTCGCAGCGCCAGGCGCAGCGAGAGCCGCTCGGCGAGGGAGAGCCGGCGCAGGTCTTCGTCGCGCGGCAGCTCTATGGACAGGGGACGGGTGCCCTCGGGGGGTTGCGAGAGGGCGAGATGCTTCCAGGAGTTCTCCTGGCGAGCGGGGAGCGTCGTGTTCACGATGTCTCTTTCGGTGGGGCGTGGCGTGCAGACGGATGTCTGACGCGGGGATGCCCGACCGCTCCGTCGACGACGAGGCGGAAGGCGTAGGAGGATGATGATCCGGAGCGGATCGAGAGGCGCGGACACCGGTCAGAGACGACGGCGATGCGCGGGTGTCACGGATGCCGAAGTCGGCGGAGCGGACACATCCGGTGGGAGCGTCGAGACGGACGCGGAACCGGGACGGGGAGCGGTGCTGCTACGCGACCGCGGGGCGGAGTCCGCCGACGGAAGCGACCGCGGACGCGCTGATCCCCGAGAATGGGGTGAAATCGATGCGAATCATCATGGCGGTGCCTCCTTTCCGGTGCCGTACGGTCAGTCACGCTAGCGAAGCGCGGGAGGGCGCGTCAAGCGAAACGCCGGAAACTGCCGTGACAGCGTGCCAGACGCGTCATCGCCGAGCCGTCGGATACCGTGGGAGCGTGATCCGACGCGGACCGATGGCGTGCGCATGCACCTGAAGAGCCTGACCCTCAAGGGGTTCAAGTCGTTCGCGCAGCCCACCGCTTTCGCGTTCGAGCCCGGCGTGACTTGCATCGTCGGCCCGAACGGCTCGGGCAAGTCCAACGTCGTCGACGGCCTGGCCTGGGTGATGGGCGAGCAGGGGGCGAAGACCCTTCGCGGCGGGAAGATGGAAGACGTCATCTTCGCCGGCACGTCGACGCGCGGCCCGCTCGGTCGTGCTGAGGTGCAACTGACGATCGACAATGCCGACGGCGCACTGCCGATCGAATACGCCGAGGTGACGATCAGCCGCACGCTGTTCCGCAACGGTTCCAGCGAGTACGCCATCAATGGCGAGAACTGCCGGCTGCTCGACGTGCAGGAGCTGCTGAGCGATTCGGGGCTCGGCCGCGAGATGCATGTGATCGTCGGTCAGGGCCGGCTCGACACGGTGCTGCAGGCCTCGCCCGAAGACCGCCGCGGGTTCATCGAAGAGGCCGCCGGCATCCTCAAGCATCGCCGCCGCAAGGAGAAGACCCTTCGCAAGCTCGACGCGATGGAGAGCAACCTCACCCGGCTCAGCGACCTCGCCGGTGAGATCCGCCGGCAGCTGAAGCCGCTCGGCAAGCAGGCCGAGATCGCGCGCGAGGCGCAGACCATCGCCGCCGTGGTGCGGGATGCGAAAGCCCGGCTCTTCGCCGACGACGTCGTGGCGCTCCGCGCCGCGCTGGCCGACCACACGCGCAACGAACGCGAACGCCACACCGAACGGATCGTGCTCAGCGAACAGGCCGATCAGATCCGCGCCGAGATCGCGCGACTCGAGGATGCGCAGAACTCCGCCGCCGTCGACGAGGCACGCCGCGTCGCCTTCGGGCTCGAGCAGGTGCAGGAGCGGATGCGCGGGCTCTACACGCTGGCGAACCAGCGTCTCGCGCTGCTGGGCACCGACGAGGACGATGCCGCCTCCGCGGTGACCGTCACCCAGGGCATCATCGATGAGGCCCGCGCGGAGTCGGACGGCATCGCCGCAGGTATCGGCGCCGCGCAGGACGCCGCCGAGGAGGCCGCGCGCGACGTGATGCGCGCGCGAGCCGAACTCGACGCGCTCGACGTCGACATCGCCGAGCAGAGCGCGCTCGTCTCGGCTCACGACATGCGACTGACCACGCTGCGCGGCCAGGCCGATGCCGCGGCGTCGGCGCTCGCCGCCGTGCGCGGTGCGGTGCTGCGGCAGCAGAACGCACTCGACGCGGCGCATGCACGACGCCGCGAGGCCGCCGAGGCGCGCGAGCAGATCGAAGAGGGCGAGGCGCCGCAAGGCACCGCGGCAGAGCACACCGAGGCGTACGAGCGCGCGCAGGCCGGGGCGACGGCCGCGGAGAGCGCGCTGGAGGCGCTGCGCGAGAAGCTGCACGCCGTGGAGCGAGAGGCCGAGGCGCTGACGGCGAAGGCCGCAGCGCTCAGCAGCGCCATCGCCGTGAGCGGGGGAGCGGCCGAGATCGCGGCAGGAGGCGGTTCCGGCATCCGGGGGCTCGTCGGCGATGCCGTGCAGGTGAAGGCCGGCTTCGAGGCCGCCATTGCCGCCGTGCTCGGCCCTCTCGCCGAGGGTGTTCTCGTCGACGATGTCGCCGCGGCCTTCGCCGTGGCCGGAGCCCATGACGACGTCGGCACCTATGACATCGTCATCGCCGAGTCGGAGGCGGGCATCGCGTCCGCGATCGCCGACCTCGACGTTCCCGGTGCGACTCCCGCCATCGACGTCGTCACCGCCCCGGCCGGGGTCATCGGGGTGCTCGCGCACGTGCTCGTCGTCGACAACCTCGACGGTGCGCGGCGCGCCCGTGCCGCCGCCGGCGCCCTGGACGGGCCGATGCCGACGATCGTCACCCGTGCGGGCGATGTGCTCGCGGCGCACACCCTGCGCACGGGTTCCGGGGGAGAGCGCTCCCGCCTGGAGCTCGTCGCCGAGCGCGACGCCGCGGTGGAGCGTCGAGATGCCCTTCGGCTCGACGTCGAGCGGATGCGCGCTGAGCGCGAGGACGCCGTCGAGGGCGTGGAGAGGGCCAGGCTCGCCGCCCGGGAAGCGCTGCGCACGCTGCGCGAACACGACGCCGCCTTGGCCGCGCACACCGAGCAGGTGAACCGGGTCACTCTGGGTCACGAGTCTGCGATCGCCGAGTGCGAGCGGCTCGAAGCGGGCCTGGCGCAGTCCCAGGCCGCCGTCGCCGAAGCCGAGGCGAAGGCGGAGGCGGCCAGAGCCGAACTCGATGAGACTTTGGAGCTGCCGCGGCCGATCCTCGACGCCTCCGCGCGCGACGGGCTCCTGGACGCGCTGGAGGCCGCGCGGGAGGCCGAGGTCGACGCTCGTCTGGGCGTGGAGACGCTGCGGGAGCGCGTGCGGGCCGCGCAATCGCGTGTGGCGAGCCTGGAGCGACAACGCGAGAAGGAGAAGGACGCCGCGGCCGAAGCGGCTCGCCGCGCCATCATCCGTCGTGCGCAGCGCGAAGCGGCAGGGGCCGTGGCGGAAGAGCTGCCCCGCGTGCTCGACTCGATCGCCGGTTCGGTGACCGAGGCGCGTGTGGTGCTCACGGATGCGGAAGCCGCGCGGACCGCGCAGAACGAGGAGCTCACGGCACTGCGCGGCAAGGAGAGCTCGATCCGTGAAAGGCTGGCCGGTCTCACCGAGAGCGTGCACGGGCTGGAGCTGCAGATCCACGAGAAGAAGCTGCATCTGACGAGCCTGCTCGAACGGGTGAGCTCGGAGCTTGCGCTCGACGAAGACATTCTCGTTTCGGAATATGGTCCCGATCAGCTCGTTCCGCGTGATCCGGCGATTGATGCCGATCGTGAGGAGTCCGTGGCCGAGGATTCCGTGGCCGAGGAGTCCGGAGAGGATTCCGCCCAGGACGACGCCTCGGACGACGAGGTCGTCGCGGGCATCCCGTACGACCGGCGCATCCAGGAGCGGCGCTTGCGAGAGGCCGAGCGCAAGCTCGCCCAGCTCGGCCGCGTCAACCCGCTGGCTCTGGAGGAGTTTGCGGCGCTCGAACAGCGGCACGCGTTCCTCACGGAACAATTGGCCGACCTCACCAAGACCCGGCAGGATCTGCTGACGATCATCGCCGATCTCGACGAGCGGATGCAGACGATCTTCGCCGACGCCTTCGAAGATACGAAGCAGGCCTTCTCCGAGGTGTTCCCGCTGCTGTTCCCCGGTGGCGCGGGCAGCATCTCGCTCACCGACCCCGACGACCTCCTCAACACGGGTATCGAGGTCGCGGTGCGGCCCGTGGGCAAGAAGATCGAACGGCTCTCGCTCCTGTCCGGAGGGGAGCGCTCGCTGGCGGCGGTGGCGCTGCTCGTGGCGATCTTCAAGGCCAGGCCCAGCCCGTTCTACATCCTCGACGAGGTCGAAGCGGCACTCGACGACGCGAACCTCGGTCGTCTGCTGACCGTGTTCGAGCAACTCCGTGAGAGTAGCCAGCTGCTGATCATCACGCATCAGAAGCGCACGATGGAGATCGCCGACGCCCTCTACGGCGTCTCGATGCGCCAGGACGGCGTCTCCGCCGTGGTGGGCCAGCGCGTCGGAGACCGCGCTTCCCGCGACGCCGCGCGTGCCGACGGCGACGCGGCCTGAACTGCCCGCTTAGGCTGGAGGCATGGCGGAGAAGTCCTGGTCCCTCACCCGCGCGCTGCGCGGCATGTTCGTCAAGCCCACGATCGACGAGACGACCTGGGACGACCTGGAGACCGCGCTCATCACCGCCGACTTCGGCCCGGACATCACCGAGCGCATCGTCGACGAGCTCCGCGAGAAGGTCGAGCGGTTCCGCACCACCGATCCCGCCGATCTGCAGCGGATGCTGCGCGAGACGCTCGAGGAGCACTTCGCCGCGTTCGACACCACGCTGAAGCTGACCGAGCGCCCCGCGGTGGTGCTCGTCGTCGGGGTCAACGGCGTCGGGAAGACCACCACGATCGGCAAGTTCGCCAAGTTCCTGCGCGGCTACGGCCGCAGCGTCGTGGTCGGCGCCGCAGACACCTTCCGCGCCGCCGCCGTCGACCAGCTCGCCACCTGGGCCGAGCGCGGCGGAGCGAGCATCGTGCGGCCCCAGCACGAGGGGCAGGATCCGGCGTCGGTCGCCTTCCAGACCATCGAGCACGCCAAGAGCACGGGCACAGAGATCGTGATCGTCGACACGGCAGGGCGGCTGCACACCAAGGGCGGGCTCATGGACGAGCTCACGAAGATCCGGCGCGTGATCGAGAAGCAGGCGCCGATCAGTGAGGTACTGCTCGTGCTCGATGCGACGACGGGGCAGAACGGCGTCATGCAGGCCGAGGCATTCCTCGAGCACGCGGGGGTGACGGGACTCGTCATCACCAAGCTCGACGGATCGGCCAAGGGCGGCTTCGTGCTGGCCGTGCAGGAGCGCACCGGCATCCCCGTCAAACTGCTCGGTCAGGGTGAGGGGATCGACGATCTCACCGGCTTCACGCCCCATGTCTTCGTGCAGGCACTCATCGATGGCTGAGAGGACTACCGCCTGGTCAGCAGGACTGGTTTCATAGCGGTATGGCGATCGAACACGACTTCTTCGGACTGCTGTCCTCGGGACCGGACGGGTCGATCTTCTGGTCGGAGACCGTGGAGTTCGGCGACCAGGCGGTGACGGTCGATCTGACCGCCCCCGACCAGGACGACGTGTCCTCTGCCGCGCTCGACATCGCCGCGGCGCTCATCGCCGGGATCGAGGACATCGACCGCAAGGCGCGCGAGGCGATGCTGTCGGAGACCGACTCGCGCACGAGCGAGGTCACCGAGTTCGTGCTGCAGCAGCAGGAGGAGCACGGCGACGACCTCGAAGACCTGCTCGTCGACGTCAGCGGCGACACAGCGGTGGACATCACGCGTTCGCTGCGTCTCATGAGCATGACGATCCTCGCCGACGAGCACGGCGGAAGCGAGCCGTTCGCGGTGCTGGAGTACGCCCTCGACCCCGACGCCACCGACGACGTGCTGCTCGTGAACTTCGGCTCCGACGGCGGCGTGCTCTCGGTCATGAGCGCAGACTGAGCCCGCCCGCTCACCGACGTCGTCAGACGGCTTGGGCGAACCCGCGATCGACGCTCTCGGCGATGTGCGCGAGATGAGCCGGAATGGGCCGCCCCTTCGACATCATCGACTGCGCCCACAGGCGTCCTGCCCGATACGACGAGCGCACGAGCGGGCCGGCCAGCACTCCGAGGAACCCGATGCGCTCGGCCTCCTCCTTGAACTCGACGAACTCGTCGGGCTTCACCCAGCGCGAGACGGGGTGGTGCCGTGGCGTGGGTCGCAGGTACTGCGTGATCGTGATGATGTCGCACCCGGCATCGTGCAGGTCGTGCAGGGCTTGCACGACCTCCTCCGGCTCCTCGCCCATGCCGAGGATGAGGTTCGACTTGGTGATCAGCCCGGCATCCCGTGCCTGGGTCAGCACGTTCAGTGATCGCTCGTACTTGAATGCCGGACGGATGCGCTTGAAGATGCGCGGAACGGTCTCGACGTTGTGCGCGAACACCTCGGGCCGGGCATCGAAGATCTGCCCCAGGAACGCCGGGTCGCCGTTGTGCTCGTTCGCGAGCAGCTCGACCCCCGTGTTCGGGTTCTGCGCGTGGATCTGGCGCACCGTCTCGGCGTTCAGCCACGCCCCTGTGTCGGGGAGATCGTCGCGCGCCACGCTCGTCACGGTGGCGTAGCGCAGCCCCATCCGCGTCACGCTCTCGGCCACGCGCCGCGGCTCGTCGGTGTCGTACTCGGCGGGCTTGCCGGTGTCGATCTGGCAGAAGTCGCACCGCCGGGTGCACTGCGAGCCGCCGATGAGGAAGGTGGCCTCCTTGTCCTCCCAGCACTCGAAGATGTTGGGGCAGCCGGCCTCCTGGCACACCGTGTGCAGGTCTTCGGACTTCACCAGCGAGTGCAGCGCCTGGTACTCCGGACCCATCTTCGCCTTGGTCTTGATCCACTCGGGTTTGCGCTCGATGGGCGTCTCCGCGTTGCGGATCTCGAGCCGCAGCAGCTTGCGTCCCTCCGGGGCGGCGCTCACGCGGCCACCTCCGTCGCGTAGACGGCCGAGAACGCCGCAGCAACGGCGTCGACGATGTCGGCGGGGGAGACCTCGCGCCCCGACGCCTCGCTCACCGTCGTGACTCCGGCATCCGTGATCCCGCACGGGATGATGCCGCGGAACCCGGACAGCGTGTTGTCGCAGTTGATCGCGAAGCCGTGCATCGTCACGCCCTGCTGCACCCGCACGCCGATGGCGGCGACCTTGTCCTCCGACAGCGGGCGTCGCACCCACACGCCGCTGCGCCCCTCCACCTGGTAGCCGTCCACGCCGAACGGGGCGAGGACGTCGATGAGGGTGCGTTCGATCCGCCGCACGTGCGCGACGACGTCCATCGGCTCGGTCAGACGCACGATGGGGTAGCCGACCAGCTGCCCCGGACCATGCCAGGTGATCTTGCCCCCACGGTCGACGTCGATCACCGGAGTGCCGTCCTGAGGACGCTCCTGCGGTTCCGTGCGCTTGCCCGCGGTGTAGACCGCCTCGTGCTCGAGCAGCAGCAGGGTGTCGGGGCGTTCGCCGGCGACCACCTCCGCATGGACCCTGCGCTGCAGCGCCCAGCCCTGTTCGTAGGGGATGAGATCGGGAGAGAGTCCGGCGATCTGGATGTCGAGCATGGGTGCGCCTCCGACGGTTCGGATCCGGGGTTGTTGGATTGCGTACAACAATACCGTGCCTCGTTCGAGGGCGCCGGCGCGGCACGCACGATACGGTGTGGATATGGCCAGCCCTGCACGCGCTTCCGGACACCCGCGTTCCGGGCGTCCGCGTGCGTCGTCGCGCGAGACGCTTGCCGAAGCGGCCTGCGAGCTGTTCCTCGAGCAGGGGTACGAGGCCACCTCGATCGCCGATATCTCCCAACGTGCGGGTGTGAGCCGATCGAGCTTCTTCAACTACTTCGGCTCGAAGAGCGATGTGCTGTGGTCGGGACTGGATGCGCGCATCGAGCGCATCCAGGAGTCGGTGGGAGCCGGGATGCCGGTCGCCGACGCGATGGGGGCCGCCCTTTCCGACTTCGTGCCCGACGCGCTGGCCGTCGCCCTCGTCAACGCACGCACGATGGGCGCCGACGATGAGCTCGAGCGCGATGCCGCGGTGCGCGCCGCGCGCGTGGCGCGTGCGGTGGCCGATCGGGCGCGAGGCGCCGGATCGGATGCGCTGCGCAGTGAGGTCGAAGGCGCGGTCGTGGGTGGTGCCCTGATCGCGGCCCTGCGCATCTGGGCCGCCGAGGGGCCGGGCACCACGTCGCTGCTCGAGGTCGTGACACGCGCTCTGGATGTCGCCGGTCGCGGCACGGCGCCCGCCGTCGGTGCGGACGGATCTGCGAGGAGCCCCTTCGCGTAGAATCGGAGGCACCATGGCTACCTTTGGCACGCTTTCCGATCGCCTCACCGAGACCTTCCGCAATCTGCGCACGAAGGGAAAGCTGAGCGCCTCCGACGTCGACGGCACGGTCCGCGAGATCCGTCGGGCGCTGCTCGACGCCGACGTCGCGCTCGAGGTCGTGAAGGAGTTCACCGGGAAGGTGCGCGAACGCGCCCTGGGCGACGAGGTCAACAAGGCGTTGAACCCGGCCCAGCAGGTGGTGCAGATCGTCAACGAGGAGCTCATCGGCATCCTCGGCGGCGAGCAGCGCCGCCTCGAGTTCGCCAAGACGCCGCCGACGGTGATCATGCTCGCGGGCCTGCAGGGCTCCGGCAAGACGACCTTCGCCGGAAAGCTCGCCAAGCAGCTCGAGAAGGACGGGCACACCCCGCTCCTGGTCGCCGCAGACCTCCAGCGCCCGAATGCCGTGAACCAGCTGCAGGTCGTCGCCGAACAGGCCGGTGCGACCATCTACGCGCCCGAGCCGGGCAACGGCATCGGCGATCCGGTCAAGGTCTCCCGCGACGGCGTGGAACACGCCCGCCGTCAGCAGCACGACGTCGTGATCATCGACACGGCCGGCCGGCTCGGCGTCGACGCGGAGCTCATGAAGCAGGCCGCCGACATCCGCAAGGCGGTCGACCCCGACGAGGTGCTCTTCGTCATCGATGCGACCACCGGCCAGGATGCCGTCAATGTCGCCAGGGCATTCCAGGAGGGCGTCGACTTCACCGGGGTCGTGCTGTCCAAGCTCGACGGCGACGCGCGAGGAGGCGCGGCGCTGTCGGTCGCGTCGCTGACCGGTCGGCCCATCATCTTCGCCTCCACCGGCGAGGGCCTCGACGACCTCGAGCCGTTCCACCCCGACCGCATGGCGAGCCGAATCCTCGACCTCGGCGACATCCTCACCCTCATCGAGCAGGCCCAGCAGGCCTTCGACGAGGAGGAGGCCAAGAAGGTCGCGGAGAAGCTCGCGACCGAGACCTTCACGCTGGAGGATTTCCTCGAGCAGATGCAGCAGCTGAAGAAGATGGGCTCGATGAAGAAGATGCTCGGGATGCTCCCGGGCATGGGCCAGATGAAGCAGCAGCTGGACGACTTCGACGAGCGCGAGATCGACCGCACCGAGGCGATCATCCGGTCGATGACGCCGGGGGAGCGGCACAACCCCAAGGTGCTCAACGGCTCGCGGCGTCTGCGCATCGCCAAGGGCTCGGGGATGACCGTCACCGACGTGAACCAGCTCGTCCAGCGCTTCGATCAGGCCGCGAAGATGATGAAGACCGTCGCGCGCGGCGGCACCCCGAACATTCCGGGCATGGGTCCGGTCCCCGGGATGGGCAGGCCGGGCGGATCGTCCAAGCGCAAAGGCAAGAAGGGCAAGGGCTCGGGCTCGCGTTCGGGCAACCCCGCCAAGCGCGCCGCGGAGAACGCGGGAGTCGCCGCGAGCGCACCTGCCACCGGATCGGGCTTCGGTCTGGGCGGACAGGCTGCGCCGAGCGAGAGCGATCTGGCCGAGATCCAGAAGCTCTTCGGCAAGGGCTGAGCCGCACGGTCGGTGCATCGACGACATCGCGCATCGGCGACGGTGCGCATCGACGACAGAGGGGCCGGGTCCTGGCGGACCCGGCCCCTCTGCGGTGCTCAGAGGATCACTTCACGTCGTCGTCGACCCAGTCCATCGACTTGGTGACGGCCTTGCGCCACAGGCGCAGCTGACGGTCGCGCTCGGCGTCGTCCATGCCGGGCTCCCAGCGAGCGTCTTCCTGCCAATTGGCGGAGAGGTCGTCGAGACCCGACCAGAACCCGACCGCCAGTCCTGCCGCATACGCGGCGCCCAGGGCGGTCGTCTCCGCCACGACGGGGCGCACCACCGGCACGCCCAGGATGTCGGCCTGGAACTGCATGAGCGCGTCATTGGCGACCATGCCCCCGTCGACCTTGAGCTCGGTCAGATCCACTCCGGCATCCGCGTTGACCGCGTCGAGCACGTCGCGGGTCTGGAAGGCCACGGCCTCCAGGGCGGCTCGCGCAAAGTGGTTCTTGTTCGCGAACCGGGTGAGCCCGACGATCGCACCGCGTGCGTCGGGACGCCAGTACGGCGCGTACAGCCCCGAGAACGCCGGCACGATGTACACGCCGCCGTTGTCCTCGACCTTCTCGGCCAGGTCCTCCACCTCGGGGGCGGAGGAGATGATGCCGAGCTGGTCGCGCAGCCACTGGATCAGCGATCCGGTGACGGCGATGGAGCCCTCCAGCGCGTAGTGCGTCGGCTGGTCGCCGAGCTTGTACCCCACCGTGGTGAGCAGACCGTTCTTGGAGTGGACGATCTCCTCGCCGGTGTTGAAGATGAGGAAGCACCCCGTGCCGTAGGTGTTCTTGCTCTCGCCCTTCTGGAACGCCGCCTGACCGAAGGTGGCCGCCTGCTGGTCGCCGAGGATGCCGGCGATCGGCGTCTCACGCAGCAGCGACGAGCTCTTGGCCTTGCCGTACACCTCCGAGGACGAGCGGATCTCCGGCATCATCGAGCGCGGCACGCCGAACGCCTCGAGGATGTCGTCGCGCCACTGGAGCGTCTCCAGATCCATGAACATGGTGCGCGAGGCGTTGGTCACGTCGGTGGCGTGCACGCCGCCCTCCGGGCCGCCGGTGAGGTTCCACAGCACCCAGGTGTCCGTCGTGCCGAACATCAGGTCGCCGGCCTCGGCCTTGGCGCGGGCGCCGTCGACGTTCTCCAGGATCCAGGCGATCTTCGTGCCGGAGAAGTATGTCGCCAGCGGCAGCCCCACGACCGGCTTGAACCGGTCTCCGCCGCCGTCCTCCGACAGGCGATCGACGATCGCCTGCGTGCGGGTGTCCTGCCACACGATGGCGTTGTAGACGGGCTCTCCGGTGTTCTTGTCCCACACCACCGCGGTCTCGCGCTGGTTGGTGATGCCGATCGCGGCGATGTCGTGCCTAGTGAGGTCGGCACGGCTGAGCGCCAGGCCGATCACCTCCTGCACGTTGCGCCAGATCTCGGCGGCGTCGTGCTCGACCCAGCCCGCCTTCGGCAGGATCTGCTCGTGCTCCTTCTGACCGGTGGCGATGATGCTGCCCTTGCGGTCGAAGATGATGGCGCGGCTCGAGGTCGTGCCCTGATCGATGGCGATGACGTAGTCAGCCATGATGTCTCCTTCGCTCTCTGGTCGATCGTGTGCGGATGTCAGCCAGCCAGGTGCAGCAGCACCGGGGCGGCGAGTGCGGCGAGGACGCCGCCGATGAGCGGACCCACGACCGGCACCCACGAGTAGGCCCAGTCGCTGGACCCCTTGCCCTTGATGGGCAGGATCGCGTGCGCGATGCGGGGCCCGAGGTCGCGGGCGGGGTTGATGGCATAGCCTGTCGGGCCACCGAGGGATGCGCCGATCGCGACCACGAGGAGCGCGACGGGCAGCGCCGTGAGCGGTCCGAGCCCCCCGGGGACACCGACCTCGATGTCGCCGTAGTCGGCGAACGCGAAGATCACGAAGACCAGCACGAAGGTGCCGATGATCTCGGTGACGAGGTTCCAGCCGTAGGACCGGATCTGCGGACCCGTCGAGAACACGGCGAGCTTGTTGGCGGCGTCCGGCTCCTCGTCGAAGTGCTGCTTGTAGGTGATCCACACCAGCACGGCGCCGACGACGGCGCCGATCATCTCCGCGGCGATCGCGAGGAAGAACATCGGCGCCGTGATGGTGCCCGCGATGAACATGCCGATGGCGACGGCGGGGTTGATGAGCGCGCCGGAGTAGGCGGATACCAGCACACCGGCGAAGACCGCCAGACCCCAGCCCCAGTTGATCATCAGGAACCCGCCGCCGAAGCCCTTGTTCTTCGCCAGCACGACGTTCGCGACGACGCCGCATCCGAGAAGCACCAGCATCGCGGTGCCGACGAGCTCTGACAGGAAGTAGAACCCGAGGTTGACCTCAGTCATGTCTTCTTTGACCTTTCGCAGTGCATCGGCCCCTCTGCCGATGCGTGTTCAGTGGATGCCGGATCGAGGGCGGCGGGTCCGGACGCTCAGCCGCGGGAGGCGGCGGTGAGCGTGAGTCCGTGACGTTCGTCGAGCAGTTCGCGGGTCTGGGCGATCTCCGCCTCCGTGCGGGTGCGGTCCCAGCCGCGCAGCGGTGCCAGCGCTTTCGCGAGCTCCTCGAGCGTCGGATCGTCGATGTCGCCGGTGAAGGCGAGGCTCGTGCGGCGCAGCACGATGTCTTCGAGGCGGATGACGAGCTCCTGCTCCACCATCCACTCCAGTTCGCGGGTCGACAGATCGCCGCCCGCGAGGGGGGAGTCGTCGCCCTGCTCGATGTGCGCCCACACGTCGGCGGCGCGGGTCCCGTAGCGGGTCAGCAGCTTCTCGGCCCGGTCTCCCGCCCCGGCGAGGTGCTGGGCGATCCAGGCGGAGCGGTCCGCCTCGGTGAGGGGGAATCCGCGTCCGCCGCCGATGGCGCGCCCGGCCGTCGAGACCGTGCGCGTGCGGCCGAGGAGGCCGAGGATGTCATCGCTCATCCGCTCGCCCAGAGCGCGGAACGTCGTCCACTTGCCGCCGACGAGGCTGATGTGCGGAACGGTGCGCGTGCGGTCGACCTCGACGCGGTAGTCGCGCGAGACGAAGCCCGGCGCGGTGTCCTCGTGCCGGGGGAGCGGACGGATGCCGGAGAAGCGGTACACGATCTGCTCCCGGTTCACCTCGATGGAGGGGAAGACGTGCGCGACGAGCTCGAAGAAGTAGTCGATCTCCTCCTCGGTGCACAGCGGCACCTCGCGGGGGTCGGCGTCGATGTCGGTGGTGCCGACCATCACATGCCCCTTGAGCGGGTAGATGAGCACGATCCGGCCGTCGCTGTGCTCGAAGAAGATCTCGCGCCCGGCGGTCGCCGCGAGCAGCTCGGGGTTGTCCAGCACGATGTGCGAGCCCTTGGTGCCGCCCATGAACCTCGTGAGCTCTCCCAGCGCCTCGTTCGTGAGATCCGTCCACGGGCCGGAGGTGTTGACGATCACATCGGCGGCGAGGGAGAACTCGGTGCCGCTCTCGAGGTCGCGCAGGAGCACCGTGCCGTCGCCGGCGCCGATCGCCTCGACGTAGTTCAGCGCGTGCGCACCCGGGTGAGCGGCTCGGCCGTCCTGCAGCACGTCCAGCGCGAGGCGCTCGGGATCGTGCATCGAGGCGTCGTAGTAGGTGGCGGTGTACTTGATCTTCGGGTCGAGGGCCGGCAGCGCCGCCAGCGACTTCTTGCGCCCGTGGAAGCGATGCCGGGGCACGGTGCCGCCGTCGCGCGAGAAGGTGTCGTACATCATCAGGCCGGCCTTGATGAGAAAGGCGCCGCGCTCCTTCGGCTTGCCCGACTTGTGGGTGAGGAAGCGCAGAGGGGCGGAGAGGATGCCGGAGAAGGTCGAGTAGATGGGGATCGTCGTCTCGAGCGGCTTGACGTAGTGGGGGGCGATCTTGAGCAGGCCGTT
Organism: Microbacterium pseudoresistens; assembly: GCF_013409745.1. Lineage (NCBI taxonomy): Bacteria > Bacillati > Actinomycetota > Actinomycetes > Micrococcales > Microbacteriaceae > Microbacterium > Microbacterium pseudoresistens. The sequence goes on from NZ_JACCBH010000001.1 coordinate 2,360,019, forward strand.
GCGCTCCTGCACCGATTCGCGCACGAGGCGGAACTCGCCGTTCTCGAGGTAGCGGATGCCGCCATGCACCATATGACTGGAGGCCGAGGAGGCGCCCGAGGCGAAGTCGCCGCGCTCGACGAGCACGACATTCACACCCTGCAGAGCCAGATCACGGAACGTCGAGATGCCATTGATGCCTCCGCCGATCACGAGGACGGACGTGCGCCCTGCCTCGCGGACGGCCTTGACCTCGTCGCGCTCCGGCGCGGAATGGATCTGCTCGTTCATCGTTCTCACACTGTCCCTTCGTCGGGATCGTCTCTTCCGTGGCGAGGCCCGGTCGGAGCCTAGGAGGTTCCTTGGAAGACAGCATCGACCCGCTCGGCAATCCGCGCAACACACGTGCACGTATGTGCAACAATCGCCGGGGAGGAGGCCCGGAATGAGTCCCAGACGTGAACGGACGCGCGACGACAAGGTCGTCGCCGCGCTGACGGCGGCCCAGCTGTACTACATGCAGGACAAGACCATGGAGGTCATCGCGCGCGAGCTGGACACGTCGCGCTCGTCGGTGTCTCGCCTGCTGAGCTATGCCCGCGAGGTGGGACTCGTCGACATCCGGATCAACTCGCCGTTCGAGCGGGTCGGGATGCTGGAGCAGACCATCCACGGGCGGTTCCGTGTGTCGGCCCACGTCGTTCCGATGCCCGAGAGCGTCACCGAGGTCGAGCGCCTCGAGCGCGTCGCGCTCACCGCGGGCCGGCTCCTGGGTCAGTTCGTCGAATCGACCATGATCGTGGGGGTCGCCTGGGGATCGACGATCAGCGCGGTGAGCCGCGAGCTCGGGCACAAGGAGACCCACGACACGGTCGTCGTGCAGCTCAACGGCGCGGGTAACACGCTCACCAGCGGCGTGGAGTACTCCAGCGACATCCTGCAGCGCTTCGGGCGGGCCTTCGGCGCGCAGGTGCAGCAGTTCCCCGTTCCCGCCTTCTTCGACGACCCCGCCACCCGCGAAGCGATGTGGCGGGAGCGCAGCACCCGCCGCGTGCTCGATCTGCAGGCCAAGATGGACGTCGCGGTGTTCAGCCTGGGCTCTCCCACCGCCGAGGTGCCCAGCCGCGTCTACGTCGGCGGGTACCTGAGCCGGGATGACTACCGCAGCCTGGGCGATGATCACGCGATCGGCGATGTGGCCACGGTGTTCTTCCGCGCCGACGGCTCGTGGCGCGACATCCGCGTCAACGCCAGGGCGACGGGCCCGGGCCTGGACCGGCTGCGCCGGGTGCCGCGACGCTTCTGCGTCGTGGCCGGCGCGCAGAAGCTCCCGCCGCTGCGGGCGGCCATCGCATCCGGGCTCATCACCGACGTCGTGCTCGACGAAGGGCTGGCCAGGCAGCTCACCGAACCCGTCTGAGCGTCGTCGCCGGTCGACGAGGTCAGGCGTGCCCGGCGTCGAACTCGTGGATGAGGTGCTGCACCACCTCGCGCAGCTCGCCGGTCTCCTCCGCCACGGCGAGCTGGCGTGCGTAGCTGGGGCCATGATCGAGGATGTGCGAGACCCCGGCGAGCTCCTCGGAGCAGCCGAGATCGCGTGCGACGGGCGCGAGGATCGCCAGCAGCTCGGCGAGGTGCGCGCCGAGCGCACGTTGCTCGCCGCCGGAGGACACGATCACGTCGGCGTGGATGCCATAACGGGCGGTGCGCCACTTGTTCTCGCGGTGGAACCAGGGCTGGAGCATCTCAAGCCGCTCTCCGGCGTCGATGCGCCGCGACAAGTGCTCGACGAGGCACTGCGTGAGCGCGGCCAGCGCGGCGAGCTCGGCGAGCGTCGGCACGCCGTCGCAGGCCCGGATCTCGATCGTTCCCCAGTGCGGGGCGGGGCGGATGTCCCAGCGCACCTCGGTCGCATCCGCGATGACGCCCGTGTGCGCCATATCGCTCAGGTAGCGCTCGTACTCCTCCCAGGTGTGAAGCGGCCAGGGGAGCCCGGCCGTGGGCAGCTGCTGGAAGACCAGAGCGCGGTTGGAGGCGTACCCCGTGCGCTCGCCGGCCCAGAACGGGCTCGACGCCGCCAGCGCCTGGAGATGCGGAAGGTAGGCGGTCAGCGCGCCGATGAGGGGGAACACCTTCGCGGGATCCTCCACGCCGACGTGCACATGGATGCCCCAGATCATCATGTTGCGCCCCCACCACTGGGTGCGTTCGATGAGAGTGCGGTACCGCGTCTTGTCGCTCACCCGCTGGTCGTACCACTGCGCGAACGGGTGGCTGCCCGCCGAGAGGAGGGCGATTCCGGCATAGTCGGTCGAGCGACGCACCATGCGGATCGCGGCGGCGATGTCGTCGACGGCCTCGCCGACCGTCGAGCCGACGCCACTGGTCACCTCGATGGTGTTCGTGAGCAGCTCTCCCGTGACCGTGTGACGCTCGTGGACGCTGTCGGCCTCGAGCTCGTCGAGCAGCTCCGGGGCGCGCCCGACGAGATCACCGGTCGTCGGATCGGCGAGCATCAGCTCCCATTCGATGCCGACCGTCGATCGGGCCGAGTCGGCGAAGCGGATCGTCACGTGCTCAGTGTGGCACGCGGACCGCGCGCATCCAGGAACTTCTCGTCGCGGGGCGTCACGGCGCGGCCGCGTCGCGTTCGCGGGAGGCGACGGGATCTGGCAGAATAGGGGGTCGGACGGCCCGCTCGACCCTCTATCCGGCGCGCCATCCACCCTCAGAGCTTCCACCGGGTGTGCACCCCACGCTCCAGGTGACCAGTTCGTCTCCCTTCCACACCATTCAGGAGAATCGTGGCTGTCAAGATCCGTCTCAAGCGCTTCGGCAAGATCCGTGCGCCCTACTACCGCATCGTCGTCGCCGACTCGCGCACCAAGCGCGATGGTCGCGTGATCGAGGAGATCGGCAAGTACCACCCCACCGAGGAGCCCTCGTTCATCGAGGTCGACTCCGAGCGCGCCCAGTACTGGCTGTCCGTCGGCGCCCAGCCGACCGAGCAGGTCGCGGCGATCCTCAAGATCACCGGTGACTGGGGCAAGCACAAGGGCGAGAAGGGTGCGAAGTCCACCCTGAAGACCGCCGAGCCGAAGGCCGCCTTCGAGGTCGATGACAAGAAGAAGTCGGTCATCAAGCCCAAGGCCGAGAAGAAGGCCGAGGCTCCCGCCGAGGAGGCTCCGGCTGAGGCCCCCGCCGAGGACGCGGCCGACGCCGCGACCGAGGCCGAGTAAGACGAGCAGTACGCCGTGCTCGCCGCCGCGCTCGAACACATCGTCAAGGGGATCGTCGATCACCCGGACGACGTCCGCATCTCCGCATCCGAATCGCCCAGGGGCGATCTGCTCGAGGTGCGCGTGCACCCCGACGATCGGGGACGCGTGATCGGGCGCGGCGGCCGCACGGCCAAGGCTCTTCGCACGCTGATCTCGGCTCTGGCCGACGGGCGGCGCGTACGCGTCGACGTCGCGGACGATTGAGGTGGCCGCGAAGGAGCGCCCCGGAGCCAGGAACCAACTGCGGGTCGGCCGTCTCGTCAAGGCGCACGGACTCAAGGGCGCACTGAAGGTCGAGCTCTACACCGATGACCCGGATCGGCGATTCGTGCCTGGTGCCGAGTTCACCCTCCAGGTGCCCGAGACCTCGCCGTGGCGCGGAAAGTCGGTCACCGTGCGCGACTACCGCGTCATGAACGGCAGCTCGGTCGTGTTCCTCCAGGGGGTCGATGACCGTTCGGCGGCCGAAGGACTCGTCAAGGCGATCCTGTGGGTCGATCAGGATGACGACGTCGACGACCCCGACGACGACGCCTGGTACGACCACCAGCTGAACGGCCTCGATGTCGTGCGCGACGACGAGGTCGTCGGCCGCATCGTGCGGGTCGAGCACCTCCCCGCCCAGGACCTCCTGATCGTGCGGCCGACGTCGTCGGACGCCGACATCATGGTCCCGTTCGTCTCTGCGATCGTGCCCACAGTCGACGTCGCGGGCGGCCGCGTGATCGTCACCCCGCCTCCGGGGCTGTTCGAGGATCTCGAGTCCGGTTCGCCGGAAGACGCGCCCGACGCCCCTGCCTAGACTTGAGGGATGCGCGTCGACATCGTCACGATCTTCCCCGCGTTCTTCGACGTGCTCGACGTCTCGCTCATCGGTAAGGCGCGCGATCGGGGCATCCTCGAGCTGAACGTGCACGACCTGCGGGACTGGACGCACGATCGCCATCGCACGGTCGACGACACTCCCTACGGCGGCGGAGCCGGCATGGTCATGAAGCCCGAGCCGTGGGGCGAGGTGCTCGACGAGATCCTCACCGACGATGCCGTGCTCATCGTCCCCTCACCGGCCGGGGAGCGCTTCTCGCAGCCGTTGGCTCGGGAGCTGGCCGAGGAGCAGCACCTCGTGTTCGCTTGCGGACGCTACGAGGGCATCGATCAGCGCGTCGTCGACTACTACTCGGGCCGGGTGCGCGTGCGGCTGGTGAGCCTGGGCGACTACGTGCTCAATGGGGGAGAGGTCGCGGCGATGGCCGTGATCGAGGCGGTGTCGCGGCTCATCCCCGGCGTCGTCGGCAACCCCGACAGTCTCGTCGAGGAGTCGCACGAGGGAGACGGGCTGCTGGAGTACCCGTCGTACACCAAGCCCGCGTTCTGGCGTGATCTCGCGGTGCCCGAGATCCTGCTCAGCGGCAACCACGCGGCGATCGCCGCATGGCGGCACGATCAGCAGCTCGAACGCACCCGTGCGCATCGGCCCGACCTGCTGGCGGAGTGAGTCGCCGCCGTCTCACGCCGCGGATCAGCCGCAGGTGTAGGTCACGCCGTTGACGTCCCACACGCCGGGTCCGAGTTCAGCGCACGTGGCGGCGAGCCCGGCGATGGCGAACCCGATCGCGACGATGCCGACGATCCACGCGAGCGTGAGCAGCGCACCGATGATGATTCCGGCGATGGCGAGCCCGCGAGGCGCGTTCGCCTTCTTGAGCTTGACGAAGGCGACGATGCTGAGGATCAACCCCACGATGGGGACGATGATCGCGAGGACGAAACCGGCGATCGCCATCCCGCTGCCCGGCGCCGACGGTGCGGCCGCCTGCTCGGGGGCCGGATAGGCGGGGTGCTGATGCGGCGGATACTGCGGGGCGGCGATGCCCTGTGTTCCGGCGTCGACCGGGTGAGGACTGCTCACATCGGACGGCGGGACGGCCGGGCCGACGGAGTCCGGGCCGGGCTGCTCGGGAATGGTCATGGTTCCCTCCTCGTCATGCGTTGGCCCGATTCTAGAGATGCACGCCCGACAGCGCTACGCCTGTCGTCGCGCCGGCTCGACGACAGGCCGCTGGTAGCGTGGAGCGATGGCGGATCAGACGCTCGCTCAGTCGTTCCAGAAGGCGGGTGACGATTACGACCGGTTCCGCCCGGGGTTTCCCGAGGCTGCCGCGGACGAGGTGCTCCCGACAGCGGTGACGGCGGCGCTCGACCTCGGTGCGGGCACGGGAAAGTTCACCGAACGGCTGATCTCGCGGGCGTCTCGGGTGATCGCGGTGGAGCCCTCCGAGCAGATGCTCGCGGTGCTGCGCGCGAAGCTGCCCGACGTGGAGGCGCATCGCGGCACGGCCGAACGGATACCGGTGCCGGATGGGTCGGTCGATGCGGTGACGGTGGCGCAGGCGTTTCACTGGTTCGATCGCGACGCGGCCTGCGCCGAGATCCGTCGTGTCCTCGTCTCCGGGGGAACGCTCGGGCTGCTGTGGAACCATTCCGACCCGGGCTGTGCGTGGGATCGCGCCTGCACACGGGTCGCGCACCCCGGGCTCACCGACGGCCTGACGGCCGAGGATTCGGTGACCGCCGCGCTGCCGGGCTTCCACGAGGTGCGCTTCGTGCAGGTGCCGTGGCGGGAGCGGATCAGCCGGGCTGACTACATCCGGCGCTGGCTGACGGTGAGTTCTTTTCTCGCCGCATCCGTCGACGAGCGTGCGGACATGGTCGCGGAGGTCGAGCGGATCCTCGATGAGGACCACGAAACCGCCGGGCAGGCCGAATTCGACCTGCCGCAGCTCACCGACGTATACGTCTACCGAGCGAGCTGATCAGTCGACGCCGAGGAACGAGCGGTCGGTGAGGATGATGGGGCCGTCGTCGGTCACCGCGACGGTGTGCTCCGAGTGCGAGCCGCGCGATCCATCGGCGCTGCGCAGCGTCCAGCCGTCGGGGTCGGTGACGAGTTCATCGGTCGTGGCGAGAAACCACGGCTCGAGCGCGAACACGAGGCCGGCGCGCAGCGGAAAGCCGCGGCCGGGGCGGCCGTCGTTGGGAACGTGCGGATCCCCGTGCATGATGCGGCCGACGCCGTGGCCGCCGAAGTCGGTGTTGATCGAGTAGCCCTCGCCGTGCGCGACGGCGGCGATGACCGCCGAGATGTCGCCGATGCGGTTGCCGACCGTGGCGGCGCCGATGGCCGCATCCAGAGCGCGCTCGGTGGTGCCGATGAGGCGCAGGTCTTCGTCGCGCGGCGTGCCGACGACGAAGGAGACCGCCGAGTCGGCGACCCAGCCGTCGACGGACACGGCGAAGTCGAGAGACACGAGGTCGCCGTCGCGCAGCGCGTAGTCGTGGGGGAGGCCGTGCAGCACCGCGTCGTTGACGGAGGTGCAGATGACCTTGCCGAACGGGCCGTTGCCGAACGAGGGCGCGTAGTCGATGTAGCAGGACTCCGCCCCCGCCTTGCGGATGAGCTCGTGGGCGCGCTTGTCGATCGACAGGAGGTTGGTGCCGACAGCCGTCTCGTCGCGGAGCGTCGCCAGCGTCTCCGCCACGAAGCGTCCGGCGGCGCGCATCTCGTCGATCTCGGCGGGCGTGCGCAGTTCGATCATGGGAGTCCTCTCGTTCCCTCCCATTCTTCCGCACCGAACGATGCAAAGCTCACAGCGAAAGACGGGCCGCGGACGCGCTCTGCGCAATACGATCGGAGCATGTGGTTGCGGCGCGCGTTCTTCGGATGGCTCATCCCCTCGGCGTTCGTGCTGCCGTTGTGGCTGCTCATCGGCTGGGGCGTGTTCCAGGCGGGCGGATGGGCGTTCCTCTGGGTGCTCTTCATCGCCGTGCCCTCGGTGCTGCTCGGACAGCTCCTGCTCACCCTGCTCGTGCGGTCGCGGCCCACGGTGCGCACAGCGCGCGTCGTCTCCTGGTGGGACGTGCTGGGTTTCACGGTGTGGCACGGGCTCACCATCGCCGTCGGATTCTTCCTCCGCGACGCCTTCGGCTGGTTGCTGGCGGGCGCAATCGTCGCGTTCCTCGCCCTGTTCTGGCTCTCGCTGTGGCAGCTGTGGAACGAGTCCGGCCGCTCGCGCGGCCTCGGCATCCGCATCGGGCGCCCCGTGAGGGGAGACCCCGCCGACCGCGCATCCCGTGAGCGGGTGCGGCCGTCGGCGTCGGGGTCGGATGTCTTCGTGATCAGGGAGACCGACCGCGACGGCTGAACGCTGGCATGCCGGCGCCGCGCACCGTTTTGGTCGGCGGTCGCATCCGTGGCAGAATGGGCGTTTGTGCCGTGACCCGGCTCTGCCCCAGGGGAGCCCGCGGACGCCTCGTGCGCCGTTCGACACACCACCATCCTCATCCCTTCCATTGCATCCGACCTGAGGCGAGTGCAGAGAGAGACGATCATGCAGATCCTCGACGCCGTCGATGCGGCTTCGCTCCGCAGCGACATCCCCGACTTCCGCCCCGGTGACACCGTCAAGGTGCACGTGAACATCACCGAGGGCAGCCGTTCGCGCGTCCAGGTCTTCCAGGGCCTCGTCCTCGGCCGCCAGGGCGACGGTGTGCGCGAGACCTTCACCGTCCGCAAGATCAGCTTCCAGGTGGGCGTCGAGCGCACCTTCCCGGTGCACTCCCCGGTGATCGACCACATCGAGGTCGTCACCCGCGGTGACGTGCGTCGCGCCAAGCTGTACTACCTGCGCAAGCTGCGCGGCAAGAAGGCCAAGATCAAGGAGAAGCGCGACAACTGACGCGCCGACTCCAGAGCACCCCGGGACACAGTGTCCCGGGGTGCTCTGTTTCTGCGCGCATGTGGAAAGCTGGACGAGTCGTCACGAGGCGACCGTTCCCCTCGTGAAGGAAGTCGATGAGCGATCAGAGCGCGGCGGCAACGCCTTCGCGACGCGACCTGCGCGAACAGCGCTCGCCGAAGCGCGGCGTCCTGTCGTTCCTCCGCGACGTGCTCGTCATCCTGCTCGTCGCCGTGCTGGTGTCGTTCCTCGTGAAGACGTTCATCGTGCGCAGCTTCTACATCCCGTCGAGCTCGATGGAGAACACGCTCCTCATCAAGGACCGCATCCTCGTCGACGAGCTCACACCCCGATGGGACGGCTATCACCACGGCGACGTCGTGGTCTTCAGGGATCCGGGGGGCTGGCTGCCGATCAGCCCAGAAGGCCCGCCGCGTTCGCCGCTCCTCGAGGCGGGGGAATGGCTGCTGACCATCGTCGGCATCGCCGCGCCCGATTCGGACGATCACCTCGTCAAGCGGCTCATCGGGATGCCGGGAGACCATGTGCAGTGCTGCAACTCACTCGGTCAGATCACGGTGAACGGCTCGCCCATCGACGAGTCCTCGTACCTGAAGCTGCCCCAGGGCGACTCGGTCGCGTCGGGCGTCGAGTTCGACGTCACCGTTCCCGAGGGGACGGTGTGGGTGCTCGGCGACAACCGGAATCGCTCGCAGGACTCCCGCTACCATCAGGACGAGCCCGGGCAGGGATTCGTGCCGATCGAGAACATCGTCGGCAGGGCGTTCGTCATCACCTGGCCGTTCGACCGATTCGGGTTGATCGACGGACATCGCAATGTCTTCACCGGCGTCGAGCGCGAACGGGATGACGCGGAATGAGCGTCGTCGCCCCGCGACTCGTGTTCGAACGGCGCGCTCTGCGCGAGCACGAGTACATCGTCGCCCTCGACGAGGTCGGCCGAGGGGCTCTCGCCGGTCCGGTCGCGGTCGGCGCGGCGGTGATCGACGCCCGGTGCGCGAGGCGCCGGATACCGGAAGGGCTGCGCGATTCCAAGCTGGTGCCCGAGACGCGCCGCCCGGCCGTGGCGCAGCGCGCGGCGGACTGGGTGCTCTCCAGCGCCGTCGGCTGGGCCGCGAACTCCGAGATCGACGAGGTGGGTATCATGCGCGCGCTCGGGCTCGCCGCCTCGCGCGCGGTGCTCGCCGCATGCACGGAGCAGGTGGACCCCGCCGATGCGCTCGTCGTGCTCGACGGCAACCACGACTACCTCTCGGCGGTGCATCCCGGCCGGATCACCGTGCAGACGGTGATCAAGGGCGACCGCGACTGCGCATCGGTCTCGGCCGCCTCGGTGATCGCGAAGGTCGCCCGCGACGAGCTGATGGTGCGCCTGCATCCCGATCACCCGCACTACCGCTGGGAGCGCAACAAGGGCTACGCGAGCGCCGAGCATCGTGAGGCGATCCGCACGCACGGACTCAGCCCCCTGCACCGCGCGTCGTGGGCGATCGCCGATGCGCCCACGCTGTTCTGATCGCCGGGAGCCGGGTGTGGCACGCATGCCGGTGCTCGTAGGATGGAAGCACCATGGATGAGGATGCCTTCGACGATTACGACCGCGAGCTCGAGCTCGCGCTGTACCGCGAGTACCGCGACGTCGTCTCGCAGTTCCAGTACGTGATCGAGACCGAGCGCCGCTTCTACCTCGCCAACGACGTCAACGTCGTGCGTCAGGACACCGAGAACGACTTCTACTTCGAGGTCTCGATGAGCGACGTCTGGGTCTGGGACATCTATCGTGCCGACCGCTTCGTCAAGGCAGTGCGCGTGCTGACGTTCAAGGACGTTAACATCGAGGAGCTTTCGCGGCGCGAGTTCGAACTGCCGCAGGAGCTCTCGCTCGACGGGGAGTGACGCGGGCGGTTCTCCTCCCCAGCGGGTCTTTCCGACGGGTTCTCCTCCGAAAGCGCAAAACGCCGCTTCCGCGTCGGCGGGCCCGGCCAGGCTGGCCGCATGGCAGCGAAGGACGACTTGGGTCGCGCGGGCGAGGACCGCGCCGCCGCACATCTGACAGACAGCGGATACCGCATCCTGGAGCGCAACTGGAGATGCGAACTCGGTGAGCTCGACATCGTCGCAGCGCACGACGGGCATCTCTCCTTCATCGAGGTGAAGACGCGCAGTTCACTGGGGTGCGGGCATCCGTTCGAGGCGATCGACGAGCGCAAGCGACGACGGCTCTGGCGCCTCGCGCACGCCTGGATCCGCTCTCATCCGATGAGCGCTCGTGGCCTGCGGATGCGTCTGGAGGCGATCGGGATCACCGGTCCGGATCCCGCTACCGGGCGGCTCGAGCATCTGGCGGACCTGCGATGACCTCCCGCACCTGGGCGGTGGCCCTCACCGGGATCGCGGGGCACATGGTCGAGGTCGAAGCCGACCTCACCGCGCACACCCCGGCATTCGAGTTGATCGGAATGGCCGATCGGGCCCTGGGCGAAGCCGTGCGACGTGTGCGCAACGCGTGCAGCAACAGTGGCTTCGAGCTGTCTCCGCGACGACTGACTGTCAACCTGTCACCAGCGAGCCTGCCCAAGACCGGTTCGGCGTTCGATCTGGCCATCGCCGTGGCGGTGGCGGCGACCGAGACCCCGATGGACGAGGAGTCGCTTGCGCGCACGGTGCATCTGGGCGAGTTGGGGCTCGACGGTCGGCTGCGCCCCGTCCCTGGAGTGCTCCCCGCACTGCACGCCGCGCGGCGGGCAGGATTCCGGCGAGCCGTGGTGCCGTTCGCGAATCGGGCTGAGGCGGAACTCGTGCCCGGCCTCGAGGTCCATGCGCTGGGCACGCTCGCCCAGGTGGCGCTGCTGCACGGCGCCGAGCTCGACGACCTGCCCGATGTGGAACCGATCCCCGCGCCACCCGCGGTCGCACGCGCCGCCGTCGAACCGGAGCTGCAGGATGTCGTAGGCCAGGACGACGCGGTGGAGGCGCTCATCGTCGCGGCCGCAGGAGGGCACCACATGCTGCTGAGCGGGCCGCCCGGTGCGGGCAAGACGATGCTGGCGCGCCGGCTTCCGGGGCTGCTCCCCGACCTCGACGACGACGCTGCGCTCGAGGTCGCCTCGGTGGCCTCCTTGACGGGACGAGCGGTGCACGCGCTCGACCGGAGACCGCCGTTCGTGGCTCCTCATCACAGCGCGTCCCTGGCCGCTTTGATCGGCGGAGGGTCACGGCAGGTGCGTCCGGGCGCGATCGTCTGCGCGCACGCCGGACTGATGTTTCTCGACGAGGCGGCCGAGGCGCCGCGAGCGGTGCTGGATGCGCTGCGTCAGCCGCTGGAGTCGGGCTCGATCGAGATCGACCGGGCGGAGTTCACCGCCCGATTCCCGGCGCGATTCCAGCTCGTGCTCGCCACGAATCCGTGCCCGTGCGGCTCGTACGGAGTCGTGGGGGAGGACTGCATCTGCCCGCCCGCGGCGATCCGCCGGTATGCGGCACGGCTGTCCGGACCCCTGCGGGATCGCATCGACGTGGAGCTGCACGTGCGCCGGGTGGCGGCGGCCGTCGTCGCCGAGCACGAGCGCGGCGCCGTGTCGACGGCCCAGGCGAGAGAGCGGGTCGTCGGTGCGCGAGAACGCGCGGCGCATCGCTGGCGCGGCACACCGTGGCGTATCAACGCCCAGGTTCCCGGCGACTGGTTGCGCAGTGGCGGCCATCGGTTGGCGATGCAATCGCGGGCTCCGCTGGATCGTGCGCTGCAGCGCGGCCAGCTGACCCTGCGCGGATACGACCGTGTGCTGCGCCTGGCATGGTCGGTCGCCGATCTCGACGGCGCAGATCGGCCGACGCTCGATCATGTCGGTCGTGCGCTGTACCTCAAGCGAGGGTGGGCGGCATGAGCGGCGCGAGCGAGCACAGCGCCCCCGTCGCGGAGGTGCTCGGCGACGCTGCGCTGGGCGCCGCTGAGGCGCTGCGCCCCGATCGTGACCCGCGGGAGGTTGCGGCGCGCGTGGCGTGGAACGTGATCACCGAGCCCGGTGACGGCGTCGCCGGTGCGTTGACGAACGCCCTCGGCCCGGAAGACGCGCTCGACGAAGTGTTCGGGGCAGGCACGCGCGTGCGGGACGCATCCGAGGGAGAGAGGCGCCCGGCGGCACGTGCACTGCGCGGCGCTCGCGCGCGATGGTCGTCGCGCTGGGACCAGAAGCTCGTCGTCTCCGCCCTGCACTCTGCACAGACTCTGGGCGTGCGGTTGCTGCTCCCTGATGATCCGGACTGGCCGACGCCGCTGGACGACCTCGACGCGCACGCACCGCAGGCGCTGTGGGTGCGCGGCGACATCGGGCTGCTGCACGGCACTGCCGCGGCGATCGTCGGGGCGCGGGCTGCCACTCCGTACGGCGAGCACGTCGCCGGCGAGATGGCCGGAGAGCTGGCAGAGCTCGGCGTCTGCGTCGTCTCGGGCGGGGCGTACGGGATCGACGGAGCCGCCCACCGCGCAGCGCTCAGGTCGGACGGAGGGACGGTCGCCTTCCTGGCCGGCGGGGTCGACAGGGCCTATCCCGCCGGTCATGCGCAGCTGCTGGGTCGCATCGCCACCTCGGGCGCCGTGCTCAGCGAGATCCCCTGCGGCGGGGCGCCCACCAAATGGCGCTTCCTCGCAAGGAACCGGCTCATCGGGGCGGCCTCGGGCGCCACGGTCGTCGTGGAGGCCGGGGCGCGCAGCGGATCGCTGAACACGGCGGGTCATGCTGCGGCGCTGGGGCGTCCCCTCGGCGCCGTCCCGGGGCCGGTGACGAGCGCTGCCTCTGCCGGATGCCACCGCTTGCTGCGGGAGTACGACGCGCGTTGCGTGACGTCGGCATCCGACGTGCGCGAGCTGCTCGGCGTCGAGGAGGCGACGATGGTCGGCATTCCTCGCGAGGATCCGGCCATGATCCGGCTGGCCGATGCGCTGAGCCCCCGTTCGGCCCGAAGCATCGATGATCTCGCGCGTCGGTCGGGTCTCGCGGTCGAGCGGATCGGAGCGCTGCTCGGCATCCTCGAACTCGACGGCGGCGTGACCCGAGCGGGAGCAGGGTGGCGGCGCGCCGACGCCTGAGCGGTCACGCCCGCGGCGGGTCGGGGCCCGTCGCGGGCGTTCCGGGGCATTCTGGAATCGTGCGACTCACGGATGCGGCAGACGACTTCGCCTGGCACCTGTCACGGGTGCGGCGGCTGTCGGAGGCGACGGTGCGGGCCTACCGCGGCGATCTCGCCGACCTCGCCGCGATCGCCGCCGACCCAGAGCTCGACGAGATCGACCTGGAGACCCTGCGCGATTGGCTGTGGCGAGCCACCGGCCGCGGGGACGCCCGCTCGACCCTGGCCCGGCGCACGGCGGCTGCGCGGTCGTTCTTCGCCTGGGCCCTCGAGGACGGCAGGATCGACACCGACCCCGCCCTCCGGCTGGTGGCGCCCAAGCGGGCTCGGACGCTTCCGGTCGTCGCCTCGGCCGAGGCGCTGGGCGAGGTGCTCGACGCGCTGCGTCAGGCGGCTGCGGAGGGCGATCCGATCCTGTTGCGCGACAGCGCGATCCTCGAGCTCCTGTACGGCACAGCCATGCGCGTCTCCGAGCTGTGCGGGCTCGATGTCGACGACGTCGATCTGGACCGCGGCACCGCCCGAGTGCTCGGCAAGGGGTCGAAGGAGCGCGTCGTGCCGTTCGGCGCTCCCGCGCGCGACGCCGTCGCGGCCTACCTGCGCCGGGGCAGACCCGCTCTGCTCGCACGAGGCGACAAACCGTCGGCGCGGCTGTTCCGTGGCGTTCGCGGGGGAGAGCTGGGCCCTCGCGCCGTGTACGACCTCGTCGCGCGGGTGCTCGGCCCGATCGTCGGCTCCGAGACAGCGGGCCCGCATGCGCTGCGGCACTCCGCCGCCACGCACCTGCTCGATGGAGGCGCGGATCTGCGCGCGGTGCAGGAGATCCTCGGGCACGCGAGTCTGGGCACCACTCAGATCTACACACACGTGTCGGCCGAGCGTCTCGCCGCCAGCTATCGGCTGGCGCACCCGCGCGCCTGACCCGACTCGGGCGGATGCTCAGCAACCCGATGCCCCGCACGGGATGAGCACCGCGCGCGGTACGCGTCCGAACATGAGCATCGGGTTGAGGTAGACGTCGTTCCACCGCACGCCGATGTGCAGGGCGCCCCGCGCGGCATGACCGCCGACGGACAGGGTGCCTATCGCCTCGCCCTGCGCCACGACGGTTCCCGGAGTCAACTCGCTCTGCACGGGCTCGAGAGTGGAGACGTTTCCGCCGCCGTGGTCGATCGTGATCAGCGGGCGGTCGACGACGGTGCCGCGGAAGGCCACCACGCCCGCCGCGGGCGCGCGCACGACATCGTCGGCCGCGATGTCGATGCCGCGATGCCCAGGGCCGTAGGCGTGTGCGGGGGCGCGGAACGGCTCGACGACGGTGCGACCGCCGGCAACGGGCCACAGCCACGTTCCCGCACCGGGCGGATCGGCGGCTGCCTCAGCACGGCTCGGCAACACGAGGAGCACCGCGGCGATGAGAGCGCAGAGGGTCAGGAGGGTGATCCGCACGCGTCGCGTCGGGGCGGAGGGAGAGGACGACATGGCTCCACGGTGCCCCTCGCCGGCGAACGGATGGGGCACGTGTGCGCGAATCGTGGAGAATCCGCGGAATCGCGCCGGTGGGGAGGGAAAGCGCGATACGCGGATCCGCCCCTCGACTGGTATGCTGGCAGGGCATCCCGAGTGATCGGGGTGACTACGCGTGCCCACAGCGTTCAACGTGGCGATTCACTCCGACGGTCCTTCTGACGAAGGCGGGGTGTGCGCCGGGCACCAGGACGACCGATCGACCGATCGGCGTGACAACCGGAAATGGCGCCCTCGCGCGCCGAGAACAGGAGAACGGCCATGGCCGTCGTCACCATTCGCCAGCTGCTCGACAGCGGCGTCCACTTCGGACACCAGACCCGCCGGTGGAACCCGAAGGTGAAGCGCTTCATCCTCACCGAGCGCAGCGGTATCCACATCATCGACCTGCAGCAGTCGCTGGCCTACATCGACAGCGCCTACGACTTCGTCAAGGAGACCGTCGCCCGCGGTGGCACCGTCCTCTTCGTCGGCACCAAGAAGCAGGCGCAGGAGATCCTCGCCGAGCAGGCCACCCGCGTGGGCCAGCCCTTCGTGAACCAGCGCTGGCTCGGCGGTCTGCTCACCAACTTCTCGACCATCGCCAAGCGCCTGGCCCGCATGAAGGAGCTCGAGGAGCTCGACTACGAGAACCCGGCCGCCTCCGGCTTCACGAAGAAGGAGCTGCTGCTCAAGAAGCGCGAGCTGGACAAGCTGCACAAGTCGCTGGGCGGCATCCGCAACCTCTCCAAGACGCCGTCGGCCCTGTGGGTCATCGACGCCAAGCGCGAGCACCTCGCGATCGACGAGGCCAAGAAGCTCGGCATCCCGGTGATCGGCATCCTCGACACGAACGCCGACCCGGATGACTTCCAGTACCCGATCCCCGGCAACGACGACGCGATCCGCTCCGTCTCGCTGCTGACCCGCATCATCGCCGACGCCGCCGCCGAGGGCCTGCAGCAGAAGCACAACCCGGAGTCGGGCGAGGCCGAGCCGCTTGCCGAGTGGGAGCAGGAGCTCCTCGAGGGCGGCGCGACCGAGACCCCGGTCGTCGAGGGCGCCGCCGAGGTCGCGACCGAAGCGGCTGAGACGCCTGCCGACGAGGCCGGCGAGAAGGCCGACGACGAGGCGATCGCCGCCGCTGCGGACGAGACGCTCGCCGAGGTGGCCGCCGCCGAGGCGACCGACAAGTAATCCCGCGCACAACGCGTCCACACACGATTCAAGGAGCCACCACACATGGCCAACTTCACCATCGCCGACATCAAGGCGCTGCGTGAGCAGCTCGGAACGGGAATGGTCGACACCAAGAAGGCGCTCGAGGAGGCCGACGGAGACGTCGCGAAGGCCACCGAGATCCTGCGTCTGAAGGGTGCCAAGGGCAACGCCAAGCGCGCCGACCGCTCCACCAGCGAGGGTCTCGTCGTCGCCCGTCAGGGCGAGGGCGCCGTCACCCTCGTCGAGCTCGTCTGCGAGACCGACTTCGTCGCGAAGAACGAGCGCTTCATCGCGCTGGCCGAGAAGGTCGCCGATGTCGCCGCGTCGATCTCCGCAGACGGCGTCGACGCCGTGCTCGCCGCCTCGGCGGGCGACCAGACCGTCGAGCAGCTCGTCTCGGATGAGGCCGCGATCATCGGCGAGAAGGTCGAGCTGCGCCGCGTGCGCACCGTCAAGGGCGAGAAGACCGAGGTCTACCTGCACCGCACGAGCAAGGACCTGCCGCCGCAGATCGGCGTCGTCGTCGCCTACACGGGTGACGACGCGGAGACCGCGCGCAGCATCGCCCAGCACATCTCGTTCGCCAACCCGTCGTACCTCGCCCGCGAGGACGTGCCGGCGGCAGACGTCGAGAAGGAGCGCGAGATCGTCACCGAGATCTCCCGCAACGAGGGCAAGCCCGAGGCCGCCCTGCCGAAGATCGTCGAGGGCCGCGTGTCCGCGTTCTTCAAGCAGGTCGCCCTGCTCGAGCAGGACTACGCCAAGGACAACAAGCTGTCCGTCGGCCAGGTCGCGAAGGACGCCGGTATCACGGTGACCGACTTCGCGCGGTTCAAGGTCGGCGCGTAAGCGCAGCGAAGGGGTTCGGATCTGCACTGATCCGAACCCCTTCTTCATGCCCTGCGCAGGGTAGTTTGATCACGGACGAGAGGAACCCCATGACCGAGAGAACCGGACGCCGTCGCGTCGTGCTGAAGCTGTCGGGCGAAGCCTTCGGCGGCGGACAGCTCGGGGTCAATCCCGACGTCGTCGGCCAGATCGCCCGCGAGATCGCCGCGGCGACCGCCGAGGTCGAGATCGCCGTCGTCGTCGGCGGAGGCAACTTCTTCCGCGGCGCGGAGCTGAGCCAGCGCGGCATGGATCGCGGACGCGCGGACTACATGGGCATGCTCGGCACGGTCATGAACGCCCTCGCTCTGCAGGACTTCCTCGAGCAGGCGGGAGCCGAGCCGCGCGTGCAGTCGGCGATCGCGATGACGCAGGTCGCCGAGCCGTACATCCCGCTGCGTGCCGAGCGCCACATGGAGAAGGGCCGCGTCGTGATCTTCGGCGCGGGCGCCGGGCTGCCGTACTTCTCCACCGACACGGTCGCCGCCCAGCGTGCCCTGGAGATCCGCGCCACCGAGGTGCTCGTCGCCAAGAACGGTGTGGATGCGATCTACACCGCCGACCCCAACAAAGACACCTCGGCGACCCGTATCGACCGCGTCACGTATCGGGAGGCGCTGCAGAAGGGACTCAAGGTCGTCGACTCGACGGCGTTCAGCCTCTGCATGGACAACGGGATGGACATGCGGGTGTTCGGCATGGAGCCCGCGGGCAACATCACCCGGGCCCTTCTGGGCGAGACCATCGGCACGCTCGTGACCTCGTGATCCGCACCCCGGGCGAGCGCCCGGGGCCGCACAAACCGTCCTGGCTAGACTGGGAACAACACCTGAACGAATAGGAGCACCCGTGATCGCGGACGTTCTCGCCGACACCACTTCCCGCATGCAGCGCGCCGTGGAGGCCGCCAAAGAGGACTTCGCGACCGTGCGCACAGGGCGCGCCAATCCGCAGCTGTTCCAGAAGCTTCTCGTGGACTACTACGGCTCGCCCACCCCGCTGGCCCAGCTCGCCTCGCTCGCGAATCCCGAGGCACGCACCCTGCTGATCACCCCTTACGACAAGGGCGCGCTCAAGGACATCGAGCAGGCGGTGCGCGACATGCCGAACCTGGGCGCCAACCCCTCCAACGACGGCAACATCATCCGCGTCACGATGCCAGAGCTCACCGCCGAGCGCCGCAAGGAGTACGTCAAGCTCGTCAAGTCGAAGGGCGAAGACGCGAAGGTGCACGTGCGCGGCATCCGGCGCAAGGCGAAGGACGAGCTCGATGCGCTCAAGGCGGAGCTCGGCGAAGACGATGTCGCCCGCGGGGAGAAGGAGCTGGATGCCCTCACCCGTCAGCACGTCGATCTCGTCGACGAGGCCGTGAAGCGCAAAGAGGCCGAACTGCTCGAGGTGTGAGGCGCGCATGACGAAGGAGCCGGGTGAACGGCCCTCGGGGCCGGAGAGCACGTCGCTCCAGGAGCAGTGGAAGGCGGCGCGCAGCGAGGTGCGCACGCACGTCGAGCACGCTCGCGGGCAGCTGGACCAGGCGAACGAGCGGATCAAGGAGCGCACGGGGCGCGACCTGATCATCGCGATCGTGATCGGTGTGGCGATCGGCGTCGCACTTGTGGCCTCTCTCGTGTTCGTGAAGTGGGCATTCGTGATCTTCGCGGTCGCGGCCGCGGTTCTCGGCATCTTCGAGCTGGTGCTCGCCCTGCGCGTGGGCGGCCGGCGGATCGACCTGTGGCCGCAGCTCGTCGTGGGGGTCGCGCTCGTCGCCGCCGGGTACTTCGCGGAGCCCTGGCTGTGCTGGGTCATGCTCTTCGTCGCGGTCGCCGTGGTCGTGGTCTGGCGTTTCGTGGCGCAGATGGTCGCCCGTGACGGCAGGCGGTACGGCGATGTGCTCGCCGACGCCATGGCATCCGGCTTCGTGCAGGTGTACGTGCCCTTCCTCGCCGCGACCGCACTGTTGCTGCTGCGCCAGGAGCGCGGCGAATGGTGGGTGCTCTCCTTCGTCGTCGTCGTCGTCGCCGCCGACACCTGCGCCTACGCCGCGGGCCTCCTGTTCGGCCGCGGCGGCCGGCATCCGATGGCCCCGCGCATCAGTCCGAAGAAGACCTGGGAGGGTTTCGCCGGCGGCGTGGTGGGATCGCTCCTGGCCGGCCTTTTCCTCGGAATGTACGTGCTCCAGGTGCCGTGGTGGGCAGGGCTGATCTTCGGCGCCGTCCTGGTCGCCTCCGCCACGCTCGGCGACCTCGGAGAATCCATGCTCAAACGCGACCTCGGCATCAAGGACATGAGCTCCTGGCTGCCCGGGCACGGCGGCCTGCTCGATCGGCTCGACAGCATCCTGCCCTCCGCGGTCCTCGCCCTCGCCCTGTTCCACCTCCTCAGCCCCCTGGCGGTATCGTGACCATGACCGAGACAGCTCCGACCTCGACGCCGTTCGCCGTGACCACGGGCCGCGAGAAGGGGTATCAGCGCGCCGCGGTCGATACTTTCCTCGATCGCGCCAAGCAGGCCTTCGAAGCCGGGTCGGACGTTCTCGATGCCGACGCGGTGCGCTCCGCGTCGTTCCCGCTCGTGCGCGGCGGCTATCGTGTGGCCGAGGTGGATGCGGCCCTCGCCCGGGTGGAAGACGCCTTCGCCCAGCGCGCACGAGTCAGTGCGCTGTCGCAGCAGGGCGCGCGGTCGTGGGTGCGCCGGGCGCGCGAAGACGCCCAGGTCATCCTCGATCATCTCGATCGGCCGGCCGGCCATCGGTTCGCTCGCACGGGCCTGCTCACGTTCGGATACCGCATCGACGAGGTCGATCACGTCGCCGATCGCATCGCGCGCTATCTGCGCGATGGAGACACGCTCTCGGCCGATCAGGTCCGCCAGACCGCGTTCCGCATGCAGCGCAGGGGATACCGCGAGGAGCAGGTGGATGCGCTGCTCGACGCGACCATCGCGGTTCTGCTCGCGGTCCGCTGAGCATTCTCATGGCGAACTCAGCATGCTGTCGCTAAACTGGGCGGCACTGTGGCTTCCGATAACGATCTGACACCCGACAACGATCCGGTCTCGACTCCTGGTGCCGTCTCCGGCGCGGTCGAGTCCTCTTCGCGTCGCGCGTCGCGCACTTCGTCGCCGCGTCGCCGCGTTGTCTCAGCGATCGTCGCGGGGTGCGCCGTCGTCGGCTTCGCGGCTGCGATCCTCGCACCGGCGGGGCTGTCGATGGTCGACCCGCAGCAGGCCGTGGCCGCCCAGAGCGTGTACTCGCTCGCGGCCGATCAGGCGCAGAACATCACCGTGCAGGTGCACGGCGCCACGGCGGCGCCTGCAGATCGCGACGGTTTCGAGGTATACGTGACGCCGACGCCGACGCCCGAGCCGGAGCCCGCCTCGGGCGGAGGCTCCGGGGGTGGTGGCGGAGGTGCGGGTCCGGTCTATTACACCGGCGGAGGAGCTCCCGCGGAGTGGATGGCCGCGGCGGGCATCGCCGAGTCCGACTGGGGCTACGTCGACTACGTCGTCAGCCGCGAGAGCGGGTGGAACCCGAACGCGACGAACAGCTCGTCGGGCGCGTGCGGGCTTGTGCAGGCGCTGCCGTGCTCCAAGGTTCCCGGAAACGGGTACGACCCCGTCGACAACCTCCGATGGGCGAACGGCTACGCCACCGGGCGCTACGGCAGCTGGGCGGGCGCGTACCAGTTCTGGGTGAACAACCACTGGTGGTGAGCGCTCGCTGTCATGCCCCGCTCGCACCGACGCCGACCTGAACGCCCGCACGACGACTCCCTCGACCGCCTGATCGCAGGCTGGAAGCGGGTCGAGACCCGCCGCGGCGGGGAATGGTACGTGCAGCCCCTCTCGGCCGCTCGGGCCCAGAAGGAGTACCGCTGCCCCGGGTGCAGCCGCACCATCCGGCCCGGAACCGCGCATGTGGTCACGTGGCGCGCCGACGGCGTGCTCGGCGATGCGGCCGACCTCGCGGCCCGCCGGCACTGGCACAGCGCCTGCTGGTCGCGCCCTTAGCGCGCGCCGCTACCTCTCGTTCATCCGGGGTATCAGCACCTGACGATAGATGATGAGGATGCTCGCGGCCACCGGAATGGCGATGAGCGCGCCCAGCAGGCCCAGCAGCGACCCGCCGGCCAGCGCCGCGATCACGACGACGGCAGCCGGGACGGAGACCGCGCGATTCATCACGCGCGGCGAGATGATGTAGGCCTCGACTTGCATGTAGATGAGGTAGTAGATCGCGGCGATGATGGCCGTCATGGGATACGGCAGCCCGCCCAGGCCGGGGATGAGGCAGACGAGCACGATGATCGTCGAGCCGGTCAGGGTCCCCACCAGGGGGATGAGCGAGAAGAAGAATGCGATCACGGCGAGCACGGCGGGGAACGGTGCCCGCACGATCGAGAGGAACACCGCACTGAGCACGCCGTTGATGATCCCCATCGTCACCTGCCCCATGACGTAGTAGCCGACCGATGCCGTGATCTGCTCGGCCAGGTCGACGAAGCGGGGCCGCTTGGATGCCGGCACCAGCTGGTACACCGAGGCCTTGAGCGAGGGGACGGCGGCCGTGAAGTAGATCGTGAGGATGAGCACGATGAAGGCGCCGGCAAGCCCCGTGACGATCGAGGTGCCGACGGCGACGACGCCCTCGGTGATGGATCCCCAGTTGTCGAGCAGCCAGGTGGAGGCATTGGTCATCAGGTCGTCGAGGAAGCTGGGCTGCAGGCCCGGGAAGACCGAAAGGATCCAGTCCTTGACGTCATCCAGCGCCGTGCTCTGCAAGAAGTACGAGATCCTGCGCACGAGCTGACTGATCTGGTCGATGAGGATCGGCAGCACCATCAGCACGATTCCCGCGAACACACCCAGCACGGCGAGGATCGTGATGAGCACCGCTGCCCACCGCGGCACCCGATGGCGAGTGAGGAAGGTGATCGCGGGATCGAGGCCGAGGCTGAGGAACAGCGCCGTGCCGACGTAGAGCAGGATCGTCGACAAGGTCTGCACGCTGTTGATCAGCATGATTCCGAGCCCCACGCCGAGCGTGGCCACCAGCGCGGTGCGGAAGGGGTTGTGCAGCTTCATGCGCCTCCTCGATCTCGAGGTCAGCGTAGTCGTGCCCGCCGGAGGAACCGCGCCGCACCGCGGGAGGACACTCATGCTCGTGGCAGACTTCCAGGTGCTTTCGCTAGTCTGAAATGTCGAGCGAGGTTCCGCGGCGTGCGCCCGCGGTTCGCGGAGGAGACTTTTCGTGCGTTTTGTATGGGCCGTTCTGGCCTTCGTGCTGGCGGCGGTCCTGGTCGGGGCCGGTATCGCGCAGCGGACCATCTTCCTCGGCCCGAAGAACGTGAAGACCGAGGTGTCGGTCGACGAACCGCAGCGGTACACGCTGATCGACAGCGCCGTGCTGCGCTCGCACACCGGTGAGCAGACCCTCGTGGTGCACGGCGACGGCACGCTGTTCGCCGCGCAGGCGCGTACGGCTGATCTCGAGAGCTGGCTTGCGGACGTGCCCTACAACCGCGTGTCACTGGACGACACCGGTGCCGTTGTCACCGAGGCCGTCGAGCCGCCGAAGGAAGTGACCGAGCCCGTCGAGGGCGACCAGACCGGCGATCCCGCGGCCGCCGATGCTGGCGCGCCTGAAGACGGCGGGCGCAATCCCGCCGGATCCGATCTGTGGCTCGATGAGATGAGCGACGAGACGGCGCTGATCGATCGCATGCAGGTGCCCGAG
Organism: Microbacterium pseudoresistens; assembly: GCF_013409745.1. NCBI lineage: Bacteria > Bacillati > Actinomycetota > Actinomycetes > Micrococcales > Microbacteriaceae > Microbacterium > Microbacterium pseudoresistens. The sequence continues at coordinate 2,382,512 of NZ_JACCBH010000001.1, forward strand.
GGCGTGAGCGTGCTGATCGCATCCGACGGCGTCGCCGACGCGCCGAGCGACGTCGTCGTGTCGTGGCCGTTGCCGACGGCGACGCCGTGGGCCGGCCCGCTCATGGTCGCAGGCGGCGTGTTCCTGCTGGCCGGGCTCGTGCTGTACGTGCTCGCGGTGCGCCACTCCCGACGCGGCCGCGGCCCTCGCCGCAAGAGCCCGCCGCCTCTGCCCACCGAGCCGATCGAGGTCGCCCGGCGCACGGGGGCGATCGAGGTCGGATCCGAGACGACGGCTCCCGAGGGGCCGCGCCGCGCGGAGTCCCGGGCGCACCGTCGCCCGTGGCGCGCCTTGATGGTCATCCCCGCGGTCGGCGTGTCGGCGGCGTTGCTGTCGGGCTGCTCTCCGGATGCCTGGCCGCAGGCCGAGCCGACGGCGACGCCGACGCCCACCGCGACGGCCACGCCCGATCCCACGCAGCAGATGCCCGCCGTCACTGGCGCGCAGGCATCCCGGATCCTGCAGAATCTCTCGAAGACGCTGGCGACAGCGGATGAGACGCTCGACGGCGAACTCGCCGGCACGCGGCTCACGGGTGCGGCGCTGGCCGAGCGCACCACGGCGTACGCGGCCCGTGCCGCGGTGGCCGATTACGGTCTGCCCGCGACCATCCCCGCCGACGACATCCGCATCCTCGTGCCGCAGGCGTACGACGACTGGCCCCGCACGACCCTCATGCTCGTTGAGCACGGGACAGACCAGACCGTGGCGCCGCTCATCCTGACCATGACGCAGGACGACCCGTGGTCGAACTACAAGGTCTCCTACGTCGCCGAGATGCAGGCCTCCGCCGAGTTGCCTGATATGGCGCCGGAGTGGCTCGGGGCAAAGCTCACGCCGCCGGACTCTCCCTTCCTCGAGATCGCGCCGGACGCGATCGGCGAGGCATTCGCCGATGTCATCGACGCCGGTGATCAGAGCGCATCGTCCGGGCTGTTCGATCAGCGCGCGCAGGACTTCGCGCAGTCGGTCGTCGACAGCAGGGCGGCGCTCGTGCAGAAGCTCGCCGATGCCGGGGCGAGCGAGACCTCGGCCTACAGCTTCGACGCGATCCCCGGCGGCGACGCGCCCGTGGCGATCTCATCGATCGACAGCGGCTCGATCGTCGCTGTCACCATCAAGGATGCGCAGACGATCGCCCCGACCCAGGAGGGCGTGGACATCCGTCCCAACGCCGTCGCGAAGGCGCTGACGGGAACGGAATCGTCGACCACGGGCTACGTGACGACGTACAGCATGCAGCTGTTCTTCTCGGTGCCGGCCCAGGGGGCGACCGAGCCCATCGCCCTGCTCGCCGCATCTCAGCATCTGCTCTCCGTGGAGGCCATCCCATGACCGATATCAGTCCCGCCGCACTCCGCGGCGCCGTCGACCTGTCATCTCTGCGCAATCGCCCCGCCGCGCCCGCCGCCGGAGCGGCCGCGCCCGCCGGTGAGCCCGGCGCGGGCAGCGGCGGCGGTCTCGTGTTCGACGTCACCGATGCGACCTTCGGTCAGGTGATGGAGCTCTCGCGCACGGTTCCGGTCGTCATCGACCTGTGGGCCGAATGGTGCGGTCCGTGCAAGCAGCTGAGCCCGATCCTGGAGAAGGTCGTCACAGGGCTCGGCGGGCGGCTCGTGCTCGCCAAGGTTGACGTCGATGCCAATCCGCAGCTCGCGCAGAGCTTCCGTGCGCAGTCGATCCCGCTTGTGGTGGCCCTCGTGGCAGGTCAGCCCGTGCCCTTGTTCACGGGCGCCGTTCCCGAGGAGCAGGTTCGTCAGGTCTTCGGCCAGCTGCTCGAGCTGGCCGCGCAGCACGGCGTCACCGGAACCGTGCCGACAGGTGCGCAGGAAGACGACGCCGATCCCGCCGCCGAGCCCGAGGAGCCGTCGCTTCCGCCGCTGCATCAGGCTGCCTACGACGCGATCGAGCGGGGCGATTACACCGCGGCGATCGAGGCGTACGAGAAGGCGCTCGCAGAGAACCCCCGCGACGACGAGGCCCGGGCCGGGCTCGGGCAGGTGCGGCTGCTGCACCGCACCCAGGGCCTCGATCTCAACGAGGCGCGTGCGGCGGCCGCCGCAGCACCGACGGACGTCGACGCGCAGTTCGCCGTGGCAGATCTCGACATCGCCGGCGGTCACGTCGACGACGCGTTCACGAGGCTGCTCGACTTGTTCGCCGCCGTGGACGGCGAGGCGCGCACGGGCGTGCGCGATCGTCTCGTTGAGCTGTTCGGACTCGTCGGCGACGCAGATCCGCGAGTGGTTTCCGCACGCCGTCGCCTGGCGACGTTGCTGTTCTGACGCGAGCGCCGGCGTCAGGCGTGCGAGGGTGTCGGCATGTGCGGATCGCGCGCGTGCCGCAGCCAGAGCGTCGACAGCGCGGGCACGGTGAGCGTCGCGCGCGGGGGAGCGCCCTCGTTCTCCGTGGCGTAGACGAGGCCCAGGTTGCCGGCGCCGTGCCCGCCGAACTCAGCCGCATCGGTGTTCAGCACCTCGTTCCATGCTCCCGCACGCGGCAGGTCGAGGATGAGCCCGGTGCGCGTGGTGCCGGAGAAGTTGCTCACGACCGCGATGTGCCCGCTGTGCGCGTCTCGGCGCACGAAGGCGACGACGTTGGGATCCCAGTCCGGCGCGCCGATGCGGGTGAACGAGGTGCCGTCGTCGTCGCGTTCCCACAGCGGCGCCTGACCGCGGTACACCCGGTTCATGGCGCCGACGAACCCCTGCAGCTGGGCGTGCGAGGGCTGATCCAGCAGCCACCAGTCCAGACCGCGTGACTCGGACCACTCGGCGATCTGACCGAACTCCTGGCCCATGAACAGGAGGTTCTTACCCGGATGCCCCCACATGTAGGCGAGGTAGCCGCGTACGTTGGCGAGCTTGGCGGCGTGATCGCCGGGCATCTTCGACAGCAGGCTGCCCTTGCCGTGCACGACCTCGTCATGACTGATCGGCAGCACGTAGTTCTCGCCGAACGAGTACACGAAAGAGAACGTCATCTCGCCCTGATGGTGCGAGCGGTGGATGGGATCGCGCTGCATGTACACGAGCGAGTCGTTCATCCAGCCCATGTTCCACTTGAAGCCGAAGCCGAGACCGGCCCGATCGGTGGGCGCCGTGACCCCGGGGAAGCTCGTGGACTCCTCGGCGAACATGAGTACGCCCGGATGCGCACGATAGGCAGTGGCGTTGACCTCCTGCAGGAAGCGGATGGCCTCGAGGTTCTCCCTCCCGCCGTGGACGTTGGGCTCCCACTCGCCGTCGCCGCGAGAGTAGTCGAGGTAGAGCATCGAGGCGACAGCGTCGACGCGCAGGCCGTCGGCGTGGAACTCCTCGAGCCAGTACAGCGCGTTGGCGACGAGGAAGTTGCGCACCTCGTTGCGGCCGTAGTCGAAGATGTACGTGCCCCAGTCGCGGTGCTCGCCGCGCCGAGGATCGGGGTGCTCGTACAGCGGACGGCCGTCGAATCGGGCCAGGGCGAACGCGTCTTTGGGGAAGTGCCCCGGCACCCAGTCGAGGATCACGCCGATGCCGGCCTGGTGCAGCCGGTCGATGAGGTAGCGCAGGTCGTCGGGCGAGCCGAAGCGATGCGTCGGCGCGTAGTATCCGGTGACCTGGTAGCCCCAGGAGCCGCCGAACGGATGCTCGGCGACAGGCATGAACTCCACGTGCGTGAAGCCGGTCTGCGCGATGTGCCCGATGAGCTCGTCGGCGAGCTCGCGGTACCCCAGCCCCGGGCGCCACGAGCCGAGATGCACCTCGTAAACCGATAGCGGCTGGGCGACGGCGTGCGTGGCTGCGCGCCGGGTCATCCAGGCCCCGTCGTTCCACGTGTGGGCTGAGCTGGTCACGATCGACGCGGTGGCCGGAGGCACCTCGGCGAGGCGCGCCATCGGGTCGGCCTTCAGGATCCAGTCGCCGGAGGGGGTGAGGATCTCGTACTTGTACCGGGTGCCGGTGTCGACCTCGGGGATGAACAGCTCCCACACCCCGCTCGCGCCCATCGACCGCATGGCGTGCAGCCTGCCGTCCCACCCGTTGTGGTCGCCCACGACCCGTACGGCCCGTGCATTCGGCGCCCACACGGCGAAGGCGGTGCCTGGGTCGCCCTCGAACAGCCGGTGCTGGGAGCCGAGCACCTCCCACAGCCGTTCGTGGCGGCCCTCGGCGATCAGGTGCAGATCGAGCTCGCCGAGCGTGGGGGAGTGGCGGTACGGGTCGGCCGCGGTCCAGTTCGGCGCATCCGCATACGTCGCGGCGATGCGGTACGGACCCATCTCGTGGCGCACCGTGCCTTCCCAGACGCCCGAGGCGACGTGCATGAGCGGCACCTCTCCGCCGTCGGTGAGCAGCGCCGTGACGGTCTCGGCGAGCGGGCGCAGCGCGCGCACCACCGTGACGGGGTGGCCGGTGTCGTCGACAGAGGGATGCGCGCCGAGGATGCTGTGCGGATCGTGATGCTCCCCGGCGGCGACGGCGTCGAGCACGGCGGTTTCGGTGATCATGATCGCTCCTTGACTTGCAGGATGTGGATCGGCTCGGTGAACGCGTCCAGGCGCACGTAGGCGTGATCCGTCCATCGCCATGCCGCGCCGGTGATGAGATCCTCCACCTCGAAGGCGTCGCCGGGCTCGACGCCCCACACCCGGGTGTCGAGGTGCACCGTGGTCTCGCGCACCGAGTGCGGATCGACGTTCACGACGACGATGATCGTGTCGTCGCGGCCCGTGCCGGTGAAGGCGGCGTCGAGGTGCTTGGAGTACACCAGCACCGCCTCGTCGTCGCTCCAGTGCACGCGGAGGTTGCGCAACTGGCGCAGCGCCGGATGCGCCCGCCGGATCTCGTTGAGCCGGCGCAGGAACGGCGCGAGCGAGTCGCCGGCGGCCTCCGCCGCATCCCAGTCGCGCAGCTTGTACTCGTACTTCTCGTTGTCGATGTTCTCTTCGGAGCCCGGCCGCGCGACGTTCTCGAAGAGCTCGAAGCCGGCATAGACGCCGTACGTCGGTGCGGCGGTCGCGGCGATCGCGGCGCGGATGCGGTACGCGGCGCGCCCGCCGAACTGCAGATACTCGGTGAGGATGTCGGGAGTATTGACGAAGAGATTGGGGCGCAGGAAGTCGGCGGTGTCCTCGGCGAGCGCCGTGAGGAACTCCTCGAGCTCGGCCTTCGTGTTGCGCCAAGTGAAGTACGTGTAGCTCTGCTGGAACCCGGCGGCGGCCAGGCCGCGGAGCGGAGCGGGACGGGTGAAGGCCTCTGCGAGGAAGACGATGTCGGGATGCGCGGCGTTCACCGTGCGGATCAGCCACTCCCAGAACCGCAGCGGCTTGGTGTGCGGGTTGTCGACGCGGAAGATCCGCACGCCCTGGGTGATCCAGTGCTCCACGACCCGCAGCACTTCGGCGTACAGCCCGTTCGCGTCGTCGTCGAAGTTCAGCGGGTAGATGTCCTGGTACTTCTTCGGCGGGTTCTCGGCGTAGGCGATCGTGCCGTCGGGCAGGCGGGTGAACCACTCCGGATGCGCCGTGACCCACGGATGGTCGGGGGATGCCTGGAGGGCGAGGTCGAGCGCGACCTCGAGCCCCGCCTCGTTCGCCTTCTTCACGAAGCGGCGGAAAGCCGCGAGAGTGCCGAGATCGGGGTGCACGGCGTCGTGGCCGCCCTCTGCGGCGCCCACGGCCCATGGCGAGCCGGGGTCGGCGGGACCGGCGACGAGGGTGTTGTTCGGGCCTTTGCGGTGCGTGCGGCCGATGGGGTGGATCGGCGGCAGGTACAGCACGTCGAATCCCATGCCCGCGACGCCGGCGAGACGGGCCTCGGCGGTGCGGAACGTGCCGCTCACGATGGTGCCGTCGGCGCGCTTCTTCGCACCCTCGGAGCGGGGGAAGAATTCGTACCAGGCGCCGACGCCGGCCCGTTCGCGTTCCACGAGGATGCTCTGCCACGCGGTTGCGGAGTGCAGACTCGCCAGGGGACGCTCGGCGAACACGGGGGCGAGCTCGTCCGTTTCGGCGAGGATCGCGTCTGCGGCGACGTCGTCGGCGGAGAGGGTGGCGGATGCCGCGGCCAGTCGTCGTCGCTGTGCCGCCGGGCGATCCTTCTCGGCTGCTGCACGAGCCATGAGCTCGGCGCCGAGCATCCGCACGAGGTCGGTATCGATACCCGCGGCGAGCTTAACCTCCGCGACGTGCGCCCAGGTGGCGAAGTCGTCGGCGAAGGCCTCGAACCGGTATTCCCAGCGGCCCTGCGCATCCAGGGCGATGGGCGTCTGCCAGCGGTCGGTGCCGTCGTCCATCGGATCGAGGCGATGCAGGCTCTCCACGCCATCGGGATCCCGCAGTCTCAGCCGCACGCCGATCGAGTCATGCCCCTCGCGGAATGCGACGACCCGGAACGGCACCACCTCGCCCGCGAACGCCGACGGCGCGAACCCTCCGGGGGCGGCGGGGCGCGGGTCGGACAGTGGGATGCGGGCGGTGAGACCGGCCGGATCCGGGGTGTTCGGCGTCTTCGGCCACCGGCGCAGCGGAACCTGCGAGATGCCGCGCAGGTTCGCGGGACGACGGGTGCTGCGTGAGGCCATGCCCTGAATGTACCGCGCGCCTACACGACTCGAAACAGGTGCATCGACGTACCGGGAATGGGCAGCACGTCGCCGGGCGCGAAAGCGCGTTCCTCGGACGACGGGGCCTCGTCGACGCTCGACCACAGGGCGATGAAACGCGTCGCGCCTTCGATGGCCGTCGGCAGGGTCACGTCGATCGGCGACTCCGTGCCGTGCACGATGAGCAGGATGCGGTTGGGCACCTCTCCGGCGGTCGTGGCGGCGACGTACTGCAGGGTGCGGTGGCCCGGATCGGTCCACTGCTGCTGCTCCATCGTCTCGCCGTGCTGGTCGTACCAGTCCATGTCGCTGGCCCGCGGCGTCTGCTCGCCCTGCACGGCGTACCGGCTGGGACGCAGCGCCGGGTTCTCGCCGCGCAGCCGGATGAGCGCGGCGACGTGCGCGCGCAGGTCGCGCTGCCAATCCTCCAGTTCCCAGTCCAGCCAGGTGAGCGCGGAGTCCTGCGCATACGCGTTGTTGTTGCCGCGCTGCGTGCGCCCGGTCTCATCACCCGCGGTGAGCATCGGCACTCCGGCGGAGAGCAGCAGGGTGCCGAGCAGGTTGCGCATCGCCTTGCGCCGCGCGGCGAGGATGCCCGGGTCATCGGTGGGCCCCTCCACCCCGTGGTTGAACGAGCGGTTCATGTCGGCGCCGTCGCGGTTCTGCTCGCCGTTGGCCTCGTTGTGCTTGACGTCGTAGGAGACGAGGTCGTGCAGGGTGAACCCGTCGTGCGCGGTGACGAAGTTGATGCTGGCGAGCGGGCCGCGCTCATCGCTGTACGTGTTCGACGAGCCGGCCAGCCGGGTGGCGAAACCGCCGATGCCGACCGGGGCCGAGGCCCGCCGGGCGTAGTCGATGTCGCTGAGCCAGAAGTTGCGCACCCGGTCGCGGTAGCGGTCGTTCCACTCGTGCCAGCCGTCGGGGAAGTTGCCGGTCTGCCAGCCGCCCATCCCGACGTCCCACGGCTCGGCGATGAGCTTGACGCCCCGCAGCGCCGGATCGTCGCGAATGGCGGTGAGCAGCGGATGCTCGCGCGAGAACTCGTGGTTCGCGTCGCGCCCGAGGGCAGCGGCCAGATCGAACCGGAATCCGTCGACGCGCATCTCGCCGGCCCAGTAGCGCAGCGAGTCGAGCACGAAGCGCGCCCCGGCATCCGTCGCGGTGTTCAGCGTGTTGCCGCATCCGGTGGTGTCGATGTACGCGCCATCGGGCTGCTGGCGGTAGTAGCGGGCGTTGTCGATGCCGCGCAGGCTGGTGCGGGGCCCGCCGAGGCCCTCCTCGGAGGTGTGGTTGTAGACGACGTCGAGGATGACCTCGAGACCCGCCTCGTGCAGCAGCCGCACCATGCCCTTGAACTCGGCGAGCACCGCCTCGGGGCCGGCCTGGCGCGCCTCCTCGGTCGCGTAGGCGGTGTGCGGCGTGAAGAAGTTCAATGTGTTGTAGCCCCAGTAGTTGGTGAGTCCGCGTTCGAGCAGGCGCGGCTCGGGCACGAAGGCGTGCACGGGGAGGAGCTCGACGGACGTGACCCCGAGGGAGTGCAGATGCTCGATCATCGCGGGGTGCGCCAGGCCGGCATAGGTACCGTGGAGGGCTGGAGGCATGTCGGGGTGGCGCTTGGTGAGGCCCTTGAGGTGGCCCTCGTAGATGACGGTGCGATCCAGCGGCGTGGCGGGCTTGCGCGAATCGCCCCAGTCGAAGCCGTCTTCGATGACGACCGAGCGCCACTCCTCGTAACCGACGCCCTGCGCGAGGCCGCGGGCATAGGGGTCGAGCAGCAGGGTCTCCTCGTTGAAGGTGTTGCCAGGGCCGTGCGGTCCACTCACCTGCAGCGCGTAGCGCGTGCCCGGCTGCAGGAGATCGGTCGTGACCTCCCACACGCCGCCGGGACGTCGTTCGAGAGATGCGCGATCGACCTCCCAGTCGAGGTCGGTGGCGTCGAACACGACGAGTTGCATCGCGCTGGCGTTCTGCGACCACACCCTCAGGGTGCCGACGCCGTCGTGCAGACGGACGCCGAGGTCGTCGAGCGCGGCCCCGCCTGGTGGGCAGAACGCAGACGAATCAGACATGCCGTACAGCCTATGGGGCGCGGGTGGCGCCCGGTGATCAGGCGTTCTTCACGGGTGTCTCGGCCGCCGATGCGCGATCATGGGGGGATGGCCCCGTACCTCGACCACGCCGCGACGACGCCGCTGCGTCGCGAGGCGCGCGATGCGTGGCTGGCGGCGGCGGATTCCGCGGGCAACGCGTCGTCGACGCACCGTGCCGGGCAGGGCGCCCGACGCGTGCTGGAGGATGCGCGCGAGCGCCTGGCGGCGGTGCTCGACTGCGAGCCGATCGAGGTCGTCTTCACCTCGGGTGGCACCGAGTCGGTGAATCTCGCCCTGCAGGGGCTGTGGCGGGCGCGCGCCGACGGACGGGACGCGGTCGTCCTTCCGGATGCGGAGCACCATGCGACGCTCGACACCGTCGAGGCGCTGCGTTCGGCGGGTGCGCGGGTGAGCGCGGTGGCCGTGGACGGGCTCGGCCGCATCTCGGCCGAAGCGTTCGCCGAGGCCGTCGCCGCTCCGGCCGTCGCTCTGGCCACCGCGCTCATCGCCAACAACGAGGTCGGCACGATCAACGACGCACCCGCGCTGAGTGCCGCCGCGGCAGCATCCGGCGTGCCCCTGCATCTCGACGCGGTGGCCGCGCTCGGGCATGTGCCCGTGTCGTTCCGCGCACTTCGCGCCGATGCGCCCGCCGGCGCAGGACTGGTGGCGCTGAGCATCGCCGGGCACAAGATCGGCGCCCCGGTCGGCACGGGTGCGCTCCTCGTCGCCCGCACCGCGCGTCTGAGCGCCTTGCTGCACGGCGGCGGGCAGCAGCGCGGGCTGCGAGCAGGAACGCAAGACGTCGCGGGAGCGGTCGCGCTCGCCGTCGCGGCCGAGCTCGCAGAGTCGGAGCGCGAGGGCGAGCGCGAGCGACTGCGAGGGATGCGCGATGCGCTGATCGACGGCATCCGCGCACGAGTGCCCGAGGCGGTGCTCCTGGGGGATCCCGGTGCGGACGAGCCGGGACGGCTGCCAGGCAACGTGCACCTGCTGTTCCCCGGAGCACCCAGCGAGAGCATGCTGTTTCTGCTCGATCAGGCCGACATCTCCGCGTCGGCGGGCTCGGCGTGCCAGGCAGGGGTGTCGGAGCCCTCGCATGTCGTGCAGGCAATGGGATTCTCGGAGGGCGAGGCGCGCAGCGTGCTGCGCCTCACGCTCGGCCGCACGTCCACGCGTGACGATGTGGATGCCGTGCTCGCGGTCATCACCCAGGCATACGCGCGGGCATCCGGGACCGCTTCAGGCAAGCGCTCGTAGACTGGGGGCATGCGGATCCTGGCGGCGATGAGCGGCGGAGTGGACTCCGCCGTCGCAGCCGCACGGGCTGTGGAGGCGGGGCACGACGTCACCGGCGTGCACCTCGCGCTCTCGCGCGCGGGCGGCACGCTGCGCACGGGCTCGCGCGGATGCTGCACGATCGAGGACGCCATGGATGCGCGTCGCACGGCGGATCTGCTCGGCATCCCCTTCTACGTGTGGGACTTCTCCGAGCGCTTCCGCGACGACGTGATCGACGACTTCATCAGCGAGTACAAGGCCGGGCGCACCCCGAACCCGTGCCTGCGCTGCAACGAGAAGATCAAGTTCGCCGCCCTGCTCGAGCGCGCGCTGGAGCTCGGCTTCGACGCCGTGTGCACGGGCCATTACGCCCACCTCGTCTCCACCGTGACCGGGCTGGAACTGCACCGCGCCGCCGATGACGCCAAGGATCAGTCCTACGTGCTCGGAGTGCTGAATGCCGAACAGCTCGCGCACACCTACTTCCCGCTGGGAGAGACGCCGTCGAAGGCGCTCGTGCGCGCCGAGGCCGCCGAGCGCGGCATCACGGTGGCGCAGAAGCCCGACAGCCACGACATCTGCTTCATCCCCGACGGCGACACGCGCGGGTGGCTCGCAGAGAAGGTGGGCACGGCGACGGGGGAGATCGTCGATCGCGAGGGCGCCGTCGTCGGCAGCCACGAGGGGGCGCACGCGTTCACCGTCGGCCAGCGCCGCGGACTGTACCTCGGGGTGCCGGCGCCGGACGGCAAGCCGAGGTTCGTGCTCGAGGTGCGTCCGGTGACCAACACCGTGGTCGTGGGACCGAAGGAGGCGCTGGCGATTGCCGAGATCGCGGGGGAGCGGTTCTCCTGGGCAGGAGCGGCGCCCGTCGATGCCGAATTCGCCTGCGAGGTGCAGATCCGCGCCCACGCCGATCCCGTGCCCGCCCGTGCGTTCGTGACCGAGGAGGGCGTGCGCGTCATCCCCGACGAGCCGCTGAACGGCGTGGCCCCCGGACAGAGCGCCGTGCTCTACGTCGGCACGCGCGTGCTCGGCCAGTTCACGATCGACACGACCGTCTCGGCCGTGCCCATCGGCGCCTGACCCGCGACATTCCCGAGATTCGCGGCATCTCCCGACGATTTCCCCGATTTCGTCGGGACATAGTGTCGTTCTCGGGAATACGCGCGAGGCGCGGGCGGGAAGGCCGGTCGGTGTCGGTCGCCGCTCGTAGACTTGCGGACGTGCTGGAGAACATCTCGCTGGAAGACGCCCGCAACGAGGCCCAGGGGCTGACCACGCGCATCCTCGACGCGAAGGATGCGTACTACGGGCGCGACACCTCGCTCGTCGACGATGCGACCTACGACGGCTGGATGCACCGGCTCGAAGAACTGGAGCGCCTGCACCCCGAACTGCAGGGCCAGGACTCTCCGACGCAGATGGTCGGCGCCGCCGAAGCCACCGGGCTTGACACGATCGAGCACGCGGAGCGGATGCTGAGTCTGGACAACGTCTTCTCCGTCGACGAACTGCGAGAGTGGGCTGCGAAGACCCGGTCGGCCGCGGGGCGCGACGTCGCCTGGCTCACCGAGCTGAAGATCGACGGGCTCGCCATCAATCTCCGCTACGAGAACGGCGTGCTCACCTCTGCCGCCACGCGCGGCGATGGGCGCGTCGGCGAGATCGTCACGGAGAACGCACTGCGCGTCGCCGGCATCCCCGAACGGCTCACCGGCGAAGGGCATCCGCCGATCGTCGAGGTGCGCGGCGAGGTCTTCATCCCCGTTGCCGCCTTCGAGCGGCTCAACGCCGCTCAGGCGGAGTTCCGTGACCGCGCCTTGGCCGAGGCGCTCGCGAAGTGGGAGTCCAGGGCTGGTGCGAAGAAGCCCTTCGACGAGGAGAAGGCGCGCACGGCGGCGGCACGGCGGTTCCCCGCCTTCGCAAACCCGCGCAACGCCGCCAGCGGCGGTCTGCGTCAGCAGATCGACAAGAAGTCAGGCATGGAACGGGAGGCGGGCCTCCTGCGTATCGAGTCCCTCGCGCTGTATGTGCACGGGGTCGGTGCGTGGCCCAACCCGCCCGTGGCGGCGCAGAGCGAGGTCTACGACCTGCTCTCCGAATGGGGCCTGCCCACCAGCCCGCACACGAAGGTGTGCACCTCGATCGATGAGGTCGTGGACTTCGTCTCGTACTTCGGTGAGCACCGCCACGACGTCGAGCACGAACTGGATGGCATCGTCGTCAAAGTCGACGAGCTCGCTCTGCATGACGAGCTGGGGATGACCAGTCGTGCCCCGCGCTGGGCCATCGCCTACAAGTACCCGCCCGAGGAGGTGCAGACGACACTCCTCGACATCGTCGTGTCCGTCGGCCGCACGGGGCGTGCCACCCCGTTCGCCGTCATGGCGCCCGCGCACGTGGCCGGCTCCGTCGTGCGTCAGGCGACGTTGCACAACAAGGACGTCGTGAAGGCCAAGGGCGTGCTCATCGGAGACACCGTCGTGCTCCGCAAGGCGGGCGACGTCATCCCCGAGGTGCTCGGCCCGGTGGTCGACAAGCGTGACGGCACAGAGCGCGAGTTCGTGATGCCAGAGAACTGTCCCGAGTGCGGCACGCCGCTGCGGCCGATGAAGGAGGGTGACATCGACCTGCGTTGCCCCAACGCCCGGTCGTGCCCGGCGCAGGTGCGCGGCCGCGTCGAGCACATCGGCTCGCGCGGGGCCCTCGACATCGAGGCGCTCGGGGAGGTCACCGCGGCGGCGTTGACGCAGCCGAGCGTGCCGGCGACGCCGCCGCTCATGACCGAGGCCGGACTGTTCGAGCTGACCCTGGAGGAGCTCGTACCGATCGAGGTCGTCGTGCGGGATGCGGAGACCGGGTTACCCAAGGAGGATGACGAGGGCGTCGCCAAGATGCGGGCGCCGTTCCGGCGCAATCCGACCGCTTCCGAGCGCAAGGAGGGACTCGAGGGCCCGCAGCCGTCCTCGCAGGCGCTGAAGCTGCTCGACGAACTGGAGAAGGCGAAGGCGAAGGAGCTGTGGCGGCTGCTCGTCGCGCTCAACATCCGTCATGTCGGTCCGGTCGCAGCCCGCGCGCTTGCGCAGTGGTTCGGCTCACTGGGCGCGATCCGTGCCGCATCGCACGACGAGCTCGCCGCCGTCGAGGGGGTCGGGGGGATCATCGCCGACTCGCTTCTGGACTGGTTCGCGGTGGACTGGCACGAGGAGATCGTCGATCGCTGGACGGCGGCGGGCGTGCGGTGGGTGACGCCCGGGCACCCCGGGCCGGGAGCGGGCTCCGTCGAGGGCGGCGTGCTGACCGGCCTCACCATCGTCGCGACCGGCTCCCTCGACGGCTACACGCGCGAGGGCGCGCAGGAGGCAATCATCAAGGCCGGCGGCAAGGCGGCATCCAGCGTCTCCAAGAAGACCGACTTCGTCGCGGCCGGCCCCGGCGCGGGCTCCAAGCTCACCAAGGCGGAGGACCTCGGCATCCGCATCCTCGATGCCGCTCAGTTCCACCTCCTCGTCACCGAGGGCCCCGAGGCGCTCGATACCTGAGAGGCTCATCGTCCTCAACGGAATGCCCGGGCAGGCCCGATGACGGGCTTCCAGAGTTTTCCGCGTCGGGATATCGGAGACGTCGCCCGGGTGAGCGAGTCCGTGCGTACGGCTTCTGACGCGCTGCCTCAGACGGTCGGACGTATATCGAACCCCGCATATAGGGGAGCAGGCTCTGCGTCGGTTACGGCCAGGTCGTCGACATTCGACCACTCAGGACCTTCGGAGAGGCGGTTCAGCACAGTGCTCACCGCCTGATCATCGCCATGCAGTTCCGCTTCGACCGTGCCGTCACGACGATTGCGGACCCATCCCGCGATGCCGGCGGTCTCGGCGGCGTCACGAGTGAACCAGCGGAAACCGACGCCCTGCACTCGACCGCGGACGATGACGTGAACCGATCTCATCCGCTCAGGATGCCTCATCGGTAAAGGAATCGATGTCAGAGGCGGGTTCTACGCTGTCAGAACCTAGAGAAAGAGAAGGGACGCGCGAATAAGTGCTACATAGTGCTACAGAACGCTACACTGCGGGTATGGCAGAGGTGGCGGCTCGAGAACTGCGGAACGACACCGCAGGCGTGCTCCGTCGTGTCGAGGCGGGAGAGGACGTCACGATCACCGTGCACGGACACCCCGTGGCGCGGGTCGTCCCGATCCGTTCTCAGCGACGCTGGGCGAACACTGCGGAACTTCTCGACATCGTGGAGAACCATCAGGCGGATCCGGGGCTGCGTGTGCAACTCACGGAACTCGTGGGGGAGATGACGGACGAAGCGACGGATCCGTGGCCGAACTGACACGCGGGATCATCGACACCTCGGTTCTGATTGCGGGTGAGACCGGGCGTCGGCTCAACCGAGAGCTTCTTCCCACGGAGACGGCAACGACGGTGATCACGTTGGCGGAGTTGCGGCTCGGTGTGCTCGCAGCGCCCGATGCGGCGTCACGCTCGCGTCGCCTGGATACGGTCGAGAGCATCAGCAACATGCTGGTGTTCGACGTGGATGACGCCGCGGCCCGGGTCTGGGCATCGTTGCGGATCACCCTGCGTGACAGGAACAGGCGGATGAGCGTGAATGATCTCTGGATCGCGGCGATCGCCTCGGCCAATCATCTGCCGGTCGTCACGCAGGACACCGACTTCGACGCGCTCGACGGCGTCGCCGGGATCGAGATCATTCGTGTCTGACCGCGCGGATCAGCTCTTATGGCGGGGCTTGCGATAGGGCTTGTCGGCACGGTCATTGCGACGATCACGGCGCTCGTAGCCGCCCTCACGAGGCGAGCGACGGCCGGGAACGCCACGGTCGGGCTTGATCTCGATGAGACGGCCGGAGATACGCGTGTCGCGCAGCTTCTCCAGCACCGCCGCGTCCATGCTCGCGGGAAGCTCGACGATCGAGAAGTCCGGCTTGATGGCGATGGCGCCGAAGTCGTCGCGACCCAGGCCGCCCTCGTTGGCGAGCGCACCCACGATCTGTCGGGGCTCGACGCGGTGCCGGCGGCCCACTTCGATGCGGTACGGCGCGTAGTCACCTCGCCCCCGGCGCTCCCGCGGCTCTTGGGCAGGTCGGTCGCGGCCCTCGCGCGGCGGACGGTTGTCGCGCTCGACCGCCTTGGACAGGGCATCGTTCTCAGGATCGAGCAGCAGCGGCGTCTCTCCCTGCGCGACGACGGCCAGGGCCGCGGCGACGTCGGTCTCCGGCACGTCATGGTGGCGCACGTAGTGGTCGATGATGTCACGGAAGCCTTCGATCCGGCCGGCATCCTGCAACGCGGCGGTGATGGCGTCGTCGAAGCGGGCGAGCCGGGTCGTGTTGACGTCGTCCGTCGTCGGCAGCTGCATCTGGGCGGGCTGCTGCCTGGTGGCCTTTTCGATGTGCTTGAGCAGGTATCGCTCGCGCGGCGTGATGAAGCTGATCGCGTCGCCGGAGCGTCCGGCCCGGCCGGTGCGGCCGATGCGGTGCACGTACGACTCGGTGTCGGTGGGGATGTCGAAGTTCACGACGTGGCTGATGCGCTCCACGTCGAGCCCTCGGGCCGCGACGTCGGTGGCGACGAGGATGTCGAGCTTGCCGTCCTTGAGCTGATTGACGCTGCGCTCGCGCTGCACCTGCGGCACGTCGCCGTTGATCGCCGCGGCGGAGTAGCCGCGGGCGCGGAGCTTCTCGGCGAGCGTCTCGGTCTCGTTCTTCGTGCGCACGAACACGATCATCCCGTCGAAGTTCTCCACCTCAAGGATGCGAGTGAGGGCATCGACCTTCTGCTGATACGAGACGACGAGGTAGCGCTGCGTGATGTTCGCGTTCGTCGCGGTCTTGCCCTTGATCGCGACCTCTTCGGGGTCGTGCAGGTACTTCTGCGCGAGCCGGCGGATCTGCGCGGGCATGGTGGCTGAGAACAGCGCGACCTGCTTCTCCTCGGGCGTCTGGGAGAGGATCTCCTCGACATCTTCGGCGAAGCCCATCTTGAGCATCTCGTCGGCCTCGTCGAGCACGAGATAGGTGAGCTCAGAGAGGTCGAGCGTGCCCTTGGCGAGGTGGTCCATGATGCGGCCGGGAGTGCCGACGACGATGTGCACCCCGCGGCGCAGGGCCGACAGCTGCACGCCGTACCCCTGCCCCCCGTAGACGGGCAGCACGTGCACGCCCTTCATCTTCGAGGCGTACGACTCGAATGCCTCGCACACCTGCAGGGCGAGCTCTCGCGTGGGGGCGAGCACGAGCGCCTGGGGCGTCTTCTGCGACAGGTCGAGGCGTTCGAGCACGGGAAGCGCGAACGCGGCGGTCTTGCCGGTGCCGGTCTGCGCCATGCCGAGCACGTCGCGTCCCTCCAGCAGCAACGGGATCGTCGCCGCCTGGATGGCGGATGGCGTCTCGTAGCCGAGGTCGCGGATCGCGGCGAGCACCGCCCCGCTGATCCCCAGGTCGTCGAACCCGGGCGCTTGCGCGGTATCGTCGGCGGATTCGGTCACTGCGGCCGTGTCTTCACTCACCTCCCTACCGTAGCGCCGCACGGCCGGGAGAGTGCAGTGCGCGGGATCAGGTCGGCGCGTCGGTCGCTGTGGTGAGGGCGACGAGCTGGTCGCGCACCTGGCGACGCAGCACCTTGCCGATCAGGCTCTTGGGCAGCTCGTCGACGACGAAGATGCGGCGCGGCACCTTGTACGGAGTGAGGATGCCGCGGGCGAAGGTGCGGATCGCCTCGACATCGGGATCCGTGCCCGGGTCGACGACGATCGCGGCTACGACCTCTTCGCCGGAACGGTCGCTGTGCAGGCCGACGACGGCGGCATCCTGCACGTCGGGATGCTGGCGCAGCACGGTCTCGACCTCGGTGGGCGCCACGTTGAACCCTCCGGTGATGATGAGCTCTTTGATGCGGTCGACGATGCGGAGGAACCCATCGTCGTCCATGACGGCGACATCGCCGGTGCGGAACCAGTCGTCCCAGAACACCGCCGCGGTCTCCTCGGGCTTGCCGTAGTAGCCCTGGAACACCTGCGGGCCGCGCACCTGCAGCTCGCCCGGCTGACCAGCGTCGACCTCGCGTGCGGGGTCGTCGGGGTCGGCCAGGCGCACCTCGGTGCCCGGCAACGGCAGGCCGATGCTGCCCGCCCTGCGGTTGTCCGCCACCGGGTTGACCGCGAGTACGGGGGAGCACTCGCTGAGGCCGTAGCCTTCGACGAGGTAGCCTCCGGTCTCGACCTCCCACGGCTCGACGAGAGCCTGATCCAGCGCCATGGCGCCCGACACGGCGATCCCGATGCCGCGCAACGAGACGCCCTTCTCCTCCGCCGTCGTCAGCAGCCGCTCGGCGATCGGCGGAACGAGCGGGAGGACGGTGGCCGGGCGTTTGCGCACGACGTCGAGCACCATCTCGGGATCGAACTTCGGGAACAGCACGAGCCTCGCACCCACCGACATCGCGAAGGTGAGGCACAGGGTGAGCCCGTATGCGTGGAACATCGGCAGTACGGCGTAGAACACGGTGCCCGCGCCGCGGGTGACCTCGGGGATCCAGGCGCCGGCCTGCGCGGCATTGGCGAGCAGGTTGCGATGCGTGAGCGCGGCGCCCTTGGGCGTTCCTGTCGTACCGGAGGTGTATTGGATGATCGCCAGGTCGTTCGTATCCGGCCGAGGATGGGACGCGGGGAGCGGCTCGTGCCCGACCAGCGACTCCCAGGAGATCGCGCCGCGCACCGGTGCGGTGAGCGCGGCGCGCGACTCCCGAGCCTTGGCGACGGGGAGGCGCAGCGCCAGCCGGGTGAGCAGAGGCATGGCCTTGGTCACGTCGACCGTGACGAGCGCACTCACGGCCAGGTCGTCGGGGAACTCCTGCACGGTCGCGACGACCTTGCTCCACACGATGGCGTGCTTCGCGCCGTGATCCTCGAACTGCTTGCGCAGCTCGCGTGCCGTGTAGAGCGGGTTGTGCTCGACGACGACGGCGCCCAGTCGCAGCACGGCATAGAACGCCACGATGTGCTGCGGACAGTTCGGAAGCACGATCGCGACGGGATCGCCCTTCGAGACACCGAGCTCGCGCAGCCCTGCCGCTACGCGGTCGATCGCGTCCTTGAGGTCGCGATACGCGGTGGTGCGCCCGAAGAACTCCAGTGCTGGCGCATCCGGGTAGTCGCGCGCGGAGGCGTCGATGAGATCGGTCAGGCATCCTTCCACAGATCCCAGATCGTCGGGCACCCCGTCGGCATAGCTTGCGGTCCAGGGGCGCGGAGGATCGAACGAGGTCATGCTGACCAGCCTATTGCGGCGCATCGAGCGGTCCGCATGTCCGTGGGCGTCCGTAGGGTCGGGGCGGGAAGCTGCACTCCGCGAAGCTGTGGCAGTCAGGGGGAAAGAATGGGACGACCGGGCAAGAAACGGCGAAGTCGACCGCCGCAGGCAACGCCGTCGAAACCAGCCTCGGAGTACCGTGACGGGCTGGTCGTCGTGCACGGCGTCGGGCACCCGGAACCCGGGGACACACTCCGAAGCGTGGCTCCGCGCCTCGTCGACACCCTTGCCGCACAGGGGCTGTCTTCGGGCTTCGAAGAGCACGGCGACGGTTCCGCGGGGGTGCTCCGGATCGACGGGGGCCGACCGGTCTTCCTGGCCGAGGCCTTCTGGGCGGACATCGTCGCGGATGCGCGGGCGGGAGGGTTGCGCGGGGCGCTGCTGCGACTCCGGTTCGCGTTCGCATCGATGCCGTATCTCATCGTGGGGGCAGTCGGGTTTCGGGCCGGACACGCGGGTGCAGCGCCGCCTCCGCAGCATTCGGCTCGTCTCGTCCGCTTCTTCCGCAGTTTCTTCGGCCTCGACGCGGGTGAGATCGCGAGGTATGCACCTCTTGCGTGGCGCGTGCTTCCGCTCTACGGCGCGGCTGTGGCCCTGACGGCGTTGTTCGCTCTCGCCTGGTGGGCGGGCCTGAGCGTACTGGTCGGCGTGGTGCTGGTTCTGCTGCTCGTGCTTGCGATGCCGGGTTCGATCGTCGAGCACATCCGCATGGCCGCTGAGGACGGGGCAGACCTCGAGCGAATCCGGCAGCGAGTGTCGGAGCAGATATCGGCCGTGGAGGAGCGTTGCGAGCGGGTCTGGGTGATCGCGCATTCGCAGGGAGGATACATCGCGCATTCCCTCCTGGCCGGAGCCGATACGTCCGTGCACCCACGCGTGACCCGGCTGACCGGACTCGCATCGGGGCTGCGTCCGATTCGCCTCGCCGGCCTTGCTTCACACGGGAGGGTTTTGGCGAGCAGTTGGCTGACCCTTCTCAGCACAGCGTTCATGACCGTGGGGTTCCTGCAGGGGATGGAGCCGGACGGCTTCTTCGGCTTCGCGACGTTGAGCAACGTCATGGCGGCCATGACGATCATGACGGTCCTTCCTCTTCAGAGCGTGCTCCGTCCGGGAGCGCTGCTCGACGTGCTTGCAGATGGTCCTGTGTTCGGATGGAACGGCGTGCCCATGTTCGCCGTGGCGATCGTCGTGATGGTGGCGGCGCTCCTGCTCCGGCGAAACATGCCGCAGGCGCGTACGAGCATCGAGGACATTCCACGACGCATCCGCTGGGATGAGGCCAGCTCGCCGAGCGACCTCGTCGGCAGCATGTCGATCCCGGAGCTGCCCGATCGTGTGAACCTCATTGCCATGCCGAGCATTCGCAGTGCGCTGTTCGACCACGGCATCGGAGCGTACTTCTCCCGGAACGGCGCAATGCGGCTCCTCGTCGCCTCTGCGATCGCGGAGGCGACGGTCGGTCCGCGCCGCGGGCGTGCGCTCACGCGTTCGTCGAAAGCCGCGAGGTCGAGCCTCGCGGCCCTCTCGAGGCAGCTCTACGTGTTCCGCGGGTCGCTTGTGGCCGGTACGCTGCTCTTCACGCTCGGCATCCCCGCCGTTTTCGGGTCCTCCGTGCTCACGCGCGCCCCGAGCACGTTGCTCCCGTGCCTAGGGGCCTCACTCATAGGTTGGGGGTTTGCATATCTCCGCTGGGGCCGAGTGGCGCCGGCCGCGGTGGATGCCGCCCTCACGGAAAGCCCGAGGGCGTTGCGCACGCTCCGCCGAGCGCTGCGCCCTGCCGCCCGCGAGTCGGTCCTTGTCCTGCAGCTCGCGCTGATGTGCTGGTCGATCATGGTCGGCATCGGGATCGCGGTCGTCGGCCGGCTCGTCGGGCAATCGGCCTCCGTCGTCTCGATGCCCTACAACCTCGCCTCGGTCCGCCTGATCGAGGCTGCGATGATGCTCGCGATGGGCGGGATCTGTCTGATCTCGCGCATGGGGCGCCCGAAGCTGTGGAATCTCGCGGCCCTTCTGTTCGCCCAATCCGGGATGGTCGCCCTCGTGCCCGATCCGCCGTCGGCGATGGTGCTCGGACTGCCCGGAGTGATTCCAGGAATAGCGTTGATCGTCGCCCTCGTCGTGCATCTCTGCCGTCGCAGCTACGCGGAGCCGTTCTCGTAGACTGGAGCGGTGTCTGAAATCACCCCCAATCTTGTGCGCCATCTCGGCGTGCTCGCGCGCATCCAGCTGAACGACGACGAGGTGACGCGGCTCACGGGCCAGCTCGACGCCATCGTCGACAACATCGCGAAGGTCTCGCAGGTCGCGACTCCCGATGTCGCCGCCACGAGCCACCCGATTCCGCTTGCGAACGTGTTCCGTCCCGACGAGGTCGGCGAGACGCTCACGCACGAGCAGGTGCTGCAGAACGCGCCGGATGCCGCGGACGGCCGCTTTCGCGTCACCGCGATCCTCGGTGAAGAACAATGACGCAGGGAGGAGCAGTGACGGACATCATCCGGCTGACCGCCGCCGAGCTCGCCGACAAGCTCACCGCGGGTGAGATCTCCAGCCGTGAGGCCACGCAGGCGCACCTCGACCGCATCGCCGCCGTCGACGGCGACGTCCACGCCTTCCTGCACGTCAACGGCGGCGCTCTCGCCGCCGCGGACGCGATCGACTCGGCCCGCGCGGCGGGGGAGCAGCTGCACCCGCTCGCCGGCGTCCCGCTCGCGATCAAGGACGTCCTCGTCACCACCGACCAGCCCACCACCAGCGGATCGAAGATCCTCGAGGGCTACCTGTCGCCCTACGACGCGACGGTCGTCGCACGGTCGCGTGCGGCCGGTCTCGTCCCGCTCGGCAAGACGAACATGGACGAGTTCGCGATGGGCTCGTCGACCGAGCACTCCGCGTACGGCCCTACCCGGAACCCGTGGAATCTCGACCGGATCCCCGGCGGTTCGGGCGGAGGCTCGGCCGCGGCGGTCGCCGCCTTCGAAGCGCCGCTCGCCCTGGGCTCGGACACCGGCGGTTCGATCCGTCAGCCCGCGCACGTCACGGGAACCGTCGGAGTCAAACCGACGTACGGCGGCGTCAGCCGCTACGGTGCCATCGCCCTGGCCTCGAGCCTCGACCAGGTCGGGCCCGTCACGCGCACGGTTCTCGACTCCGGTCTTCTTCACGACGTCATCGCCGGTCATGACCCGCACGACTCCACGTCGCTGGAAGATGCCTGGCCGTCGTTCGCGGATGCGGCTCGCGAGGGCGCCCGCGGGGACGTGCTGAAGGGCCTGCGAGTCGGCGTCATCGAGGAGCTTCCGGACTCCGGCTTCCAGCCCGGTGTCGCGGCATCCTTCCGCGCCTCGCTCGACCTGCTCGAGCAGAACGGTGCCGAGATCGTCGAGATCTCCACGCCCCATTTCGAGTACGGCGTTGCGGCGTACTACCTGATCCTGCCCGCCGAGGCGTCGAGCAACCTCGCGAAGTTCGACTCCGTGCGCTTCGGCCTGCGCGTCACACCAGAAGGCAACCCGACCGTAGAAGACGTGATGTCGGCCACCCGCGAGGCCGGCTTCGGCGATGAGGTCAAGCGCCGCATCATCCTTGGCACCTATGCGCTGTCGGCCGGATATTACGACGCCTACTACGGCAGCGCTCAGAAGGTGCGCACGCTCATCCAGCAGGACTTCGACCAGGCCTTCGAGCACGTCGACGTGATCGCGACGCCGTCGGCGCCGACCACGGCGTTCAAGATCGGCGAGAAGATCGACGACCCGCTGCAGATGTACCTGAACGACCTGACGACGATCCCCGCGAACCTCGCCGGGGTCCCGGGCATCTCGATCCCGTCGGGCCTCGCGGACGATGACGGGCTGCCGGTCGGCATCCAGTTCCTCGCCCCGGCGCGGGAAGACGCCCGCCTGTACCGGGTGGGCGCGGCGCTGGAGACGGCGCTCGTCGACTCGTGGGGAGCCCCGCTGCTCACCAGGGCCCCGCAGCTGGCAGGAGGGAATCGCTGATGGCCGCGGCAAAGCTCATGGACTTTGACAAGGCCCTCGAACTGTTCGAGCCGGTGCTCGGCTTCGAGGTGCACGTCGAGCTCAACACCAACACGAAGATGTTCTCGGCGGCGCCGAACCCGGCCAACGCGAAGTATCACGCCGCCGAGCCGAACACGCTCATCGCCCCGGTAGACCTTGGCCTGCCCGGCGCGATGCCGGTGGTGAATGAGACGGCGATCCGGTCGTCGATCAGTCTGGGACTCGCCCTGGGCTGCTCGATCGCCGAGTCCAGCCGCTTCGCGCGCAAGAACTACTTCTACCCGGATCTGGGCAAGAACTACCAGATCTCGCAGTACGACGAGCCCATCGCTTTCGAGGGATCCGTCGAGGTCGAACTCGAAGACGGCAGCCTGGTGACCGTGCCGATCGAGCGCGCGCACATGGAGGAGGATGCGGGCAAGCTCACCCACATGGGTGGCTCCACAGGCCGCATTCAGGGCGCCGAGTATTCGCTCGTCGACTACAACCGTGCCGGCGTCCCGCTCGTCGAGATCGTCACCAAGACGATCTTCGGCGCGGATCGCCGTGCTCCGGAGGTCGCCAAGGCGTACGTCTCGACGATCCGCGATATCGTCCGCAGCCTGGGCATCTCCGAGGCGCGCCTGGAGCGCGGCAACCTGCGCTGCGACGCGAACGTGTCGCTGCGTCCGCGCGTCGCGGAGGGGAAGGAGCCGGCACCGCTGGGCACCCGCACGGAGACGAAGAACGTCAACTCCATGCGGTCGGTCGAGCGCGCCGTGCGGTACGAGATCCAGCGCCAGGCGCAGATCCTCGCCGACGGCGGCACGATCACGCAGGAGACCCGTCACTGGCACGAGGACACCGGCACGACCTCGCCGGGGCGTCCCAAATCGGATGCCGACGACTACCGGTACTTCCCCGAGCCCGACCTGTTGCCCGTGCAGCCTGCGGCCTCGCTCGTCGAGGAGCTTCGCGCGGCACTGCCCGAGCAGCCGGTGGCGCGTCGTCGGCGGTTGAAGGCCGAGTGGGGCTTCACTGACCTCGAGTATCAGGACGTGCGCAACAGCGACCTGGTCGACGTCGTCGAGGCGACGATCGCCGCGGGGTCGACGCCCGCCGCTGCCCGCAAGTGGTGGACGGGCGAGATCACCCGCCTCGCGAACGCGCAAGAGAAGGATGCCGCGACGCTGGTCAGCCCCGAGAACGTCGCTGCCCTGCAGAAGCTCGTGGACGAGGGAACTCTGACCGACAAGCTCGCCCGTCAGGTCCTCGAGGGCGTCATCGCCGGCGAGGGCACGCCGCAGGAGGTCGTCGACGCCCGCGGTCTCGCCGTTGTCTCGGACGACGGGGCGCTCATCGCCGCGATCGACGAGGCACTGGCCGCGCAGCCCGACGTCATGGCGAAGATCAAGGACGGCAAGGTGCAGGCCGCCGGCGCCATCATCGGCGCGGTCATGAAGGCCATGAAGGGGCAGGCGGATGCCGCGCGCGTCCGCGAACTGATCCTCGAGCGCGCGAACAGCTGACACCGCCTCGCGTGCCGTGCCGATGTCGGTGCGGCACGCGAGAATGGACGCATGGGACGCGGTGACGGATCCGGACGCGTCGTTTCGCCCGACGACGCCGATGACACGGGTGCGGGAATCCTTCACGTCGACATGGACGCGTTCTACGCCTCCGTCGCCGTGCTCGACGATCCGTCGCTGCGCGGGCTGCCCCTGATCATCGGCGGCCGCGATGGGCGCTCGGTGGTCTCCAGCGCCTCGTACGAGGCTCGACGCTACGGGGTGCGCGCCGCGATGCCCGTCGGCCAGGCGATCCGGCTCTGTCCGGCCGCGCGTGTCGTACCGCCGGACTTTCCGCGCTATCAGGACGTGTCGCGCCACGTGATGACGATCTTCGAGTCGTTCACGCCGCTTGTCGAGCCGCTCTCGATCGATGAGGCCTTCCTCGACGTGCGCGGCGCACGGCGGCTGTGGGGGAGTCCCGGGCGCATCGCCCGACTCATCCGGGCGCGCGTCATCGACGAAGTCGGCATCACCTGCAGCGTGGGCGCGGCGGCCACGAAGCACGTCGCCAAGATGGCATCGACGTTAGCCAAGCCCGACGGATTGCTGATCGTCTCCGAAGCACACACGAGGCGGTTTCTGGAGCCGTTGCCCGTACGCGCGATGTGGGGCGTCGGGCCGAAGGCGGCCGAGACCCTGGAGTCGCGCGGCATCCGCACGATCGCCGACATCCGCGCCACGCCCGTCTCGGCGCTGGAGCGGGCCGTCGGAGCCGCCTTGGCCGCACGGCTGCACGACCTGGCCGAGGGGCGCGACCCGCGGGCCGTCGAGACCACGCGCGTCGAGAAAAGCGTAGGACATGAGGAGACCTTCGAACACGACATCACCGATCCCGCCGTGCTCCGCTCGGAGCTGCTGCGGCTCGCCGACCGCGTGGCCGCGCGCCTGCGCAGGGCCGGCTGGGAGGCGGGCGGAGTCGCGATCAAGGTGCGCTTCTCCGACTTCACCACGCTGTCGCGTTCGCAGACCCTGGCGGAACCGACGTCGGTGGGCCAGCGTCTCGGCGAGGTGGCTCAGCGGCTCTTCGAGGCGATAGAACGACGCGATCCGGTGCGGCTGATCGGCGTGCGCGCCGAACGCCTCGGCGCCGCGGGAGGAGGACTTGCGCTCTGGGACGACGATGCGCACTGGCGACGGGTCGAGGGCGCGCTCGACGATGCGCATGCGAGGTTCGGCTCGTCGATGATCACCCGGGCCCGTCATGTCGGCGCAGGCGACGGGCGCGGCTCCGCCCGGCATCCGCGCGATCACGGTGTGGAATGACGAGCGGCGGGGAGGACGAGCGTGTGGAGTGACGGGCGCGCCCCGGTGGGTTAGCGTGGAGCCATGCCGCACATCGCACTCGAACTGGGCAAGAACTCCGCGTCCTTCGGCGTCAAGAGCGCCTATGGCCAGACCCAGGAAGTCGACGGGGCGCAGTTCACCCCGGTCGCGCTCACCGTCTCGGGTTTCGGCGGCGGGGGCATCGACGGCTCGGGCAACGAGTCCGACGCGAGCGGCGGGGGCGGCGGCGGCATCGCGATCCCGCTCGGCGTGTACGTGAAACGCGAGGAGGGGCTGCGCTTCGAGCCCAACATCGTCTCGCTGCTCGCCGTGGGCGTACCGTTCGTGTGGGTCGCCGGTCGCGTCATCGCCCGCATCATCCGCGCCCTCAAGAAGTGAGTGGGCCGAGAGGCGACGATCCCGTCGCCCTCGCGCTGCGCGCCGCCGTCGCCCGTATCTCGGATGCCGTGAGCGGCCTGTCCGCCTCCAATCCGGTCGTCCTCATCGACGGCGGGGCGGGGGCCGGAAAGACGACGATCGCCCGCTTGCTCGTGCAGCACTGGCCGCTGACCACGGGTGTGCAGCTCGTCGCGCTCGATTCGATCTATCCAGGGTGGGACGGGCTTGCAGAAGGAGCGCAGCGCGCCCACGAACAGATCCTCCGACCGCACGGGCGGGGACTGCTGGGCACCTGGCAGCGCTACGACTGGGTGGCGGGCGCCTATGCCGAGAGCAGCGCTGTCGACCCCGCGCTGGGGCTGGTCGTCGAGGGATGCGGAGTGCTGACCCCGGCATCCGCGCGCGTCGCCGACGTCACGGTCTGGGTCGATGCGCCCGAAAAGAGCCGTCGAACCCGGGCTCTGGAGCGCGACGGCGAGGCGTTCCGGCCGCACTGGGAGCGTTGGGCGCGTCAGGAGCGCGCACACTGGCGCGAGCACCGGCCGCAGGAGATCGCCATGATGACGATTCCGATGCCGTAGCGCCCGGCGGTATAGGAATGCCGGTCAGAGATCGCGTGCGTCGGCGGCCTCGATCAGGCCGTCGAGACGGTAGCCGAGCCAGTCGTACACCCCGAAGCGGGGGTCTTCGTGGTCGTGCGGATCAACGCCGTCGGCGACGCTGAGGCGGGTCGCGATCACCAGGCGCAGTGCAGTGAGGGTGCGCAGCCAGGCGTCCAGCTCTCGCTCATCGATCACCACGTCGAGCGGATCCAGATCTTCCCCTTCGCCCTCGCCGTCGACGAAGCGCTGCAGCGCGGCGCGCACGGTGCGTGCGTCGGCGGCCCGGCGGTCGAGCAGGTCGTCCGCCGTGGCGCGGGAGAACTCTGCCGAGGCCTCGGCATCATCCGGATAAGCCTCGGGAGTCAACCTGTCCAGCCCCGGGTCATTCGCGTCGGATGCGGTGTCCGTGAGCAGAGCGACGAACTCGTCCACGAGCCCCGCGAGATGCCGTCCCTCGAGCCGCGCGAGCGGCACGAGCACGATGCGATCGTTCACTCCGACCCCTTTCGCACGGTGGCCCACAGCCCGTAGTGGTGCATGGCCTGGGCATGCACCTCCATCGTCTCTCGGGGCCCGGTGGCCACCACCGCATGCCCGTCGTTGTGCACCGCGAGCATGAGGCGCTGCGCGTGTTCCGCCGAATAGCCGAAGTAGGTGCGGAAGACGCGCGAGACGTAGGTCATGAGATTGACCGGATCGTCCCACACCACCAGCTCCCACGGATGCGCGGGTGCTGCGCGCAGGTCGAGGTCCTGTTCGACGTCGGGAACGATCGCAGGTGTGCTCATGCCCACCCCATCTCGTGCAACTGCGCATCGTCGATGCCGTAGTAGTGCGCGATCTCGTGCACGAGCGTGGTGTGCACTTCGTCGCGCACCTCGTCGAGGTCGTCGCACTGCGCCAGGTGCGGCTCGCGGTAGACGACGATGCGATCGGGCAGCTCGCCCATGCCGTAACTGCCGCGCTCGGTCACGGCGAGCCCGTCGTACAGGCCGAGCAGATCGAGGCTGCCATCCTCCGGACGGTCCTCGACGACGAACACGACGTTCTCCAGGCCGTCGACCATGTCGTCGGGCAGCCGGTCGAGTTCGTCGACGACGAGGGTCTCGAAAGCCTCGGCGTCCATCTCCATGCCTTCGATGCTATCCATCCGGGGCCGGGGAAGCGGCGACCGTGGCGGCATCCGGCACGCACATGACGATACGCAGGTCCGCGGCATTCCCGTCCGGCGAGGAGCGAACCTCGAGAGAAGAAGTGGGGTGGCTGACGGGGCTTGAACCCGCGACCCCCGCGACCACAACGCGGTGCTCTACCAACTGAGCTACAGCCACCATGCGCCCGTAGGCAACCCGACAAGTCTATTACAGGTTCGGGGCGAACTCAGACACGACGGAGGCCGACAGATCCTTCGCCTGATCGGTCGTCGGACCGGGCTCGGCGACGAACACAGCGCGCCGGTAGTACTCCAGTTCGCGGATGGATTCGAGGATGTCGGCGAGCGCCCTGTGACCGCCGTCCTTGTCGGGGGCCTGGAAGAACACGCGCGGATACCAGCGGCGCGAGAGCTCCTTGATGCTCGACACGTCGATGTTGCGGTAGTGCAGGTACTGATCGAGCTCGGGCATGTACTTGGCCAGGAACATCCGGTCGGTGCCGATCGTGTTGCCGCCCAGCGGCGCCTTGCGCTCTTGCGGCACGAAGCGGCGGATGTACTCCAGCACCTTCTCTTGCGCCTCGACGAGGGAGACGCCGTCCGGGATCTCCTCGAGCAGCCCGGAGGCGCGATGCATCTCGGTGACGAACTCGCCCATGTGCTCCAGGGCGGCGGCAGAGGGGGTGATGACGATCTGGAACCCCGGATCGAGCACCTTCAGCTCGAAGTCGGTGACGACGACCGCGACCTCGACCAGCTCATCGAGCTCCGGATCGAGACCGGTCATCTCGCAGTCGATCCAGACGATCCGGTCGTTCTCGGAGGCAGCAACCATGCTCCCGATTCTAATGAGGCACTCCGACGTCGCCCGCCGCGCGCGATAGCCTGTACCCGCGCCCCCTTAGCTCAGTGGATAGAGCGACAGCCTTCTAATCTGTGGGTCGCAGGTTCGAATCCTGCAGGGGGCACCCCGATGACACCGCACCAGGGATCCCGAACACCGCCGTCAACACCGCCGTCACCCGCGCCCTCGATAGACTGGCGCCATGGCCATCGACTCCGCCCTCGCGCCCGCTTCGCCCTCGGCCGTCGACGCCGAGCGGGAGCCGGGGGAGGACTCGCCGCAGGCGCGCATGGCGGCTGCGAAGGAGGCGTCGAGGGAGACCGCGCGCCTCACGAGCAGCGACAAGGTGCGTGCCCTCGAGGCGATCGCCGCGGCGATCGAGGCCGATGCCGCAGAGATCATCGCCGCCAACAGCCGTGATCTCGACCGCGGTCGCTCCCAGGGCATCGGCGACGCGCTCCTGGACCGGCTGCGCCTCGATGAGAAGCGGGTGGCGACTCTCGCCTCCGCCGTGCGCGATGTGGCCGTCCTGCCCGACCCCGTCGGTCAGGTCGTCGGCGGACACCGGATGCCCAACGGTGTCGCCCTGGAGCAGGTGCGCGTCCCGTTCGGCGTGGTCGGCGTGATCTACGAGGCCCGTCCCAACGTCACGGTCGACATCGCCGCGCTTGCGCTGCGCTCCGGCAACGCGGTGGTTCTGCGTGGCGGCAGCGCGGCGAAGGAGTCGAACACGGTGCTCGTGCGGATCATGCGCGAGGCTCTCGACGGCATCGGGATCAGCCCGGAGGCGATCCAGTCCGTCGACGACTTCGGCCGAGATGGCGCCAAGGCGCTCATGCATGGCCGCGGCTTCATCGACGTACTCGTGCCGCGGGGGAGCGCATCTCTCATCGAGACCGTGGTGACCGAGTCGACCGTTCCTGTGATCGAGACCGGCGCGGGCAACGTGCACATCGTGCTCGACGAGAGCGCCCCGGAGGACTGGGCGCGCGAAATCGTCGTGAACGCGAAGGTGCAGCGTCCCAGCGTCTGCAATGCGGTCGAGACGGTGCTCGTGCTGCGCCCCGCCGCCGAACGACTCGTCCCTTCTGTCGTCGATGCGCTGCAGCAGAGCGGAGTGACCGTGCACGGCGACGACGTCGTCTCCGGTCTCGCGTCGTCGGTGGTTCCCGCGACCGAGGAGGACTGGGCCACCGAGTACCTGAGCCTCGACATCGCGATGAAGGTGGTCGACTCGCTCGACGAGGCGCTCGCCCACATCCGCACGTACAGCACCGGGCACACGGAGTCGATCATCACGACAGACTCGCGCAACGCCGAGCGCTTTCTGGCCGAGGTGGACTCCGCGGTCGTCATGGCGAACGCGTCGACGCGATTCACCGACGGCTCCGAGTTCGGCTTCGGTGCCGAGGTGGGCATCTCCACGCAGAAACTGCACACCCGTGGACCGATGGGTCTGTCCGAGCTGACGAGCACGAAATGGCTTGCGCGAGGGGCGGGTCAGACGCGCGCGTGAGGACTAGACTGGTTCAGCCCACGCACCCGCACACCCACTGGGAGATTCGATGAACCTCGTCGCACAGATCGCGATGGCCGCTGCTGAGGCCGAGCATCATGGAAACGTGGCGCTGGACACCCTGGTCTTCGGAATCATCGCGGCGGTGGTGTTCTTCATTCTCGCGATGGTGACCTTCTCGTATCGCCACGTGGCGAACCGGCACACGGCGAAGGCCGAGGCATGGGCCGCCGCCCACGGCAAGGATGCGCACGGAGCAGGGCACGGCCACTAGGCGATCTTCATGACCACGACCTCACGCGCGCCGCGCATCGGGGTGATGGGCGGAACCTTCGACCCGATCCATCACGGGCACCTGGTCGCCGCCAGTGAGGTCGCGCACTCCTTCGACCTCGACGAGGTCGTCTTCGTGCCCACCGGCAAGCCGTGGCAGAAGCAGAAGAGCGATGTCACGCCCAGCGAGCACCGGTACCTGATGACCGTGATCGCCACGGCGTCGAACCCGAGTTTCACGGTGAGCCGGGTGGACATCGATCGCGACGGGTTCACGTACACGATCGACACACTGCGTGATCTGAAGGCCGAGCGTCCGGAAGCGGAGTTCTTCTTCATCACGGGGGCCGACGCCGTGGCGCAGATTCTCAGCTGGAGGGACCATGATGAGTTGTGGGACCTGGCCCACTTCGTCGCCGTTTCCCGACCAGGGCATGTTCTGAGCATCGAAGGACTGCCCAGCGACGACGTCAGCCAGCTGGAGATCCCCGCACTGGCGATCTCTTCCACGGACTGCCGTGCGCGCGTGGCGCAAGGGGATCCGGTCTGGTACCTCGTCCCCGACGGCGTGGTCCAGTACATCGCGAAGCATCATCTGTATCGGAGCAAGGAATGAGCACACCGGATCGGCCCGAGGCCGCACCGCTGACGCGCAAGCAGCTGCGTGAGGCGCGGCTGACCGGGGCCACGAACGTCGTCACCCCCGAGC
This sequence comes from Microbacterium pseudoresistens, assembly GCF_013409745.1. Taxonomy (NCBI): domain Bacteria; kingdom Bacillati; phylum Actinomycetota; class Actinomycetes; order Micrococcales; family Microbacteriaceae; genus Microbacterium; species Microbacterium pseudoresistens. The sequence goes on from NZ_JACCBH010000001.1 coordinate 2,413,184, forward strand.
AGGTGCAGGCGAATCTACGCGAACGCAACCGCGATGTTTCGGCGAGCCGCGGAACCCCTGTGATCGAGGCGCCGATCGTCGAGGCGCCGGTCGCCGAGACGCCCGCCGCTGATGCTCCGGCCCCGTACACCCCGGACCGGTACGCCCCGGCGGCGGAGGCTCCCGCGTCGGCCGCGCAGCCCGATCCGGTCGCCGACGCCGCGCCGCGGCTGACCCGCCGGCAGGCGCGCGAGCAGGAGCGGATCCGCACCGGCTCGCTCCCGGTGTTCGGAGCCCGTGCCGCCGACGAGACACCCGCCGAAGCGGCCGCTCCGATCGCGCTGCCGGAGGCGCAGTCGCCGGTCGTCCCCGACGCTCCACAAGCCCCGGCACCGATCTCTCCCACCGACGGGACGGCGACTCCCGAGTCTGTGGCGTCGCAGGCGCTCGACGGCTCGGCGGGAGGATCGCGAGTTCGTGACGGGTTCGGCGAGAGCCTCATCCGAGACGACGAGCGCAATCGCCCGCTGACCCCGTCGTTCGACTCGCTGCTGTCGACGGACTCCAGCGGATCGCAGAGCCGCGCGAACGCCCTCATCTTCCAACAGTCGCCCGGTGTGCCCTCGCTTTCGGGCCCAGTGGCTTCCACGGGCGAGGTGCTCGTGACGGGCTCGTACGAACTTCCCGCACGACTCGGATCCCACGGCCACGGCCGCGGCACCGACGGCAAAGAGGTCGATGCCGTGCTGATCGACGGCGAGCTGCCGGCATCGTCGTCGCCCACGCCGATCGCCGCGAGTTCGGCGATCAGCACGATCAAGCCCGCCGGTGAGGTCATCCGCCCGCCCGAGCCCGAGAAGGGCAACAAGCTCATGCTCGCGCTCACCATCACCGCCGGCGTCTTGGCCGCGGCGCTGGTCGGCGCGCTGATCATCGCGATGACCACGGGAGTGTTCTCTTGATGCAGTCCGGCTCCGCGGCCCTGGAGATAGTACAGCTGGCCGCCGAGGCGGCGGTCGACAAGGGCGGCGAGGACCTCGTCGCCCTCGACGTGTCCGAGCCGCTGCCGCTCGTCGATGTCTTCCTGCTCGTGACCGGCAATAGCGAGCGCAACGTCGCCGCGATCGCCGACGAGATCGAGGATCGCCTGATCGAGGCGGGACACAAGCGGCTCCGTCGCGAGGGGCGCGCCGAGGCCCGCTGGGTGCTGCTCGACTTCGGCGACCTCATCGCGCACGTGTTCCACTCCGAGGAGCGCACGTATTACGGACTGGAGCGGTTGTGGAAGGACTGCCCGGTCGTGCCGCTGCACATTGCGAACACGGAGTCCATCGAGCAGTGACCCGCAGCGCGCCGCTGCCGTGCCCGGGAGTCTGACACGATGGACGGATGCCTGTTCATCTGATCACCGGCTCCGGTTCCGGAATCGGTGCCGCCCTCACGAGTCGCCTGTACGCACGCGGAGACGAACTGGTGCTGCTCGCCCGCGACATCGGTCGTGCGAAGGAGCTCGCCGAGCGCTTTCCCGGCGTGCACACCGTCGTCGCCGATCTCGCCCAGCCCGGGCGCATCTCATGGGCGCTGTCGAAGCAGCAGCTGCCCGAGCGCATCGACTCGCTCGTGCACGTCGCCGGCGTCATCGACCTCGGGGCTGTGGCCGACCTTGCACCATCGTCATGGGAGAGCCAGCTGGCGGCGAACCTCGTCGCACCGGCAGAGCTCACACGCCTGCTCCTGCCGATGCTGCGGGTGAGTCGGGGCCAGGTGATCTTCGTGAACTCGGGTGCGGGTCTGCGGGCGCACGCCGGGTGGTCGGCGTACGCCGCATCCAAGCACGGGCTCAAGGCTCTCGCCGATGCCCTGCGCGCCGAAGAGCACGAGCACGGCGTGCGCGTGACGTCGGTCTTCCCGGGGCGCACGGCGACGCCGATGCAGGAGAAGGTGCATCGCCAGGAGGGCGAGGAATACGATCCGACGAGGTTCGTCGACCCTGAGTCGGTGGCGACCACGATCGTGACGGCGTTGGACCTGCCGCGTGACGCGCAGATCACAGATCTGGCGATCCGGCCGGGTACCTGAGTCATCCCTGCTGAGACAGGGGCTTCCCGTCGACCATGCGGTCAGTCTGCGAGCGCCCTGTGATCGGGAGGGCCGGCAGATGCGGCAGTGTGGGTGCCGATACGAGGAGCCGACATGCAGATGATCGAGGGGCCGCGGGGCGGTGGCGCGAAGTACCCCGAGGTGTGGGCTCGTGTGGCGGAGAGCCGCCCTCGGGGCGCGGCACGCCCGATCGACGTTCCCCGTCCCGAGTCGGTCGACGAGGTCACTGTGTGGGCGGGCAGCGAGGACTCCCGCCGCGTGCAGCTCATCTACGCGCCGATCTTCTGGGTCGTGCTGCCGCTGGCCGCGTTCGGGCTCCTGATTCAGCAGGCGATCACCGACCCCACGGGCGAGCACGTCAATATCGTCATCGAAGACCAGAGTGTGGAGAGCTGGCCGGTGTGGCTGCTCTGGATCTTCTGGGGCGGGGCGAGCATCTGGCTGCTCATCGCCGTCGGCGTTCTCGTGGTGCACCTCAGCATCTTCCGGGGACTGCATGCGGAGAACGAATGGATCTTCACGCACAGTGTCGCGTATTCGATTCATCGGGCCTCCGTGGACTACGACGACGGCGAGAGCAGCGGCTGGGCGACATACATCGCCCTCGATCATCGGCTCGACCGTCGGCAGGCGGCGCGGATCCACGAGGCGTTCGAGCAGTGGCTGAGGGTGGCGGGGCTGCCGCCGTCGGGCTCGGGTCCGATCTCGTCTGAGGCCCTGTTCGGGGCGTCGGCGAAGGGCGGGTACTTCATCCTGCATCTGCCGATCTCGCAGACGGCCGGCGCCCGTGTGGAGAATCAGTGGATCCTCATCACCGAGCCGCGTGACACGGATGACGGCGACGAGGTGATCGTGACGCCGGTCCCGACGCCGAAGAAGCTGCAGGGGATTCGCGCGAGGCTTCACCGGAAAGCGGCACGACGCGGATCGCGGCGGGTTCCGCTCCGGTAGGGGGATCTGGCATTGTCTTGAGCAGATGCATCGGGTTCTTCGAGCGCCGACCGACAGACTGCGAGGGAATGTGGTGTCCACGGAGGAGCAGTCGATTGCGCGATCGAGATCGCTCGCGCGCAGCGCCGAGGAGCAGCGTTCCCAGCAACTGAGGGAGGTATCGCCGGCGTTCCGCGACGAGCTCGACGCCCGACGACACGACCGTGTCGGGCCCGACTGGGCGGGCGGCCTTCCCGCGCAGTACGGCGTCGCTCCGCGCATCCGCATCGGCCGCAGCAAGTGGTTCAACCTGCTCTGGCTGATTCCGATCGGCATGGCGCTGATGGTGATCGGGATCGCCGTAGCACGCGGCATCGTCGATACGCCTGCCGTCAAGGATTTCCTGACCGCTTATCCCGGCGCATCGGAGCTTCCGGAAGGAACGCCGCAGGGATTCCCGGTATGGATGCAGTGGCAGCACTGGCTCAACATCTTCTTCATGTTCTTCATGATGCGCTCCGGCCTCAGCATCCTCGCCGACCACCCGCGTCTCTACTTGACCCGCCACTCGACACCGGGGCGCGAATGGTTCCGGATGCAGCGGCCGGTGCCCGTCGACGACCCGACGTACACCGCGAAGGGCGACTCGCTCACCCTTCCCGACGGGGTGGGCCTCCCTGGCCGACGGCACTCCATCGGTCTCGCGCGGTGGTGGCACCTCAGCATCGACGTGCTCTGGCTGCTCAACGGCGTCGTTTTCGTCGCGCTGCTGATCGTCACCGGTCACTGGGCACGGATCGTGCCGACCAGTTGGGATGTCATCCCCCACGCGCTCAGCACTGCCATCCAGTACCTCTCCCTCGACTGGCCGACCGAGAACGGCTGGGTGAACTACAACGCGCTGCAGTTGCTCGCCTACTTCGTCACCGTGTTCATCGCCGCCCCGTTGGCCCTGCTCACGGGTCTGGGCATGTCGCCGGCTCTGTCGACGAGGTTCCGCCGCATCAGCCGGGTGTTCAGCATCCAGCTCGCCCGTTCGCTGCACTTCCTCGTGCTGTGCTGGTTCGTGATGTTCATCATCGTGCACGTCGCTCTCGTGTTCGCGACCGGAGCGCTGCGCAACCTCAATCACATGTACGCCGGCAACGACGGCACCTCATGGACGGGATTCTGGATCTTCCTGGCCACGACCGCCGTGCTCATCGTCGTCTGGGTCGCCGCGACCCCCGTCACCTATCGCTATCCGCGCGCGATCCGCCGGATGGGCCTCGCCCTGATCGGCCCCGTTCAGCGGCTCTTCGAGCACGTCGACTCGAAGCCCGGCAAGTACACGGAGAAGGACATCTCGCCTTACTTCTGGTCGAACGGCCGCGTTCCAGACAGCGACGAGTACCGCCGCCTGCAGAAGGACGACTTCCGCGACTATCGACTTCGCATCGAGGGCCTCGTGGAGAACCCCGTCTCCCTCAGTCTCGACGACCTGCGCACCATGGCCCGCCATGATCAGATCACCCAGCACTTCTGCATCCAGGGCTGGTCCGGGGTCGCGAAATGGGGTGGGGTGTCGATGTCGTCGGTGCTCGACCTCGTGCAACCGAAGCCGGAAGCGAAATGGGTCGTGTTCTACTCGTTCGCGGAGGGCGCCGAGGGCGGTCTGTACTACGACGCGCAGGACATCGACCAGATGCGCTATCACCTCACGATGCTCGCGTACGACATGAATGACGAACCGCTGTCGTTCTCGCACGGAGCTCCGCTGCGATTGCGCAACGAGGCGCAGCTCGGGTTCAAGATGGTCAAGTGGATCCAGGGGATCGAGTTCGTCGAACGGTTCGAAGACATCGGCGGCGGGCTCGGCGGCTACAACAACGATCACGAGTTCTTCGGATACCGGCAGTCGATCTGAGCGATGACCCTGAGTGATGCGATCGAGCGGATGCCGCCGTCGAGCTTCTCGTTCGTCATGGCCACCGGGATCGTGGGTACGGCCTTCGCGACCATCGGGCTCGAACCGGTCGCCGTCGCTGCACTGATCGTCGCCTCGGTCGGATACGTCGCCCTCATCGTCGCCACAGCGACCCGCGCGATGCTCGCTCCGGATGCTCTGCGGCGCGACGCTCGCGACCCGGGGAAGGCGTTCGGCTTCTTCACTGTCGTCGCCGCGACCGGAGTGACGGCGACGCTCGCCTCGACTCTCGGCATCCGCTGGATCCTGCCCGGCGCCCTCGTCGTCGAAGCGCTGCTCTGGCTCGCTCTCGTCTACGCGCTGCTGCCGTGGATCGTCACCCATCCCTCGATCCGCCCGTTGCTTCCGACCGTGGACGGCGGCTGGTTCCTGCTCGTCGTCGCGACGCAGTCGCTCTCGGTGCTCACGAGCACCGCGGCCGGCGATCATCACCTCCTGAGCCTCGTGGCTCTCGGGCTGTGGTCGGTCGGCATCGTCGTGTACCTGCTGCTCATGGCCGCGGTGCTCGTGCGCATGCTCTCGGGGCGCGGCACGAGCATCGACGTCGCACCGACCGCGTGGGTGCTCACCGGCGCGACCGCGATCTCGGTCTTCGCCGCATCGCGCATCCTGACCGCGTCGACTCCGGCCCTCCCCGATGCGTCGTCAGCGGTCACGCTCGTTGCCATGACCCTGTGGGCCTTCGGTACGCTCCTGATCCCGTTCCTGATCGGTCTCGGCATCCGCGACCTGGCGCATCGGCGCGATGCGTGGCGATTCTCGGTCGGATGGTGGAGCATCGTCTTCCCCTTGGGGATGTACGCGACGGCGACGCTCTCCTTCGGCTCGGTCGTCGAGGTGGAGGAGTTCGCCACCGTCGGCACCATCGCGGTGTGGTGCGCGGGGGTGGCGTGGCTCATCGTCACCGCCGGTGGGGTTGTCCGTGCCCCGGCGCGAACCTGACACACGCGTCTCTGGCCGCGCAGACCTCGGGCTCGGTGGCGCGCGCGTGACGGCCCACGATCATGGAGACCGCGCGAGGCGACGGGACAGAACACGACGCATCTCGCGGTTTCGTCTGTTCCCGGCAGAAAACTTGGGTGGACCTGAGGGGACTCGAACCCCTGACCCCCTGCATGCCATGCAGGTGCGCTACCAGCTGCGCCACAGGCCCAGGTGCTGTCTTCGGTTTCCCTCGACAACGGATTTACCTTACTACATCGCATCGGGGGCTCACCAAATCCACGGCGTAGAGCGTGCGTCCCGGGAGGGTCGCGCGCAGGCGTCGTGGGTGCCGGAACATCGGGCGTCGCTGGGGCGTTGCACCGTGCCATGGGCATCCTCCAGAGCGTGGTCATCGGGGCAGGACAGGCGGGGCTGTCCACGTCGTACCACCTGACGCGCCGGGGGATCGAGCACATCGTCCTGGACGCCGACGATGCGCCCGGTGGCGCGTGGCGGCACCGGTGGGACGCGTTGACGATGCGCGACGTGCACGGCGTGGCCGAGTTGCCCGGCGAGGAGCCGCCTCCGCGCGATGAAACACGCGCGAACATCGCGGTTCCCGCGTACTTCGCCGCCTACGAGCAGCGGCACGGGCTCCCCGTCGAGCGGCCCGTCGACGTGCGGTCGGTGACGGATGACGCGGGCGTGCTTGTCGTGCGTGCCCGCGATGGCCGGACCTGGCGCACGCGCACCCTCGTGAATGCGACAGGCACATGGACGCAGCCGTTCCTCCCGCACTATCCAGGAATGGAGACCTTCGTCGGCGAGCAGTTCCACACCGTCGACTATCCGGGGCCGGAGCACTTCCGTGGCAAGCGCACCCTGGTCGTGGGCGGCGGCGCCTCGGCGGTGCAGTTCCTCGGCGCTCTCGCTCCGATCACCGAGGCGCTGTGGGTGACGCGACGACCGCCCGTGTGGCGCGAGGATGACTTCGCGGCACCGGAGTCGCGTGCCGCAGCGGTCGCGCTCGTGGAGCGGCGCGTCGCGCAGGGCCTCCCGCCCCAGAGCGTGGTGAGCATCACCGGGCTCGTGCTGCGACCGCAGGAGCACGAGGCCGCTCAGCTCGGCGTCTACGACGCGCGGCGCGAGATGTTCGCCAGGATCGAGCCCGACGGCATTCGGTGGGCGAACGGCGACTTCGAACCAGTCGACGCGATCCTGTGGGCGACGGGATTCCGCCCCGCCATCGCGCACCTCGCTCCGCTGGGGTTGCGCAGTCCGGCCGGCGGCATCCAGCTGGATCGGCAGGGGCGCGGCACGACGGCGGTGAAGGACCCGCGCATCCAGCTCGTGGGATACGGCCCGTCGGCGAGTACGATCGGTGCCAACCGGGCGGGACGCATCGCGGCACGAGGCGTGCAGCGGTGGCTCGACGAGCAGGCGGAGAGCGCGGTGCAGGGCACCCGCTGAGTCCCCGCGAGCCTAGACTCGAGGGACGATCGCGATCCCGAGGAGCCCGTCGATGATCCGCCTCATGGCCGTTGCCGCGGCCCTCAGCGCGTCGATGCTGCTCGTCGGCAGCGCGGCCTCATCCGCGCCCGCTGCGCAGGCCGCGCACGGCACGGCGAGTGTCGACGTGGTCGCCGCTGCGGCTTCATCGGTCGCGGAGGCCGCGAGGGACCGGGTCGAGGCGATGACGGTGCGCGAGCAGGCCGCGGCCGTGGTCATCGGGCACATACCGAGCACCGACCCGGCAGCGTTGGCCGCGTACATGGACACCGGCTACGGCGGCTTCATCCTGATGGGATCGAATGTGCCCGATTCGGAAGACGAGCTTCGCGGCATCGCCGCGGCGATGACGCGTGATCCCTCGCTGCCCCCGCTCCTTGCGATCGATGAGGAGGGCGGCGATGTCACGCGGCTGCCGTGGGATGCCGCACCGGCTGCCGACACGCTGAAGAACGCCCACCCGCAGGCCGTAGAGGCCGCGTTCGCCGTTCGTGGTTCGCTCGTCGCGCGAGGCGGGATCTCGGTGAATTTCGGCGTGATCGCTGACGTCGCCTCCGGCCCGGGCTCGTTCATCTATTCGCGCTCGATGGGTACGGATGCGGCCTCGGCGGCCGAGCGCGTCGCAGCGGCGGTGCGCGGCGAGGCGCCGTTCGTCGTCTCGACGCTCAAGCACTTTCCCGGTCACGGGGCGGCGGAAGGGGACTCGCACCACATGATCCCCTCCACGTCGATGTCGCTGGACGACTGGCGCACGAGCACGGCGCCGCCGTTCGTTTCCGGCGTCGATGCCGGGGCACAGATGCTGATGTTCGGTCATCTCGCGTACACGGCGGTGGATCCGCTTCCCGCGTCGCTCTCGTCGGCCTGGCACGAGATCGCCCGCGACGAGCTCGGCTTCGACGGCGTGATCGTCACCGACGACCTCGGCATGCTCGCGGCCACGGGATCGCCCGAGTACGCGGATCCGGGCGCGGTCGCCGTGCAGGCCCTTGCCGCGGGCAACGACCTGCTGCTCATGGTGCAGGGTTCGGACGGTTCGACGGCAGCGGCGATGGTCGACGCACTGGTGGCCGCGGTGGATGGCGGGGCGCTTTCGGCTCAGCGTCTGCAGGATGCGGCGGTACGGGTCACGGCGATGCGCCTTCAGATCGGCGCAGCGGCACCGGCATGGGCGCCGTGCCTGTCGTGCGATCCGGTCGGCTGAGCGTCCGCAGCGAAGCCTCGCCACGCGTTGAGGATGCGGGCACGCAGCGTGTTGGCGCGCTCGGCGAACCCGCGCTGCTGGCGCACATACTCCGCCTTGCCCTCCGGCGTCTCGATCGGCACGGGCACGACACCCCAGGCGCTGAGGTCGTAGGGGGCTGCGCTCATGTCGAGCCGGCGGATGTCGGCGGCGAGCTCGAACGCGTCGAGCAGCAGTTCGCCCGGCACAAGAGGTCCGAGCTTCATCGCCCACTTGTACACGTCCATCCCCGCGTGCAGGCATCCGGGTTGCTCGAGCGACGGCTGCGACTCGCGGCGGAGCGCGGTGCGGTTCCTGGGCACGGCGTCGGGGGTGAAGAAGCGGAATGCGTCGAAGTGCGTGCAGCGCAGCTCGTGCGCTTCGACGACGGCATCGGTTGCCGCCTGGCCGAGCCGCAACGGCACGGAGTGCCGATGCTCCGGGGTGCGGTACACCATCGCCCACTCGTGCAGGCCGAAGCAGCCGAACTGGCCGGGGCGTGCGGCCGTGCGGCGCAGCATCCGTTCGACGAGGCGGGCGAGTTCGGGCTTGTCGACGTCGAACGCGCGAGCATCGACGACGGCCGAGTCCGGTGCCGCGCCGGCGGAGTACCAGCGCCATCCGCGGCGTTCCGGAGCATCGGCCAGCGTCACCCCGGCTCCGGGATGCCAGCGGCGCAGCTGCGAGGGCCGATACGAGTAGTAGGTGAAGAGGAAGTCCTCGACGGGATGCGTCTCGCGGCGGGAACGGCGCGCACGGTGCCCGGCCGTCAGCGCATTGGCACGCTCGGCGTGCGCCGCGGCGCGGGCGCGCCATTCGGCGGCGTCGAGCACGGGACGGTCGGGCATTCTTCGACGATACGTCAGCGGGTCGAGTCAGTGGTCTGGGTCGGAGCCCGGAACGACACCGACCTCGGTGAGCTTCTCCAGCAGGCCCGCGCCGTCTTCAGCGCTCACCCACGGCACGGCGTCGGCGGAGTGGTCGTCGCCGGCTACGCGACCGCCCGCGAGCACGGCTTCGGCGGGAAGCAGGCGGCGGATCGCGACGGCGGCCACGGCATCCGGATGCTCCGAGAGGAACTGCGTGTAGATCGCCTCGTCGTGCTGACCGTCATCGCCGATCAGCAGCCACCTGATGTCGGGGAACTCCTCGGCGAGCCGGCGGAGATTCGTGAGCTTGTGCTCGCGCCCGCTGCGGAACCAGCGATCGTGCGTGGGCCCCCAGTCGGTGAGCAGGATCGCACCGGCGGGGAAGAGGTGCCGCCCCAGGAAGCGGTTGAGCGTGGGAGCGACGTTCCAAGCGCCCGTCGACAGGTACACCATCGGTGCGCCCGGAGCCGAGCGCATGAGGTTCTCCAGCAGCACCGCCATACCGGGCACGGGGATGCGTGCGTGCTCGTCGACGACGAACGAGTTCCACGCGGCGATCAGCGGGCGAGGAAGAGCCGTGACCATCACGGTGTCGTCGACGTCGGAGACCACGCCGAAATGCACGTCCTCGGCGACGACGAAGACGCGGGCACGCACCGGCTCGCCGCCCTCGACCGACATCGTCACGGTCTGCCATCCCGGCGGAAGATCCACATCGACGCGGGTGTCGATCACGCCGCCGCGATCGGCCACGACGTCGTGATCCTGCCCGCCGACCGACACCGTCACCGTGGCGAAGCTCACGGGGATGCCGACGAAGCTGCGCCACCCGCGCACGCGGGCGTCGTCTCCGTCATCCATCCGCGGCTGCCGTGGCAGCACGAGCACCCGGCCCACCACGCGCACCCAGCCGGCGCCGCCGTAGCCGGGGAACGGCAGGACGGATGCGACGCGGCCGCGGCGCCGGGCACGGCGCTCGCGCCAGGCATGGAAACGGTGCTCCAGACGCGCGAACCAGTGGATCCGCGCCGGACCGTGGGGAGTGGCGGCCATCCGATCAGTCTTTCATGCTCGTCGGGGCATCTTCTGAGGGCGCCCGCATGTGCCGCTCCTCACGCGCGGCGATGACTTTCTTGCCCACGAAGACGACGAGGAGAAAAAGCGCGATCACACCGACGAAGAGGTAACCGGCGAAGTGGATGCGTTCGCTGAGCTCGCGGAAGCTGCCCGCGGCCAGCGACGCCACCGTGACGTACAGCCCCGCCCACAGGATGCACGCCGGCAGCGTCCACGCGAGGAACCGGCGGTAGGCGAATCGGCTCATCCCCACGGTCAGAGGCACGAGCGAGTGCAGCACGGGCAGGAATCGGGAGAGGAAGATCGCGATGCCACCGCGCCTGGCGAGATACCGCTCCGCGCGGATCCACTGCTTCTCGCCGATCTTGCGGCCGATCCACGAATGGCGGATGTGCGGACCGAGCCAGCGGCCGAGCCAAAAACCGATGCTCTCGCCGATCAGCGCGCCGAGCACGAGCACGGCGGCGAGCATGACGCCCTCCCCGATCGAGCCCACGGCGGTGGCGGCGACGATGGCGATGGTGTCGCCCGGGACGATGAGGCCGATGAGGATGCTGGTCTCCAGCATCATGGCGAGACCGGCGAGCGCGGTGCGCAGGGCGGGATCGACGGACTGCACGGTGTCCAGAAGCTGCAGCAGGAAGTCGTCCACCCCACGAGGATACGGGCGAGAACCCTCCGGTCGCCTGGGATAATCTGGAGGTTGCCCGGTTCCGGGCGCGCCCCCGTCTTTCGTCGATTGGCCCTTCCGTTGTCTGAGCACTCGTCTTCCGCCGCCGCAGAGTCCGCCGACGAGCAGTTGTCGGCGCCGGCGCTCCAGGTGAAGTGGCAGAAGTACTGGGCCGAACACGACACCTTCCGCGCCGGTGGGGCCGATGACATGCGTCCGCGCAAGTACGTGCTGGGCATGTTCCCGTACCCCTCGGGCGACATGCACATGGGCCATGCGGAGAACTACGCCTACGTCGACTCCGTCGCGCGCTACTGGCGCCACCGCGGCCACAACGTACTCAACCCGATCGGCTGGGACTCCTTCGGCCTGCCCGCCGAGAACGCCGCCATCAAGCGAGGCGCGGATCCGCGGGAGTGGACGTACCAGAATATCGACCAGCAGAAGGAGAGCCTGAAGCGCTTCGGCACCTCCTATGACTGGTCACGCGTGCTGCACACCTCCGACCCGGAGTACTACCGGTGGAACCAGTGGCTGTTCCTCAAGCTGTACGAGCGGGGCCTGGCCTACCGCAAGAAGAGCCCGGTCAACTGGTGCCCCAACGACCAGACCGTGCTGGCCAACGAGCAGGTCGTCGACGGCCGGTGCGAGCGCTGCGGCGCCGAGGTCGTGAAGAAGAAGCTGACGCAGTGGTACTTCAAGATCACCGACTACGCCGACCGGCTGCTCGACGACCTCAATCAGCTCGAGGGCCGCTGGCCGCACAAGGTGCTGCAGATGCAGCGCAACTGGATCGGCCGTTCCGTGGGCGCCGACGTCGACTTCGAGATCGAGGGTCGCGAGGGCGCCGTCACGGTGTTCTCCACCCGCCCCGACACCCTGCACGGTGCGACGTTCTTCGTCGTGGCGCCCGATGCCGAACTGGCGGCGGAGCTGGCCGAGGGCGCATCCGCCGAGGTGCGCGAGCGTTTCCAGGAGTACCTGTCGGCCGTGCAGAAGACCACCGACATCGACCGCCAGTCCACGGATCGTCCGAAGACCGGGGTGTTCCTGGAGCGCTACGCGATCAATCCGGTCAACGGGGAGCGGTTGCCGATCTGGGCCGCCGACTACGTGCTGGCCGACTACGGCCACGGCGCCGTGATGGCCGTGCCCGCGCATGACCAGCGCGACCTCGACTTCGCCCGTGCGTTCGACCTGCCGGTGAAGGTCGTCGTCGACACGACGGCTCCGATCACCGGCACGATCCCGGTGATCGAGGTCGACGGCGAGGGCGTGCCTGTGGAGCCGGCGGCGACTCTCGACGAGCAGAACCCCGCGGTCACGGGCGTCGCCCTGACCGGTGAGGGCCGCATGGTCAACTCCGGCGAGCTGAACGGCCTCTCCAAGCGCAACGCGATCGCCCGCGCCATCGAGACGCTCACCGCCTCCGGCAAGGGCCGCGCGGCCAAGAACTATCGCCTGCGCGACTGGCTGATCTCCCGTCAGCGCTTCTGGGGCACCCCGATCCCCATCGTGCACACCGAAGACGGCGGCATCACCCCGGTGCCGGAAGACCAGCTTCCCGTGCGCCTGCCGAGCGTGGACGGCCTGGATCTCGCCCCCAAGGGATCCTCGCCGCTGGGCGCGGCCGAGAAGTGGGTGCAGACCACCGACCCGGCCACCGGGGACCCGGCACTGCGCGACCCCGACACGATGGACACGTTCGTCGACAGCTCCTGGTACTTCCTTCGCTTCCTCTCGCCGACCAGCGATGAGGTGGCGTTCGACGTCGACGAGGCACGCCGCTGGGCGCCCGTGGACTCGTACATCGGCGGTGTCGAGCACGCCATCCTGCACCTGCTGTACGCCCGGTTCATCACCAAGGTGCTCTTCGACATGGGGATGATCGATTTCACCGAGCCGTTCTCCACCCTGGTGAACCAGGGGATGGTGCTGCTCGATGGATCGAAGATGTCCAAGAGCAAGGGCAACCTCGTCGAGTTCTCGGCGAGCATGGATGATCCGGGCGCCGACGCGGTGCGCGTGGCGATCGCCTTCGCGGGCCCCGTCGAAGACGACATCAACTGGGAAGACGTCTCCACGACGGGCGCGCAGAAGTTCCTGGCCCGCGCCCAGCGCATCGCCCGCGACGTCGACAGTCCGGTGGACGTCGTGTTCAACAGCGGCGACGCCGCCCTGCGTCGCATCACCCACCGCCTGCTGGCGGATGCTCCGAGCCTGGTCGAGCAGACGAAGTTCAACGTGCTCGTGGCGCGCCTCATGGAGCTGGTGAACACGATCCGCAAGACGATCGACTCGGGGGCGGGAGCCGCGGACCCCGCCGTGCGGGAGGCCGCCGAGACCCTGGCCGTGATGCTCGACATCATCGCTCCGCACACTGCGGAGGAGATGTGGGAGTCGCTGGGCCACGAGCCGTCGGTGGGTCTGGTCGCCTGGCGTCAGGCCGATCCCGCACTTCTCGTGGAGGCGACGGCGACCACGGCCGTGCAGGTCAACGGCAAGGTGCGCACCACGCTCGAAGTTCCGGCCCGGATCGCCGGCGCCGAACTCGAGGCGCTCGCCCGCGCCGATGAGAAGGTGCAGCGCGCGCTGGAAGGCAAGGAGATCGTGCGGGTGATCGTCCGCGCGCCGAAGATCGTCAACTTCGCCGTCAAGGGCTGATCGGCCGCCGTCGCTTGGCGAGGTCTTCCTGCACAGGTCGTCGATTTCGCGAGTTCTGCACCGATCGTGAGAATGGCGCCGCAGAGGCGCACCCGCGCGGCCTAGCGTCGTCGCATGCCCGCCGCTCCGGATGCCGCTGAGGACAGCTCCGCCCCTCGGCTCGCGCCTCCGCGTGTGCGGCTCGGGCTGGGTGCCGCGGTGGTGTTCGCGCTCGTCGTGCTGTCGGTGACGGTGGGCATCGGACTGCTGCAGGGGCAGGCGAACACCGCGGCGGCGCTTCCGACCCCTACGGGAAGTGCGGAGGACGTCGGAGAGCTGCCGGGGGCATCCGTGTACGTGCATGTGCTCGGCGAGGTGGCGAGCCCCGGACTGTACGTGCTGGACGACGGCGATCGTGTGGCCGATGCCCTGGCTGCGGCAGGAGGAACGCTGCCGTCGGCCGATCTGCGCAGCGTGAATCTCGCACGCGCGGTCTCCGACGGCGAACAGATCGTCGTCGCTGTGCAGGGGGCGGTGCCCACGGCCGGGGGATCGTCGGCGGCCACGGGCGGCGACGGCATGATCGACCTCAACACCGCCGACGCCGCCGCGCTCGAGGAGTTGCCGCGCATCGGCCCCGCACTGGCGGAACGGATCGTCGAATGGCGCGAGGCGAACGGCCGTTTCGCGTCGGTCGACGATCTTCTCGCGGTGTCGGGGATCGGCGAGAAGGTGCTCGCGGGATTCCGGGACAAGGTGCGGGTGTGAGCGAGGGGCGCCGGGCCGGGCGTCTCGCCCGAGACCTGAGGATGGTGCCCGTGTGCGCGGCGGCCTGGCCGGTCGCTCTGCTCGCCGTGTGTCTTCCTGCGACGTCGGGCTGGCTCATTCTCGCCGGCGCCGTGTTCGGAGTCGTTGCCGCGATGTGCGCCGTGCGTGCCCCGCGGGGAGTGGGTCGGAGCTTCCTGATGCGGTGGGCGGGTGTGGGCATCGTCATGGCCGCGGTGGTGAGCGGAATCGGCGGTGCGGTGCTGCTGGCCGACGGCGCGCGCAGCGAGGCGGCATCACTCGGCGGGGGTGTCGTGCACGCCGTGCTCACCGTGCAGTCGTCGGCGTCGGTCGGCGCCGACGGACGATTGTGGATGGACGCCCAGACCCAGGTGCTCGGCAGGGGCGATGCTCCGGATGCGCGGTCGGTGCCCGTCCGGGTCGGTGTTCCGCAGGGCGAGGACGGCGTCGACATCGCTCCGGGCACCGTGCTCGAGCTGAGCGCCGAGACTGCCGTGGCCGACGCCGGGGAGCGGGCCGTGCTCGTGCTGTTCGCACTCGGGGAGCCGTCGATCCTCACCCGCGGGCCGCTGATCGCGCGGATCGCGGCGGACGTGCGCTCCGCGTTCATCACCCGCTCGGCGACGCTGCCCGAGCCGGGTGCCCAGCTGCTGCCTGGCCTGGCCGTGGGCGATACGCGCGCCGTGACGCCCGAGCTCGATGCCGCGATGAAGGCGAGCGGTCTGTCTCATCTCACGGCGGTCAGCGGAAGCAATTGCGCGCTGGTCATCGCCGCGGGGTTCGGCCTCGTCGCCCTGCTGGGCGGTGGCAGGGTGCTGCGGGTCGTCGTCGCGGCGCTGGGTCTGGCGGCATTCGTCGTGCTCGTGACGGCCGAGCCGAGCGTCATCCGTGCCGCGGCGATGGCGGCGATCGCGATGCTCTGTCTGCTGCTGGGAAGGCCCCGCGCCGGGCTGCCGATGCTGGCCGCGGCGGTGGCGGTGCTCCTCGTGACCGATCCCTGGCTCAGCATGTCGGCCGGGTTCGCGTTGTCTGCGGCGGCGACCGGGGCGCTCATCCTGCTCGCGCCGCCTCTGGCACGCGGCATGCGGCGGTGGCTTCCGGCACCGCTCGCCCTCGCGCTGGCCGTGCCGCTGTCGGCTCAGCTCGTCTGCGGTCCGATCATCGCGCTGTTCACCGACCAGCAGTCGATCATCGGCGTCGCGGCGAACATCGTGGCCGCCCCTGCCGCCCCGCTGGCCACCGTCCTCGGCCTGCTCGCGTGTCTTGCGATGCCCGTGCCGCCCCTCGCCGATCTGTTCGCCGCGTGCGCGTGGCTGCCCTCGGCGTGGATCGCGCAGACCGCGCTGACCTCGGCCGAAGTCCCGGGCGGCCTCGTGACGGCGCCTGCGGGCGTGGTGAGCGCGCTGGTCATCGCGCTCCTGAGCGCAGCGTTCGCGTGGCTCCTCGCCACGGGCGGCACGAGGAGACACCGCACCGTCACGTGGCTCTCCGGGGTCGTGCTGGCGCTGGCATGCGGTCTCGGGACGGGCACGGCCCTGCTCGACGGCCCGGCGGCGCCACTCACGCGGCCCTCCGACTGGGGGATGGCCGCGTGCGACATCGGGCAGGGCGACGCCCTGCTGCTGCGCAGCGCAGGGCACGTCATGCTCGTCGACACCGGGCCGGATCCGGCGTTGCTTCAGTCCTGCCTCGACAGCGTGGGGATCGGCCGGATCGACGTGCTCGTGCTGACCCATTTCGATCAGGATCATGCCGGAGCGGCGCCCGCTCTGGCGGGCCGGGTCGGCACGGTGATGCACAGTCCTGCCGACGGTGCGAGGGCGCAGCGCACCCTCGACGTGTTGCGCGACGGGGGAGCGCGCCTGGTCGCGGCCGTGGCGGGCCAGCGAGGGCCTTTGGGCACAGCGCAGTGGCGCGTGCTGTGGCCGAGGCGCGACGAGCGGGTGTTCCCTCCCGGCAATGATCTCAGCGTCGTGATCGACATCGGCGGAGGAGGGGTTCCCCGCACCCTGCTGCTCGGCGATCTGTCCGCAGCGTCGCAACGGATGCTGCTCCGGCTCGCGCACCCGTCGGGGTACGACGTGGTCAAGGTGGCGCACCACGGCAGTGCGGATCAGGAGCCGGCGCTATACGCCGGCCTCGGCGCGCGGATCGCGGTGATCTCCGCAGGTCTCGGCAACGACTACGGGCATCCGCGTGCGCCCACACTCGAGGTCCTCGCCGACAACCGGCTGCTGATCGCCCGCACCGATCTTCAGGGCCAGATCCTCATCTCGGGCGAGGGGGATGACCTGCGGATCTGGTCGGAGCACGGCGCCACGCCCGAGCAGCTGCGCGCCCCCGCGGAGCCGGGCCGGTGAGACCCGAGAACGTCCGGGACCGCGGGTAGGCTGGGGGCATGCCGGCCGCACGTTCCTCCGCTCCCCGCGGGGCGTCCCGTGCGAAGAAGGCGACGGCGATCCCGCAGGTCTCGTGGCGTGAGCCGCGGCCCGCACCGATCGTGCTGGTGTCCGGTCCGCAAGAGGTCTGCGCCGAGCGGGCGATCGCCGGCATCCGCGACTACCTGCGGCTGGAAGATCCCTCGCTCGAGGTCAGCGACGTGCGCGCTGACGACTACGAGGCCGGAAGCCTGCTCTCGCTCACGTCTCCGTCGCTGTTCGGCGAGCCCCGTCTCGTCCGCGTCGCGGGCGTCGAAAAGGCGACCGACGCGTTCATCCAGGAGGCCCTCGCCTACCTGGAGCACCCGCAAGAGGGCGCCACGGTCATCCTGCGCCACACCGGCGCATCCGTGCGCGGCAAGAAGCTTCTCGATGCCGTACGGGCGGGCACGGGCGGAGGGATCGAGATTCCGTGCCCGGCGATCAAACGAGACTCCGACCGCTTCGACTTCGCGGCGGGGGAGTTCACAGCCGCAGAGCGACGGATCGCGCCGCAGGCGTTGCGCACGCTCGTCTCAGCCTTCGCCGACGACGTGACCGAGCTCGCCGCCGCCTGTCAGCAGCTCATCGGCGACGTCGAAGGAGACATCACTCCCGACGTCGTGGAGCGCTACTACGGCGGGCGTGTGGAGGTGTCGGCCTTCGTCGTGGCCGACACGGCCATCGCTGGGCGCTTCGGCGAGGCGCTTGTGACTCTGCGGCACGCGCTGGCCTCGGGCGCCGACCCGGTTCCCCTCGTCGCAGCATTCGCCATGAAGCTCCGGGGCATGGCGCGTGTGGCCGGCTCGAGAGAGCCGACGGCCGCCCTGGCATCGCGGCTGGGGATGAAGGACTGGCAGATCGATCGCGCGCGTCGCGACCTGTCGGGGTGGAACGAGCGGTCGCTGGGCTTGGCCATCCAGGCGACGGCGCGGGCGGATGCTGAGGTGAAGGGCGCCGCGCGTGACCCGATCTTCGCGCTGGAGCGCATGGTGACGGTCATCGCGACCCGTCGCCCGTTCGGCGAGTAGCCCCCGCGAGACGACGAAGGCCCGCCCCGGAGGGACGGGCCTGTCGAAGAGCGGGGCTCAGAGAGCGGCGACCTGCTTCGCGATCGCCGACTTGCGGTTCGCGGCCTGGTTCGCGTGGATGACGCCCTTGCTCACGGCCTTGTCGAGCTTCTTCGACGCCGTCTTCAGCGCGGTCTCGGCGGCGGCCTTGTCGCCGGCGGCGATGGCCGTGCGGGTCTGACGCACGACCGTCTTCAGCTCGGTCTTGACGGCCTTGTTGCGCTCGCGCGCCTTCTCGTTGGTCTTGTTGCGCTTGATCTGCGACTTGATGTTTGCCACGGGGGAAACCTTCGTTCGAGTGATGGATGGTCTGCCGCTGACGAGAGAGGGCCGTCGCACGGCGGTCGTGAGGGACGAACCCACACGCAAGCCAATCACCGATTCTATCAGGTCTGCCCTGGAGTGCCGAACCTCCGCCCGCGCGCCGCCGCGTGGCGAGGCCGCGCAGGGTGCATCCTGTGCGGAGGATCGAAGGAGTCGTCCATGCCCGACACAGCACCATCCGCATTTTCCCCGCGCCCGACCTCGGCGCGACCACGGGCGGGAGCGCTCTGGCTGACCCTGTTCACCCTCGCCTGGCTGGCGATCTGGACGGTTCAGCTCACGCCGCTGCAGTTGCTGCTGCCCCTGCAGCTCGACGCGCAGAACTCGTCGGGCGAGTGGGTCTCCGGCGTCGTGTGGGCCGGGATCGTGCTGTCGGTCGGCGGATTGGCGGGCATCGTCGCCGGTCCCGCCGCGGGCGCCCTGTCGGACCGCACCCGCTCGCGCTGGGGTCGTCGGCGACCGTGGGCGATCGGCGGCTCGCTCGTGGCTGCAGCGGGACTGCTGCTCACGGGCATCGCGACGGGCCCTTGGGCGATCGGCGGCGCGTGGATCGTCGTGTCGATCGGCGTGGCGGCCGCGTCGGCGGCGCTCACGGCGATGATCGCCGATCAGCTCACCACCCAGCGCGGGGCGGCATCCGCGGCGGCCAGCTCGGCGCAGGCGGTGGGGATCGTCGTAGGGGTCGGGGCCGTGGTGCTGCTCGGGCTCGGCATCGTCGCCTCGTACGTGATGCTCGCCGCCTTCATCGTCGTCATCGGCGTGGGCACGGCGCTGCTGCTGCCCGATCCGCCCGCCGATCACCTTCCGGCGCGCGTCGACGTCTCCACGCGTCGGAGGCTGTCGTCGTTGCGAGACCGCGACTTCCTGTGGCTACTGATCGGCCGGCTCATCGTCAACATCGGCAACGCGCTCGGCACGTCGCTGCTGCTGTTCTTCCTGCTCTACGGCATCCGTGTCGCGGCGGAGGAGGCCGAGGACGACCTGCTGCTGCTCATCGTCATCTACACGGTGTTCGTGGTGATCGCCTCGATCGTCGTGGGGATGATCTCGGACCGCTGGGGGCATCGGCGCGTGCTCACTGTGCTCGCCGCACTCGTGCAAGCCGTATCGGGCCTGGTGATCCTCGTCAGCCAAGACCTCGGCACGACGTGCATCGCGGCGGCCGTGATGGGGGTCGGGTACGGCGCTTACATGGCCGTGAGCCTCGCGTTCGCCACCGACCTGCTGCGGGATCCCGATGACCACGCCCGCGACCTTGGACTCGTGAACGTGTCGGCGAATCTCGGTCAGCTGCTCGGCCCGCTCATCGGCGCGGGACTCGTGGTGCTGGTCGGAGGCTTCTGGCTGCTGTTCGCGATGGCCGCCGCACTGTCGGTCGCAGGCGCGCTCACGACCCTTGCGGTGCGGAATCCCGCGGTGTCGACTCCAGCGTCGCCAGAGCCAGCTCCAGAACCGCGTTGAACACCCGCGGGCGCATCGCCGTGACCAGATGCGACGTGCGCGGGGCGACGATGAGCTCGGCGTGAGGCACGAGCTCCTGGAAGGTGCGCTCGTGCACGCGCAGCTGGTCGTACTGTCCGTTGACGAACCAGGTGGGCATGCTCAGACGGCGCAGATCCTGCAGCAGATCGAGCACCGACAGGCTGCGCAGTGCCGCATCCTGTGCGGCGAAGGCGAATCCACCGGCGCCGAAGTCGTCGCGGGTCTCGGCGGAAAGGGTTGCCGAGAGCACCCGGTCGGTGACCCACAGGCCGCGATCGGGCAACGAGTTGAACGCGCCGGCCAGCAGACGGTACGCCGCGAGCCCGGCACCGCGGGGGAGCGCCGTGCACGAGGCGCCGATGAAACCGGCCAGCGGCGGGGCATCGTGCGCGCCGGCGTAGGCGACCGAGAGCAGGCCGCCCATCGAGTGCCCCACGAGCAGCACGTCGTCGCCCAAGGCGGATGCGGTGCGCACGGCGTCGTCGGTGGTGCGCATCGCCTCATCGAGGGTGAAGACCTCGTCCATGCGGGAGCCGTGCCCCGGGAGTTCGACGGCGGAGACCGGCGTGCCCCGCTCTTCGAGATAGGCGATCTGTGAGCGCCACATCGTCGCAGAGGTGCGGATGCCGTGCACGAGAACGACCCTCACCGCCATGCTCAGGATCCTACCGAGCGCGTCGACGCGGGAGCGTCGACCGGACGCGAAGAAGCGGGGCCGGTGGCGAACCACCGACCCCGCTTCTGCTCAGCGAGAGCGGACGGGATTACTTCTCCCAGCCCACGTTCTCCACCGGGGTGATGGCGTAGCCGTCGAGGCCCACGTAGGGCTCCGGCGTCAGGTTGGCGAGACCCTTCTTGGCCGTGACGATCCAGGGACCGTTGTAGATCGGGATGATGCCCCAGGTCTCCTTGATGATCTCGGGCTCGAGCTTCATCGACGCCTTGGTCCAGTCCTCGGCCGTCGTCTGCGACTCGACCTGGTCCTTGATCTTCTCGTCGATCTCGGCAGTACCGGTCGCCGACAGGTTGAGACCGCTGTCAGAGCAGTACAGCTGGCAGAACCATAGCGGGCCGAACGGGTCGGAGTCGGTGAACTGCAGTGACACGGTGTCCCAGTTCTTCGAGGTGAAGTCGTTCGAGAAGTCGGACGAGGACCGCTTGTCGATCTTGACCTCGATCCCGATCTCCTTCTCCTGCTGCTGCAGCGACTTGGCGAGGGCCTCGATCGTCGGGTCGTCGCTGAAGACGGGATACGTGACGGACAGCTTCACACCGTCCTTCTCGCGGATGCCATCGGATCCTTCGGTCCACCCGGCGTCGTCGAGCAGCTTCTTGGCCGCATCCACGTCGTGCTTCAGACCGGCCTCGGCGAACGAGTCGTTGTAGCCGTCCTGGAAGCCGTACAGGTTGAGCGAGCCGGCGGGCTCCTCTTCGTATCCGAGGCCGTTCCACGCGATCTGCTGCTGCTGCTCGCGGTTCACGCCCATGAAGAACGCCTGACGAACCTTGATGTCCTCGAACTGCGGCTTGTCCGCGTCGACGAGAAGCACCGTCTTGGACGTGCGCTGGGCGCGGTACGTCACGACGTCTTCCATGTCAGCGACCTGTGCGAGGCGATCCTTGTTGTTGGTCGGAGCCTCGTCGATCTCCCCGTTCTTGAACGCGTTGATCGATGCCGATGCGTCGAGACCGGTGAAGGTCACCTTGTCGAGCAGCGGCTTGTCGCCCCACCAGTTCTCGTTCGGGACGAAGCTGACGGTCTGACCGTTGGCGTCGAAGTTCTCGATCTTGTACGGCCCCGCGCCCCACTCGGGGTGCGGGTTGCTGATGAAGCCTTCGTTGAAGATCTCCGCCGTGTTGACGGCCGGGTGCATGATGCCTCCGAGGAACGGCATCTGCGGCCAGGCGAACTCGCCGTCGAACGTCACGATGACGTCCTTGTCGGTGTCGCCCTTGGTCACCGAGGTGATGGCCTTGTAGCCGTCGGTGGAGTTCGGCGCGTACGCCTCATCGGTGCCGTTGTTGGCCTTCCACGTGGTCTCGAACGCGGTCCAGTCGATCGGTGTGCCGTCGTTCCACACGGCGTCCGGGTTGACCTTGATGGTCACAACCGAGTTTCCGTCGACGACGTCGAGGTTCCAATCGGTGATATACGCCGGGTTCGGAGTGATCTCGCCCGACGGATCCATCAGGAACGGCTGGGGCGTGTACCACGAGGCCAGACGGGTCGTGTCGGCGCTGCCGTCGCTGTTGAACGGGTTCAACTGCGGCGGGATCTCGTTGATCTCGAAGTGGACCTCGCCGCCCTCCTTCAGGTTCTCGCGAGGCTGCGGGTTGTAATCCGCGGTCTTCGTCTCGACGGAGGAGTTTCCGTCATCGTTGCCTCCGTTGTTGCTACCCGACGCACAACCGCTGATGGCGAGTGCGAGGGCGCCGCTGAGGGCGACGACGCCCAACAGCTTGTGGTGCCTTTTCATGGTGCTCCTTCTTTGCCTTTCGGCTCTTTCAGGGGATGTGGGCAGGATAACCCGGGCCTACGGCGCGACTCGGGAATCCCACAGAACCGTTACGGTTCCGAACTATTCGGGAACGCGATCTCGCCCGCCTCGGTACGCGATGTCATCGCCAGTGGCATGCGTTGCCGTGTGCGTCCGTGCCGGTGAGGACGGGCTCCTCCGACTGGCAGCGGCTCTGCTGCTCGGGAGGCAGCGTCTTGTACAGCGGGCAGCGCGAGGTGAACGAACAACCGGACGCGCTCTCGGTCGGGCTTGGCAGGTCGCCCTGCAGCACGATCCGCTCGCGGGTGCGCTCGATGTCGGGGTCGGGAATCGGGATCGCCGAGAGCAGCGCCTGGGTATACGGGTGCTGCGGATCGTCGAACACCGCATCGACGTCCCCTCGTTCCACGAACTCGCCGAGATACATCACCGCGACGCGGTCGGCGATATGCCGTACGACCGAGAGGTCGTGGGCGACGAACAGGTATGACAGACCGAGCTTGACCTTCAGCTCGTCGAGCAGGTTGATCACGCCCGCCTGGATCGACACATCCAGCGCCGAGACAGGCTCATCGAGCACGACCACCTTCGGATTGGTCGCCAGCGCCCTCGCGATGCCAATGCGCTGCCGCTGTCCGCCCGAGAATGCCCCGGGGAAGCGATTGGCGTGGGCGGGGTCGAGCCCGACGAGGTCCATCAGCTCATCGACTCGTGCATCCGTCTCCTGGCGGCCCATCCCGATGGCCCGCAGCGGCTCGGCGATCACGTCGGTGACGGTCATGCGCGGATCCAGGGCGCCCATCGGATCCTGGAAGACGATCTGGATGTCGCGACGGAGTGCGCGCTCGGCGCGTGCGCCGTGCAGCTCGGACACCTTGGTGTCCGCGATGGTGATCTCGCCCTCGTCCTGCCGGACAAAGTCCATGATCTGCAGCAGCGTGGTGGTCTTGCCGCAGCCGGACTCGCCCACGATCGCCATCGTCTCGCCCTCGCGGATGTCGAAGGTGAGGCCCTTGACGGCGTGCACCTCTCCGATCTTGCGCTTCATGATCGCGCCCTTGAGCAGTGGGAAGCTCTTCCGCATGTTGTCCACCGCGAGCGTGACCGGACGCTGTTCGCGGGGAACGGACTCGAACGTGGCGTCGGGCAGTTCCGGAATGGGGAACACAGGAACGCCGCCGATGCGCCCGTCATCGTCGATCTCATCGGCGCGGATGCAGGCCACGCGGTGTTCGCCAGCGCCGCCGGTGGCGATGTCCCGCAGTGGCGGCTCGGAGGTGCGGCATGCGGCGACCGCGATGGGGCAGCGATCGGCGAACGGGCAGGCATCGGGCAGATTGACCAGCAACGGAGGATTGCCCTTGATCGGGATCAGGGGCTCCTTCTCGGCCTTGTCGATGCGGGGGATCGCGCCCAGCAGTCCGATCGAGTAGGGCATCCGCGTCTGGTGGAACAGCTCCCGCACGGGCGCCTGCTCGACGGGGCGGCCGGCATACATCACCAGCACGTCATCGGCCGTCTTAGCGACCACGCCCATGTCGTGGGTGATCATGATCACCGCCGCACCGGTCTCGCGCTGTGCTGTGCCGATGAGGTCGAGGATCTGCGCCTGGATCGTGACGTCGAGCGCGGTCGTCGGCTCGTCGGCGATGATGAGTTTGGGATTGTTCGCCATGGCGATCGCGATCACCACGCGCTGACGCATGCCGCCGGAGAACTCGTGCGGGAAGGACTTCAGGCGTCGTTCGGGGCTGGGGATGCCGACCAGACGCAGCAGTTCGACCGCGCGGGCCTCTGCGTTGGAGCGGGACATGCTCCGATGCACCGTGAGGGCTTCGACGAGCTGGTCCCCGATGGTGTACACCGGGGTGAGCGAGGTCAGCGGATCCTGGAAGATCATCGCGATCCCGTTGCCGCGCAGCGCGGACAACTGCTTGTCTGTCTTGCCGAGCAGTTCTTGCCCGTCGAACGAGATCGATCCGGTGACCTTGGCGTTGTCGTCGAGCAGGCCCATGATCGCGAGCGAAGTGACGGACTTGCCCGAACCGGATTCTCCGACGATACCGAGCGTGCGTCCGGGCTCCAGGTCGAAGGAGACGCCGCGGACGGCATCCACCCGCCCGGCTTCGGAGGCGAAACTGACGTGGAGGTCGCGGACGGAAAGCAGAGAAGCGGTCATGCACGGCCTCCCGCCGCCGAGGTGGGATCGAGGGCGTCGCGCAGGCCGTCGGCGACGAGGGCCATCGAAACCGTCAGTAGCGTCAGCGCGCCGGCGGGGAAATAGAACAGCCAGGGCGCGCTGCTGATGGAGTTCGCGCCGGTACCGATGAGCGAACCCAGGGACACGTCGGGGATCTTCACGCCGAAACCGATGAACGACAGGCCGGTCTCGGCCATCACGGCGCTGACAATGCCGAGCGTGAAGTTGATCACCAGCAGCGAGCCGATATTCGGCAGCAGGTGGCGCAACACGATCTTCATGCCGGGCACACCCATGTACCGGGCGGCGTCGATGTACTCCCGCTCGCGCAATGACAGAGCCATGGTCCAGATGATCCTGGCCGGCAGGAACCACCCGATGAAGATCATCACGAGGGAGATGACCCGCCAGTCCCCGCCCGCGCTGTTGGAGACGAGCGCGAGGATCAGGAAGGTCGGCACGACCATGAGGAAGTGAATGATCAGCAGAGTGGTGCGCTCGAACAACCCCCCGAAGTAGGCGGCGGCGGTACCGACGACCGCCGAGATGATCGTCGTTCCCACGGAGACGGTGACGGCGATCATAAGAGAGCGCTGCGTGCCGATCGCGACCTGGGCGAACAGGTCGTTGCCCGACGCTGTGGTGCCGAGCCAGTGATCTGCCGACGGCGGAGTGCCGAGGTTGAGGAAATCGAGGTAGATGTGGTCGTACTTGGCCACGAGCGGGCCGATGATTGCGAACAGCACGAGCGCAAGGAAAATGAACACACCGACGACGGCGGGCCGGTTGCGCACGAAGCGGCGGTAGTACAGCTCGAACGTCGACATCCGCTTGCGAGGGATGCGGGTGGCCGTCGTGTCTGGCCCGACCGGGGGCTGAATCGTATCGAAGGACATCTCAGCTCACTCTCACGCGCGGGTCGAGCACGACGACGACGATGTCGGCCAGGATGGCCCCGATCGCGGTCAGGACGGCGCCGACCGCCGCGACGGCGACGACTCCGTTCACATCGTTCTTCGTGATCGTGTCGATGAAGTACTTGCCCATGCCGTTCCAGCCGAAGATCGTCTCGGTGAGGATCGCTCCGGTGAAGACCGTCGGGATGGTGAAGGCCAACTGGGTGGCCACCGGGATGAGCGAGGTACGCAGGGCATGCTTGCGGATGGCCTGCGGCTTCGTCAGGCCTTTGGCGCGTGCGGTGCGCACGTAGTCGGCCTTGATGTTGTCAAGCAACAAGGAGCGCTGCAGGAAGTGGTATTGCGCGTAGCTGATGATGACCAGTGCGATGGTCGGCAGGGTCAGATGCTGCAGCTTGTCGACGATGAACCCGAAGAAGCCGTCGACGTCTTTGCCGCCCGCACCGGTCACGTAGAACACCCGGGCGCCGACGAGGTCGTTGAAGGCGATCGCCAGCAGCACGATGCCGAGGGCGGCGACCACGATATTGATGTTCATCGTGATGATCGATGTGGCCTGGCCGATGCGGTCGCCGAGCTTGTACTGACGGGATGCGGTGTACACGCCGAGGGCGATGCCGAGAACCGCCGCGATGACCGTGGCCCCGAGCACCAGTTCGGCTGACACCCAGATGCGGTAGGCGATCTGGTCGTTGACGGACTGGCCGACCGGGCTCACGCCCCAGTTCCAGTGCAAGACGATGTCGGTGAACCAGTTCCACCAGCGCTGGATCAGCGGAACGGTCTCGCTGAGGTTGCGCGGCTCGAGAACTCGAGTGATCTCTTCCGGTGAGAGCGGAGGGCGACGTCCGACGTAGTTGTTGCGCGGGTCGAGGAATGCCCACGCCAGGAAGTACGTGATGTTGGTCGCCACCACGATCATGAGCAGCCAGCCGAGGAACCGGCGGATCAGGTACTTGATCAAGATGGTGTTCTTTCTCTTTCGCAGACGCGCGCGGGATCTCCGACGCAACGCTGGGTCGGATGCCATTCAAGCATCATCCGACCGGAGAGCGAAGCAGGACGCAGCCCCGTCGGATGAGACGGAGCGTTGCCGCAGGTGGAACCCGGTGCCGGGTCCGAGCGACCCGGGGAGACTATCACCGGGGGTATCGTGATGCGGATTAGGCTGGCCTTCCTTCCCTGCTCGGAAGGGCGATCGGACGGGGCGGGCAGGTCGTTGCCCGGGCACTCGCGTAGACTCGTCCGGACCCCTCCGGATCCTTACGTGACCGGTCCGCGATCCACATCCGACAGGCCCATCGACCCGCATGTCACCACGCGCCCACACCCCGCTCCAGCCGGCCGCGACGCCCCCGGCGCAGATCCGCAACTTCTGCATCATCGCGCACATCGACCACGGCAAGTCGACCCTGGCCGACCGCATGCTGCAGATCACCGGGGTCGTCGCCGAGCGCGACATGCGCGCGCAGTACCTCGACCGCATGGACATCGAGCGCGAGCGCGGCATCACCATCAAGAGCCAGGCCGTGCGGATGCCGTGGGAGCGGGACGGGCAGAGCTTCGCGCTCAACATGATCGACACGCCGGGGCACGTCGATTTCACCTACGAGGTCTCGCGTTCGCTCGCGGCCTGCGAGGGAGCGATCCTGCTCGTCGACGCGGCGCAGGGGATCGAGGCGCAGACCCTCGCCAACCTGTACCTGGCGCTGGAGAACGATCTGCACATCATCCCGGTGCTGAACAAGATCGACCTGCCCGCGGCAGATCCCGACCGCTTCGCGAAGGAGCTCGCCGACCTCATCGGCGGCGACCCGGATGACGTGCTGCGGGTGTCGGGGAAGACCGGTGCCGGCGTCGAGGACCTGCTCGACCGCCTCGTCACCGAGGTCCCCGCGCCGACCGGCGACGCCGACGCGCCCGCGCGAGCGATGATCTTCGATTCCGTCTACGACTCGTACCGCGGCGTGGTCACGTACGTGCGCATGGTCGACGGACGGCTGGCGCCGCGCGAACGCATCCAGATGATGTCGACGGGGGCGACGCACGAACTGCTCGAGATCGGCGTCTCCAGCCCCGAACCCACCCCCTCGAAGGGCCTCGGCGTCGGCGAGGTCGGCTACCTCATCACCGGCGTGAAGGATGTGCGTCAGTCGAAGGTGGGCGACACCGTCACCACGGCGCGTAAGCCCGCGACCCAGGCGCTGGCCGGCTACACCGACCCCAAGCCGATGGTGTTCTCCGGCATCTACCCGATCGACGGCAGCGATTACGCCGAGCTGCGCGAGGCGCTCGACAAGCTCAAGCTCTCCGACGCGTCGCTGCAGTACGAGCCCGAGACGTCGGTGGCGCTCGGCTTCGGCTTCCGCTGCGGTTTCCTCGGCCTGCTGCACCTGGAGATCATCACCGAGCGCCTCTCGCGCGAGTTCGGGCTCGACCTCATCACCACGGCACCCAGCGTGATCTACGAGGTGACCACCGACACCGGCGAGAAGGTGACGGTCACCAACCCGAGCGAGTACCCCGACGGGCGGGTCGCCTCGGTGGCCGAGCCCATGGTCAAGACCGCGATCCTGCTGCCCAAGGACTACGTCGGCACCGTGATGGAGCTGTGCCAGTCGCGCCGCGGGTCGCTTCTGGGAATGGAGTACTTCTCGGAGGAGCGCGTCGAGCTGCGCTACAACATGCCGCTCGGCGAGATCGTCTTCGACTTCTTCGATCAGCTGAAATCCAAGACCCAGGGCTACGCGTCGCTCGACTACGAGCCCTCCGGCGAGCAGGAAGCCGACCTCGTCAAGGTCGACATCCTGCTGCAGGGCGACAAGGTCGATGCGTTCAGCTCGATCGTCCACCGCGACAAGGCCTACGCCTACGGCACGATGATGGCCGAGCGGCTGCGCAAGCTCATCCCTCGCCAGCAGTTCGAGGTGCCCATCCAGGCGGCGATCGGCGCGCGGATCATCGCCCGCGAGACCATCCGCGCCATGCGCAAGGACGTGCTCGCCAAGTGCTACGGCGGCGACATCAGCCGCAAGCGCAAGCTGCTCGAGAAGCAGAAGGAGGGCAAGAAGCGCATGAAGATGGTCGGCCGGGTCGAGGTCCCCCAGGAGGCGTTCATCGCTGCGCTGTCGGGTGATGTCGAGGGCAAGGACAAGAAGTAGGGATCGCGCCGGTGGAGTGCCTCCACAGGTACGGCAAGTAGGGTGAAGATCATGCGCCGCGGAACATTCCGAGAAGGCACGGTGGACTATGCCGCCGTCGGAGCCACGCACGCCCCCGACCTCATGCAGTACCCGCCCGAGCGCAGCATTCCCGCTGAGGAGTCGTGGCGGATCGGCAGCGGCGAGGAGCGGTTCCGCACGGCGGGCGATGCCCTGCTGTCGTGGACCGCGCAGCGCGCGGCCGGACTCTCGCTCGAAGACCTCCGCCCGGCATCCGGCCCGAGCTACGCCGGCGTGAGCTTCGATGCCGAGGGTGCCCCGATCGCGCCGAGCAAGAACGAGGTAGAGCAGCGCTTCGATGCGAGCGGCACGCCGTTCGCCGGCCCCGGCATGACCCTGAAGCTGCGCGGTCGCGTCGACGGGATGAGCGCCGATGCCGAGCTGCGCGTGATCTCGGTGACCGAAGAACCCCGCTGCATCGGCTTCGTGCTGGGCACCATGGGCGGATCGGTCGTGAGCGGCGAGGAGTCGTTCCAGATCGACTGGCACGAGGACAGCGATGAGGTGTGGTTCACCGTGCGCGCGTTCGACGCGCCGGTCGCCTTCGTCTACCGCACGATCCCCGCCCTGGTGCGCCGTCGCCGCAAGACGCTGTTCGCCCGCTACCTGCGCGCGATCTCCCCGCTGTACGCGACGCCGGTCTGATGGCGATCCGCTGATGGGCGGGCCTCTGCCGGACGGGGATCCCGCGCCATCCGACGGTGCACTGCCCGCCGATCTTCCCATCGATCCGGAGGCGCCGTTCTCGGCGTATCTGCACGTGCCGTTCTGCCGGGTGCGCTGCGGATACTGCGACTTCAACACGTACACGGCCACCGAGTTGCGGGGGGCGCGGCAGGATGCGTATGCCGACACGCTGCTCGAGGAGGTGGCGCTGAGCCGCACGGTGCTGGCCGAGGCGGATGCGCTCCGACCGCTCGACACGGTGTTCTTCGGCGGAGGAACGCCCACGCTGCTGCCGGCGGGAGACCTCGGCCGGATGCTGCACGGCGTCGTCGACGCGTTCGGCATCCGCCCCGGAGCGGAGGTCACGGTCGAGGCGAACCCCGACACCGTGACACCGGCCGTCGTCACCGAGCTCGCCGCATCCGGGGTGACCCGCATGTCGATCGGCATGCAGTCGGCCGTGCCGCATGTGCTGGCAGCGCTGGACCGGACGCACCGTCCGGAGAACGTGCGCACGGCCGTCGCGGCGGCGCGCGAGGCGGGGCTCGACGTCAGCCTCGATCTCATCTACGGCGCCCCCGGCGAGTCGCTGGCGGACTGGGAGCGCTCGCTCGGTGCCGCGCTCGAGCTGGACCCCGACCACATCTCGGCCTATGCGCTCATCATCGAGGACGGCACCAAGCTCGCCCGTCAGATCCGCCGCGGCGAGGTGCCCGCACCCGACGACGACCTGCAGGCCGACATGTACGAGCTCGCCGATGCGCGGCTCGCCGCTGCCGGGTTCTCCTGGTACGAGGTGAGCAACTGGGCCCGCACTCCCGAGCAGCGCTCGGCGCACAACCGCGCGTACTGGCGCGGCGCGGACTGGTGGGGCTTCGGCCCCGGTGCGCACAGCCACATCGCGGGGCTGCGCTGGTGGAACGTGAAGCATCCCGCCGCCTACGCCCAGCGGCTTGACCGGCGTCTCTCACCGGCCGCAGCGCGAGAGCGCCCGGATGCGGATGCGCGTGATCTGGAACGCATCCTGCTGCGCTCACGCATGGCCGAGGGGCTTCCCGTCGACCTGCTGCGCCCCTCCGTGCGCCCGCGAGTGGCGGGGCTCATCGCCGACGGTCTCGTCGACGGGGCGGCCGCGGTGTCGGGTGCGCTCGTGCTGACGCTGCGCGGGCGACTGCTCGCCGACGCGGTCGTGCGCGCGCTGACCGACTGAGAGCGCGCCGGCCAGGCCGCGCGGCGCTCAGGAAGCACGCGCTAGAATTGGCACTCCCGCAGGACGAGTGCCAATGAGGAGGCGAGATGGTCAGCGAACGGGGCCTTCAGGTGCTCCGAGCGATCGTGGAGGACTACGTCTCCACGAACGAGCCGGTCGGCAGCAAGTCGATCGTCGATCGTCATGCCTTCGGTGTGTCGGCCGCGACGATCCGCAACGACATGGCCCAGCTCGAAGACGAAGAGCTGATCGCCGCACCGCATACGTCCTCCGGCCGCGTGCCCACCGACAAGGGCTACCGCGTCTTCGTGGATCACCTCGCGCGACTCCGCCCGCTCTCCACGGCGCAGCGCAGCGCGATCACGACCCTGTTGTCGGAACCGACAGACCTCGACGACGTCATGGCCCGCACAGTCCGCGTGCTCACCCGTCTCACCGGTCAGGTCGCGCTCGCGCAGTACCCCTCGTTCTCGCGCGCGAGCGTGACGCACGTCGAACTCGTGATGCTCGCGCCCAACCGGCTCCTCATCGTACTGGTGACCGACGGCGGAGGCGTGTCGCAGCGCATCGTCGGCCTGCCGTCAGACATCGATGAGCTCGACCTCTCGACCCTGCGCGCACGTCTGTCGGTACAACTGACCGGACGATCCGTGCGGCACGGACTCGAGGGCATCGGCGCGTTCGTCGATGCGCCCGAAGGATCGGCCATGTCGGGAGTGCAAGGGGCGATATCGCGGGCCATCGCCGAGGAACTGGAGGAGTTCCGTCAGGACAAGCTCGTGATGGCGGGGGCGGCCACGCTCGCGCGACGCGAGCAGGACTTTCGCGGCAGCATCCACCCGTTGCTGGAGGCCATCGAGGAGCAGGTCACGCTGTTGAGGCTCATGACGCAGATGCAGGCGGATGCGCAGGGCTTGGCGACCAGCATCGGCGCCGAGAACGAACCCTTCGGATTGACCGAGGCATCGATCGTGGCCAGTGACTACGTGGCCTCCGGGGGTACGGCGCGCCTGGGCGTGATGGGGCCGACCCGCATGGACTACCCGAGCAACCTCGCTGCCGCGCGGGCCGTGGCCCGCTATCTGTCGCAGTTGCTCGACGACGACGAATCGGCTCGCTGAGCGGGCCGGGAAGGTGAAAGTGGCTGATCACTACGAGGTGCTCGGGGTGTCGCGAGACGCCAGCGAGGACGAGATCAAGAAGGCCTATCGGCGCCTGGCGCGCCAGCTTCATCCGGATGTGAATCCCAGTGAAGACGCGGCCGAGCAGTTCAAGCTCGTGACCCACGCGTACGACGTGCTCAGTGACGCCGACTCGCGCCGTCGCTACGACATGGGCGGCGACGAGGGCGCCGGCGGATTCGGCGGATTCGGCGGGTTCGGCGACATCTTCGAGACATTCTTCGGCGCGGGCGGAGGCGGCCGGGCGGCTCGTCCGCGTTCACGCCGGGAGCGGGGTCAGGATGCGCTCGTGCGCGTGACCCTCGACCTCGGCGAGGTCGTGTTCGGCGTGCACCGCGAGATCGAGGTCGACACGGCGGTGCTGTGCGAGACGTGCCAGGGCTCGTGCTGTCAGGAGGGCACGGCCCCGGTCACCTGCGACATCTGTCAGGGCACCGGTCACGTGCGTCAGCAGGTGCGCAGCCTGCTCGGCAACGTCGTCACCTCGGCGCCGTGCGGATCGTGCGAGGGGTACGGCACGACCATCCCGTATCCGTGCGCCACGTGCAACGGGCAGGGCCGAGTGCGCTCGCGCCGAACCGTGGGGCTCGACATCCCGGCCGGCGTGGAGACCGGGCTGCGTCTGCAGCTGCCCGGCTCCGGCGAGGTGGGGCGCGCGGGGGGCCCGAACGGCGACCTGTACATCGAGGTCACCGTCGCCCCGCACGCCACGTTCAGTCGCGAGGGCGACGACCTGCTCGCCACGTTGGAAGTGGCCATGACCGACGCCATCCTCGGCACGACGACCACGATCGACGGCCTCGACGGGCCGGTCGACCTCGAGGTGCGCCCCGGCGTACAGGCCGGCGACGTGCTCACGATCAGAGGCCGCGGCATCACTCCGCTGCGCGGATCGCAGCGGGGCGACCTGCGCGTGGGAGTGCAGGTGCTCACGCCCACGCGTCTGGACGGCAAGGACCGCGCGCTCGTCGAGGATCTCGCCAAGCGGCTGAAGGCGCCGTCGCCGAAGCTGTCGGAGTTCCACCAGGGCATGTTCTCGAAGCTGCGCGACAAGTTCCGGAACGGCTGATCCGGCCATGGCCCTGCACTTCCTCACCCCGGATGCGGCGACCGCCGAGGTCGGCGGGCTCGTCGCGCTCACCGGTGCCGAGGCCAGGCATGCCGCCGTCGTGCGGCGCCTGCGCACGGGCGAGCGGATCACGCTCGGAGACGGTCGCGGCATCTGGCTGGAGGGCGCCGCCGAATCCGTGGCCCCCGATCTGGTCGAGGTGCGCGTCGATGAGCGTCGCGAGGTCTCGGAGCCTGCGCCGCGCATCCTGCTCGCCCAGGCGCTGGCCAAGGGGGATCGCGACGAGCTCGCGGTGCAGGCGGCGTGCGAGCTGGGCGTCGACGCTGTCGTGCCGTGGCAGGCCGCACGCAGCGTCGTGCGCTGGGAGGGCAAGAAGGCGGCCAAGGGCCGCGAACGCTGGGCGAGCATCGTCCGCGAGGCCGCCAAGCAGGCGCACCGGGCCTGGGTGCCCGAGGTCGCCGAGGCGGAGACGACCGGCCAGCTGGCCCGACGTGCGGCCGAGGCGAGGATGCTCATCCTCGATCCGACCGCCGAGACCCGACTCAGCGCCATCGACGCGGATGAGCGCGACATCGTGCTCGTCGTCGGCCCGGAGGGCGGCATCACGCCGGACGAGCTGGATCGGCTCTCTCAGGCCGGAGCGGAGCGCGTTCGACTGGGCGACACGGTGCTGCGCACCTCCACGGCCGGCCCCGCAGCCATCGCGGTCCTCTCCGCCGCGCTACGCCGTTGGTGAGCGCTGTCGGCGCGCTGCCTGCGGGGAAGATGCGCGGATAGACTGGGCGCATGGCCGAACCCTCGATCTTCACGCGCATCCTCCAGGGCGAGATCCCGGGTGAGATCCTGCTCGAGACCGACCGCGTCTTCGCGATCCGCGACATCGATCCGCAGGCGCCGCTGCACGCGCTCGTCATCCCCAAGACCGAGCGGTACCGCGACGTCACCGAACTCGCGGCGGGTGATCCGGGCCTGCTGGCAGAGGTCGTCGCGGCGGCCAAGACCCTCGCCGACGAGCACGCGAACGGGGAGTACCGGCTCATCTTCAACAACGGCGCGAGCGCCGCGCAGTCCGTCTTCCACGTGCACGCCCATGTGCTCGGCAACATCGAGGAGAACAAGCTCGTTGGCTTCTGACGAATCCGCCCCCGAGGCCACGACGGCTCGCATCGAGGTCGACGGCGTCGCGATGGTCCAGTTGCTGGGTCCGCAGGACCGGCTGCTGCGCATGCTCGAGAAGCAGCATCCAAGCGTGGATGTGCTCGTACGAGGCAACGAGATCACCCTCACCGGGGCTGCCGGCGATGTGCGCGCCGCGGCCGCCCTCGTCGACGAGCTCGTCGCGATGACCCGCGCCGGGCACGCTCTCGGCCCCGCGGACGTCGTGCAGTCGGCGCGCATCCTCGATCACGACGGCCCGCGGCCCAGCGAGGTGCTGGGCGAGGCGATCCTCTCCACCCGTGGCCGGGTCATCCGCCCCAAGACCCTCGGGCAGAAGGCGTACGTCGACGCGATCGAGGAGAACACGATCGTCTTCGGCATCGGACCCGCCGGCACCGGCAAGACCTACCTCGCGATGGCCAAGGCCGTGCAGGCCCTCCAGCGCAAAGAGGTCGAGCGGATCATCCTCACCAGGCCCGCCGTGGAGGCGGGGGAGCGCCTGGGTTTTCTTCCCGGAACCCTCACCGACAAGATCGATCCGTACCTTCGTCCGCTGTACGACGCGCTCAACGAGATGATGGACCCCGAGATCGTGCCCCGGCTGATGGCGTCGGGAACCATCGAGGTCGCGCCCCTGGCGTACATGCGCGGGCGTACGCTCAACGACTCGTTCGTCGTGCTCGATGAGGCGCAGAACACCACGCCCGAGCAGATGAAGATGTTCCTCACCCGGCTCGGCTTCGGCACGAAGATGGTCGTCACGGGCGACATCACTCAAATGGATCTGCCGCAGGGCGCATCCGGGCTGCGGGTCGTCACGCGCGTGCTCGACGACATCGACGACATCCACTTCGCCCGGCTCACGAGCGACGACGTCGTGCGGCACACCCTCGTGGGCCGCATCGTCGACGCGTACAGCGAGTACGACGAGAAGCGCACGGCGGCGCGGGCCGAGCGCGAGGAGGCGGCGGAGTTCGCCAATCGCGCCGAGCGGCGCGCGGGCATGCGGCCGGGGCCGCGCGATCGGATGCCGAGACGAGGACGCTCATGATCGAGATCAACAACGAATCGGCCATCGACGTCGACGAGCAGGTGCTGCTGAGGCTCACCGCGCACAACCTCGCACAGCTCAACGTGAGCCCCGACGCCGAGGTCGCGATCGTGCTCGTCGACGAGGGCGCGATGGAGTCTCTGCACGTGCAGTGGATGGATGAGCCTGGTCCGACCGATGTGCTGAGCTTCCCGATGGACGAGCTGCGGCCGGGAACGGTCGACCGCCCGACTCCGCCCGGACTCCTCGGCGACATCGTGCTGTGCCCGCAGGTGGCTGAGACGCAGGCCGCGGCCGCCGGGCACGCCCTCATCGACGAACTCGTGCTGCTCACCACGCACGGGCTGCTGCACCTGCTCGGGTTCGACCACGCCGAGCCCGACGAGGAGCGCGAGATGTTCGGGCTGCAGCGCGAGCTCATCCTGGCCTTCGCCGACTCCGAGCGCCGCAGAGCTCGATGACGCCGATCCTGCTCCTGGCCGCAGCCGTGCTGCTGGTCGCCTTCGCGGGGCTCGCCGCCGCGATCGACGCCGCGCTGTCGGTGACGTCGCGATCGGATCTCGCGGAGATGGGCTCGGAGGGGCGCAACGGCGAGGCGCTGACGAAGATCTCCGAGGATCCCGACCCGCACGCGAACGCGGTGGCGTTCATCCGCGTGTTCGCCGAGGTGGCCGCCGCGGTGCTCGTGACGGTCGCCTTCGTGCTGCTCATCGACCAGATCTGGTGGGCGATGCTCGCCGCTGCCCTGCTGATGACGGCGATCACCTTCGTGCTCGTGGGTTCGAGCCCGCGATCGTTCGGCCGCCAGCACGCCGGCGCCATGCTGCGGGTGTGCGCTCCGGTGGTGCGAGGGCTGCGGGTGATCATGGGGCCGCTGGCGCAGGGCCTGGTCGTGCTCGGCAGCCGCGTCACCCCCGGCACCGGACGCAGCGGCTTCGCGTCCGAGGAGCAGCTGCTCAGCATGCTCGACGAGGCGGCCTCGAACGACCTCATCGAGGAGGACGACCGCGATCTCATCCACTCGGTGTTCGACTTCACCGATCAGTTCGTGCGTGCCGTGATGGTGCCGCGCACCGACATGGTGTCGGTCGGCGCGGAGGCCACCAGCACCGAGGCGATGACGCTCTTCCTCGACAAAGGCGTCTCGCGCATCCCCGTCGTGGACGACGAGGCCGATGACGTCATCGGGGTGCTGTACCTCAAAGACCTCGTGCAGTTCGCCTTCGGCTCGGAGGAGGACTGGAAGGACGCCTCGGTCCGCACGATCGCGCGGCCCGCGGTGTTCGTGCCCGAATCGATGCGCGCCGAGACGCTGCTGCAGCAGATGAAGCGCGACGCCGTGCACGTGTGCCTCGTCGTCGACGAGCACGGCGGTATCTCGGGCCTGGTCACGATGGAGGATCTCATCGAAGAGCTGGTGGGCGAAATCGCCGACGAGTACGACCAGCAGACCGCCGAAGTGGTCGAGGTGTCGACGGGACGCTACCGCGTCAGCGCCCGGCTGGGGCTCGAAGACATCGGGGAGCTGTTCGGGCTCGACCTCGACGACGACGATGTCGACTCCATCGGCGGGTTGCTCGGTAAGGAACTCGGCAGCGTCCCCCGGCAAGGCTCCACCGTGACGACGCACGGTCTGGTGCTCACCGGCGGCGCCTCACGCGGCCGCGGACGAGGACTCGCGACGGTCTTCGTGGAGCGCGCGCAGCAGCCGGCCGACGACGACGAGCGAGGAGCAGACGATGAGCGTTGAGCAGGAAAAGGCTGCGGAACAGGCACAGGGTTCGGAACAGGCACAGGGTTCTGAACAGGCACAGGGCCGCAGCGGGTTCGTGACCTTCGTCGGCAGACCCAACGTGGGCAAGTCGACGCTGACGAACGCGCTCGTCGGCGAGAAGATCGCCATCACGAGCGCCAAGCCGCAGACGACGCGGCGCGCGATCCGCGGCATCGTCAACCGGCCGGACGGGCAGCTTGTGATCGTGGACACCCCCGGTATCCATCGCCCCAGGACGCTGCTGGGGGAGCGGCTCAACGACCTCGTCGAGCAGGTGCTCGGCGACGTCGACGTCATCGGCTTCTGCGTGCCGGCGACCGAGAAGGTGGGGCCGGGAGATCGCCGCATCGCCGCATCGCTAGATGGATATCCCCGCGCGAAGAAGGTGGCGATCGTGACGAAGGTCGACGCCGCCGAGCGCGACGAGATCACCGAACGGCTCATCGAGGTCGACGCGCTCCGCGAGGACTGGGCCGCGGTGATCCCGCTGTCGGCGCTCACTCGCCTGCAGCTCGACGTGCTCTCGGACGAGCTCATCGCCTTGATGCCCCAAGGCCCGGCGCTCTATCCCGACGACATCGTCACCGATGAGTCGGTCGATGACCGCATCGCCGAGATCATCCGGGAGGCGGCGCTGGAGGGCGTGCGCGACGAGCTGCCCCACTCGATCGCGGTGGTGGTCGACGACATCGCTCAGCGCGAGGACTCGGATCTCACCGACATCCATGCGAGCATCGTGGTGGAGCGCGACAGCCAGAAGGCGATCATCATCGGCCGGAAGGGCGCGCGCCTGCGCGACGTCGGCGCCGCCGCACGCGCGCAGATCGAACCGCTGGTGGGCACGCGCGTGTTCCTCGGCTTGCACGTACGCGTCGCCAAGGAGTGGCAGCGCGATCCGAAGCAGCTCGGAAGATTGGGGTTCTGATGACGGACATTCAGACGGAGTCGCACACGACCTCGCGCCGCTGGGTGGCGCCCGCGCCGGGCGCGCCGGACACATGGGTCCGGGAGGAGCACACGGCCCCCGAGCCGCAGGTGGGAGAGATCCGCGTCCTCGTGCGGGCGGCGGGTGTGAACCCCGCCGATGCCAAGCACGTGCTGCGGGAGCGGCCAGGCACCACGTTCCCCGTGCCGATCGGCTACGAGATCTCGGGCGAGGTGACCGCGGTCGGCCCCGAGACCTCGATCGGCTCAGGCCCCGTCTCCGTCGGAGACGACGTGCTGGCCTTCCGGATCCAGGGCGGCTACGCCGACGAGG
Source organism: Microbacterium pseudoresistens (assembly GCF_013409745.1). Taxonomy (NCBI): domain Bacteria; kingdom Bacillati; phylum Actinomycetota; class Actinomycetes; order Micrococcales; family Microbacteriaceae; genus Microbacterium; species Microbacterium pseudoresistens. Next base: position 2,451,355 of record NZ_JACCBH010000001.1, read on the forward strand.
TGACGATCCCCGCAGAGAAGGCCTTCCACAAGCCTGACAATCTCAGCCACCCCGAAGCCGCCAATCTGCTGCTGGCGGGCACGACCGCCGCCGAGATGCTGCATGTCGTGGCGGCGACGTCGGGCGAGACGATCCTGTTGCACGCGGCGTCCGGAGCCGTCGGGGTCATCGTGCTCCAGCTCGCGGCGCGCGCGGGCATCCGCGTGATCGGCACGACCGGATCGGCGGGCTCGGCACGCGTGCGTCAGTTCGGCGGGATCCCGGTCGCATACGGTCCGGGGCTCGCCGACCGGGTGCGCGAACTCGCGGATGGCGCACAGATCTCCGCGGCGCTCGACGCGGCCGGCACGGCGGAGGCGACGGAGGTCTCGCTCGAGCTCGTGCGCGACCGAGACCGGATCGTCACGATCGTCGATCCGTCGGCGGCGCAGGAGCACGGCTTCCGTGCGATCGCCGGCTCCAAGCCCGACAGCGCGGCATTCCGCGACGAGGCCCGCCCGATGCTCGTCGATCTCGCGGCGGCCGGCGATCTCATCGTTCCCGTGGCGCAGACGTTCCCCCTCGCCGAGGCCCCGGAGGCGCTCGCCCTCCTCGCGCAGGGCCATCCCGGCGGAAAGCTCGCGCTCATTCCCTGAGGACGGGTGCGCGCAACGATCTCACCGACCGCCGGAGAACCCGCCTCCGCCGCCTCCGCCGGAGAACCCGCCGCCGAACGATCCGCTCGACGACGATGACGAGGAGGTCGCCACCGGCGTCGCGTGCAGCGTGCCGCCCATGTCCGTCAGCGACGACCCGAACGACCCGAGGGCGTAGCCGGTGTACCAGCTCGGCGCGGTGTGCTGCTGTTCGTACTGCAGGTCGAGGACGTCGCCCCATTCCCGCTCCATGCCGAACAGCATGGCGTAGGGCAGAAGCTTCTCGTACAGCACCACGGTGTCGACGCCGCCGTCATGCTGGCGCTCGGCGCCGGAGTACGACTGCAGCATGCGGAGGCGGTCGGCCTCGGCGACGCGGATGAACTCCTTGACGCCCTCGAGATGCTCTGCGCGCTCGGCGCCCGCCGGGGTGAGCAGCGACTGGCGACGCGACAGCACGGCGGTGAGGATGAGGCTCAGGAGGAGGACGATGCACGAGATCACGAACGCGGCGATCGAGGACTCCCGACCGACGATCATCCCGGGGATGGCGAACCCGATGGCCGCCAGGGCGAGCGCGACGCCGACCATGCCCGCGCCGACGGCGAGGCGGGAACGCGCCTTGCGGATCAGACCGCGTTCGATGCCCGCCTGCTCCGCCGTTGTCGTGATGCCCTGCAGCCGGGTGACGACGTTGTTGTCGGCGATGCCGAGATCGAGCCGTTCACCCGGGTTCTGCACCGGGAACAGTGCCTTCAGGGCATAGGCATCGAGCGGCTCGACGGCGGCCGAGGGGTCGTCGAGCACGAGCACGGGCTTGCGCGTCCCATCCTGGATCTGCAGAGCGCCGTGCACGCCGAGATGCACGATCTCCGCGGGAACCGCCGCGCCACGCGCGCGCACAAGGTGCGCGGCGAGGGACGGGGGAAGGTCGGCGGGAACCTCGTACTGCGCCACGACGATTCCCCGGCCTTGTGCCGCAGCCTTGCGCCGCTGCATGCCGCGCGCCGTGAAGCCGAGGGCAGGCACGAGCGCGAGGGCGCCCGCGCCGAGACCGAAGGGGAGCAGGTCGGTCGACGGATCGGCCACCGCCGCTGGCGAGGGCGTGACGGTTCCCGGCGCGAACGCGAACGCCACGGAGACGCCTTCGCCGGCTGCCAGATCGTGGGCCTGCACTCGGTATCCGTGCTCTGCGGACTCCGTATCGGGCGTGAGCTCGCACGAATCGGTGGAGCCGTAGCGTCCCTGATAGCAGCTCATCGCCCCCGTCGCAGCGCGTACGAGCGCGTCGTCGAAGACGATCCGCGCCGAGAACTCGTCGATCGGCTGCGTGCTGTCCAGCGGCAGCAGGTCCCAGTAGAACTCGTCGACATCGGCATCGTCCGGCCGGTGCATGACATCGCGCATCGTGTACTCGATCACATACGTCGTCGGACCGTGCTTGTACGTGTCGTCGTCGATCGACAGGTACAGCACGTCGTCGTCCGAATCCTCCTCGTACGGCACGTCGGCGCCGTTCTCGTCACGGATCGAGAGCACATCCGTCCACAGCGGTGCGCCGAAGTAGCGTTCGGCGAGCCCGCGCACGATGCCGCGGTTCTGGTCGATCTCCGGAAAGTGCGCGACGACGGTCTCGGTCACGTGCAGGCTGGCGCGCCCCTCGTCGTTGAGACCGAGTTCGTACAGGGCATCCCAGGAGTCGTACGAGAAGTCGTCGACTCCGGCGTTCGCCGCAGGGGCGAGGATCAGCGGCGCGGCGATCAGCGTCGACGCGCCGAGGGCGGACAGGAGTGCGTTGCGCAGACGAGCCGACATGACAGCCAGGCTAGCCGAGGGGCGTCAGCGAGTCGTGGGCGCTCCCTGTGCGCCGCGTGCTCAGCGCAACGCGTGCTCGTCGATGAAGGTGCGAAGCGCCGCCTCGTCGTCCTCGAGCTCCGTGACGCGCTGCGGCGCGTCGAGCATGTCGCGAAGCGCGGGGGAGAGCTCGACCTCGAGACCGATCGCCTCCAGGATCGTCTCGGCGAACTTCTGCGGCTTGGCTGTCTCGAGCACGAGCATCGGCACGCCCGCCTCGACGTGGTCGCGCGCGACCCGCACGCCGTCGGCGGTGTGCGGGTCGATGATCTCTCCGGATGCCTCGTGCACCGCGCGGATGGTGGCGAGCCGATCGGCGTGGGTGCTCGTGCCGCTCACGATCCCGAACTCGTCCGCGAAGCGCGGCTGCTCGGCCGAAAGGTCGAAGGCACCCGTCGCGTCGAGCTCGGCCCACAGCGCGCGCAGGCGCTCGGGATCCTGACCGACGAGGTCGTAGATGAAGCGCTCGAGGTTGGAGGCCTTCGAGATGTCCATCGACGGGCTCGAGGTCGCATGGGTCTGTGCGGCGCTGCGGGGCCGGTACACGCCGGTGCGGAAGAACTCGTCGAGCACATTGTTCTCGTTCGTCGCCAGGACGAGCCGACGGATGGGCAGCCCCATGGCGCGGGCATAGTGGCCTGAGAGGATGTTGCCGAAATTGCCGGTGGGCACCGAGAACGAGACCTCGAAGCCGGCACGCTCGTCGGAAGCCACCGCGTCGCTCGCCCGCAGCCAGGCCCAGAAGTAGTACACGCTCTGCGCGGTGATGCGGGCGAGGTTGATCGAGTTGACGGCGCCCAGACTGTGCTCCGCCTTGAACGCGAGGTCGCCCGCGAGCTGTTTGACCAGGTTCTGGCAGTCGTCGAACACTCCGGCGACGGCGATGTTGTGCACGTTGTCGTCCTGCAGTGAGAACATCTGCGCGCGCTGGAACGGGCTCATCCTGCCCTGCGGCGACAGCATGAACACGGACACGCGATCTTTGCCGCGCAGCGCGTGCTCGGCGGCCGATCCGGTGTCGCCCGAGGTCGCTCCCAGCACGTTGAGCACGCCGCCGGTCTTCTCCAGCGCGTACTCCAGGGCCTGGCCGAGGAACTGCATCGCCATGTCCTTGAAGGCCAGCGTCGGCCCCTCGGACAGTCCCACGAGGGTGAGATCACCGTCGACCGGGCGCAGCGGCACCAGCGTGGGGAAAAGGTCGCTCGTGTACGCGGCGGTGCAGAGCCGCGCGAGATCGTCTGCGGGGATGTCTGTCGCGAACAGCCCGAGCACGGCGGCGGCCAGGGCGGGATAGTCCAGGGCGCGCCAGCTCTCGAGCGTCTCCGCCTCGACGCGGGGGAGCTCCTGCGGCACGGCGAGGCCGCCGTCGTCGGCGAGGCCCCGCAGCAGCGTCTCGCTGTACGTGCGCGACGTGCCGCCGCCGCGGGTCGAGATGTACTGCACGGATGCTCCTGAGGTGCTCGTCGGTGGGAGGATGCGACGCGCGTTGCCGGGCGTGCACTTCGATTCTGCCAGGAACCCGGCGGGATCGCGGACGCCCTCCGGTGTGCGCAGACTGCACAGAACACAGCCACCAGGTGCGTGCGGGACCGGGCAGGGTGCTAGCATGGCCGCATGCACGCAGGCGTTCTGCTTCTTCTTAGCCGCCGCGGCGAGTCCCAGATCTAGGGCCCACCTCGTCGCGGTGTTCGCGTTGGCCCGTCACATCCCGCGAGAAGCGACGAGAAGGAAAGCCCATCATGAAGAACGCTCAGACTCCGACGACCATGCCGGTTCACAAGTACCGGCCGTATCACGAGCAGCTCTCGGTCGATCTGCCCGACCGCACCTGGCCCGCCGCGCGCATCACGACAGCCCCGCGGTGGTGCGCGGTCGACCTGCGCGACGGCAATCAGGCCCTCATCGACCCGATGTCGCCCGAGCGCAAGCGCGTCATGTTCGAACTGCTCGTGAGCATGGGCTACAAGGAGATCGAGGTGGGCTTCCCGTCGGCCAGCCAGACCGACTTCGACTTCGTCCGCCAGCTCATCGAGGAGAACCTGATTCCCGACGACGTCACGATCCAGGTGCTGACGCAGTGCCGCGAGCACCTCATCGAGCGCACCTACGAGGCGATCGCCGGGGCGAAACAGGCCATCGTGCACTTCTACAACTCCACCAGCGTGCTGCAGCGCGAGGTCGTGTTCCGCTCCGACCGCGAGGGCGTGAAGCAGATCGCCCTGGAGGGCGCGCGCATGTGCCGCGAGTTCGAGAAGCGCATCCCCGACACCGAGGTGTACTACGAGTACTCGCCCGAGAGCTACACGGGCACCGAGCTGGAGTACGCGGTCGAGGTCTGCAACGCCGTGATCGAGGTGATCCAGCCCACCCCCGACCGCAAGGTGATCATCAACCTCCCCGCCACCGTCGAGATGGCCACGCCCAACGTGTACGCCGACTCGATCGAGTGGATGAGCCGGCACCTCGCGCAGCGCGAGAACGTGATCTTGTCGTTGCATCCGCACAACGACCGCGGCACCGCGGTCGCCGCCGCCGAACTCGGCTACATGGCCGGCGCCGACCGCATCGAGGGATGCCTGTTCGGTAACGGCGAGCGCACCGGCAACGTCGACCTCGTCACGCTGGGCGTCAACCTGTTCACGCAGGGCATCGATCCGCAGATCGACTTCAGCGACATCGACCAGGTCAAGCGCACCGTGGAGTACTGCAACCAGCTGCCCGTGCCCGAGCGCAGCCCGTGGGGCGGCGACCTCGTGTTCACGGCGTTCAGCGGTTCGCACCAGGACGCCATCAAGAAGGGCTTCGAGGCGATGGCGGCCGAGGCTTCGGAGAAGGGCGTGGGCGTCGACGAGATCGAATGGGCCGTGCCGTACCTTCCGATCGACCCGAAGGACCTGGGCCGGTCGTACGAGGCCGTCATCCGAGTCAACTCCCAGTCCGGCAAGGGCGGCGTCGCCTACTTGCTCAAGACCGACCACGCGCTGGATCTGCCCCGCAAGCTGCAGATCGAGTTCTCCGGTGTCGTGCAGGCGAAGACCGATGCTGAGGGGGGCGAGGTCACCAGCGACGAGATCTGGGGCATCTTCACCGACGAGTACCTGCCCGCTCAGGCCGAGCAGGCAAGGTGGGGCCGGTTCGAGCTGCTCGGGACCGAGACACGCAGCGACATGTCGGGCGAGGTCGAGCTCGACGTCGTGCTGCGCGACGACGAGGGCACGGTCAGGACCACCGGGCGCGGCAACGGCCCCGTCGCGGCGTTCGTCGAGGTGCTGCGCGCGCAGGGCTTCGACCTGACCGTCTACGACTACGTCGAGCACGCGCTCAGCTCGGGCGGAGACGCGCAGGCGGCGTCGTACGTGGAGCTCCAGGTCGGGGACCAGCGGCTGTGGGGCGTGGGCATCGACGGCGACATCTCGACGGCGAGCCTCAAGGCGATCGTGTCGGGCGTGAACCGCGCGATCCGCACGCGCGCGGGCGAGCTCGCCGCGGTCTGATTCTCCGGCTCACGGATTCGCTGCGTCGCCCGGGTCGGGAAGGGTGATGGCCGTGGTCTCGACGGCGACCTTGCGCCGGTACAGGCGCCGTTGCTCGGGCAGCGACAGGTCGAAGATCACGGCCAGAACCCGGATCACCGCGGTGACGACGATTCCGATGAGCCCGGCGACGACGAGGCCCACCCCGCACGCGTGCAGGATCACGATCGTCGCGCATCCCACCAGAGCGGCGACGGCGTAGAGCGATCCCACATGCATGATCGCGACGGGCAGCCCCATGATCACGTCGCGCAGGATGCTGCCGCCCACGGCGGCGCACACGCCGATGAAGACCGCGGGCACCTCCGGAACACCCAGACCGAGTGCCTTGCTGGTGCCAAAAGCACCGAACATGCCGATGACGACGGCGTCGAGCCCCACGATGAGCCCGTTCGCCCGATTCAGCAGTCCAGCCAGAAGCATGCCGACGATGGCAGCCCCCGTCGCCGTGAGCAGATACCCGTTGTTCTGCAACGTCGCCGGGGGCTGCCCCAGCAGCAGATCGCGGATGAGTCCGCCGCCCATGCCGATGAGGATGCCGATGATCGCGACCCCGAGCAGATCGAGGCGCCGCTGCCCCTGGAAGCCGGAGGCGAACATCGCCCCCTGCACGCCGCCGAGTCCGACGCCGAGCAGATCGGCCCATAGGGGGATGATGAAGAGCGGTTCGGTCACCCGTCCATTGTCGCCGGTGAGGGGGATAATCGAGGGATGCCGAGCTATCGAGACGAAGCGGTGATCCTGCGCACCCACAAGCTCGGCGAAGCGGACCGCATCCTCACGATGCTCTCGCGCGGACACGGCAAGATCCGGGCGGTGGCAAAGGGCGTCCGGCGCACCTCGTCGAAGTTCGGGGCGCGGCTCGAGCCGTTCATGGTGGCCGATGTGCAGCTGTATCAGGGCCGTTCGCTCGACATCGTGCAGCAGGCGGAGTCGCTCGGATCCTACGGCGCCGACATCGCCGTGCACTACGACCGCTTCACCTCGGCGAGCGCGATGGTCGAGACGGCCGACCGGCTGAGCGACGCCGAGGCGACGCCCGAGCAGTATCTGCTGCTCGTCGGAGGTTTGCGGGCGCTCTCGCGCGGTGATCATGCGCCGCGGAGCATCCTCGATTCGTACCTGCTGCGGGTCATGGCGCTTTCGGGATGGGCGCCGTCGTTCACGGACTGCGCGCGGTGCGGGCGCGCGGGCGCGCATACGACGTTCGTCGCGCAGATGGGCGGTCTCGTCTGCGCCGACTGCGCCCCCGCGGGCAGCGCTCAGGTGCGCGCCGGCACCCTCGACCTGCTGCGCGCCCTCATGGCGGGGGAGTGGACGGTGATCGACGGAGCCTCGGCGGCGGAGACGGCCGCGGCATCCGGTCTCATCGCCGCTTACGCGCAGTGGCATCTGGAGCGGGGGATCCGCTCCCTCGAACACGTGGAAGGATCCCGGTGAGCCCCAAGCCGTACACGCACAAAGACGCTGTGCCGTACCGTCCGGTCGACTGGACCGGTCTGCACCCGCCGGCGTTCCCCGCGGTGCCGCAGCACATCGCCGTCGTCATGGACGGCAACGGGCGATGGGCGAATCGGCGCGGTCTCAGCCGCATCGAGGGGCACAAGGCGGGCGAGGAAGTTCTGCTCGATGTCGTCGCCGGTGCGATTCAGGCCGGCGTCAAACACCTGTCGGTGTATGCGTTCTCGACGGAGAACTGGGCGCGCTCGCCCGAAGAGGTGCGCTTTCTCATGGGCTACAACCGCGACGTGCTGCACCGTCGTCGTGATCAACTCAACGAGTGGGGGGTGCGTGTGCGGTGGGCCGGCCGCAAGCCCCGGCTGTGGGGCTCGGTGGTCAGAGAGCTTCAGTACGCCGAGGAGCTCACTCGGGGCAACGACGTGCTGACCCTGACGATGTGCGTGAACTACGGCGGCCGGGTCGAGCTCGTCGACGCGATGCGCCGGATGGCCGAAGACGTCAAGGCGGGGCGGCTGCGGCCGTCGGCCATCACGGAGAAGCGCATCCGCAGGCACCTGTACGTGCCCGACATGCCCGACGTCGACCTGTTCCTGCGTTCTTCGGGCGAGCAGCGCACCTCGAACTTCCTGCTCTGGCAATCGGCGTACGCCGAGATGGTGTTCCTCGACACGCTCTGGCCCGACTTCTCGCGCATGGAGCTGTGGCGCGCGATCGAGATCTACCTGTCGCGCGATCGCCGCTTCGGCGGTGCGGTGGATGCGCCGGACTCCGCCGGCTGACGAGGGTCAGAGGCGCCGCAGCCAGCGCTCCGTCTCGCGGGGGTGGCGGAGGCGCACGATCGTGAGGTGCGGGTGCCGCTCGATCTTCTCGGGCATCCGCTCCGCCCAGAAGGACCGCATCTTCGTCTGCCAGGCCAGGATGTTCTCGTACGGGTCGCGCGTCGCGAGGAGGCGCCAGAGAGGCTTTTCGACGTTGCCGTTGTACATCTCCGTGCGAAGCACGCTGCGACCGAGCGTGCGACGCAGCAGCCGTCCGCGCACCACTCGCCACGGATAGTCGAGCCAGACCGCGAGCTGGGCGCGCGGAGTGAGGATGTCGTCGGTGCCCTTGCTCGTGTACTGCCATTCGGTCACCCAGCGATCGGTGGCGGCGAAGGCACGCACGTCGTCCAGAAACGAAGGCCGCGGGGTCCAGTTCGGACCGTGGTGCAGGGCATCGATCTCGTGATGCACGAGATTCCACTGCGCGGCGACGCGCCGGGCGAGCGTCGTCTTGCCCGATCCGGTGACCCCCGCGATCAGCACGCGCTCGGGTCGGAAGGGCAGCGGATCGTCGGCGGAGAGCACCCCACGATCCTAGCCGCGGAATGATCCGGGTGCCGTGAGCGTTGCACGCGGTGTGAGCGAACCCATCTCCATCGACATCTGGTCCGACATCGCCTGCCCGTGGTGCTACATCGGCAAGCGCAACCTCGAGGCGGGTCTGGCGGCCACGGCGTCCGACGACGACGCGCCGCAGGTCGAGATCACCTTCCACTCGTTCGAGCTCTCACCCGACACCCCCGTCGACTTCGACGGTGACGAGGTCGACTTCCTCGCCGGGCACAAGGGCATGCCGCGCGACCAGGTCGCCAAGATGCTCGCGAACGTCACGGGCGTGGCCAAGAACGCCGGGCTCGAGTACCGTTTCGACCTGCTCAAGCACACCAACACGGTCAAGGCGCACGAGCTGCTGCACATCGCGAAGGCCCACGGTCTGCAGCACGAGATGGAGGAGCGCCTCATGTCGGCGTACTTCACCGAGGGCAAGCATGTCGGGCGCATCGACGATCTCGTCGAGCTCGCCGTCGAGGTGGGGCTGGACGCCGAGGCCACGCGCACCGCATTGACCGAGGAGACGTACCTGCCTGCCGTGCGACAGGATCAGGCGCAGGCGCAGGCCTACGGCATCCAGGGCGTGCCGTTCTTCGTGATCGACGGCATGTACGGCATCAGCGGCGCGCAGCCGGCGGATGCGTTCGCCGGCGTGCTGCGCGACGTGTGGGCCCAGCGTGGCCAGGAATCAGCCGATGAGGCTGTCGAGTCCGATCAGGAGTCCGCGGCGGTCTGATCCGCCAGCGCCGCCTCGATCGCCGAGACGATCTCGGGGGAGTCGGGGCTCTGGCGCGGGCGGAAGCGCTGGACGGAGCCGTCGGGGCCGATGAGGAACTTCTCGAAATTCCATTCCACCCGTCCCGCCTGGCCGTGCGCGTCGGGCGTCTGCTTCAGCGCCTTATAGAGAGCGGCGGCCTTCTTGCCGTTGACCTTGACCTTGTCGAGCACGGGGAACGTCACGCCGTACGTGGTCGAGCAGAACTCGAGGATCTCATCCATCGTGCCCGGCTCCTGGCCCATGAACTGGTTGCAGGGAAAGCCGATCACCTGCAGTCCGCGATCCGCGTAGGTGCGCTGCAGCTCTTCGAGTCCGCCGTACTGCGGAGTCAGTCCGCAGCGCGAGGCGACGTTGACGACGAGCACGGCCGACGCGTCGTAGTCGTTCAGCGTGCGCTCCTCGCCCGTGGCATCGAGGAAGGGAATGGCACGCAGGTCGACGGCAGTGGTCTCTGTCATCCACCCAGGCTACGACCGGTGGCCGCGGCTGGCGCCGGATCTGGGAGAATGGAGGCGATGACACTCGCCCCCGCCCTCGCACGCCCCCTGCGCATCGGTCCGCTGAGGATCGACGCGCCCGTCGTGCTCGCGCCCATGGCGGGGATCACGAACACGGCCTTCCGTCGACTGTGCCGCGAGTACGGCGCGGGTCTCTATGTGAGCGAGATGATCACCTCTCGCGCGCTCGTGGAGCGCAACGACATCACGATGCGCCTCATCCGGCATCACGAGAGCGAGACGCCCCGCTCGATCCAGCTCTACGGCGTGGACCCGGCGACGATCGCCGAGGCCGTGCGCATCATCGTCGCCGAGGATCGCGCCGATCATGTCGACCTGAACTTCGGCTGCCCCGTGCCCAAGGTGACACGAAAGGGCGGCGGCGCCGCCCTGCCGTGGAAGACGAGCCTGTTCGCCGACATCGTCGGACGCGCCGTGAAGGCGGCGGGCGACGTGCCGCTCACTGTCAAGATGCGCAAGGGCATCGACCGCGACCACCTCACCTTCCTCGACGCGGGTCGTGCGGCGGAGGATGCGGGTGCCGCGGCCGTGGCGCTGCACGCCCGCACGGCGGGGCAATACTACTCGGGCACCGCCGACTGGAGCGCCATCGGCGAGCTGAAGCAGGCGGTCACCTCGATCCCCGTGCTCGGCAACGGCGATATCTGGTCGGCCGACGACGCCGTGCGCATGATGGCAGAGACCGGCTGCGACGGCGTCGTCGTGGGACGAGGGTGCCTGGGTCGCCCGTGGCTGTTCGGCGAGCTCGCCGGCGCTTTCGGCGCCGCGCACACCGAGCCTGTGGATGCGACCCTCGGCTTCGTCTCCGCCGCGTTCCGGCGGCACGCCGAGCTGCTCGTGGAGTTCTTCGAAGACGAAGACCGTGGATGCAAGGACATCCGCAAGCACGTGGCCTGGTACTTCAAGGGATATCCGGTGGGCGGCGACCTGCGCGCGGCGCTGGCGCGCGCGTCGACGCTGCAGGAGATCGACGACCTGCTGGCGACCCTCGGCGACGCACCGTATCCGGGCGCCCCGGCCGAAGGCCAGCGCGGCCGGGCGGGAACGCCCAAGCGCACCGCCCTGCCGGAGGGATGGCTCGACTCGCGCGAGGTGGCATCCGAGACGAGCGACATGATGCGCGGCGCGGAGATCGAGAACAGTGGAGGCTGAGTCGCGGCCGCCCCGGGCCGACGGCTATGACGCCCACGCCTCCGCCCGCTTCTTCGCCGAGACCCATCGCTCTGAGCGCGACGACTTCGCCCGTGACCGCGCCCGCGTGCTGCACTCCGCCGCGCTGCGCCGTCTCGCGGCCAAGACCCAGGTGCTGAGCCCTGCGAGCACCGCCGATTTCGCCCGCAACCGGCTCACCCATTCGCTGGAGGTGGCGCAGGTGGGTCGCGAGCTGGCCATCGAGCTCGGGGTGTCCGGCGACGTCGTCGACACGGCCTGTCTCAGCCATGACCTCGGGCATCCGCCCTTCGGGCACAATGGCGAGCGGGCGCTCAACGACTGGGCTGAGCCCATCGGCGGCTTCGAGGGCAACGCGCAGTCGCTGCGCATCCTCACGCGGCTCGAGGCGAAGGTTCTCGACGCGGACGAGCACTCGGTGGGCCTCAACCTCACGAGGGCGAGCCTGGATGCGACGTGCAAGTACCCGTGGACCGTGGACAATCCGCTGCCCGATCCTGGTGGACGGCTCAAGTTCGGCGTCTATCCGGAGGATGAGGCCGTGTTCGCGTGGATGCGCGAGGGCGCGCCGGGCCGGCTGCGCTGCATCGAGGCCGAGATCATGGATCTCTCCGACGACATCGCGTACTCGGTGCACGACTTCGAAGACGCGATCGTGAACGGCTATCTGGACGTGCAGCGGCTGGCCGATCCGGCTGAGCACGAGGCGCTGCTGGGGCGGATACAGCAGTGGGTGGGTTACGACTACACGCGCGACGACCTCGCCGATGCGCTGTACCGGCTCACCTGCCAGCCGATGTGGCTGACGAGTTTCGACCGCTCGCGTCGCGATCTGGCCCGGTTGAAGAACCTCACGAGCGACCTCATCGGCCGGTTCGCGCGCGCCGCCGTCGGCGCCACGCGCGAGGCGTATCCGGGCCCGTCGCTGGCGCGTTTCTCCGGTCATGTCGTCGTTCCGTCGGTCATCGACGCCGAGATCGCGGTGCTCAAGGGTGTGATGGGGCAGGCGATCGTCACGATCGATGCACGCCGCGGTGTGTACAGAGAACAGCGCCGGGTGCTCACCCGGCTCGCCGATGCGCTGTGGTCGACCGATGCACTGTGGACGGCGGGTGCGGACGTTCTCGAACCCGCCTTCGCCGCCGACTTCGGAGCCGCGGACTCGGACGCCGAGCGGGCGCGTGTGGTCGTGGATCAGATCGCGAGTCTCACGGATCAGACCGCGGTCGACTGGCACAATCGCCTCGTCGGTGACATCGACCCCGCCGAGGTCGGCATCTGGACGCCGCGCCAGTCCACGCCGCGGGCAGCGGTCGCCAAGCGCGCCGCGGCTGAGGTGCGCTGATGCCGCGGATCAGCCAGGCCGACATCGACGAGGTGAAGGCGCGCACGAACATCGCCGACATCGTCGGCGAGCGGGTGTCGCTGAAATCTGCCGGCGTGGGCTCGATGAAGGGCCTGTGCCCCTTCCATGACGAGAAGAGCCCGAGCTTCCACGTGCGTCCCGCGGTGGGCTTCTACCACTGCTTCGGGTGCGGCGCGTCGGGCGACGTGTACTCGTTCCTGCGCGAGATGGACCACCTCAGCTTCACAGAGTCCGTGGAGCGGCTGGCCGGGCGCATCGGATTCGCGCTGCACTATGAAGACGGCGGGGCGGCACCCGAGACCAGCGGACGCTCGCGACTGTATGCGGCCAACGCCGCCGCGGGGGAGTTCTTCCGCGCGCAGCTGCTGAGCGCCGAGGCCGAGTCGGCACGGCGTTTCCTCGGCGAGCGCGGCTTCGACGCGGGGGCGGCCGCGCACTTCGGCGTCGGCTACGCGCCGCGAGGATGGGAGGGGATGCTCAAGGCGCTCACCGCGCAGGGCTTCTCCCGCGACGAGTTGAGCGCGGCGGGGCTCGTCTCGACGGGCCAGCGCGGGGTGTACGACCGGTTCCGCGGGCGACTGGTGTGGCCCATCCGCGATGTGACCGGGCAGACGATCGGCTTCGGCGCCCGAAAGCTCTACGACGACGATCAGGGGCCCAAGTACCTCAACACGCCCGAGACGCCGATCTACAAGAAGGCCCAGGTCCTGTACGGGCTCGATCTCGCCAAGCGCGACATCGCACGGGGAGACCCCCGCCGCGTGATCGTGGTCGAGGGGTACACGGACGTCATGGCCTGTCATCTCGCGGGCCTGACGACCGCGGTGGCCACGTGCGGCACAGCGTTCGGCGCCGAGCACATCAAGGTGCTGCGGCGGATCATGGGCGACGACGACGCGCACGGCGAGGTCGTGTTCACCTTCGATGGCGACGAGGCCGGGCAGAAGGCTGCTCTTCGGGCGTTCGCCGAAGACGACCGGTTCACCGCGCAGACCTTCGTGGCCGTGGCTCCCGACGGGCTCGATCCGTGCGATCTGCGGCTGCAGCGGGGCGATGCCGCCGTGCGCGCGCTCATGGGCGCCAAGGTTCCGATGTTCGAGTTCGTCATCGACCGCAAGATCGAGGGTTACGATCTCGCGACCGTGGAGGGCCGGGTCGGCGCTCTGCGCGCCGCCGCGCCGATCGTCGCCGAGATCCGCGACCGGCTGCTGCGCCCGGAGTACGAGCGCGTGCTCGCCCGTCGCCTGGGCATCGACCCGACCGACGTGCACGCGGAGGTGCGCGCGGCTGCCGGCCGGCGCGACCGTGGCGCGCGTCGCGATGCAGGAGGACGGACCGAGCAGGGCATCCGACCGTCCGGCGCGAATGCTCCGACCGGCGGTCAAGGCAGGCCGGAAGTTCGTGGTCCGCGGCAGGATGCGTCGTATCCGCCCGGCGATGCGCATGAGGCCGCGGAGACCCACGCTTCCGCCCCGGTCACGCTGGCGGCCCTTCCGCGCACGGGAGACGCGCTACTGGAGCGCGACGCCCTCACGGGGATCCTGCAGTACGGGCACCAGCTGGATCAGGAGCTGCTGCACCGGGCGGTGGCGATGCCGTTCCAGACCTCTGCGCTGGATGCTGTGCGAGAGTCGGTCGCGGCGATGCCCGATCGCACGCGCGTGGGGTGGGCGACGCAGGCCGTCGACGCGGTGCGCGAGCCGTATCGCCCGCTCGCCGGCGAACTGCTCATGCGTCCCTTCCCCGCCCGCGACGAGGAGGGAGCGCTGGCCACAGCGGTCGACCTCGTGCGCCGGCTCGTCGTGCGAGGGCTCGGTCGTGAGAAGCAGGAGCTGCTCGGGGCGATCCAGCGGGTGCCGCCCGATTCCGATGGCGGGCGCGCCCTGCGGGTGCGGCTGCGCGATATCGACGCCGAGCGCCAGCGGTTCGCCGAGTCCTGACCGATCTCGGCGTGGCGCAGGGCAGGATGGGTCACATGTCACGACCACGCGCCGACACCTCGACCGCGATCGCCTGCAGCGACCTCGTCATCGACCGCACCGGCCACAGCGCGCCCACACGTGCGATCGATGGCGTGAGCTTCACCCTCGAGATCGGCCGGCTCATGTGCATCGCGGGACCGACGGGATCCGGCAAGTCGACGCTCGTGGGCGCTCTGGCAGGGCTGGTCGATCCGACGATCCGCATCGTGGGCGGCGAGGCGATCGTCTGCGGCATCGCCATCCGGCGACCAGGCCGGCATCATCGCGAACTCACCTATCGCACGGGCTACGTGCCCCAGGGTGCGGGTGCGGGGCTCCCGCCCCAACTGACCGTGCAGGAGATCATCGCCGAGCCGATCCTGCAGCGCGAGCGCCGCGTCAACACCAAGGCCCTCGCGATCCGGGTCGCCACACTGCTGGACGAAGTGCACCTGCCGTTGGGCACGGCGGCGAAGTTTCCCTACGAGCTGAGCGCGGGGATGCGCCAGCGTGTCGCGATCGCCCGCTCGTTCGTGCTCGAGCCGAAGGTGCTCATCGCCGACGAACCGCTGGCGAACCTCGATCTGGAGGTGCGCCACGTCGTCTTCGAGGCGATCGCGCGCCGTGGCAGGGAGAACGGGATGGCGGCGCTGCTCGTGAGCAACGACGCGGCGTTCGCCCGCGAACTCGGGGCCGAGACCCTCATGCTCCGCGACGGCCACGTCGTGGGCCGCGGGGTGGGTGCCGACATCGTCTGGACCCCCGGATCCGAGCCCTCGCGCCACTGAGGCGCAGCCGCTCGAGGATGCTCTGAACGGGCGCGTCGGACGGTCTGCGGTGTCGTTCGCCACGGCAAAGCTTTGCTACGATAGACGGGTTGCCCGCTCCGCGGAGCACGGTCCCCTGTAGCTCAATTGGCAGAGCAGCCGGCTGTTAACCGGCAGGTTGTTGGTTCGAGTCCAACCGGGGGAGCAGCACAGAGAAGCCCCGTTCCTCCGAACGGGGCTTCTCGCGTATCCGGCGGTGCCGGATCGGGTCGGTGCCTACTTGGCGCTGCCCTTCAGGGATCCGGTCGTGGGACCAGACGGGTCGCTGATGATGCACTGGATGACGCGATCGTTCATCTGCTCCCAGGTGTCTTGCGTCGGCGTGATCGGGTAGACCTCGAGCGTGGAGTCCTCGTACGCCACGCCGACGAAGTCGGTGTACGCCTGGCCGACGCACTCGTAGCTGGCTTCATCGATGGCGTCCTCGTCGTAGTCGCCGTCGTCCATGGTCAGCTCGTAGTAAACCTCTTCGTCGTGCGGCTCGTCGCACGGCACGACGTCGGCGTCTTCGATGAGACCGGAGTCGCCCTCCATCTTGCAGTCGCCCACCTTGAGGTTGAAGATGCCGATGTTCGACCCCTCGGTCACCTGCCCGCTCTCGTCATCGCGAGGGGCATCGTTGCCGCCGCCCGTGAGCATGCTGCAACCGCTGAGCCCCGCGGCGATCATGAGTGCGGCACCGCCGACGGCGAGGCGCTTCTGAATCGTGAACATCGGATTTCCCCCTTGCGAAACTATGAAACGGGAGCACACAGCTCCCGCATAAGATCGTACCCTCGCACGCCGGAAGCTCATGTCCGGCTGCGCCGGAGGTCACCCCTCGAGGTCGTCGACGCCGGGCATCCAGCTCGCTCCTGGGCGCCCCCATCCGCGCTTGCGGGTGATCTTCTGCACGGTCTTCGCATCGCCGTCGGAGAGGCGATCCACGTACAGCACGCCGTCGAGGTGATCGAACTCGTGCTGCATGATGCGCGCCCGCCAGCCGTCGACCTCGATGCGCACCTCAGCGCCGTCGAGATCGACGCCGGTCACCCGCACCCGATCGGATCGGCGCAGCGGGAACCGCTCGCCGGGGAACGAGAGACAGCCCTCGGACTCCAGGTCTGGATCGGGGGCGCCCGGTTCGGTCGGTGCCATCCAGAGCTCGGGATTGATGATGACGCCGCGCCAGGGTTCGTCGTCGTCATCGACGTACGCGTAGGTGTAGATGCGCACCCCTACGCCCACCTGGGGAGCGGCCAGACCCACACCCGGCGCGCGATCCATCGTCTCGAACATGTCGGCGACGAGGGTGCGGATCTCGTCGGTGATCTCGCCGACCGGGGAGGCGGGGGAATGCAGGACGGGATCGCCCATGATGCGAATCGGAAGCACAGCCACGCCATAACCCTAGTCGGCGCGTGATCGCCGGTAGGCTCGTCGCGTGAGCGCGCATCTGATGGTCATGCTCGTCGACGAGGTCGGCGACGAGCTCGTCGGTGCATTCAAGAATCCGGGCCTGCTCATGGGCATCCCACTGGCACTCGCGGGCGCGGTCTTCATGTCTCTCGGCGCGCAGTACCAGCATCGCGGCGTCACGAAGGTCGAGACGCTGAGCGGCGCCGACGCGGGCAAGGGCCTGTCGATGTCGCAGCTCAAGCGACTGCTGACCCGGCCGTCGTGGCTGGTCGGCACCCTGATGCTCGGGCTCGCCATCGTGTGCCAGCTCGCAGCGCTCTCCGTGGCACCGCTCATCGTGGTCCAGCCGCTGGGCGCCATCGCCCTGGTGCTCACCACGCTGCTGAATGCACGGGTCTCCGGGCATGCTCCCACCCGCCGCTCGATCGTGTCGATCTGCGCGTGCGTGGGCGGCATCTTCCTGTTCGTCATGGTCGCCGCGCTGTTCGCGACCGAGCCGGAGATCACCGAGCGCCAGCTGTTCACGATCCTCGCGATCCTGCTGGTCGTGATCATCCTGCTCCTCGCCTGCTGGCTGATCCTCCGCCACCGGATGCGCGCGCTCTTCTACGTCACCGGCGCCGGCATCCTCTACGGATTCGTCGCGACGCTGGCGAAGGTGGTCATCGAGAAGGTGCAGGCGGGCGATTTCACCTGGGTCACACTGGTGTGCGTCATCGCGCTCGTCGCCGCAGCGATCGCCGGCGCCTACTTCGTGCAGACCGCCTACGGCTCGGGCCCGCCCGACCTGGTGATCGCCGGGCTCACGGTCGTCGACCCGATGGTCGCCGTGCTCATCGGACTGCTCGTGCTGGGCGAGGCCACGGCGGCACCGGTGTGGGCGCTCATCGCGTTCGCGGTTCTGGGTCTCGTCGCCGCCTGGGGCGTCGTCACGCTCGCCCGCTACCATCCGCAGGTGCTCAGCGAGAGCCAGGAGTTGCCGATCGTGCGCGGCTCTTCGGTTCCGGCCGACGAGCAGTAGTCCGCGCCGGCCAGGAGGACGCGTCGTCAGTAGTCGGCGTCGATGAGGTCCGCAGCGACCTCGGAGGCCGCGGCCGCGTCGACGAAGAACACCGTGCGCTTTCGGCCCTTGGCCCCCGCCGCAGGAACGTTGGCGTAGTTCGCCCCCGCGAGGGCGAGCCCCAGCGCCGATGCCTTCTCGGCGCCCGTGAGCACGAGCCACACGCGCTTGGCCGAGTTGATCACCGGGCGTGTCAGCGAGATGCGCTCCGGCGGGGGCTTGGGGGAGTCGCGCACAGCCACGGCGGCGCGGTCAACGACGTCGATCTCACTGCGGTCGGGGAAGAGCGAGGCGATGTGCCCGTCGGGGCCGACTCCGAGGAAGCACACGGCGAACGACGGCCACGGATGCTCATCGGTGCCGTAGCGGGCAAGCTCCGCCGCATAGGCGACGGCTGCAGCATCGAGATCGATTCCGGCATCGCTCGGTGCCATCTCGTGCACGTTCTCGTCGGGAACGGGAATCGCATCCAGCAGGGCTCGCCTTGCCTGCCCGGCATTGCGGTCGGGATCGTCGGCGGGGACGAAGCGCTCATCGCCCCACCAGAAGTGCACGAGAGACCAGTCGATGCCGACGGAATCAGGGTGCGCGGCGACCTGTTCGAGCACGGAGGATCCCATCGATCCTCCGGTGAGCGCGACATGGGCGATGCGGCCGTCGCCGGTGCGCGCGCGAAGGCGCACGAGGAAGCGTTCCGCGACCACGCGCGCGAGGGCGCCGGGGTCGTCGGCGATGACGACGCGACGGGCGCCGGAGTCCTTGGGCATCTCAGTCTCCCGACTCGGGTGGCGGCAGCCGACGCCACCCGTCTGTGATCACCCGACCGTACAGCACGTCGGGATCCAGCCGGCGCAGCTCCTCCGCGAGGCATTCGCGGACGGTGCGGCGGGGGAGGTGCAGGTCGTGATCGGGTTGCCCGGGCTGGGTGAGCACCGCGGCACCGGGCACGCGGCGCTCCAGCAGGATGTCGCCGCCTGCGCGATGCAGGCGCACCGACTTGATGCCCTCCCGCCACGATTCCGGGTCTTCGTACGACCACCGCACCGGCACGTCGAGCGCGAGCTGAAGCCACGCGGCGAGCAGAGCGGTGGAGGGCGATGCGGCGGCACCGCGGACCTCGACGCCCGTGACCTCTTCGAACGGCGGCTGATCGAGCACGGCGGCCAGCTGTTCGCGCCAGTGGGTCAGCCGCGTCCAGGCGAGATCGGTGTCGCCCGGGGCGTGCGTCTTGCCGCGCAGGTCGAGCCGGGTGCGCACGTCGGGCGTGGCCGCGGCATCCGTGATGCGGCGCTGCGCGATCCGTCCCAGAGGCGAGTCCGCCGGGTCGTCCGGTTCGTCGTCGGGCCACCAGGCCACGACCGGTGCATCCGGAAGAAGCAGACCCGTGACCAGGCTCTCCTCGTTCTCGGCGGCCTCGCCGTAGGCGTTCAGCACCACCACCTCGCTGGCGCCGGCGTCGCCGCCGACCCGGATCTGCGCATTCAGGCGCGCGGCGCCGTCGCCGATCGCGAGCACGATCACGCGCATCGGATGCTCGCGCGAGGCATCGTTGGCGGCCTCGATGGCAGACTCGGCCACACCGTTGCGCGTGGCGATCACCAGAGTGAGTACGCGACCCAGGGCGTTGGCCCCGCCCTCTTCGCGCACCTTGACCAGCTGCTTGGCGATCTGGCTGACGGTGGTGTCGGGAAGGTCGATGATCACGGGCGTCTCCAGACTCGTCCGTCTCGGGACAGCAGTTCATCGGCCGCGGGCGGGCCCCACGATCCCGGCGCGTACTGTTCGAGCGGGCCGCCCTGCGCGGCCCAGTGCTCCTCGAAGGGGTCGAGGATCTTCCACGACAGCTCGACCTCCTCGTGCCGGGGGAACAGCGGCGGGTCGCCGAGGAGCACATCGAGGATCAGGCGCTCGTATGCTTCGGGACTGGCCTCGGTGAAGGCGTGGCCGTATCCGAAATCCATCGTCACGTCGCGCACATTGGCACCGCTTCCGGGAACCTTCGAACCGAACCGGATCGTGACGCCCTCGTCGGGCTGCACGCGGATCACGAGCGCGTTCTGTCCCAGCTCGGCGCTCTGCCCTCCGCCGAACAGATGCTCGGGGGCGCGCTTGAACACGACGGCGATCTCGGTGACCCGCCGCCCCAGCCTTTTTCCGCTGCGCAGGTAGAACGGCACACCCGCCCATCGTCGCGTGTTGATCTCGACCTTGATCGCCGCGTACGTCTCGGTCGTCGACTCGGGGTTCATGCCGTCCTCGTCGAGGAAACCGGTGACCCGTTCGCCACCCTGCCAGCCGCCGGCGTACTGCCCGCGTGCACTGGCCGCGCCCAGGTCGTCCGGCACGCCCACGGCGGCAAGAACCTTCTCCTTCTCGGCGCGCAGATCCGCCGCCGAGAGGCTGATGGGCTCTTCCATGGCGGTGAGCGCCAGCAGCTGCAGCAGGTGGTTCTGGATCACGTCGCGCGCCGCGCCGATGCCGTCGTAGTATCCGGCGCGACCGCCCACCCCGATGTCCTCGGCCATCGTGATCTGCACGTGGTCGACGTAGTTGCGGTTCCAGATCGGCTCGTACAGCTCGTTCGCGAAACGCAGCGCGAGGATGTTCTGCACCGTCTCTTTGCCGAGGTAGTGGTCGATCCGGAAGATCGAGTCGGCGGGGAATGTGCCCTCCAGGGCATCGTTCAGCGCCCGCGCCGATTCGAGGTCGTGCCCGAACGGCTTCTCGATCACCACCCGGCGCCAGCAGTCCTCATCCTGCGAGTCGTCGACGAGACCCGAGTCGCGCAACTGCTTGGCGACGAGCGGGAAGTCCTTGGGAGGGATCGACAGGTAATAGGCGTGATTGCCCATGGTCCCGCGATCGACGTCGAGCTTCTCGACCGTCTCCCGCAGTCGGCGGAAGGCCTCCGGGTCGCCGAACTCGCCGGAGACGAACCGGATGCCCTGCAGCAGCTGCTGCCAGGTCTCCTCGCGGAAGGGGGTGCGGGCGTGCTGCTTCACCGCCTCGTACACGACCTCCGCGAAGTCCTGATCCTCCCAGTCGCGGCGGGCGAAGCCGACCAGGGCGAAGCCGGGCGGGAGCAGGCCGCGATTGGCGAGGTCGTACACGGCGGGCATGAGCTTCTTGCGCGAGAGGTCGCCGGTCACTCCGAAGATCACGAGGGCGCTGGGCCCTGCGATCCGATTCAGGCGACGGTCGTCGGGATCGCGCAGCGGATTGTGCCCGCGACTGATGGGGACGGTCATCGAGAAGGGGTCTCCTACTGGGCGGCTTCGAAGAGATCGAGCACGTCGTCCTGTGCCTCGGTGAGGGTCAGCGTCACGACCGGGCGGCCGTGCTCGGCGAGCACCGCCGCGTCACCGGTCGCCTGTGCCTCGATGAGCTGGCCGTAGGTGAACGGCCGATCGGGGATCTCGAGGTCGACGTCGGTGCGCTCCAGGATCTGCAGATACACGCCCTGCGCCGGCCCTCCCTTGTGGTACTGGCCGGTCGAGTGCAGGAAGCGGGGGCCCCAGCCGAAGGTGGTCGGTCGGCCGGAGTCTGCGGCCACCATCTCGCGCAGGCCCTTGAGCTGCGACATCTCCAGACGGTTCACGTAGGCCTGGATGCTCACGTAGCCGTCATCGGGCAGCTGGGTCCAGAGCGCGTCGAGCACGCCGGCGATCGTGCCGGAGGCGGCGAGCGCCGGATCGGTGACGCGCACCTCGACGCCGTTCTCCTCGAACGCGGCGGCGACCGGCTCTGGGCGCTCGTCGAGCAGGCTGCGCGCAGCGACCTTGGCCGATTCGACGTCGGGCTGGTCGAAGGGGTTGATCCCCAGCAGATAGCCCGCGATCACGGTCGCGTACTCCCACACCATGAACTGGGCGCCGAGCGAACCGCTGAGCAGGATCTCACCGGGGTGGCGCTCGTGCAGATGGAACTCGTCGGCGTCGTCGACCAGGCGCACGATCTGGAGGTCGGCGGGTACGTTCTCGACCTCGGGGGAGACGGGAAGCAGCACGACGGGCAGGATGCCGGTGCCGTCCTTGCCTGTGGACTCGGCCACGAGCTGCTCGATCCAGTCCGGCAGGCCGTCGATGTGGGTGCCGTCGGTGATCAGGCCCAGCTTGTCCTTGCGGGGCTCGGCGCCTGCGATGGCCGCGGCCAGGCGCAGTGCCGGGTTCTCGGCGGAGTCGATCGCGACCTGCAGCAGCGTCGCCTCGGCTTCGTCGAGGAGCTCTGCGATGTCGACGCCCGCGAGGCCCGAGGGCACGAGGCCGAAGGCGGTGAGGGCCGAGTAGCGTCCGCCCACGTTCGGATCGGCGTTGAAGACACGGTGGCCGGCACCGCGGGCCCACTCGTCCATGGGCGATCCGGGGTCGGTGACGATCACGATGCGCTCGAGCGGGTCGATGCCGATGTCGCGGAAGGCCGCCTCGAAGGTGCGCCGCTGCGAGTCGGTCTCCACGGTCGAGCCGGACTTGGACGACACCACGAGCACCGTGCTCTCAAGGCCTGAGTCCAGCGCGGCGAGCACCTGGCCGGGGGCGGTGGAGTCGAGGATGGTGAGCTCGACGCCCGCCGTCTGAGCGATGACCTCGGGAGCCAGCGATGATCCGCCCATCCCGGCGAGGACGACCTTGGTGACGCCCTTGGCCCGCAGGTCGTCGCGGAGGGCGAGGATCTCGGGTACGAGCGGGCGCGAAACGCTCACCGCATCCACCCAGCCGAGGCGCTTTGCCGCCTCGGACTCCGCCGCCTCGCCCCAGATCGTGGAATCTCCCGCCGTGATGCGCGAGGCGACGAGCTCGCCCACCAGGCGCGGGACGACCGTGTCGATCGCCTCGGCGGGGGCGCCCGAGGCGTGGATCTCGAAGCTCATGCCTGGGCCTCCAGGCCCTTCGCGACCTGGGCGAGCAGATCGTGCCACGAGTCGATGAACTTGGCCACGCCCTCGTCTTCGAGCACCTGGGTGACGTCGGCGAAGTCGACCCCCGCCTCGGCGAGGCCGGTGAACACGGAGCGGGCGTCTTCGTACCCGGTCGTGATCGTGTCGCCGACGACGACGCCGTGGTCGAAGGTGGCCTCGAGCGTCTTCTCCGGCATCGTGTTGACGACGTCCTTCGCGACGAGCTCGGTGACGTACAGGGTGTCGGGGAGTGAGGGGTCCTTCACGCCGGTGGATGCCCACAGCGGTCGCTGCGTGTTCCCGCCTGCGGCGAGCAGCGCCGCCGCGCGGTCGCCCGCGAAGGTCTGCTCGTACAGCTCGTAGGCGAGCCGGGCGTTGGCCAGCCCGGCCTTGCCGCGCAGAGCGGCGGCCGCATCGGTGCCGATCGCGTCGAGGCGCTTGTCGGTCTCGGTGTCGACGCGGGAGACGAAGAACGACGCGACCGAGTGGATCGCGGAGATGTCGATCCCCGCATCCTTCGCCTTCTCCAGACCCGACAGATAGGCGTCGATGACCTCGGCGTAGCGCTCGATGCTGAAGATGAGGGTCACATTGACGCTGATGCCCGCGGCGATCGCCTGCTCGATGGCCGGAAGACCCGCTTTCGTGGCCGGGATCTTGACGAGCAGGTTCTCGCGTCCGACCTTCTCCCACAGCTGCTTTGCCTGTGCGACGGTGCCGTCGGTGTCGTGCGCGAGGTCGGGGGAGACCTCGATCGAGACGCGCCCGTCGACGTGGCCGGTGCGCTCCCAGACCGGGCGGAAGACGTCGAGCGCATCCCGCACATCCTGGGTGGTGGCCTCGAAGATCGCCTCTTCGGCGGTGACACCGCGCGAGGCGAGCTCGGCGACCTGCGCGTCGTACGAGGTGTCGTCGGGGTCGGTGATCGCGTTCGCGAAGATCGTCGGGTTCGTGGTCACTCCGACCACGTTGCGGTCCTCGATGAGCTGGGCGAGGTTGCCCGAGGCGATGCGGGTGCGCGAGAGGTCGTCGAGCCAGATGCTGACGCCGGCCGCGGAGAGCTGGGCGGTGGGGGTGGTCATGCGTTCTCCTTGAGAGTCTCGCGCGCCGCCTCGACGACGGCCTCGGCGGTGATGCCGAACTTCTGGAAGAGGGTCTTGTAGTCGGCAGAAGCGCCGAAGTGGTCTATGCCGATCGAACGGCCGCGGTCGCCCACGATGCCGCGCCAGGTGAGCACCGACCCCGCCTCGACCGAGACGCGAGCCGTGATCGCCGCGGGCAGGACAGACTCGCGGTACGCGTCGTCCTGCTCGGCGAACCACTCCAGCGAAGGGGCGGACACGACGCGTGCCTGCACGCCGTCCTCCGCCAGGGTCTCGCGGGCGGCGAGCGCCAGCTGCACCTCGGATCCGGTGGCGATCAGCAGCACCTCGGGGGTGCCGTTGGGCGCCTCGGCGAGCACGTACGCGCCCTTGGCCGCGTTCGATGCCGCCGCCAGTGCGGAGCCGGACGCCTTGCCCTCGCCGCGCTCGAAGACGGGGACGTTCTGCCGCGTCAGCGCAAGACCCGTGGGCCCGCCGTGGCGGCGCAGGGTCTCCAGCCAGGCCACAGCCGTCTCGGCCGCATCGGCTGGACGCACCACGGTGAAGTTCGGGATGGCACGCAGCGCCGCCAGCTGCTCGATCGGCTGGTGGGTCGGACCGTCCTCGCCGAGGGCGATCGAGTCATGGGTCCACACGAAGATGCTCGGGATGTCCATGAGCGCCGCCAGGCGCACGGCCGGGCGCATGTAATCGCTGAAGATGAGGAAGGTCCCGCCGAAGGAGCGGGTCTTGCCGTGCAGCGTGATGCCGTTGAGGATCGCGCCCATGGCGTGCTCGCGGATGCCGAAGTGCAGCACGCGGCCGTCGGGCCCGCCCTGCCAGTCGTGCGTGGACCACTCGGCGGGGATGAAGGACTTCGCCGAGGTGATGGTCGTGTTGTTCGAGCCGGCGAGATCGGCCGAACCGCCCCACAGCTCGGGGAGAGCATCGGCGAGGGCGTTGATGACCTTGCCCGACGCGGCACGGGTCGACAGCTCGGTGCCCGCCTCGAAGGACGGCAGCAGCGCTTCGATGCCGTCGGGCAGCTGTTCGGCCTCGAGGCGGTCCAGCAACTGCTTGCGCTCGGGGTTCGCCCCCGCCCAGGCGTCGAAGTCGGCCTGCCAGGCCGCGCGCGCCTCGGCCGAGCGGGCTTCCAACTCGCGGGTGTGCTCGATCACGGCGTCTTCGATGACGAAGCTCTCGGCGGGGTCGAAGCCGAGCACCTCCTTGGTCGCGGCCACCTCATCCGCACCCAGCGCGTTGCCGTGCACAGACTCGGTGCCCTTCTTGTTCGGAGCAGGCCAGCCGATGATCGTGGTCAGCACGATCAGGGTGGGCTTGCCGGTCTCGGCCTTGCCCGCCTCGATCGCGTCGTACAGCTCTTGCGCATCCTCGACGTACTCGCCGGTGCGGGTCCAGTCGACCTCGAGCACCTGCCAGCCGTATGCGCGGTAGCGGGCGGCGACGTCTTCGGTGAACGCGACGTCGGTGTCGCCCTCGATCGAGATGCGGTTGGAGTCGTAGATCGCGATGAGGTTGCCCAGCTGCTGGTGCCCGGCCAGCGACGAGGCCTCGCTCGTCACACCCTCCTGCAGGTCGCCGTCACCGGCGATCACGTACACGAAGTGATCGAACGGGCTCGTGCCCGGCGCGGCCTCGGGGTCGAAGAGGTCGCGCTCGTACCGCGCGGCGTACGCGAAGCCGACGGCCGAGGCCAGTCCCTGGCCCAGCGGCCCGGTGGTGATCTCCACGCCCCTGGTGTGCCCGTACTCCGGGTGCCCCGGCGTCTTCGAGCCCCAGGTGCGCAGCGACTCGAGGTCTTCGAGCTCGAGTCCGAAGCCGCCCAGGTACAACTGCACGTACTGGGTGAGAGAGGAATGGCCGACCGAGAGGATGAAACGGTCCCTGCCCAGCCAATCGGTGTCGGCGGGGTCGTGGCGCATCACCCGCTGATACAGCAGATAGGCCACGGGGGCGAGGCTCATCGCGGTTCCGGGGTGGCCGTTGCCCACGTTCTGCACGGCGTCCGCCGCGAGCAGTCGGGCAGTGTCCACCGCGCGTCGATCGATCTCTTCCCACTTCAGTTCCGACACGCAAAGGCCCTTTCTGGCGAGGTTGGTGGGCGCCCACGTCACCGAACGCGATCTCCGCGCATACACGGAGAACTGCGGCGACGACACTCGGGCGCGCAGGCGGTTTCAGCTTAGTCATGTCATGCGGGCGTTACGACGGCTGAAACCGCACGGTGGCGGCGAAGATTGCCGACACGCCGGTGCCGTAGACTGAAAGGCGACGCGCGCGGATATCGGAGGAGGCGATCAGCATCTCGACGGTCACTGATCCCGTGAAGGCAGATCGCTCATTGAGGCGGACCATCGGGGCGTACATCGCCCTGACGAAGCCGCGTGTGATGGAGCTTCTGCTCGTCTCCACGATTCCGGTCATGTTCCTCGCGCAGGGCGGGATGCCGAACCCCTGGCTCATCTTCGCCACCGTGTTCGGCGGCGCGATGTCCGCCGGATCGGCGGCCTCGTTCAACATGTACCTCGACCGCGACATCGATGCGCACATGCACCGCACCGAGAACCGTCCGCTCGTGACGGGCGAGATCACGCCCCGTGCGGCCCTCGTCTTCTCCTGGACGCTGGCGGTCGTCTCGACCGTCTGGCTGCTGGCGACGACCAACGTGCTGGCCGCGGGGCTGTCGGCGGGCGCCATCTTCTTCTACGTCGTGATCTACACGATGCTCCTCAAGCGCCGCACCGAGCAGAACATCGTGTGGGGCGGCATCGCCGGGTGCTTCCCCGTGCTCATCGGCTGGGCCGCCGTGACGGGATCGCTCGACTGGCCGCCGCTCATCCTCTTCGTGCTCATCTTCCTCTGGACCCCGCCGCACTACTGGCCGCTGTCGATGAAGTACAAGGACGACTACGAAGACGTCGACGTGCCGATGCTCGGCGTCACGCGCAACGCCGCCCAGGTCGGCCTGCAGGTGATCCTGTACGCCTGGGCGACCCTGGCCTGTTCGCTGCTGCTCATCCCCGTGGCGGGAATGGGGCTCATCTACACGGTCTCGGCGCTCGTGTTCGGCGGCTGGTTCGTGTACGAGTCGCACCGGCTGTACAGCCAGGCCGTGCGAGGCGCGTCCCCGAAGCCGATGCGCGTGTTCCACGCCTCGATCAGCTATCTGACGCTGATCTTCCTCGCCGTCGCGGTCGACCCGCTGCTGCGCATCCTGCCGTTCGGCGCCTGAGCGCCACGAATGCTTCCGCGGCGTGCGGGAGCGGGCTCAGCGCGCGTCGTCGGTTTCGCCGGTCGGGCTCTTCAGTCGCAGCACCACGACCGTGTACACCGCTGCCGAGAGCGCGGCGAGCACCATGTGGATTCCGACCAGCACCTCGGGCAGACCGTTGCGCGCCTGGAGCACGCCCACACCGACCTGCACGGCGATCGCGACGATGAGCACGAGGAGCCACTTCTTCGGGTTCAGCCGCAGCATCCAGGCGGTGATCGCCAAGAGCAGCACGAGCCCCGCGAGGATGTAGCCGGGCCACGAGTGCACGTGGGCCATCACCGTCGCGTCGAAGCCGTGCCGCTTGACATCGGCATCGCCCGAGTGCGGACCGGATCCGGTCGTGAGCACCCCGAACACGATCGTGGCGGCCAGCGCGAGTCCGGTCACGTGGGTGAGGACCGCGAACCACGGCGGTACGACGCGAGTGCGAGCGCCTGCGGGCTGATTCATGCGCACGAGGAACGCCGCCGTCGCGCAGACGAGCAGCAGGGACACCGTGTAATGGAAGCCGACGATGAAGGGATTGAGGCCCGTCAGCACGGTGATGCCGCCGATGATCGCCTGGGGGAGCACTCCGCCGACGAGCACGACGACGGCGAGCACGAACAGGTCGCGCCGCTCGCGCCGGATGCGCCAGACCAGGATGAGCACGGCCAGTGCGAGCAGGCCGACGACGCCGGTCATCGTGCGGTTCCCGAACTCGATGACGCCGTGATAGCCCTGGGCATCGGTGGGCACGAGCGAGTCGGGGGTGCACAGCGGCCACTGCGAGCAGCCCAGGCCCGACCCCGACAGGCGCACCGCGCCGCCGGTGCCGATGATCAGCACCTCGGCGATGAACGAGAGCCACGCGAAGACGCGGATGCGCGTGTCGATCGTCGTCGGCAGCCAGCCGTGGAACCGTGAGCCGAGCGAGCGTGGGCGAACAGGGGCGGTGGTCTCGGGCATGCGGCCTCCGGATCCCCACGGTTGTGGACGCGCACGGCCGGAATGTCGGGGGAACCTGTAGAATCGGGTGTGTTGCGAGACGCACCGCGCCTCGCCAACAGTCTAGGCGCGAAGCCCGCGTCGTGATGAGGGCCCCGTAGCGGCTCCCGAACTCCGCTCACTCGACGGAGATTCGGCACGCCGGGGCGGCTGATACCGCCAGAGCCCAAAAGGAGAGTGTGTATGTCGGATGTGCTGATCGACCGCCCGGAGCTCGATGGTCTGGGGGTGTACGAATTCGGATGGCACGACGCCGATGCCGCCGGAGCCAGCGCGAAGCGCGGCCTGAGCGAAGCCGTCGTCCGTGACATCTCCGCGCTGAAGAGCGAACCGGAATGGATGCTCAAGACCCGTCTCAAAGGTCTGCAGCTCTTCGGCCGCAAGCCGATGCCGACCTGGGGCGCCGACCTCAGCGAGATCGACTTCGACAACATCAAGTACTTCGTGCGATCCACGGAGAAGCAGGCCGGTTCCTGGGAGGAGCTGCCCGAGGACATCCGCGAGACCTATGAGCGCCTCGGCATCCCCGAGGCCGAGCGCCAGCGCCTCGTCGCCGGCGTCGCCGCGCAGTACGAGTCGGAGGTCGTGTACCACCAGATCCGCGAGGACCTCGAGGCTCAGGGCGTCATCTTCATGGACACCGACACGGCGCTGCGCGAGCACCCCGAGTTCTTCGAGGAGTACTTCGGCACCGTGATCCCCGCAGGCGACAACAAGTTCGCCGCGCTGAACACGGCCGTGTGGTCGGGCGGCTCGTTCGTGTACGTACCCAAGGGCGTGCACGTGGAGATCCCGCTGCAGGCGTACTTCCGCATCAACACCGAGAACATGGGCCAGTTCGAGCGGACCCTGATCATCGCCGACGAAGACAGCTATGTGCACTACATCGAAGGCTGCACGGCGCCGATCTACAAGTCGGACTCGCTGCACTCGGCCGTGGTCGAGATCATCGTGAAGAAGAACGCCCGCGTGCGCTACACGACGATCCAGAACTGGTCGAACAACGTCTACAACCTCGTCACCAAGCGCGCCGTCGCCCACGAGGGCGCGACGATGGAGTGGGTCGACGGCAACATCGGCTCCAAGGTGACGATGAAGTACCCGTCGATCTACCTGATGGGCGAGCACGCCAAGGGCGAGACGCTGTCCGTCGCCTTCGCCGGCCCCGGCCAGCATCAGGACGCCGGCGCGAAGATGATCCACATGGCGCCGTACACGCAGTCCTCGATCGTCTCCAAATCGATCGCCCGCGGCGGTGGCCGCGCCGGCTACCGCGGCGAGGTCCGCGTGGATCCTGCCGCGCATCACTCGGCCAACTCCGTGGTCTGCGATGCCCTGCTCGTCGACACCCAGTCGCGTTCCGACACGTATCCGGCGATCGACATCCGCGTGGACGATGTGCAGCTGGGCCACGAGGCCACGGTCTCGAAGGTCAGCGAGGAGCAGCTCTTCTACCTCATGTCGCGCGGTCTCGAGGAGACCGAGGCCATGGCGATGATCGTGCGCGGCTTCATCGAGCCGATCGCACGCGAGCTGCCCATGGAGTACGCGATGGAACTGAACAAGCTCATCGAGATGGGCATGGAAGGATCGGTCGGCTAGATGACCGCCGCGACGACGGCGCCGGAGACGGCGCAGAACACGCATGCCCACGTGGACCCCGCAGCGCAGGTGACCGACGCCTTCGTGCCGGTGCAGACCCGCTCCGAGCGTCCGCACTCGTTCGATCCGGCCGATTTCGGTGCGCCGACCGGCCTCGAGGTCAACTGGAAGCACACCCCGGTGGCCGCGCTCACGCCGCTGTTCGACGTGGCCGGCGCCTCGAAGGGCGTCACGGTCGAGATCAGCGACGAGTCGTTCGTGCGCGCCGGTCTCGGCAGCGCCGACGCGCCGCGCGGCGAGTTCTTCCGCCCGGAGGACGTGATCGCGGCCGTGGCCTGGCAGGGCACGTCCGAGGCGCTGCACCTCGCGATCCCCGCCGGTGAGGAGGTCGCGGAGCCCATCGTCCTCTCGATGACCGGACAGGGAGCCGACCAGCGCGCGGATGCGCACCTCGTGATCGAGGCGGGTTCGAACAGTTCCGCGACCGTGCTGCTGCGTCATCACGGCGCGGCGCAGTTCGCCGAGAACGTCGAGATCCTCGTCCGCGACGGCGCCAAGCTCACGGTCATCTCCGTGCAGCAATGGGACGACGAGGCCGTGCACGCCGCGTCGCACCAGGCGACGGTCGGCCGCGACGCCGCCCTCACTCACATCGTCGTCAGCTTCGGCGGCGGTGTCGTGCGGGTGAACCCCAGCGTCGAGCTCACCGGCGCCGGCGCCGAAGGGCGACTGTACGGCCTCACCTACGCCGATTCCGGCCAGCATCTGGAAAGCCAGGTCTTCCTGCACCACAAGGGCCCGCACACCACGGGCGACGTGCTCTACAAGGGAGCCCTCCAGGGCGAGAAGGCCCACAGCGTGTGGATCGGCGACGTGCTGATCGGCCAGGACGCCACCGGCACCGACTCCTACGAGGCCAACCGCAACCTGGTGCTCACCGAGGGCGCGCGCGCCGACTCGATCCCGAACCTCGAGATCGAGACCGGCGACATCCTCGGCGCAGGCCACGCCAGCGCGACGGGTCGTTTCGACGACGAGCAGCTGTTCTATCTGCAGGCGCGCGGTATCGACGAGGAGCAGGCGCGGCGCCTGGTCGTACTGGGCTTCCTCAGCGACATCGTGCAGCGCATCCGCATCCCCTCGCTGCAGGAGGAGCTGCTGGCCGCGATCGAGGTGGAGCTGGCTGCCACCGAGGCGGCGGCATGACCGCGCAACGGGCCTGCGCCGTCAGCGAGCTGGAGCAGGACACGCCGCTGCGGGTCGTGCTCGACGGCGTGCCGATCGCAGTCGTGCTCGACTCCGACGGCGAGATCCACGCCATCGGCGACACCTGCACGCACGGCGACATCTCGCTGTCCGAGGGCTTCGTCGAAGGCAAGACGCTGGAGTGCTGGGCCCACGGCTCGGCGTTCTCGCTCGACACCGGCAAGCCGCTGAACCTGCCCGCCTACGAACCGGTGCCGGTCTACGTCGTCCAGATCGACGGCGACGACCTCCTCATCGATCCCCAACTCACGAAGGACGTGCCGGTGGCCTGAGAGCCCGGCACCCGTGACGATCATCCGAACCCCCTGACGAAGGAACAATTCATGTCTGTCCTCGAGATCCGCGACCTCCACGTGACGGTCGAGACCGACGCCGGCACGACGCCCATCCTCAACGGCGTCAACCTGACCATGCGCACCGGCGAGACGCACGCCATCATGGGCCCCAACGGCTCGGGCAAGTCGACTCTGGCGTACACGATCGCCGGTCACCCCAAGTACACCGTCACGAGCGGCTCCATCACGCTCGATGGCGAGGACGTCCTGGAGATGAGCGTCGACGAGCGCGCCCGCGCGGGCCTGTTCCTCGCGATGCAGTACCCGGTGGAGATCCCCGGCGTCACGGTCACCAACTTCCTGCGCACGGCCAAGACGGCCCTCGACGGCGAGGCCCCCTCGATCCGTCAGTGGACCAAGGACGTCAAGCAGTCGATGACGAACCTGCGCATGGACCCGAAGTTCGCCCAGCGCAACGTCAACGAGGGCTTCTCGGGCGGCGAGAAGAAGCGTCACGAGATCCTCCAGCTCGAGGTGCTCAAGCCGAAGATCGCCGTGCTCGACGAGACCGACTCGGGTCTCGACGTCGACGCACTGAAGATCGTCTCGGAGGGCGTGAACCGCGCCAAGGCCGACACGAACCTCGGCGTGCTGCTCATCACGCACTACACGCGCATCCTCCGCTACATCCGCCCCGACTTCGTGCACGTGGTGGTCGCGGGCAAGATCGTCGAAGAGGGCGGCGCCGAGCTGGCCGATCGCCTCGAGGACGAGGGCTACGATCGCTTCCTCGACCCCGCGGCTCCCATCGAAGCGTAGGGTGAGGGCATGACCGCGACGCTCACCGAGGAGAAGTACGAGGAGGTCACCGAGGCTCTCAAGGACGTCATGGACCCGGAGCTCGGGATCAACGTCGTCGACCTCGGCCTCATCTACGACCTCGCCTGGGATGACGAGAACGATGCCCTCGTCATCCATATGACGCTCACCAGCGCGGGCTGCCCGCTCACCGACGTGCTCGAGGAGCAGACCGCGCAGGCACTGGACAGCGTCGTGGACCGCTTCCGCATCAACTGGGTGTGGATGCCGCCGTGGGGCCCGGAGCGGATCACGGACGACGGACGCGACATGATGCGCGCTCTCGGTTTCGCCATCTGAGCACGCCTTTCCGCGCGTAGCGTGTCCGCTGCACGGATGCCCTCTTCTGAGGCACCGGGGCCTCTGCGCATCGGTAGGCTCGGAGGGTGACAGCAACGCCCCTCCGCGCCCTCCCCGTCGATCAGCTCCGCCAGCGCTCCAGCACGAAGTGGCGCACCTACCCGGAGGACGTGCTTCCCCTCTTCGTCGCGGAGACGGACTTCCCTCTCGCCGATCCGATCACGGCCCGCCTGCGCACCGCGGTCGAGCTCGGCGACACCGGTTATACGCCGCCGGACCCTGGCATCAAAGCCGCGTTCGCGGCGTATGCCGGGCGGCGCTGGGGATGGAGCGTCGACCCGAAGCGGGTGCGTTCGACCTGCGACGTGATGATGGGGGTCGTGGAGATCCTCCGTGCTGCGCTGCGCCCGGGGGACCGGGTGATCGTCACCCCGCCGGTGTACCCGCCGTTCTACGACTGCGTCGAAGAGGCCGGGGCGGTCATCGAGCGAGTGCCGCTCCTGGGCGGTGTGGAGAGCGGCTGGGAGCTCGACCTCGCCGGGATCGAGGCGGCCTTGAGAGGCGGTGCTCGCGCCGTCCTACTGTGCAATCCGCATAATCCGACGGGCACGGTGCACACGCAGGACTCCCTGGCGCGCCTGGCCGAGCTCGCCGCCGAGCATGGCGCGATCGTCGTGAGTGACGAGATCCACGGGCCGCTCGTGCAGCCGGGCGTCGACTACACGCCGTTCCTCACCGCCTCGCCGGCGGCGGCCGAGGTCGGCTACGCGGTGACGAGTGCGAGCAAGGCGTACAACCTCGCCGGACTCAAGTGCGCGGTGATGGTCACGGCGGGCGACGGGCCCGCCGCCATCGTGCGCGGCCTGCCCGACGAGGTGGAGTGGCGCACGGGTCTCTTCGGTGCGATGGCCGGGGTCGCCGCATGGGACGAAGCCTCGGACGGCTGGCTCGAATCGCTTCTCGCCGCGCTGGATGAGAACCGCCGGCTGCTCGCCGACCTCCTGGCGGAGGCGATCCCCGCGGCCCGATACCGGATGCCGGAGGCGGGCTATCTCGCGTGGGTGGACCTGCGCGGACTGGGCTGGGGGGACGACCCGGCGGGTCGCGTGCTCAAGGAGGCGCGCGTCGCGGTGAACCGCGGCCCGACGTTCGGCACCGAGGGGGCGGGGCATATCCGCATCAACCTCGGCTGCGCGCCGGAGGTCCTCCGGGAGGCGGTGACGCGGATCGCGGCGCTGACCGCGGCGTGACGGCGCCGGAAGAGGCTCCCGACGCCCTGCGCGAGTCCATCTGGAGCCCGCGCTACCTCGCTGTGACGCTCGGGGCGGTCGCCCTGATCTTCCTCGGTGCGCTGGAGGCACTGGCGGTGACGACCGTGATGCCCGTCGTCAGCGCCGATCTGGACGGGCAGTCGCTGTACGCGGTGGCGTTCGCGGGAACGCTCGCGACCGGTGTGGTCGGAATGGTCGCCGTCGGCGCATGGACGGATCGTGCCGCTCCGCGCGCCCCGGTGTACACCGCGACCGCGCTGTTCATCCTGGGACTGCTGATCGCGGGATTGGCGCAGACGATGCCCGTGCTGCTGGCCGGCCGCCTCGTGCAGGGCCTGGGCGCCGGCGGGCAGACGGTGGCGCTGTACGTGGTCGTCGCACGGCTGTATCCGCCGCGGATGCACGGCCGCGTCTTCGCGGTCTTCTCGGCCGCCTGGGTGGTGCCCTCCATGGTCGGTCCGGCGCTGGCGGGAGCCGTCACCGAGCTGCTGGACTGGCGATGGACCTTCCTCGGCGTCGCCGCGCTCGCCATCATCGCCCTCGTGGCCATCATTATCCGGCTGCGAGCCGTCGAGCTCCGCGCCGGAGACGCCTCGGGCTCCCTCGCCCGCGTGGGGGTGCGGATGCTTCTGGCGGTGGTGGTCGCGGTCGCGGCGATCGTCGTCGGTCTCGCCGTGGAGGCGCCGGCGGCGTGGCGCTGGCCGGTGGCGGCCTCGGCCGTCGTCGTGCTGGGTCTCGCGGTGCTCCCGCTCCTGCCCCGGGGCACGCTGCGCTCTGTGCGGGGGTTGCCCAGCGTCATCCTCATGCGCGCACTCATCGCCGGAGCCTTCTTCGCGGCCGAGGCATACATCCCGTACCTGCTGATGGACGAGTTCTCCTTCTCGCCCACGTATGCCGGACTCGTGCTGACGGGGTCCGCGCTCTCCTGGTCGTTCGGATCCTGGGTGCAGGGCCAGTGGGGCGAGCGCCTCGGCAGCGTGCGCTCCTCGGCGATCGGGCTCTCCCTGCTGCTCTCGGCGCTGGCCGTGGTCACGATCGTCGCTCTCGCCGGCGCCTCTCCGCTGCTGGCGATGGCGGGCTGGGCGCTCGCGGGCGGCGGGATGGGCCTGCTGTATCCGATGCTCAACGTGCTCATGCTCGCGTACTCCACTCCGGCCGATGAGGGCTTCAACTCCTCTGCGCTCTCGATCGCGGATGCGACGGGCTCGGCTGTGATCATGGCGGTCGCGGGTCTGGTCTTCGGCGCCGCGGCGGCGGGTGCGGGGGCCTTCGCCGCGGTATACGTCCTCTCGGGCGTGCTCATCCTCGCCGCGGCTGTGCCCGGCCTCCGACTGGGGCGTCCCGCCGTCGGCTGATCCGCACCGCCCGGGCATCTTCCGACCGGCGGGCAGACCTGCGCAACCGCAGGGCGGCAGCGAAGAGGAGCAGTGCCGCTGCGGCGGTCAACGGGGTCGTCCCCGCCGCCAGCAGCAGCACGACGCCCAGGATGCCGAGCACGGTCGCGATCGCGGCGCGCGACGCCTCGGTCGTGCCGAGCGGGAGAGCCGTGTGCTCGATGCGCGTCAGCGGGACGGCGAGCAGTGCGGTGAGCGCGAGGGCGAGGATCAGCCAGGCGGGACGCTCCAGCCACCACGACCCGCTTCCCGGCACGGGAACCGTGATGACGCCCGCCATGCCGAGCAGAGCGCTGGTGCCCGCCAAGGTCAGCAGCACGGGCATGTGCCAGAGGTAGATGGTCATGGTGCGACGAGTCACGAAGGCGGTGAGAGCCGCCGGCAGCGGACGCTCTGCGAGCGCTGCGAGCGGAGGGCGGAGCAGCGACAGGAGGCAGGTGTGCGCCGCGCCGACGAGGAGGAGTGCCGTTGTCGGCGGGTTCAGGTGCGAGACGAGATCGGCGCTCCAGACGCCCGTGAGGCACAGAACGACAAGCAGCGCCGCCGCCAGCGCTCCCGCGCCGATGCGCACACGGCGAGGCAACGCGTCGATCCGGCCGTCGGCGAGGAAGAAGCCGAGCTGCTGCAGTGCGAGCCAGACGAAGGCGAGGTTCAGCATGCCCACGGCGCCGAGACCCGTCACGGCGCGTGCGGCATCCACCGCGACCGCCGCACCGACGAGCACTCCCACGGTGCGCAGGGGCGCTCGCTCGTGCCACCGCACCGCCAGGGGCAGTAGCGCCTGACAGAGCAGGAAGACCCCGAGGAACCATAGCGGCTGCCCGTATCGGAACCCCGCGACGGCGACGAGTTCTGCGGGAACGCCCGCGAGCAGGAGGCCGCACAGGGCGATGCCCACGACCGCGACGACCGCCACGGCCGGCCGCAGCAAACGGTGCAGACGCGAGGTGACGAACCAGACGCCGTCCCGTCCGCGTGAGCGTGCAGCGTCGAAAGCGCGACGGCCCGCGAAGCCCGCGACGACGAAGAAGAGCGGCATCACCTGGAGGGCCCAGCTCAGCGGGACGGCCCACCAGGCGCCCTCGGCGGCGTTCTCGAACACGGGGCCGTCGGGGGTCAGCGCCACCCCGACCATCAGCGCGTGCAGGGAGACGACGCAGAGCACGCAGAACGCACGGACGAGGTCGATCCCGCGATCCCGCGCGGGGTGACCGCTCGTTGTCCGCTCCTCCTCACGTCGCGAGGTCACGGTTGCGGAGCGGGGCGTCGCGGCGATCTGCCGTGGTGTCGGTGCGATGACGGTCATGGGCCCTCCTCGGTGGGTTCACCGGAGGTTATGGAGGGGATGGCGGCGCGCGCATCACACCGGGGTCTCGATGCGCCCCGTACCCGGGCGGGATATCCGCCGGTTCTCAGCCCGCCCCGCGGGATCGAGCGCACCCGC
The DNA here is from genome assembly GCF_013409745.1 of Microbacterium pseudoresistens. Classification (NCBI taxonomy): domain Bacteria; kingdom Bacillati; phylum Actinomycetota; class Actinomycetes; order Micrococcales; family Microbacteriaceae; genus Microbacterium; species Microbacterium pseudoresistens. The sequence goes on from NZ_JACCBH010000001.1 coordinate 2,487,957, forward strand.
GGGATGGGGAGGATGCCGGACGCTCAGGCGGTTTCGACGAGCCCGCTGTCGTACGCGAGGATCACCGCGTGGATGCGATCGCGCGCGCCGACCTTGGCGAGCACCTTGCCGACATGGGTCTTGACGGTCTGCTCGGCGATGAACAGCGTCGCCGCGATCTCCGCGTTCGACAGGCCGCGGCCGATGAGCACGAGCACCTCCCGCTCGCGCTCGGTGAGGTCGCGGAGCCTTCCGGCGGCTCGCGAGGCACGGGGCTTCTGCGCGGCGAACTGCGTGATCATCCGGCGCGTCACGCTCGGCGACAGCAGGGCGTCGCCCGCTGCGATCACCCGCACCGCCTGCACGAGCTCTTCGGGCAGGGCGTCCTTGAGGAGAAATCCGCTGGCACCGGCCTGCAGCGCGTCGTAAACGTAGTCGTCGAGGTCGAAGGTGGTCAGCATCAGGATGCGGGGCACGCGGGCCGCGGGAAATCCGCTGCCCAGGATGCGTCGGGTCGCCTCGATGCCGTCGACCTCGGGCATCCGCACGTCCATGAGCACGACGTCGGGCTCCAGGCGGGCGGCGAGGCTCACCGCCTGCGCGCCGTCGGAGGCCTGACCGACGACGCGGATGCCCTCCTGCGCGTCCAGGAGTGCGGCGAAGCCGGCCCGCACCATCGCCTGATCATCGGCGATGAGGACTGTCACGCTCATCCGTCCTCCTCGGAGCCGTCCGGACCGCGGTCATAGGGAAGCACCGCGTTCACCGTCCAGCCGCCGCTGTCGTCCGGACCGGTCTCCAGGCTACCGCCGAGCAGGGCCACGCGTTCCCGCATGCCGCGAAGGCCGTGCCCCGCGCCCGTCGAGGACGGGGCCGTGCCCGCTCCGTTGCGGACCTCGATCCGCACCGCATCCGGATCCCTGACGAGCGATACGCGGACCGGCGCGCCCGGAGCGTGCCGCACCGCATTGCTCAGCGCCTCCTGCACGATGCGGAAGGCGCTGATCTGCACGGTCTGGGAGATGTCGGAGGCCTTCGCGTCACCGCGCTGCGCCAGCTCGACGTCGGCGCCGGCCCTGCGCACGGTCTCGACGAGGGCGGGGATGTCGTCGAGCCCCTGCTGCGGGGCGAGCTCGGCGGCCTGGTCCTCCGTGCGGAGCACGCCGAGCAGGCGCCTCATCTCGACCAGCGCGGTGCGCGCCGTGCCCGCGATGTCGTCGAACTCGGCGATCGCCGCGGGGGAGAGGCCCTCGACCCGATAGCGGGCGGTGGATGCCTGCACCTGGATGAGCGACATGCTGTGCGCGACGATGTCGTGCAGGTCGCGGGCGATGCGCGAGCGCTCCTCGACCAGCACGCGGCGGGACTGCTCCTGCGCGGTGTGCGCACGTTCCCGGGTGAGTTCGTCGCCCAGGCGCAGGCGGCCGGCCAGCAGCACGGCGACGAGGTAGACGCCGCCGATGACCGAGGTCGTGACGATGAGCGAATTGCCGCTGGGGATCGACGGCAGCATGATCGCCGCCGTCACGCCTGCGGCGCTGCCGAGACCGAACTGGACGAGCCCGGGACGCCATCCGTGCCGGAAAGTGATGGCCGCCACCACCACCGCGAAGGCGAGCAGCATCGGCACCGACCACGGCCAGGGGGCGCTCGGAGCCGCGGCGCGAGAGATCATCAGCGGGATGAGCACCGCGGATGCCGTGAACAGGATGATCGCGAGGTTCGGATGGCGCACCGAGACGAGAGGGGCGACGACGGCGGCCAGCGCGAGCGCCATCGTCACCGCGACGGGGGAGCCGTAGGCGGTCGTGTGGATCGGCACCAGGACCGAGTACAGCACGACGGCGACGAGGGAGAGGATGAGGATCAGCGCATTCGTGCGGCCTCGAGGCAGGATCCGCCGGATCCGGGAGAGTGTGTGCTGGAGTGCCTTCGTCGGCCGTTCCTTCTCCGGCCCCTCCTTTCGGCTCCGAACCTTCTTCGCCCTCATGCCTGTCATCCTGCCATCGACCTCGCGTGCGGCTGCCTCTCGGCGATGCTCTGCCTCTCGGCGATGCTCTGCCTCTCGGCGATGCCGGAAGCGTCAGCCCGCTGCGGCGCGCTGCGGTGGCGGGAGGCGGCCACTCGGTCGATGACCACGCCGATGACGAGCGCGAAGGCGATGCCGACGACGGCGCTGAGCAGCGGCTGGTCCTCGAGCCAGTGGCCGGCCAGGATGCCGAGGCCGGCGCTGTACGTCGCCCAGGTGACGCCCGCGACCGCGCTGAGGGGGAGGAAGCGTCGCCAGGGGTATCCGAGCGCTCCGGCGGACATGTTGACGGCGACGCGTCCGACCGGGATGTAGCGCGCACCGAGGATGAGGGGCGCGCCGCGCCGGAGGAGCGTGCTCTGGACGCGCTGGAACGACGCGGCCACGCGCGGACGACGCATCCAGCGGAAGCGCGTCGTACCGACGCCGCGCCCGATCGCATAGGCGATGTTGTCGCCGATCGCCGCTCCGATCGCGGCGACGAGGCACAGCAGGACGAGGTTCGTGCCTCCGCCGGAGACGGAGACAGCCGCCGCGGCGACCAGCACGGTCTCGCTCGGGATCGGCGGGAAGAAGCCGTCGATCACTGCGGTGAGGAACATCACGAGAAGCAGCCACGGCGACGCGGCGGCGGCGAGGATGAGGTCGTTGATCGCTTCCACGCTCCGACGCTACGAACCCGGTGCGCAGGGAGGCATCACTCCGCGGTATCGGATGCCTCATCCTGCGGAGTGATTCTGATCACCCCCGTGGGGTGAGACCTCAGCGAGCGGGAAGCGCCACGAGTGCGCGCACGCCGTGATCGAAGATCGCCGCGTCGGAGCGCGCCGATTCGATCCAGCCTCCGTCGACCCCCGCGGCGCCGTGGCTCTCCGCGTGCATCCGCTGCTGCACGACGAGCGTGTGACCGAGGACGAACTGCAGCAGCACGGCGGCCGAGGCATCGACATCGGGAATGCCTGCGCGGCGGAGGGCTCCCGCGAGCACGTCGTACGCGTGGCGGGCGCCCAGGCCGAGCGCATAGGAGCTCATGACGACCTCTGCCCCGTCGCGGTAGGCGAGGAGGGCGTCGCGGATGCTGCGCGCCGCCGCCGGGACTCCGTCGTCCGGGGAGGGAGGCGTCCTGTCGAGGATGCGATCGGCCACGGCGGCGAGTAGCTCCTGCTTGCTCGCCACATGCCAGTACAGGGCGCTGGGCTGCACATCGAGCTCGGCCGCGAGACGCCGCATCGTGAGATCCGGCAAGCCGACGCGGTCGAGCAGTTCGAGCGCCACGTCGACGACGTGACCGCGGTCGTGCCGGGCGGTGCGCGGAGGAGTCATGCTCGCAGTATAGTGAACAGCGTTCAGGTGAACACTGTTCAGGTACGGTGTTCGAGTCTTCAAGGAGAACCATGGCAACGCCCGCCCCCACGACGTCCGACCCGATCTCGCCGTCCGCGGTGGCCACGTCCACCGCGGCGCGACCGCTTGCCGGCGACCTCGCGCGCATTGCGGTCTTCGCTGCTCTGATCATCGCGCTCGGCCTGGTGACGATCCCGCTCGCCGGGGGAGTGCCGCTGACCGGCCAGACCCTGGGCGTGATGCTGGCGGGCCTCGTGCTCGGCTCACGGCGCGCGCCCATGGCCATCCTCACCGTGCTCGCCCTGGCCGCGGCAGGGCTTCCCGTGCTCGCGGGCGGTCGCGGCGGTCTCGGAGTCTTCGTCGGCCCGACGGCGGGCTATCTGCTGGGCTGGATCGTCGGCGTCGTCGTGATCGGCCTCATCGCCCGCTCCGGACGCTTCTCCTGGTGGCGGACGGCTCTGGCCGCGACGATCGGCGGCATCGTGGTCGTCTACGCTTTCGGCGTGCCTGTTCAGGCGCTTGTGACCCAGGTCCCCCTCGGCCCCACGGCGCTGTCGAGTCTGGTATTCCTGCCCGGTGACGCCATCAAGGTCGCCGTGGCGACTCTGCTCGTCGTCGGGCTGCACCGCGCATATCCCCGCGCTTTCGCCGGGGCGGCACGTGCCCGCTGACATCCGCTTCGACGGTGTCTCGCTGCGCTACGGCGACACCGCGGTGCTGGAGGAGATCGATGTGCGCATCGCCGCGCAGCGGACGGCGGTGATCGGTGCGAACGGTTCGGGGAAGTCGAGTTTCGTCCGCATGCTCAACGGACTCGCGGTGCCCTCGACGGGCACAGTGCAGGTGCTTGGCATGGATCCGGCGCGCGAAGCCAAAGCACTGCGCTCTCGCGTCGGCTTCATCTTCGCCAACGCGGATGCGCAGATCCTCATGCCGACGCCGGTCGAAGACGTGGCCCTGTCGCTGCGCGGTCTGCCGCGCGCTGAGGCCAGGGGCCGGGCGCTCGAGGTGCTCGATCGCTTCGGCCTCGGCGCGTTCGCCGAGGCGCCGGCGGCCGAGCTCTCGGGAGGCCAGAAGCAGCTGCTCGCCATCGCATCCATCCTCGCGACCGAACCGGAGCTCGTGGTCGCGGATGAACCGACCACGATGCTGGATCGCCGCAATGCCCGGATGATCGGCGATCTGCTCCTGGAAGGCATCGAGACCCCGGTCGTGTTCGTCACGCACGACCTGGAACTCGCCGCGCGCTGCGACGAGGCCGTCCTCTTCGACGAGGGTCGCGTCGTCTCGCGGGGAAGGCCGGATGCCGTGATCGCCGCATACTGTGGGGCCGTCGGATGAGGCAGTTGTACGTTCCGGGCGACAGCGCCATTCATCGTGCCCCGGCCGGCGGCAAGCTCGCCCTGCTCGCCGCGGCGGCCCTGCTGCTCTCGCTGCTCCCGTGGGGCGTGGTGGGAATGGCCGTCGCGGTGCTCATCGCGAGCGCGGGATACGTGCTCGCCGGCCTTCCGGCGCGGGTTCTCGGCCGGGCCTGGTTGCGGGTGCTGCCGCTGGTCGTCATCCTGGGCGCTGCGCTGTTCTTCTTCGCCGACCCCGCCACCGCGTTCATCGCGGTCGGACGGATCGTCGCCCTCATCCTGCTCGCCGACCTGCTCACCTGCACCACGCGCTTCGGTGCACTGATGGAGGCGCTGCAACGCGCGCTGGGGCCGCTGCGCCGCGTCGGGGTGGATCCGGAGGTCGTGGCGCTGACGCTCTCGCTCGCCATCGCGACGATCCCCGTCATGGCAGGTCTGATCGGGCAGGTGCGCGACGCGCAGCGAGCGCGCGGCCTGCGTACGGGCCCTCGTGCGGGCGTGGCGCTGCTCGTGCTCGTGCTGCGTCATGCCGACGACGTGGGCGAGGCCCTCGCGGCACGCGGGATCGCCGGCTGACGCGGCGCCGTCGCGACGGGCTCGGACGCACCCGTGTGCGCGGAGTTCGTGCTCAGGGGCGCCTCCTATACTGGGAGGCTGGCCACCCGGCCGCATATCCCCCTGTGAAGAACGGACGTCCGCTGTGCTCGCCGTGCACGACCTCGAGATCCGCGTGGGAGCGCGCATGCTCATGTCGAACGTCTCGTTCCGTGTCGCGGACGGCGACAAGATCGGCCTCGTGGGCCGCAACGGCGCGGGCAAGACGACCCTGACGAAGGTTCTCGCCGGTGATGTGCTGCCCTCCGACGGCACGGTCAGCCGTTCGGGTGAGCTGGGGTATCTGCCGCAGGACCCGCGCACGGGCGACCCCGAGATGCTCGCGCGCACCCGCATTCTCGATGCGCGCGGGCTCGGCTCGATCCAGCTCGGCATGGCGAAGGCCGCCGAAGAGATGGCCTCCGACGATGCGGCCGTCGCCGACAAGGCGATGAAGAGGTTCGCGAACGCCACCGAGCGCTTCGAGTCTCTCGGCGGCTATGCGGCCGAGGCGGAGGCCGCATCCATCGCGCACAACCTCTCCCTGCCCGACCGCATTCTCGACCAGCCGCTGAAGACGCTCTCGGGCGGTCAGCGTCGACGCATCGAGCTCGCGCGCATCCTGTTCTCGGATGCGCAGACGATGATCCTCGACGAGCCGACCAACCACCTCGACGCCGACAGCGTCGTGTGGCTGCGCGAGTTCCTCAAGGGCTACAAGGGTGGGCTCATCGTGATCAGTCACGACGTGGAGCTCGTGGGCGAGACGGTGAACCGGGTGTTCTACCTCGACGCGAACCGTCAGGTCATCGACGTCTACAACATGAACTGGAAGAACTACCTGCGCCAGCGCGTCGCCGACGAGGAGCGCCGCAAGAAGGAACGCGCCAACGCGGAGAAGAAGGCCACGCAGCTGCAGCTGCAGGCGGCCCGGTTCGGGGCGAAGGCGAGCAAGGCCGCGGCGGCGCACCAGATGGTGGCGCGCGCGGAGAAGCTGCTATCGGGTCTGGACGAGGTGCGCCAGGTCGATCGGGTTGCCAAGCTGCGCTTCCCCAAGCCCGCCGCCTGCGGCAAGACGCCGATGAAGGCGACGGGGCTGTCGAAGTCGTACGGCTCGCTGGAGATCTTCACGGATGTGGATCTCGCGATCGACCGCGGCTCGAAGGTCGTCGTCCTCGGACTCAACGGTGCGGGAAAGACAACGTTGCTGCGCCTGCTGGCCGGCGTCGACGATCCCGATACCGGACAGCTGGAGCCCGGCCACGGCCTCAAGGTCGGCTACTACGCGCAGGAGCACGAGAACCTCGACGTGCGCCGCTCTGTGCTCGAGAACATGGTGTCGGCGGCGCCGGACCTCACCGAGACCGAGGCACGCAAGGTGCTCGGCTCCTTCCTGTTCACCGGCGACGATGTGCACAAGCCCGCCGGAGTCCTCTCGGGCGGGGAGAAGACGCGGCTCTCGCTGGCGACGCTCGTTGTCTCTTCGGCGAACATGCTCCTGCTCGACGAGCCGACGAACAACCTCGATCCGGCGTCGCGCGAAGAGATCCTCGGCGCGCTTTCGCACTACGAAGGCGCCGTCGTGCTCGTCTCGCACGACCCCGGAGCCGTGGAGTCGCTCAACCCGGAGCGGGTGCTGATCCTGCCCGACGGCGTCGAGGACATCTGGTCGAAGGAGTACCAGGAGCTCATCGAGCTCGCCTGAGCCGTCCGACGGCGCGGCGCTCAGCCGGCTGCGTCGAGCAGCTCGTCCTCGGTGTCGGCGTCGCTGTCCCGACGGCGCGGGCGCTTCGGGACAGCGGGGCGCCCTTCCACTTCTTCGCGGTGCTTCACGACCTCCGTGCGGATGATGTATCCGATGAAGATGAAGCCCATGATGGCGAACAGGATCCATTGGATCGCGTAAGACAGGTGCGGGCCGGGATCCTCCGAAGGCACGTCGAAGGCGTGCGGGCGGGTGGCAGGAGCAGGATTCTCGCTCACCAGCTCGCCGTAGGCGCCGGTGTCGACGCCGGTTGTGCCGATCGCCTCGGCCACGGCGGGCAGATTGATCGTGGGCACCTGACCCTCCGGCGCGCCGCGGCCGGACGGGGGGAGCGGCTCGCCGACGCGCAGGCGCACGACCACGTCGACGATTCCCTCCGGAGGAGCGGGAACCAGATCGGGCAACGCGCCTTCCCCCGGGGGCACCCACCCGCGGTTGACGATGAATACCCGTCCGTCGTCGATGCGGAACGGGACGAGCACCTCGAACGCGCTCGTCCCGCCGTGCGGGCGGTTGCGGGCAAGCAGCGTGTCGTCCACGAGGTACTCGCCGTGCAGCGCGACCGGATGCCATTCGTCGTCTTCGGCGAGCGCCGCACCCGGGGCGAGCAGCTCGTCCAGCGGCACAGGGCCGGCATCGTAATTCTGCTCGACGAGGCGGATCTCGGTCTCGCGGCCCTCGTTGCGCGAGAACTGCCAGTTCGACAGCATGACGCAGACGACGGCGAAGACGATCGCCACCGCCACATAGGCGCTCCAGCGCAGCAGTCGCTGCCTCATGCGACGCCCTCGCGAACCTCGACGGGGAACTCGCGCGCACGCAGGTAGTCGCTGAGGAAATCGACGTGCTCATCGCACGCGAGCCAGATCTTCTCGCGATCGGCGGTATGGATGCGCGGGTTGCGCCAGACGACGCGGTGCGTGGCGGGGGAGAGGCATCCCGCGCGCGAGCACTTGATCACGATGCGGTCTCGGCGCCCGGATGCTCGACGCGCGATGGTGCCGGGGTCTCCTGGATCGTGATCACCGCATCGGAAGCCTTCGCCGCCGATGGCTCCGCGGGACGCGCACCGGTGAGCTCCTGCACGGGGGATTCGACGGGGACCTCGACGGAGTCGTCGCCCGCGTTGGCGAACACCACCGCGATGTACGGGAGGACGGCCGCGGCGATGCCGAACACCCACGTGTACCAGCCGTATGGCTGGATCGTGACCATGAGGATGAAGCAGACGACGCGGATCCCCATCGTGACGATGTAGTGACGCACGCGCGACTGCGCCTCGTCCTGCGGAGCGCGAGGGAGCGAGGTGACGGCGGCGGCGTCGGGAGTCCTTTTCACGATGCGTCCAGCCTACGCCGCTGCACGGTGCACCATCCGATCCGCCGATGCAGGGGGGCGGATCAGGCGTCGTCAGCGCATCGTCGCGGCAAAGGCACCGAGGAACAGCACGCTCACGAGCCAGCCGATCACGATGAACGCGAGCCCGGCCACGCCGACGTAGCCGAGGATCAGGCCGGTGATGGCCATGCCGCGGCCTCCGATGTGCGGGGTCGTCTTCAGGCGGCTGAGTGCCATGTGACCGGTGATGACGGCGGCGATCGAGGCGAGCAGCGGGACGACGATCCAGATGAGGGCGAGGCCGCCGATGCCGCACACGAGCGAGGTGACGGCCAGCCCGCTCGTCGACTGCAATGCGGCGTACGGCGCCGAGGCGTACGGGTAGTGCGGCGCGTACGGCTGCACCGGGGTGGCCGGCGGTGCAGCCGCATACGGCTGCGGTGGGGCATACGGTTGCGCAGCGGGCTGCGGCGGGGCGCCGGGGTACGACGGGGCGCTCGGAGAGGGCTGGGCAGGTGATGACGCGGCGCCGGGGTAGGGCTGCGCAGGCGGATACGGCTGTGCTGCAGGGGGCGCTGGCCGCGGGGCGGGCGCCCCCGGGTAGCCGCCGTACGGCGACGGGTACGGCTGAGTCTCATCCGGCCGCGCGGCCGCGTTGTCGTCGCTCATGGGTTCCTTCCGCTCGTCTTCCAGGCTTCCGGCCCGTCTCGGACTTGTCAATCCTCTCGGTAGGCTTGCACGTCGACACCTCGAGCCTTGGGAGAACCGGATGACTGATCGCGTCGTACTCGTGACCGGTGGCAATCGCGGCATCGGCCGCGCGATCGCGGAGCGCTTCGTCGACGACGGATACCGGGTCGCCGTCACCGCGCGCAGCGGCGAGGGTCCGGAGGGCACGCTCACCGTGCGTGCAGACGTCACCGACTCCGCCGGGTTGGACGCGGCGTTCACCGAGGTGGAGCAGAAGCTCGGGCCCGTCGAGGTCGTCGTCGCGAACGCCGGGATCACGAAGGACACTCTGCTGCTGCGGATGACCGAGGACGACTTCGACAGCGTCGTCGCCACCAACCTGGGCGGCACGTTCCGCGTCGTCAAGCGCGCCTCGAAGGGGATGCTCCGCGCCCGGTTCGGCCGCGTCATCCTCATCTCCAGCGTCGTGGGCCTGCTGGGTTCGGCCGGGCAGATCAACTACTCCGCGTCCAAGAGCGCCCTGGTCGGCTTCGCCCGCTCGCTCACCCGCGAACTCGGATCGCGCGGCATCACCGCGAACGTCGTCGCTCCCGGCTTCATCGAGACCGACATGACCGCCGAGCTTCCCGAAGACACGCAGAAGCAGTACAAGGCGAGCATCCCTGCCGGCCGATTCGCCACGGCCGATGAGGTCGCCGGGGTCGTGACATGGCTGGCATCCGATGACGCCGCCTACATCTCCGGTGCCGTCATCCCGGTCGACGGCGGTCTCGGCATGGGGCACTGAGCCTGAGGGTCAGCGGATCGCGTCGACGATCAGCTCGGCGAGGCGGTCGGGCACGGAGAACTGGGGCCAGTGTCCGGAGCCGATGGTGATGATCTCCGCATCCTTGATGGAACGGTACTCGTCTTCCGCAGAGCCCCACCCCGCGACTTCTTCCTCGAACTCCTGTTCCGACATCCCGCCCATGAGCATCGTCACGGGGATCGCGTAGCGGCGCTCGTCACGGAGAGAGACCGGGTCGGTCGGCACTCGTGCGGGCACGCTGCTCACCAGAGTCTCGGTGCGCCGGCGGATCTCGGCGGTGAGGTCGCTGACGTCCCCGTCGTCGAAGAAGTCCCAGCCGGGAAAGGGGACGACCCCGTCGACGATCTCGAACTCGGAGATCCCGAAACCATCGGCGGGCGGTGCCGTGTCGACGAAGATCACGCGCGCAACGCGGTCCGGGCGCGCGTCGGCGGCGGCCCAGACGACGTTGCCGCCGCCCGAGTGACCCACGAGCACGACCGGCCCCTCGGCGGCGTCGATCCCGGCGACCGTCGCCGCGACCCAGTCGCCGAGGCCGATCCCCGCGGACTCGGCTCCCGACGCGCCGACTCCCGGCATCGTCAAGGCGTGCGGGCGGTGCCCCGCGGACTCGAGGGCGGGGATGATCGGGTTCCACGAGGCGGCGTCGAGCCAGAGTCCCGGTACGAGAATGATGTCCATGCGGCCACGGTAGCCTCGACCGCCGACATGCGGCGGCGAGCTGCCATCCGCCTGCGACAGGGTCAGGGCAGCAGCGGGATCACCTGGGCGAGGTCGACCGCGCCGATGACGAGGTCGGCCCGCTGCCGCACGGCGGGCTTCGCGTTGAAGGCGAGCCCGAGGCCCGCGACCGCCATCATCCGCAGATCGTTCGCCCCGTCGCCGATCGCGATCGTGCGCGTGGCGGGCACCCCGAGCTCATCGGCCCAGGCGAGCAGCGTCGACGCCTTCGCCTCGGCGTCGACGATGTCGCCGTCGACCTCGCCCGCAAGCGCCCCGCCTGCGGTCACGGCGAGCCGGTTGGCGCGCCAGCGGTCGACGCCGAGCGCCGGGGCGATCTCGTCGAGCACCTCGTGGAAGCCGCCGGAGACGACACCGACGACACCGCCCCGCTCGTGCACGGCGGCCGTGAGCTCTCCGACTCCCGCCGTCGCGCGCACCCGCGAGCGCACGTGGTCGAGCGCGCCCAGCGGCACTCCTGTCAGGGCTCTCACCCGTGAGCGCAGGCTCATGGCGAAGTCCACCTCGCCGCGCATGGCGGCCTCGGTCGCCGCCTGCACCTCGGCGCGACGCCCCGCCTCATCGGCGATCAGCTCGATCACCTCGTCCTGCAGCAGGGTGGAGTCGGCATCGAGGACGACGAGGAAGCGCGCGGTGGTCACGCGTCCGAGAGTACCGGTCGGCGGGACGGCGGATTCACCGCTCGATCTGCACGCCCTTGCCCACGACGGTGATGCCGGAGTCGGTCACGGTGAACCCGCGCTCCACGTCGCGCTCGCGATCCACCCCGACGGTCGCGCCGTCGGCGAGCACGACGTTCTTGTCGAGGATCGCATGATGGACGCGGGCGCCCTGACCCACGCGCACACCGTCGAACAGCACGGAATCGGTGATCGTCGACCCGCCCCCCGCCAGCGTCCACGGCCCCACCACGCTGCGCTCCAGGTGCGTGCCGGAGAGCACCGAGCCTAGCGAGACGATCGAGTCGATCGCGTTGCCGATGCGCCCCACGGAGTCACGGACGAACTTCGCGGGCGGCGAGTTGACGGCCTGCGAGTGGATCGGCCACTCCATGTTGTAGAGGTTGAACACGGGCAGCGTCGAGATGAGATCGCGATGCGCGTCGAAGAACGAGTCGATGGTGCCCACATCGCGCCAGTAGGAGCGATCGCGGGGGGAGGAACCGGGCACCTCGTTCTGCTTCATGTCGTAGAAGCCCGCCTCGCCGCGCTCGACGAAGTACGGCACGATGTCGCCGCCCATGTCGTGATTCGAGGTGGGATCCTCTCCGTCGGCCTCGACGGCGGCGATGAGCGCATCCGCGTCGAAGATGTAGTTGCCCATCGAGGCGAGCACCTCGTGTGGCGCATCGGGCAGGCCCGACGGATCGGTGGGCTTCTCGAGGAACTCGTTGATGCGACCCGATCCATCAGCGGCGACGTCGATCACCCCGAACTGCGAGGCCATGGCCAGCGGCTGCCGGATGCCGGCCACCGTCGCCCTGGCGCCCGAGGCGACGTGCGCGTCGAGCATCTGCCGGAAGTCCATCCGGTAGACGTGGTCGGCGCCGATGACGACCACGATGTCGGGCTTCTCGTCGTTGACGAGGTTCAGGCTCTGCAGAATGGCATCCGCCGAGCCCGAGAACCATCGCTTGCCGAGCCGCTGCTGCGCGGGCACCGAGGTGACGTACGAGTCGAGCAGCGCCGACATCCGCCAGGTCTGCGAGATGTGCCGGTCGAGGCTGTGGGACTTGTACTGCGTGAGCACGACGATCTGCTGCAGACCGGAGTTGATGAGGTTCGAGATCGCGAAATCGATCAGTCGGTACTGCCCGCCGAAGGGCACCGCGGGTTTCGCTCGGTCGGCCGTCAGGGGCATCAGACGCTTGCCTTCGCCTCCGGCGAGGATGATCCCGAAGACCTTCTTAGGTGCCGACATGCGTCCACCATAGATCCCCGTCACAGCGTTGCACTACCGTGCAGGTATGCGCGTCGACATCGTTACGAAGGAATACCCGCCGGAGATCTACGGCGGTGCCGGAGTGCATGTCGCGGAGCTCGTCGGAGCCCTGCGACGGAGCATCGATGTGCGGGTGCACGCCTTCGGCGCGGCGCGCGACGAGGCGGGCACCCGGTCGTACCTCGCGCCCGTCGAACTGGCCTCCGCGAACGCCGCTCTGCAGACCCTCGGCACCGACCTGCTCATCGCTCCGGACATCGCCGGAGCCGATGTCGTGCACAGCCACACCTGGTACGCGAACTTCGCCGGTCATCTCGCCTCGCAGCTGCACGGCATCCCGCACGTCGTGACGGCGCACAGCCTCGAGCCGCTGCGGCCGTGGAAGGCCGAGCAGCTGGGCGGCGGATACGCGGTCTCGAGCGGGATCGAGAGGCTCGCTTACGAGAACGCGGCCGCCGTGATCGCCGTCAGCGCGGGCATGCGCGCCGACATCCTGCGCAGCTACCCGGCCGTGGATCCGAGCCGCGTGCACGTGATCCACAACGGAATCGACGTCGATGCATGGCATCCCGTCGACGACGAGGCCTTCGTGCGTGCGCAGGGCATCGACCCTGACCGCCCGTGCGTGATCTTCGTCGGGCGCATCACCAGGCAGAAGGGGCTGCCGTACCTGCTGCGCGCCGCCGCACTGCTGCCGCCCGAGGTGCAGCTCGTGCTGTGCGCGGGCGCCCCCGACACGGCCGAGATCATGGCCGAGGTGCAGGAGCTGGTGCGCGGGCTGCAGAGCACGCGCGAGGGCGTCGTGTGGATCGAGCGGATGCTGCCGCGCGACGAACTGAGCGCTCTGCTCACCGCGGCGACCGCGTTCGTATGCCCGTCGGTGTACGAGCCGCTCGGCATCGTGAACCTCGAGGCGATGGCCTGCGGGGCCGCGGTCGTCGGCACCGCGACCGGCGGCATCCCGGAGGTCGTCGACGACGGCGTGACGGGCCGGCTCGTCCCCATCGAGCAGATGCAGGACGGCACGGGCACCCCGCTCGATCCCGAGCGCTTCGTGGCCGACCTCGCCCAGACCCTCGCGGAGGTCGCGACGGACCCGGCGCGCGCGGCCGAGTACGGCAGAGCGGGGCGCGAGCGGGCGGCGCGGGAGTTCAGCTGGGGGACGATCGCCCAGGCGACGCGCGACCTGTACGCTCGCCTGCTGCCCGGATCGGCGGCGGGGAGCCGATAGGCTGGCGGCATGCCTGGCGTCCTCGAGTTCTCGGATGTCGTCGTGCGTCGCGACGGCCGCAACATCGTCGATCACGTGACCTGGTCGGTCGCCGCGGATGAGCGCTGGGTGGTGCTCGGCCCCAATGGCGCAGGCAAGACGACGGTGCTCCAGCTCGCCGACACGCTCATGCACCCGACCACGGGCTCGGTCGAGATCCTCGGCGAGCGGCTCGGTCGCACCGACGTCTTCGAGCTGCGCCCGCGCATCGGTTTCGCCTCGTCGTCGATGGCGCGCCGCATCCCCGCGGAGGAGACGGTGCTCGACACCGTGATGACGGCGGCGTACTCGGTCATGGGTCGCTGGAACGAGTCCTACGAGAGCATAGACGAGCGCCGCGCGAAGCGCGTGCTCGACCAGTGGAAGCTCGGGCACCTGGCTGACCGCTTGTTCGGCACGCTCAGCGACGGCGAGCAGAAGCGGGTGCAGATCGCCCGCGCCGTGATGACCGATCCGGAGCTTCTGCTGCTCGACGAGCCGTCGGCGAGCCTCGATCTGGGTTCGCGCGAAGAGCTTCTTGCCCTTCTGGGCGGCTACGCGCAGTCGCCGACCACACCGGCGATGATCATGGTCACGCACCACGTCGAGGAGATCCCGCGGGGCTTCACGCACGTGCTGCTGCTGCGCGAGGGAGCCATCGTCGCCGCGGGCCCGATCGCCGAGGCGCTGACCGCCGAGAATCTCGGTCAGACGTTCGGGATGCCCATCACGCTGGATCACGTCGACGGCCGCTACGCCGCGCGTGCCGCGAGCTGATCGCACGTCATCTGATAGACTTGGTCGCTGGCGCCCGGCGTGCCCACGAGACTTCCTCCCACACCATCTCCGCAAGGATTCCGCATGAAGACTGACATTCACCCCGACTACCAGGCCGTCGTTTTCCGTGACCTCGGCTCGGGCGAGACGTTCCTCACCCGTTCGACCGTCACCAGCGACAAGACGATCGAGCTGGACGGCGTGGAGTACCCCGTCATCGACGTCGAGATCTCCTCGGCCTCGCACCCGTTCTACACGGGCAAGCAGCGCATCATGGACTCGGCCGGTCGCGTCGAGAAGTTCAACCAGCGCTTCAAGAACTTCGGCAAGTAAGCGCCGTCACGAAGGCCTCGTCATCCTCGGATGGCGGGGCCTTTCGTCGTGTCCGCTCGCGGCGTGACACGGGTCACTCCCGATCGTCGATCTCGATGACGATGCGGTGCTCGTCCACGATCCTTCCCGGTCCCTTGTCGGGGCTCGGGGCGGGTACGGAGGCGCGGCGCTGGCGATCCCGCTCGCTCCCCGCCTCATGCGCCGACGGCGACCACACCGCGTCGAAGGCGCCGCCGACGCCGCCGCCGCGCCCGCGATACTTCTCTTCGACAGGACGCCGGGAGAACGCCTGCTGCAGTCCGATGAAGAGCAGAACCGGGCCGAGGAGCAGCACAGACACGATCAGGGTCCACCCGATGGCCTCGTTCATGCTCTTAGGCTAGAGCGACGCCCCGGCACGCGGCATCCATCCAGAGGCTGACATATGCCGCGGTCAGCCGACGGCGCCGCGCAGCGGCCAGGCACCGTCGAGGGCGTCTTCGGGATCCAGCCGCCCGATGCCGATGAAGTACTCGGTGAGGCTCTCGGCCTGATCCCTCGCCCATCCGATCTGGCGCGTGTGCAGTTCGGCGGCCGACGGCGGTAGGGCGTATCGCGCGGCGATGGCCTGCGCCACGCGCCCGGCTGCCACGGCGTCGGCCGAGGCGTCGTGCGCGCCGTCGAGCACCACGCCGTAGTGCTCGCACACCACCTCGAGCGTGCGCTTGCCGCGTCGGTACCGGTCGACGGCCTTGTCGATCACGAGCGGATCGATGACGGGACGGGGATCGTCGAGCGGGGCGATCCCGTGCCGCAGGCACTCGTGCCGGAGGAGGGAGAGGTCGTAGGACGCGTTGTACGCGACGAGGGGCACGCCCTGGACGAGTAGCGACTGCAGTGCTGTCGCAATCTGGGAGACCACCTGCGCGGCGGGGTCTCCCTCGCGTCGCGCGCGCTCGGTGGTGATGCCGTGGATGGCGGCGGCTCCCGCCGGGATGGGAACTCCCGGGTCGGCGATCCAGCTGCGAGAGGCGATCTCGTGGCCGTGCGAATCGAGCACGCCCACATGGGCGGAGACGATGCGATCGGTGCTCACATCGATCCCGGTCGTCTCGAGGTCGAAGACCCCGATGCGCGAGAGCCAGGCCGGGGGATCGCTGCGGTCGTCCATGTGCTCACCGTACGAGCGGGTGCCGACATCGGCGCGAGGGCGCGCGGCGCGGTGCCATGCTCACGGGCGGAGAGGCGGTCGGCCGTAGACTTCGGGGGTGACCGTTCCCTCTCCGTACGACTCCCGGCTCCGTACGATCCCGGTCACCCGCGGAGAGGTGCCGGTGCTCGGCGGCTCGACCGCCTACTGGACGTACGGGCCGGAGGATGCGTCGCACACCATCGTCGCCGTGCACGGCTTCCGCGGCGAGCATCACGGTCTCGAGCCGGTCGTCGCCTACCTGCCCGGCATCCGGGTGATCATGCCCGACCTCCCTGGATTCGGCGAGACGGCGCCGCTGCCCGGCCACACGCACGACCTCGCCGCGTACGCCGCGTGGCTCACGGAGTTCGTCACGGCCGTCGCGCCCGGCGCCGTGATCCTCGGGCACTCCTTCGGCTCTATCGTGACAGCCGCGGCCGTCGCCGATGGACTTCCGACGCCACGACTGATCCTCATCAACCCCATCGGCGCGCCCGCGCTGGAGGGCCCTAAGGGAGTGATGACCCGGCTCGCGGTCCTCTACTACGCTCTGGGGGCGCGCCTGCCCGAGACGTGGGGAACGGCGCTGCTGCGACATCCCGCCATCGTGCGCGTCATGAGCGAGACGATGGCCAAGACGCGCGACCGGGATCTGCGCCGTTTCGTGCACGCGCAGCACGACGAGTACTTCTCGCGCTTCACCGATCGCTCCACGTTGCGCGACGCGTTCCTCACCAGCGTGTCGCACGACGTTCGCGACTCCGCTCCGCGGATCGCGGTGCCGACCCTGATCGTGGCGGCCCAGCGCGATGACATCACCCCCATCGAGGAGGTCCGGAAACTGGCCGACATGTTCGCCGACGCCGAACTCGTGGAGATCGCGCAGGTGGGGCATCTGATCCACTACGAGACCCCCGCGGAGGCGGCCGGCGCCATCCGACGCTTCCTCAGCCCTCCCGGCGGGCAAGTCCCATGAGTCCCGCGACCCGGAACGGGATCACCTCGCCCATCGCGAGGGAGGTCTCGGTGCGCTCGACCCCCTCGATGGAGAGGATGCGAGCGTCCGTGTCGAACAGGTGGCGCGCATCACGGCAGGCGACCCGCGCGAGGATATCGACCGATCCGCTCAGGCCGTGCGCCTGCACGACCTCGGGCACGCGGGCGAGCTCGGAGATGATGCGGGGCAACTCGGTCTGGCGGAGGCCGATGTTCACGAACGCCTGCAATGGGAATCCGAGCACCGCGGGGGAGAAGGCCCGCTCATAGGGCAGGAACACGCCGGTCTGCTCCAGACGCGTCATGCGCGCCTGGACTGTGTTGCGGGAGAGTCCGAGCTTCTCCGCCAGGGCGACGACGGTCGCGCGGGGCTCCGAGGCGAGAGCGTCAAGGAGGTCCAGATCGGTGCGATCGAGTGCTGACATAGTGCCAAACCGTACCAGGCAACCCGAGTGCTCTGTTTGGCAACATGCTCAAGGCGTCCTGAAATGCTTGAGCCAGATGCTCGCCAGACGTAGCCTCTGAGCAACGGCAACGACGCCCGGTCTCCTCACGAGGGAGGCCGCTCAGAAGGAGGACGATGATGTCACCGAGCATCACCCCGATCGCCGACACCGAGGCGGATCTCGCACTCGTCGAACAGGTTCTCGCGCCCGACGGCACCCGTCGGGCGAACACGATTCTGGACCCGTTCCTCCGCGACGTCGACAGCGCGCAGATGCTGGCGCTGTACCGGGACATGGCCGTCGTCCGCCGCATCGACGCCGAGGGCGTGGCATTGCAGCGCCAGGGCCAGCTGGGCCTCTGGGCGCCGTGCCAGGGCCAGGAGGCCGCGCAGATCGGCACGGCGCGCGCCCTGCGCCCGAATGACATGATCTTCCCGAGCTACCGCGAGACGGGCGTGATGTACACCCGCAACGCCGCTCCCGGCGACTTCGTGCGCATGTGGCGCGGTGAGGAAGGGGCCGCCTACGACCCGTCGGTCACGCACATGGCGCCGTTGCAGATCATCATCGGCGCGCAGACGCTGCACGCCGTCGGCTACGCGCTCGGCATCCTGCACGAGCACGCCGACGAGACGGCCGTGACCTATTTCGGCGACGGCGCGACGAGCCAGGGCGACGTCAACGAGGCGATGATCTTCGCCTCGTCGTACCGCGCCCCCGTCGTCTTCGTGTGCCAGAACAATCACTGGGCGATCTCGGAGCCCGTGACCGTGCAGTCGCAGTACCCGATCGCCGGACGCGCACCCGGGTTCGGCATCCCGAGTCTGCGCGTGGACGGCAACGACGTGCTCGCGTGCTTCGCCGCGATGCGGTGGGCGCTCGAGCACACCCGCTCGGGCAACGGTCCGGTGTTCATCGAAGCCGTCACCTACCGGATGGGCCCGCACACCACGGCCGACGATCCCACCCGCTACCGCGATGCAGACGAGCTCGAGGCGTGGCGGGCACGGGATCCGCTCACCCGCATGGAGGCGCTGCTGCGCCGCGACGGCGTGCTCGACGACGCCGTGGCGGAGGAGATCCACGGAGCCGCTGACGTCGCTGCACGCGATCTGCGGGCGGCGTGCCTGGGTATGACGACGCGCGAGCCACTGGCCGTGTTCGACGGCGTGTATGCCGCGCCGCACTCGGGGCTCGACGAGCAGAAGGCGGCGTATGCGCAGTACCTCGCCTCATTCGAGGGGGCCTGAGATGACGGAGCTGACCCTGGGCAAGGCGCTCGGCGCGGGACTACGCCGCGCGATGGAGGACGACGAGAAGATCGTGCTGCTGGGCGAGGACATCGGCCGACTCGGCGGAGTCTTCCGCATCACCGACGGGTTGCTCGACACGTTCGGCGCCGCCCGCGTCATCGACACACCTCTGGCGGAGTCGGGCATCGTGGGAACCGCCGTAGGGCTGGCGATGCGCGGATACCGGCCGGTCGTCGAGATCCAGTTCGATGGATTCGTCTACCCCGCGTTCGACCAGATCGTCTCGCAGGTCGCGAAACTCCACTACCGCACGCAGGGCGCGGTGAAGATGCCGATCACCATCCGCATCCCCTGGGCCGGCGGCATCGGCGCCGCCGAGCACCACTCGGAGTCGCCCGAGGCGTACTTCGTGCACACGGCGGGGCTGCGCGTCGTGGCCGTGTCGAACCCGCAGGACGCGTACGTGTGCCTGCGCCAGGCGATCGCCAGTGACGATCCGGTGATCTTCTTCGAGCCGAAGCGCCTCTATCACTCCAAGGGCGAGGTCGACCTCGACGCCTCGCTCGCCGACGCCCCACCGATGGGGCTCGCTCGCGTGGCCAGGCAGGGCACCGACGCCACGATCGTCACCTACGGCGCGATGGTGGGCACCGCGATGGATGCCGCCGAGGCCGCCGAGGACGAGGGCCGTTCCCTGGAGGTCATCGATCTGCGCTCGCTCTCGCCCATCGACTACGACACGGTGTGCGCCTCGGTGCGGCGCACGGGCCGGGTGGTCGTGGCGCACGAGGCCTCGCGCGAGGCGGGAGTCGCGGCCGAAGTGATCGCGAGCATCACGGAGAAGTGCTTCACGTGGCTGGAAGCGGCGCCGCTGCGCGTTACCGGGCACGACATCCCCTACCCGCCCGCCAAGCTCGAGAGGCATCATCTGCCCGACCTGGATCGCATCCTCGATGCGGTCGACCGCGTCATGGACGAGCCTCGCAGCATGACAGGAGCAGAGCGATGAAGCAGGAGTTCCGCCTTCCCGATCTGGGCGAGGGGCTGGCCGAGGCCGACATCGTGCAGTGGCTCGTCGCCGAGGGCGACGAGGTCGAGCTCAACCAGACCCTCGCCGAGGTCGAGACGGCCAAGGCCGTGGTGGAACTGCCTTCGCCGTTCGACGGCACGGTAGCCGTGCTGCACGCCGCCGCGGGCGACACGGTCGAGGTGGGCGCGCCGCTGATCGACTTCGACGTGGCAGGAGACGAGCCCGAGCCCCGGGCCGTGGCGGCGCAGGCGACGATGGTCGATGCGGAGGAGGCGGGGGAGGACGATGCGGCCCAGCCGAACCTCGTCGGCTACGGCGCCGCTCCGCGCGGAAGGAACCGGCCGGCGCGTCGCGCCCGCCGCGTGAACAGTGCGCCGCACACCTCGGACACGAGCGTGTTGGAGGCCGCGCCGCACGATGCGGTCGTCACCGCCGAACCCGTGCTCACGGGGCAGGAGCGACCCCGCTCGACCCCGCCCGTGCGTGCGTACGCCAAGTCGCTCGGCGTCGACCTCGCCCTCGTGGCGGCGGAACTCGGCGACAGGGTGATCACGCGCACCGACGTCGACGACTACCGCGAGCGCGTCGGCGTGCGCGAATCCGATACGATCTCGCGCGAGTCGCGGCCCGATCCGTCGTTGCGGTCGCACACCGGTTCCGACGCGCGCCCGACGGTGCGTATCCCCGTGCGGGGAGTGCGCAAGCACACCGCCGAGGCCATGGTGCGAAGCGCCTTCTCGGCGCCTCACGTCACCACCTTCCACACCGTCGACGTCACGGCGACGATGGAGCTCGTCGCGTCGCTGCGCGCGGACAAGCGGATCGTCGACGCACGCGACGGCTCGCCGCTGCGGATCGGGGTGCTCGCGATCGTGGCCAAGGCCGTGTGCCTGGCGCTTCCCGCCTACCCGGGCCTGAACTCCACGTGGGACGAGGAGTCGGGCGAGATCGTGCAGAACGGCTTCGTCGACCTGGGCATCGCGGCCGCCACCGACCGCGGGCTGATCGTGCCCGTGCTCCGTGACGCGCAGCGTCTCTCGCTCACCGGTCTCGCCGAGCAGCTGGGCGATTTGACCGCGACGGCGCGATCGGGCAAGACGGCCCCGGCGGATCTCCTGGGCGGGAACTTCTCGCTGACCAACATCGGCGTCTTCGGCGTCGAGGCGGGAACTCCGATCCTTCCCCCTGGTCAGACCGGCATCCTCGCCACGGGTGCCGTGCGGAAGACGCCGTGGGAGCATGAGGGGCAGATCGCGTTGCGCGACGTCATGACACTGAGTCTGTCGTTCGACCACCGCATCGTGGACGGCGCCGAGGGTGCGCAGTTCCTCAGAGCCGTGGCCGACGTGCTGCAGGAGCCGGGCAGGGCGATGCTCCTCGGCTGAGCTGACGACGCCGTCGTACCGGCCAGGATGGCTCAGCGACGCAGGCCCATGCGGCGGCGGGTGAGTCCGCGCTCGCGCAGGATGAACGCGGTGCCCAGCACCCACAGCGGGATCTGCGTGGCGAACGCCCCGCGGAACGCATCCAGGCTGTAGTGCTCGGGGGAGCCGGCGCCCTGCACGTCGAGCGCGAGGCCGATGAGGAGGATTGCGAGCAGCGCCGCGAAGAAGCCGCCCCCGTTGACGATCCCCGTCGCCGTGCTCAGGCGGTGCTGCGGGTTGTGCACCCGGGCGTGGTCGAAGGCCACCATCGAGGCGGGGCCGCCTGTGGCGAGTGCGACGGCGAGGATCACGAGCATCCAGAACGGCGCCGGGCCAGGCCACAGCAGCACGATCATCCAGGCGGCAGCCTGCACGGCGATGGTCGGCAGCACGAGGAGGAACGAGCGACGCAAGGGGTGCCGGGACGACAGCACCCCGATCACGGGGCCGAAGATCATGCCGCAGATGACGAAGATCGTCGTGATGAGCGAGGCCTGAGCCGTGGTCAGCCCTTGGCCGACGGTGAGGAACGGGATGCCCCAGAGCATGACGAACGCCGTTCCTGCGAACGGCGTCGTGAAGTGCGACCAGAAGCCGAGTCGTGTTCCGGGATGCGCGAGAGCCTCGCGCAGTGAGACGCGCAGATCGGCGCGAGAGACGACCACCCGGATCGCGCCGGTATCGGTGTCGACCGAGACATCGCGCCCGGTCTCGGGCGGATGGTTGCGGATCACGCCGAAGACGAGCACGGCGAACAGGGCGCCCAGGCCCGCGAGACTCGAGAACGCCACGCTCCAGGACGTCGCGTGCAGCAACGCCGCCATCGGCATGAGGGAGAGCAGCTGGCCGGTCTGACCGACGATCCCGGTCAGCTGCGCCATGAGCGGTGCGCGTTGCGCGGGGAACCACGTCGCGACGACGCGGAGCACGCCGGGGAAGATCGCCGCATCGCCCGCGCCCAGCACCATGCGTGCGATGATCGCCACGCCGACGCTGGGAGCGAAGGCCATGATGAGCTGTCCGGCGGTCATCAGCAGCATGCCCGCGACCATGATCGGGCGCGAGCCGAAACGGTCGAGCAGGATGCCGACGGGGATCTGCACGAGGCCGTAGACGGCGAGCTGCAACACCGCGAAGAGCGAGAGCGTGGAGGCGTCGGCGTGGAAGACATGCGCGGCGTCGACGCCGACGGCGGCGAGCGAGGTGCGATTGGCGACCGAGACGACGTACGCGGCGACGCCGACCGACCAGATGGTCCAGATCCGCCAGGCGGAGGCTGCGGTCACGGACGATCTCCTCAGGGCTCAGCGGCCAGTCTACGGCCGCGACCGAGCCGTACGCACGAGGGCGGGGCGATGTCAGGGCGCGAGGAGCGCGGCCCGCGACATCGACTCCAGTGTCCGGATGGTGCCCGCCGACGAGCGTTCCGAGGCGCGCGTGCTGTGCGGGGTGGAGTTGAGCAGGCCGAAGCAGGCCTGTACGCGCAGGCGCAATGACGACGCATCGGCGTCGACGATGTCGCCGAGGGTGCGGATCCACAGGTCGATGTAGGTGCGCTGAAGTGCGCGCACGCGGGCTCGATCCTCATCGCGCAGGTGCGCGACATCGCGATCCTGCACGCGGATGACGTCGGGGTCTCGCACGGCGAAAGACACGTGGAAGCGGATGAGCGCATCCATCTTCGCGTCGGCGTCCGGCGGCGACTCGCTCACCTCCAGGCCCCCGGCGACGAGGTCTTCGCTCACGCCGATGAGCAGTGCGCCGAGGATGCCCTGCTTGCCGTCGAAATGGCGGTAGACGGCGGGCCCGCTCACGCCGGCGGCCGCGCCGATCTCTTCGATGCTCGCCGCGGCGAACCCTTTGGCGGCGAAGAGTCGGGAGGCCGCGCGCAGCAGTGCGTCGTGGCGGTCGAGCTTGGCCTGTTCGCGGGCGGTGTTTGCCATCTCAGTTAATCCTCGCTAACCTGATTGCATCAGTTAATGAAGACTAACCGGTTACGGCGCCTCGTGTCAGTGCGTCGGCGTGCGTCGAGGAGGATGGCCCATGGCCGAAGCGTCCACCCAGCGCGAGCTGGCAGAGGCTCTGCGCACGAGGCTCGCCGACGTGGCCAAGGGCGGCACGGACGCCGCGCGCGAACGTCACCTCTCCCGGGGAAAGCTGCTGCCGAGGGATCGAGTGCGCCGCGTGCTCGACGAGGGCAGCCCGTTCCTCGAGATCGCCCCGCTCGCGGCGGAGGGGATGTACGGGGGAGAGGCGCCCGCGGCAGGGGTCATCGCCGGGATCGGGCTCGTGCACGGCCGCGCCGTGATGGTCGTCTGCAACGACGCCACGGTCAAGGGCGGCACCTACTTCCCGATGACGGTCAAGAAGCACCTGCGCGCGCAGGAGATCGCCTGGGAGAACCGGCTGCCGTGCCTGTACCTCGTCGATTCCGGCGGTGCGTACCTTCCGATGCAGGACGAGGTCTTCCCCGACCGCGACCATTTCGGGCGCATCTTCTTCAACCAGGCGCGGATGTCGGCCGCCCGCATCCCGCAGATCGCCGCCGTGCTGGGCTCCTGCACGGCGGGCGGCGCCTACGTGCCGGCGATGAGCGACGAGACGGTGATCGTGCGCGGCCAGGGCACCATCTTCCTCGGCGGTCCTCCGCTGGTGAAGGCGGCGATCGGCGAGGTCGTCACGGCGGAGGAGCTGGGCGGGGGAGAGTTGCACGCGAAGACCTCGGGTGTCGTCGATCATCTCGCCGAAGACGACGAGCACGCGCTGGAGATCGTCCGCGACATCGTGGCGACACTGCCACCTCCCGCCGAACCCGCCTGGCGGGTGATCGACACGGTCGCGCCGGCGGAGACGTCGAGCCTGTACGACGTCGTGCCCGTCGACGTCAACGCACCCTACGACGTGCACGCGGTACTCGATCGGCTCGTCGATGCCGACACCTTCGCGCCCTTCAAACCCGAGTACGGCGACACGCTCGTCACCGGCTTCGCGCGCCTGCACGGGCACCCGATCGGGATCGTCGCGAACAACGGGGTGCTGTTCTCGGAGTCGGCGCAGAAGGGCGCGCACTTCATCGAGCTGTGCGATCAGCGCGGCATCCCGCTGCTGTTCCTGCAGAACATCACGGGCTTCATGGTCGGACGCGATGCCGAGGCGGGCGGCATCGCCAAGGACGGCGCGAAGATGGTCACCGCTGTGGCCACCACGCGCGTGCCCAAGCTCACCGTCATCATCGGCGGATCCTTCGGCGCAGGCAACTACTCGATGTGCGGCCGCGCGTACTCACCGCGGTTCCTGTGGAGCTGGCCGGCCAGCCGGATCTCGGTGATGGGCGGCGCACAGGCGGCTTCGGTGCTCGCCACGGTGAAGGACGACCAGCTCGCCGCCCGCGGTGAGGGCTGGGATGCCGAAGAGCGCCGCGCCTTCGAAGAGCCGATCCGTGCCCAGTACGACGAGCGTGGAGAGCCCTATTACGCGACCGCACGCCTGTGGGACGACGGCATCGTCGATCCCGACCAGACCCGCGACCTGCTCGGCCTCGCCCTCGACGTCGTCTCCCGCGTGCCCCTGCCCGATTCGCGCTTCGGCCTCTTCCGGATGTGATCGCATGACCGACACCGCTACGCCCACGCCAGGGACGGCCCTGTTCCGCACGGTGCTCATCGCCAACCGCGGTGAGATCGCCCGCCGTGTGATCCGCACGCTGCGCGCACTGGGCATCCGCAGCGTCGCCGTCTACTCCGACGCCGATGCGGATGCGCCGCACGTGCGTGAGGCCGACGAGGCCGTCCGGATCGGCCCGGCGGCAGCCACGCAGTCGTACCTCGACATCGACGCGGTGATCAGGGCCGCGCGCTCTCGCGGCGCCGAGGCGATTCATCCCGGCTACGGCTTCCTCTCGGAGAACCCTGCACTGGGCCGGGCCTGCGCCGAGGCGGGCCTCGTGTTCATCGGTCCGGGAGAGCGTGCGCTCGAGGTCATGGCCGACAAGATCAGGGCGCGCGAGCACGTGGCGGCCCATGGCGTTCCCGTCGTGCCCGGCTTCTCCGCGGCAGGGCTGGACGACGACGAGATCGCGGTGAAAGCCGCCGAGGCGGGATTCCCCCTGCTCGTCAAGCCGTCGGCGGGCGGCGGCGGCAAGGGCATGCAGGTGGTGCGCGATGCCGCAGAACTGGTGGATGCGCTGGCGACAGCCCGCCGCGTGGCGGCCGCGAGCTTCGGCGACGACACCCTGCTTCTGGAGCGCCTCATCGAGCGTCCACGGCACATCGAGGTGCAGGTGCTCGGTGATGCGCACGGCACCGTCGTGCATCTGGGCGAGCGCGAGTGCACCCTTCAACGCCGGCACCAGAAGGTGATCGAGGAGGCGCCGTCGCCGATCGTCGACGCCGTGCTCCGCGATCGGCTGGGGGCCGCCGCGGTCGCGGCCGCGGAATCCGTGGACTACCAGGGCGCCGGCACGATCGAGTTCCTGGTCTCCGCCGAGCGGCCCGACGAGTTCTTCTTCATCGAGATGAACACACGTCTGCAGGTGGAGCATCCGGTCACGGAGCTGGTCACGGGCGTCGACCTCGTCGAACAGCAGGTGCGGATCGCCGCCGGTCTGCCCCTCGAGCTCGGCGAGGTGCGGATGCACGGGCACGCGATCGAGGCGCGCGTGTACGCCGAGACGCCGGCGCAGGGCTTCCTCCCCGCGACAGGCGACGTGCTGCTCTGGGCGCCCTCGGCGGCCGTGCGCGTGGACTCGGCCATCGAGACCGGCAGCGTCGTCGGGGCGGACTACGACCCGATGATCGCCAAGATCATCGCCTTCGCCGACGACCGCGACGCCGCACTCGAGCGATTGGATGCCGCGCTGGCCGAGACGACGCTGTTCGGTGTGGAGTCGAACATCGCCTATCTGCGCGACCTGCTCGCCGATCCGGATGTCGTGGCAGGACGCCTGGACACCGGACTCATCGACCGGCGGGGGAGTTTCGTCGAACCCGATCCGTCGGACGCCGCACTCGGGGCCGCAGCCGCCGCCGCGCACGCCGCCCAAGGTGATTCTCGCGCCGCCGATCACGGTGCGTCGCCCGTGTGGCGGGCGCTTGAAGGGTGGCGCCTGGGCCTCGATCCGGAACCGGCAGAGGTGCTGTTCTCGGTGGCCGACGGCGTCGAGCACGTCCGCGTGGCCGAGCCCGATCGGAGCACCCACGCATGCGCGGGTCCCGACGGACGCGTGTGGGTGCATGCCGAGGGGAGGACCTCGGTACTCCAGCCGCTCACCCGGCGGGCGGCGGCGGAACGGCTTCGCGCGGGCCGTGAGCGCGCCGCCGGACACCTCGATCCCGCGCTGCGGGCACCCATGCCCGGCGCGGTCATCGCGGTGCACGTCGCCGACGGCGACGAGGTGCACGCGGGCGACCGGATCCTCTCGGTGGAGGCGATGAAGATGGAGCACCCCGTGCTGGCCACGCACGACGGTGTCGTGCGACTGCGGGTGGTCGTGGGCGACCAGGTGCGGCGCGACCAGATCGTCGCGCGCATCGACGACGAATCTCAGAAGGAGACGTGACATGACGGATTCGCACAGCGTCGATCTGACCGACGACGAGCGCGAGCTCGCGGGGATGGTGCGGGAGTTCGCCGACACCGTCGTCGCACCACAGGCCTACGAGGCCGACCGCACCCACACCTTCCCCCTCGACGTCATGGCGCAGATGGGTGAGCTCGGACTGTTCGGGCTGCCGTTCCCCGAGGAGTACGGCGGCCAGGGCGGCGACTACTTCGCCCTCTGCCTCGCGATCGAGGCCCTCGGCCGCGTCGATCAGTCGATGGCGATCACGCTGGAGGCCGGCGTGAGCCTGGGCGCTATGCCCATCTTCCGCTTCGGCACCGAGGAGCAGAAGCAGGAGCTGCTGCCCGACCTGCTGGCCGGGCGCGCCCTCGCCGGGTTCGGGCTGACCGAGCCGGAGGCCGGCAGCGACGCCGGTGCCACGCGCACCACCGCGCGGCTCGAGGGCGACGAGTGGGTGATCGACGGCGCCAAGCAGTTCATCACCAACTCCGGCACCGAGATCAGCCGGTTCGTCACCGTCACCGCCGTGACCGGGCAGTCCGAGCGCGACGGTCACATGCGCAAGGAGATCTCGACGATCATCGTCCCGCACGGCACGCCCGGCTTCACCGTGCAGCCCGCCTACGACAAGGTCGGCTGGCATGCCTCCGACACGCATCCTCTCACCTTCGACGGCGTGCGGGTTCCCCGCTCGAACCTCGTAGGCGAGAGGGGGAGCGGCTTCAAGAACTTCCTCAGCATCCTCGACGAGGGGCGCATCGCGATCGCGGCCCTCGCCACGGGCGCCGCGGAAGGATGCCTCGAAGCGGCGGTCGACTACGCCAAGAGCCGCACGGTGTTCGGCACCGCCCTCAGCACCCGCCAGAACGCGCAGTTCACCCTGGCGCGGATGAGCGCGCGGGTGCACACGGCGCGCCTGGCCTGGCATCATGCGGCGCGTCTGCGCGACGCCGGACAGTCCTTCGCGGAGGCGGCGGCGATCGCCAAGCTCGTCTCGGGTGAGGCGGCGATGGACAACGCCCGCGATGCGACGCAGATCTTCGGGGGTAACGGCTTCATGAACGAGTACCCGGTCGCACGCCATTACCGCGACTCGAAGATCCTCGAGATCGGCGAGGGCACGACAGAGGTGCAGCTGCTCGTGATCGCCCGAGCCCTCGGCGTGGTCGGATAGCGTGACCCCATGACCGACATCGTCCAGCGCGGGCTGTATTACGAAGAGTTCGAGATCGGTGCCCGCTATCTGCATCGCCCCGGGCGCACGGCCACCGAGGCCGACAACGTGCTGTTCACGACGCTGACCATGAACACCCAGGCACTGCATCTGGATGCCGCTTTCGCCGCGACGCAGGAGCCGTTCGGGCAGCGCCTGATGAACTCGATGTGGACGCTGTCGACCATGGTCGGCGCGTCGGTCGCGCAGCTCACGCAGGGCACGCTCGTGGCGCAGCTGGGGCTCGGCGACATCGCCTTCCCGCATCCGCTCTTCGCGGGCGACACCCTGTACACCGAGAGCGTGATCACCGACAAGCGCCTCTCTTCCTCCCGCCCCGGGCAGGGCATCTGCTCGATCGCGCACACCGGGCGCAACCAGGACGACGTCGTCGTGGCGCGCGCCACCCGCACGGTACTCGTGCATCGGCTTACGGAGGATGACGGATCATGAGTGAGACCGGCGTGCAGTTCACGATGGGCCCGGCGCTGCTGTTCTGCCCCGCGGACCGGCCGGAGCGGTACGAGAAGGCGCTCGCGCGGGCCGACGCCGTGATCCTCGATCTCGAGGACGCTGTCGCCCCCGCCGACAAGGACGCCGCTCGCCGGGCCCTGGTCGATTCCGCCGCGACCCTGGATCCGACGCGGGTGATCGTACGGGTGAACGCCGCCGATACCGAGCACTTCACCGCCGACCTCGCCGCCGTTCGCGCCACGCCGTTTCGCACGGCCATGCTCGCGAAAGCGGAGGACCCTGACCCGTTCGACATGCTGCCCGACGGCGTGGCGGGAATCGCCCTCTGCGAGACGGCCCGCGGCATCGTCGCCGCCGAGCGGATCGCCGCCCACCCCCGGGTCCGGGCGCTGTTCTGGGGCGCGGAAGACCTCGTCGCCTCACTAGGGGGAACATCCAGCCGCCGCCTGGACGGCAGCTACCGCGATGTCGCGCGACAGGCCAGGGCACGCGTGCTGCTCGCCGCAGGCGCGCACGGCAAGGCAGCCATCGACTCCGTGCACCTCGACATCGCCGATCTCGATGGATTGGCCGAAGAGGCGGCAGACGCGGTCGCGAGCGGATTCGCCGCGACCGCCTGCATCCATCCAGGGCAGGTCGAGACGATCCGTGCCGCCTATCTACCGGATGCCGATGCCGTGCGCGAGGCGCGGGCGCTGCTGGATGCAGCATCTGGCGAACGCGGGGTGTTCCGATTCGAGGGGCGCATGATCGACGAGCCGGTGCT
Source organism: Microbacterium pseudoresistens (assembly GCF_013409745.1). Classification (NCBI taxonomy): domain Bacteria; kingdom Bacillati; phylum Actinomycetota; class Actinomycetes; order Micrococcales; family Microbacteriaceae; genus Microbacterium; species Microbacterium pseudoresistens. The sequence goes on from NZ_JACCBH010000001.1 coordinate 2,517,236, forward strand.
CCGCCATGCGCGCTCCGTGCTCGCCCGAGCGGAGGCCTGACGCCACCTGAGTCGACCGCACGCGTCAGGCCGGGACGGTCTCGAGCAGCCGCAGGTCGCCGCGCTCGGCGACGAACCGGTGCACCGATCCGTTGTGCAGAACATCGCCCTCGCGCGGCAGCGCACCGCTGGACGCGTGCATGAGCAGCGCGCGGATCACACCGCCATGAGTCACGACGACGATCGATTCCGCCGCGGGGCTGGATCGGCGCCGGGAGGCGTGCGCGATGCGATCGAGAGAGTTCAGGGCCCGGTCTCGCACCTGATCGAGCGTCTCGGCACCGGGGACTTCGGACTGCCATCCGCCGTACTGCGTGAGGTAGTCGTCGACGAGCATGCCCTCGGCCTCGCCGAACTCGCGCTCGCGCAGGCCCCGGGTGAGGGACGGGGCGGCGAGCCGGAGGTGCGCGGCGATGATGCTGCCGGTCTCCGTCGCCCGCACGAGCGGACTTGCGTACACATGGTGATGACGCCGGCTCTCGAGGGCCCGCGCAGCGGCGAGCGCATCGGCGCGGCCGGTCTCGTTGAGAGGGATGTCGGTGGCGCCCTGGATCCGGCGTGCGAGGTTCCAGTCGGTCTGGCCGTGGCGGACGAGGGTGATGTGGGTCACGAGAGGAACTCCTGAAGTGCGGGAAGGACGTCGCCGGTGCGACCGGCGACGGTGGCGGTGGCCCACGCATCTGCGCGGGTGGGTTCGAGGTTGACGACGACGAGGGGCAGGCCGCGTCGACGGGCGCGTTCGATGATGCGGATGCCGGAGTTCACGACGAGAGACGACCCGGCGACGAGCAGAGCGTCGCATGAGGCGAGGAGCGATTCGGCGAGGCGGAACCGTCCGGCGGGGACGAACTCGCCGAAAAAGACGACGTCCGGCTTCAGCATGCCGTCGCACACCGTGCACACGGGCAGCACGAAGCCCGCCGTCGTCTCGGGGGAGACGTCGCCGTCGGGATTGAGCACGATGTTCTCGGGCCTGGTGAGCCACGGGTTGTGCTCATCGATCTGCGCGGCAACGGCGCCCCGGGAGAACACCTGCCCGCAGCGCAGGCACAGCACGGTGCGCATGGTGCCGTGCAGCTCCACCACGCGGGAGGATCCGGCGCGGAGGTGCAGTCCGTCGACGTTCTGGGTGATCACGCCGCCGGAGACGCCCGTGCGCTCCATCTCGAAGAGGGCACGGTGCCCTTCGTTCGGCTGGGCGGCCGTGAAGGTGCGCCAGCCCAGGTGTCCGCCCGCCCAGTAGCGCCGCCGCGCCTCGTCGGAGGCGAGGAATGTCTGCACCGTCATGGGCGTGCGGGTCGCGGGCGCGCCGACACCGCGATACGCGGGGATGCCGGAGTCGGTCGAGATGCCCGCGCCGGTGAGCACCGCGATCCGTCGACCGCGGAGCACGTCGGCCGCGCGCGACACGTCGGCGGCGGGGAGGACATCGCCATCGTGGGGCGCGGCGGGCGCCTGCGCTGATGGTGTGCTCACTCGATTCCCCCTGCCCTCGATTCTACGGTCGCGGGCTGACAGCGACGTCGATGACCGCCGCCGCGCGACGGATGCTGGAAGACTGATCCCGTGCTCCTGGAACACATCGACGATGCCGACGACCCGCGCCTGTCCGACTACCGCGACCTCACCGACACCCAGCTGCGGCGTCGGCGCGAACCTGCCGAGGGCCTGTACATCGCCGAATCGGAGAAGGTCATCGCCCGGGCACTGGCCGCCGGTCATCGGCCGCGGTCGATCATGACGCAGCGCCGCTGGCTCGACGGCGTCGCCCAGCTCGTGGGCGACGTTCCGGTGCCCATCTATCTCGTCCCCGATGCTGTCGCCGAGGGCGTGACCGGATACGCCGTGCACCGTGGCGCGCTGGCCGCGATGCAGCGCCCGAGCGATGTGCGCGTACCGGATCTCCTCGACGCGATCGACGCACGGGTTTCCGCGGATTCGATGCCCCGACGCATCCGGATCGCCGTGCTCGAAGACGTCATGGACCACACGAATGTCGGCGGCGTGTTCCGCAACGCCGCCGCCCTCGGGGTGGACGCCGTGCTCGTCACGCCGCGCTGCGCGGACCCGCTGTACCGGCGGGCGGTGCGGGTGTCGATGGGCACGGTCTTCCAGTTGCCCTGGACCCGCATCGACGCCTGGCCCGAGGCGCTGGGGCTCTTGGGCACCGCGGGCTTCGTCACCGCCGGACTGACGCTGGTCCCCGGCGCGATCACGCTCGACGACCTCGTGGCCGAGGACCATCGACGTCTGGCGCTCGTGTTCGGCAACGAGGGCGAGGGGATGCGCGCACAGACCGAGCAACGGGTCGATCGGCGGGTGATGATTCCGATGAGGAACGGCGTCGACTCGCTCAACATCGCGGCCTCCGCCGCGGTGACGTTCTACGCGACGCGATGACCGCACGGGCGGCGGTCAGTCGGGAACGTTGACCGGCGACGGGTCGGGCCGCTTGGCCTCGACGTGATCTCCCGAGGACTGATGCCGCAGCCTCCGCAGCACCCACGGCACGAGGTGCGTGCGCGCCCAGACGAGGTCGCCCGCCCGGGCCTCGCGCCAGCTGGTGGGGGCGGGGTCGTCAGGCTGCATCTCCTGCAGATCATTGGGCACGTTGAGCGCGCGCAGCACCATCCGGGCGACTTCGTGGTGGCCGAGTGCGTTCAGGTGCAGCCGGTCGTCGGCGAAGAAGCGCGCATCCTGGATGATCTTCAGACCCCACTGATCGGCGACGATGCAGTCGTGCCGTTCGGCGATGGCGCGGACATTCTCGTTGTAGATCGCGACCTTGCCGCGAAACGGGCGGAACACCGGGGTGAACCCCGTGTCGATCCCGGTGAACAGCACGACGGCGGCACCGGTGCGCGAGAGCCGGGTCACAGCGTCGTCCAGCTGCGCCGCGATGTCGTCGGGATCCGTACCCGGTCGGATGACGTCGTTGCCTCCGGCGCAGATCGAGAGGAGATCGGGCTGCAGGGCGATGGCCGGCTCGATCTGCTCATCGGCGATCTGCGCGATGAGCTTCCCGCGCACGGCGAGGTTCGCATACGCGAAGTCGTCGACCTGCGCAGCAAGGACCTCGGCGACACGATCGGCCCACCCGCGGTTGCCGCCGGGAGCCGACGGCTCGGGATCGCCGATGCCCTCTGTGAACGAATCGCCGACGGCGACGAAGCGCCGCCAGGGGTGCACGTTCTCGTTGGGCACGTACGGCGTCCGCGACGCTTCCGGATCGGTCATCTCGACGCCTCCTGACGCTCGCGGACCGGGGTCTCCGGTCCGCCGCTCCGAGCCTACTCGCGTCACCGGTGGGCGCGTCCGCCGATGTCGAAGGACTCGTCTATCGTGGATGCCGATGCTCTCCCCGTCCTTCCCGCAGCGCGCCCCCTGGGGGACGGCCGACAAGCTCCGCGCCTGGCAGCGCGAAGCGCTGGACGACTACTTCCGCGCCGACAAGCGCGACTACCTCGTCGCCGCCACCCCCGGCGCCGGCAAGACGACGTTCGCTCTCACGCTCGCCGTCGAGTTGATGCGGATGAACGAGGTCGACCGCGTCATCGTCGTCGCGCCCACCGAGCACCTCAAGACGCAGTGGGCCGATGCGGCCGCGCGCGTGCACATCCGCCTCGACCCGCGGTTCCGCAACTCGCACTGGGCGCCGTCGCGCCAGTACCACGGCGTGGTCGTCACCTATGCGCAGGTCGCGGCACGCCCCTCCGTGCACCGGCACCTCACCGAAGACGCGCGCACCTTGGTGATCCTCGACGAAGTGCATCACGGAGGTGACGCGCTCAGCTGGGGGGATGGGATCCGCGACGCCTACGGGCCCGCCCGCAGACGATTGCTGCTGTCGGGCACGCCGTTTCGCAGCGACACGGCGCCGATCCCGTTCGTCGAGTACGTGCCCGACGCCGAAGGGTCGCGCGTATCGCGCACCGATTACGACTACGGCTACGGTCGCGCCCTCGCCGACGGCGTCGTGCGCCCGGTGCTGTTCCACATGTACGCCGGAAAGATGCGCTGGCGCACCAGCGCGGGCGACGAACTGGAGGCTCATCTCGGGCAGGACAACACCAAGGACGTCACAGCACAGGCCTGGCGCACGGCGCTGGATCCGGAAGGCGAGTGGATGCCCGCCGTGCTGTCGGCGGCCGACAGGCGGCTCACCGAGATCCGCCATCACGTGCCCGACGCCGGAGGGCTGGTGATCGCCACCGACCAGACCGTCGCCCGCGCGTACGCGACGATTTTGCGCGAGCTGACGGGGGAGCGGCCGACGGTGGTGCTCTCGGACGAGGCGGCCGCCTCCGGCCGAATCGAGCAGTTCAACGCGGGCACGAGCCGCTGGATGGTCGCGGTGCGCATGGTGTCGGAGGGCGTCGATGTGCCCCGCCTCGCCGTGGGCGTGTACGCGACGTCGTCGTCGACTCCGCTGTTCTTCGCACAGGCGATCGGTCGTTTCGTGCGAGCCAGGCGCCGTGGCGAAGCGGCGAGCGTGTTCCTGCCCAACGTGCCCGTGCTCATGGCCCTCGCCGGTGAGCTGGAGAAGCAGCGCGATCATGCTCTCGGTCGCAGGACGAAGGACGACGAGGGACTCGACGATTCGCTGCTGGACGCGGCCAATCGCGAAGAGGAGGCGTCTGACGCGCTGACGCAGGAGTTCAGCTATCAGGCGATCTCGTCGCTCGCGCACTTCGACCGAGTCGTCTTCGAGGGCAAGGAGTTCGGCCAGCTCGCCGAGCCCGGTACGCCCGAAGAGGAGGAGTTCATCGGCATCCCCGGCCTGCTCGAGCCGGAGCACGTGCACGAGCTGCTCATGCAGCGCCAGTCGCGGCAGACGCGACTGCGCGAGGCGCGGGAGGCCTCGGCGGGGCCCGAGACCACCACGACGCTTCCCGCGCCCCTGCATCGCACCATGAAGGAGCAGCGGCAGCTGCTCAATAGCCTGGTCGGCGTGTACGCGCGACAGACGGGCGAGCCGCACGGCGCGATCCACGCCGAGCTGCGGCGCCTGTGCGGCGGGCCCGCCGTCGCCCAGGCCACGGTCACCCAGCTGCAGTCGCGGATCGATCTGCTCCGCCGCCGCGTCCGCTCCTGACACGGAGTGCGCAGCCCGTGAGGCCGCCACGTGATGCGGGGACCCGAAATGCTGTCAATCCGGGCCAGGAGAGCCTTGCCGGAGCGCCGTCTCAGTAGCGTGGAGGGGTTGCCGACGACCCGGAGGATCCATGTCGACCACGCTCGAGCCCACTGCCGCCGATCGCCGCCGCTGGGCCCGCTACCTCGTCGAGGAGCGCGCCGAGGGACGCGTCTATCGACGCCTCGCCGACCGCAAGCAGGGAGAGGAGCGCGAGATCCTGCTCGAGCTCGCCGAGGCCGAGCATCGTCATGAGCAGCACTGGCTGGGGCTGCTCGGGGGAGAGCCGGCCCGTCTGCCCCGCGCGGGATTGCGCTCTCGGATGCTGGTCGGGATGGCCAAGCGCTTCGGCACGGTGTTCGTGTTCGCCTTGGCGCAGAGCGCTGAGGCGCGCTCACCCTATGACACCGAGGCGTTCGCCACTGCGGCCATGCGCGCCGACGAGAAGATCCACCACGAGGTGGTGCGCGGGCTCGCCGCCCGGGGGCGCCGCAAGCTCTCGGGTTCGTTCCGGGCCGCGGTATTCGGCGCCAACGACGGGCTGGTCAGCAACCTCGCTCTCGTGATGGGGATCGGCGCCACCGGGGTCAGCGCGAGCTTCGTGCTCTTCAGCGGGATCGCGGGTCTGCTCGCCGGTGCGCTGTCGATGGGCGCGGGGGAGTTCGTCTCGGTGCGGTCGCAGCGCGAGCTGCTGGCGGCGACCGAGTCCAATGACGACGTCGCCGCGGCGGCGGGCGACCTCGACATCGACGAGAACGAGCTCGCGCTGGTCTACCGTGCCCGCGGCGTGGAGGCCGATGAGGCGCTGGTGAAGGCGCGCCGCGTCGTCGAGGCCGCCAAGATCGGTGCGCGCAAGCCCTCGACGGGGCCTGTGGCCGCGGGGCGCCACGCCGACCACGACCTCATCGGCAGCGACTGGGGTGCGGCGCTGTCGAGCTTCCTGCTGTTCTCTTCGGGAGCGATCATCCCGGTGCTGCCGTGGATCTTCGGACTGCAGGGTCTCGCGGCCGTGGTGACCGCGCTGGCCATGGTGGGTCTGGCACTGCTCGGCACCGGCGCGATGGTCGGCATCCTCTCCGGAGGACCGCCGCTGTGCCGAGCGCTGCGCCAGCTCGCGATCGGCTTCGGCGCCGCCGCGATCACCTACGCCCTGGGGCTGCTCTTCGGCGTCGGCGTTGTCTGAGCCGCCGCGCCGATCCGGTGCGAGTGCGGTTCGCGTTTCCCGATCAGCGGGTGGGCTCGTCAGGCCACGTGCTTGCGCATCCAGCCCATGGGCTCGATCGGCTGATCGTTGAGGTGAACCTCGAAGTGCAGGCACGACCCGAAGACGTAACCGGTGGAGCCGACATCGCCCAGGTACTGGCCGGCGGTGACGCAGTCGCCTGGCTGCACGGCACGGGTGCCGTAGTTCATGTGCGCATAGAGCGTGCTGATGGCTTCGCCGTCGACGATGCTCTCGAGCTGGATGCTGACGCCATACCCGCTGTAGCTCTCGGACGAAATCGAGACGCATCCGTCCATGGCGGCATAGATCGGCGTGCCGACCGGTGCCGCGAAGTCCTGTCCCAGGTGCGAGCGACCGGGGCGATCCGCACCGAATCCATCGGTGAGGGAGTACGAGCCGGCGCTCAGGGGCATGACCACCTCGTGCGCGACAGGAATGTTGACCGCGGCGGAAAGCGGAAGGCCCGAGGCCAGGGCGACGGAGATCGCCCGTGCACGCTGCTCTTTGAGCTCGTCCTCGGATGTCGCGGAGAAGTCGACGCGAGGTCCGATCTGGGCCCGGATATCATCGCCGGTGTCGTACGACTGTGCGCCGACGACCTCGGAGGCTCCGACAACGGTCGCCTGCGACGCGGAGGTCGCGATGGGCAGTGTCACCCCGGTGATGAGGGCGCCGACGGCGAGCGAGGCGCCGACGGCCTTCACCATGCGTGCCCGGGGAATGCGCGGCCGGGGCTTGGCGAAGGCCGAGGGTGCCGGAGAAGCGGCGGGAAGCGACTGCGTGAGCGGAACGGAGGGGGCGGGGATGCGGGGGGCATCCTGCGAGGTCGTGGCGTTCCGACGTCGGAGATCGCGGCGGAGCTGCGGGCGCTCCGAAGAACCGTGATCGTTCGACGTGGTCGATGCCTGCGCGCGCTCGGGTAGCGCTGAAATGATGGTGATCCTTCCGGGAGAGCACGTCTTCTCCGCGGGAGTAGACACTCGTTCGTTACCGTTCCGTAACCCTAACAATTGCGGCCCATCAAGGTCAAATGGCCCCCGACCTTGAGAGTCAATTCTCAGGTCGGAGGCCATTTTCTCCGTGTGCGCGAGGGGGTGTCTGGTTTCAGGACATCGTTGACAGATGATCGCGCGGATCGTGCTCGTGATCGTTGACACCTGAGTCGGGTCATCGTCGACGCTCTGCCGGTGATGATCGTTGACCGGTGAGTCGGGTCATCGTTGACGGGTGAAACCAAAGAATCTCGTCATCGTCCGCGCCGTCACCGATCAAGGCCTGACCCATGCTGAAGCCGCTGCGCGCTTCGGGGTGACCCGCCAATGGGTACACACCCTCGTGCACCGTTACGAAGCCGAAGGCCCGGACGGACTCGCGCCACGCTCTCGGGCCCCGAAGAACCGGCCCGGCACCACCCCGCCCGCAATCCGCGACCGGATCGTCCAACTACGCAGCGACCTGACCCACTCCGGAGCCGACGCCGGGCCGGTCACGATCGCCTGGTACCTCGAGCAGGAAGGCCACCGATCACCATCCACGTCCACGATCCGCAGGATCCTGCACGACGCCGGCCTCATCGTCCCCGCACCCCACAAACGCCCCCGCAGCTCTTACATCCGATTCCAAGCCGATCTGCCCAACGAATGCTGGCAAGCCGACATCACACACTGGTTCCTCGCCAACGGCACCCGCGTCGAGATCCTCGACTTCCTCGACGACCACGCCCGCTACCTGCTCGACATCCGGCCCGCGGCGGCGTTCACAGGCCCGATGGTCGTCACCGCGATGACCGAGCTGATCGCCCGCTACGGGCCGCCGTATTCGACTCTCACCGACAACGGCCTCGTGTTCACCACCCGCCTGGCCCGCTTCAAAGGCGCCCGTGGCGGATTCGAGAAACTCCTCACCGCGCACCGCATCACTCAGAAAAACGGCCGCCCCGGTCACCCGCAAACCCAGGGGAAGATCGAACGCTTCCACCGGACACTCAAACGCTGGCTCACCGCACGCCCACTGCCCGACACGATCGAAGACCTCGCCGCCCGGCTCGCACAGTTCCAGACCTGGTACAACACCGCCCGCCCCCACAGAGCGCTCGCAGGCCGCACCCCCGAGCAGGCCTACACCGCGCTCCCGAAAGCCACCCCGACCACGACCACCGACACGACCGAATGGCGCTCCCGCACCGACACCGTCGACCAGCACGGGAAAGTCACCCTCCGCTACGCCGGCCAGATCCGCCACCTCGGCATCGGCCGCGCTCACTCAGGCACCCCGGTGCTCCTACTCACCCACAACCGCGACGTCACCGTCAGCAGCATGAACACCGGAGAAATCATCGCCGAGTTCACCATCGACCCCGACAAGAACTACCAGGCCAAGAACCCGTGACCCCCACCGTCAACGATGACCCGACTCACCAACCCCGCGTCACACGTCAACACCCCACACAACAAAAAAGCCCTGAGCCGCGACCAGTTCGTAAACTATGTCGCGACTCAGGACAAGTGTGCGCGAGGGGGGACTTGAACCCCCACGCCCTATTCGGGCACTAGCACCTCAAGCTAGCGCGTCTACCTATTCCGCCACCCGCGCAGGTGATGAAGAAGTCGTTGCCGACCGAGGAACGAGACTAGCACGTTCCCGGACGTCGATCGAACCGCCGCAGAGATCGGGTGCGTCTTCCGTTGGGTACGCTGGGCCCATGGCCGCCTCCGACGATGAACTGCCCGAGGTCGCACGAATCGCAGCGGATCTCATCCGCATCGACACCTCCAATTTCGGCGGCGGAGACGCGCGCGGCGAGCGCGAGGCCGCCGAATACGTGGGCGCCTATCTCGCGGGCCTCGGACTGGACTGCGTCTACTACGAGCCCATCGAACGCCGCACGAACGTCATGGCACGCGTACCGGGTCGCGATGCGTCCAAGCCGGCGCTCGTCGTGCACGGGCATCTCGACGTCGTGCCGGCCATGGCCGAGGAGTGGAGCGTCGATCCCTTCGCCGGGGTAATTAAAGACGGCATGCTGTGGGGCCGCGGCGCCGTGGACATGAAGAACATGGACGCGATGATCCTCACCTCTGTGGCCGACCTGCTGCGGGCGGGGGAGCAGCCCGAGCGTGATCTCGTGCTCGCGTTCTTCGCCGACGAGGAGAATGGGGGCGTCGAGGGCTCTGCCCTCGTCGTGCGCGAGCATCCCGAGTGGTTCGACGGGGCGACCGAGGCGATCAGCGAGGTCGGCGGATACTCGATCCCGATCGCGGGGAAGCGCGCGTACCTGCTGCAGGTGGGTGAGAAGGCGCTGCTGTGGATCCGTCTCGTGGCGCACGGGCGCGCCGGGCACGGCAGCCGTCTGCATCCCGAGAATGCCGTCACCCGGCTCGCCGAGGCCGTTGCCGCGCTGGGGCGCACGCAGTGGCCGGTGCGCCTCACCGACACCACGCGCGCACTGCTGAGCGGACTTGCCGATCTCAGCGGGATCGACGCCGACGATCCGGATGCGCTGGCCTCGGCGGCGGGCCCCGCCGAGGCGTTCCTGCGCTCCACGTTCCGCACCACGACGAACCCCACGCTGCTGTCAGCCGGCTATAAGCACAACGTGATCCCGGCCCGGGCGGAGGCGCTCATCGATGTGCGGGTGCTCCCGGGCGCCGAGGACGACGTGCTCGCGCAGATCCAGCAGATCGTCGGTGACGACATCGAGATCGAGATGGTGGTGCGCGACATCGGCATGGAGACGCCGTTCACGGGCGACCTCGTCGAGGCGATGGTCGGCTCTCTCGCACGGCACGACCCGGGCGTTCCCGTCATCCCGTACCTGCTCGGGGCCGGCACCGACAACAAGGCGCTGTCCACGCTCGGCATCACGGGTTACGGCTTCGCCCCGCTGCGGCTGCCCGACGACCTCGACTTCACCGGGATGTTCCACGGTGTCGATGAGCGTGTTCCCGTAGACTCGCTGGTCTTCGGGCAGCGGGTGCTGACCGACCTTCTCCGGACGTACTGACCCTTCCGGGCCCGTCCCGCCGTCATCGAAAGCGCACGCATGCATCTGCTCGAAGCCCTCTTCCTCGGCATCGTCCAGGGACTCACCGAGTTCCTGCCCATCTCGTCCAGCGCGCACCTGCGGATCGTCGGCATCTTCCTGCCCTCGGCGCAGGATCCGGGCGCGGCGTTCACCGCGATCACGCAACTGGGCACCGAGGCTGCGGTCGTCGTGTTCTTCTGGCGGGACATCGTGCGGATCATCCGTCAGTGGTTCCGGTCGCTGTCGGGCAAGACGCGCCGCACCGACCCGGATGTGCGCATGGGCTGGCTGATCATCATCGGCACGATCCCCATCGTCGTGCTGGGCCTGTTCTTCCAGGACGCGATCGAGACGGTGCTCCGCTCGATGTGGATCGTCGCGATCATGCTCATCGTCTTCGGCATCCTGCTCGGCATCGCCGACATCTACGGGGCCAAGAAACGGCGACTGGAAGACATCACGGTCGGGCACGGCGTGATCTACGGCTTCGCACAGGCACTCGCCCTCATCCCGGGCGTCTCGCGCTCGGGCGGCACGATCACGGCGGGGCTCTTCATGGGTTATGAGCGCGCGGCCGCTGCCCGTTACGCCTTCCTGCTCGCCATCCCCGCGGTGTTCGGTTCGGGGCTGTTCCAGCTTGTCAAGAGCATGGGCGAGCCCACCGTGTTCTCGGCGGGGGAGACGCTCGCGGCGACGGGGATCGCCTTCGTCGTCGCGCTGGGCGTGATCGCGTTCTTCATGACCTGGATCTCCACGCGAAGCTTCCTGCCCTTCGTGGTCTACCGGGTGCTGCTGGGCGGCCTGCTTATCGTGCTGCTGGCGACGGGGGTCATCGCCGCCTGAGCCGCCGGGCCGTCAGCGTTTGCGGTGCTCGCCCGGGCCGTCGCCGCCCCGGCGCAGATAACGCTCGAACGCCTGCGCGATCGCATCGCCGGACGCCTCGGGGGAGTCCCAGGTGTCGCGGGTCTGCTCGAGCTGGCGGATGTACTCGGCCATGTCCTCGTCCTCGGCCGCGGCGGCATCGATCGACGCCTCCCACGTGGCGGCCTCCGTGCGCAGCTGACCCCGGGGGATGTCGACCCCGGTGAGTTCGTGGAGGCGGTCGAGAAGGGCGAGGGTCGCCTTGGGCGACGGGGTGGCGGTCGCGACGTAGTGCGGCACGCTCGCCCACAGCGTCGCGCTCGGGATGCCTGCGCCCTCCGCGGCATGTTCGAGCACGCTGAGGATGCCGACGGGTCCCTCGTATCCGGAGCGGTCGAGCGCGAGCGAGGAGCGCACCTGTTCGTTCTCGCTCGACGCGAAGATCGATATCGGGCGCGTGTGCGGCACATCCGAGAGCATGGCGCCGAGGGTGATGAAGCCGGTGACATCGTCGCGCAGCGCCAGGTCGATGAACTCGGCGGCGAACGCCTGCCACGCGCGGGCGGGCTCGGCGCCGGTGAGCAGCCAGAAGCGCGTGCCCTCCCGCTTGCCAGTGGGCCGCCACAGCTTCGCCTCGGGCCAGCGCAGCCGGCGCTGCCCGTCGCCGTCCATGCCCACCGAGGGGCGCGTGTACTGGTAGTCGAAGTACAGCTCGGGATCGATGGAGTGCACGAGCTCGTAGTCACCGTCGGCCCGGATCATCTCGATCGCCGAGCTCGCGGCTTCACCGGCGTCGTTCCATCCGTCGAAGGCGGTCACGACGATACGCGGTCCGAGCGGCTCCACATCACTCCTCTCCGCGGGGCCGGATGCCCCGTCGGGATCGTTCCAGGCTAGTCGCCGAACACCGGGCGCGGGGGCGGCCGCGGATACGATGGTGCGGTGAGTTCGAACCCCGCGCGCCCGCAGCGACCGTCCGCCGTCCTGTGGGACATGGACGGCACGCTCGTCGACACCGAGTCGTACTGGATGACGGCCGAGACGGCCCTGGTGCGCGAGCACGGCGGTGAATGGACGCACGAGCAGGCGATGCAGCTCGTGGGCAACGGGCTGATCGACAGCGGCCGCATCCTGCGCGACGCGGGCGTCGATCTCGAGCCCGCCGAGATCGTCGACGTGCTCACGGATCGCGTCCGCGGGCTCCTCGCCCGCGACGGCGTGCCCTTCCGCCCCGGCGCGCGCGAACTGCTGTTGGCACTCCGGGGCGCCGGCATCCCCACAGCACTCGTCACGATGTCGCTGCGGCGGATGGCCGAAGACATCGTCGCGCTGATCGATTTCCCCGCCTTCGAGCTCATCGTCGCCGGCGACGACGTCGCGCGCCCCAAGCCGTTCCCCGACGCCTACCTGCATGCGGCGTCGCAGCTGGAGATCGAGCCGAGCCGCGCGCTCGCGCTGGAGGACTCGCCCACCGGCCTGCGCTCGGCGCTCTCGGCCGGGACCGTCGCCGTCGGCATCCCGCACATCGTGCCGCTGGACGGATGCGGCGCGCACGAGCTGTGGGCGACGCTGAAGGGGCGTGGCGTCGACGACGTCGTCGCGGCTTTCGATCGCCACCGCACGACCGGCACCGACGGGAGCGACCGATGAGCGCGCCACGGCCGAGCGGCCCTTTCCGCGAGGGAGACCGCATCCAGCTCACAGGCCCCAAGGGGCGGATGCACACCATCACGCTGCGTGCCGACGGCGAGCTGCACACGCACCATGGCGTGCTGCGTCATCGCGATCTCGTGGGACTGCCGGACGGATCGGTGGTGGAGAACAGCTCGGGGCACGAATACCTCGCGCTGCGCCCGCTGCTGCGCGACTTCGTGATGTCGATGCCGCGCGGTGCGGCGATCGTGTATCCGAAGGACTCCGCGCAGATCATCGCCCAGGCCGACATCTTCCCCGGTGCCGTGGTCGTCGAAGCCGGAGTCGGCTCGGGCGCGTTGTCGCTGTCGCTGCTGCGCGCCATCGGCCCCGAGGGGCGCCTCCACTCGTTCGAGCGGCGCGACGACTTCGCCGAGGTGGCCACGGCGAACGTGGAGACCTTCCTCGGCGAGACGCCGGAGACGTGGAGCGTCGTCGTCGGCGACCTCGTCGAGGCGCTGCCGAACACTCTGGACGCCGGGTCGGTGGATCGCGTCGTGCTCGACATGCTCGCCCCGTGGGAGTGCATCGATGCGGTCGCCGACGCGCTAACGCCCGGCGGCGTCGTGCTCTGCTACGTCGCCACCGCGACGCAGCTCTCGCGCACGGCCGAGTACATCCGCGCGACGGGGCTGTACACCGAACCCGAGTCATCAGAGACGATGGTGCGCGGATGGCACGTGGAGGGGCTCGCAGTGCGACCGGATCACCGCATGGTCGCCCACACCGGATTCCTGATCACCGCGCGGCGACTGGCGCCCGGCGCCGTTCCGCCCGACGTGAAGCGCCGCGCCGCCAAGAAGACGTCGTACGGCGACGAAGACGTCGAGCTGTGGACGCCCGGGGCCGTCGGCGACCGCGAGATCACCGACAAGAACCTGCGCAAGCGGGTGCGGGAGGCCCAGCGTGCGGCCCAGGGCGCGCGCATCGCCGCCGAGGTGCGCACGGCGGAGCCTGAGGCAGGCGCGAGCGGTGGGGACGATCCGTCCGCCTGAACCGGTGCACGTAGACTGGAGCGCGTGCGTAGATCCACCGCTGCCGTGACCTCCCTTGCCCTTGCCGCCGTCGTACTGACCGGATGCGCGGGAGGGCCGTCATTCGACGGCGAGGACTGCGCGGGCGCCTTCACGGGCGACCTCACGAAGCTCGCGACGGTCACCGGCGATCTCGGCAGCGAGCCGGACGTGACCCTGCGCACGCCCATCCACCAGTCGACCGAGACGGTCGAGGAGCGCATCGTCGGTCACGGGCAGCGGCTGACCACCGGAGATCAGATCGCCGCCGTCGACGTCGTGCTCTACAACGGTACGAGCGGTGACAAGGTCGTGGCCACTGAGTTCGACGGCGACCTCAGCCGTCTGTCGAACATCGACTCGTGGAACAGCCAGGTGCCGGCCGTCGCATCCGCGCTGCACTGCGCGAGCGAGGGCTCCCGGTTGGTCGCCGCCTTCCCGGGCACCGATCTCGGTGAGCAGGGCATGACGGGCCTGGGTGTGGCGAAGGACGACTCGGTCGTGGCGGTCATCGACGTGCTCAAGGTGTACCTGCCGCACGCCGAGGGCACCGAACAGTACAACGACGCGCTGGGCCTGCCCACCGTCGTGCGCGCTCCCGATGGGCAGCCGGGCATCATCGTGCCCGATGCCAAGGCTCCGACCGACCTCGTCGTGCAGACGCTCATCAAGGGCGACGGCGAGAAGGTCACCGGCGAGGAGCCGATCCGGGTGCACTACACCGGCGTCACCTGGGACGAGCGCACGGTCTTCGACACCACGTGGGGCAGCAACCCCGCGAAGTTCGACCTCACGCAGGTCATCGAAGGATTCGCGAAAGGGCTGACCGGGCAGACCGTCGGCTCCCAGGTGCTGCTCGTGATCCCGCCCGAGCTCGGCTACGGCGACCAGGCACAGGGATCGATCCCGGCGAACTCGACGCTCGTGTTCGTCGTCGACATCCTGGGCGTCGACCCCGCGGGCACGGCGTCGTCGACGGGGCAGTAGTGGCCGAACGCATCCCACCGGAGGAGCGCCTCACCAATCTGGTGGTGGCGCTCATGGCCACCGAGATCGGTCTGACCAAGCAGCAGATCCTGGAGAGCGTGTCGGGCTACCGGCAGAAGCAGTCGGCCGGGGCGCGGGCGGATGCGCTGGAGAAGATGTTCGAGCGCGACAAGGACGATCTGCGCGCGCTGGGCATCCCGATCGAGACCATCGGCGATCAGGCTGATCCCCACGACCTGCGGGAAGCGCGGTACCGCATCCCCAAGGCCGAGTACGATCTGCCGGTCGACATCGAGTTCACCGCGGCGGAGCTGGCGGTGCTGCGTCTGGCCGGGAGCGTCTGGAGCGAAGGATCGCTGTCCGACGAGGCGCAGGCGGGGGTCCGCAAGATCCGCGCGCTGGGCATCGACGTCGACGAGCCGATCATCGGGTTCGCGCCCCGCATCGCCGCGCGCGAGGCGGGCTTCGCCCCGTTGCAGGATGCCATCGAGCGCAGCCTCGTCGTGACCTTCGACTACCTCAAACCGGGGGAGGAGCGCGCCCGCCGTCGTCGGGTGAGCCCGCTTGCACTGGTCGAGTACGAGGCGCGGTGGCACGTGTTCGGGGTGGACCTGGATGCGCAGGGCGAGCGGATGTTCCTGCTGACGCGCATCATCGGCGATGTCACCGTCACGACGGAGTCCTTTCCGGCGGCGCTGCGTGAGGGAGCAGGAGAGCGCGCCCTGGCCGGTCTCGAAGAGGTCGCGGCGCGCAACACCGCCCTGCTCGAGGTGACTCCGGGCACCGAGGCCGCGCTGCGGCTCGGGCGGCGCGCAGAGCCCGCGACCCAGGGCATTCGCCTGCACTACGTCGACCTGCACATCCTTGCCGACGAGCTCGCCTCGTACGGCCCGGAGGTGCGCGTGGTCGAGCCCGCAGCGCTTCGCGACGAGGTGATATCGCGCCTGCGCGCGGTTCTCGCCGCCCACGACGACAGGGGCGCCGCATGAACGCTCGCAAGCCGCGACTCACCTCCGACCGCGTGCGCGCCTTCCTGACCCTCGTGCCGTACCTGCTCGAACGCGGTGAGGTGTCGGTGGCCGATGCCGCCGCCGACTTCGACGTGACCGAGACCGAGATGCGCGCGATGGTGCAGAAGCTGACGGTCATCGGACTGCCGGGCGACGAGGGCTACTGGCAGGCGCCCCAGGAGCTGTTCGACATCAACTGGGATCTGCTCGACGATCAGGGCATCATCGAGATCACCAACGACGTCGGGCTGCGCCGCGCGCCACGACTGACCGCGCGCGAAGCGGCGGCATTGCTGGCCGGCCTCCAACTCGCGGCGTCGCTTCCGACCGTCGCCGACTCCGGCGTGGTGGCCGGACTCATCGCCAAGCTCTCCCGCGGCGCCGCGGGTCTTCCCGCCGATGTCATCGTCGCGCCGGGCGCCGTCGACGAGGTGCGCACGCTCGTGTCGCAGGGCATCCGCGACGGGGTCGCGATCTCGTTCGCGTATCGCGCGCCCGATGCCGAGCCCACGACCCGCACGGTCGACCCCGTGAAGGTGCTCATCACCAACGGGCAGTGGTACTTGCAGGGCTGGTGCCATCTGCGACGGGCCATGCGCACCTTCCACCTCGACCGCGTGAGCGACCCGCGACTGACCGAGATACCCATCGAGCACGGCGAAGAACCCGTGCCTGAGCTGTTCGCCGTGGGGTCCACGGAGGGGGAGGCCACCGTCGTGCTGCCCGAGGCGCTGGCGCCGCTGGTCCGAGAGTATCTCGAGCACGGTACGGCCGATGTCGTGGACGGTGTGCTCACCGCGCGACTGCGCGTCGCCGACCCCGTGAGCCTCAAGCGCCTGGCCGCCCGCTTCGGCGGCCGGTTGTCGGTGACGGCTCCCGCGCACGCCCGCACCGCAACCCGGGAGTGGGCTGCGGCCGGACTCGCTCTGTACAACGAACAATCCGCGTCTGCCGCGGGTTAGACTGGGCGAAACTTCGATCTGAGGAGACGACCATGTTCGCTGGACTGAACGGATGGCATCTGATCATCCTGCTCGCCGTCATCCTCCTCTTGTTCGGTGCGGCGAAGCTGCCGGCGCTGGCCAAGAGCATGGGCCAGTCGGCTCGTGTCTTCAAGGGCGAGATGAGCGCCATGAAGGAAGAGGACGCCGCGCGCACGGAGCAGCGCGAAGCCGACAAGGGTGACAAGAGCGACGGCTCCACCGCCCCCGGCTCGAGCAGCACCCCCGATACAGACCGACCCAGCTGACGCCCGTGGCAGCGGTCGATTCCGCGACCACCGGAGGCAAGCCCCGGCGCGATCGCACCATGTCGCTCGCGGGGCACCTGATCGAGCTCCGCAAACGCCTGGTGATCTCCGCCGCGGCGCTCGTGGTCGGCATGATCATCGCGTTCATCGTCGCGGACCCGGTCATCCACTTCATCACGGAGCCCATCCGGATCGTGATCGACAAGCGCGGTGACGACTTCGCGGCACTGAACTTCGGCTCCGTCACGAGCGCGTTCGATCTGCGCATGCGAATCGCGTTCTCGATCGGCATCTTCCTCGCGGCGCCGATCTGGCTCTGGCAGATCTGGGCGTTCATCATGCCCGGTCTGACGAAGAAGGAGATCAAGTACACGATCGCCTTCGTCGCCGCGGCGATCCCGCTGTTCTTCGGCGGATGCTACGTCGGGCTCGTCGTCACACCGCACGTGATCGAGCTGATGTGGGGCTTCACGCCCGAAGGCGGTGTGAACTTTTACTCGGCGAAGGAGTACTACGACTTCGTCTTCAAGCTCATGATCGTGATCGGGGTCTCGTTCGTGCTCCCGGTCTTCCTGGTGGCGCTCAACGTCGCCGGCGTCATGTCCGGGCGCACGATCATCCGGGGCTGGCGCGTGGCCGTGCTCATCGCGACCGTGTTCGCCGCTCTGGCGACCCCCGCGGCCGATGTGGTGAGCATGCTCATGCTCGCCGGGATCCTCATCGTGTTGTTCTTCGCCGCGGCGGGGCTGTCGATGCTGTTCGATCGGCGCAAGAGCAAGCGGCAGAACGACGTTCTCGGAGAGCTGTGAGTTCTCCCGCCGAGCGCTACGCGGCGGCGCGCGAGGCGCAGAGCACCCCTGAGACGACCGCTTTCGCGAACCGCCAGCGCTTCGAGCTCGATCCGTTCCAGATCGAGGCGTGCCATGCACTGGAGCGCGGCCGCAGCGTGCTCGTCGCCGCGCCCACAGGGGCCGGGAAGACCATCGTCGGTGAGTTCGCCATTCATCTCGCGATGAGCCGCCCCGGGGCGAAGGCGTTCTACACGACGCCGATGAAGGCGCTGTCCAACCAGAAGTTCCGGGAGCTCGTCGACGTCTACGGCGCCGCAGAGGTGGGTCTGCTCACCGGCGATGTCAACGTCAACGGCTCGGCGCGCATCGTCGTGATGACCACGGAAGTGCTGCGCAACATGCTCTACGCGGGCTCGCCCGCGCTGCGCGGCCTCGAGTACGTGATCATGGACGAGGTGCACTATCTTGCCGATCGTTTCCGCGGTGCGGTCTGGGAAGAGGTCATCATCCATCTGCCGCAAGAGGTGCGGCTCGTCTCGCTCAGCGCCACGGTGTCGAACGCCGAGGAGTTCGGCGACTGGCTCGACACGGTGCGCGGCGGCACCGAGGTGATCGTCTCGGAGACTCGCCCCGTGCCCTTGGAGCAGCATGTGCTCGTGCGTGATGACCTGCTGCCGCTGTTCGACGACCGCGCCGGCATCGCCACCGCACAGGTGAACCAGGAGCTCATGCGCATCCGCTCGTTCACGGGTTCTCGGTACGACCAGAATCGTCGCGCGCAAGAGTACGTCAGTGAGAGGCACCGCGGCGGATACGGGCCGCGTCCGAAGCGCGGTGGACGCCGTCCCGTGCGTTCGGGCAACGTGCGCCGCGTCGAACGGATGGATCGGCCCAAGGTCGTCGACCTGCTGGAGAGGGCGAATCTGCTGCCCGCGATCTTCTTCATCTTCAGTCGCGCCGGATGCGACGGCGCCGTGCAGCAGGTGCGTCGCTCCGGACTGCGCCTGACCACGGTGGAGGAGCGACGCGAGATCCGCGCGATCGTCGAGGAGCGCACGCAGTCGCTGCGCGACGAGGATCTCGGCGTGCTCGGCTACTTCGACTGGTTGGACAACCTGGAGCGCGGAGTCGCCGCCCATCATGCCGGCCTTCTGCCCGCGTTCAAGGAGATCGTCGAGCAGCTGTTCCAGCGACGGCTCGTCAAGGTCGTCTTCGCCACCGAGACGCTGGCGCTGGGCATCAACATGCCGGCGCGCACGGTCGTGCTGGAGAAGATGGAGAAGTTCAACGGCGAGGCGCGCGTCGCCATCACGTCGGGGGAGTACACGCAGCTCACCGGGCGGGCGGGGCGGCGCGGCATCGACGTCGAAGGCCACGCCATCGTGCAGTGGACCGAAGGGATGGATCCGCAGGCCGTCGCCGCTCTCGCCTCCCGGCGCACCTATCCGCTCAACTCGAGCTTCCGCCCCACCTACAACATGGCGGTCAACCTGCTCGACAGGTTCGGCCGGCAGCGGTCGAGGGAGATCCTGGAGTCGTCGTTCGCGCAATTCCAGGCCGACCGCGCGGTGGTCGGCCTGGCGCGCAACGTCAAGGAGGCCGAGGTCTCTCTCGAGGGGTACCGCGGGTCGATGACGTGCGATCGCGGCGACTTCGCGGAGTACTCGGGCATGCGTCGCGAGCTCAGCGATCTCGAGAAGAAGAACCGCTCCGATGCGCAGGCACCCCGCAGCGTCCGCGACAAGCGGTTGCGCAAGATCGAATCGCTGCGTCGGGGCCTGCAGCGTCACGCCTGCCATCGCTGCCCCGACCGTGAGGCGCACGCCCGCTGGGCGGAGCGGTACTGG
Organism: Microbacterium pseudoresistens; assembly: GCF_013409745.1. NCBI lineage: Bacteria > Bacillati > Actinomycetota > Actinomycetes > Micrococcales > Microbacteriaceae > Microbacterium > Microbacterium pseudoresistens. Next base: position 2,537,108 of record NZ_JACCBH010000001.1, read on the forward strand.
AAGCTCAAGCGCGAGACGGATCGCACCCGGCGGCAGATTGAGAACCGCACTGGTACGGTCGCCCGTGTGTTCGACCGCGTGCTCGATGTGCTCCAGGCCGTGGGTTACGTGACGGGGGAGCGCGACGATCTCCGGCTGACCGACGCCGGGCTCACGATGCAGCGCATCTACGGCGAGCGCGACCTGCTGGTCGCCGAAGCGCTGCGGCGGGGCCTGTGGGACGGCCTGGATGCGCCCTCGTTGGCGGCTATGGCATGCGGGCTCGTCTACGAGCCCCGCCGCGACGACGGCTTCGCCGATCCGCGGAGTCTGCCGCGCGGACGCTTCCGCGTCGCCTGGGACGAGACACAGCGACTGTGGTCGGAACTCGACGACCTCGAGAAGGAGAACAAGCTGCAGGGCTCGGAGCCGCCGTCGGCGAGTCTCGCCGCAGCCATGCATGCCTGGGCTCGCGGATCGACGCTCGACCGCGTGCTGGAGGAGGCCGACCTTCCCGCCGGCGACTTCGTGCGCTGGACGAAGCAGACCATCGACCTGCTCGACCAGCTCACGCACGTCGCGCCCTCTGACGCATTGTCCCGCACGGCGCGCGACGCCCTCGACGGCGTGCGTCGCGGCATCGTCGCGTACTCGGCGATGTGAGCGGGCTCATGTCGAACGCCTCATCGTCGCGCCCCGGATCCGGTGATCCGGGTGCCGTCGCACCGCTCCTGCCGCTCTGGATCGCCCTGCCGGTGGCGGCCCTCGCGGGCGGTGTGCTCAACCTCGCCTTCCCGGCACCATCGGTGTGGGGATGCTCGTTCCTCGCCGTCGCGCTGCTGCTGGTCGCGCTCATCGGCCGGCGCACGTGGGCGGCGCTCCTGGTCGGAGCCGTCTACGGCATCGTCTTCTCCGTCGTGCTCGTGAGCTGGACGGGCACCTACCTCGGGCCGATCCCGTGGCTGGCGCTGGGCATCCTCGAGGGGGCACTCACCGCGGTGGGGTGCATCCCCATCGCTCTCGCCTACCGCTGGCTGCCCGCGCTTGTGCCAGCTTCCATCCTTCGGGCATTCGTCACGGCCGTCGTCGTGGCCGCGCTGTGGATCGCCCGCGAACTCCTGCTGGGCACGTGGCCCTACGGCGGGTTCCCCTGGGCGCGCATCGCACTCACGATGTCGCCGACCGCCGCGGCCGATGCCACCTCGTGGATCGGGATCAGTGGACTCGGTTTCGCGATGGTGCTCATCGTCGCCCTGGCTGTCGAAGCATTCCGCGGCGTGCTCGGCCGGCGCAGGGTTCTGCCGATCGCGGCACTGAGTGGCGCCGCACTGCTCGCCGCTCTTCTCGTGGTCGCTCCCGCCTTTCCCACGGCGACAGCGGGCACGATGCGGATCGGTGCGGTGCAGGGAAACGGTCCCACCGGATACTTCGACCATCGCGAGCCGGGCGCCGTCCTCTCGGCGCAGTGGGATGCGTCGCAACCATTGCTCGATGAGAACGTGGATCTGATCGTGTGGCCCGAGGGCGGCATCGACGGCGATCCGTTCCAGAACGCGGCGCTCTCGCGAACGCTCGATCGGCTGACCTCGGCCGTGGGTGCGCCGTTGCTGGGGAACGCGGCGACCGAGACGGACGGGCGGTACTTCAACACGTCGTTCCTGTGGCCCCTCGACGGTCCTGCTCTGCCTGCGCGCGATGAGGCGCAGACGCACGCGAAGCGGCATCCGGTGCCCTTCGGCGAGTACGTGCCCGATCGCGACTTCTACGCGGCGATCGTGCCTGATCTCATCGGGCTCATCCAGCGCGAGTACACGCCGGGGGCGGATGCGCCGACCGTGGACGTCTCCGGCACGGTGGTCGGTCTGGCGATCTGCTTCGACGTGATCTACGACGAGGTGATCCAGGAGGGAATCGACGCGGGCGCTCAGGTGCTCGTCTTCCAGACGAACAACGCCGATTTCCGCGGTACCGCGGAGAACCTGCAGCAGCTCGCCATCGCCCGTATGCGCGCGGTGGAGACGGGGCGCTCAGTCGTGAACATCTCCACCGTCGGGACGAGTCAGATCATCCGTCCCGACGGCACGACGCAGGCCTCCGTGGACGCAGATCGCCCCGGGGCACTGCTCGACGATGTCGAACTGCGCACCGGGGCGACGGCGGGCGTGGTCTTCGGGCCGATCCTCGAGCAGATCCTCCTCTGGGGAGGCCTGCTCTCGGTGGTCGTGGCCGGCCTGTGTCAGGCGCTCAGGCGCCGATCTTCGCGCGGGTAGGGTCTTCACCGGCGCCGCGACGCGCCCGGATGAAGGCGAGGCGCTCTTCGAGCAGTTCTTCGAGCTCGGCGCGCGAACGACGCTCGAGCAGCATGTCCCAGTGAGTGCGCGCGGCCTTGTCGTCACCGGCGTCGAGCTCGACGGACTTGCCGTCGACCTGGAGGCGGGCTTCGGCGGCGCAGGAGCGGCATTCCCATGTGGCCGGCGGCTCCGCGTCGGCCGCGAACATCAGGGTGGTCTCGTATCCGCACGTGTCGCACACGTACGAGGTCTGGCGGCGTTCCATGAACACGACGCCCTCTTCGCTCTGTAGGCTCTGGGCGCCGAGTCGGATTCCTCGGAGGCTGCGATCTGCCATTGTGTGGTCCTCTCGTCAGCCCTCAGGTATAGCGGGTCAAACTGTGCGCTTCATGCGAGCGGGCTGACTATCCGAGCGATTCTCGGCCGATGCTCAGCGGCCGTCGAGAGGCGCCTTCTTCTTCCTGCTGATCAGCGTGCCGCGAAGGTGCGCAGCGCCAGGTCGGCGACGTCGGTCACGATGCCGTCGGCACCGGCATCGACGAGCCGGATCATGTCGCCGGGATCGTTCACCGTCCAGACGTGCACCTCGACCCCGACATCGTGCGCAGCCCGCAGAACTGCAGGGGTGAAGACGCGTACCGGTCCGTACCGTTCCGGGATCTGCAACGCATCGACCTCGGCGAGGATCGAGGCGATCAGCCGATGTACGCGCAGGGGAGCGGCGGCGAGAAGACGTACCAGGGTCGAGCGCCCGGCTGATGCGGCAGGGGCGATCTCTGCCCGGGCGACCAGGGCTGCGGCCACCGCCGCACGCCGCGTCGCATCGGCGAAGCTCGTGAGCAGCACGCGGTGGGCGTGCGGTGCGACGATCCGCCCCGCCTGCTCAGCGGCCGCGGCATCCTTCACGTCGATGTTGAAACGCACGTCGGGGAAGCTCTCCAGCGCGGCGCGCAGCGACAGCATCCCGCCGTGGTCGGCCAGCAGCGCTTCCAGCTCGGCGGTGCGGGTCTCGCGCAAGGAGCGGGAATCGGCGAACAGCCGGCGGAGCGAGTCGTCGTGGAACAGCACCACGTCACCATCGGCCGTCAGTCGGCAGTCGGTCTCGATGTACTCGGCGCCCGCGGCATGCGCTGCGGCGAATGCGAGCGCCGTATTGTCGTGCACGACCGGGTCGGCGTCGCGGTGTTCGCCTCCGCTCGGTTCCGTCAAGCCGCGATGGGCGAGCACGCGCGGCGTCGTGGTGCCCTCGAAATACGGATGCGTCACGCGTCGGGCGCCGACGGCGGCGTCTGCCCGGGGGCTCCGCGGAAGGCTCCGCCGAAGTTCTTCAGCGCCTCGGTGAACTCGCTCGGAATGATCCAGAGCTTGTTCGACTGGCTCTCGCTGATCTTCGGCAGCATCTGCAGGTACTGGTAGGCGAGCAGCTTGTCGTCGGGCTGCCCTTGATGGATTGCCCCGAACACGTTCTGGATCGCCTCGGCCTCGCCCTGTGCGCGCAGCACCGCGGCCTGCTTGTCGCCCTCGGCGCGAAGGATCTCGGCCTGGCGACGTCCTTCCGCCTCGAGGATCTGCGACTGCTTGGATCCCTCAGCGGTGAGGATCGCGGCGCGACGATCCCGCTCGGCGCGCATCTGCTTCTCCATCGAGTCCTGGATCGAGACGGGCGGGTCGATGGCCTTGAGCTCGACGCGGGAGACGCGGATGCCCCACTTGCCGGTGGCCTCGTCGAGGACGACGCGCAGCTGGCCGTTGATCTCGTCGCGGCTGGTGAGTGCCTCTTCGAGATTCAGACCGCCGACGACGTTGCGCAGTGTAGTCGTGGTGAGCTGCTCGACGGCGCCGAGGTAGTTCGCGATCTCGTACGTCGCCGCGCGCGCATCCGTGACCTGGAAGTACACGACCGTGTCGATCGACACGACGAGGTTGTCCTCGGTGATCACCGGCTGCGGCGGGAAGGAGACGACCTGCTCGCGCATATCGATGAGCGGCCGCAGCCGGTCGATGAACGGCACGAGAAGGTTCAAGCCGGGGGTGAGGGTCTTGTGGTAGCGGCCGAGGCGTTCCACGATGCCCGCCGTGGCCTGCGGAATGATGCGGATCGATCGGGCGACGGTCACCAGGACGAAGATGATGACGGCGATCGCGAGGATCCATCCGATCACAGCGGGGATGAAGGATGCGTTGTCCATCTCGGGCGGCTCCTAGTCGTGGACGGAACGGACGTATGCGGTGGCGCCCTCGATCCGGGTTACGGAGACCGGTGCACCGGGAGCCAGGGAAGTGACGACGGGAGCGGCGGAGTCGACCCGTGCCGTCCAGGTGTCGCCGTTGCTGAGTTTGACCTGGCCGGTGAGTGTCGTGACCTCGAGGAGCACGACACCGTTGAGCCCGATGAGAGCGTCGACATTGCTCTTGGTCGGATCCTCACCGCGGTGCAGGCGCTTCAGCAACGGCGGTCGCAGCACGAGGATGAACGCGACGGCGGCGATCGCCGCGATGATCACCTGTGCCCACAGCGGGAGCCCGGTGAGATCGGCGACGAGGCCGATCGTGCTGCCGAGGGCCAGCATGAGGAACGTGAAGTCGAGGGTGAGCATCTCGATCACGAGGAACAGCGCGATCAGCACCAGCCAGCCGATCCAGGCCCACTGCTCGACACCCTGCAGAATCGCTTCCATCCGACCTCCGCTTCTGCTCGTCAACCTACCACGCGCCCCATCCGCCTCCCGGTCACGGCTTCGTCCGATTGGTAGGGTGTGGGAGTCCCCGCGCGGTCCGTCCTGGCCCGCCTTCCGAGCGTCGAGGAGCCCCCCCTTGTCCCAGCCTCTGCCCGCCGATTCCCTCAGTGGAAAAGTCGCCCTCGTCACCGGGTCATCGCGCGGGATCGGTGCGGACACCATCCGCTACCTCGCGCAGGCCGGCGCCGACGTCGTCATCAACTACCGCAACAAGGCGCCGCGCGCGGAGAAGCTCGCCGCCGAGGTGCGCGAGCTCGGCCGACGGGCCCTCGTTGTCGGCGCGGATCTCACCGATCCGGCTTCAGTGCAGAGCATGTTCGATGCCGTCGTTGCCGAGTTCGGCGGGCTCGACGTTCTCGTGCTCAACGCCTCCGGCGGCATGGAGAGCGGCATGGGCGAGGACTACGCGCTGCGTCTTAACCGCGACGCGCAGGTGAACGTGCTCGAGACCGCCCTGCCGGTAATGCGCGTAGGCGGCCGCATCGTGTTCGTCACGAGCCACCAGGCGCATTTCATCCGCACCACGCCCACGATGCCCGAATACGAGCCCGTGGCGCTCTCCAAGCGCGCCGGGGAGGACGCGCTGCGCGAGCGCATCCCGGCGATCGGAGAGCGGGGCATCGGCTTCGTCGTCGTCTCCGGAGACATGATCGAGGGCACGATCACGGCCACGCTGCTCGAGCGTGCCAACCCCGGTGCGATCAGCCAGCGCCGCGAGCAGGCGGGACGCCTCTACAACGTCTCGGAGTTCGCCGCCGAGGTCTCCGCCGCGGTCGTCGAGCCGGTTCCGGTCGACAACACGCGTCTCATCGGCGACGTCAGCGGGTTCGCCGCGGAGTGATGGTCTCCGCGGCGAACATCGCTCAGACCTGCGCGTCGGCGGCCAGGGCGCTCTCCACGTCCGCAGAATCCTTGCGGATGGTGATCGCACGGATGATCTGCACGACGCCCAGGGCGACCAGCGAGATGCCGAGCACCCACCACAGGACCACAGCCGCGTACAGCGGCGAGAACAGCACGATGACGCCGGCCGCAATGCCGAGCAGCGCGTAGAGCAATGTCCACACCTTCGAGCCGTCCTGCCCGAGCAGAGTGAGCGCGACGACCCCGTCGATGATCCAGCTGATCCCGATGAAGATCGCCACGACGAGGGCGAGTGCCACGGTGGCCGCGCCCAGGTTGGCGAAGGCGATCACGCCGGCGACGATGTAGAGCAGACCGAGCACGATGTGGCCGGCCCGCGCCCATCCGCCCTTGCCGGCGCTGAAGATGCCGAGGCCGATGTACACGATGCCGCCGATGATGAGGTAGGCCGCGACGATCCCCGTGACGATCACCGCGGACTTCTCCGGCCAGACGAGCAGCACGATGCCGGCGATGAGGGCGATCACGCCGGAGATGGCGAGGAAGATGCGGAGCGAACGGACGAGTCCCGTGGCGGTGCTGGCTGTCGCTGACATGGTGGAACCTTTCCTGTGAAGATCCTGAGTAGTGATGTGCTCAGCGTAGCGTCGCGCACGGTCGCGGGGAACGGCAGCTCTCAGACGCCGGTCCGAGGGTCGGAGGTGCGTGGCAGGATCGATACGTGACTGAGGCGCCCATCGACGATCATCGCCTGGGAGAACTGGTGCTGATGAGGCAGGTTCGCGACCGGATCGATCGGGAGTACGCGAAACCGCTCGACGTCGAGGCGCTTGCACGGGGCGTGCACATGTCAGCGGGCCATCTCAGCCGTCGGTTCCGCCAGGCCTACGGCGAGTCGCCGTACTCGTACCTCATGACGCGGCGGATCGAGCGGGCGATGGCCTTTCTCCGACTCGGCGATCTCAGCGTCACGGAGGTGTGCTTCACGGTGGGCTTCTCCTCTCTCGGCACCTTCAGCACGAGATTCGCCGAGCTCGTGGGGGTTCCGCCGAGTGTCTATCGGGACCAGAACGTCGATGTCTCAGGAATTCCGCCCTTCCAGGCCAGGCACGTCACCAGACCGGTCAGGAATCGAGAAGCGCCCACTCGGAAAGGTGCATAACGTGAACGGCATGGACATCACAATCAACGCGACTTTCCTTCCTCACACCGACGCCGACGCCTCACTGGCGTTTTACCGGGATGCGCTCGGATTCGAGTTGCGCAAAGACGTCGGATACGACGGGCTGCGCTGGCTGACGGTGGGGCCCGTCGATCATCCGGAGATGAACATCGTGCTCACTCCGCCGGCGGCGGATCCCGGGATCACCGACGACGAGCGCCGCGTCATCGCGGAGATGATGGCGAAGGGAACCTACGGCGCCCTCATGCTCGCCAGTGACGACGTCGATGCCCTGTTCGATCACCTGCAGGGAACGGGTGCCGAGGTCATGCAGGAGCCGATGGATCAGCCCTGGGGCGCTCGGGACTGCGCATTCCGCGACCCCGCGGGCAACACCATCCGCATCCAGCAGCTGCCTTGAGCCGCGCATCATCCGAACGACCACATCCGCCGAACGAAAGAGAGCCGATGGCTGAATCGTCGCACCTCGCCGACTCCCACGACGTCATCCGTGTTCGAGGAGCACGGGAGAACAATCTCAAGGACGTCAGCGTCGAGATCCCGAAGCGCCGTCTGACGGTGTTCACCGGGGTTTCCGGTTCGGGCAAGAGTTCGCTCGTCTTCGACACGATCGCCGCAGAGTCGCGGCGCATGATCGACGAGACCTACAGCGCGTTCATCCAGGGCTTCATGCCGTCGGTGCCGCGCCCCGACGTCGACGTGCTCGAGGGGCTGACCACGGCGATCATCGTCGACCAGGAGCGTCTCGGTGCGAATCCGCGCTCGACGGTCGGCACCGTCACCGACGCCAACGCGATGCTGCGCATCCTGTTCAGCAAGCTCGGCGAGCCTTACATCGGCGGACCGACAGCGTTCTCGTTCAACATCCCGACCCAGAAGGCCGGCGGGGTGATGACGTCATCGACGGGCAAGAAGACCGTTGTGAAGGAGGCGATCTATCTCGGCGGAATGTGTCCACGCTGCGAGGGCCGCGGCTCGGTCTCCGACGTCGACCTGTCGAAGGTCGTGGACGAGTCGAAGTCCTTGACGGAGGGGGCGATCCTCGTTCCGGGCTACACCGCCGATGGATGGATGGTGCGGCAGTTCGCGGGATCGGGCTTTTATCCGGACGACAAGCCGATCGCGACGTTCACCGAGAAGCAGCGCAGACAGTTCCTCTACGGCGACGTCGCGAAGGTGAAGATCGCCGGGGTCAATGTGACGTACGAGGGACTGATCCCGAAGATCACGAAGTCGATGCTCTCCAAAGACCTTGACGCTCTGCAGCCCCACATCCGCCGGTTCGTGGAAGAGGTTGCGACCTTCCAGACCTGCCCGGAATGCGAGGGAACGCGGCTCACGGAGGGTGCACGCTCGTCCAAGATCTCGGGAATCAGCATCGCCGATGCCTGTGCCATGCAGGTCACCGATCTCGCCGCGTGGGTGCGCGAGCTCGACCGACCCGAAGCCGGGCCGCTGCGGGAGGCGCTGAGCGCCAACCTCGACGCGTTCGTCACTCTCGGGCTCGGCTATCTCAGCCTTAACCGGCCATCCGGAACGCTGTCCGGGGGAGAGGCGCAGCGCATCAAGATGCTCCGCCACCTCGGATCCTCGCTCACCGACGTCACCTATGTGTTCGACGAGCCGACGATCGGGTTGCACCCGCACGACATCCAACGGATGAACGACCTGTTGCGACAGTTGCGCGACAAGGGCAACACGGTGCTCGTCGTGGAGCACAAGCCCGAGACGATCGCGATCGCGGACCACATCGTCGACCTCGGTCCGGGCGCCGGCAGCGGGGGAGGGGAGATCACCTTCGAAGGCACCGTGGACGGTCTGCGTAAGAGCGGCACGCTCACGGGAACCCATCTCGATGATCGCGCGGCATTGAAGGATGCGGTGCGCGAGCCTGCCGGCGTCATCGAGATCCGAGATGCTTCCGAGAACAACCTGCAGGATGTCTCAGTCGACATCCCGTTGGGCGTGCTGACCGTCGTCACCGGTGTGGCGGGGTCGGGCAAGAGCTCCCTCATCCACGGGGAGGTCTCGCCGCGCGAGGGCGTCGTCGCGATCGATCAGGGCGCGATCAAGGGATCGCGACGCAGCAACCCCGCGACGTACACGGGCATGCTCGAGCCGATCCGCAAGGCGTTCGCCAAGGCCAACGGTGTGAAGCCCGCGCTGTTCAGCGCCAATTCGGAGGGGGCGTGCCCGTCGTGCAAGGGTGCGGGCGTGATCGTGACGGAGCTGGGCTTCATGGACACGATCGAGACGCCGTGCGAGGACTGCGGCGGCAAGAGGTTCCAGGCCGCGGTGCTGGAGTACACGCTAGGCGGCAAGGACATCACGCAAGTGCTGGACATGCCCGTCGCCGAAGCGCATGCGTTCTTCTCCAAGGGGGAGACCAAGATCGCGCTCGTCGCCGCCATGCTGTCGCGGATGGAAGACGTCGGGCTCGGATATCTCACCCTCGGCCAGCCCCTTTCGACGCTATCGGGAGGCGAGCGCCAGCGCCTCAAGCTCGCGATCCAGATGGGGGAGAAGGGCGACATCTACGTACTCGACGAGCCCACAACGGGACTGCACCTGGCCGACGTCGGCACGATCCTCGCTGTGCTCGATCGGCTGGTCGACGCGGGCAAGACGGTGATCGTCATCGAGCATCATCAGGCCGTGATGGCCCACGGCGATTGGATCATCGACATCGGTCCCGGCGCCGGTCACGACGGCGGGAAGGTCGTGTTCGAGGGCACGCCGGCCGACCTCGTCGCCGCGAGGTCGACCCTGACGGGGGAGCACCTCGCCGACTACGTCGGTGCGTGAGAGCCGGTCCCCGCACGATCAAAGGGCTCGTGGCGGAAGGTCTCGTCACCGCTCCTGCAAACGCCCGCCTGTCGCGTCGTCCCGTTCCGGTGACGCCCGTGCTGGGAGCCGTCGCCAATCAACGGCGATGGTCACCTATTTCGACACCTCTGCACTCGTACCGCTGCTGATCGACAAGCCCGGATCGGCAGTCTGCGGCCGACTATGGAATGCATCGAGTCGTCGCGTGACGCTTCGGGTGTCCTATGTCGAAGCGAGAGCGGCGATCGCCAGCGCCGTCCGTCACAACCGGATCACGAGTCGGGGTGCACAAGAGGCCATTGGGAGCCTCGAGATCGTGTGGGGAGCCATGTGGATCATCGAGCTGACCGATCCGCTCGTGCGCCGGGCGGCCGAGTTCGCCGACGCTCATGCGCTGCGCGGGTACGACGTAACGCATTGCGCGGCAGCTGAGCTTGTCCATGGCCGGTCCGTGGTCGCCGCGGCGGGTGACGCGGCTCTGCTCGAGTCATGGTGCGCGGTGGGATTCGCCGTCGCCGACACCGCACCATGAACGCGGTTGTCCACAGGAAGGCGACCCTCGAGCACCGGTGCGCGTCGGCTCCCTATCGTGGAGCCGTCGAAAGGTTGCGGATGCACGATCGTGGGCGGGTCTGGGCCGGGTCAGTACTGGCCGGAGTATGCGGTGTCATATGCGCGGTGTTCGTCGTGCAAACGCTGGTTTCTGCTGCGGATGAGCTGCTCGCCAGCGCGGTTCCGTGGATGGCTTCTTTCGAGCCAATTCTGAGTCCGCGGCTGTCCCGCGACGACGCCGTGCGCGGTGCCATCATGACTGCCGTGTTCGGCGCCGCCTTCGTGTGGCTGGCGACGGCAGGCGTGTCCGGGCGAGGGAACGACCGGGTTCCACGACAGGTCTGTGCTGCCGCGGTGTCAATCGGCCTGGTGGTGGGAGCTCTGCTCGGAACCCTGTATGCGACGACCTGGGCTGGCGCCGGACTGGCCATCGCCGTCTCGCTCGGCCTCGGCCTGGTCGCGATCAGGCTCATCCGCCAGACTCGAGCCGGCTTGGTGACGCTCAAAGCCACCGCACGTCGCGATGCCGAGGTGAAGGCGCGTGGACGGTTCGTCCGCGGCGAGATCATCACGCTGCGGTTTCTTCGACGTTGGCGTTCGGGATCACCGGAGTTTCAGGCGAAGGTGCGCTTTCTCACGAGTCACGGTTGGCGCGTCGTCGAAAGTCGGTTGGTCACAGAGCCGCACGAGGCGCCGGTCATCGGCGGCACGGCGCTCGTGTGGCACCTGGATACCAACGGTATGGAACACGTCGTCGTGGAGCCCGATCCGCACAGTCGTCGCGACCCGGAAGCCATCCTGCGCTACGCGCCCTGATGCCTCGTTCCACCTTCGCCGATAATGCACATTATGTCAGCTCACGGTCATTGCCCGTCTGCGAGATTCGTAATCCGCCTCTCCTGCGGGTGCACGGACGTGCCGTTAGCCTGGGGTCGTGAAGTCTCGTAGCGACGTCGTGATGCGCGCGTGGTACTTGGTTGTGATCGCCGTAGTGCTTGCGGGGTTCGTGTTGCAGTTCTATCTGCTGTTCACGGGCGGTGCGGATGCGAACTCCGGTGAATCCGGGTCGGATATCCCGCTCGGTGTACGGTTCGTTCGCCTGTTCAGCTTCTTCACCGTGGCGAGCAACCTCCTGGTAATGATCGCGTCTGCGTCTTTGGTCGTGCGTCGTCCCCCGCAGGGACTTCTGTGGCGAGCACTTCGCCTGAGTACCCTACTCAGCATCGCCGTCACCGGCACGATCTTCAGTCTCATCCTCGCTCCCGACATCGAGCTTCGCGGCGAGGCAGTCATCGCGACGACCCTGTTTCACAACATCAGCCCCGCCCTCTTCGTCATCGGCTGGTTGCTGTGGGGACCTCGACGTCAGTGGATGGTCAGGGCTGCGCTGCTCGCATTCATCTGGCCGCTCGCCTGGCTCGCCTACACATTCACCCGCGGTGCGATCACCGGCTGGTATCCGTATCCCTTCCTCGACGTCGGACAACACGGCATCGGGGCCGTGCTGCTCAGCAGCCTTGCCGTCCTCGCATATGCGGTCCTGCTCACTGCTGCGGTGCTCGTCGTGGATCGATTTGTCCCGGCCATCGGCACATCGGATGCCCTCTTGCCAGGACCCAGCGGCGACGCATGAGTGATCTCCTTGCGCCAGAGTGGGGCGCCTCTCCCCCGAGGCTCCGACGTTCGGAGGTGATCGCCGCTGTCGGGCACGGCGACGACCTCTGGAACCGCGCTGCGGCCGATCTCCTCCGCTGGAAGGTCAAGAGACGTAGCGGCTTCAGCGTCGACGACGCGGGACCGGTGCGGTCCGGCGCAAGACCGACAATGACCGCACGTGTACTCGGTGTTCGGATTCCGGAGCCCATCGAAGTCCTCGACGTCACCCAGTCCCCTGATCGTGTCGGCTTCGTCTACCGCACCCTGCCGGGCCATCCGGTCGACGGATGCGAAGCATTCCTCATGCATCGAGCCGCTTCGGAAGACACGATCTTCCTCACGATTCGGTCGCTGACGCGTGCGAGCGATTCTCGGCCCTGGCGTGCGTTGTTCCCGCTCCTGGCGCTCGCACAGCGGGCCGTGCGTCGCCGCTACCTCAAATCCCTGCGCTGACCGGCGTCCGACAGTTATATGCTTTGAACCGCATGTATTCCGTCACCGTGTCCTCTCCCCTATCATCGCGACTATGAAGCTCAACCCGATGACGGTAGATCCGCAACACCGCCTTCTCGATCGCGTCTTCGAGGTCAGCATCATCCTCAAGGGCATCAACGGCGTGCTCGAATTGATCGGCGGTGTCGCGCTGCTGTTCGTCGATCCGGTGCAGGTGCGAGCATGGCTGTCGGGCATCACGGCGAACATGGTGGGGGCGCACCACCACTCCCCCATCTGGCAATGGTTCCAGCATCTCGCCGATGCGCTCGACACCAAGGCCACCGTGTTCGCGGCCGTCTATCTGCTGCTGCACGGCGTGATCAAGATCGTGCTGGTGTGGGCCCTGCTCCGCGAGAAGATGTGGGCATACCCCTGGATGATCGCGGCACTGGTGGCCTTCATCGCCTATCAGTGCTACGAGCTCCTGGTGCACTTCAGCTGGTGGATGCTGGCCCTCACCATCTTCGACATCTTCATCGTGGGCCTCACCTTGCGGGAATGGCAACTGCACAAGGCGCGCAGGGCCGAGCGCCTCGCCGCGGCCGAGGGCTGAGCCCCTCAGCCGCGCTGCCGAATCGCGAAGATCCGCAGGAAGTACTGGCAGAGCGGCCCCACGAGCAGGGCGAAGGCGAGTGTGCCGATCCCGACGGTGCCGCCGAGACCCCAGCCAACGAGCACGACGACCAGTTCGATCGCCGTCCGGACGATCCAGATCGGGCGATTCAGGCGTCTGTGCAGCCCCGTCATCAGCCCGTCCCTGGGACCGGGCCCGAAGTCCGCCCCGATATACAGCCCGGTCGCCGCCGACAGAACCACGAGTCCGACCGCGAACAGCACGATCTGTTGCCATAGGTGCACGCCGTGCGGGATCACGAGGAAACCGACATCGGCGGATGGGCCGATGAGCAGCGCGTTGAGCACCGTCCCGATCCCGAGGCGCTGCCGGATCGGAATCCACAGCAGCAGCACGAGACCGCTCACGATCACTGTGATGAGACCGAAGCTGAGCGGGACGTGCAGGGAGATGCCCTGGCTCAGCACGTCCCACGGCGCGGCGCCGATCCCCGCGCGAACCATGAAGGCGATGCCGATCCCGTAGAGGAAAAGGCCGACGAGGAGTTGGATGATCCGGCGTGGAAGCAGCCTCTTTCCTGTCCCCGGCGTCGCACTCACCCGGAGACCGGGCTCTGCGGTGCGACCTCTGTCCATGTCGCGTACTTCGCCGGTCGTCCGTCGCCCGACGAACGGCGGGTCAGACGGCGGTTGATCCACGGCGCCAGGTGCGTGCGGTAGTACTGCCAGGCGTTCAACTGATCCTGTTCCAGGTCGTGCCTGGGTCGCCACCACTCGACGGGAGCCTCCAGGCCCAGCGCATCGAGCACGCGCGCGGCCACGCGATGATGACCGAGCGCATTCATGTGCAGGCGATCCTCCGCCCAGTACCGGGGATGACTGAGCTCGCGATCGGGCCAGTTCAGCGCCCGGATGACGTCGGGACGATCCGCGATGCGCCCGACGACAGCTCGCGACAACTCGTCACCGCGTCGCTGGATGAGCTCGCCCAGCGGAAGCTGCGCCGACGGATTGGCACCGGAGAGCACGATGAGCCTCACCCCCTCCTCGTCGCAGCGCCGCAGCACCCGGGTGAACGCGTCGGCGATGTGCTCGATATCGGCTTTCGGTCGGAGCATGTCGTTGCCGCCGGCGTTGAAGCTCAGATGCGTGGGGCCAAGGGCGAGTGCCGGTTCCAGCTGCGTCTGCACGACGGGCCAGGCGAGTTTGCCGCGGATCCCGAGATTGGCGTAGGAGATCGGCTCTCCGAGGGCATCGGCCCAGCCCTGGGCGGCGAGATCCGCCCATCCGCGCACACGGCCGTCGGGCAGCTCGTCGCCCACGCCCTCGGAGAACGAATCGCCGATGGCGACGTAGCGAACAGAGGTCATGTCTTCAGCCTAGAACTCGGTGCCCCGCCCGCTCACTTCTCGGCGAGCAGCGCACGCACCCGCGGGACGACTTCGGCGCCGTAGAGCTCGATGCTCGACATGAGCGACTCATGGGCGAGGGTTCCCGTCGCGTACTTGAGGTCGAACCGGCCCAGGCCCAGCGTCGTGACGGTGTCGGCGATCTTCTCGGCGACCCGCTGCGGCGACCCGATGTACAGTGCTCCCGCCGGACCCACCTCGTTCTGGAACTGGGCGCGCGTGAACGCCGGCCAGCCGCGCTCGCGGCCGATTCGGTTGTGCATCGCCTCGAACCCCGTGAAGGCCTCGTCCCATGCCTGCTCGTCGGTCACCGCGATATGCCCCGGGGAATGCACCGACACGGGATGCGAGGTCGTGCCGAAGCTCGCCACCGAACGGTGGTAAAGATCGACGAACGGCCGGAACCGCGCCGCCGGCCCGCCGATGATCGCGAGCATGAGGCCCAGGCCGTGCCGAGCGACGCGCACGACGGACTCGGGGCTCCCGCCCACGCCCACCCACGTGCGCATTCCGTGCGCGGTCTTGGGGAAGACGTCGGTGTTCTCCAGGGAGGCGCGCATGGTGCCCGACCAGGTGACGGGCTTCTCCTCCAGCAACTGCACGAACAGATCGAGCTTCTCTTCGAAGAGCCGGTCGTAGTCGCGCAGATCGTATCCGAACAGCGGGAACGACTCCGTGAACGATCCGCGCCCGAGCACGACTTCGGCACGGCCGTCGGAGAGGGCATCCAGTGTCGCGAAGCGCTCGTACACGCGCACCGGGTCATCCGACGACAGCACCGTCACCGCCGTGCCGAGACGGATGCGGGATGTGCGCGCCGCGATCGCCGCGAGCACCATCTCGGGGCTGGATACGGCGAAGTCCGAACGGTGGTGCTCCCCCACGCCGAAGAAGTCGATGCCGACCTCGTCAGCGTGCTGCCCCTGCGCGACGACATTGCGGATGGTCTCGGCCTGCGTCAGCAGCTCTCCATCGGCACCGCGGGTGACGTCGCCGAAGGTGTCCAGCCCGAACTCGATATCCATCGTGCTCCTTTTCATTCACACGCATGAACCACGATTGCTGCCCGTGCATTCCCGCGCCGGCGCAGTACCGCTCAGCCGGACGGCAGCAGCACCGTGCGCAAGGTATCGAGCCCGACGCCGCCGAGATCGAGAGCCCGCTTGTGGAAGTCCTTGAACGAGAAGTCCTCCCCCGCCGCTTCGCGCGCCACCGATGCCACCTGCTCCCACATGCGCTGACCCACCTTGTACGACGGCGCCTGCCCGGGCCAGCCGAGATAACGGTTGACCTCGAACTGCACGAACTCGTCGGACATGTTGACGTTGCCGCGCATGAAGTCGAGCGCGTAGTCGGCGTCCCAGACGCCCTCGCTGTCGAGGCGGGGCTTGCCCAGGTGCACGCCGATGTCGAGCACCACGCGCGCGGCGCGCATCCGCTGCCCGTCGAGCATGCCCAGCCGGTCGGCCGGATCGTCGAGGTAGCCGAGCTGCTCCATCAGCCGCTCGGCGTATAGTGCCCATCCCTCGGCATGCCCGGAGGTGCCCGCCAGCAGGCGGCGCCACGAGTTCAGCTCTGACCGGTTGAATGTCGCCTGCGCGATCTGCAGGTGATGACCGGGCACGCCCTCGTGGTAGACCGTGGTCAGCTCCCGCCAGGTGTCGAACTCGTTGACGCCCTCGGGCACCGACCACCACATCCGACCCGGACGGGAGAAATCATCCGTCGGACCGGTGTAGTAGATGCCGCCTTCCTTCGTCGGCGCGATCATGCACTCCAGACGACGGATCTCCTCGGGGATGTCGAAGTGGGTCGCACCCAGCTCGGCCACGGCACGATCGCTGGTCTCCTGCATCCACTGCTGCAGCGCCTCGGTGCCGATGAGTTTGCGAGACGCATCCTGCTCGAGGTGGGCGACAGCCTCTTCCACGGTCGCCCCCGGCACGATCTCCTGAGCGATGGCGGTCTGCTCGGCGATCATGCGGGCGAGCTCTTCCCTCCCCCATTCGTACGTCTCGTCGAGGTCGATGGAGGCGCCGAGGAAGCGCCGCGAGTTGAGCGCGTACAGCTCGCGGCCCACGGCATCCTCCTCGGATGCCGCAGGGGCAAGTTCCTGGCTCAGGAACGAACGCAATTCGTCGTACGCGACACGTGCCGCTGCAGAGCGGTCGGTGAGCTCGCGGGCGAGGGATGCCGGCAGCTGCCCCTCCTCCGGCACGGCGTTGGCGACGAACTCGGCGAAGAAGCCGTCGTCGGCCGTGTAGCGCGTGATCTGGCCGGCGACCTCGAGCACCTGACGGCGTGCAGGCACCACGTCCCGGGTGATGCCCTCGCGGAGCGTCGCCACATACCCCTTCAATGCGGCAGGCACCGCGCCGAGGCGTTCGGAGACGACCGACCAGTCATCGACCGACCCCGTCGGCATGAGGTCGAACGCCTGGCGCACATCCTGCGCGGCCGAGGCGATCACGTTGAGATCGCGGAGGTGCCAGCGGGCTTCGTCGAGTTCGAGCGCGAGCCGCAGCTCGGCTCCCAGATCCGCCTGGGTGACCTCGTCGACGGCGTCGGCCGCGGTTGCGCTCTCGAGTGCCGAGAGCGTGCGCCGGGTGGCCTCGATCGACGCGGCATGCCCTTCGGGGCTCAGATCGTCGAGGCGCGTGTTCACCTCATCGCGTCCGATGTAGGTTCCGAGGATCGGCGAGATGTCGACGAGGGTGTCGACCCACTCCTCGGCGATCTGGTCGATCGCGGTCGGCGTGCGCGGAGCTGAGGACGGTTCGGTCATCACTCGAGCGTAGCGCGGCCGATGCCCCCGCCATCGGACGGCACTCTTCCGGCGCTTCGCTCCCCCCAGGTCAGTGCGCGGCGTCGTTCCAGTTGTCGCCGCGCCCCACCTGCACGTCCAGGGGCACGGAGAGCTCGGCGGCGCCCCCCATCCGGGTGCGCACGATCTCCTCCGTGGCGTCCCACTCGCCTTCGGCGACCTCCACGACGAGCTCGTCGTGGATCTGCAGAAGCACCCGAGAACGCAGTTCGCGCTGGCGCAGATCGGCGTGGATGCGGAAGAGCGCGATCTTCATGATGTCGGCCGCACTGCCCTGGATCGGAGCATTCAGGGCCGCGCGCTCGGCGTTCTCCCGCAGCACCCGGTTGGGGCTGGTCAGGTCGGGGAAGGGGCGTCTGCGGCCGAAGATCGTCTCGGTGTAGCCGACCTCCTTCGCGGCGAGCACAGAGGCGCGCAGGTAATCGCGCACGGCGCCGAAGCGTGCGAAGTACTCCAGCATGAGCTGCTTGGCCTCGGACTGTTCGATGCGCAGCTGCTTGGACAGACCGAACGCGCTCAGCCCGTAGACGAGCCCGTACGACATCGCCTTGACCTTGGTGCGCATCGCGGGAGTGACCTCGGCGGGGTCGACTCCGAACACGCGCGCACCGATGAAGCGGTGCAGGTCTTCTCCGGAGTTGAACGCCTCGATCAGTCCGGCGTCGCCGGAGAGGTGTGCCATGATCCGCATCTCGATCTGCGAGTAGTCGGCGGTGAGCAGCGTCTCGTAGCCGTCACCGACCTCGAATGCAGAGCGGATGCGCCGAGACTCCTCCGTGCGCACGGGGATGTTCTGCAGGTTCGGATCGGTGCTGGAGAGCCGCCCGGTCTGGCTGCCCGTCTGCACGTACGTGGTGTGGATGCGCCGGTCGTCGCGGATGGCCGCATCCAGGGACTCGATGATCTGCCGCAGCTTGGTGGCCTCGCGGTGCTGCAGCAGCAGATCGAGGAACGGGTGCGGGTTGCTCTCCTGCAGATCCGCGAGCACGGCGGCATCGGTCGAATAGCCGGTCTTCGTCTTGCGCGTCTTCGGCAGTGCGAGGTCTTCGAACAGCACCTCCTGCAGCTGTTTGGGGGATCCGAGATTCACCTCGCGACCGATGATGGCGAACGCCTCCTGCGCGATCCGCTCCGCGCGCTGCCCCAGCTCGGCGGAGAAGCTCGCGAGCTTCTCGTGCGACACGGCGACTCCCGCGAGCTCCATGTCGGCGAGCGTCAGCAGCGAGGGCAGCTCGATATCGTTCAGCACGGCGGCCACGCCATCGGGCAGGTCGTCGCGCAGCGCGTCGGCCGTTCGACGGATGAACCACGCCAGCTGCGCCGGGGTCGCCCCCTCGGTCTCGGGCACGAGCTGCGACGGGTCGGCCTCGGGAAGCTTCTCCCCGAGGTAGCGGTCGACGAGGTCTGCCAGCGACTTGTCGGGGAAGCTCGGTCGCAGCAGCCAGCCCGCGAGGCTCGTGTCGTAGGCGAGTCCGCCTAGACGGATGCCCGCACTCGCGAGCGCCTTCACCTGCGGCTTGGCGTCGTGCATGACGACGGGGGTTTCCGACTCGAGCCAGTCGCGCACCGCATCGCGCACGCTGTCGTTCCAGTCGGCTTCGACGAGATCGTCGCCGGAGGCGATGCCGATGCGCTGGAGCTCGCTGCCCACCAGGCTGAGCACGAGCGCACTCTCGCCATCGTGTGTCGCGATCCACTCCTCCAGCGCGTGCGCATCGAGCTGGTCGGCGCCGGGCACGACGACCTGCATCGCCGGGTCTTCGTGCGGTTCCTCGGCGTTGGTCGCCTCGAACACCCGCGGAAGCAGTGTGCGGAACTCCAGCCGCGCGAAGATGTCGCGTACGGCCTGGGCGTCGATGGGCGCGACGGCGAGCTCCGAGGGGCCGACGGGCAGCTCCACGTCGCGCAGCAGACGGTTGAGTCTCCGGTTGCGGCGCACATCGTCGATGTGCTCGCGCAGATTGCCGCCGACGACACCTTTGATCTCGTCAGCGCGCTCGAGCAGCTCATCAAGCGTGCCGAACTGCGTCAGCCACTTCACCGCCGTCTTCTCGCCCACCTTGGGCACGCCGGGCAGATTGTCGCTGGTCTCGCCGACCAGGGCCGCGATGTCGGGATACTGCTCGGGGCGAACGCCGTAGCGCTCCTGCACGGCGGCGGGATCGTAGCGCTTGAGCTGGGAGACGCCTTGGACCGACGGGTAGAGCAGGGTGACGTCGTCGGTGACGAGCTGGATCGTGTCACGATCACCCGAGACGACGAGCACGTCATAGCCCTGATCGGCGCCCTGGGCGGCAAGGGTCGCGAGGATGTCGTCGGCCTCGACGGTCTCCTTCGTGAGCACCGGGATCGACATGGCCGCAAGGCAGTCCTGCAGCAGCGGGATCTGCCCTCGGAACTCCTGCGGCGTTTCGGAGCGGGTGGCCTTGTACTCGGCGTACTCGTCGGTGCGGAACGAATGACGCGACGTGTCGAACGCGATCGCCAAGTGGGTCGGCTTCTCCGCCTTGAGCAGGTTCACGAGCATCGACAGGAAGCCGTAGATGGCGTTCGTGTGCTGGTTGTCCTTGGTCGTGAAGTTCTCGACGGGAAGCGCGAAGAATGCGCGGTAGGCGAGCGAATGGCCGTCGATGACCATGAGGGTAGGCTTTGCGGAGTCCGTCACACTGCCAGCCTAATCAGGGGCGCGGACACCCGAGGAGGAACGATGACCGACGCGCCTGCATCCGAGGGACTGGAGTGGACCGCGCAGCGCGGGATGGGCGCCTTGGCGCAGAAGATGGGGATGCGGTTCACCGAGTTCACCGTGGAGCGCTGCGTCGCCACGATGCCGGTCGAGGGCAACACCCAGCCCGTCGGACTCCTCCACGGCGGTGCCTACGTCGTGCTCGGCGAATCGCTCGGATCGATGGCCGCGAACCTCCACGCGGGCCCGGGGCGCCTCGCCGTCGGTGTCGACATCAATGCCACGCACACGCGCTCGGCCACGAGCGGGATCGTGACGGGCGTGTGCACCCCGATCCACCTGGGCCGCAGCATGACGGTGCACGAGATCGTCGTGTCCGACGATCAGGGGCGACGCTGCTCGACGGTGCGCATCACGAACATGATCAAGGCGATGCCGTAGCGCGGCGACGTTTCGACGCGCCGCGCAGGCTCACTTCTTCGGTGCGAGCTGCTCGATGATCGCCTTGGCGACGTCCTGCATGGTCAGGCGGCGATCCATCGAGGCCTTCTGGATCCAGCGGAACGCCTCGGGCTCGCTGAGACCCATCTTCTCGTTGAGCAGGCCCTTGGCGCGGTCCACGAGCTTGCGGGTCTCGAAGCGCTCGACCATGTCGGCGACCTCGGCCTCGAGTGTGATGATCTGCTCGTGGCGGGCCAGGGCGATCTCGATCGCAGGGAGCAGGTCGTTGGGCGTGAAGGGCTTCACGACGTAGGCGAGCGCGCCCGCCTCGCTGGCGCGCTCGACGAGTTCCTTCTGGCTGAAGGCGGTCAGCAGCACGACGGGCGCGATGTTGGCCTTGTGCAGCTTCTCCGCGGCGCTGATGCCGTCGAGCTGAGGCATCTTGACGTCCATGATGACGAGGTCGGGACGCAGCTCGGTGGCCAACTGCACGGCCGTCTCGCCGTCGCCGGCCTCGCCGACCACGTCGAAGCCGTTGTCGCGGAGGATCTCGACGATGTCGAGACGGATCAACGACTCGTCCTCGGCGACGACGACCCGTCGCGGCGCGGAGGGCGTGGGCTGCTCAGGCTGCTCTTGCTCGGTCACCCGTCCATCCTAGAGGACGACGCCTCGTCGCCCGGCGCATTGGCGCGTGCGAGAACTCTGAAAGTGCCGGCGGTGGGACTCGAACCCACACGCCCGTGAGGACAGAGCATTTTGAGTGCTCCGCGTCTGCCATTCCGCCACGCCGGCCCGCAGACGACTTTATCGCACGGCGAACAGCGCAGACGCCAGGAGGGGGCGGGGTCCGAAGAACCCGCCCCCTCCTCATGCGCGCTGATCGATC
The DNA here is from genome assembly GCF_013409745.1 of Microbacterium pseudoresistens. Taxonomy (NCBI): domain Bacteria; kingdom Bacillati; phylum Actinomycetota; class Actinomycetes; order Micrococcales; family Microbacteriaceae; genus Microbacterium; species Microbacterium pseudoresistens. Next base: position 2,558,514 of record NZ_JACCBH010000001.1, read on the forward strand.
AGACGCCCGACTTGTACACCGGTGCCGCACCGCCGACGGCATCCCCGACCTTGTGCACGCGGATGTCGTTCGTCGATCCGATGATTCCGGGAGGCGACCCCGAGATCACCACGACGCGGTCGCCTTCCTCGGCCAGTCCCTCTCCGAGCAGATACTCATCGACCTGGTGATACATGAGGTCGGTGTGCTGCACGGCGTCGACCAGGGTTGAACGGATGCCCCAGGTCAGCGCCATGCGACGACGAATCGCGGGCTCGGGCGTGAAGGCCAGCATCGGGATGCGCGAGCGGAGCCGCGAGAGCCGGCGCGCGGAGTCGCCGGACTGCGTGAACACGCACAGGAACTTCGCCTCGACGAACTCGGCGACCTCGAGGGCGGCGAGCGTGATCGCCCCGCCCTGGGTCCGCGGTTTGGCGGCGAGCGGGTGGATGCGCTCCAGGCCGTGCTCCTCCGTGGACTCGACGATGCGGGCCATGGTCTCGACGACGACGACGGGGTACTCCCCCACGCTCGTCTCGCCCGAGAGCATCACCGCGTCGGCGCCGTCGAGCACGGCGTTGGCGACGTCGGAGGTCTCGGCACGGGTGGGCACGGGACTGGAGATCATGGACTCCAGCATCTGCGTGGCCACGATGACCGGCTTGGCGTTGCGACGGGCGAGCTCCACCGCGCGCTTCTGCACGATGGGCACGGCCTCCAGCGGAAGCTCCACGCCGAGGTCGCCGCGAGCGACCATGATCCCGTCGAACGCGTCGACGATCTCCTCGAGCGCATCGACCGCCTGCGGCTTCTCGATCTTGGCGATGACGGGGATGCGCACCCCCTCCTCGTCCATGATCTCGTGCACGCGGGTGACGTCGCTGGCGTTGCGCACGAACGACAGCGCGATGAGATCGGCACCGGTGCGAAGACCCCAGCGCAGATCGTCTTCGTCCTTCTCGCTCAGCGCGGGCACGTTCACGGCCACGCCGGGCAGGTTGATGCCCTTGTTGTTCGACACGGCGCCGGCGACGACGACGCGGGTGGTCACGACGGTGCCGTCGGTCTCGACGACCTCAACGCGCACCTTGCCGTCGTCGATCAGGAGGAAATCGCCGGGCTTGACGTCTTGCGGCAGCCCCTTGAACGTCGTTCCGCAGATCTCCCGGTTGCCGATGATGTCCTCGGTGGTGATCTTGAAGATGTCACCGACCTCGAGCTCGTACGGTCCGTTTTCGAACCGGCCGAGACGGATCTTCGGGCCCTGCAGGTCGACGAGCACGGCGACCGCGCGACCGGAGTCGTCGGCGGCGCGGCGCACGTTGGCGTAGTTCGCCTCGTGCACGGAGTAGTCGCCGTGGCTGAGGTTCAGACGGGCGACATCCACCCCCGCGTCGATCAGCTGTCGAACCGTGTCATAGGTCGAGGTGGCAGGTCCGAGTGTGGCGACGATCTTGGCGCGTCTCAAATCAAAGTCTCCGAGTCGAAAGAGGAAGGAAAGGGATGGCCACGTTGCCGCAGCCAGCCTACGCGGGCTGGAGCCCGATGGCGACATCCGTCGGCCGTACCGGCGACGGCAGTTCACTCTCTCCCATAAGATAGCGGTCCACTCCCGCCGCCGCGGCGCGCCCCTCGGCGATGGCCCACACGATGAGCGACTGGCCGCGACCGGCGTCACCCGCGACGAAGACGCCCTGCTGCGTGGATGCGTACTCGTCGTCGCGCACGAAGGCTCCGCGATCGGTGAGCTGGAGGCGAGACGCGTCGGTGAACGTGTCGTGCTCGGGTCCGGTGAAGCCCATCGCGATGAGCACGAGATCGGCGGGGATCTCGCGCTCCGTGCCGCTCTTGGGTATGCGACGGCCGTCGACGTACTCGGTCTCGGCCACCCGCAGCGCCCTGACCTCGCCGGCATCGTTCGCGAGGAACTCGACGGTCGAGGCGAGATACATCCGCTCGCCGCCCTCCTCGTGCGCCGACTGCACCTCGAACACCGTCGGCATCATCGGCCAGGGCTGGTCGTCCGGGCGGGTGTCGGACGGCTGGCGGCCGATCGCGAGGTTCGTCACGCTCAACGCCCCCTGGCGGTGGGCGGTGCCGATGCAGTCGGCGCCAGTGTCGCCGCCGCCGATCACGATGACGTGCTTGCCCTCGGCCGTGATCTGGTTCGGCACAGGGGCCCCCGCGACCGCCTTGTTCGACTCGACGAGGTACTCCATCGCGAAGTGCACGCCGTCGAGATCGCGCCCCGGGATGGGCAGGTCGCGCGGCATCGTCGCGCCAGTGGCGACGACCACGGCGTCGTAACGCGTGCGCAGCTCGTCCCAGGAGATGTCGACGCCGATCTCGACACCGGCACGGAAGCGCGTGCCCTCCTCCTGCATCTGACGCAGGCGTGCGTCGATGACTGTCTTCTCCATCTTGAAGTCGGGGATGCCGTAGCGCAGCAGTCCGCCGATGCGATCGTCGCGTTCGAACACGGCCACGGTGTGCCCGGCGCGGGTGAGCTGCTGGGCCGCGGCGAGGCCGGCGGGCCCGGAGCCGACGACGGCGACGGTCTTTCCGGTGAGTCGCTCGGGCGGCTGCGGCGTGACCCACCCCTTGGAGGTGGCTTCGTCGATGATCGCGACCTCGATCTGCTTGATCGTGACCGCGGGCTGGTTGATGCCGAGCACGCACGCGCTCTCGCACGGAGCAGGACACAGGCGCCCGGTGAACTCCGGGAAGTTGTTCGTCGCGTGCAGGCGTTCGATCGCCGAGCGGCCCTCGCCGCGCCAGGTCAGATCGTTCCACTCGGGGATGAGGTTGCCCAGCGGGCAGCCCTGGTGGCAGAACGGCACGCCGCAGTCCATGCAGCGCCCGGCCTGGCGTCGCAAGACGCCGGAGTCACGCGCCTCGTACACCTCTTTCCAGTCCATGATGCGCACGGGAACGGGACGGCGCGCAGGCAGCTCCCGCTCCGTGACCTTCAGAAAACCCTTGGGATCAGCCACCGGTCACCTCCAGGATCCGGGTCCAGACAACGTCGCCGTCGGGATCGAGCCCCGCATCCTGCGCCTCTTCCCGCGTGCGCAGCACGGCCGCGTAATCACGCGGGACGATCTTCACGAACTCACGCGACACGGTGTCGAAGTCGGCGAGGATCTCTTGGGCCAGCGGCGAGCCGGTGCGCTCGAGATGCTCGGTCACCAGGCTCCGCAGCACCTCGAGATCGGCGCGGTCGAGCGGTTCGAGGATGAGCTCCCCGCTGCTCAGCGACTGAGCGTTGATCTTCTCCTCGGCCAGGCCCCGCGCGTAGGCGACGCCACCGGACATCCCGGCGCCGACGTTGCGGCCGGTGTCGCCGAGGATCACCGCCACTCCCCCGGTCATGTACTCCAGCGCGTGGTCGCCCACGCCTTCGACGACCGCGGTCGCCCCGGAGTTGCGCACGAGGAACCGTTCGCCCACGACACCCGAGATGTACATCGATCCGGCGGTGGCGCCGTAGCCGATCACGTTGCCGGCGATGACGTTGCGGTGCGGGGCGAAGGTCGCCGAGCGGGGCGGACGGATCGTGATGTCGCCGCCGGAAAGGCCCTTGCCGACGTAGTCGTTCGCATCGCCCTCCAAGCGCAGCGCGATCCCCGCGGGCAGGAATGCGCCCAGCGACTGACCGGCCGTGCCGTGCAGCGTGATGTCGATCGTCTCGGGAGCCAGTCCCGCCGCGCCGTACCGGCGGGTGACTTCGTGACCCAGCATCGTGCCCACGGCGCGCTCCGTGTTGCGGATCGGCAGCTCGATGACCACGGGTGCCTTGGCCTCCAGCGCTTCGCGGGCCATCTGGATGACCGGCGCGTCGAAGTGGGCCTCGAGCTCGTGATCCTGTTCCCGCGCGCTGCGGCGCGGCTCGTCGGCCGGGAACACCGGGCCCTCGAGGATCGGGGCGAGGTCGAGGCCGTCGGCCTTCCAGTGCTCGATCGCGGCGTCGGTGCGCAGCAGATCCGCCCGGCCGACGATCTCGTCGATGCTGCGGAAACCGAGCCCGGCGAGGATCTCGCGCACCTCTTCGGCGATGAACTCCATGAAGTTCACGACGAACTCCGGCTTGCCTGTGAAGCGCTCGCGCAGGACCGGGTTCTGGGTGGCCACGCCCACCGGGCAGGTGTCGAGGTGGCACACGCGCATCATGATGCACCCGCTCACCACCAGCGGCGCCGTGGCGAATCCGAACTCCTCGGCACCGAGGAGCGCGCCGATGACGACATCGCGACCGGTCTTGAGCTGGCCGTCGACCTGCACCACCACGCGATCGCGCATGTTGTTGAGCATGAGCGTCTGCTGAGTCTCCGCGAGCCCCAGCTCCCACGGGGTTCCCGCGTGCTTGAGCGAGTTCAGCGGACTGGCGCCCGTGCCGCCGTCGTGACCGGAGACGAGCACGACGTCGCTGAGCGCCTTCGCCACGCCCGCCGCCACCGCGCCGATGCCGGACTGGCTCACGAGCTTGGTGTGGATGCGCGCGCGGGGGTTCGCGCGCTTGAGGTCGAAGATCAGCTGCTTGAGGTCTTCGATCGAGTAGATGTCGTGGTGCGGAGGCGGCGAGATGAGCCCGACGCCCGGTGTCGCGTGCCTGGTTCTGGCCACCCACGGATACACCTTCTGCGGAGGCAGCTGACCTCCCTCGCCCGGCTTCGCACCCTGGGCGAGCTTGATCTGGATGTCATCCGCCTCGGTGAGGTAGTGGCTCGTGACGCCGAATCGCCCAGAGGCAACCTGCTTGATCGCGCTGCGCCGCTCCGGATCGATGAGGCGTTCGGGATCCTCGCCTCCCTCGCCGGTGTTCGATTTGGCCCCGAGGCGGTTCATCGCGATCGCGAGGGTCTCGTGCGCCTCCTGGGAGATCGAGCCGTAGCTCATCGCGCCGGTGGAGAAGCGCTTCACGATCGACGAGACGGGCTCGACCTCGTCGAGAGGCACGGGCGGGCGCTCCCCGGTGCGCAGCTCGAACAGCCCGCGCACGGTCTTCAGTTCCCGGGACTGCTCGTCCACGAGCTTCGTGTACTCGCGGAAGATGTCGTAGCGGCGCGTGCGGGTGGAGTGCTGCAGCCGGAACACCGTCTCCGGGTTGAACAGGTGCGGCGAGCCGTCGCGGCGCCACTGGTACTCTCCGCCCGTCCAGAGCCGTTCATGCGCACGGGCTGCCGCATCCTCCGGGTAGGCGTAGTCGTGCCTGGCCTGGTTCTCGGCGAAGACCTCTTCGATGCCGATGCCGCCGAGCTTGGTCTCGGTGCCGGTGAAGTAGGCGTCCACGAACTCCTGGCTGAGGCCCACAGCCTCGAACACCTGGGCTCCTGCGTACGACGAGACGGTGGAGATGCCCATCTTCGACATGATCTTGAGCACGCCCTTGCCGAGCGCGTAGATGAGGTTGCGCACCGCCGTCTCGGGCTCGATCCCCGTGATGAACCCCGTGCGCACGAGGTGCTCGACGGTCTCCATCGCCAGGTACGGATTGACGGCCGAGGCGCCGTAGCCGATGAGAGTCGCGACATGGTGCACTTCGCGTACGTCCCCGGCCTCGACGATCAGGCCCACCTTCATCCGGTTCTCCTTGCGGATGAGATGGTGGTGCACCGCCGAGAGCATGAGCAGCGACGGGATCGGGACGAGATCCTTGTTGGAGTCGCGGTCCGAGAGGATGATGAACTCCGCGCCGTCCGCGATGGCGGCGTCGACTTCGTCGCACATCTCGGCCAGACGCTCCTGCATCGTGTGCTCGCCGGCGTCGAAGTGGTAAAGACCCTGGATCGTCGCGCTCAGACGGCCGGGCAGTGCCCGGTCGATGTGGCGGATCTTGGCCAGCTCGTCGTTGTCGATCACCGGGAAGTCGAGTGTGACGGAGCGGGCGTGCTCGGGCCCGGCGTCGAGCAGGTTGCGCTCCGGGCCGAGGCCCAGCGCAAGGCTCGTGACGACCTCTTCGCGGATCGCGTCCAGCGGCGGATTGGTCACCTGGGCGAACTGCTGCACGAAGTAGTCGAAGAGCAGGCGCGGGCGCTTGCTCAGCACGGCGATCGGCGTGTCGCTGCCCATCGCGCCCAGCGGCTCCGCACCGGTCTGTCCCATCGGCGTGAGCAGGATCTTGACCTCTTCCTCGGTGTAGCCGAAGGTGCGCTGGCGGCGGGTGATCGATGCCGGCGGATGAACGATGTGCTCGCGCTCGGGCAGGTCGGCGAGGCGCACAGTGCCCTCGTCGAGCCACTTCTGCCAGGGTTGCATGCTCGCCAGCTCGCTCTTGATCTCCTCGTCCTCGACGATGCGCCCCTGCGCGGTGTCGACGAGGAACATGGTTCCCGGCTGCAGGCGACCACGGCGCTTGATGCGCTCCGGCTCGAACTCCAGCACCCCGGTCTCGCTGCCGATGACGACCAGACCGTCGGTGGTCTCGGTCCAACGGCCGGGTCGCAGCCCGTTGCGGTCGAGGGTGGCGCCGACGAGGGTGCCGTCGGTGAAGATCAGCGCGGCGGGGCCGTCCCACGGCTCCATCTGGTTCGCGTGGTACTGGTAGAAGGCGCGCAGGTCGGGATCGAGCCCGGTCTGCTTCTCCCAGGCGGCCGGGACCATCATCATGATGGCGTGCGGCAGGCTGCGGCCGGTGAGCGTCAGCAGCTCGAGCACCTCGTCGAACGAGGCCGAGTCGCTCGCGCCGTCGGGGCAGATCGGAAGCAGCGGGCGGATGTCGCCGAGCAGGTCGGATTCGAGCTGCGACTGGCGGGCGCGCATCCAGTTGCGGTTGCCGCCGACGGTGTTGATCTCGCCGTTGTGGGCGAGCATCCGCAGCGGCTGCGCGAGCGGCCACGACGGGAAGGTGTTGGTGGAGTAGCGCGAGTGCACCACGGCGAGCTCCGAGGTGAAGCGCTCGTCCTGCAGATCGGGGTAGAACGGCTCGAGCTGCAAAGTGGTGACCATACCCTTGTACCCGAGCGTGCGGGAGGACAGCGAGACGAAGTATGCATCGAGCTCGTGCCCGGCGCGCTTGCGCAGCCGGTAGGCGAGGCGATCCAGCGCGATGCCCGAGACGGCGTCGTCACCCGTGCCGTACGACACGAACAGCTGCTCGAAGGCGGGGCGGGCCTCATCGGCGAGCTTGCCGAGGTGGGAGTTCTCGGTGGGAACGGTGCGCCAGCCGAGGACGGTGAGCCCTTCAGACCGGGCGATCTTCTCGATGCCGGCCTTCTGCGTGCGGCGGGCGCCCGCGTCGCGCGGGAGGAAGGCGAGTCCCGCGGCGTACTCGCCTGCGGGGGGAAGTTCGAAGGAGACGACCTGCCGGAGGAAGTCGTCGGGCATCTGCGTCAGGATTCCGGCTCCGTCGCCGGTGCCCGCGTCGGAGCCGATCGCTCCGCGGTGCTCGAGGTTGCGCAGGGCCTCGAGCGCGAGCTGGATGATGTCGTGTCCGGGAGTGCCCCGGAGGGTTGCGACCATGGCCAGGCCGCAGGCGTCTTTCTCGAACGCCGGGTTGTACATGCCCTGCTTCGGGGGGTAGGCGCCGGAGGCGCCGTAGGGAGGCTGGAAGTACACGGAATACCGTCCTCAGAACTCGAATGACCTCGGGGACGACATCGGCCCGCTCGAACAGAAGGTGAGCCCCGCCGGAGCGCGGGATCTCATCGGGCGGGAAGCTCTCTCAGGAGCCTTCCCCACCGGAGGGAGCGGTGCTTGTGGCGGGGGCTCCCGTGACGACCGGGTCGGCCGGAGGTGCGCTCAGGTCGACGTAATCGCTCGAATCGTCAGCCGATTCTACCTCAGCGGCACCCGGTCCTCGGCCGGGCATGTAGGGCGAGGGCTCGCGCCCCGGGTGACGGCGGGTCTGCACGATGAGGATGACGATTCCGACCACGATCCCGGCGATCGCCGCCCAGACGTTCGTGCGCAGGCCGAAGTAGATCTCGCTGGGGTCGATGCGGATCGACTCCCACACGGTGCGTCCGGCGCCGTACCAGATGAGGTAGATCGCGAAGAGCTTGCCCCACTGCAGGTGGAACGCGCGACCGGCCCAGAGCAGCACCAGCACGCCCAGCACGTTCCAGACGACCTCGTACAGGAAGGTGGGGTGGAACAGCGTGCCCTCCGGCAGCCCCGCGGGGAAGGCCGGATTGGAGGACTCGATCTCCAGCCCCCACGGCAGATCCGTGGGCAGGCCGAACAGCTCGTGGTTGAACCAGTTGCCGAAGCGCCCCAAGGCCTGAGCCAGAAGGATCCCGGGCGCGAGCGCGTCGGCGAATGTCCAGAACCGGATCCCGGTCCACTTGCATCCGAGCCACGCACCCACGGCACCGCCGATGAGGGCGCCGAAGATCGCGATCCCACCCTCCCAGATGTAGAACACCGCCCAGATGTTCTTGCCCTCGCCGAAGTAGAACCCCGGATGGGTGAGCACGTGGAAGATGCGCGCGGCGATGATGCCCAGCGGCACGGCGAGGATGGCGATGTCGATCACGACCCACGGCTCGGCGCCCCGCCTGGTGAGCCGGTGGTTCGTCAGCAGCACGGCGACGATGATCCCGGTGATGATGCACAGCGCGTAGATGTGGATGCGCAGCGGTCCGAGATCGAAGTAGCTGACCGGGGGGCTCGGGATGCTGGTGGTCACGCCGACGAGGGCGTGCTGGAGCGCGGTGGGCATGGATTCGAGTCTACGGGGTCACCGATCCAGACGCGTGCCGGTCGCCAGCTCGCGCGTCACCTCGGCGAGCCGCTCCACGCCGCCATCGCGCAGTGCCCGCACGAGCGCGGTTCCCACGATTGCACCGTCGGCGTATTCGAGCACGCCGGAGATCTGCTCGGCGGTGGAGATGCCGATCCCCACACAGGCCCGTTCGGCGCCGTGAGCGCGCAGCCTGCCGACCAGGGTGCGCGCGGCCTTGTCGAGCTCGGCTCGTTCTCCCGTGATGCCCATCGTCGACACGGTGTAGACGAATCCGGTGGAGGCTCCGGCGATCAGGGCGAGGCGTTCATCGGTGGAGGTCGGAGCGGCGAGGAACACGCGGTCCAGTCCGGTCCTCCTGCTCGCCTCGATCCACTCCGGCGCCGCCTCGGGCGTGATATCGGGTGTGATGAGCCCCGCCCCGCCTGCGGCGAGAAGATCATCGGCGTAGCGACCGACGCCGTACTGCAGCACGGGGTTCCAGTAGGTCATCACAACGACCGGCACGTCGACGGCCGCCGTGATCGCGCGGACCGCGGTGAACAGATCGGACATGCGAAAGCCTGCGGCCAACGCCGTCTGCGTGGCCTCCTGAATGATCGCGCCGTCCATGACCGGGTCGCTGTACGGCGGGCCGAGCTCGATGATGTCGACCCCGTTGCGCGCGAGGGCGATCGCGGCGTCGATGCTCGTCTGCAGATCGGGGAAGCCGACGGGCAGGTAGCCCACGAAGGCGCCGCGACCCGCGTCGTGCGCGGCGCGGATGGCGTCGTCGAGACGGCTCATCCTTCGGCTCCCTCGTCGTACAGGCCGAAGTACCGGGCAGCGGTGTCCATGTCCTTGTCCCCCCGCCCGGACAAGCACACGGCGATCACGGCGCCCGGCCCGAGGTCGCGGCCGATGCGCAGGGCTCCGGCGAGGGCGTGGGCGGACTCGATCGCGGGAATGATGCCCTCGGTCCTGCTGAGAAGACGCAGCGCCTGCATCGCATCGTCATCGGTGGCGGGGATGTACTCGGCGCGCCCGATGTCGGCGAGCCACGCGTGCTCGGGGCCGACGCCCGGGTAGTCGAGACCGGCCGAGATCGAATGCGACTCGATCGTCTGGCCGTCGTCATCCTGCAGCACGAAGGTCTTCGCGCCGTGCAGCACGCCGGTGCGGCCTCGTTCGATCGAGGCGGCATGCCGGTCGGTGTCCACTCCGTCGCCGGCGGCCTCGACGCCGTACAGCTTCACGGTGTCGTCATCGAGGAACGCGTCGAACATGCCGATCGCATTCGAGCCCCCTCCCACGCACGCGACGACCGCATTCGGCAGGCGCCCTGTCTCGACGAGCAGCTGCGCGCGCGCCTCTTCGCCGATGATCTTCTGGAAGTCGCGCACCATCGCGGGGAACGGGTGGGGACCCGCCGCCGTGCCGAAGATGTAGTTGGTCGTCTCGACGGTCGCCACCCAGTCGCGGTAGGCGTCGTTGATCGCGTCTTTGAGCGTGCGCGATCCGGTGGTCACCGGAATCACCTCGGCGCCAAGCAGGCGCATGCGGGCCACGTTGAGCGCCTGGCGCTCGGTGTCGACCTCGCCCATGTAGATCGTGCAGTCCAGCCCGAACAGGGCGGCCGCCGTGGCGGTGGCCACGCCGTGCTGGCCGGCACCGGTCTCGGCGATCACGCGCGTCTTTCCGATGCGCTTGGTCAGCAGCGCCTGGCCGAGCACGTTGTTGATCTTGTGCGAGCCGGTGTGGTTGAGATCCTCGCGTTTGAGAAACACCCGGGCTCCCCCGGCGTGCTCTGCGAAGCGGGCCACCTCGGTGATCGGCGACGGACGACCGGCGTACGAGCCGAGCAGCGCCGCGAGCTCCTCACGGAAAGCGGGATCGACCATCGCCGACTCGTATGCTGCGGTGAGCTCGTCGATGGCGGCGATGAGGGATTCAGGCATGTAGCGACCGCCGAAATCGCCGAACAGGGGCCCCGGCTGATCGCGCAGGCTCATCGCGCCGCTCCCGTCGAGACGGGGAAATCGCCGGCGTCGAGGAAAGACTGCAGCGTCGTGACCGGATCGCCCGTGACGAGCGCCTCGCCGATGAGGACGACATCCGCACCCGCGCGCCGGTAGTGCTCGACATCAGCGGGCTGCAGCACAGCGGACTCGGCGATCTTCACGGCTGTCGACGGGATGCGGTCGGAAAGCCGCCCGAAAAGGTCGCGGTCGAGCTCGAGAGTGCGCAGATCGCGCGCGTTGACGCCGATGACCTCCGCACCCAGGTCGAGAGCGATCTCGAGCTCCTCCGCCGAGTGCGTCTCCACGAGTGGGGTCATGCCCAGCTCGCGAATGAGGAGGTACAGCTCGCCGAGCACCTGCCGATCAAGACCGGCCACGATGAGGAGGGCCAGCGAGGCTCCGGCGGCGCGGGCTTCGAGCACCTGGTACGGCGTCGCGATGAAGTCCTTGCGCAGCACGGGAAGAGAGACGGCTCCCACGACCGCATCGAGGTCGGCCAGGCTTCCGTCGAAGCGGCGCTCCTCGGTGAGCACGCTGATCGCCGACGCCCCGCCGCGCTGGTAGAGGGAGGCCTGGAGCGCGGGGTCGGGGATCTCGGCCAGTCGCCCCCGTGAAGGACTGGAGCGCTTCACCTCGGCGATGATCTTCACCCGGTCGGCGGGAGCGAGCGCCTTGCGCGCGTCGGTCGCGGGCGCTTGGGCGAGTGCGTCGCGCTCGACGTCGCGCAACGGTCGCTGCAGCTCACGACGGGCGGCGTCTTCGACAGCGCCGGCCGTGAGGTCGGCGAGGACCATCAGTGGGCCTTGGGGGTGTACTTCGGTCCCTTGACGCCGTATCCCGCCTTCGCCATGACCACCCCGACGATCATCCCGACGACGACGATGCCGACCGACACCCACACCACGACGGGAACGTCGAGGAAGAACGCGGTGGTGCCGATGGCGATGCCCACGAGCATGATCACCACGGCCGTCCAGGCGGCAGGCGAGTGTCCGTGACCGGGATCGGCGATGGGGTTGCTCATGTTTCCTCCGAGGATGCTGTGGGGGTCGAGGCAAGTCTACCGGTGTCGTGCGCGCCGCTCGGCGCCGCGGGAGGCGGGTCGCATCCGGTCAGCGCGTGGGATCGGTTCCACCGCTGAGCTCGTCCCACGACTCGACGGCATCGACGGGTCCGTCGCTGGGCCGGGCCGTGGACTCGAAGCGGCGCCCGCCGCGTCGCCACCGTCGAGCGCTGATGAGCACGATCACGGCGGCGAGCAGCACCACAGCCCATCCGACGAGGGCGAGCCACGGCCACGCGGTCGGGGTGATCCCGTCCACGACACGCGACAATGCCTGCTGCCCGGCGAGTCCCGTCGCCTCGGTCAGCGCGGGTGACACGGCGCTCAACGGCGGGTCGACGACGATCGGGATCGTCTGCGCGATGAGCACGACGGCGACGCCGACGCCGACCACCGCAAAGACATAGCGGAGCACGACGCCGACCAGTGCGACGGCGGCACCGAGGGCGAGGGCGGTCAGACTCAGCGGGGCCAGCATGGGTAGCGCGGTGGCGCCGGCCACCTCGATCCGCTCCCCACCGTCGGCGCGTGCGACCAGCAGCCAGGTCTGGGTCGAGGAGATGATCCCGATCCCTCCGCCCAGCACGAACAGCAACGCGCTGAGCGACCGTCCGCGCCGCTGCAACCCGCTCACCTCGCGCCTCCGTCGCCCTCCGCCTGGCCGGCGACGACCGGCTCCAGATCCACGGCGTCGAAGCAGGTGCGGGTGCCCGTGTGGCAGGCCGCCCCGATCTGATCGACGAGCAGCAGCACGGTGTCGCCGTCGCAGTCCAGACGCGCGCCGCGCACGTGCTGAACGTGCCCCGACGTGTCTCCCTTGCGCCAGTACTCCGCACGGGAGCGCGACCAGAACACGGCGCGCCCTGTCGTGAGGGTGCGTCGCAGCGCCTCCTCGTCGGCCCAGGCGAGCATGAGGACCTCTTTGGTGTCCCACTGCTGGACGACGACCGGCACGAGGCCCTGTTCGTTGAACCGGACTCCGGAGAGGGAGGACAGGGTCATCGCACCGTCACCCCCGCGGTGCGCAGGGCGTCCTTCACGTCGGAGATGCCCAGAGCGCCGGAGTGAAACACGCTCGCGGCGAGCACCGCATCCGCACCGGCCTCGATGGCGGGCGCGAAGTCCTCGACCCGCCCCGCCCCGCCCGAGGCGATGACCGGCACGCTGGAGACCTCGCGCATGAGGCCGATCAGCTCGAGATCGAACCCGGCCCTGGTGCCGTCGGCATCGATGGAGTTGACCAGCAGTTCGCCGGCCCCGCGTTCGATCGCCTCACGCGCCCAGACGAGAGCGTCCAGCAGCGTCTCGGTGCGACCGCCGTGCGTCGTCACGACGAATCCGGACTCGGTGTTCGTGCTGCGCTTGACGTCGAGGGAGAGCACGAGCACCTGCGCGCCGAACCGGTCGGCGATCTCGCCGATCAGATCGGGCCGGGCGATCGCCGCCGAGTTGACACCCGCCTTGTCGGCCCCCACCGAGAGAAGTCGGGCGACGTCTTCGGCTGAACGCACACCGCCGCCCACGGTGAGCGGAACGAAGACCTGCTCGGCCGTGCGCCGCACGACGTCGTATGTCGTCGCCCGGTCATCGACGGTCGCGGTCACGTCGAGGAAGGTGATCTCATCGGCACCCTGGGCGGCGTACAGACGCGCGAGCTCGACAGGATCGCCCATGTCCCGCAGGTTCTCGAAGTTCACGCCCTTGACGACCCGGCCGTCGTCGACGTCCAGGCACGGGATGACACGGGCCGCGAGCGACATCACAGCCTCGCAGCGTCGATCGCCGTGACCAGCAGCGCCCGCGCGCCGAGGGCGTACAGGTCGTCCATGACCTTGTTGACACCGCGGCGCGAGATCATGACGCGAACGGCCACCCACTCGGGATCGCGCAGCGGCGACACCGTCGGGGACTCGCGGCCGGACGCGATCGCGGTCGCCTGGTCGACGAGGTGCGCGGGCAGGTCGTAGTCCAGGAGCACGTAGCGCCGGGCGACCATCACGCCGCGCAGCCGACGCAGCAGCGTGTCGGTGCCCTCGGCCCCATCCTCGCGGCCGATGAGCACAGCCTCGGACTCCAGGATCACCGGACCGAAGATCTCCAGCCCCGCCTGGCGCAGGGTCGTGCCCGTCTCGACGACATCGGCGATCGCATCCGCAACCCCCAGCCGCACGGCCGACTCCACGGCGCCGTCGAGCTTGACCAGCTCGGCCTCGATGCCCTGGTCTTCGAGGAACGTCGAGACGAGTCCCGGATACGCGCTCGCGATGCGCACGCCGCGGAGGTCTTCGACCGACGCGTACCGCCCCGCGGGCGCGGCGAAGCGGAAGGTGGATGCACCGAAGCCGAGCGACTGGATCTCGGTCGCGGGCAGGCGCACATCCAGCAGCAGATCACGGCCCGTGATCCCCACATCCAGGGCGCCGGAGGCGACGTAGGTCGCGATGTCGCGCGGGCGCAGATAGAAGAACTCGACGTCGTTCTCGGCGTCGACCACGTGCAGGGTCTTGGCGTCGCGGCGGCCGGTGTACCCGGCCTCCTGCAGCATCTCGGAGGCGGTGTCGGACAGCGATCCCTTGTTCGGGACGGCGATGCGGAGCATGAGGGTCTTTCGTGTCGAAACGACCGCGTCGCGGCGATCGTCAAAGAAATCGGGACGGAGACGGCTCAGAGATGTCGGTAGACGTCCTCGGTCGTCAGACCCTTGGCGATCATCATCACCTGCACGTGGTACAGCAGCTGAGAGATCTCCTCGGCGGCCGCCTCGTCGCTCTCGTACTCCGAGGCCATCCACACCTCGGCGGCCTCTTCCACGATCTTCTTGCCGATCGTGTGCACACCGCCATCGAGCTCCCGAACCGTACCGGAGCCCTCCGGACGCTCGAGGGCCTTGCGGCTGAGCTCGGCGAAAAGGGAGTCGAAGGTCTTCACCCGTCCAGGCTAGCGGCTCGCGCGAGATCCCGGAGCCGCATGATCGCCGCCTCCACATCGTCGGCTCCGTACACCGCGGACCCCGCGACGAACGTGTCGGCGCCCGCCGACGCCGCCATCTCGATGGTGGCGTCGGAGATGCCGCCGTCGACCTGGAACCAGGGCGTTGCCCCGCGGCGCGCCGCCTCGTCGACGAGCGCGCGCAGCTTGGGCATCGTCTCGGGCATGAAGCCCTGGCCACCGAAGCCCGGCTCGACGGTCATCACGAGGATCTGGTCGAACTCACCGAGCACGTCGTACAGGGCCTCCCCCGCCGTGCCCGGCTTGATCGCGACGCCGGCCCGCGCACCGATGTCGCGCAGCCGCCGCGCCAGGCCCACGGGATCGGCGGCGGCCTCCAGATGGAAGGTGACGCTCGCCGCACCCAGCTCGGCGTACCCCGGCGCCCAGCGATCCGGACCGGTGATCATCAAGTGCACATCCAACGGCACTGGGCATGTCGCCTGGATGCGCTCGACCATCTGCGGTCCGAACGTGAGGTTGGGCACGAAATGGTTGTCCATCACGTCGACGTGCGCGAAATCGGCCGTCGCGATGCGGGCGAGCTCTGCCTGCATGTTCACGAAATCGGCGGCGAGGATGCTCGGATTGATGCGCGGGCTCGTGGGCTGCCCGGTAGACGGGTCGGACGCGTTCGGCATCCTCCCATTATGGTCAGCGCGCACGCACGCTCAGTCGCGCCGGCGCAAGAGGGCGAGGAACATCGCATCGGTACCGTGCCGGTGCGGCCAGAGCTGGGCCTGCCCTCCCCCGCTGCGCGGTGCGGGAATGTCCAGCGGCGCGAGCGAGACGCTCTGCAGCACGGCACGGGCGTCGAGCTCGTCGATGTCGTCGCGCGTGCGCAGCACGCTCTGGACGACGACGGCCGTCTCTGCCAGATGCGGAGAGCAGGTCACGTAGGCCGCGATGCCGCCGGGCGCGAGGGCGTCGAGCGCCGCGGTCAGCAGCTCTTCCTGCACGGGGGCGAGCACGGCGACGTCCTGCGGGGTCTTGCGCCAGCGCGCCTCCGGCCGTCGACGCAACGCGCCCAGGCCCGTGCACGGGGCATCCACGAGGATGCGGTCGTAGCGCCCCCCACGTTCGGCACCGATCGTGCGGCCGTCATCCTCCGTCACGGTCACCGCGAGTGGCACGGCGCGCACCGCGCGGCGGACGAGTCCCGCCCGAGCCGGCACGATCTCGTTCGCGTCGAGCTGCGCCCCGTGCTGCAGCGCTTCGGCGGCCAGCAGCGCGGTCTTGCCGCCCGGACCCGCGCACAGGTCGAGCCATCGTTCCCCCGATCGCACGGGCGCGGCTCCGACGAGCGCGAGGGCGACGAGCTGGGAGCCCTCGTCCTGCACGCGGACGCGCCCTCTGGCGGCCTGCACCACGGTCGACGGGTCACCGCCCGCCGAGGCGAACGCCGTCGGCGCGTACGGGCGTCGCGGCTCGGCGGGCTCGGCCAGACCGGGAAGCGCCACGAGGGTGACCTCGGGGGCGTCGTTGTCGGCCGCGAGCAGCTGCTCGAGCTCGTCTTCCCGCCCCTCGGCGGCCAGCGCCCGGCGCAGGGCGCGGATGATCCACACCGGATGCGCGGAGCGGAGTCCGAGCCTTTCGTCGTCGGAGCGCGCGGCCTGCTCGATGTCGTGCTGCCATGCGTCGGCGTCCCTGGCGGCGACGCGCCGCATCACCGCGTTGACGAAGCCCGCCGCCGAGCGCCCTCCCTCGCTGGCGGCAAGGTTCACCGACTCGTTCACCGCCGCATGCCTGGCCACGCGCATGCCGAGGAGCTGGTGGGTGCCCAGGCGCAGCGCATCGAGCAACGCGGGGTCGATCTCG
This sequence comes from Microbacterium pseudoresistens, assembly GCF_013409745.1. Lineage (NCBI taxonomy): Bacteria > Bacillati > Actinomycetota > Actinomycetes > Micrococcales > Microbacteriaceae > Microbacterium > Microbacterium pseudoresistens. Next base: position 2,575,042 of record NZ_JACCBH010000001.1, read on the forward strand.
TCGACGCTGCGGTCGGCCGCCAGGGCGATGACGGCGTCGTAGGTGCCGCGGCGTCGCAGTGTGCCGTAGGCGAGTTCGGTGGCGAGCGCCGCGTCCTGCGTGGACAGCCCCGCCTCGCGGATGGCGCCGGGGAGCAGGAGGTTCGCGTACGCATCCGACTCCGCCACGGCGCGCAGCACGTCGAAGGCGACCCGACGCGCGGGCTGCACGGGGCGCGTCCGCCCGACCGATCCCCTGCCTCGCTCCGCGCCGCGTCCTCCGCGTTCTGCACCGCTTCTCGCCTGTGCGGACGACCGGCGTCCGTCGGCGCGGTCCCCGGGTCGGCGCGCCTTGCGTGCGTCGTCGCTCACGCGTCTGCCCCCGTATCGAATGCGGCGCCGTCGCGGAGCCCGCGGAACCAGTCGGAGGCCGCCATCGCGGCCTTGCCCGCAGGTTGCACGCGTGTGATCAGCAACGCGTCGGTGGCGGTGCCGACGAGGACGCCGCCGCGAACACCGTGCAGCTGCCCCGGGCGCAGGTGAGCATCCGCATCCACAGCCCGCGCCATCGCCAGGACCTTGACACGCGTCTGTGCCAGCGTCGTGAACGCCCCCGGCTCTGATGTCACGCCGCGGTACCGTGCGAACACCTCGTCTGCCGGGCGCATCCAGTCCACGAGCCCGTCCTCTGCCTCGAGCTTCGCGGCGTACGTGCTGTCGCCGCTCTGCGGTATCGCCCGCGCGGTGCCGTTCGCGAGGGAGGCCACGACGTCCGACACGAGCCTCGCCCCGTCATCGGCGAGCGACGCGAGCGCCTCATCCGCCGTCGCGTCCGGCGCGATATCGTACGTGCGCGTGGCGAACACGTCGCCGGCGTCGAGCGCCGGGACGAGTCGGAACACGCTCGCCCCCAGCTGCTCCTGGCCCGCCATCAGCGCGCGCTGCACGGGCGCGGCTCCGCGCCAGGCAGGCAGCAGCGAGAAGTGCAGGTTGATCCATCCGTGCACCGGTGTGCTCAGGAGCGGTTCGCGGACAAGCCCGCCGTATGCGACGATCACGCCGAGATCGGGCGCGAGCGCAGCGATCTGCTTCGTGACCTCATCGCCGAGTCGGCGCTCTTTGAGGATGGCCAGACCGAGTTCGGCGGCGGCCAGTGCCACCGCAGACGGCGTCATGACACGCTTGCGCCCCACCGCGGCATCCGGACGCGTCACGACTGCCACGACCTCGTGCTCGGCGGCCAGCCGGCGCAGAGTGGGAACAGCGGCAGCCGGCGTGCCGGCGAAGACGAGGCGCATCCAGGTTCCTTCGCATGATCCGCCCGGGCGGAAGGGTCAGAGTGTCGAGTCAGCAGACGACGTGGTCAGAGGTCGGGCTCGATCACATCGAGCCTCACCGAGAGCGTAGTCCGGGCGGACGCTCCGCGCCTGCGTCGCCGGCCCATCGCCTCTGCCACGACGGCGGCCCGCAACGCTGCGGACACGCGCGTACCCTCGGCGTACGGAAAGCGCACGAGTGCGCGGAAACGTCCGGGCTCCTCCTCATCTCGAGAGACGGGGCCGAGGACGGCGTCGTCGGGCAGTGCCAGATCTCGCAGCGCGTCAAGCGCGCGCCGCACGCCCTTGTCGGTGCCGTCGATCTGCGCGACGCGCACGGTCGGCGGCATGCGCAGGGGTGCCCGCTCGCCGAGCTCCGCACGGGCGTACGCGGCCTGGCTCCACGTCGCCAGCGCCCGGGCGACCGGTCCGTCCACGCCCACCAGGTGTACGGGCGCGCGCGGTGCGGCGAGGGCGGCGGCATTCGACCACCACCGCAGGCACGACTCTGCGATGCGCAGCTCGGGCGCCTGCAGCATCCTCGAGCCGTCGAGCAGCACCACAGCCCGATACCCGCCCTCGGCGCGGGGCTCGGCGCCCCGCGTGGCGACGACCAACGCCGGACGCGCGTCGATCTTGTTCACCGGGTGGGCGCCGTCGGCGACGATGACCCGCACACCCGGGAACGCCCGGCCGAGCTCATCGGCCGTGCGCTCGCTTCCGGAACCGGCGAGGCGCAGCTTGTCGGCTCCGCAGGATCCGCAGGTCCAGGCCCGTGCGGAGCGACCGCACCAGGCGCAGACCGGAACCGCTCCGCGGTGCGCAGCGCCCAGCGGGCCCGCGCACGTCGCGCATCGGGCGGGCGCGCGACACGAGTCGCACACCAGCGATGGGGCGAAGCCCGGGCGCGCGACCTGCACGAGCACCGGCCCCTCCTTCGCAGCCTGCCGTGCCGCGAGGAACGCCCGCGAGGGCAGGCGCTGGCCGCGCCGCTCGAGGTCGTCGACCGAGTCCAGCATGACCCGAGGCAGCAGACGGCGCCGGGCTGTGATGCTCTGCAACCAGCCCGATTCCACGAGGCGTTCGACGTCGGTCGTGCGCGTGTGCCCGACGAACAGCAGCGCCGACTCCTCGCCCTCTTGGCGCAGCAGGGCGACATCCCGTGCGTGCGCATACGGGGCGAGCGGTTCGGCCAGCAGCCCGTCACCGTCGTCCCAGATCGCGATCAGCCCCGCGCGCACCGGCGCATAGGCTGCGGAGCGATTGCCGACGACGATGCACGGCTCGTCGTCGAGGGTGCGCAGAAAGGCCCTGTAGCGCTCCGGATTGGGTTGACGCGAATCGAGCCGGACGACCCGGTCCTCTCCCACGAGTCCGACGAGGGCATCGACGACCTGATCGAGATCCCGGTGGTCGGGAACGACGACGATGGCGGAGGCTCCCGTACCGAGCGTCGCGGTCGCCGCCGCGGCGAGCAGTCGCGCCCACTCCGGGTGCCCGTCCTCATGCAGACGCGGAATCGCCTCCGCCGCCGCCCGACGGCGCTCGGCGATCACGTCGGCGAGCCCCTCGTACGTGTCCAGGATCGCGTGCGCTTTCTCGACGCGATCCTCCGCGATCATCGCCGGGGCCGCCGACTCCTCCGCCCGCGCCGCGAGCCAGGCCTTCTCGACACGCACCTGACGCTTGGGAATCACCAGTCTCAGGACGTCGGAGACACCGCCCGCCGCGCGATCGGCGACCCGGCGCGCCAGCGTGTACAAGCGCTCGGGAAGCACCGCGGCCGCCGACACGACGGCATCGATCTCCGAGAGCGCCCTCGCGTCGTCGGGTTCATCCGCCGTGTCGATCACGAAGGCGTCGACGACGCGCCCCGCCGAGCGCAACGGCACTCGCACCCGGATGCCGGAAGCGACGGATCCTGCATGCTCGTCGCCGATCGCGTAGTCGAAAAGCCGGTCCAGCTGCGGCAACGGCGAGTCGAGGACGACGCGCGCGATCCGCCGAGTCACGGGATCACATCCCTACGGCGCGGCGCAGCTCCTCGGCGCGGGTGGTCTGCTCCCACGTGAAGTCGGGCAGCTCGCGGCCGAAGTGGCCGTACGCGGCCGTCTGCGCGTAGATCGGGCGGAGCAGATCCAGCTCTTCGATGATCGCCTGCGGACGCAGGTCGAACACCTCGGAGATCGCCGCAGTGATGACGTCGTCGGCGACGGCGCCCGTGCCGAAGGTCTCGACGTACAGACCCACGGGTTGCGCGACGCCGATCGCGTACGCGACCTGCACCTCCAGCCGCTCCGCGAGCCCCGCCGCCACCGCGTTCTTGGCGACCCAGCGCATCGCATAGGCCGCCGAGCGGTCGACCTTCGACGGATCCTTGCCGCTGAACGCGCCTCCGCCGTGGCGGGCGGCGCCCCCGTACGTGTCGATGATGATCTTCCGCCCGGTGAGCCCGGCGTCGCCCTTGGGGCCGCCGATGACGAACGGACCGGCCGGGTTGATGTAGTAGGTCACATCCTCGAGGTCCAGGCCGGTGTCGGCGAGCACAGGATCGATCACGTGCTGCTGCACGGCGTACCGGAGGTCGTCCTGCGAGATGTCGGGGTGATGCTGGGTGGACAGCACCACCGCATCGACGGTCTTGGGCGTGAACCCGTCGTAGCCGAGCGTCACCTGGGTCTTGCCGTCGGGACGCAGGAAGGGCAGCACGCCGGATCGACGCACGGCCGTGAGCCGCTCGGCGATGCGATGCGCCGTCCATGCGGCCATCGGCATGAGCTGAGGCGTCTCCGTCGTCGCGAAGCCGAACATGATGCCCTGATCGCCCGCGCCGAGGCGGTCACGCGCGTCGTCGGACCCGCCACGATGCTCGAGCGCCTGGTCGACGCCGGCGGCGATGTCGGAGGACTGCTCGCCCACCGAGACGCTCACCCCGCACGACGAGCCGTCGAAACCGGTGTCGCTGGAGGTGTAGCCGATGCCGTTGACGACATCGCGGACGATCGTGGGGATGTCGACGTACGCCTCCGTGCGGATCTCGCCGGCCACGTGCACCAGGCCCGTCGTCACGAGCGTCTCGACGGCGACACGGGAACCGGTGTCGCGCGAGAGCAGGCCGTCGAGGATGCTGTCCGAGATCTGGTCGCAGATCTTGTCGGGATGCCCTTCGGTGACGGATTCGGACGTGAACAGGCGCAACGCGCTCATCGATGGCTCCAGGAGGTCGCGGTCGATCCCGTCGACGGGCGGGATCGTTCCAGTATGGCCGGAGCCGCCGACACCCCGCGAAGGATGACGACGGCTCCGAAATGTCGAGTACTACTCGGCGTGGCGGATCCGGAGCTTGTCCTCGTTGATCTCGTGCAGCGCGATGGTGAGCGGCTTGTCCTCGACGGAGGAATCGACGAGCGGGCCGACGTTGTCGAAGAGGTTGCCCTCGTGCAGGTCGGAGTAGTAGTCGTTGATCTGGCGCGCGCGCTTGGACGCGTAGATGACGAGCTCGTACTTCGACTCGACGCGGTCGAGCAGGTTGTCGATGGGGGGATCGATGATTCCCTGGTTGCTGCCGGCCATGGTGGACCTCCTGGTTGGGGGCGACGGTGTGCCGCACGATGTGCGAGAGCGCGCGAGCAAGGGCTCAGCGCGCGGAGTCTGAGACCAATTCTACGACCTCGCGGGCCGCAGTCGGTACGTTCTCGTTCACGACGCGGTAATCGAACTCCCGCTGGGAGGCGAGTTCGACCTTCGCGGTGCGCAGACGGCGGGCGCGCTCCTCCTCGCCCTCGGTGCCGCGGCCGACCAGTCGATGCACGAGTTCGTCCCACGACGGCGGCAGAAGGAACACGAGCGTGGCCGCTGGGTCGGCGGCGCGCACCTGGCGCGCCCCCTGCAGGTCGATCTCGAGCAGAACCGTCTTGCCTTCGCGCAGGGCGCGCTCGATCGGCGCGCGGGGCGTGCCGTAGCGATGCGTGTTGTGCACGGTGGCGTACTCGAGCAGCTCGCCGTCAGCGATCATCCGGTCGAACTCGTCGTCGTCGACGAAGTAGTAGTGCAGCCCGTTGCTCTCCCCCGGCCGCGGTGCACGGGTGGTCGCCGACACGGAGAGATGGATCTCGGGGTGGTGGTCGCGGATGTGGGCGGCGACCGTGCCCTTGCCCACGGCCGTGGGCCCGGCCAGCACCAGCAGCCTGCTGCGCCCTCGTCGCGGGATCAGTGGCGGGAAGCGCCCGTCGAGCCAGGCCAGCAGCGCCGAGCGCTGGCGCACGCCGAGCCCGCCCAGGCGTTTGGCCGCGGAGATCTGCAGGTCGGCGAGGATGCGATCGCGCTTGCCCTCACCGATCGCGGGCAGCGCGGTGAGAAAGTCGGGCACGCGCAACGACCCCGCTGTCGACGCCGGATCAGCGAAGGCATCGCGGGCGACGTCCTGCGGAGTGACGACCCGCATCGAGAGGTCGCGCTTGAGTGCGGCGCGCGCCCTTCGGCGCTCCACGGCGCGTCGAGCGGCGGCGACCCGATCCACCTCGGGCACTTTGTGCGCATCGCGATCAGCCATGCAGCACCTCCCGGTACTGCGCTGCACGCGACTCGATCGCCTCGACGAGCCCGTCGGGGCCCGCGGAGAGGATGCTCCGGCTCTCGCTGGCGAGCACGTTGCCGGCGACCGCGCCGAATCGGGTCACGAGGTGCTCGGGACCCGCGCCCTGCACACCGAAACCCGGAGCGAGGATCGGCGCGGACCTCAGCGCGTCGCCGACCAGGCCGAACGACTCCAGGTCGACGGTCGCGCCGATGACCAGTCCGATGGACCCGAGCATCGGATCGTCGGACATCGACGGGTTCAGCCAGGTCACATCTCTCGCCACGCGCTGCGCCACCGACTCCTGCGGGGTGGCCGGTGTGTCGCACGTTCGAGCGCGCTGGACCACTTCACCCTCTGGATTGCTCGTCGCTGCCAGCACGAACGCGCCTTTGCCCTGACGCAGCGCACCGGTGAGCACGTCGCGCAGCGAGTCTGCGCCGAGATAAGGGCTCAGCGTCACCGCATCGGATTCGAGCGGAGCACCGGGCGCCAGCCACGCATCCGCGTAGCCGTCCATCGTCGTGCCGATGTCGCCGCGCTTCGCATCGGAGAGCACGAGCAGGCCCGCGGCGCGCGCGGCCGCCAGCACCTCCTCGAGCGCGGCGAACCCGCGCGATCCGAAGCGCTCGAAGAACGACACCTGGGGTTTGACGACGGCCACCCGGCCCGCCGCGGCCTGCACCGTGCGCAGCCCGAACTCGCGGACGCCGTCGGCATCCTGCCCGAGACCCCAGGCATCCAGCAGCGCCGCGTGCGGGTCGATGCCCACGCACAGCGGACCGTGCTGATCGAGTGCTGCGCGCAGCCGCGCTCCGAATGCGGTCACACCGCGACCTTTCCGTCGCGGGCGGCACGATCCGCGGCATACTCCTGAAGGCTCCGCACCTCGAAGCCGGCCTCGATGGCATCCATGCCGCTCACCGCCGCCCCCAGCGTGGCGATGGTCGTGAACAGCGCCTTGTCGGCGGCTACCGCGGCCGCACGGATCTCGTAGCCGTCGGCGCGCGCCGCGCCGCCGCTGGGAGTGTTCACGATGATGTCGATCTCTCCATCGTTGATGAGATCCACGATGTTGCGCTCACCCGACTCCTGCGTGTCGCTGAACTTCTCCACCACGGTCACCGCGATGCCGTTGCGGGAGAGGATCTCGGCGGTGCCCTCGGTCGCGACGAGCGCGAAGCCGAGCTGCTGCAGCCGGTGCGCGGGCAGGATCACGGCGCGCTTGTCGGCGTCGGCGACCGAGATGAACACGGTTCCCGACGTCGGCGTACCGCCGTAGGCCGCCGCCTGGCTCTTGGCGAACGCGGTCGGGAAGTCGCGGTCGATGCCCATGACCTCGCCGGTCGAGCGCATCTCGGGGCCGAGCACAGAGTCGACGACCTTGCCCTCGTGCGTCCGGAAGCGCTTGAAGGGGAGCACCGCCTCCTTCACCGACACCGGCGAGTCCAGCGGTACCCGCGAGCCGTCGACCTCGGGCAGCAGGCCCTCCTCGCGCAGCTCGGCGATCGTGGCTCCGGCCATGATGCGGCTGGCCGCCTTGGCCATCGGGATGCCCAGCGCCTTCGAGACGAACGGGACCGTGCGACTCGCGCGCGGATTCGCTTCGATGACGTAGAGCACGCCGGCGCTGATCGCGAACTGCACGTTCAGCAGGCCGCGCACGCCCACGCCCTCGGCGATCGCGAGCGTTGCCTCGCGGACGCGGTCGACATCGCTGCGGCCGAGCGAGACCGGCGGCAGCGTGCAGCTGGAATCGCCGGAATGGATGCCGGCCTCTTCGAGGTGCTCCATGACGCCGCCGATGTACAACTCACGGCCGTCGTAGAGCGCGTCGACGTCGAGCTCGATGGCGTCGTCGAGGAAGCGGTCGACGAGCAGTGGCGTACCGGGGCCGACGATGACCTCGCCCGCGGTGCGCACGAAGTAGTCGCGCAGGCTCGGGGTGTCGTACACGATCTCCATGCCGCGACCGCCGAGCACGAAGCTCGGGCGCACGAGCACCGGGTAGCCGATGTCCTCCGCGATGGCGACGGCGCCGTCAGCATCCGTGGCGGTGCCGTGGCGCGGGGCGACGAGATCGGCCGAGGCCAGCAGCTGCGAGAACAGCTCTCGCTCCTCGGCGATGTCGATCGCCGCAGGGCTCGTCCCGAGCACCGAGTAGCCGGCCGCCTCGATGCCTTTGGCGAGCCCGAGCGGAGTCTGACCGCCGAGCTGGCACACGACGCCCAGGATCGTTCCGCTGGCGGCTTCCGCATCGAGCACCTCGAGCACGTCTTCGAGCGTGAGCGGCTCGAAGTACAGCCGGTCGGAGGTGTCGTAGTCGGTGGAGACCGTCTCGGGGTTGCAGTTGACCATGACGGTCTCGTACCCGGCGTCCGACAGCGCGAACGACGCGTGCACGCACGAGTAGTCGAACTCGACGCCCTGGCCGATGCGGTTGGGGCCCGAGCCGATGATGACGACCTTGGTCCGATCGGAGGGCGCGACCTCGGTCTCGGCGTCGTAGCTCGAGTAGTGGTACGGCGTCAGTGCCGGGAACTCCCCTGCGCACGTGTCGACCGTCTTGTACACCGGGCGGATGCCGAACCGGTGACGGATGCCGCGGACCTCGGCCTCGGTGATGCCGCGCAGCTGGGCCAGCTGCGCATCCGAGAAGCCGTGCTCCTTCGCGTACCGGATGACGTCGGCATCCAGCTCGCCGGCAGCGCGGACGGTCTCGGCGACCTCGTTGATGAGGACGATCTGATCGAGGAACCACGGGTCCATCGCGGTCGCGTCAAACGCCTGCTCGATCGTCGCGCCCTTGCGCAGCGCCTGCTGCAGGGTGACGATGCGGCCGTCGGTCGGGGTCTTGGAGATCTCCAGGAGCTCGTCGACCGAGCGCTCCTCGTCGCCCCAGTGGAAGCTCGACCCGCGCTTCTCCAGCGACCGCAGTGCCTTCTGCAGTGCCGTGGTGTAGTTGCGGCCGATGGCCATGGCCTCACCCACCGACTTCATGGTGGTCGTCAGCGTCGCATCCGCGGCGGGGAACTTCTCGAAGGCGAACCGGGGCACCTTGACGACGACATAGTCGAGCGTCGGCTCGAAGCTCGCGGGCGTCACGCCCGTGATGTCGTTGGGGATCTCGTCGAGGCGGTAGCCGAGCGCGAGCTTGGCGGCGAGCTTGGCGATCGGGAAGCCTGTCGCCTTGGAGGCCAGGGCCGAGGAACGCGACACCCGCGGGTTCATCTCGATGACGATGATGCGACCGCTGGCAGGATCCACGGCGAACTGGATGTTGCATCCGCCGGTGTCCACGCCCACGGCGCGGATGATGTCGATGCCGATGTCGCGCAGCTTCTGGTACTCGCGGTCCGTCAGCGTCAACGCGGGCGCGACCGTGATCGAGTCGCCTGTGTGCACGCCGACAGGGTCGACGTTCTCGATCGAGCACACCACGACCGTGTTGTCGGCCGTATCGCGCATGAGCTCGAGCTCGTACTCCTTCCATCCGAGGATCGACTCCTCGAGCAGCACCTCGTTCGTCGGCGAGTCGTGGAGCCCGGCGCCGCCGATGCGGCGGAGATCCTCCTCGTCGTACGCGAAACCGGAGCCGAGGCCTCCCATCGTGAAAGAGGGGCGGACCACCAGCGGGTAGCCGAGCTTCTCGGCGCCGGCGAGGAGCTCGTCCATCGTGTGGCAGATGACGGACGCCGCGACATCCGCGCCCGCTTCGATCACGAGCTCCTTGAAGATCTGGCGATCCTCGCCCTTCTCGATCGCCTCGACCTTCGCACCGATGAGCTCGACGTCGTACGTGGCGAGGATGCCCTGCCGGTCGAGCGCCATGGCCGCATTGAGCGCGGTCTGACCCCCAAGGGTCGGCAGGATGGCGTCGGGCCGCTCCTTCGCGATGATCGTCTCGATCACCTCAGGGGTGATCGGTTCGATGTAGGTGGCGTCGGCGAAGTCGGGATCGGTCATGATCGTCGCCGGGTTGGAGTTGACGAGGATGACGCGTACGCCCTCCTCGCGCAGCACGCGGCACGCCTGTGTTCCGGAGTAGTCGAACTCGCAGGCCTGGCCGATGACGATGGGGCCGGAGCCGATGACGAGGACGGAGGAGATGTCTTCCCGCTTGGGCATTACTGGGCGTCCTTCTTGGTGGTTCCGGCCTGCTGCGTGGTGCGGACGAGCTCGGCGAAGCGGTCGAAGAGGTAGTTGGCGTCGTGCGGGCCCGCGGCGGCCTCGGGGTGGTACTGCACCGAGAACGCCGGGATGTCGAGGGCGCGCAGCCCCTCGACCACGCGGTCGTTGAGCCCGATGTGGCTCACCTCGACCTTGCCGTAGCCGTTCGGGCTGTCGAAGGGCTCGTCCAGCGGCGCCTCGACGGCGAAGCCGTGGTTGTGCGCCGTGATCTCGACCTTACCGGTGGCCTTGTCGAGCACCGGCTGGTTGATGCCGCGGTGGCCGAACGGCAGTTTGTAGGTGCCGAGGCCCAGCGCGCGACCGAGCAGCTGGTTGCCGAAGCAGATGCCGAAGAACGGCAGGCGCGCATCGAGCACCTCGCGCAGCAGGGCGACGTGCCCCGCCGAGGCCGCCGGGTCGCCCGGGCCGTTGGAGTAGAAGACCGCGACCGGATCGATCGCGCACAGCTGCTCGAAAGAGACGTCCTGCGGAAGCACGTGAACGTCGAACCCGCGCGCTGCGAGGTTGTCGATCGTCGCCTGCTTGACGCCGAGATCCAGCACCGCGAGAGCACCGATGCGCTCCCCCGTCGCCGGCGTGAGCGAGACCTCGGCGACCGAGACCTGGGCGGAGAGGTTCTGCCCGGCCATCTCGGGCGCGGCCGTGACCCGGCGCAGCTGCTCGTCGGCATCCAGCGCGGCATCGTCGCCGGAGAAGATCCCCCCGCGCATGGAACCCGCCGAGCGGATGTGCCGAGTCACGGCACGGGTGTCGATGCCGCTGATGCCCACCACCCCGTCGCGGATCAGGGCGTCATCGAGCGACTCGGTGGCGCGCCAGTTCGACACGATGCGGGAGGGGTCGCGCACGATGTAGCCCTCGACCCAGATGCGACGCGACTCGGGATCTTCGTCGTTCATGCCGGTGTTGCCGATGTGCGGGGCCGTCTGCAAGACGATCTGCCCCGCGTACGAGGGGTCGGTGATCGTCTCCTGATATCCGGACATGCCGGTGGAGAAGACGACCTCGCCGAGGGTCGTCCCGCGGGCGCCGTAGGCGCGCCCGACGTGGCGCGTGCCGTCCTCGAGGACGAGCACGGCGGGCTCTGGTGCATTCATGGTGTTGCTCCCGTCTCGGGTGCAGCGCAGAGGCGCTGGAGTTCTGTGATCACGGCGACCGGGTCGCCGGTGACGCGGAGGTAGCTGTCGACGGTCGTCGCCTCGTCGAGACGCCAGACGATGCGGACGAGTCCGCCGGGCTCGACCACCCGGTCGATGGCCACAGTGGCCCGATCGACCGCGACGATGCGCTCGGAGGCGAGGTACACGGTCGGCGTGCCGTCGAGGCTGAGGGCGAGGCCGCGATCGGTGATGACAGCCTCTCCCCTGGCCCGATAGACGAGCGGCTTCACCGCCAGGCGCTCCAGCGGCTCGTCGTGGCGGGTGGTGGCAACGTAGGCGATCTCGCGGCGATCGATGATGGCGGCGTGCTCGGGCACTCCCAGCGGCGCGGACAGCCTGGAGTCGCGGCGCAGCCGCGCACGCCAGGCGAAGAGCATGGCGGCGAGGACCCCCAGCGTCACCACGAGCATGACGACGAGCGCGGCCTCCCGGGTCACTTCGACTCCTCTGCCTCGCGGACGGCGAGATCCTCTACTACGACCCCGTCGGCGACGGTGGCGTATCCGCGGTGCACGGTCCAGCGCACCGTTCCGGGCAGCTCGCGGCCCAGGTACGGCGAGTTCACGCTGCGTCCGCGCAGGTCGGCCTCGGTGAAGGCGTCCCTCGCATCCGCGTCGTAGAGCATCAACTCGGCCGGCTGACCCGTCTCCAGCGGGGTGCCGTGGCCGTCGAGGCCGCCGATCCGCGCCGGCGTCGCGCTCATGACGCGCGCGACGTCCTCCCAGTTCAGCAGACCGGTCTCGACCATCGCCTGGTGCACCACGCGCAGGGCGCTCTCCAGGCCCACCATGCCGTTGGCCGCCGCCTGCCATTCGCACGCCTTGCTCTCGTGCGGATGCGGGGCGTGGTCGGTGGCGACGATGTCGATCGTGCCGTCGGCCAGGCCCTCGCGGACCGCGAGGACGTCGTCCTCGCGGCGCAGTGGCGGGTTGACCTTGAACCGCGCGTCGTAGTCGCGCACGAGCTCATCGGTCAGCAGCAGGTGGTGAGGAGTGACCTCCGCCGTCACCGCGATGCCGCGCTTCTTGGCCCAGCGGATGATGTCCACCGAGCCCGCCGTCGACAGATGGCACACGTGCAGGCGCGAGCCGACGTGCTCGGCGAGGAGCACGTCGCGAGCGATGATCGACTCCTCGGCGACGGCCGGCCAACCGGCAAGGCCCAGCTCCGCCGAGACGGCGCCCTCGTTCATCTGGGCGCCCTCGGTGAGCCGCGGATCCTGCGCGTGCTGCGCGATCACGCCGTCGAAGGACTTCACGTACTCCAGGGCGCGGCGCATGATGAGCGGGTCCCAGACGCAGAAGCCGTCGTCGCTGAACACGCGCACATCTGCGCGGGATGAGGCCATGGCGCCGAGTTCGGCGAGCCACTCGCCCTTCTGTCCGACCGTGACCGCTCCGATCGGCTGGACCGTCGCGTAGCCGGCGGCCTCGCCCAGGGCGAGCTCCTGCTCGACCACGCCCGCCGAGTCGGCGACCGGAGAGGTGTTGGGCATGGCGAACACGGCCGTGAACCCGCCGGCTGCGGCGGCGCGCGTACCGGTGCGGATGGTTTCGGACGCCTCGTACCCGGGCTCTCGCAGATGAGTGTGCAGATCGACGAGACCGGGCAGGGCCACGAGCCCGTCGGCATCGACGACGGTCGCTCCGGCGGCGGTGACATCGCGCCCGAGCTCCGCGATGCGCCCGTCGCGGACGAGGATGTCTGCGGCTTCCCTGCCGAGGATCCGTGCTCCGCGGAAGATCAGCGTCTGGCTCATCGGATCTGCTCCTGTCCGGAACCCATGGCGTCGTCCATCCGTTCTCCCGCCAGCAGCAGGTACATGACCGCCATCCGCACCGACACGCCGTTGGCGACCTGCTCCAGCACGGTCGATCGCGGTGAGTCGGCGGCGTCGGCGGAGATCTCGAGCCCCCGGTTCATCGGCCCCGGGTGCAGAACAATGCTATCGCCCGTCAGCCGCTCCAGCCGAGCGGGGTCCAGTCCCCACCGCCGGGAATACTCCCGCTCACTGGGGAAAAACGCCGCGTGCATGCGCTCCAGCTGTATGCGGAGCATCATCACCGCATCGAGCCTCTCGGCCAGCGCCTCATCGAGGTCGTAGAGAACGCGCACCGGCCACCCCGAGATGTTCTGCGGGATGAGCGTGGGCGGGGTCACCAGCACGACTTCGGCGCCGAGCGTCGTCAACAGCCAGACGTTCGAGCGGGCGACGCGCGAGTGCAGCACGTCGCCGACGATCACGACCCGCACACCGGCGAGATCCTTGCCACGGCTGTCGGCTCCGAAGCGCCGCTTGCGGATGGTGAACGCGTCGAGCAGCGCCTGAGTCGGATGCTCATGCGTGCCGTCACCCGCGTTGACGACCCCGGCGGAGATCCATCCGCTCGTGGCCAGGGTGCGCGGTGCGCCGGAGGCGGAGTGGCGGATCACCACGGCATCCGCGCCCATGGCCTGCAGGGTCTGCGCGGTGTCCTTCAGGCTCTCGCCCTTGGACACGCTGGAGCCCTTCGCGGCGAAGTTGATGACGTCTGCGGAGAGTCGCTTGGCAGCGGCCTCGAACGAGATGCGCGTGCGCGTGGAGTCCTCGAAGAAGAGGTTGACCACCGTCTTGCCGCGCAGCGTGGGCAGCTTCTTCACCTCGCGCGACTGGGTGTCGGCCATGTCCTCGGCGACGTCGAGGATGCGCAGGGCGAGGTCCTTCGACAGGGTCTGGGTGTCGAGCAGGTGCCTCATGCCTCGATCGTCACCTCATCCGTGCCGTCGTCTTCGCGCAGGCGCACGTTCACGCGCTCCTGGCGGGAGGACGGGATGTTCTTGCCGATGAAATCGGGCCGGATCGGCAGTTCGCGGTGACCGCGGTCTACGAGGATCGCGAGCCGCACGGTCGCGGGACGCCCGATCGACTGCAGTGCGTCGAGCGCGGCGCGGATGCTGCGGCCTGAGAAGAGCACATCGTCGACGAGCACGACGATCTTGCCGTCGATGCCGCCGGCGGGGATGCTCGTGCGCTTCGGCGATCGGGTCGGGTGCTTGGCGAGGTCGTCCCGGAACAGCGTGACATCGAGCGATCCGATGGGAACCGCGGTCTGGGCGATGCTGCTGATGAGCTGGCCGAGGCGGTCCGCGAGGGCGACGCCTCGGGTGGGGATCCCCAGCAGCACGAGGTTCTCGGCACCGCGGTTGGATTCGAGGATCTCGTGCGCGATCCGGGTCAGAGCCCGGCTGATATCGGCTTCCTGCAGCACGGTGCGCGTGCTCATCCGCCGCTCCCTTCTCCGCCTCACAGGACGGTGTTAAAGGTTGCTGATGGCTCCAGTGTATCCCGTCGACTTCGGCTCGCCGCCCGGTTCAGACGCCGACGACGGTGACTCCGTGGGCACGCGCGGTATCGGCCAGGCGCTTGTCGAAGGTCGCGAGAGTCGCTTCGTGCTCGATCGCCGCGGCAAGAACGAAGCAGTCGGGCAGTCCGAGCCTGGTCTGCGCTCGGAGCCTGGCCGCTCGCAAAGGTTCATCGCGCCTTGGCTCGTGGCGTTCGACACCGATTTGGGCGATGTCCTCGAGCGCCTCCTCCCCGGCTTCGGCGCGGATCGGCCACACGAGTGTTTCCGTCAACGTCACGGGGTGGAGCAACAGTTCTTCATCTGTGTCCAGGATGTCGAAGGCCGCATCGGCATGAGGGTCGTCCTCACCCCAATACGCGATCAAGACGCTCGCGTCGAGAACGATCACGCGGGCCAGTCTTTTCGAAGCTCCTCCAGATATCCCAGGGGGTAACGAAACTTCCCCCGAGTCTCCTTCAGAGCCTTGCGCCTCTGCGCCCTACGTGCCGCGCGTTTCGCAGCGAGAGCTTCAAGTCCGCTCTCCGCAAGTCGTGCGACGAGCTCTGAGCGAGACGCGCCCGGCCATTCCTCCGCGGCGAGCTCGAGCCCGGCGGCGAGCTCCGGTGTCTGCGTCACCTGGATGCGAGGAAGCGTGGTGGCCATACCGGAAGTGTACCACCTCGTCCAGAATGGTACACGTAGGGTTCCTCCTCGTCGGCTCTTCCTTCCGAGGCGGGTCACGCCCCGAGCTTGAGGGCCTCCTCGGTCACCGGGCAGCGCTCGGCGCGGATGTCGTGACCCGTCGTCGTGAGGCACCTGCCCGTCTTCAGATCCCACTTCCAGTCGTGCATGCTGCACGTGAGGATGCCCTCGTCGTCGACCTTCCCCGTCTTCGTCAGATCGGCGCGCAGGTGCGGACAGCGGCGCTGCACGACCCAGTCGCCGATCTCGGCATCCTCGGTCTGATCGGTCTGCTCCTGATACCAGTTCTCGACGTACTCGATGCGATCCACCGACAGGCATTTGAGGAACGTGGTGAGGAACTCGTTGAACTTGCCGCTGCGGCCCACGGAGAACTCCATCGACAGAAAGATCGAGTTCGACCAGTCGATCTCGTGGTCGCGGATGTTCGTGGAGACGAGATCGGCGGGGATCGTGTACCAGTAGATGCACTCCTCCCCCGCGTACTCGCGCACTTTGGCCCGCGGGAAGTCCACGACCATGTCGAGCTCGCCGATCTTGAAGCGGACGCAGCCGCCAACCCCGAGCCGGATCGTCCGCGACTTCTTCAGCAACGGCTCCCACCAGGTCTTGATCGCCGCGAGCATCTCCTCGGGCGCCAGCGGCTCGGCACGCTCGGCCTCCTCGTCGCGCAGCTCCTGCTGACGGCTCGCCCTCTGCTCTTCGAGGTAGTCCCACTTCTCATCGAAGATGCGGTCGATCTCGGCCTGCGTGTACAGCGACTGCTCGATCGAGGTGATCGTCTTGTCCTCGAGGGTGACGACCGTGCCCGGCACGAACAGGTGACCGTCATACTGCGGCGCGAGCTCCTTCATGTGGTCGAGGAACTGCTTCTGGTCCGTGAAGATCGAATCGTCCTGCTGGCCGGTGCCGTTGTAGCGGAACAGCTCGTCGCGCAGGAACATGGGCGGGCCCGCCATGGGGAACACGTGCGGGGCGTCGACCTTCTCGATGTAGAACATCGCTCGCTTGTTCTGCGCCTCGCGCTTGAGGCGCGCAAAGTTCTGCTTCGCGTCCTGCGGCAGGTCGTAGACCATGGGCCACCAGATCGCGCCCGAGACCTGGGTGAAGTAGGCATCGGGCTTGCCGAACGCGAGCAGCTTCTCCAGATCGAGCGGATGGGAGTCGTTCTGGTTGAGCATCGAGGCTGTGCCGTCGTCGACGCTGAGCGAGGAGTCTCCGATGGGTCCGTCGCTGGGTGCGCGCAGCGGGGTGATCATGATCTTCGCGCCCCCGCGCTCGATGACCTCGCCCGCAGGCGCGTAGGTGATGTTGTTGTAGCCGAGCGCTCGGAGATCCCGTTCGAGGTCATCGATGGGGTATTCGGGGAGCAGCACCTCGATCTCGGGGCGGATGTAACGCTGCAGCAGCTTCGGATCGAAGTGGTCGCGGTGCCGGTGCGAGATGTAGAGGAAGTCCGCCTCGCGTCCCACGCGCTCCCAGTCCAGACCGCGGTTGTCGGGGAACGGGAACCAGGATCCGAAGAAGGACGGTCCGAGCACAGGGTCGCAGATGATGTTTCCGCCCGTGGTCTCGATGAACATCCCGGCGTGCCCGAGTCCCGTGATCCGCATATCAACTCCTCCGAATGAACGCCCCGAGTCTACCTGCGGGCGCTCTGTGGAACGGCCCTGACGTGCCGTGCACGTGCCGGTTCAGACGCCCGCCGCCGCCACTCCCAGCCACTGCGCGAGCTCGTCGATCTCGGCGCGCACCATGTCGTGCTCCTCCTCGTCCCAGCGCATCAGCTCGTGGATCGCGTTCACGCGCAGCACGTCGTTCTCGCGGTCGAGCTCAGCGTCCAGCATGCCGGCGAACCGGTTGCCGATGAGGATCGGATGGGCGAAGTAGCCGTACCTTCGCTGCGATTTGGGCTTGAACTGCTCGAGCACGTAGGTGAAGCCGAAGACCTCCTCCAGCCGCCGTCGATCGAAGAGCAGGCTGTCGTACGGGTTGAGGAACGCCACCCTGCCCCCGGGGTCGTCGTCGAGGGCGGCGATGGCTTCGGGATCGACCCGGAAGCGCATCCTGCTCCCCTCCACCACGGCGCCGTCTCCCGTGTTCTTGCCGACACCGCTCCAGTGGTGATTCGGTCGCGCGAGCCCCGCGGTCTGGAGGCTGCGGCGCTCGAGCGCCTCCTCCGCATCGTCACGGGCGAGCTCCGGAAGGTCGCACGGATACACGCGTTCGGCCAGATCCCACCGCCGGTGTCGGCCTTCCCGCCCCACGATCGCGATCTCGCCCTTCCGGGCGAGCAGCTCGAGCATGATCGGAGTCTGGTTCGCGCCGTACCAGCCGTCGGGTGCCACGCGCACCTCTGCCGTGTCAGGGATCTTCGTGCCCAGGAGCGGACCCTCCGCGCGCAGACGCGCCAGCACCTCGCGGCGGAACCGGGTGTTGGCCGCCAACCATTCCTCGGCGCTCGCGCGCAGCGGATTCTCGCGCATTCCCGGGAGCATCGCCGGAAGCAGGCTCATGGGGCGGAATGCGCCGTCGAACTCGAAGAGCATCCGATCCGTCTCCACCGCCTTGGTCAGATGCCCCGGTTCGTATGCTTCGCCGATGCGCGACCACAGCACCGTGTGCTCGCACGGCACGATGACCGCCGTGGGGTCGATCTTCACGTAACCGAGCTGCTCGGCGACCTCCACGACGTCACCCGGCCGATATGCGTCCAGAAGCGCCGCGCGGACCACGATGCGACGAGCCTCGTCGACGGTGAGTCGATGCACGTCCATTCGTCGAGACTACGGTGCTCGATCATCCACTGTCAGGTCCTCAGGCGAGCAGACCTCGGATGTCATCGGCCGTGAGGTTCTGCGCGAACAGGTCTTCGCCATCCATCACGGCCGCCGAGAGTCTCGCCTTGCGCTGCTGCAGATCGAGCACCTTCTCCTCGATCGTGCCCGCGGCGATCATCCGGTAGACGAACACGCGCTCGGTCTGCCCGATCCGGTGCGTGCGGTCGGCGGCCTGCGCCTCGGCGGCCGGGTTCCACCACGGATCGAGGAGGAACACGTAGTCGGCCTCGGTGAGCGTGATCCCCGTGCCGCCCGCTTTGAGGCTCAGCAGGAACGCGGTCTGATCACCGCTGCGGAACTCGTCGATCACCTTCTCGCGGTTGCGAGTCGCCCCGTCGAGGTACACGGTGGACAACCCGGAGCTCTCCAGTCGTCGTCGCGCCTGTTTCAGGAATGACGTGAACTGGCTGAACACCAGCACGCGGTGCCCCTCGGCTCGCAGTTCCCGCACGCGGTCGACGAGCGCATCGAGCTTTCGAGAGCCCAGCTTCTCGTCGTCGGGCTCGATGAGGCCCGGAGCCAGACTCAGCATCCGCAGGAGCGTGAGCGAGCGGAACACGATGAACCGATTGCGGTCGAGATCCGTCAGCAGCCCCAGCACCTTCTGCCGTTCGCGCTGGAGCACCGCGTCGTAGCGCGCCCGGTGGGCCGGGCTGAGCTCGATCCGCAGGGTCTGCTCCTGCCGTTCGGGCAGCTCGGGGGCCACGACCTCCTTCGTACGGCGGAGCACGAACGGCCGGATGCGACTGCGAAGCCGCTCTATCCTCGCCTGGCGGTACGGCGAGCCGTCCTCGTTCTCGGGAACCTTGCCCTGCTCGATGGGCTGGATGTACTCCTCGCGGAAGCGTCGTGCGGAGGGGAACAGGCCCGGCGCGGTGAGCGTCAACAACGCCCAGAGCTCGGCAAGGCTGTTCTCCATCGGCGTGCCGGTCGCCGCATACACGGCACGGCTCTTCAGCCGTGCCGCGGCCTGGTGCACGCGCGTGGCCGGGTTCTTGACGTTCTGCGCCTCATCGAGAACGACCCCCGACCAGGGCTGCGCCACGAACTCGTGCTCGTCCAGGCGCAGGATCGCATACGAGGTGACCACGATGTCCGCACCGGCGATCTTCTCCTTCACGGGCGATCGGCGAGAGCCCCGGGTGCGATCGAGCATGACCACCTTCAGTGACGGGGCGAATCGCGCGGCCTCCTGTGCCCAGGTCGGCAGCACGGAGGTCGGCGCGACGACGAGGAACGGCGGTGCATCGGGCTCCTGCTCGCGGGCGTGGGCGATCAGCGCCAGCAGCTGCAGAGTCTTGCCGAGGCCCATGTCGTCGGCGAGGATGCCGCCCAGCCGGTGCCGCCACCACAGCGCCAGCCGATTCAGCCCCTCGCGCTGGTACGGCCGCAGTTCGGCGCGGATCGCGGCGGGAACGGGCACCTCGGCGACGGCGTCCAGCCCGCGCAGCCCCTCGACCGCCTCGCGCCAGGCGAGCGCGGGCAAGGACTCATGGGCGAGGTCTTCGAAGTCGGCCCACAGGGCAAGTTGGGTGCGGGCGATGCGCGGCCCGCTCTCCCACTCCCGAAGCTCGGCCGCCTCGTCGAGCAGCGCGCGCAGCCGGTCCAGCGCCGGATGCGTCAACGAGAACCAGCTGTCGTCGACGAGTTTCAGCTTCGTCCACCGGAGCGCGAGGGCTTTGAACAGAGGCTGAAACGGGATCGCCTTGCCTTCGATGTGCACGATGACGCCCAGGTCGAACCAGTCCGGATCCGACGACTCGACCGTGCTGATCGTGATCTCCGGTTCGCCCGTGAGCTCGTGATAGCCCCGTGGGGTGCCGGTGACGATCGTCGTCACGCCGTGCTCCTCCAGCGCGGGCACGACCCTGGTCACGAACTCCGCGGCATCGGCACCGTGCAGTGTCGCCGCGACGCGGAATGAAGCCTCGGTCGTCATGGCCCAGGCGGCCTCCAGCTGCGCTCGCGCCTCGGCTTCGGCATCGCGGTCGCGCCGTGCGTCGTCGGCCTCCTGCACCCCGAGCGGGAAGCGCCCGAGCCCCTCGTACTCCCACGCGAAACGGTAGTCGACGGTGTCGTCCGCTCCGTAGGCGATCGAGAGCGAGGGGCGCGGATGCGGAGGGGCCGGCAGCACGAGTCCGCCGGCCGCGCGGACGGCAGATCTGCGAGCCAGTGCCGGATACGCCTCGCGGAAGAAGTCGTCGCGCTCCGCGGCGGGGACGCGCAGCGAGCCGCCCGCAGCGATCAAGGCGCGCAACGGTCGGGTGAGCATCGCCTCGCCAACGCGAAGGAGGATCGTGCGCGCCTCCACGCGATGCGCATGCACACCCGTGGAACCGATGGCACGCACGCCCTCCGCCGGGAACGTCTCGCCGTCGATCTCGACCTCGGCCGCGAGCCGCAGCCCGCGTCGATCCTCTGCCAGTACGGCGCCGATGCGCACATCCGTCGACAGCGCCAGTCGCGTGTTCCGCTCGGTCGCCACGAGAGGGATGCCGGCCTGCGCGGCAGCCGCCAGGTGCGGCCACAGCACAGCCGACTCGATCGGGTCGAGCATCAGCCAGTCCCCGGCCGTGCCCGAGAGCAGCGAATCGCGTGCGATGCTCAGCAGATCGCCGAACCAGCGCGACTGCACCGGATCGAACCGGGCGCCGATGCGTCGCACGGCATCCCAGCCCGCATCCGCCTGCACCCACGCATCCGTTGCCGTGCTGCGCAGGAGCGGACGCACCCCGAGCATGACCTCGGCGTCGCCGCGGACGAGCTCCCGAGCCGTCGCCGTGCGGAACGGACGGGACGCTCACTGCCGGGCATCGGCCCGATCGCGGGCGCGCAACTCGACTCCGAGAGCCAGCGCCGATCGCTCCGGTGGGGCCTGAGGGATGAGCGCGCGCCAGGTCCCGGCGGCGCGACGGTCACCCGCGAAGGAATCGGACATGATCGCCCATTCTCGTGCGCACCGCCGACATCATCGGCGTCGTGCGAGCGGCGCTCAGGATGCGCGGGCGACCCGGGCGAGCACACCGTGCACGAAGGCGCCGGAGTCGTCGGTGGAGAACTCCTTGGCCAGTTCGACCGCCTCATCGATCGCCACGGCTGTCGGCACCTCCTCGTTGTGCAGGATCTCCCACACCGCGATGCGCAGCAGGGCCCGGTCGATCGTGGGCATCCGATCGAGCTTCCAGTCCCGGCTGTGAGTCGTGATCTGCTCGTCGATCGACTCGCGGTTGTCGATGATCCCGTCGACGATCTCGCGTGCGTACAGCCACGACGCCTCGCGCGCGGGCTCGGCGGCGGCGCGCTTCGCCTCGGCGGCGAGCGTGACAGCGATCTCGTCGCCGCGCACGTCCGAGGAGAACAGGATGTCGAGGGCGCGCTTTCGCGCCTTGGTCCGTGCGCTCACGCCTTACTTCTCGCGGCCGAGATAGTCGCCCGTGCGGGTGTCGACCTTCACGCGGGTGCCGCTCTCGAGGAACAGCGGAACCTGGATCTCGTACCCGGTCTCGAGCGTGGCGGGCTTGGTGCCGGCCGATGACCGGTCGCCCTGCAGGCCCGGCTCGGTGTAGGTCACCTCGAGGATCACGGAGGCGGGCAGCTCGACGTAGAGCGGGTTGCCGTTGTTCAGCGCGATCGTGACCTGCTGGTTCTCCAGCAGGAAGTTCGCGGCGTCGCCGACGGTGGGTGCCGGAACCGAGAGCTGGTCGTAGTCGGCCTGGTCCATGAAGACGAAGCTGTCGCCGTCTGCGTACAGGTAGGTGAAGTCGCGGCGGTCGACGTTCTCGATGTCGACCTTCGCGCCAGCATTGTATGTGCGGTCGACCGTTTTGCCCGAGACGACGTTCTTCAGCTTCGTCCGCACGAACGCGCCGCCCTTGCCCGGCTTGACGTGCTGGAACTCCACGACGCTCCAGAGCTGTCCGTCGATGTTGAGGACGACGCCGTTCTTGATGTCTGCGGTCGATGCCATGCGAAGAGAGTCCGTTCGTGTCGTGTGATCGTGTCGGTCGCCAGCGCCGTGCAATTCCGGGCCGCGCGGGGCCGACAGTCGATTCTACGGGATGAGCGCGATCAACCGTCCCACGGCCTCCGCATAGCCCTGCGCACCCTGACCGATCACCCGCACGGTCGCGACGTCTTCGAGGTATGAGAAGCGGCGGAACTCCTCGCGCGCGTGCACGTCGGAGATGTGCACCTCGGCGAACGGCAGCGCCACGCCCGTGAGCGCGTCGCGCAATGAGACCGAGGTATGCGTGAGTCCGCCTGGATTGATGACGACGCCCGCGCAGTCCTCGCGGGCGGCGTGGATCGCGTCGATGAGCACGCCCTCGTGGTTGCTCTGAATCGCCCGCACCACGTACCCGGCCTCGGCCGCGGCGTCGGCGGTGATCCGTTCAATGTCGGCGAGCGTGGCCGAGCCGTAGATGCCCGGCTCCCGCGTGCCGAGGAGGTTCAGATTCGGCCCGTTGACGAGCAGCAGACGACCACTCATTCGCCCACCTCCTGGTAGGCGGCGAACATGAGCGACTCGTCAGGCGCCTGGAGCACGGTGGGCTTGGCGATGTCGTCGAGCACGATGAAGCGCAGCATGCCGCCGCGCGCCTTCTTGTCGCGCTGCATGGTGGCCAGCAATTGCTGCCAGGCACCGGCGCGGTAGGTGGTGGGAAGACCCAGAGACTCCAGCACCGTGCGATGCCGTGCCGCCGCCTCGTCGGGCAGGCGCCCAGCAAGGCGAGACAGTTCGGCGGCGAACATCATGCCCACCGAGATCGCTGCCCCGTGGCGCCACTGGTAGCGCTCGGCGTGCTCGATCGCGTGGCCTAGCGTGTGCCCGTAGTTGAGGATCTCGCGCTGGCCCGCCTCGCGGAAGTCCTCCGAGACGACCTTCGCCTTCATGTCGACGGCCAGCTCCACCGCGCGGCGGAACTCGGGCGTGGTCGTGTCGACGGCACGCGCAGGGTCTGCCTCGATGATGTCGAGGATCTCGGGCGCCCAGATGAAGCCCGCCTTCACGACCTCGGCGAAGCCGGCGGTCGCCTCGTTCGCGCTGAGGCTGCCCAGCTCATCGAGGTCGCCGATCACCTGCCGGGGCGCCCAGAAGGCGCCCACGAGGTTCTTTCCCTCGGCGGTGTTCACACCGGTCTTGCCGCCGACAGCCGCGTCGACGAGGCCGAGCACCGTCGTCGGCACCTGCACGAGCTGCACGCCGCGCAGCCAGGTGGCTGCGACGAAGCCTGCCACATCGGTGACCGCTCCCCCTCCGTAGCCGATCACGGCATCCGTGCGGGTGAAGTCGGCCTGGCCCATCACCTGCCAGCAGAAGGCGGCGACCTCGATGCGCTTGCCCTGCTCCGCATCCGGGATCTCGGCGAGCAACACGTCGCGCAGCCCCTCGGAAACGTCGGCCAGCAACCGGTCGCGCAGCTCGGCCGCACGGGCCGCGAGGGTCGGCGGATGGACGACGAGCACCTTGCGCACCGAGGGCGCGAGGGCTGCCGACACCTCGTCGAGGATACCTCGGCCGATTCGGATCTCGTACGGGTCGCGGCCGGTCACCGGGATCGTGGTCGTCTGCTCGCTCACGCGCGTCCTCTCATCCATTCCGCGATGTCGCGCGCAATGTGCGACATCGGCATGCGCGAGGTATCGAAAGTCGCATCCGCGACCTCTTCATACCACGCGCGTCGTTCGTGCATGATCCGCTCCCAGCGCTGCACGGGGCTCTCCGCCCCGTCTCCGAGCAGCAGGGGTCGCTCGGAGTTCGTGATCCGCTCGGCGACCGCTTCGGCTGACACGGTGAGGAGCACGACGGGCACCTCGCGCAGCAGCGACCGGGTCTCCGCCGTGACCACGGCGCCGCCTCCTACCGACACGACGCCGCCCGCGGCGATCGCCTCGGCCACCGCCTCGCGCTCCCACTCGCGGAAGCGCTCCTCACCGTGTTCGGCGAAGATCTCGGAGATCGGACCGTGCGCCGCCGCGATGGCCTTGTCGGTGTCTGCGAAGGTCAGCTCGAGCTCGCGCGCGACCCTGCGGCCGACACTGGACTTGCCCGACCCCATCGGCCCCACGAGCACGAGCACCGGCTCGGACGCGGTGAGGTTCTCAGCCCAGCTCATCGTGCAGGATCAGCGCCGCCTCCGAGGCGGGCGCCGTGCGCAGTGTCTCGGGGATCGCGGCGAGATAGCTCTCCAGGTTGCGCCGGGTCTCGGCGACGTTGTCGCCGCCGAACTTCTCCAGCACGGCGCCGGCGAGCTCGATCGCGACCATGGCCTCGGCGACGACACCCGCGGCAGGCACCGCGCACACGTCGGACCGCTGGTGGTGCGCGGTCGCATCGTCGCCGGTGGCCACGTCGATCGTGCGCAGCGCGTGCGGCACGGTCGCGATGGGTTTCATCCCGGCGCGCACGCGCAGCACGGTGCCGGTGGACATGCCGCCCTCGGTGCCCCCCGCGCGATCGGATCCGCGGGTGATGCCGCCGTCGGCGGCGAATAGCTCGTCGTGGGCGGCCGAACCGCGTCGGCGGGTGGTCTCGAACCCGTCGCCGACCTCGACGCCCTTGATCGCCTGGATGCTCATCAGCGCCTGAGCGAGGCGCGCATCCAGCCGGCGGTCCCACTGCACGTGGGATCCGAGCCCAGGTGGCAGGCCGTAGGCGAGCACCTCGACGATGCCGCCGAGCGTGTCGCCGTCCTTACGAGCGGCGTCGACCTCGTCGACCATGCACCGCGAGGTCTCCGCATCGAAGCACCGCAGCGGATCGGCGTCCAGCGCTTCGACGTCGTCAGGTGTGGGCAGCGGGGCGTCTTCGGGAGCGCGCACCGGGCCGATCGAGAGAGTGTGGCTGACGAGGCGGATGCCCAGCTCGCCGAGGAAGGCGCGCGCGACGGCGCCGAGGGCGACGCGGGCGGCGGTCTCGCGGGCGCTGGCCCGCTCCAGGATCGGCCGCGCCTCGTCGAAGCCGTACTTCTGCATGCCCACGAGATCGGCGTGGCCGGGGCGCGGACGGGTGAGCGGCGCTCCGCGGCCGCGCGATTTCTCCGTGAGGTCCACGGGCTCGGGGCTCATCACCTCGGTCCACTTGGGCCATTCGGTGTTGCCGATGCGCAGCGCGATCGGGCTGCCGAGCGAGAATCCGTGCCGGATCCCGGTCGAGAGCGTCAGCTCGTCCTGCTCGAACTTCATGCGCGACCCGCGACCGTACCCGAGCTTGCGGCGGGCGAGATCGGCCTGGATCGCCGTCGAGGAGACGGGCACGCCTGCGGGCAAGCCCTCCATGACGGCGATGAGTTCGGGGCCGTGCGATTCGCCAGCCGTGAGCACGCGGAGCATGCCCCTAGTCTCCCATGAGCGCGGCACGCATCCGGGCCACCATGACGTCTTCGCCCGGCAGCACGGCGGTCACGTCCCCGGCGACGAAGATGCGCACCTGCAGCACTGCCTGGTGCAGCAGCATCTCCAGTCCCGATATCACCGGCTCTGCCGACCATGCGACAGCCAGGGTCGAGGGCCAGGGCGAATAGGCGACGTCCAGGAGCGCACCGCCTGCCTGCGAAAGCGCGGTGACGACGTCATCGTCCAGCGGCACGCCGCCGGGCAGCGTCGAGAGGGTGAGATCGGCGCCTGCCGGCAGGTCATCGAACCCGTGCGCCGACAGGGCGATCCCGATCTGTGCGGCGATGCGGTCGAGAGGCGCGACGCGTGCGGGCCGGCGGGCCACGACGTCCACCCGGGAGGCGCCGCATTCGGCCAAGGCCACGAGCGCGGATGCGGCCGTGGCCCCCGCTCCGAGGATGCGCACGCGGTCGAGCTGCCCCAGGCCGTGCTCATGGAGCACGCGCACGAGACCACCCACATCGGTGTTCCAGGCGTGCCCGCGCAACGGGCCCGACAGCACGAGCGTGTTGGCCGCGCCGGTGAGCCGCGCATGGCGATCCTGCACGCGCGACCAGGACAGTGCCGCGTCCTTCAACGGCATGGTCAGCGACAGGCCGCGCCAGCTCTCATCGAGGCCGTCGACCGCGGCGCGGAATCCGGCCGCATCCATCTGACGCCTGCCGTATTCCCAGTCCAGACCGAGATGGGCGTAGGCGGCCGCGTGCAGCTGTGGCGAACGGCTGTGCGCGATCGGATCGCCCCAGACCGCCAGTCGCTTCGGATCCGCGTCGTTCAGCATCCCGAATCAGGATTCTCGGTGCACCATTGCCGCATCTGCTCGACGTAGGTCTGGTGCTCCTCGTACGTGGAGGTGAAGACGGTCTCGCCGGTGTCCATGTTCACCGTGACGAAGTACAGCCACGGACCGTCCACAGGGTGCATCGCCGCGTCGATCGCGACGTCACCGGCTCCGGATATCGGCGTCGCCGGAAGCCCTTCGTGCACATAGGTGTTCCACGGATTGTCGTCGTGCTGCGCCTCGTCCGAGGTGCTCGCCGTGCCGTCGTGCAGCTCTCGATAGCCGTACTGAGCGGTCGAGTCCATCTGCAGCATCATGCCCTCGGCGAGCCGGTTCTGGATCACTCGGGAGACCTTGTAGAAGTCGTCTTCCGCCCGGGCCTCGCGCTGAATGATCGAAGCGATCGTGAGCACGCGTTCCTCGTCTCCGGCCGGCACACCGGCTGACGCCAGCGACTCGCGCGTGCGGTCGACGAGCGTCTGGACGATATCGGTGGCGGTCGCCTCCGGCGCGAACTCGTACAGCGCGGGAAACAGCCAGCCTTCCAGCGTCGACGCGGAAACGCCGTATGCGGAGGGGTCGGCGGCGGCCGCGGTGAGGTCCTCGATCGGAATCGACAGGCTCTCGGCGATGGTCTTCAGCGTGGAGTCCAGTGTGAGGCCCTCGCGGATGAGCGCGGAGTTCTCCATCTTGTTCGCAGGGTCGTTCAGCGCCTCGAGTGCGGACGTCGCCGTCATCTTCTGCTGCAGGCGATACACGCCCGGGTAGAACGTCGGCGACGTCCCCTCCTTCACGAGCATGTCGTAGAAGACATCCTGCGTCTTGGTGACGCCGGCGTTGTACAGCGCCGTCGACACCTGCTGGCCGGTATCGCCCTCATCGATCGTGACGAGCGCCTCGCCCGTCGCCATACCGGCTTCGTAGTCCTTAGGCTCGCCCCAGCCCATCGCCTCGCTGATCCTGTCGCCGTACGTGTTCATCACCCAAAGCCCGCCCAGGGCGGCGCCCGCGACGAGGACGAAGACGATGATGAGGGCGATCAGACACCCCCGCTTGCGCTTGCGCCGCGGGGCGCGCGCGCGGGTCTCGGGCTCGTGGCGGAAGAGATCGTCGAGGGTCGCGTGGTGCTCGGACTCCTGTTCGGCAGAAGCCGGGGCGTTCACTCGCGTCGTCATGTCGTCGGGTGCTCCCGCATCGGACACGGGTTCGGACGTCTGCGCGGCAGCCCGCGCGGCGCGGCGCGATCCCGGCGCGGGGGCGGATGCACTGGGCGTCTCCGGCACGGATCGCGACGGATCGGGAAGCGAGCGGAACAGATCGGACAAGGAGTCCGATCCGGACCCGGACGAAGAGTCGGGGAGATCAGGCATGTCAGGAGGTCTCCTCATTGAAGGTCAGCGGGTCTTCGAGTACGACGAGCGTTCCGGGCGGGTTACCGGTGCTCTTCTCGGTATCGAGGGCGTGCTGCAGGAACACGACCGCGGCGACCTGATCAACAATGCCACGCGATCCCCGCTGACGGCGACCCGAAGCGCGCAACGCCGAATGAGCGCTCACGGTGCTGAGCCGCTCATCCACCAGGCGCACCGGTACGGTGCAGGCGCGCGCGAGCGCGCCCGCGAACTCGCGGGAGTCGACGGTCGATGCCGTGTCCTCTCCGCGGAGGTTGATCGGCAGTCCGACCACCAGCTCGAGCGGTTCGTGCGCGGTGACGAGGTCAGCGATGCGACGCACGGAGTCATCATCGCGCGGCACCGTCTCGACGGGGACAGCGAGCATCCCGTCGGGATCGCTGCGGGAGACCCCGACCCGGGCCCGCCCGACGTCGATCCCGAGCCTCACTCCGGGGCGGAATCCGCTCACGCGCGCTGCAGCTCCTGCTCGATCGCGCCGAACGCCGCGGGAAGAGCCGACACATCGGTTCCGCCGCCCTGCGCGATGTCGTCGCGGCCTCCGCCTCCGCCGCCGAGAACTCCGGCGGCGAGTTTCGCGAGCACGCCGGCCTTCACACCCGCACCGCGCGCGGCCTCGGTCGTCGCGACGACGACGATCGCGCGGCCGTTGGCGAGGCCGGAAACCGCCACGACCGCCGGAGCGGCGCCGAGCACATCGCGCACGGCGGTGGCCACATCGCGCACCTCGTCGGCGGACTCGACCGAGCCCAGGTCGTGAGCCGCGAGCTGGAAGGCGCCGGCGGCGCGCGCCTCCTTCGCGATGCCGGGTGCGCGGTCGGCTCGCTGCGCCGACTCGAACTGGGCGATGCGCTTCTCGGCCGTCTTCAGCTGCGCGGCGAGGTCGGTGACCTTGTCGACGAGCTGCTCGCGCGGAGTCTTCAGCGATGCGGTCAGCTGCGAGACGAGCGCCCGCTCGGCCGCCAGCTCACGGAACGCATCGGCCCCCACGAGCGCTTCGACGCGACGGTTGGATGCGCCCACGGACGACTCCCCGACAAGGCTGATGATCCCGATCTCGGAACTCGTGCGCACGTGCGTGCCCGCGCACAGCTCGCGCGACCAGGGGCCGCCGATGTCGACCATGCGCACGACATCGCCGTACTTCTCGCCGAACAGCGCCATCGCGCCGGCCGCCTTCGCCTCGTCGAGCGAGACGACGCGCGTCGTGACCTCGAGGCCGTCCTGCACGGCGCGGTTGGCGATGTCCTCGATCTCCGTCCGGGTCTCCGGCGACAGAGCCTGCGACCAGTTGAAATCGAAACGCATATAGCCCGCACGGTTGAGGGAACCGGCCTGGGTCGCCGTGGGTCCGAGTGTGTCGCGCAGCGCGGCGTGCACGAGGTGGGTCGCCGAGTGCGCCTGGCGTGCGGCGCGGCGGTTGGCGGCATCGACGACGGTCGTCGCCACGGCATCAACCGATACGGTGCCCTGTCGCACGTCGACGGTGTGGCTGACGAGGCCGGGAACAGGGCGCTGCACGTCGATCACATCGAGAACGAAGCCGGGCCCGGTGATCGTGCCCTTGTCGGCGACCTGGCCGCCCGACTCGGCATACAGGGTCGTCTCGGCGAGCACGACCTCGGCGATCTGACCCTCCGTCGCACTCGAGACGGGCGCGCCGTCGACGAGCAGCCCGAGCACGCGCGACTCCGTCTCGAGCTCGTCGTAGCCCGAGAACACGGTCTCGCCCTCGGCGCGCAGATCGCGGTACACCGAGACGTCGGCGAGTTGGCGCTTGCGGCTGCGGGCGTCTTCCTTCGCGCGGATGCGCTGCTCCTGCATGAGCGCGTCGAAGGCAGCGCGGTCGACGCTGAGACCCTGCTCCTCGGCGACCTCGAGCGTGAGGTCGATCGGGAAGCCGTAGGTGTCGTGCAGCAGGAACGCCTCGGAACCGGCGAGCGTCGCCTGCCCCGACTTCTTCGTCTCATCCAGGGCCAGATCGAGAATCGTGGACCCCTGGGCCAGCGTTCGCAGGAACGTCTCCTCCTCCGCGAAGGCGGCGGTCGACAACGCGGTCCAGTCGGTCTCCAGCACCGGGTAGGCGATCTTCATCGCATCGCGCGAGGTGGAGAACAGCTCGGGGAACGTCGGGACATCCACGCCCAGCAGACGCATGGAACGCACGGTGCGGCGCATGAGCCGGCGCAGGATGTATCCGCGGCCCTCATTGGAGGGCCGCACGCCGTCAGAGAGCAGCATGAGCGAGGAGCGCACGTGGTCGGCCACGACGCGGAAGCGCACGTCGTCCTCATGCACCTCGCCGTAGGGGCGGCCCGAGATCTCGATGGCGCGATCGAGCACGGGACGCACCTGGTCGCTCTCGTACATGTTCTCGACGCCCTGCTTGAGGAAGGCGACGCGCTCGAGACCCATGCCGGTGTCGATGTTCTTCTGCGGCAGCTCGCCCACGATGTCGAACTCGGTCTTGCCGCGGATGTTCTCGATGAAGTCCTGCATGAACACGAGGTTCCAGATCTCCAAGAACCTGTTGTCGTCGACCGCTGGACCGCCGTCCTGCCCGTACGCGGGGCCGCGGTCGAAGAAGATCTCCGAGTCCGGGCCGCCGGGACCGGGCTGGCCGGTGTTCCAATAGTTGTCCGCGCGTCCGAGCCGCTGGATTCGCTCGGGCTTGAGCCCGATGATGTCGCGCCAGATCGCCTCGGCCTCGTCGTCCGTCTCGTAGACGGTGACCCAGAGATCCTTCTCGTCGAAGCCGAGCCCGCCGTCAGCCTCTGAGCTCGTCAGCAGCTCCCAGGCGTAACGGATCGCACCTTCCTTGAAGTAGTCACCGAAGGACCAGTTGCCGAGCATCTGGAAGAACGTGCCGTGGCGGGCCGTGCGACCGACCTCTTCGATGTCGTTGGTACGGATGCACTTCTGCACGTCGGCGATGCGGGGATGCGGGGCGGGAACCACTCCGGTGAGGTACGGGATCATCGGCACCATGCCGGCGACGGTGAACAGCAGCGTCGGGTCGTCGCTCACCAGTGACGCCGAAGGCACGATGAGGTGATCGTTCTTCTCGAAGAAGGTCAGGTAGCGCTGCGCGATCTCCGCGGTCTTCATAGCTGTGCGTGAGTCCTTGGGTCAGTGACGAACAGGGTGTGGCTCAGTCGCGGCGCTCGACGGGAGCGGCGCCCAGCCGCGCCTCCTGCTCACGGAAGGCATCGCTGATGAGACCGGTGAACGAGCCGATCCGCGCGTCGACCTCGGCGAGCAGGTCGTGCCCTCGCGGATCCTTGTTCAAGAAGTGCGCCGCGACGAAACCGCCGATGATGCCGATCAGAAACCACAGCAGGGTCTTCATGTCGCTCGTCTCCCTCTCACGCCGCTCGCCGCGGCGAATCCCATCGTATGCGCAAACGCCAGGAGGCGCCGGGCTGGCCCGACGCCTCCTGGCGCTGCGATTGCTGAAGCGAATGCCTCAACGCGCGGCGTAGTACTCCACAACCAGCTGGACTTCGCAGGTCACGGGGACCTCGGAGCGCTTCGGGCGGCGGACCAGACGCGACTGGAGCTTGTCGAGCTCAACCTCGAGGTAGCCCGGAACCGGGGGCAGCACCTCGGCGTGGCCGCCGGCCGCGGCCACCTGGAAGGGCTCGGTGCCCTCGCTCTTGGGCTTGACGTGGATGAGCTGACCCGGCTTCACGCGGAACGACGGGCGGTCGACGAGCTGGCCGTCGACGAGGATGTGACGGTGCACGACCATCTGACGGGCCTGCGCCGTGGTACGGGCGAAGCCGGAGCGCAGCACGAGCGCGTCCAGACGCATCTCGAGCAGCTCGACCAGGTTCTCACCGGTCAGGCCGTCGCGACGGCGGGCCTCGTTGAAGGCGATGCGCAGCTGCTTCTCGCGAATGCCGTACTGCTCGCGCAGACGCTGCTTCTCGCGCAGGCGGACGGCGTAGTCGCTGTCGGTCTTGCGCTTGGTGCGGCCGTGCTCGCCCGGAGCGTAAGGACGCTTCTCGAGGTAGCGGGCGGCCTTGGGGGTCAGCGGGATGCCAAGGGCACGGCTGAGACGGACCTTGCGGCGGTCCTGGGACTTCGTGACCACGAAGTGTTCCTTCCGTTGACGCGGCCGTGACGGTCACGGCCTGCGGACGTATCTCCTCGTCCTCTCCCCTGCCGAGCGCACGCCGGGGCGCAAGGAAGGGTGGTGCGGAGGTGAGGGATGCCCGAAAACACGGTTTCGAGCCGATTCATCCTAGCAGATCGCCCTGATACGGGGCCCCGACGTCGCCCCTCGCGCAGGGGTGCCGTCACTCGCCGTCGAGGATGCGCCGGATCCGCTCGAGCCGTGCGTGCACCTCGCGCTCGGCACCCAGCTGCTTGGGCCGGTAGTAGCGGCGTCCGCGCAGCTCGTCGGGCAGGTAGTCCTGCGCGACGACGCCCGCTTCGGAGTCGTGCGGGTACTGATATCCCTTGCCGTGCCCCAGCCGCTTCGCGCCCGGGTAGTGCGCGTCGCGCAGATGCACCGGCACGCGCCCGAACCCGCCGGAGCGCACATCGGCGATCGCGGCGTCGATCCCCAGGTAGGCGGCGTTCGACTTGGCCGTGGTCGCCAGGTACACGGTCGCCTCCGCCAGGGGGATGCGTCCCTCCGGCATTCCGATGAAGGCGACGGCGTCGGCCGCTGCCACGGCGATCACGAGCGCCTGCGGATCGGCGAGGCCGATGTCTTCCGAGGCGGAGATCACCAGCCGCCGGGCGATGAAGCGCGGGTCCTCCCCCGCCTCGATCATGCGGGCGAGGTAGTGCAGGGCCGCGTCGGCGTCTGACCCGCGGATCGATTTGATGAACGCGCTGATGACGTCGTAGTGCTCATCGCCCTGCCGGTCGTAGCGCAGCAGCGCTCGATCGACGGCCTGGGCGACGTCGTCGGCGGTGACGTGCGGCGTCTCCTCGCCGTCGGCCTCGTCCGAGGTCGCCGCCACGGTGGCTGCGGCTTCCAGCCCGGTCAGAGCCCGACGCGCATCGCCCGAGGCGAGGCGGATCAGCGCCGCCCGCGCCTCCGGTTCGACGACGACCCTGCCGCTCAGTCCCCGAGCGTCAGCGACGGCACGGTCCAGGAGCACGCCGATGTCGTCGTCGGTCAGCGTCTGGAGGGTCAGCAGCAGCGACCGGGACAGCAACGGGGAGATCACCGAGAACGACGGGTTCTCCGTGGTGGCGGCGATGAGGATGACCCAGCCGTTCTCGACGCCGGGCAGCAGCGCATCCTGCTGCGCCTTGGTGAAGCGGTGGATCTCGTCGAGGAAGAGGATCGTGCTCTGTCCGTACAGATCTCGCTGGTTCATCGCCTCCTGCATGACCTCGCGCACGTCCTTGACCCCGGCGGTGACGGCCGAGAGCTCGACGAAGCGGCGCTGCGAGGAGCGCGCGATGGCCTGGGCGAGCGTGGTCTTGCCTGTGCCGGGCGGTCCCCACAGGATCATCGATACACTGCCGCCTGCCGGTGCCGCGGGATCCGCCAGGGTGACGATGGGCGAGCCGGGACGCAACAGGTGCTGCTGTCCCGCGACCTCGTCGAGCGACACCGGGCGCATGCGCACGGCGAGCGGCGTCTGCGTCGACAGCAGCGGGGACGGGGTCACGCGTCCAGGCTAATGCGGGATACCGACAAGGGCCCGTGCGGTGCCCGCGATAGGCTCGGATGTCGAACGCACAGGAGGATCCATGGCCGGACGCCGTCCGAACGCCCGCGACCGTCGCGCCCGCACCGAGCAGGAGCGCGCGCGTGTGCACGAGGCCCGTCGTCGGGTGCACGACCGCTCTGTCACGCGACGCGTGCGCGACAACGTCATCGGGATCGTGGCCGGGTCGGTCATCGTCGTGGGCGCCGTGGTGAGTCAGGTCGTCCACGCCGAGGTCGCCGGGCCCGCACCCTCGCCGAGCCCGACGAGCACGCCGACTCAGACCGCACCGGCGACGCCGGGCCCGGAATCGACGGACGCTCCCGCAGGCTGACCAGACAGGGCCCGACGTGATGAGGGCCTGAGCCGATGCGGCCTATCACGGAGGGTTGGGCCGTATTAGGCTGAGCGATGTCCTTTCCGCCTCCCGCGGCCTGTCCGCGCAAGGAGTTCATCGTGTCTGCCGAAGAGTCCGCGAACACCCCCGACCCGACCTCGCACCCCGCCGCACCGGTTCCCGCACCTCCTCGGGTACCGCGCCCGCCATCGTCCCCGCTGAAGCCCGCGGCCGCCGCCGCGGCTCCCGCCGGCGGCCACAGCGATGCCGCCAAGTGGGGTCGCGTCGCCGAGAACGGCGCTGTCGAAGTGCGCGAGGGCGATGCGTGGCGCGTCGTCGGCGAGTATCCTGACGGCACTCCCGATGAGGCGCTGGCGTACTTCGCGCGCAAGTTCGACGACCTCGCCTTCAAGGTGCGCACGCTCGAGCAGCGCGCCGCGGCCGGTGGTGCTGCCGCGGGCGAGCTCGCCGCCCAGGCGCGCCACCTCACCGGCGAGGTGACCGACGCCGCAGCAGTGGGCGACCTGGCGGCTCTGCGCGGTCGGCTGGACGCCCTCACCGCCTCTCTCGCCGAGGCCTCCGCCGCCGAGGCGGAGCAGAACAGGGCCGCCGTGGATCAGGCGATCGCCGAGCGGACCGCCATCGTCGAACGCGCCGAGGCCATCGCCGCGCAGGACCTCTCGAAGGTCCAGTGGAAGCAGGTCACCGGCGAGCTGACCGAGCTGTTCGATTCGTGGCAGAGCCAGCAGCAGAACGGTCCGCGCATCCCCAAGGGTCCCGCCAACCAGCTCTGGAAGCGCTTCCGGGACGCCCGCGCCACCGTCGACCGTCAGCGCCGCGCGTTCTACGCCGACCTCGACGAGCACCACAAGGCTGCGCGCGACGCGAAGTCCCGCCTCGTCGAGCGCGCCGAGGCGCTGGCGCCGCGCGGTGTGGACGGAATCCCCGCCTACCGGGCGCTGCTCGACGAATGGAAGGCGGCGGGCCGCGCCGGCCGCAAGGCCGACGATGCCCTCTGGGCCAAGTTCAAGGCCGCCGGAGACGCACTGTACGCCGCACGCGCGGAGCAGTCCGCAGCCGAAGAGGCGGAGTCCGCGCCGCGCATCGAGATCAGAGAGGCGCTGCTCGTCGAGGCGAAGGCCGTCGGTGACGAGGCGGATCTCGGCAAGGCGCGTGCACTCCTCACCCGCATCCAGCGCAAGTGGGATGACACCGGGCGCATCTTCCCCCGCGACAAGGAGCGCGCGCTCGATGACCGTCTGCGCGTGATCGAGCAGGCGCTCAAGTCTCGCGAAGAGGTGGACTGGAAGCGCAACAACCCCGAGACCAAGGCCCGCGCCGATGGCATGAGCCGCCAGCTTCTGGACGCCATCGAGAAGCTCGAAGCCGAGCACGCCGCCGCCGAGAAGGCGGGCGATGCCGCCGCCGTCAAGGCCGCCGCCGAAGCGCTCGAGGCCCGTCGGTCCTGGCTGCGCGCCCTCGACGGCTGAGCGGGCTCGAGAGCGCTCAGCTCGGAAGCGATCTCAAGAGCCGAGTTCTCCACAGTCGAACGTCCCGCGCCCCGGAGCACGCGGGCGTTCGGCATGCTGGCAGACGTGCATCCCACGTTCGTCTACCGGCCCGGTGAGCGCCTGTCGCTCCCGGAGCTGTGCGCCGCCCGTCTCGACGGCGACGTCGTGGAGCTCGGCGAGTGCTTCATCCCCGCCGACCGGGTCGAGACGGCTCACCTGCGGGCCGCCTCGATCGCGTCGGTTCGTGCGGGGCGAGAGGACCTCGCCTTCGCAGGGGCGAGCGCGGCGTGGGTCCACGGCGCGGGGGCGATGCCGCCCGAGGAGCACGAGCTGCAGCTCACGCAGGGCCGGCGCATGCGCCGCCCCCCGTCCCCGCGCACACGCGTCCATGAGTCGCTGGTCGCCGAAGACGACGTGGTGCGTCTCGATGACATCCTCGTCGTGACTGCGGGGCGCACCATGCTCGATCTGCTGCGCTGGGCGCACAAACGGCCCGACATCCGGAACTGGGCGCGCGCGTTCGCGCAGTTCGATCCGACCCTCCTCGACGACGCGGATCGGCGTCTGCGCACCGCTCCGTCCGCCGACCCCCGCGGCGCCCGCGCTCGCGCACTGCTCGAGCGCCTCCGCGGCGAGCTGGCGGATGAGCCCCGGCGAGCCGAGCTCAGGACGAGGTGACGCGGTACACGTCGTAGACCGCGTCGATGCGGCGGACGGCATTGAGCACCCGGTCCAGGTGCACCGTGTCACCCATCTCGAACACGAACCGGCTGATCGCCAGCCGCTCGTTCGTGGTCGACACCGATGCCGAGAGAATGTTCACGTGGTACTCGGTGAGCACCCGCGTGACATCCGACAGCAGGCCCGCCCGGTCCAGCGCCTCCACCTGGATCTGCACGAGGAACACGCTGTGCGTCGTCGGCGCCCATTCGACGTCGACGAGACGGTCCGGTTCGCCGGACAGCGCCTGCACGTTGACGCAGTCCGCCCTGTGCACCGACACCCCGCTGCCGCGGGTGACGAAGCCGACGATCGGATCGCCCGGCACCGGGGTGCAGCACTTGGCGAGCTTGACGAGGATGTCGGCGGCGCCGCGCACGAGCACACCGGAGTCGCTATCGCGGGGCGCCCTGGTGCGGCCGGTCACCGGAATGTCGATCGTCCCGGTGCTGGTGTCCTCCTGCGTGGCGACGAGCGCGGTCACCTTCTCGAGCACGGACTGGGTGGAGACGTGACCCTCGCCGACGGCGGCGTACAGTGCCGAGACGTCTTCGTAGCGCAGCTGCTGGGCGACCTCGGCGAACGAGTCCTGGCCCATCAGTCGTTGCAACGGCAGGTTCTGCCGGCGCATGGCTCTCGCTATGGCCTCCTTGCCCTGCTCGATCGCCTCTTCTCGGCGCTCCTTCGTGAACCAGCCGCGGATCTTGTTGCGCGCCCTGGTGCTCTTGACGAACGTCAGCCAGTCCTGACTGGGCCCCGCGTCGGGGTTCTTCGACGTGAAGACCTCGACGACATCACCGCTCTTCAACGCCGTCTCCAGCGGCACGAGCCGACTGTTGACCTTCGCTCCCATCGTGCGGTGACCGATCTCGGTGTGCACGGCGTAAGCGAAATCGACGGGTGTGGCACCCGACGGAAGTCCGATCACGCGCCCCTTCGGCGTGAAGACGTACACCTCTTTGGCGCCGATCTCGAAGCGCAGCGAGTCGAGGAACTCCCCCGGATCGGCGGTTTCGGCCTGCCAATCCGAGATGTGGGCGAGCCAGGCCATGTCGGTGTCCGACTCCTTGGCCTCGGCCTTGCCGCCGCTGTTGACCCGTTCCTTGTACATCCAATGCGCCGCGACGCCGAACTCCGCCTGGCGGTGCATCTCGTGCGTGCGGATCTGGATCTCGACCGTGCGCCCGCCGGGGCCGATCACCGTCGTGTGCAGCGACTGGTACAGGTTGAACTTGGGGGTCGCGATGTAGTCCTTGAAACGACCGGGCAGCGGCGTCCAGCGGGCGTGGATCGCACCGAGCACGGCATAGCAGTCGCGCACCGTGCCCACGAGCACCCGGATGCCGATGAGGTCGTAGATGTCGTCGAACTCACGGCCGCGCAGCACCATCTTCTGGTACACGGAGTAGAGCTGCTTGGGTCGTCCGGCGACCTTGCCACGCACGCGCAGATCGCGCAGATCGCTCTCGACGGCATCCACCACTTCGCGGATGTACTTCTCCCGCTGCGGGGTTCGCTGAGCGATGAGGCTGTCGATCTCGGCGTAGATCTTCGGATGCATCACCGCGAACGAGAGGTCCTCCAGCTCGTTCTTGATGGCCTGGATTCCGAGCCGATGCGCGAGCGGCGCATAGATCTCCAACGTCTCCGTGGCCTTGCGCTCGGCCTTCTCCGGCGAGACGAAGCCCCAGGTACGGGCGTTGTGCAGCCGATCGGCGAGTTTGATGAGCAGCACCCTGATGTCTTTCGACATCGCCACGATCATCTTGCGCACCGTCTCGGCCTGCGCGCTCTCGCCGTACTTGACCTTGTCGAGCTTGGTCACGCCGTCCACGAGCATCGCGACCTCGTCGCCGAACGCCTCGGTCAGCTCGGTGAGCGCATAGCCGGTGTCCTCGACGGTGTCGTGCAGCAGCGCGGCAGCGATCGCACGGGGGCCGAGGCCGAGCTCGGCGAGGATCTGCGCAACTGCGAGCGGGTGCGTGATGTACGGCTCGCCGCTCTGCCGCTTCTGCCCCTCGTGCTTCTCGGCGGCCACCCGGTAGGCGCGCTCGATGATGGCGAGGTCGCCCTTGGGGTGGTTCTGGCGCACGGTGCGCACGAGGTTGTCGAGGTCGTTGTTCCGGGGCGCACGCGAGAAGATGCGCGGCACGAGGCGTCGCAGGCTCGAGCCCTGTGCGGTGGTCGACTCGCTCATGATGCGCCCTCCCCTCTGAGAGAGATCATCCTATCCGCGAGGCGTCCCGTCCGGACCGCTCCCACGGGTCAGACCTGCGCCGTCGTCACGGCGCGCTGCCGAGCCTCCCGCACCCGCGCGTCGCGCTCTGCGATCGGCTTCTCCTTCTCGCGGAACAGCGAGTAGAGCGGCGCTGCCACGAAGAGCGTCGAGTACGTCGCGACCAGGATGCCGACGAAGATCGACAGCGAGATGTCGGTGAGCGTCTCGGCGCCGAGCCAGAACGCGCCGATGAAGAGGATCGCGCCCACCGGCAGCGCCGCGACGATCGAGGTGTTGATCGACCGGATCAGCGTCTGGTTCACCGCGAGGTTCACCGACTCGCCGAACGTGCGGCCCGATCTGATGCCCTCTTCCGACGTGTTCTCCCTGATCTTGTCGAACACGACGGTGGTGTCGTACAGGGAGTACGCGAGGATCGTGAGGAATCCGATCACGGCGGCCGGTGAGATCTCGAACCCGGCCAGCGCATAGACGCCGACGGTGATCACGAGCACGTCGAGCAGACCGATGATCGCTGCGGCCGACATCTTCCACGTACGGAAGTAGATAGCGAGGATCAGGAAGGTGAGGGCGAGGAAGATCGCCAGGCCCCAGAGCGACTGCTTGGTCACGTTCTCACCCCAGCTCGGACCGATGAACGACGGGCTGATCGCGTCTTCCGACACCCCGTAGGTCTCGGCGAGGGCCGCGGCGACCTGGTGGGTCTGCTTGTCGGTCATCTGGTCGGTCTGCACACGGATGTCGCGGCCGCCGACCGTCGTGACCTTGGTCGTCGCGTTCGGCACGACCGAGCGCACCGCATCCCCGGCCAGGCTCTGGTCGGTGCTCTCGGGCGCCTCGATCGTGAACTGCGACCCGCCCGTGAACTCGATGGAGAACTGGATGGGCCGGAACAGCGGCACGAGGGCCGATGCGATGACGAGGGCGATCGCGATGATGAACCACAGTCGCCGCCGGCCGACGAACGGGAAGGAGGTCTTGCCCGTGTAGAGGTCGTTTCCGAACTGGTTCATGGAGCGCATCAGCGGGCCTCCCCCTGGTCCGTCGATCCGGACCGATCGTTCGAGAGCGCCTCGGCGCGCTTGCGCTCGGCGATGGTCTGGCGTCGCTCGGCCTCACCGCGCGAGCGAGCCGAACGCGCAGCCTTGCCCATCGACGCGGGTGCGACGGCGCGGTACTCGGTGCGCGTGCGATATACGGCGCCGAGCGATTCGGGGTCCATGCCCGACAGTGGATGGCCGTTGCCGAAGAAGCGCGTGCGGGCGAGCAGCTGCATCACCGGGTGCGTGAAGATCACGAAGATGAACACGTCGATGAGGGTCGTGAGACCCAGCGTGAACGCGAAGCCCTTCACCGTGGCGTCGGCGAGGATGTACAGCACCACCGCGGCGAGGATGTTGATCGACTTGGAGATGTAGATCGTGCGCTTGGCGCGGCTCCAGCCGTCTTCCACG
Organism: Microbacterium pseudoresistens; assembly: GCF_013409745.1. Taxonomy (NCBI): domain Bacteria; kingdom Bacillati; phylum Actinomycetota; class Actinomycetes; order Micrococcales; family Microbacteriaceae; genus Microbacterium; species Microbacterium pseudoresistens. The sequence continues at coordinate 2,614,652 of NZ_JACCBH010000001.1, forward strand.
GCCCCCGTGATCGACTTGCCGTCGCGCAGCTCGTCTCGTATTCGTTCGAAGTACACGATGAACGAGTCGGCGGTGAACCCGATAGACACGATGAGACCGGACACTCCCGCCAGCGACAGGCGGAATCCGAGACGCCAGGCGAGAATGCAGACGATCACGTACGTGAGGATCGCCATCACGGCGATCGAGGCGATGATCACGAACCCGAGCGCCCGATAGCTGAACAGCGAGTAGAGCGCGACCAGCCCCAGCCCGATGAGGCCGGCGATGAGACCGATCTGCAGCTGCTGCGATCCGAGCGTGGCCGAGATGGTGTCCGAGCTCTGCACGCTGAAGCTCAGCGGCAGCGCACCGTAACGCAGCTGGTCGGCGAGGGTCTTCGACGACTCCTGGTCGAACGATCCGCTGATGCTCGGCTTGCCGTTGAGGATGATGCCGTTCATGCGCGGCGCGGAGATCACCGAGCCGTCGAGCACGAAGGCGAACTGGTCGCGCGGGCTGAGGCCCTGGCCCTGATAGGCGTACAGACGCTGGCTGACCTTGCCGAAGGCATCCGTGCCCTTGCCGTCGAACGTGAGGTTGACCACCCACTGTCCCGAGTCCTGCTCGCGGCCGTTGGTCGCATCCGTGATCGAGCCGCCGTCGAGCTCGACGGGTCCGAGCAGATACTTCACCGCACCGGTGGGGTCGCACGCGATCAGCGGCTGCTCCGCCGGGGCCTTGGCGGCGTCGTCGCGCGGCGCGGTGCAGTCGTAGGTGAGGAACTCGGCCTGCAGCTTCTCGGTGATCCATGCGAGGTCGCTGCTGTCGGTCGGCGCAGGCGACGGAGTGGAGGCCATCGCGTCATCGGGAGTCGGGTATGGCGTCTCGTTGCCGTCGTCGCCCACGAATGAGGTGGCGGGACCCGTCGCGGCGAGGACGGGGCGCAGTTCGAGCTTGGCGCTCGCCTCGATGCGGTTGCGCGTCTCCTCATCGGCCTTCCCGGGGATCTGCACGACGATGTTGCGGCCGCCCTCGGTCGTGATGTCGGCTTCTCCGACGCCCGAGGCGTCGACGCGCTGACGGATGATGGCCGCCGCCTGGTCGAGCTGATCCTGCGTCGGTGCCGAACCGTCTTCCGTCTCGGCGCCGAGGATGATCTGGGTGCCGCCCTGCAGATCGAGGGCGAGCTCAGGCGCCCACGAGCTCTTCTGCACGACGTGAACGCCGATCGCGTTGATTCCGAAGAGCACGCCGGCCACGACGAGCAGACCGATGAGGACCCGCCACGCGTGCTTGACGGGAGAAGAAGAGGCCACGAAGGATCAGAGCTTTCTGTGCCGCGCGGAAGTGCGCGTCACTTGCTGTTGTCGTCGGAGTCGCGCTCGAGACGGGCGCGCGTCTCCTCCTCGGTCTCGGGAGCGGCGGAGTCGGTGCTCGGCCGGTCGTCGAGCGGCGTGTGGTCGTCGAGCGGCGCGGGGGTCTCGGTGGCAGCGGTCTGCTCGTCGTTCACGACGCGCAGGATGGCCTGCGAATGGACCTCGATCTCCACTCCCGGGGCCAGCTCGACGCGGGCGGGCTTGTCGAGGTTCTCGGCGTCGAACTCGGTGATCGTGCCGTACAGACCGCCCTGCAGCAGCACCTTGGCGCCTGGCACCGTCTCGCGCTGTTTCTGCTCCTGTTCCTGCTTCATCTTCTGCGTGCGGCGGCGGGTGCTGAAGATCATGAACACCAGCAGCAGGGCGATGACGATGAACAAGCCGTAATTGGCGAAGAACGTGGAGAAATCCATGTGGTGGCTGTGCCTTTCGACAGCATGCGCACGCCAGCGATGGCGGCGCAAGGGTGAGATGACAGGGAGAAGTCCTCAGCGATTATAGGTCATCGAGCAATGCGGAGCCCGCGGGATGCGCGACGCCGAGATGCGCGTACGCCTCGGGCATGGCGATGCGCCCGCGCGGGGTGCGCCCCATGAAGCCGATGCGCACGAGGTACGGTTCCACCACGCTCTCGACGGTCTCGGGCTCCTCGCCGACCGACACGGCGAGCGTGCTCAGCCCCACGGGACCGCCGCGGAACCGGCGCACGAGAGCATCCAGCACCGCGCGGTCGAGCCGGTCGAGTCCGATCGGATCGACGTCGTACAGCTCGAGAGCCGCGCGCACGTCCTCGATCGACGCTCCCGATCCTCCGCCGTGCACGAGCGCGTAGTCGCGCACGCGCCGCAGCAGCCGGTTGGCGATGCGAGGCGTGCCGCGCGAGCGACGGCCGATCTCGGCGCGGGCCGCGGCGGGCAAGTCCACGCCCAGCACCGTTGCCGAGCGCCCCACCACCTGCTCCAGCTCCTCGGCGTCGTAGTACTCCAGATGCGCAGTGAATCCGAAGCGGTCGCGCAGCGGATTGGGCAGCAGACCCGACCGGGTCGTCGCGCCGACGAGGGTGAACGGTGCCAACTCGAGCGGGATGCTCGTGGCCCCGGCCCCCTTGCCGACCATGATGTCGATGCGGAAGTCCTCCATCGCGAGGTACAGCATCTCCTCGGCCGACCGCGCCATCCGGTGGATCTCGTCGATGAAGAGCACCTCACCGGGGGTGAGGCTCGACAGCAGCGCGGCGAGGTCGCCCGCGTGTTGGATGGCCGGCCCGCTCGAGAGCCGCAGCGGATGCCCGCTCTCGTGCGCGACGATCATGGCCAGCGTCGTCTTGCCCAGCCCCGGAGGGCCCGAGAGCAGGATGTGATCGGCGGCGCGGTCCTGGATGCGGGCGGCGTCGAGCAGCAGCTTCATCTGCCCTCGTACCTTCTGCTGGCCGACGAACTCGTCGAGGCTCGTCGGTCGCAGGGCGCCTTCGAGCGCGAGCTCGGCCTCGTCGATCGCTTCTCCGGAGTCGCGGGGATCAGCCACGCGCGCCTCCCGCCTGCGCGGGTCCGAGCGTGGCGAGAGTGCGGCGCAGCAGCAGCGCGACGGATGCGCGCTCCGTCTCGCTCGCCTCGCCTGCGGTGCGCTCCGCCGCCTCGGCGGCCACGCGCTCGGTCCAGCCCAGGCCCACCAGCGCGGCGACGAGCTGCGACATCGTATCGGCGGGCAGATCCCCCGCTTGGCTCGCCGTCGGAGCGGCGGCCGGCGCGATCTTGCCCGCCAGCTGCACGACGATGAGCTTCGCCGTCTTCGGCCCGATCCCGGACACCCGCCGGAAGGGGGCGTCGTCGTCATCGGCCACGGCCGTCGCGATCTGGTCGACCGACATGTGCGACAGCACACCGAGCGCCGATTTGGGGCCGACACCGGTGACGCCCAGGAGCACCTCGAAGACCTCGAGCTCTTCGGACTGCGCGAAGCCGTACAGCAAGAGGGCGTCTTCTCGCACGATGAGCGAGGTGTGCAGCCGGATCTCGCCGCCGATGCGTGCCGTGTGCGCCACGTCGGCGGGCACAGCAACACGCAGGCCCACACCGCCGACCTCGACGACGAGCGAATCGGCGGACGTCGCGAGAACCGGACCGCGCAGGGAAGAGATCATGCCGACAGTCTAGGCACGTGCTCGTATGTATGTTCGAGCGACACGCTCCGCGTCCGACCACGCCCGCTGCGCAGGGGTGAGTTCGCCCTCGGGCGCCGTCGCCGCGTTGCGCCGCCACGCATGGCACAGCGCGATCGCCAGGGCGTCGGCGGCATCGGCGGGCTGGGGCGGGGCGTCGAGGCGCAGGATGCGCGCGATCATCGCCTGCACCTGCTTCTTGTCGGCCGACCCGTACCCGGTGACCGCGGCTTTGACCTCGCTCGGGGTGTGGGTGGCGGCAGGCAACCCCGCCTCCGCGGCCACGAGCAGGGCGACGCCGCTGGCCTGCGCGGTGCCCATCACGGTCTGCCTGTTCTGCTGCGCGAACACGCGCTCCACGGCCACCGCATCCGGTTCGTGCTCCTCGATGACCGCCCGGATACCGGCGGCGATCCCCGCGAGCCGCTCGCCGATGGGCGCATCCACGGGGGTGCGCACCACGCCCACGTGCACGAGCGTGCCGCGGCGGGCGCGGTCGACGTCGACGATGCCGACGCCGCAACGGGTGAGCCCCGGGTCGATGCCCAGTATCCGTCTGCTCGCTCGGGTCGGATCGGTCACGCACTCAGGCTATGCGCCGGGAGCGCCTAGGGGCTGATGGCGCGCCCGTGGGCGGCCATCGGCCGCTGCCGATTCGTTTCGCGCGAACATGACGAGCTCAGTCGTCGTCCTCTTCGAGCTCGGACTGCACTTCGGCGCTGAGATCGAAGTTGCTGAACACGTTCTGCACGTCTTCGCTGTCCTCCAGCGCGTCGATGAGACGGAACACCTTGCGCGCCGTATCGGCATCGATCTCGACCTTGAGGTTGGGGACGAACTCGACGTCGGCCGACTCGTACTCGATGCCCGCCTCCTGCAGCGCCGTGCGCACCTGCACGACGTCGGACGCCTCGGTGATGACCTCGAAGCCCTCGGCGTGCGGCTCGACCTCTTCGGCGCCGGCCTCGAGCACCGCCATCATGACGTCGTCTTCACTCGTGCCCTCGCCGCCGACGACGATCACGCCCTTGCGCTCGAAGTTGTACGCGACGCTGCCGGGATCGGCCAGCGTTCCGCCGTTGCGGCTGAGGATCGTGCGCACCTCGGCGGCGGCCCGGTTCTTGTTGTCGGTGAGGCACTCGATCATGAGCGCCACGCCGTTGGGGCCGTAGCCTTCGTACATGATCGAGGTGTACTCGACGGCCTCGCCGCCGATGCCCGCTCCGCGCTTGATCGCCCGGTCGATGTTGTCTTTGGGGACCGAGGTCTTCTTCGCCTTCAGCACCGCGTCGTAGAGGGTCGGGTTCCCCGACTGGTCGGGCCCGCCGAGCTTCGCGGCCACCTCGATGTTCTTGATGAGCTTGGCCCACGACTTGGCACGGCGCGCGTCGATGACCGCCTTCTTGTGCTTGGTCGTCGCCCACTTGGAATGCCCGGACATATGTCTCCGCTCGTGTGTCGCGCCCCGGAAGCGCCTCCAGGGCGTCGTCAAGTCTAACGCGCCGCTTCGACGACCCCGCGGCACCGGTGGAGAGCCCGTCATCCCTCCAGACCGGTGCGACCGCTCCGCCGTCGAGCGACAGCGAGACCGTCCGTGTCTGGCAGCGGCGGCGGATCGTCCATCCCGGCACCCGGCATCCAGCTCGCCCACCCCTCGTCCAGCGGCCAGGCGCCGGCCGCGACGAAGCTGTCGCAGGCATGGTCGGCGAGCACGCGCACCGCTTCGGCCTGGTGCGTCGTGAACCGCCCCTGCGCGACCGCGGCCTCGAGCTCGTCGGCATCCTTCAGCCACACGTCCTCGGATCCCGGATGCTCCGCGTCGATCCACAGATCCAGCACGAGGTCGCGCGTGAAGACTCCCGGCGCCTCCCCTGCCGTGCGCTGGTGCGGGAGCTCGAGGTTGACGTACGCGCCGTCCGGCGTTCCGTCGGCGCGGCGGAAGAACCACACCGACCACGGCATCCCCGTCGGGGCCGCCCGAACGATGCCCGGCCCTCGCCAGACGGCCTCGCGCATCACCCAGGGAGCGAGGAAACGCTCCTCGAGCGGCACTTCTCGCGGCGCTCTGCCGTCGGCGGGCGCCGATTCGAGTCGCGCCGATCCGGAAGGGATCCAGATGACGAGCCCGCGATCGTCATCGCGCACCACGCGCACGGCCTCGATGTGCCGCGCGTACCGCCATAGGATCGCATCCCCTGGCACGAACCGCGGCGCGTCCGGCGCGTCGGAGGGCACCGCCGCAGCGGCGGACGGATCCGCATGAACCGCGGCACTCCCCTGCTCCGCAAGCGCGTCGAGCGCCTCGCCGACCGACATGGATCCGTCGGAGAGACGATCCCACCCGTCGCCACGGCGACCGATGAGCGCCACGGTCCCGCCGCTCGCACTGACACTGGTGGATCCGATCGGCAGGCGCATCAGGCCACGCTACCGGGTGCGTCGGCCGACGCTGGCATGTCGGCTATCGGCGCACGCGGTCGAGCAGCCGCTCGTGGAAGCGCGTCTCGCCGGAGATCTCGGGATGGAAGCTCAGTCCGATCAGCGCGCCCTGCTCGACGGCCACGATGCGTCCGTCGTCGAGGGTCGCGAGAACATCGGCCTTCGCCCCCACCCGCTCCACGACGGGGCCCCGGATGAACGTCGCCGACACGGGGTGCCTGCCGAGCGCAGGGACGTCCAGGGTCGTCTCGAACGATTCGGTCTGACGTCCGAAGGCATTGCGCCGCACGGCGACGTCCATGCCGCCGAACGACTCCTGCCCGTCGATCGCATCGAGCACCTCGTCGGCGAGCATGATGAGCCCCGCACAGGTGCCGAGCACCGGCATCCCCTCGGCGATGGCCGCACGGATGGGCTGCTGCAGCGCGAACATCCGCGAGAGCTTGTCTATGACGCTCGACTCTCCGCCGGGGATCACCAGCGCGTCGACGGCGGCGAGCTCCTCAGGCCGACGGACGAGGACGGGGTCGGCGCCGAGCCCTGCAAGGATGCGCGTGTGCTCGCGTACATCGCCCTGCAGCGCCAGCACGCCGACACGCGCGACGCTCGTCACCATCCGCGCTCGGCGAGGCGGTGCGGCGCGGGCAGGTCGGAGACGTTGATGCCGACCATCGCCTCACCCAGGCCCCGGGAGACCTCCGCGATCACAGCCGGGTCGTCGTGGAAGGTCGTGGCCTTGACGATCGCCGCGGCGCGGGCCGCGGGGTCGCCCGACTTGAAGATACCGGAGCCGACGAACACGCCGTCGGCGCCCAACTGCATCATCATGGCCGCATCCGCGGGAGTGGCCACACCGCCGGCGACGAACATCACGACGGGGAGCGCGCCGCGCTCTGCCACCTCGGCGACGAGCTCGTACGGCGCCTGCAGCTCCTTGGCCGCGACGTACAGCTCGTCCTTCGACAGCGCGCCGAGCCTCGCGATCTCACCGCGGATGGTGCGGATGTGCTTCATCGCCTCCGAGACGTCGCCCGTGCCGGCCTCGCCTTTGGAGCGGATCATCGCGGCGCCTTCGGTGATGCGGCGCAGCGCCTCGCCGAGGTTGGTCGCGCCGCACACGAACGGCACCTCGAAGCCCCACTTGTCGATGTGGTTGACGTAGTCGGCGGGCGAGAGCACCTCGGACTCGTCGATGTAGTCGACACCGAGCTCCTGCAGCACCTGCGCCTCGACGAAGTGCCCGATGCGGGCCTTCGCCATGACGGGAATCGAGACGGTCTCGATGATGCCGTCGATCATGTCGGGGTCGCTCATGCGCGAGACGCCGCCCTGGGCGCGGATGTCGGCGGGCACTCGCTCCAGCGCCATGACGGCGACGGCGCCGGCATCCTCGGCGATCTTCGCCTGCTCGGGGGTGACGACGTCCATGATGACGCCGCCCTTGAGCATCTCTGCGAGGCCGCGCTTGACGCGTGCAGTGCCGGTGGTGTTCTCCGAAGCTTGTTCTGTCATAGGCCAAAGCATATCTTGTCTGCAGCGATGATCCGCGTGGCAGGATCGGAGGATGAAGATCCTCTCGATCCAGTCCGCCGTCGCATACGGCCACGTCGGCAACTCCGCCGCCGTCTTCCCCATGCAGCGCATCGGTGTGGAGGTGCTGCCGGTCTACACGGTGAACTTCTCCAATCACACCGGGTACGGCGCGTGGCGCGGTCCGATGATCGCGCCCGACGACGTGCGCGACGTGATCACCGGGATCGAGGAGCGCGGGGTGCTCGGCGAGATCGACGCCGTGCTGTCGGGGTATCAGGGCGGCGAGGGCATCGGCGACGTCATCATCGACGCCGTGTCCCGGGTGAAGACCGCCAACCCGAATGCCGTGTACGCGTGCGACCCCGTGATGGGCAACGCGAAGTCCGGGTGTTTCGTCGCCCCCGCCATTCCCGATCTGCTCCGCGACCGTGTCGTGCCCGTCGCCGACATCATCACCCCCAACCAGTTCGAGCTCGGCTATCTCACCGGCACCGAGCCCGACACGCTCGAGAGCACCCTGGCCTCGGCGGATGTTGCCCGTGCGATGGGCCCGCGCACGGTGCTCGTGACGAGCGTGGAGCGCCCCGACCGGCCCGAGGGCACGATCGAGATGCTCGCCGTCGACGATTCCGGCGCCTGGGTCGTGCAGACCCCGCACCTGCCGTTGAAGGCGAACGGCTCAGGAGATGTCACCGCGGCACTGTTCACCGCGCATCTCGGCCTCACCGGGGATGCCGGCGTCGCGTTGCGCAAAACGGTCTCGAGCGTGTTCGACCTGTTGCGCCTCACCCTCGATTCAGGGGAGCGCGAGCTGCAGCTCGTCGAGGCGCAGGAGTTCTACGCGCACCCGCAGGAGCAGTTCGCCGTGACACAGGTGCGCTGACGGCGGAGGTCAGGATGCCGGCCAGGCGTTCGCGAGCGTCTCGCGCACATCGCCCAGCAGCTGCGGGAGCGCCTTGGTCTTGGCGATGATCGGGAAGAAGTTCGCGTCCGACCGCCAGCGCGGCACGATGTGCTGGTGCAGGTGCGCATCGACTCCAGCTCCCGCAACGGCACCCTGGTTCATACCGAGGTTGAAGCCGTCGCAGTTCGATGTCTCACCCAGCACGCGCATGGCCGTCTGCGTGAGCGCACCGATCTCGGCGACCTCCTCGGGTGTGGCCCGGTCGTACGTGGCGATATGCCGGTACGGGCATACGAGCAGGTGTCCGGAGTTGTACGGGAACAGGTTCAGCAGGACGTAGGCGGTCTCGCCGCGCGCGACGATGAGGCGCTCGGCATCGGGATGCTTCGGCGCCTCGCAGAACGGGCACTGTTCGCGCAGCGGCTCGGGGCCCGCCTCGATGTACGCCATCCGATGCGGCGTCCACAGCCGCTGGAACTCGTCGGGCACACCCGCGAGGTGTGCGGCGTCGTCGAGGTTCCGCGGCTGATCCGTCACGCCAGATCCCCCGCGGCGTGCACGAGCGCATGCGAGGCGATCGCCGCCTTGATCCGCTCGACGGCCTGCCCCACGGGCACGCTGTTCTCCTGCGACCCGTCGCGGAAACGGAACGACACCGTGCCGGCATCGCGGTCCTGCTCCCCCGCGATGAGGATGATCGGCACCTTGCCGGTGGTGTGGTTGCGGATCTTCTTCTGCATCCGGTCGTCGGAGTGGTCGACCTCGGCACGCACCTCGACGTCGCGCAGCTGCGCGACGATGCCGTCGAGGTACTCGGCGTACTCCTCGGCGACCGGCACGCCGACCACCTGAGTCGGGGCGAGCCACACCGGGAAGTCGCCGGCGTAGTGCTCCAGCAGGATCGCGAAGAACCGCTCGACCGAGCCCAGCAGGGCGCGGTGGATCATGACGGGCCGGTGCTTCTGGCCATCGGCGCCGGTGTATTCCATCTCGAAGCGTTCGGGCTGATTGAAGTCGAGCTGGATGGTCGACATCTGCCAGGTGCGGCCGATCGCGTCGCGTGCCTGCACCGAGATCTTCGGACCGTAGAAGGCCGCCCCGCCCGGGTCGTCGACGAGCTCCAGGCCGGAGGCCATAGCCACCTCGCGGAGCGTCTCGATGGCCGTCTCCCACTGCTCCGGCTCGCCGAGGAACTTGTCGTTGCCCTCTTCGTTCGTGGACAGCTCGAGGTAGAAGTCGTCGAGGCCGTAGTCGCGCAGAAGGTTCAACACGAGGTTGAGGTTCGTGGTGAGCTCGTCCTTCACCTGATCCTGGGCGACGTAGATGTGTGCGTCGTCCTGGGTGAGGCCGCGCACGCGGGTGAGGCCCGAGAGCGTGCCGCTCTTCTCGTACCGGTACACCGTGCCGTATTCGGCCAGCCGCAGCGGCAGCTCGCGGTACGAGCGCCCGCGCGAGCGATAGATGAGGTTGTGGAAGGGGCAGTTCATGGGCTTCAGGTAGTAGTCCTGCCCCTTCCGGGTGACGTTGCCGTCGGCGTCACGCACCTCGTCGAGGTGCATCGGGGGGAACATGCCCTCGGCGTAGGTCTGCAGATGCCCCGAGGTCGCGAAGAGATCCTTCTTCGTGATGTGCGGGGTGTTGACGAGGTCGTAGCCGTTGCGCAGCAGGTGCCGGCGCAGGTTCTCCTCGATCTCGTAGCGGATGATGCCGCCCTTGGGGTGGAACACCGCCAGCCCCGAACCGATCTCGTCGGGGAAGGAGAAGAGATCCATCTCGATGCCGAGCTTGCGGTGATCGCGTCGCTCCGCCTCGGCGAGACGGTCCTTGTACGCACGAAGTTCGTCTTTGCTCGGCCATGCCGTGCCGTACACGCGTTGCAGCTGCGGGTTCTTCTCGCTGCCGCGCCAGTAGGCGGCGGCGATGCGCGTGAGGTCCCAGCCGTTGCCGATCATCCGGGTGCTCGGCAGGTGCGGCCCGCGGCAGAGGTCCTTCCAGGCGACCTCGCCGTCCTTGGTCACGTTGTCGTAGATCGTCAGCTCACCGGCACCGATCTCCACGGAGGCCCCCTCGGCGGCATTGCTCCCCGATCCCGGCCCCCCGGCGAGCTCGATGAGTTCGAGCTTGAACGGCTCGTCGGCAAGCTCCACGCGGGCCTGCTCCGCGGTGACGACGCGTCGCACGAAACGCTGCCCCTCGCGGATGATGCGCTGCATCTCCTTCGAGATGGCCTTGACGTCTTCGGGCGTGAACGGCGCGTCCACGCCGAAGTCGTAGTAGAAGCCATCGGTGACGGGCGGGCCGATGCCCAGGTTGGCCTGCGGATTGATGCGCTGCACCGCCTGCGCGAGCACGTGCGCGGCGGAGTGGCGCAGGATGTTCAAGCCATCGGCGCTGTCGATCGCAACGGCCTCGACCTCGTCGGTGTCCGTCAGCGTCGTCGCCAGGTCCTTCAGCTCACCGTTGACGCGCATCGCGACGACGGATCGGTCGGGGAACAGGGCGAAGCCGTCACGGCGGCTCTCCGAGGCGTTCTCAGGCACAGAATCTCTCCATCCGGGGTCGGTTCTAGGCTACTCGCATGAGCACCACGGCCCCGACCGGACGAGAGCCGACCGCGCCGGATGATCACCCGCGATCCGCACGAGCCCATCGTGCCGCGAGCCCGCTGGAACTGCTCGTCGCGCCGCTCGTCCTCATCGTCGGACATGAGATCCACGAGCGAGGCACGCCGGTGGCACGTGATCGGGTCTGAATCTGGACAGAAACAAGAAACCCCGGCTGAACCGGGGTTTTTCTTGTGCGCGATACTGGGATCGAACCAGTGACCTCTTCCGTGTCAGGGAAGCGCGCTACCGCTGCGCCAATCGCGCCCGTGAAGGCTGTTCAGTTGTGTCGGCGAGGTGGCGACGGGATTCGAACCCGTGTAAACGGCTTTGCAGGCCGGTGCCTAGCCTCTCGGCCACGCCACCGCGAGGTGGATTCGAACCCACATGCCTGAGCCCGGGGGCTCCTGCACTCGAGCGGATGACGAGACTCGAACTCGCGACCCTCACCTTGGCAAGGTGATGCGCTACCAACTGCGCTACATCCGCATTTTCGTTCCCAGATCGCCCTGGGGACTCGAATTACATTAGCCGAGGATCGGCGCTTCGCCAAACCGATCCGCGGCGTCGGGCGTGTCATCGGCGCAAGCATCGCGGCACGCCCGAACCCCCGGCCGGTGTCGGTCGGCACTCGCCCGATCGGGTATGCTCGTTTCCTGTGCCACACGGCACGAAAAAACTTCACAGGGGCGATTGGCGCAGCTGGTAGCGCGCTTCCTTCACACGGAAGAGGTCGTCGGTTCGAGCCCGGCATCGCCCACCACATCCCCATCCCGAGTCCCGCCACGATATCCCCGTCCGAATCAGGCGGACGCGCGGAATCAGGCGGATATCGCCGCGACAGATCGCCTGTTCTCGCGCGTATTCCTGATCCCGGACCGTCGCCCACCCCTCTGCGGGCGTCAGTCAGACCCCTCCTGGAACACGAGCTCGAAGCGCTCGCAGACCACGGGCATGTCCGGGGCGAACCCGCGGGAGCTCTCGGCGTGCGCACGCCAGTATCGCTCGTGGATCTCCCGCCACGAGCGCAGCGAGCGGTCGTCCTCGCCCTCCGCCCGCGCGTGCTCGGCGCTGACTTCGTCGAACGCGACGACCTGCACCTGCGTCGTGCGGATCACCGCTCGCGGCGCCCCCGCGCCGTCGAGGATGATGCTGTACTCCCCCGCCTGCGGAAGCGCCTCACCCGTCGCCTCGTAGTCCCACAGCGACGACGCGGTAGCCGTCTTGATCCCGTCCCGCACGAGCGCGAGGAGGCCGTCGGCGTGCGCGCGAGTGGCGCCGAAGGCCCACGCCTCGGGCGCCGCCTCCGGGAGCTCGGGATGCGCCGCACGTGCATCGCGCCAGAACCCGGCGACGGCCGCGGCATCCGCCGGCGGCACCTCGGCTCCCTGGCCATCGGCGAGTACCGCGAGCGTCTGCCTGCCGATCTCCAGTTCCTCGTCGGTGGGCACCACGAGCACGACGACGGCCGAGTCGTCTGCCGAGATCACACGGATGCCGCGGTCGGCGGACTGATTGCGCGACTCGTCGAGCCGCACTCCGGCGAAGCCGAGCGTCGCCAGCGCCCTGCTGCGCACCATCGGACTGTTCTCGCCGACGCCCGCTGTGAACGAGATGACGTCGGCTCCGCCGAGCTGCGCGAGGTAGGCGCCGGCGTACGCCCGCAGCCGGTGGATGTAGACGTCGAGCGCGAGCGACGCATCCGTATCGCCGTCGCCGGCCTGCCTCTGGAGGTCGCGCATGTCCGAGACGCCGGAGAGCCCGAGCAACCCGCTGCGCTTGTTGAGCAGTTCGTCGATCGCATCCACCGTCATCCCGGCGCGGCGGTGCAGGTGGAACAGCACCGCGGGGTCGATGTCGCCCGAGCGCGTGCCCATCACCAGGCCCTCCAGCGGAGTCATGCCCATCGACGTCTCCACCGAGCGACCGCCGTCGACGGCGGTCACCGACGCGCCGTTGCCGAGGTGGAACACGATCTGCTTCAGCTCTGCGGTCGGGCGCCCGAGGAAGCGGGCGGCGGCATCCGAGACGAACTTGTGCGACGTGCCGTGGAAGCCGTACCGGCGGATGCGGTGCGCGCCAGCGACCTCCCGATCGATGGCGTAGGTGTACGCCGCCGGGGCGAGCGTCTGATGGAAGGCGGTGTCGAACACGGCCACGTGCTCGAGGTCGCCGAAGGCGCGCTTGGCCGCGCGGATGCCCTCCAGCGCCCCGGGGTTGTGCAGCGGCGCGAGCACGGCGAGCTCGTCGATCCCGCGCTCGACCTCTGCGGTGATGGGCGTGGGCGAGATGTAGCGCGACCCGCCGTGGACGACGCGGTGGCCCACCGCGACGGGCGCGTGCTGCGTCAGCGACGGCCCGTGCGCGGCGAACGCGGCGAGCATGACCTGGAACCCGGTGGTGTGGTCGGGGATCGGCAGCTCCTGCACGTGTTCGCCCTCGGCGCCCGCGACCGAGTGGACCTCGTGCGTCGCCGTGCCCATGTGCTGGCCGATCCGCTCGACCAGACCCTCCGCGAGGGGTGCGGCGGCCTCGACGTCGAGCAGCTGGTACTTGAATGACGACGACCCGCTGTTCACGATGAGCACGACGCTCACGATCGCTGCTCCCCCGCCGCGTCCGCGGCGTCGTCGGAATCGGCGGACGCGGTTTGCGCCTGGATCGCGGTGATCGCGATGGTATTCACGATGTCCTCGACGAGAGCGCCACGAGACAGGTCGTTGATCGGCTTGTTCAGCCCCTGCAGCACGGGACCGACGGCGACGGCGCCCGCAGAGCGCTGGACCGCCTTGTACGTGTTATTGCCGGTGTTCAGATCCGGGAAGACGAACACGCTCGCACGCCCGGCCACGACGGAGTCGGGCATCTTCGCCCGTGCCACGGCGGCGTCGGCCGCGGCGTCGTACTGGATCGGCCCCTCGACGGGGAGCTGCGGGGCCCGATCGCGGACGAGCGCGGTCGCCTCCCGCACCTTCTCCACATCGGCGCCCGTGCCCGACTCGCCCGTGGAGTATGACAGCATCGCCACGCGCGGCTCGATGCCGAACTGCGCCGCCGTCGCCGCGGACGAGATCGCGATGTCGGCGAGCTGCTCGCTCGTGGGGTCGGGGATCACGGCGCAGTCGCCGTAGACGAGCACGCGGTCGGCGAGTGCCATGAAGAACACGGACGAGACGACAGAGACGCCGGGCGCCGTCTTGATGATCTCGAAGGCCGGCCGGATGGTGTGGGCCGTCGTGTGCGCGGCTCCCGAGACCATGCCGTCGGCCATGCCCAGGTGCACCATGAGCGTGCCGAAGTACGACACGTCGGTCACCGTGTCGGCGGCCTGATCCAGCGTCACGCCCTTGTGCGCCCGCAGCGCCGCGTACTCGGCCGCGAACCGCTCGACGAGCGCGGCATCCGTCGGCGAGAGGATCCTCGCCTGCGACACGTCGACGCCCAGTTCCTGCGCCCGGACACGGATCGCGGACTCGTCGCCGAGGATCACCAGCTCGGCGATGCGCCGCTGCAGCACGATCGCGGCCGCTTGCAGCACACGGTCGTCGCCGCCCTCCGGCAGGACGATCGTCCGCGGCTGCCGCCGCGCGCGCTCGACGAGCTCGTACTGGAACATCAGCGGGGTCACCACGCCCGCGCGCGCGACGCCGATCGCCTCGGTGAGGGCGGGAACGTCCACGCTGCGCTCGAACAGCGCCAGGGCCCTGTCACCGCGCCGCGGGGCGTCGACAGAGAGCCGGCCCGGAGTGTGCATGACCCTCAGCGCGGTGTCGTAGGTGCCCAGATCCGTCGCAATGATCGGCAACGGCGATCCGAGGCCGTCCAGCAGCCTGTCGACGGACTCGGGCAGGGCGAACGGGCCGTTCATGACGACGGCTGCGACCGAGGGGAATGTGCCCGATGACTGCGCGAGCAGCGTGGCCAGCAGCACATCGGCACGGTCGGCCGCGATGATCACGACAGCGCTCTCGGTCAGGCGCGGCAGCACGTTGACCATCGACATGCCGGCGATCACCGCACCCAGCACCTCACGATCCAGCAGCGCCTCATCGCCGCGCACGAGGTGTCCTTCGAGCGAGCGCAGGATGCCGTGCACCGACGGGGCGACGAGCGCTGCCTCCTCCGGCACGGCCCAGACCGGCACTGCCGTGCTCCCGCCGGTCGTGCCGCCGTGCACCGCGATCGCGCCGGCGACGGCATCCACGATCTGCGGCGATGCCGAGCCGTCGGCGCGGTTGACGATGACGGCCGCGAGCCCTGCGCGCTCCTGGGCGAGCTCGCCGAGCGCGAGCGTCATGATCTGCGCGAGCTGTTCTGGTGTGCGGGCGGTGCTGGTCCCCAGCTGTTCGCCGTGGCCATGGTTCTCGCGTCCGCCGAGCACGAGCAGCACGGGGGCGCCGAGGTTCACGGCGATCCGCGCGTTGACTCCCAGCTCCGCAGGGCTGGCCACGTCGGTGTAATCGCTGCCGAGGATCACCACGGCGTCGCAGAGCGCCTCGACCGCCCGGTAGCGCTCCACGATCCGCCCGAGGGCCGCGACCGGATCCTGACGCAGCTCCTCGTAAGTGACACCGATGCATTGCGCCGCGTCGAGATCGACGCCGTCGCGGGCCAACAGCATGTCGAGCACGTCGTCGGATCCGTCGGCCGAGCGCGTAATGGGCCGGAAAACCCCCACCCGCGAAGTTGCGCGGCCGAGGGCGTCGATCACGCCGAGGGCGATCAGCGACTTTCCGGAGTGCCCTTCGACCGAGGTGATGTAGATGCTCTGCGCCACGTGCTCAGCGTACGCGGGCGATCCTTCCGGGTCACGCCTCCTGAGGAGTCACCACGGTGCATCGCTCACGGAACCGCGCGCCACCCGTACCGACCGGTGAGGATCGACGCGACCCGGTCGAAGCGGGAGCGATCCAGCGACGCGGCCTCGCGGCGCATCCCCCGGTGGTGAACGCTGTAGAGCTGGTCGATGTCCACCCACGACTCGCGCCCCTCGCGATCCCACGACCCGGAGCCGATCGAGAGGTAGTCGCGATCGTGGTCGTGCGACTTGCTCGTGAGCTTCACCGCGTAGACGCGATCGTCGCTCTGCCGTCCGATCACCAGCACCGGCCGGTCCTTGCCGCGCCCGTCGCGCTCCGCATAGGGCACCCACGTCCAGATGATCTCGCCCGCGTCGGGGTCGCCGTCACGATCAGGGCTGTACGAGACGCGCAGGTCGCGGATGCTGCGCGGATCGATCTCGATCGTCTCCTCGCCGGCGCCCTGCCCCGGCGAGAGCTCGAGGGTGCCCGCAGAAGACCCGCTCCCCGTGCCCATGCGCGCACCGTGCCCGGCAGCGCCCTTGTCCTTCGACGTCAGCGCGTTCACCAGCGCCGCACCCACCTGCACGACTGCCGACAGGATGCCGTTGCCTGATCTGCTCACCCCGCCACCCTACCCAGACACGCGCCCGCCTCATCCCGTTCGCGAGGCGGGCGCGCGGTCAGCGGCACTCACGACGTGAGCGCGTATCCCTCCTCGCCGTGGACGACGAGGTCCACGCCGGCGATCTCGTCTTCGCTCTTCACCCGGAAGCCGATGGTCTTCTCGATCGCGAATCCGATCACGAGTGCCACGACGAAGGAGTACGCCAGCACGCCCAGTGAGGCGATGGCCTGCACGGCGAGCAGACGGAGGTCGCCGCCCGTGAACAGTCCCTGGTCGACGGCGAACAGACCGAGGTAGAGCGTGCCGAGCAGGCCGCCGACGAGGTGGATGCCCACCACGTCGAGCGAGTCGTCGAATCCGAGCCGGAACTTCAGCTCGACGGCCAGCGCGCATGCCACACCGGCGATCGCGCCCAGCAGCAGAGCCCAGCCGGGCGTGAGGTTGGCGCAGGCGGGCGTGATCGCCACGAGCCCCGCCACGGCTCCGGAGGCGGCGCCGACCGAGGTCGCCTTGCCGTCCTTGAGCTTCTCCACGAGGATCCAGCCGAGGATGGCGGCCGCCGTCGCCCCCAGCGTGTTGATCGAGATGAGCCCGACCTGACCCATGTCCTCCGACAGCCATTCGGCGCCGGCGTTGAATCCGAACCAGCCGAACCACAGCAGCCCTGCGCCCAGGAGGGTGAGCGGCACGTTGTGCGGCTTCTGGATGCCCTTCTGGAATCCGATGCGCTTGCCGAGCACGAGGGCGAGCGCCAGTGCCGCGGCTCCCGCGTTGATGTGCACGGCGGTGCCGCCCGCGTAGTCGATCACGGCGATCCCGCTGTCGGCGCCGAACAGTGTGGTGCCCAGCTGCATGATCCAGCCGCCGCCCCACACCCACGCCGCGATCGGGAAGTACCCGAGCGTTCCGAACAGCCCCACAAAGATCAGCCAGGGGCCGAACCGGGCGCGGTCGGCGATCGCTCCCGAGATCAGGGCGACGGTGATGATGGCGAACGTCGCGCCGTACGCCACCGAGAGCAGTGAGATATTGGCCTCCGGCGAGCCGGTGATCGCCGCAAGGCCGAAGTCCGCGAACGGATCGCCCGCGAAGTCGCCAGGACTGGACACCGCACTCATCGATGACCCGTAGAGGATCCAGAGCACGGCGATGAGCCCGATCGAGCCGAAGCTCATCATCATCATGCTCACGACGCTCTTGGCCTTCACCAAGCCGCCGTAGAAGAAGGCGACTCCGGGGGTCATCAGCAGCACGAGCGCCGTCGCTGTGACCCCCCAGGCGATGTTTCCAGGTGCATCCATGTGGTGATACCTCGCTTTCGGGGAGAGTGTCCCCAGTGTGGCGAGGCCGCGTTTCCGGCACGGACGCGTCGTGTTGCGGGCGCGTTACGGCAGAGGTCCCCGTGTGAACGTCGTGTTACAGCGCGGAGGTCGGCGGTCAGGAAGCATCGGCGTGCGTGAGCGCGTTGAGTCGCGACACGGCACGCAGGTACTTCTTGCGGTATCCGCCGCCGAGCATCTCCGCCGAGAAGACGTCGTCGAGGGGGTGCCCGGTCGCCAGCACGGGCAGCTGGGCGTCGTAGGCCCGGTCGACGAAGGCCACGAACCGCAGCGCCTCGGACTGATCGGTGAGCTGGCGCACATCGCGCAGTCCCAGCACATCCACGCCTTCGAGCAGCCGGATGTAGCGGGAGGGATGCACGCGTGCGAGATGCCCGATGACCTCGTCGAACGCGTCGTCCGAGGCCACGGCACGGCTCGCCGCCTCCGCGATAGACGCGGAGTACTCGGCGTCATCGAGCACCTTCGCGTGCCCGTCCAGGGCGCGCTGGCGGAAGTCGACGCCGTCGATGCGGATGGTCTGAAAGCTGTCCGACATGGCGTGGATCTCGCGCAGGAAGTCCTGCGCGGCGAAACGCCCCTCGCCCAGGGCGTTCGGCGGGGTGTTGGAGGTGGCCGCCAGCCGGGTGCCCGAGCTCACCAGCTCACCGAGCAGGCGGGTCATGACCATCGTGTCGCCCGGATCGTCAAGCTCGAACTCGTCGATGCAGAGCAGATCGGCGCCGCGGAGCAGCTCGACCGTGTTCTTGTACCCCAGCGCACCGACGAGCGCGGTGTACTCGATGAACGAGCCGAAGTACTTCCGCCGCGCGGTCATCGCGTGGTAGATCGCGGCGAGCAGATGCGTCTTGCCCACCCCGAACCCGCCGTCCAGATACACGCCCGGCTTGAGCTCGGGTTCCTTCGGCGCACGGCGGAACAGGCCGCCGCGGCGCGGTGCCGCGCTCGCGCCCGTCGCGAACCGCATCAGGGTCGCCTTCGCGTCCTCCTGCGACGGGTAGGCGGGATCGGCCCGGTAGGTGTCGAACGTCGCGCCGTCGAACTGCGGAGGGGGCACGAGGCCGGCCAGCATCTCAGCGCCGGTGACCCGCGGATCGCGGTCGACGAGATGCACGATTCGCGGATCGGACTGCTGCGTCATCTGATTCCTGTGTCGGGTTCCTGTGTCGAAGTCTTACGGAACGCGTGCGCACAACCGCGCGGCGATCTATCGTCGAGGGGACGGCTCAACACTACGCCGTCGCCCATCCATCATTCCGCGTACTCTTTCACCCGAGGAGACCCCCGTGAGCGTCGAGTTCGACACCTCGTCCCCCAAGTTCGCCGAGTATTCCGAGCCCGGCCGGCTCGTGAGCACCGAGTGGCTGGCCGCTCGCCTAGGCGAACCGGGCCTGGTCGTCGTCGAGTCCGATGAGGACGTGCTGCTCTACGAGACCGGGCACATCCCCGGCGCGGTCAAGGTCGACTGGCACACCGAGCTCAACGACCCTGTCGTGCGCGACTACGTCGACGGCCAGGGCTTCGCCGATCTGCTCAGCCGCAAGGGCATCAGCCGCGATGACACCGTCGTGATCTACGGCGACAAGAACAATTGGTGGGCCGCCTACGCGCTGTGGGTGTTCTCGCTGTTCGGCCACGAGGACGTGCGTCTGCTCGACGGCGGCCGCGATCGCTGGATCTCCGAGGGTCGCGAGCTCACCACCGAGATTCCCTCGCCGGCTCCGACCGACTACCCGGTCGTCGAGCGCGACGACTCCGTGCTGCGCGCCTACAAGGATGACGTGCTGGCGCACCTGGGCAAGGGGCCCCTCATCGACGTGCGCTCCCCCGAGGAGTACAGCGGTGAGCGCACCACGGCCCCCGCCTACCCCGAAGAGGGAGCGCTGCGGGCGGGCCACATCCCCACCGCGCAGAGCGTGCCGTGGGGCAAGGCCGTCGCCGAGGACGGCGGATTCAAGCCGCGTGCCGAGCTCGAGGCGATCTACCGTGAGCAGGCCGGCATCCAGGACGGCGACGACGTCGTCGCATACTGCCGCATCGGTGAGCGCTCCAGCCACACCTGGTTCGTGCTGAAGCACCTGCTCGGCTTCGAGAACGTGCGCAACTACGACGGATCGTGGACCGAATGGGGCAGCGCCGTGCGCGTGCCGATCGTCTCGGGCACCGCCCCCGGCGAGCTCTGAGCGTGTGAGAATGTCGGGGATGACCACGACGCACGTCCCCGACACCCTCGCCGAGATCCGCGACGAATTCCTCGAACTTCCGGAGGCCGAGCGACTCCAGCTCCTGCTGGAGTACGCCAACGAGCTTCCGGCGGTTCCCGACGAGCTCGCCGACCATCCGGAGATGTGCGAGCGTGTCGCGGAGTGCCAATCCCCCGTCTACATCTATGTGGGGGTGACCGACGGCGTCGTCGCGATGCACGCGACGGCTCCGCCCGAGGCGCCCACCACGCGCGGCTTCGCGAGCATCCTGGTGCAGGGCATCACGGGGCTCACCGCCGATGAGGTCCTGGAGATCCCCTCGGACTTCCCGCAGAGCATCGGCCTCACCCGGGCCGTCTCTCCCCTGCGGATCGCCGGTATGACGGGGATGCTGATGCGCGCCAAGAAGCAGGTGCGCCAGAAGCGTTGACGGCGCGACGCGACGGTCAGCCGATCGTGTCGGCGCCTTCGGGTGCCGGCACGATCCCCTGCGTGCGCAGCCATATCGTGATGTCGTCGTTCCAGCGGTGCTGGTCGTAGTTCCAGAGCTTGGTATGACGCGCCACCGTGTAGGTCGACATGGTCACGAGGTCGGGCCGTGCCTGTGCGAGCGCATGCGAGGCGTCCGACGGCACGAAGCCGTCGTCGTCGCTGTGCAGGATGAGGGTGGGGATCGTCAGCTCGTCGGCTCTGGCCACGAGGTCGAGGTCATCGAACGAGATCGCCTGGTCGGCACCGCTCATCCGCGCGCCCCAGTCGGTCGTGAGCGCATCCATCGCCAGCCTCGGCAGCGGATCGGGGAGCTTCATCTCCTCGGCCTGGAAGCGCAGCACGGTGCGCCAGTCGACGACGGGCGAATCGAGGATGATGCCGACGATCACGTCGCGGTACCTCGACGACAGGGCGGTCTGCAGGGCGATGGCCCCGCCCATCGACCACCCCATGAGAATGATGCGCTCGGCGCCGTGGCGCACGGCGTACCCGACGGCGGCATCCATGTCCTGCCATTCCGTGGCCCCGAGTGCATAAGCTCCCGCCCGCGTGCGCGGCCCTTCGCCGTCGTTGCGGTACGACGCGATCAGCACGGGCAGCCCGGCCGCGTGCAGCACCGGCACGGCGCGCAGGCATTCGCCCCTCGTCGCGCCCCGGCCGTGCACCTGCACGACCCACGTCGTCGATGCGGCAGGGAACAGCCATGCCGGTGCGGGGCCCGCAGCGGTCCCGACGAGCACGTCTTCATAGGGCAGATGCAGCTCGCCCGGGGCGGTGTAGTAGTACCCGCTGAAGGAGGCGTGACGATCCACGTGCGCGCCCGCGACGACCTGGGTGAGGAGCTTGCGCCGCACGCTCGTCTCGTCCTCGCTGAGCACAGCCCCGATCTTGAGGTATCCGGGGGCGGCGCCCAGGTCGAGTCCATACCGGCCGGGCAGCTGGGTGTCGGGCGTGCGGCCCAGGGCGACGACCTGCGCCGAGGTGTCGATCGAGAGCACCTCGGTGTCTGTCACCCGCTCCGATGGAGTGACCACGCGGCGGGCGACCGACATCACGAGCCCTGCGACAGCGGCGCCTGCGACGACGACCGCGCCGCCCGCCACGAGGAGGCCGAGGGTCGCGGCGTGCCTGAGACTCTTCATCGTCTGTTGACTCTAGTCTGTCCGCGTGAGCGCTCCTTCCGGCACCGAGGCCGACTTCGACCACGCCGCCGCGGAGCTGCGCGCGATCACCTTCCGCTCCGATCTCGTCGTGCGCGAGATCCCGGCGCCCGGCGGGGTCGCGCCGTCGTCGATCGCGTTCGCGGCGGATGTGCGCCCCGACGCCGACGGCGAGTCGATCTACGGCACCGGACGCCTCGTCCTGCTGCACGATCCGCTCGAACCGGATGCGTGGGGCGGCCCGTGGCGCATCGTCTCGTTCGCGCAGGCGCCGCTCGAACCTGAGATCGGTACCGATCCGCTGCTGACCGATGTCGCCTGGTCGTGGCTCATCGACGCCCTCGACTCCCGCGACGCGGGGTACCACTCGGCGTCGGGAACCTCGACGAAGACCCTGTCCAAGGGTTTCGGCGGACTCGCCTCCGAGGGCGACGGCGCCCAGATAGAGCTGCGCGCCTCCTGGTCTCCCGAAGGTCCGCTCGCCCCTCATGCAGAAGCGTGGGCGGAACTGGTCGGCATGCTCGCGGGGCTTCCGCCGGGCTCCGAGGACATCGCCGTGTTCGGCGCCAGGAGAACCATTCGTGAGTGACTACGTCGTCATCGACACCCTCTCCGCCTTCGACGATGCGTGCCGCGCTCTCACGGCCGGCACCGGCCCGGTCGGCGTCGACGTCGAGCGCGCATCCGGATTCCGATACTCGCAACGCGCCTATCTCATCCAGGTGTTCCGCCGCGATGCGGGCGTGTTCCTCATCGATCCCATCGCTTTCGACGATCTCGCTCCCCTGCAGCAGGCGATCGGCGACGCGGAATGGATTCTGCACGCGGCAAGCCAGGACCTCCCTTCGCTGCGCGAGCGCGACCTCGCGCCGCCGCGCATCTTCGACACCGAGCTCGCCTCGAGACTGCTGGGTCACGAGCGCGTCGGTCTCGCGGCGGTCGTGGAGGACAGCCTCGGCATCGTGCTGAAGAAGGAGCACTCCGCGGCGGACTGGTCCACCCGCCCCCTGCCGGAGGCATGGCTGGAGTACGCGGCTCTCGACGTCGTTCACCTGCCCGACGTGCAGGACGTCCTCGTCGCCGAGCTCGCCGAGCAGGGCAAGACCGAGTTCGCGCGGCAGGAGTTCGAGGCGACCCGCACGCGTGCCCCCAAACCGCCCCGTGAGGACCCATGGCGACGGCTGAGCGGGCTCCACCAGGTGCGCGGTGCGCGCAACCTCGCCGTGGCGCGCGAGCTGTGGCTTGCCCGCGAGGAGTTCGCCCAGCAGCAGGACGTCTCGCCCGGGCGCCTCGTGCCGGATCGCTCGCTCGTGGCGGCTGTACTGGCCGCACCCGAGTCGAAAGGGGCGCTCGCGGGGCTGTCCGCATTCAACG
Organism: Microbacterium pseudoresistens; assembly: GCF_013409745.1. Taxonomy (NCBI): domain Bacteria; kingdom Bacillati; phylum Actinomycetota; class Actinomycetes; order Micrococcales; family Microbacteriaceae; genus Microbacterium; species Microbacterium pseudoresistens. Next base: position 2,637,644 of record NZ_JACCBH010000001.1, read on the forward strand.
GGCGCGCGAGCCGATCGCAGCTGGATCGCTGGTGGGCGGCGATCGAGCGCGGGCGCACGAGCGACGATCTCCCGCGCCAGCGCGTCGCCCGCGACACCCTGCCGCCGCCGCGCGCGTGGGCCGATCGCAATCCCGAGGCGGATGCGCGCCTCAAGGCCGCGAAACCCCTCGTCGAGGCACGTGCCGAAGAGCTCGGGATGCCCACCGAGAATCTGCTGACACCGGACATGCTGCGCCGGACCGCCTGGCAGCCGCCCGCCGAGATCACACCGGAGAGCGTCGGAGACGCGCTCACGGCCCTCGGGGCACGGGCCTGGCAGATTGACGAGACCGCACAGCTGATCGCCGATGCTTTTGTGGATCTCCCTCAAACCGAGGAAGACCCCTCACCGACGGATTCGTAGATTCGATCCAACCGATTCATCCCCCGTACAGCGGTGCCTCCTAGGCTGGCAGCATCCTTGGAAAACTGGAGGCAGAGTGGCCGAGATCTCGGACGTCTTCTTCGTCGATGGAATGCGCACCCCCTTCGGGCGCGCCGGCGAGAAGGGCATGTACTGGAACACCCGTGCGGATGACCTGGCGGTCAAGGCGACCATCGGTCTGATGGAGCGCAATCCCGCCGTCCCCGCAGACCGCATCGATGACGTCGCCATCGCCGCGACCTCGCAGACCGGAGACCAGGGACTCACCCTCGGCCGCTCCGTGGCGATCCTCGCGGGTCTGCCGAACACCGTTCCCGGCCTCGCCGTCGAGCGGATGTGCGCGGGCGCCATGACCAGCGTGACCACGATGGGCGCCTCGATCGGCGTCGGCATGTACGACCTCGCCCTCGCGGGCGGCGTCGAGCACATGGGCCACCACCCGATCGGCTCCAACGCCGATCCGAACCCCCGCTTCGTCGCCGAGAAGATGGTGGATCCCGGCGCACTGAACATGGGCGTCACCGCGGAGCGGATCTTCGACCGCTTCCCGCATCTCACCAAGGAACGCTCCGACCGATTCGGCATGCTCAGCCAGCACAAGGTGCAGGCGGCCTACGACGCCGGCAAGATCCAGCCCGACCTCGTTCCCGTGGCGATCAAGAACGCCGACGGCGCCTGGGGTCTTGCGACCGAGGACGAGGGCCGCCGCCCGCAGACCACCATGGAGGACCTCGCGGGACTGAAGACCCCGTTCCGTCCCCACGGCCGCGTGACGGCAGGCACCTCCTCTCCCCTCACCGACGGTGCGACCATGTCGCTGCTGGCCGGCGGTGGTGCCGTGAAGGAGTTCGGCCTGCAGCCGAAGATGCGCATGGTTTCGTTCGCGTTCGCCGGCGTGCAGCCGGAGATCATGGGCATCGGCCCGATCCCCTCGACCCAGAAGGCGCTGAAGAAGGCCGGCCTGCAGATCTCCGACATCGGCCTGTTCGAGTTGAACGAGGCCTTCGCCATCCAGGTGATCTCGCTGCTGGATCACTTCGGCATCGCCGATGACGACCCGCGCGTGAACGCCTGGGGCGGTGCGATCGCCCTCGGCCACCCGTTGGCCGCCTCCGGCGTGCGCCTGATGATCCAGCTCGCGGCCCAGTTCGCCGAGCGCCCCGACGTGCGCTACGGCCTCACCGCCATGTGCGTGGGCCTCGGCCAGGGCGGGTCGGTCATCTGGGAGAACCCGTTCTACGACGGCAAGAAGAAGAAGTGAGCCCCGCTATGACCGACTACGAATCGATCGACTTCTCCCCCATCCTCGCCCTTACCGACGACGAGGTCGTCACGCACTCGCCGGTGAGCGACGTTCGCCTGCCCTCCGGCAAGACGCTCGCACTCATCACGCTCGACAACGGTCGCGACCACACCCGCCCGAACACACTGGGCCCCGCGACCCTGGCCGAGCTCGGCGAGACGCTCGCGACGGTGAAGAAGCGCGCGGCGAGCGGCGAGATCGACGCGGTGGGCATCACCGGCAAGCAGTACATCCTCGCCGCAGGCGCCGACCTCTCCGACATCTCCAGGGTCGGCTCGAAGGACAACGCGCGCCTCATCGCCCAGCTGGGTCACAAGGTGCTCGGCTCGCTCGGCGAGCTGGGCGTGCCGTCGTTCGCGTTCGTCAACGGCCTCGCGCTCGGCGGCGGCCTGGAGATCGCGCTGAACTCCACCTACCGCACGGTCGATGCCTCGGCGGCGGCGATCGCGCTGCCCGAGGTCTTTCTCGGCATCATCCCGGGCTGGGGCGGGGCATACCTTCTGCCGAACCTCATCGGGATCGAGAACGCCCTCGAGGTGGTGATCTCCAACCCGCTCAAGCAGAACCGCGTGCTCAAGCCGCAGCAGGCGTTCGACCTGGGCATCGTGGATGCGATCTTCCCCGCCGCGAACTACCTGGAGAACTCGCTGGTCTGGGCCGATGGCGTGCTCACGGGCAAGACCAAGGTGGAGCGCAGGAACGAGCCGGGCAAGATCGAGCGGCTCACCAAGTGGCCGATCGCGATCAAGATGGCCCGCGGCATGCTTGAGTCCAAGATCGGCACGGTGCCGAAGTCTCCGTATGTCGCTCTCGACCTGCTCGACAAGGCGCGCAGCGGCACGAAGGCCGAGGGCTTCACCCGCGAGGACGACGCGCTGTCCGAGCTCGTCACGGGCGATCAGTTCGCCGCATCCATGTACGCCTTCGATCTCGTGCAGAAGCGCGCCAAGCGCCCCGTCGGCGCGCCAGACAAGGCTCTGGCGAAGAAGGTGACCAAGGTCGGCATCATCGGCGCGGGCCTCATGGCCAGCCAGTTCGCGTTGCTGTTCGTGCGCCGCCTGGAGGTTCCGGTGCTCATCACCGACCTCGACCGGGCGCGCGTCGACAAGGGCGTCGCCTATATCCACGACGAGATCGGCAAGCTCGAGGAGAAGGGACGTCTGGATGCGGATGCCGCGAACCGGCTGCGTGGTCTCATCCACGGCACGGTGGACAAGAGCGAGTACGCAGACTGCGACTTCGTGATCGAGGCCGTGTTCGAAGAGGTCGGCGTCAAGCAGCAGGTCTTCGGCGAGATCGAGAAGATCGTCGCCGAGGATGCGATCCTCGCCACGAACACCTCCTCGCTCTCGGTCGAAGAGATCGGCGCGAAGCTCGCCCACCCCGAGCGTCTCGTCGGCTTCCACTTCTTCAATCCCGTCGCCGTCATGCCGCTCATCGAGATCGTGAAGACGCCCGCGACGAACGAGCAATCGCTCTCGACCGCGTTCGTCGTCGCGAAGGGCCTGAAGAAGAACGCTGTGCTCACCGCAGACGCCCCCGGCTTCGTCGTGAACCGCCTGCTGGCCAAGGTCATGGGCGAGGCCGCACGCGCCGTGTACGAGGGCACTCCGGTGGCCGATGTCGAGAAGGCCTTCGCGCCTCTGGGCCTGCCGATGGGACCGTTCCAGCTCATCGACCTCGTCGGCTGGAAGGTCGCCGCGCACGTGCAGGACACCATGACGGGCGCGTTCCCGGATCGCTTCTACGCGAACGAGAACTTCCACGAGCTCGCCGAGCTCGACGACGTGGTGGAGAAGGACAAGGGCGGGCGTGTCACCGGCTTCACCAAGGCTGCCGACAAGATCGTCAAGAAGGCGGCGGGCTCCACGCCCACCTCTGCCGACGAGATCCTCCGTCGCGTGCAGGACGGGCTGGCGCAAGAGATCAAGCTCATGCTCGATGAGAAGGTCGTCCCGGAGGTCGAAGACATCGATCTCTGCCTCATCCTCGGCGCGGGCTGGCCGTTCATCGACGGCGGCGCCTCGCCGTACCTCGACCGGGAGGGCGCGTCGGAGCGCGTGTTCGGCGACACGTTCCACCACCCGCCCATCCGCGGCATCGCACACGGCTGACCGTGACACGGGCTGAGGCGATCAGGAGCAGGCAACGTCCGTTGCTCCGCCTCAGCCCGCTGCGCGACTACTTCTGCGATCCCGACGGGATGAGGTCGGAGCGCAGGTAGTGACCGTCGCGCAGTTCGGCGACGACGGCGCTGGAGTCGACCGCTGAGGCGAGGCCGATGTCGCTCTCCGCGTCGGGGAAGCGCTCCGGATGCGCACGGAGCTCCCGCGCCGAACCGGACGCGCTGACCAGGTGATGCAACGCTGCGCGCAGTCCGCGGAAGGACTCGGCTGATGCCGCCGCCTCCGGGGACGTGTGATCGAGTCCCCGGTCGATGAGGGCATCGATCACCGCTCCCGCGCCGAGGAGGTCCTCGACGGCGAAACGGACCTCGTCGCCGTCCCGCGCGGTGGTGTTGCCCGCGGCGATCACCGCGACGCTCGTCCGGCGATCGCGCATCACCTGCTCGTGCCGGATGCGCTCGCCCACGGCACCGGCGTTGCGCAGGCACCCGGCGAGCACGAGCGCGCCCGAACGGCCGGCATCGGATGAGACGGAAGCGCCGTCGCTCGAGGGCGCCTCGGTCAATGAGGTCGCCGCCCCCGATTCGGCGGCGACGGTAACGCTCGTCGTGAAGCGCAGCACATCGACGATGACGACGACATCCGAGGGTGCGAGTCGTGCGAGCCCGGCACGCCCCCAGTCGAATCGGACCTGGTACGACGACTGGTCGAGCGGCGAGGGCATGGGTCGATTCTACGGAGGACTTGCCGGCGCATCCGCTTCGCGCTAATCTTTGAACGTCTTCAGTTCTCAGGAAGGCCAAGACGGGGACCAAGACTTCGCGATGTCGAAGGCGGAGCGCACTCGCGCCCGCATCCGCGATGCGGCGCTCGCCTCGTTCGTCGATCGCGGCTACGTCGACACGACCATGCGTCTCATCGCCGCCGAGGCCGAGGTCTCGGTGGGCAACGCCTACTACTACTTCCCCTCCAAGGAGCACCTCGTGCAGGAGCTCTACATCCGCGTGCAGCACGAGCACGCCGCGTTGGCACGGCCGCTGCTCGCGGCTGAGAAGCAGCTCGTCGACCGCCTTCGCGTCGTCTTCGAGACGGGGCTGCGCACCGTCGGCCCGTACCGCAGGGTCGCGCCGGGATTCCTCGGGGCGATGATGCCGCCCGACTCCCCCATCAACCCGCTGTCCGAGGCCTCCGCCGACGCGCGCGCCCTCACCGTGGCGCTGTTCCGCGAGGCCGTCGACGGGTCCGAGCACCGCCTTCCCCCCTCGATCGCAGGGATTCTGCCCGACGCGCTGTTCGGGGTGTTCCTCGCGCTCCTGCTGCGCTGGACCTACGACTCCGGTGAGGGACAGCGACAGACCGCGCGGCTGCTGGACACCGGATTGCGCCTGTTCGCCGTCGCCCAGCCCTTCCTGCGCGTCCCCGGCATCCGAGGTGTCGCCACCGACCTTCTCACCCAGATCGCAGAGGTACGAGCATGAGCGAACACAACGCGGCTGCTGCGGTCGAAGCGACACCGCTGCGCACGCCCGAGGAGCCCATGGCGTTCACCCGGCACGAGCTGTGGCGTGGCGGGCGGCGCACCTGGTTCGTCTTCCTCATCGAGCTCACGCTGCTGCTCAGCGTGCCGAGCATCGTCAGCGCGGTGCTGCTCCCCGCCGATCAGTACCAAAGCCGGGGCTCGTCTGTCGGAATGATCCCCGTGTTCCTGATGTACGGGCTCTTCATCGGCGCTCCGGTGTCGCTGCTCGCCATGTTCGCCGGAACACCGCTGGCTGGAGCCGTCGGTCGCGCCATGCGACGCATCCGGTCACTGCTCCCCCACGCGCTCGCCCAGGCCGCCGTCGGCGCGTTCATGGGCGCTCTCGTCGGGCTGATCTTCGCGGCGGTGATCAACGGCAACGCGATGCCCGAACAGTTCTGGAGCTCGGCGTCATGGCTGATGCTGTGGGGGGCTGGGCTCACGATCGTCGCGGCGGTCATCGGCTGGTGGTGGACCGTGCACCTCGCCCTGCGCGACGACTCACGCGGGCGCTGACGCCGCCTCTCAGCGGCGCTCGTGCACGGGGAGGTCGATCGCCCCCGTCTCGCCGGTCTGGCGTGCGACGGGAACCCGACGCCCCAGCACCTGCGCGACGACATCGTGGGCGATCTTGGTCGCCGTGAGCCCGGCGTCCTCGAGGATCTGCTCGCGAGACGCGTGGTCGATGTACGCATCGGGGACGCCGAGCTCGTCCACGGCGGTGTCGATCCCCGCCTCACGCAGAACCTGGCGCACGCGCGTGCCGATGCCACCCACGCGGATCCCGTCCTCCATCGTGATGACCAGCCGGTGTCGCCGGGCCAGGTCGACCACGGAGGGCTGCACGGGGATCGCCCAGCGCGGATCGATGACGGTCGCACCGATCCCCTGTGCCTTCAGCCGATCGGCGACATCGAGGGCGAGACCCGCGAAGGGCCCGATGCCCACGAGCAGCACGTCTTCGCTCTCGCCCCGGAAGAGCACGTCGACGCCGTCGTCCAGGCGCTCAAGGGCCGGGATCTCCTCGGCGACAGCGCCCTTGGGATAGCGGATGACCGTGGGAGCGTCGTCGACCGAGACGGCCTCGTCGAGCACTTCCGTAAGACGTGTCGCGTCGCGCGGTGCCGCGATGCGGATGCCGGGGACGATCTGCAGCATCGACAGGTCCCAGATGCCGTGATGGCTCGGGCCGTCGGGGCCGGTGACCCCGGCGCGATCGAGCACGAAGGTGACGCCCGCCCTGTGCAGCCCGACATCCATGAGCACCTGATCGAATGCGCGGCCCATGAAAGTCGCATAGACGGCGACGACCGGGTGCAGTCCTCCGAAGGCGAGGCCGGCGGCGGAGGCCACGGCATGCTGCTCGGCGATGCCGACGTCGTACACCCGGTCGGGGAACCGCTCGGCGAAGGGCGCGAGACCGGTGGGTCGGAGCATCGCCGCCGTCATCGCGATGACCTCGGGGCGGCGCGATCCGACATCGACCAGGGCATCGGCGAACACGTCGGTCCACGCACGGCTGCTCGCGCTCAGCGGTTCGCCGGTGACGGGGTCGATCTTGTTCACCGCGTGGAACTGGTCGGCCTCGTCATCGAGGGCCGGCTGGTAGCCGCGGCCCTTCTCCGTGATCGCGTGCACGATGACCGGGGCGCCGAATCCCTTCGCCAACTCGAGGGTCTCCAGCAGCGCCGGGATGTCGTGACCGTCGACCGGGCCGAGGTACTTGATGTCGAGGTTCGAATAGAGCGCGGCGTTGTTCGTGAAGCGCGAGAGGAATCCGTGGGTGCCGCCGCGCACGCCGCGGAAGACCGCTCGCCCGAAGGGCCCGAACGCGCGGAACAGCCGGTCGGAGCGCTTGTGGAGGTCACGGTACGCGGCCGCCGTGCGCACACGATTGAGATACCGCGACATCCCGCCGATGGTCGGCGCATAGGAGCGCCCGTTGTCGTTGACGACGATCACGAGGTTGCGGTCGTTGTCGTCGCTGATGTTGTTCAGCGCCTCCCACGTCATCCCGCCCGTCAGCGCGCCGTCACCGACCACGGCCACCACGTGCCGGTCGGCGCGACCGGTCGCCGTGAGCGCCCGCGAGATGCCGTCGGCCCAGCTCAGCGAGCTGGATGCGTGTGAGGACTCCACGACGTCGTGCGCGCTCTCGCCGCGCTGCGGGTAGCCCGCCATGCCGCCGCGCGAGCGCAGCCGGCTGAAGTCCTGGCGCCCCGTGAGGAGCTTGTGCACGTACGACTGGTGCCCGGTGTCGAAGATGAACGGATCGTCGGGAGAGGAGAACACGCGATGCAACGCGATGGTGAGTTCGACGACCCCGAGGTTCGGGCCGAGGTGCCCGCCGGTGCGCGCCACGTTCTCGACGAGGAATGCTCTGATCTCCGTGGCCAGTTCGCGCAGCTGCGCCTCGGAGAGGGCATCGAGATCGCGCGGTCCGGTGATGCTCGGAAGGATCGGCATCGACTCTCCTCTCCATCTCGAAGACGCCCCGCGCGGGCTCGCAGGAACCGGATCAGTCTACCGTCGTACCTGGACGAACTCCGAGTAGGCGCCCGCACACGCGAATGGTCCGGAGGCCGAAGCCCCGGACCATTCGCGATGGCGGACTGGCGTCAGACGAGCGAACGCAGAACGTATTGCAGGATGCCGCCGTTGCGGTAGTAGTCGGCCTCACCGGGGGTGTCGATGCGCACGACGGCATCGAAGCTGACCGGCTGCTTGCCCTCGGAGGAGAACTCGCTGGGCGCGGCGGTGACCTTGACCGTCTTCGGCGTGACGCCCTCGTTGAGCTGGGTCAGACCCTCGATCGAGACGATCTCGGTGCCGTCCAGCCCCAGCGACTCCCAGGACTCGCCCTCAGGGAACTGCAGCGGGACGACGCCCATGCCGATGAGGTTCGAGCGGTGGATGCGCTCGAAGCTCTCCGTGATGACCGCCTTCACACCCAGCAGGTTGGTGCCCTTGGCCGCCCAGTCGCGTGACGACCCCGAGCCGTACTCCTTGCCGCCGAAGATGACCAGCGGTGTCCCCTGCTCGGCGTAGTTGACGCACGCGTCGTAGATGAACGCCTGCGGACCGCCCTCCTGGGTGAAGTCGCGGGTGTACCCGCCCTCGACCTCGGCGCCGTCGTTGACGGCGCGCACGAGCTGGTTCTTCAGCCGGATGTTCGCGAACGTGCCGCGGATCATCACCTCGTGGTTGCCTCGGCGCGAACCGAAGGAGTTGAAGTCCTTCTGGCGCACGCCGTGCTCCTCGAGGTACTTCGCAGCCGGCGTGCCGATCTTGATGTTGCCGGCGGGGCTGATGTGGTCGGTCGTGACCGAGTCGCCCAGGGTCGCCATGACCCGCGCGCCCGAGATGTCCTCGACCGGGGTCAGCTCCATGGTCATCCCCTCGAAGTACGGCGCCTTGCGCACGTAGGTCGACGAGTCCTCCCACTTGAAGATCGGCTCGCTCGGCGTGGGCAGATTGCGCCAGCGCTCGTCGCCGTCGAACACGGTCTCGTACTGCTTGATGAACTGCTCGCGCGAGATCGACGAGTCGATGATCTCCTGGATCTCGGCCGGTGCCGGCCAGATGTCCTTGAGGAACACGTCGTTGCCGTCGGTGTCCTGACCGAGCGCATCCGACTCGAAGTCGAAGTGCATCGTGCCGGCGAGCGCGTAGGCGACGACGAGCGGCGGCGAGGCGAGGTAGTTCATCTTCACGTCGGGGCTGATGCGGCCCTCGAAGTTGCGGTTTCCGGAGAGCACCGCGGTGACCGCGAGATCCTGCCCGTTGACGGCTTCGGAGACCTCTTCGATCAGCGGGCCGGAGTTTCCGATGCAGATCGTGCAGCCGTAGCCGACCGTGTAGAAGCCGAGACCCTCGAGGTCCTTGTCGAGGCCGGACTTCTCGTAGTAGTCGGTCACGACCTTGGAACCAGGACCGAGCGTGGTCTTCACCCACGGCTTCTGCTTCAGACCCTTCTCGCGCGCCTTGCGGGCGAGAAGACCGGCGGCGACCATGACCGAGGGGTTCGACGTGTTGGTGCACGAGGTGATCGCGGCCAGCGTCACGGCGCCGTTGTCGATCACGTACGGGTCGCCCGAGGGCGGGGTCACCGTCGTCGGCTTGGATGTGCCGTTCTTCAGGCCGCTGCTGATGTGCACCTGCCGCGTGTCGCCGTCCTCGTCGCCGGGGCCGGCGCCGGGGTCGGAAGCGGGGAAGGAGTGCTTCGACTCCAGATCGACGATGTCGTTCGACGTGCTCGGCGTCGCGTATGCGACGATGTCCTTCTCGAACTGCGACTTGGCGTCCGACAGCAGGATGCGGTCCTGCGGGCGCTTGGGGCCGGCGATCGAGGGCACCACGGTGCCGAGGTCGAGCTCCATGTACTCGCTGTACGAGGGTTCGTTGTCGGCGTCGTGCCACAGCGTCTGCTGCTTGGCGTAGGCCTCCACGAGGGCGACGGTCTGCTCGTCGCGGCCGGTCAGGCGCAGGTAGTCCAGCGTCACGTCGTCGATCGGGAAGATCGCGGCCGTCGAGCCGAACTCGGGGCTCATGTTGCCGATCGTGGCGCGGTTGGCCAGCGGCACCGAAGCCACGCCCGCGCCGTAGAACTCGACGAACTTGCCGACGACGCCGTGTTTGCGCAGCATGTCGGTGATGGTGAGCACGACGTCGGTCGCGGTCACGCCGGCCGGGATCTCACCGGTGAGCTTGAAGCCGACCACACGAGGGATGAGCATCGAGACGGGCTGTCCGAGCATCGCGGCCTCGGCCTCGATGCCGCCGACGCCCCAGCCGAGCACACCGAGGCCGTTGACCATGGTGGTGTGCGAGTCGGTGCCGACGCAGGTGTCGGGGTAGGCCTGCAGCACGCCGTCGTTGGTGCGGTCGTAGATGACCTTGGCGAGGTGCTCGATGTTCACCTGGTGCACGATTCCGGTGCCAGGGGGGACGACCTTGAAGTCGTCGAACGCCGTCTGGCCCCAGCGCAGGAACTGGTAGCGTTCGCCGTTGCGCTCGTACTCGATCTCGACGTTGCGCTCCAGCGCGTTCTCCGTGCCGAAGAGATCGGCGATGACGGAGTGGTCGATGACCATCTCGGCGGGCGAGAGCGGGTTGATCTTGCTCGGGTCGCCGCCGAGGGCCGTCACGGCCTCGCGCATGGTGGCGAGGTCGACGATGCAGGGCACGCCGGTGAAGTCCTGCATGACGACGCGCGCGGGCGAGAACTGGATCTCGGTGTCGGGGTTCGCCGTGGGATCCCACGACCCGAGCGCCTCGATCTGCGCCTTCGTCACGTTCTTGCCGTCTTCGGTGCGCAGGAGGTTCTCCATCAGCACCTTCAGGCTGAACGGGAGCTTCTCGTACCCGGCGACGGTGTCGAGGCGGAAGATCTCGTAGTCGGTGCTGCCGACCGTCAGGGTGCTCTTGGCACCGAAGCTGTTCACCGTGGACACGAATCCGTCTCCTTCTGATCGGATGGAAGCGACAGGCGACTCCATCTTGCCCGCCGTCCGATCGCCCGGCCAGCAAGGGATGCCTTACCAGTGTGCGCCTGCGGACGCCTGAGCGAAAGGGCGTCGATTTATCTTGATGTCAAGATAAATCTATCACGCCTTCGGGATGGCGGACGTGTCCGAGCGCGGGTAGAGACGGCGCGTCGTGATCCAGGTGAGCGCGAGCAGCGCGGCGAAGAACGGAAGTCCCATGATGAGCTTCACCGTGCCGAGGGTCGCCACGTCTCCGGCGAAGTAGAACGGCAGCTGCACCGCGAGCCGGGTTAGGAACAGCGCTCCCCACGCGATGGAGAGCCAGAAGAACAGCCGCCGCTTTCGCGGGTCCCGCCTCCATGCGAGCCCTTCGCCCACCAGGAAGCCGACCACGACGCCGATGAGCGGCCAGCGCACGAGCGCCGAGACGACGAAGGCGCCGCCGTAGGCGATGTTGGTGATGAAGCCGACGACGAACTGATCCTCGGCCCGGCCGGTGAACAGCGGAAGGCCCGCCGCGACCACCGCGGCCACCAAGCCGGACAGCGCGGCCACCGGGGGCGACTTCATCACGAGCCGGATGACCGTGAAGATCGCTGCGAGTCCGACCGACAGGGCGAGCGCGGGCAGCAGCTCGCCGGTCACGCTGTAGGTGACGATGAACGCGAGCAGCGGCAGAACGCTCTCGGCGATGCCGCGCCAGCCGCCGATCACCGCCCACACCATCGACCCGGTGGACTTCTCGGCGTCGGGGTCGATACCCGCACGGCGCGCGGCGTCGCTCAGCGCCGATCCGAGGATCTCGGCCGCGCCGGGCTCGCGCTCCTCGTCCGAACCCAGGGGCGACGGCTCGGGAGTCGGGTCGATCCCGCTCACGCCGCGCCGGGGGTGGCGGGCATGCGCAGCGGGATGAGGTCGCGCGGAGGCATCGGTGAGCCGCCGCGCACCACGACGATCGAGCGGAAGAGGTCCTCGACGGCCGCCGCGGCCTCGGGATCCGACGCCCCCGCCCCGCCGATCACTCCGCGCAGGAACCATCGCGGCCCATCCACACCCACGAAGCGGGCCGTGCGGCGGCCGTTGCCCTCGCCCGCGGCGGGGATCTCGGCGAGGAGTTCGGCGCCCAGTGCGCCGTCGCGGTCCTGGACGCTGCCGCCCTGCTGGGTCACCTGATCTCGGATCTGCTCGCGGGTCTCGTCCCACAGACCGGAGGTGCGCGGCGCGGCGAACGGCTGCACCTGCAGCGTGGATCCGGCGTAGTCGAGCCCGACGGCGACGATGCGCTTGGACTGCTCCTCGACCTCCAGCCGCAGGTTCAGACCCTCGCGGGGAAGGATCTTGATGCCGCCCAGGTCGATGTAGGGGCGCACCGGATTCGCCTCGGACTCGTCGAAGGGGCCGTCCACGGCCCGGTCCCCGCTCAGCGCGGTCGAGTCGACGTCGACCTGTTCGAGCTCGACCTCTTCGATCTCGCCGTCGTTCTGATTGTCGTCGGTCATGCTCTCTCCTCCGCGCCGGCCTCGACGGCGGCGCTGTCTGCCTGAACGTCCGTTGCGGACTGGTAGCCGGTCGATCCGAAGCCGCCGTCGCCGCGCTCGCTGGTGTCGAGATCGTCGACGGGCACGAAGTTCGCCCGCACGACCGGCATGACGATCAGCTGGGCGATGCGGTCGCCCGCTGCGATGGCATAGCTCTCTCGCGCATCCGTGTTGAGCAGGGTGACCTTGATCTCCCCCCGATAGCCCGCGTCGACGGTGCCGGGAGAGTTCACCACGGTGATGCCGTGCTTGGCCGCCAGCCCGCTGCGCGGCACGACGAAGGCCGCGTATCCCTCGGGAAGCGCGATGCGCACGCCGGTGCCGAGCATCGCGCGCTCCCCCGCGTCCAGCACCACGGATTCCGTGGACACGAGGTCGGCCCCGGCGTCGCCGACATGGGCGTATGCGGGAACCGCGGGGGCGATAATGGGGATGTCCACGGTTTCGGTCACGAGAAAGAGGCTAATGCAGAACCTCGATGCCGACACTCGGTCTTCGTCCAGCCGAGGCGACGATCCTGCTGCGGCAGTGCTGTACCGGGAGCGCCTCACCCCCGGGTTGTGGCTCTTCCTCGGGGCGGCCGTGATCGGACCGATGATCGCGCTCACCGCGCTCCGGCTCGTCCCCGCGCTCGCTTTGGCCATCGGCGTCGCCTCGACCGCGGTCATCCTCGTGCTCATCGTCGTGCTCTCCCCGCGCCTGAAAGTGCAGGGGACGACGCTGCACGCGGGCCGAGCGCACATCGACGCACGCTGGCTGGGCGCACCGGAGATCCGCACCGGGGAGGCGGCACGAGCCGCCCGGGGGCCGGACCTCCCGGCACGCGGCTGGCACCTCATCCGCGGCGGTATCCCAGGGCTGGTGATCGTGCCGATCACCGACCCGGCCGATCCCGCCCCCCGCTGGACGATCTCCACCCGCACGCCCGATCGGCTCGCCGCCGCGATCGACGCTGCGCGCGCGACGGCCGCACGGGCAGACGCGGACTGACAGCAAGACGCGCCCGGAGCCGATCGGCCCGGGCGCGTGCGGTGCATCGGATCAGCCGGCGCACTCGGTGCAGATCGGCGCGCCCGCGCTGCTCTGCGGCGACAGCTGGGAACGGTGCTTCACGAGGAAGCAGCTCGTGCAGGTGAACTCGTCATCCTGGGGCGGGAGCACGACGACGTCGAGTTCCACGTCGGACAGGTCGGCGCCGGGCAGGTCGAAGCTGCTGGGGTTGTCGGAGTCCTCATCGCCGACCGATCCCGACAGCTTGTCGGGGACGCGCTCCTTGAGAGCCTCGATCGACTCGCTCTCGTCATCGCTCTTGCGGGGGGCGTCGTAGTCGGTTGCCATGCGGAAGATCTCCACTTTCGTCGTACCGGGGGCCGCGTTCGTCGTGGGCGCGGCTGCCTGCCGTCGGGAAGACGGCGGCGCAATTCTGCTAGACCGCGACGCATTTCGCAAATGGTCGCGATCCGCCCTGCCAAACTCGCGGCGCGCCCGCGGTATTCCCGCAGGGTTCCGAGGGTGCGTGACACCATGGGGACACACCCATCGGAGGGGCTCAGCCATGGAAAACGTCACCATCGTCGGCACCGAAGACAACCTCCTGATCCTCGCGACGGAGGCAGGAGCCCGCTTCGGCCTGCCCATCGACGAGGTTCTGCGTGCCGAGGTGCGCCGTTCGCGCGCGAACGGCGACGACAAGGCCGCCCCTCTGGCGGCCAGCCCGAGGGAGATCCAGGCGAAGATCCGCTCCGGCCTCTCGGCCGCCGAGGTCTCCGACCTGCTCGGCGTCGATCGCGAGGTCGTCGAAAGGTTCGAGTCGCCGGTGCTGGCCGAGCGCGAACACCTCGTGTCCCAGGCGCTCGCCGTGCCCGTGCTCATCGGCAGCGAGGTCGAGCCAGACGCCCAGCCCACCTTCGGCGTGGCGATCAGGAACAAGCTCGCCGAGGTCTCCGCCTCGGGCGAGCGCTGGGCCAGTTGGAAGGATGAGTCCGCCGGCTGGATCATCAAGCTCGAGTTCACGGCGAACGAGGTCGATCACGATGCGCGCTGGAGCTTCGATCCCCGCCGCAGCGCCCTCGCACCGCTCAACGCCGATGCGACACAGCTCTCCCGCCAGGGCTCGCTCCCCGAAGGACTCATCCCCCGCTTGCGCGCGCTCGACAAGGAACGCCCGTCGCCGTACAAGGATGACAGCCGGTTCGATTCCGGCGCCTTCGGTCCCCGCGTCCTCCCGCCCGTCGCTGATGCGGAGGAGACCCCCGCGGAGGACGCTGAGCCCGCCGGTCGGGAGCGTTCGGCGCCCTCCGCCCAGGAGGCGGCGACCAAGCGCGCCCCAGAGACGTCGCAGACCCCTTCCGGCACGGCCGACCTCCTCGAGGCGCTGCGGCGTCGTCGTGGGCAGCGCGAGCCGGTGCCCACCGACGACGCCCCCGACCAGGGTCAGGGGCCGATCGCTCTGTTCGACGCCCTCGAGCCGGGGTACGACGGCGGCATCGACGACGACGCGCCGTCTCGCTCATCCGCCGGCGGCGCATCCCCTGTCGCGCCCCCCTCCTCGACCCCGAGCGGTGCATCGACCGGCGGATCGGATGCCGAGGGCGGGCAACGTCGGCGCCGGCGCGAGATGCCGTCGTGGGACGAGATCGTCTTCGGCGCACGGACCGACGAGTGACGATCCGGGCCTCTCGTCCGCTCAGCGGGCAGCGAAAGCCCCCAGGCGCGTGTACGGCACTCGCAGCTCTTCCGGGGTGAGGGAGCCGTGCTGTCCGATCATCCCCTGCGACGTCTGATCCGCGTCCGTACCGTCGTACAGCGCCCAGGTGCCGCGCGCGGCGACGAGCAGATCGCCGATCCGCGATGACGCTTCGGGCGTCACGGACGTCCCGAACATCCCCGTCGCGATCGCCTCGTCGCGCGTGTGCACGTCGGCGGCGGCCCCCGTGCCCGCCCGCCAGACAGCGGTAGCCTCATCGGTGCGCGCGGCGGCGTCGAGATAGACGTGCAGCATGCGCGGCTCTCCCCCGATATGCGTGACGCCCGCCAGCATCGGATCGCCCTCCTCGATGATCAGGTGCCGATGCCGCGGCACATCGATCATGCCGTGATCGGCCGTGACGAGCATTCCGACGTCGGCCGGCAGCGCGACAGACAGCGCAGCATCGATCTCTTCCAGCGCCGCCACCCACTCACCCGAATCCACACCGTGCTTGTGGCCCGCTTTGTCGGCCTCCGGAAGGTAGCAGTACACCAGCGCGCCGTCGTTCTCGTCGGCCAGCTGAATCGCCCGTTCCACGCGCTCGGCGGCGCTTTTCTCCGACTCGAAGCGCGCGCCGCGCAATGTTGCGGAGGAGAATCCGCTGTGCGCGTAGGCGGCGAGTCCCACGGCGAAGGCAGGATGCCCCGCGGCCGTCGCCCGCTCGAAGATCGTGGGCTCGCGCTGCCACTGGGCCGCGTCGATCCGCTCGTGCTCCCAGCCGCTGAGCTGGTTCACCAGCCGCCTGCGCTCACGATCCAGCACCCGGTAGCCGACGAGGCCGTGCGTGCCCGGGGCCACCCCGGTCAGCAGGCTCGTGAGCGCGGCCGCCGTGGTCGACGGGAACACGGAGTACGCCACGTCGCCGCGCGCCGTCGCCGCCGCGAGGCAGCGCGCATGACCCGCGTGCGCCCGCAATTGGGCCATGCCGAGTCCGTCGACGACGACGAGGACGGCCGAACGGACCCGCGGCAGCGAAGAGCCCGTTCCTGTCACGGCACCGAGAAGGTCATCCGCCACCCCGGTGATGCTCCGGGCAGAGGGCGGCACGGCCGGTAGCATGGGCGTCATCCGAGCCAGTCTCCCACAGGGCTGCGCCCGGCAGCGGCGTCGAGGACCGCCTCCGCCGCACGACCGACCGACGCAGGAAGCCGACGCAGGAACCCCATGCCCCGCAGCACCACCCCGCCCGAGCCGATCGACGAGCGCATCCAGGACATCGATCTGTCGAGCGAGATGCAGGGCTCGTTCCTCGAATACGCGTACTCGGTGATCTACTCCCGCGCGCTGCCCGACGCCCGCGACGGCCTCAAGCCCGTGCAGCGACGCATCGTCTACCAGATGGCGGAGATGGGCTTGCGCCCCGACCGCGGCCACGTGAAGAGCGCCCGCGTCGTCGGCGAAGTGATGGGAAAGCTCCATCCGCACGGCGACTCGGCGATCTACGACGCCCTCGTCCGCCTGGCGCAGTCCTTCGCGCTACGCGTGCCGCTGGTGGACGGGCACGGCAACTTCGGCTCCCTGGATGACGGCCCTGCCGCAGCCCGCTACACCGAGGCGCGCCTGGCGGCACCGTCGCTCGCGCTCACCGAGAGCCTCGACGAAGACGCCGTCGACTTCGTCCCGAACTACGACGGCCAGTTCCAGCAGCCCTCCGTGCTGCCCGCAGCCTTCCCCAATCTCCTCGTCAACGGCGCGAGCGGCATCGCGGTCGGCATGGCCACGAACATGGCGCCCCACAACCTCAACGAGGTGGTGGCCGCCGCCGTGCACCTGCTGGAGCATCCGGACGCCACGGTCGAGGAGTTGATGGAGTACGTGCCCGGTCCCGACTTCCCCTCCGGCGGGATCCTCATGGGGCTGGACGGCGTGAAAGACGCCTATACGACGGGCCGCGGCGCCCTCAGGGTGCGCGGAAAGACCTCGATAGAGCCGCTCGGCCCGCGGCGCACCGGCATCATCGTCACCGAGCTGCCCTACATGGTCGGCCCGGAACGCCTCATCGAGAAGATCCGCGACGCCGTGCAGGCCAAGAAGCTGCAGGGCATCAGCGACGTCACAGACCTTTCCGACCGTCGTCACGGCATGCGCATCCAGATCGGCATCAAGACCGGGTTCGACGCGAACGCCGTGCTCGAGCACCTGTATCGGCTCACGCCGCTGGAGGACTCCTTCAGCATCAACAACGTCGCCCTCGTCGACGGCCAGCCCCGCACGCTGGGCCTGAAGGACATGCTGTCGGTCTACGTGCGCCACCGCCTCGAGGTGGTCACCCGCCGCAGCCGTTTCCGGCTCGCGCGCCGCGAGGAGCGCCTGCACCTCATCGAGGGCCTGCTGATCGCCATCCTCGACATCGACGAGGTCATCCAGGTCATCCGCACCTCTGAAGACGCCGAGCAGGCGCGCACCCGACTGCGCGACGTCTTCGACCTCTCCGAACTGCAGGCCGAGTACATCCTCGAACTGCGCCTGCGGCGTCTGACGAAGTTCTCGCGCATCGAGCTCGAGGCCGAGCGCGACAAGCTGCAGCAGGAGATCGCCGAGCTGAAGGAGCTGCTCGACGACGAGGCTCTGCTGCGCCGCCTCGTCGCGCAGGAACTGGATGCGGCCGCCGATGCCTACGGAACGCCGCGCCGCACGATGCTGCTCAACGCCGCGCCGCCCAAACCCCGCAGCACCAAGGGAACCCCCGATCTGCAGATCGCCGATGCGCCCACCGTGGTCGTGCTGTCCACGACCGGCCGCGCGGTGCGGGTGGACCTCGAGGGCGACCAGGAGCTGTCTCTCGCCACGCGCCGCAGCAAGCACGATGCGGTGCTGGCGACGCTGGCCACGTCGACCCGCGCGGAGATCGGTGCCGTCACCTCGGCAGGGCGCGTGCTGCGCTTCTCCCCCGTCGACCTGCCGTCGGTGCCCTCCAGCTCCGTGCACCTCGCCGCCGGTGTCCCGCTGCGCGACTACGTCGGTCTCCTCGATAAGAGCGAACGCGTCGTGGCGCTGCTGCGCTTCGACGACGACGCGCCGTTCGCCCTCGGCACGCGCACGGGCGTCGTCAAGCGCATCGTGCCATCCGGCCTTGCCGTGCGCCCGGAGCTGGAGATCATCGGCCTCAAGCCCGGTGACGCCGTCGTCGGCGCCGCCACCGCCCCCGACGCGACCGAGCTCGTGTTCGTCACCTCGGATGCCCGGCTGCTGCACTTCCCCGCCGCGGGCGTGCGTCCGCAGGGCGCGCCGGCCGGAGGCATGGCCGGCGTGAAGCTCGGCGCCGGCGCAGAAGTCGTCGCGTTCTCCGTCGTCGAGACTCCGGACGACGCCGTGGTCGTCACAGTATCCGGTGCCGATGGGATGCTCGCCGGCACCGACGCGGGACGCGCCAAGGTCTCGTCGTTCGCGGAGTTCCCCGGCAAGGGCCGCGCGACCGGCGGCGTACGTGCGCATGCCTTCCTCAAGGGCGAAGACCGTCTGAGCCTGGCCTGGGTCGGCCCCTCCTCCGCACTCGCCGTGGGCAACGACGGCTCGGCGCGCACACTCCCCGAAGGCGGTGCGAAACGCGACGGCTCCGGTCAACCGCTCGACGCCGTCATCGGCTCCGTCGGGCGCGCACTCGGCTCCTGATCGACCCGCCGCCGATCATCGACGCCTGATCAGGCGTCGATCGACTCGCGCGTGAGGCGATCGGAGGAGTCGATGATGAACTCCCGACGCGGGGCGACCTCGTTGCCCATGAGAAGCTCGAACACACGACCTGCCGCCTCGGCGTCCTGCATGCGCACCCGACGCAGCAGGCGGCCGGAGCGATCCATGGTGGTCGTCGCGAGCTGCTCGGCATCCATCTCGCCGAGTCCCTTGTAGCGCTGCACCGGCTCGTGCCAGCGCTTGTTCTGCTTGCGGAGCTTCGTCAGCAGCGCGTGCAGCTCCTGCTCACTGTAGGTGTAGATCGTCTCGTTCGGCTTCGAGCCCGGGTTCACCACGATCACGCGGTGCAGCGGCGGCACCGCCGCGAACACGCGCCCGTCCTCGATGAGCGGGCGCATGTAGCGGAAGAACAGGGTGAGCAGAAGGGTGCGGATGTGAGCGCCATCGACGTCGGCGTCGCTCATCAGGATGATCTTGCCGTAGCGGGCCGCCGACAGGTCGAAGGTGCGCCCGGACCCGGCGCCGATCACCTGGATGATGGAGGCGCACTCGACGTTGGAGAGCATGTCGCTGATCGAGGCCCGCTGCACGTTGAGGATCTTCCCGCGGATGGGCAACAGCGCCTGGAACTCGCTGTTGCGCGCATCCTTGGCAGTGCCGAGCGCCGAATCGCCCTCCACGATGAACAGCTCGGACTGCTCGACGTCCTTCGTGCGGCAGTCGACGAGCTTGGCGGGCAGGGTCGAGGACTCCAGCGCGTTCTTGCGGCGCTGGGTCTCCTTGTGGGCGCGGGCGGAGATGCGCGCCTTCATCTCGGAGACGACCTTGTCCAGCAGCATCGAGGCCTGGCTCTTGTCGTCGCGCTTGGTCGAGGAGAACCGCTCGCCCAGCGCCTGTCGGAGCACCTTGACGACCACGGTGCGCACGGCGGGGGTGCCGAGCACCTCCTTGGTCTGGCCCTCGAACTGCGGCTCGGGCACTTCGACGGTGAGCACGGCGGTGAGGCCCGCGAGCACATCGTCCTTCTCGAGCTTGTCCTTGCCGACCTTGAGACGGCGCGCGTTCTGCTCCACCTGGGCGCGGAGCACCTTCAGCAGCTCCTGCTCGAAGCCCTGCTGGTGCGTGCCGCCCTTGGGCGTGGCAATGATGTTGACGAACGAGCGGGTCACCGTGTCGTAGCCGGTTCCCCAGCGCATCGCGATGTCGACGCGGCATTCACGCTCGACCTCGGTGGAGGCCATGTGGCCGTCGGGCTGCAGCACCGGGACCGTCTCGGTGAAGCTGCCGGAGCCCTGGACGCGCCAGGTGTCGGTGATCGGCGCATCCATGGCCAGGTAGTCCACGAACTCGGAGATGCCGCCGTCGTAGCGGAACGACGTCTCCTTCGCCTCAGCGTCCTTCGCCTCAGCGTCGCCGTCGGTCTTCTCGCGCTCGTCGCGGATGACCAGTTCGAGACCGGGCACGAGGAAAGCGGTCTGGCGCGCCCGCGTCTCGAGCTCCTCGAGCTGGAAGGCGGCGTCCTTCGTGAAGATCTGCCGGTCAGCCCAGTAGCGCACCCGTGTTCCGGTGACTCCCTTGGGCGCCTTGCCGATGACGCGCAACTCGCTCTTCTGCTCGAAGGGTGAGAACGGTGCATCCGGACGGGGCTCGCCGGAGTCCGCGAAAACGCCCGGCTCGCCGCGGTGGAAGCTCATGGCGTAGGTCTTGCCGCCTCGGTCGACCTCGACGTCGAGGCGTTCGGAGAGCGCGTTGACGACCGACGCGCCCACGCCGTGCAGACCGCCGGATGCCGCGTACGAGCCGCCGCCGAACTTCCCGCCCGCGTGCAGCTTCGTGTAGACGACCTCGACGCCGGTGAGCCCGGTGCGCGGCTCCACATCGACGGGCACGCCGCGACCGCGATCGCGCACCTCGACGCTGCCGTCGTCGTGCAGCACGATATCGATGCGCGTGCCGGTGCCGGCCACCGCCTCGTCGACGGAGTTGTCGATGATCTCCCACAGACAGTGCATGAGGCCCGGAGAGCCGTTGGAGCCGATGTACATGCCCGGGCGCTTGCGGACCGCCTCCAGCCCCTCGAGGACCTGGAGATGATGGGCGGAGTACTCGGCTGTCACAGTGTTCCATCGTATGCGCGCCTGTCCCCCGCATCCGGACGACACTCCCGCTGATACCGTGCCGAGACCCGTCGCGTACGCGGTGAGCGAAACACGCCGTCGCGCGGGCATGACTCCCAGGTCTGCGTGGTTGTATTGAGCACGCTCCACCGCGTAACCCGAACACCGAGGAGGCACGAGATGAACGCGACGACCGAACGAGAAGCACCCACCGTCGAGTACCGTCTCACGGCCGCGGACCGTTGCGATTCCTGCGGCGCCCAGGCGTACATCGCCGCCGAGGTCAACGGCAGCGAACTGCTGTTCTGCGCGCACCACGGCCGCAAGTACGAAGAGAAGCTCCGCTCCGTCGCCACGTCGTGGCACGACGAGACGGCACGACTGGTCGACGCCGTCTGAGCCAGGGCAGTCCGAGCCGAAGCCGGTCCACACGGGGCGTCGGCAATGACGTCACTCAGAGACGCGCGGAGCACACGCTCCGCGCGTCACGTGTATATCCGGGGCACCAGCGGAGAGATGCGGGTGAGGATCTCCTCGCCGACGGTGTCGATGTGCTCGGCCAGGTCCGTGGCGCTCACGCCGCCGGGGCCGAACAGCGTGACGCTGTCGCCCGGCCGGAGCTCTTCGGAGGACGAGACCTCGGTCCAGGTGCGATCGACCCGCACGATCCGCGCTGACCGGTCTCCGATGGCCGCCCCGGCGAGGGTCGAGGGCAGTCCATCCAGGGCGCCGATGTCGATGCGAACGCCATCCGCCCCCGAATCGATGACGTCTGCGCGCAGCGCTGCGGCCGGTGCGACGCCGTCGAGGTCCGGCCCGTCGGCCGAGCGGATGCCGTAGCAGAACGCCCCGATCCGCCCGAGCGATCCCCGCAGCTCCGGTCGCGCCCAGGATGCCGCCGAGGCGGTGAGATGCCGATGCTCCGGCGTCCCCCCCGCAGCCCGAAGCGCGTCTCCTGCCGCGGTGAACACGGATCGGGCATCGTCGTCGTCGGCGTCGCTCGCCTCGCCGAGATGGCTCCATACTCCGGCGATGCGCACGAGGCCGGCATCCTCGGCACGGCGCGCCTCGGCGACGACGTCGTCCCAGTCCTCGGGCCGGATGCCGTTGCGATGCAGGCCGGTATCGATCTTGAGGTGGATCCGCGCAGGGCGGCACGCGCTCCGCGCTTCGGCGACCACGCGCCGCAGGTAGTCGTGCGCGCCGATGCCGAGGTCGACGTCGGCGCGGATGGCCGCCGCGACCTCCTCGCGCGACGATGTCGCCCAGGCGAAGATGCGCGCCTCGGGAGCAGCCGCGCGGATGCGCAGCGCCGCGGGCACCTCGTACGCGCCGAACCAGCGGACGCCGACCGCCAGTCCCTGCGCCGCCGCCCAGTTCAGGCCGTGTCCGTAGGCGTCGTCTTTCATGACGAGCATGAGCTCGCTCGGCGCGATGCGCTCGGCGACGGCCCGCACGTTTCCGCGGAAGGTCGCACTGCTGATCTCGAGCCGGGCGGGCATCAGTCCCCCTCGACTCTCGTCGCGTGAAGGCCTGCGGCGCAGACGAGCTCTTCAGGCGTGAATCCGGTCGCATCCGCCCATTCGCCGAGGAAGGCACGCGCCGGGCCGGATCCGCCGAAGTAGGTCACCTCGTCGCCCTCGTCCGCCACGGCATCGGACGATTGGAGGTCGACGACGCAGACGTCCATCGCCACCCGGCCCACGATCGGATGCACCTGCCCGCGCAGCTCGACGTGCGCACGGTTGCCGAGCGCTCGCACCACCGCCTGCGCGTAGCCGCCGGTGATGAGCGCCACCGTGGTGTCGCGCTCGGCGCGGTGAGTGTAGCCGTACGACACGGCCTCTCCGCGGCGCAGCGGCTTGGTCGACATGACGTGGCCCGTGAGCCGCATCGCCGGGCGTTTGACGCCGTCGGCATCCGGCCGCATCCCGTACAGGGCGACGGGATCGATGTCCGGCACGGCGGTCGCATTCGCCGTCAGCCCCTGGTCGCGCAGCATCGCCACCTGGTCGGGTCCGTCGACACGGATCTCCTCGACGCCCGCGGCCAGGACAGCGCGCGCAGCGACGAGAAGGCCGTGTCCGTAGGCATCACGACGCAGGTCGGCCACCCGGCCGCCGTCGGCTGCGCATGCCCGCGCGTGTGCGGTCAGCGCAGAGCGGGAGATCATGGCGCGGGTCGCCGTGCTGCGAGGAATGCCCACCCGACGAGTCTAGGTCAGGACATCGAGGCGCCCGATCCGCGCCGTCTTCCCGAGTGCCCTGGCCGGGATGCCCGAGGGCCATGCCTGCCAGGGTTCGGCGACCGCTCGCCGCCTAGAATGGTGTGTCCGCGACGAATCTGGAGAACGAATGCCTGCCAACGGCCTGGGCGTCATGCCCCGCCTGCGATACCTCGCCGAACGCGCCAGCCGCATCAACGTCGGATCGGTGTTGGCGCGCGCCCGCGAGGTACGCGATCAGCACGGCAAGGCGGTGCCGCTGGTCGTGGTCGACATGCTGCGCAGCGCGGCGTTCGACAACGTGGGCTTCCAGGACTACGTCGACTACGACTTCGCCATGCTGAGTGCCGCCGAACGCGCGACGTACATGACGCATCCCGTGTCGAATCAGCTCTCCGAGCGCTACGACGCCGAGCCCTACCGGCACCTGTTCCACGACAAGCTCGAGTTCAACCGCACCTTCGACGGGTTCCTCCGTCGCGAGTGGATGCTCGTCGAAGAGGGCAACGCGGCCGAGCTCGAAGACTTCGTGACCCGCCACGGCACGATCATCGCCAAGACCCGCCGCGGGCAGGCCGGCAGCGGCGTCAAGCGCTATCACGCCGCCGACGTCGACGATTGGGCCCGCTTCCACCGCGACCTGCTCACGCGCGACGAGGTGCTGATCGAGCAGCTCATCGTGCAGCACCAAGACCTGGCCGCCGTATGCCCCGGCACCGTCAACACCACGCGCGTGACGGCGTTCTTCGACGGTGAGACGACGCACATCCTCGCCGTCGCGCAGAAGTTCGGGCGCGGCGAGGTGAGCGATCAGATGTCGTTCGGCGGCTTCTACACGATGCTCGATGAGACCGGTCACGCACGCTCGGCGGGGTACGACTCGCACGGTCACGTGCATGTCGACCACCCGGACTCGGGTGTGCGCATTGCAGACTTCCAGTTGCCGCTGTACGAAGAGGTGGTCGCGTTCATCGACACCGTCGCCCGCGTGGTGCCGCAGATCCAGTACGTGGGATGGGACGTCGTGGTCGGCCCCGACGGGCCCGTGCTCGTCGAGGGCAACTGGGGCGCCGGCGTCTACGAGAACAAGCCGTCGGTCTCAGGCATCCGCACCGGCAACAAGCCGCGCTACCGCGCCGCGATCGGCTTCTGAGCAGCACAGCCGACCAGCAGAACGAGGAGGGCCTGCCACGGGTGTCGCCGGGCAGGCCCTCCTCGATGCGTCGGTGTCGCGTCAGACGGCGCGGATGATGCCCATCGGCGTCGACTGCGTGCCCTGGCCGAGCGGGTTGTCCTTGAGGATGCGCACCAGGCGCTCCTCGCCCGCACGATCCAGTGTGGAGCCGAGGATGTTGCCGCCGAGGTCGTTGATGTCGACCACGGCCACGTCGGCCGCGCCGCCGATCAGCGTCTGCAGGTGTGCGGCAACGGCTTTGGGCCTGTCGGGCCCGAGCACGACCGCCTGGTCGTACGGCGGGATCGTTCCCTCGGTCGGTCCGTCGATGGCGCGCGCCTTGTCGCCGGCGATGCGGTAGAAGTCGCCCTTGCGGCCGAATGCCTTGGTCACCGCTGCGACCGCGGCGGCGAACAGGATGCGCGGCGCACCGCACTCCCGCAGCGCCATCTCCATCGTCTCGGGCATCCCGAGGCCAATGCCGTACGGCGTGCGCGTGACGTACTTCGACAGGAACAGCGCGAGCTTTCGCGGCCGGATCTCATCGAGCCGGTAGGAGCGGCCTTGCGTGATCGCGACGATCTTCTCCGTCACGAACAGCACATCGCCCGGCTGCACGGCGTCGGCCGCGTATTCGGTGATCACGGCATCCAGATCGTCATCGGGCATGACGACCTTGGTCTTCAGCGGGATGCGCGCGTAGCTGGTTCCGTCGACGCTCGCCTCGAGCGCCTTGCCCTCGTTGGGCAGGCCGCTGTTCTCCGCCATCACTCGAGGTAATCCCGCAGCGACTGCGAACGGCTCGGGTGGCGCAGCTTGGCCATCGTCTTCGACTCGATCTGACGGATGCGCTCACGCGTGACGCCGAACGTGTCGCCGATCTGGTCGAGCGTCTTGGGCTGGCCGTCGCCGAGGCCGAAGCGCATGCGGATCACACCCGCCTCCCGCTCGGAGAGCGAGTCGAGCAGCTGCTCGAGCTGGCGCTGCAGCATCGTGAAGCCCACCGCGTCGGCCGGCACGACCGCCTCGGTGTCTTCGATGAGGTCGCCGAACTCGCTGTCGCCGTCTTCGCCCAGAGGCGTGTGCAGCGAGATGGGCTCACGCCCGTACTTCTGCACCTCGACGACCTTCTCGGGGGTCATGTCGAGCTCGCGGCTGAGCTCCTCAGGGGTGGGTTCGCGTCCGAGGTCCTGCAGCATCTGCCGCTGCACGCGGGCGAGCTTGTTGATGACCTCGACCATGTGCACGGGGATGCGGATCGTGCGGGCTTGGTCTGCCATAGCGCGCGTGATGGCCTGACGGATCCACCACGTGGCGTAGGTCGAGAACTTGAACCCCTTGGTGTAGTCGAACTTCTCCACCGCGCGGATGAGCCCCAGGTTGCCCTCCTGGATCAGATCCAGGAACTGCATGCCGCGACCCGTGTAGCGCTTGGCGAGCGAGACCACGAGGCGTAGGTTCGCGCCGAGCAGGTGGCTTTTCGCACGCTGACCGTCGCGCGCGACCCACTGCAGGTCCAGGCCCAGCTGCTTGCTCTTCTCGGCCGCCGACATGTTCGACAGCTTCTCCTCGGCGAACAGACCCGCCTCGATGCGCATCGCGAGCTCGACCTCTTCGGCCGCGTTCAGCAGCGCGACCTTTCCGATCTGCTTGAGGTAGTCCTTGACCGGGTCGGCGGTGGCGCCGGTGATCTGCGTCGAGTAGACGGGGACGTCGTCCTCATCCTTCGAGGTCAGGACGATGGCGCCGGTCGGCAGCGGCTCCGTGTAGGCGGGCTTCTTGTCCTCGTCGCCCTCGACGTCGGCGTTGTCGTCGCTGGTGTCGGCCACGGCCTCGGCGACCGGGTCGTCCTTCTTCTTGCGCGGGCTCTTCTCGGCCGCGGGTTTGGCCGCGGCCTTCTTGGCCGCCTCCGTCTTCGCCTCATCCTTCTTGGCGGGCGCCTTCTTCGCCGGGGCCTTCTTCGCCGCCGCCTTCTTCGCGGGAGTCTTCTCCGCAGCGGGCTCCGTCGCCGTCTGCGCAGCGGTCGCCTCGGCGGGCTTGTCCGCCTCGGGTGCGGTCTTCTTCTTGGGCGTCGTCCGGGTCTTCTTCGTCGTGGCAGTCGTCACGTTTCGCCTTTCACGGGGCGTGCGGGCGCCCCGGGCCATTTCGGACACTAGTAAGACCCTTGTCAAGTCCTGCATCGCGAACGATGACCGGTTGACAACGGGTCGATGCTCCAGTATCTCACATCCCGAGCGCGCCGGCGTCCGAAACGCGCAGGCCGCGCTCGTCACGCGCGCACGGGGTCAGGAGCGCCCGGGCTTGTCGTCGTCGCCCGAGGGGCGCGAGGCGAGAAAACGCTCGAGCTCCGCCGCGAGCTCATCGGCACTGGGCAGCGCACCCTCGTCGAAATCGGCGGGATCGGACTGCTCCATGCCCGACATGTAGGCGTCGTGCCGCTGCTCCAGCGTGACGAGCATCTGCGTGAGCTCGTCGTTGCCGCGCACCTGCTCCTCCACACGGGAGAGGTACTCGGCCTGCTCAGCGCGCAGTCCGTCGGTGTCGAGCACGAGCCCCGTTGCGGCCATGAGGCGATCGGCGAGCGTGAGCGCCGCACCCGGATGCTCGGTGTCGGCCAGGTAGTGCGGCACGAGCAGCACGAAGCCGACCGTGCGCGCGCCCTGCTGCGCGAAGCGGTACTCCAGCATGTGGCCGGCCGTCGCGGGCACCTGGGTGCGCGGCTTCCAGACCGAGTGCGCGGCGATGAGGTCGGCACGGTTCCCGCTCACCGTCGTCCCGAAGGGTCGCGTGTGCGGAACCGGCATCGCGATGGCGTGCGCCCAGCTCACCGACGACGTGCCGTACTCCTCGGCGAGTTCGATCACCGTGTCGCCGAAGGCGTTCCAGGCGAAGTCGGGCTCGTAGCCGGCAAGCAGGAGGAACGACTGCCCGAGCGCATCCTTGGCCAGCGAGAGCTCGAGCCGCGAGGGCCGGTACTCCGCGATGTGATCCTGATCGAAGTAGGCGATGGGGCGGCGGGCGCGGTAATCGAGCAGGGCGTCGTTGTCGAAGACTGCCAGCGGCTGCGGAGACGCGCTCTCACGCAGGTGGTCGATGAGACCCGACACTGCCGACCCGGCGTCCGTGAACCCGGTGAGCAGGATGAGGAGCGGGAGGCCGTCGGGGACGATCGGCGCGCCCACGACGCGGTCGAACAGTTCTCCGGAGTAGGGCATGACTCCATGCTACGAGTCGGCGGCGACGTCCGGCCCCGATGCGCGCTGAGAGCGAACACGCCTCCCTCGGCACCCGCCTGCGCGCAGCACCCCGAACCTAAGATGGAGATCATGACCACTCCTGCGCTCGAGCTCTCACAAGGAGCTCCGGCGGATGCGAATGCGGACGCGGTCGTCCTGCTCGTATCCGGCGATTCCGACTCCGCTTCGTCTCTCTCCCCCTTCGAGGCGGTCGCCGCCCCGCTCGGATCGATCGGCTTCACCTACACCGCCGGTTCGACGGCGCGCGTTCCCGCGCCCGAGGTGACCGACCTCCCAGTGCTGGTGGCCAGCACCGGCCCGGATCCCGACGCCTCGCTCGTGCGCGGAGCCGCCGGAGCCGCGCTGCGCACGCTGACCGGGTTCGACCGCGTCAGCGTGCTGCTGGCCGATGACATCCGTCCGTTCGCGGTCGCCGCGGCGGAGGGCGCGCTGCTGGGCGGCTACCGGTTCGACGACTACCGCTCCGGCGACGAGCCGGGGCGCGCGAAGACCGTCGTCCTGCACGCCGACCTGTCGGATGCGGCCGTCGCACGCGCCGTCATCCTCGCCGACGCCGTCGCCCTGACCAAGGACCTCGTCACCACCCCCGCCGAATGGCTCGGCCCCGATGACCTCGCCGAACGCGCCGTCGCAGCCGTCGATGGGCTCCCCATCGCAGTGGACGTGTGGGATGAGAGCCGGCTCGCCGACGAGGGATTCGGCGGAATCCTCGGCGTAGGACAAGGCTCGGAACGCCCACCCCGCCTGGTGAAGCTGGACTACTCCCCTGAGAACGCCGTCTCGCACATCGCGCTCGTCGGCAAGGGGATCACCTTCGACACCGGCGGCCTGTCGCTCAAGCCACCGGCCGGCATGGTCGGGATGAAGACCGACATGACCGGCGCCGCCAGCGTTCTCGCCGCGGTGCGCGCCGTCGCCGCGCTCGGACTGCTGGTGCGCATCACCTCCTGGCTGTGCATCGCCGACAACATGCCCTCCGGCCGCGCCATCCGCCCCGGCGACGTGCTGCGGATGCTCGGCGGGACCACGGTCGAGGTGCTGAACACCGACGCCGAGGGCCGGCTCGTGCTCGGCGACGGACTCGTCGCTGCGAGCCGTGAGCACCCCGATCTCATCGTCGACGTCGCCACCCTCACCGGTGCGATCGTCGTCTCGCTCGGCATGCGCCACACAGGCGTCTTCGGCGACGACGACAGCGTGCAGGAGGTGCTCGCCGCCGCCACCGTGGAAGGCGAGCTCGCCTGGCCGATGCCTCTGCCGGACTACATGGAAGACGACCTGAAGTCACCCATCGCCGACATGGTCAACGCCAAGATCGGCGACCGTGCGGGCGGTTCGCTGTTCGCCGGGCTGTTCCTGCGTCGTTTCGTCGGACGCACCTCCGACGACGCGGACGCCCCGCGCATCCCGTGGGCCCACCTCGACATCGCCGGCTCGTCCGAGCACAGCGGCTCGCCCTACGGCTTCACCGGCAAGGGCGCGACGGGCGCGATGGTCCGCACGCTCGTCGCCCTCGCCGAGACCCGAGCATCCGGAGCCGAGGCATGACCGGGGGCACCGCCGACGTCGTCGTGCTCGGCGGCGGCAGCGGCGGGTACGCCGCAGCACTGCGCGCCGCAGAATTGGGCAAGAGCGTCGTGCTCATCGAGAAGGACAAGGTCGGCGGCACCTGCCTGCATCGCGGCTGCATCCCCACGAAGGCCCTGCTGCACACGGCCGAGATCGCGCAGAACGTGCGCGACGCGGCATCCGTCGGCGTGAACGCCACCCTCGACGGCGTCGACCCCGCGGGCGCACGTGCCTTCCGCGAAGGGATCGTCGCCAAGAAGTACAAGGGGTTGCAGGGCCTCATCGCCGCCCGAAAGATCACCGTCGTGGAGGG
This sequence comes from Microbacterium pseudoresistens, assembly GCF_013409745.1. Taxonomy (NCBI): domain Bacteria; kingdom Bacillati; phylum Actinomycetota; class Actinomycetes; order Micrococcales; family Microbacteriaceae; genus Microbacterium; species Microbacterium pseudoresistens. The sequence goes on from NZ_JACCBH010000001.1 coordinate 2,667,077, forward strand.
TGAGGGGGTGCTGCAGCCCGATCGCTCGATCCGTGTCGGCGACGACTCCTGGACCGGCACCGACGTCGTGCTCGCCACCGGCTCGTACACCCGCACGCTGCCCGGGCTCGAGCTCGGCGGGCGCATCATCGCCAGCGAGCAGGCCCTCGCCCTGGACGAGCTGCCCTCCAAGGCGATCATCCTCGGCGGCGGCGTGATCGGCGTCGAGTTCGCCAGCGCGTGGCGCGCGCTGGGCGTCGAGGTGACCATCGTCGAAGCGCTGCCGCACCTCGTGCCCAACGAAGACATCACGCTGAGCAAGGGGCTGGAGCGGGCGTTCCGCCGTCGCGGCATCGCCTCGTCTCTCGGCGTGCGCTTCGAGAAGGCGGAGCAGAGCGACGACGCCGTCACCGTCACGCTCGAGGACGGCACAGTCCTCGAGGCCGATCTCCTGCTCGTGGCCGTCGGGCGCGGCCCCGCCACGGCCGGCCTCGGCTTCGAAGAGGCGGGCGTCACCATGGAGCGCGGCTTCGTGCAGACCGATGCCGACCTGCGCACCTCGGTCGAACGGGTCTGGGCCGTCGGCGACATCGTCCCCGGACTCCAGCTCGCGCATCGCGGGTTCCTGCAGGGGATCGCGGTCGCCGAGCGGATCGCGGGCCTCTCGCCCGCTCCTGTGCCCGAACAGCAGATCCCTCGGATCACGTACTCGCATCCCGAGGTCGCCTCGGTGGGCGTCACCGAGGAGGCCGCCATCGCCGAGCACGGCGCCGACGGGATCGTCGCGTACGAGTACAACCTCGCGGGCAACGGGCGCAGCGAGATCCTCGGCACGTCCGGCGTGGTCAAGGTCGTGCGCCGCAAGGACGGGCCCGTGATCGGTGTGCACCTGCTGGGCGATCGCGTCGGCGAGCTCATCACCGAAGGGCAACTCGCCGTGAGCTGGGAGGCGCACCCCGACGACCTCGCTCCCCTCATCCACGCGCATCCGACCCAGAGCGAAGCTCTCGGCGAGGCGTTCCTGGCCCTCGCGGGCAAGCCTCTCCACGGGTTGTAGGCAACGTGCGCGACAAGTCGCACAGGTCACTAAGCTTGAAAAGTCACGAACATCCTTAAGGAGACTCCGTCATGAGCACATCCGTGGTCCTCCCCGCTCTCGGAGAGAGCGTCACCGAGGGAACGGTCACCCGTTGGCTCAAGCAGGTCGGTGAGACCGTGCAGGCCGATGAGGGCCTTCTCGAGATCTCGACCGACAAGGTCGACACCGAGATCCCCTCGCCCGTCGCGGGCGTGCTGGAAGAGATCCTCGTCAACGAGGACGACACGGTAGAGATCGGCGCCGTCCTGGCGAAGATCGGCGACGGCAGCGGTGCGAGCTCATCTGACGACGCGCCCGCGGCCGAGCAGCCGTCGACCGAGCAGCCTGCTGAGGCGGAGCAGCCTGCTGAGGCGGAGCAGCCTGCTGAGGCGGAGCAGCCTGAGTCCGCGCCGGCTGCCGAGGCACCCACGACGGAGGCACCCGCCGCCGACGCTCCGGCACAGAGCTCCGATGCGAATGCCCCGTCGGGAGACGCGACCGATGTGCGCCTTCCTGAGCTGGGCGAGAGCGTGACCGAGGGCACAGTTACCCGCTGGCTCAAGGAGGTCGGCGATTCCGTCGAGGTCGACGAGCCGCTGCTGGAGATCTCCACCGACAAGGTCGACACCGAGATCCCCTCACCCGTCGCGGGCATCGTCCAGGAGATCGTGGCTGCAGAGGACGAGACCGTGGAGATCGGCGCCGTGCTGGCGCGGATCGGCAGCGGAGCCGCGCCGACTCCCACTGCGGAGCCCGCCCCTTCTCAGGACTCGGCTCCCGCCGAGCCCTCTGCGCAGAAGGAAGAGGCGCCCGCGGAGGAAGAAGAGGCCCCTGCTGCCGCTGCACCATCGGCTCCCGCCGAGGCTCCGGCTCCCGCCGCGGCGGCACCGTCGGCTCCCGCGGCGGCACCGTCGGCTCCCGCTGCTGCGCCGGCCGCTCCGGCGACGTCGGATGACTCCGGCGACAAGCTGTACGTCACCCCGCTCGTGCGTCGTCTGGCCGCCCAGCAGGGCATCGACCTCGCGACGGTCACCGGAACCGGTGTGGGCGGCCGCATCCGCAAGGAAGACGTGCTCAACGCCGCCAAGGATGCTCCGGCCGCTGCTGGCGCCGCCGCAGCCTCGGCAGCACCGGCCGAGCGCGAGATCTCCGAGCTTCGCGGCACGACGCAGAAGATGTCGCGCCTGCGGAAGATGGTCTCCGAGCGTGCCGTGGCGTCGCTGCAGCAGACCGCGCAGCTGACCACGGTGGTCGAGGTCGATGTCACGGCCCTCGCCGCGTACCGCGACAGCGTGAAGGCATCGTTCCAGGAGAAGACCGGCGACAAGCTGTCGTTCCTGCCGTTCTTCACGCTGGCCGCCGCCGAGGCGCTCCAGTCGTTCCCGATCATCAACGCGACGGTCGACGGTGACAGCATCGTCTACCCGCCGTCGGAGAACATCTCGATCGCCGTCGACACCGAGCGCGGACTGCTCACACCGGTCGTGCGCGACGCCGCGACGAAGAACCTCGCCGAGCTCGCGCACGAGATCGCCGATCTCGCGGCGCGTACGCGCGACAACAAGCTGAAGCCCGACGAGCTCTCCGGCGGCACCTTCACCGTGACCAACACGGGTTCGCGCGGGGCGCTGTTCGACACGCCGCTCGTGTTCCTGCCGCAGTCCGCGATCCTCGGCACCGGCGTCGTGTTCAAGCGCCCGGGTGTCGTGAAGGTCGACGGCGCGGAGGCGATCGCCGTGCGGTCGTACGTGTACCTCGCGATCTCGTACGACCACCGAATCATCGACGGGGCCGATGCCGCGCGCTTCCTCGGTGCGATCAAGCAGCGCCTCGAGGCGGCCGACTTCGCCGCTCAGCTCGGAGCCTGATCGCCGGCTGACTCTTCGGATGGCGGATCTGCGACCTCGTACACGTCGCGGATCCGCCATCCGTCGTCGGTGCGCAGGAGCACGACGATCTGGTGCGCATCGCCGCCGGCGATGCGCAGAGCGGCGAGATCTCCGTAGTCCTCGATCACGGTCGGCGCGGAGTCGGTTCCGACGGTGATCGGCCTCGGGCCCGTCGACTCGAGACGCTCCGACGCCCAGGCCCGCGCACAGGCGTCGTCGTCTCCGTCGGCGCACAGCTCCGCCTGGGACAACAGCGCGGGCAGCGCAGCGAGCGGGGTGTCACCGGAGTCCGGGCGCGCCGACGTCGTGTCGGCAGGGGCTCGCACGAGGGCCTCCCCCGCTGTCCGCGGCACGACGACCTCATCCGGTGCCTCCGTCTGTGGAGGATCGGAAGCTGCTGCCGCCGCCGGCACCGGCGGCGACGCCGGCACGGAGGCGTCGGCTGGCGGAGACGACGGCCACAGCGCACCGCCGACGGCGAGCACCGCGGCGATTCCCGCACCGACCAGCATCGGCTTCGTCCACCGACGGGGCGTGGACTCCTCTTCGACCGACTCGCCATACGGATCGCCCATAGCCCGGTCGGGGACACCATTCGTACGGCGCGCTTCCCGCGCACGACGCACGAACTCGGCGGCGCCCTCGATGCGTGCGCCGACCGCCGCGCGCCACGACTCGTCGCGCGGCTCCGTTCGGCGTCGCCGCGATCGCGGGGCATCCGCACGCAGGGGTCGGCGAGCGGGCACTGCCCTCATCGCGGCAGGTTCGACGAGAACGCTGCTGCGCGTGTCGAGTCGGCCGTCCTCCGTGTCCGCCGCTTCCCCGGTGCGCAGTGGCTTCGGGGCGGCGAGCTCGAACAGCTCGGTCTCCCAGTGATCTGCTTCGTGCGCCACGCGACGTGGTTCGGCCAGCGCCTCGACGATCCGGGCGAACAGGCGCTTGGTTGCCCGGTCAGCAGTACGAGGGGCGAGTAGGTCGAGCACCGCCGCCACGCTGCGCGGCAACGGCTCGCCGGAGCCGATCACGAAGACCGGTCGCCCGCTGCCCGTGAGCCACCAATCGCCCACGGGCTCCGCGGACGCCGTACCGCATCCCTCGATGACGCCGCGGAGCAGACTCGCCACGAGCGTGCTCCGTTCGCCTCCCGACAGCGGCTCGCCTCGCGCATCCCGGCGCGCCAAAAAGGTGAGCAGACGTTCCGGACACCACGGCAGCAGCGCGCGATGACCGTCGCGCACACGACACAGACTCGCGGGTGCGGCGATGTGCTGCGCACCGGCGTGCGCCCAGCCGCTCCATCCGGCCAGGGCGTCGGTGTCGACCGCGACGAAGGTCTCGTCCGCACCGGAGACCAGGGTGCCCTCGAACGGCCCTTCGCCGGCGCCGATGCGACGGATCGGCCGGTGGGCGTTCAACGGAAGCGTCTCCATCGCGGTGCTGTGCTCGCTCATCGCTCCATCACACCCGCTGCACGGGTGCACCGAAGCCGCGTCACCGGTATCCGTGCATAACCCGTGCAGACGAGGCCGCTGGGGAGGAGGAGCCGCGCAATGGCCCGCGTGCGGACGGTAGGCTGGTATCCATGGCACAACGTGGTTCGGCGCCCGAGAAGCGACCCGGATTCTTCTCGCAGATCAAGTCGCTCTTCAAGTTCACGCGCGAGGTGTACCCGTGGCTGCCGTGGCTGCAGATCGCGATCCTTGTCGCCGGCGTGCTCGTCGGAGTCATCCTCGGCTACCTCATCCCGCCGCTGCAGGTCTGGTCCATCATCCTGTGGGGCATCACCGGACTGATGCTCGGCGTGCTCGCCGCCATGATCCTCATGACGCAGCTGTCGACCAAGGCGATGTACAAGAAGATCGATGGGATGCCCGGTGCGGTCGGCCATGTGCTCAGCACGAGCCTCGGGCGCAGCTGGCAAGCCTCGGACACCCCGGTGGGCGTCAACCCGAAGTCGCAGGATGCCGTCTATCGGGCCGTCGGGCGCGGCGGCATCGTGGTGGTCGGCGAAGGCTCGCGCGGGCGCCTCACACGCCTGATCAAAGACGAGAAGACGCGCTCGCTGCGCGTGGCCCAGGGCGTTCCCGTAACTGTGCTGCACGTGGGGCATGGCGACGATGACACACCGATCGATCAGCTCGCCAAGACCATCAAGAAGCTGCCGAAGGCGATCGACAAGACCACGATGGCGGCGGTCATCAAGCGCATCGACTCCGTGTCGCAGTCGCTGTCGTCGCTGCCGATCCCCAAGGGCATCGACCCGCTGAAGGCTCGCGCCCCGCGCCCGCGCTGATCGGATCAGGCTCCAGCCGCGCGCTCGGGAAGCGGCTCCTTCGGGAGCTTGCGCACCTTCGCACGGCGCCGGGGCCGCTCGGGGATCATCGAGCGCATCTCCTCGAGTTTGCCGAAGCACAGCAACCGGTCCCCCGCCTCGAGCACGACGTGCTTGCGCGGATTCGGGATGACCGTGGCCCCTCGGTGCAGGGTGAGCACGGTGATGTCGCGATCCCACAGGCCCAGCTCGCCGAGCTTCTTGCCCACCTGCTCGGCGCCGGCGTGCATGTACAGCTCGGCCACCCCGTATCCGGTCGACACGCTCAGCCGCTGGCGCACGTCGATCTCGGGGAAGGCGACCTGGGCACCGATGTAGTCGATGATGGCGCCCGCGACATCCAGTCCGGTCGCCGTCTCCACGCCCTGCAGGCCCGGCGAAGAGTTGACCTCCATGACGAGCGGGCCGTCATCGCCCTCGAGCATGTCGACGCCGGCGACGCGAAGGCCCATGATCTGCGCGGCCCGCACCGCGGTCTGCTCGTACAGCGGATCCAGCGAAACGGCTTCGACAGTGCCGCCACGGTGCACATTGGAGCGGAACTCGTCTCCGTGGGCGACGCGCCGCATCGCCGCGACCACGCGATCGCCCACCACGAGCGCGCGGATGTCGCGCCCGCGGCTCTCGGCGATGAACTTCTGGATGAGCACGTTCTGCTTCGTGGAGTGCAGCGTCTCGATGATGGCCTCGGCGACCTTGACCTGAGGGGCGAGGATCACGCCAATCCCCTGCGTCCCCTCCAGGAGTTTGATGACCACGGGGGCGCCGCCCACGCGCTCGATGGCGGGGCGCACGTCGGCGCGGTTGCGCACGAACGCCGTCGGGGGCATAGCGATCCCGTGGCGGGACAGGATCTGGTTGGCGCGCAGCTTGTCGCGGGCGCTCGTGATGCCGTTGGCGGTGTTGGGTGTGTAGACATCCATCTGCTCGAACTGGCGCACCACAGCCGTGCCGAAGTAGGTGATCGAGTTGCCGATGCGCGGCAGGATCGCGTCGTAGTCGCTGAGGCGCTTGCCGCGGAAGTGCAGATCGGGCTCATCGCCGGTGAGGTCGATCGCGAACCTGAGTGTGTTCAGCACCTTGACGGTGTGGCCGCGCTGTTCGGCGGCGGCGCGGAGGCGCTGCGTCGAATACGACTGGGGTGCGCGCGAGAGTACGGCGAGCTTCACGGTGGGTTCCTGCCAAGATGGACGATGTGCAACAGCCCTCTCATTCAAGCACCCTCACGGGGTGGCGGGAGTGGGTCGCGCTCTCCGAGGTCGGCATTCCCTGGATCAAGGCGAAGATCGACACGGGGGCGCGCAGCTCGTCGCTGCACGCGACGAACGCGGAGGAGTTCGACCGCGGCGGCGCCCCCTGGGTGCGCTTCGACGTGCAACCCTGGCAGCGGTCCGAAGCGCTCGTGACCGTGGAGGCCCCGGTTCTCGATCGCCGCGAGGTGCGCAGTTCGTCGGGGCACGCGCAGAGCCGGCTCGTGGTGCTCCTCGAGGTCACACTCGTCGGTCGCGCGATCGAGGCGGAGGTCACGCTCAGCGACCGCACCGAGATGGGGTTCCGGATGCTCATCGGCCGCGAGGCGCTCCGTCGCGGCTTCCTCGTGGATCCTGCCCGGTCGTTCCTCGGCGGCAAGCCGCCCAAGTCCGCTCGGCGCGCGCCCCGCGCCCCGCAGACGTAAAAGCACCCGACGGGGCCTCAGCTGCGGACGAGAACCGTTCCGACGGCCTTGTCGTGCAGTCCGCGCTGATCGGCGTCCCAGATCACCGCGGGGATCACGACGACGATGAGGAGCGTGCGCACGATGGGGCGCCACAGCCCCACCCAACCGCCGTGCAGCATGATCACGCGCAGCCCCACGATGCGGTGTCCGGGGCTGCCGCCGATGGTGGGGATGAAGAGGATCTGCAGAACGGCGAAGATCATCAGCGGCATGAACTGCGTGATGCCCGCCTCCTGCGGCAGATCGAACTGACGGAAGCCGAAGAACGCGGTGGCGATGATGGTCGCCGCGGCGTAGTCGATGACGAGCGCGGCGATGCGCCGCCCGATGCGGCCGACGCTGCCGGAGCCCGTCTCGGGGAATCCGAGGCGCTCACCGGGATACTTCTGGACGACATCGGACATTGCTCCAGCCTATTCTCTGGATGTCACGGTGGCGGACGCCGCGCACGCATCGGCTCGGCCACACGCCGGGCCCGGATGTAACATGCCGGAAACATTGCAGACACCATGGAGTAATGGCCCGCCCATAATCTTCTGGCAGGTCGCACGACCCATCCCGTTCTCTCAGGAGTTGATGCATGTTCACCGATCCCGCCGACGTCATCGCGTACATCCGCGACAACGACGTCAAGTTCCTCGACATCCGCTTCACGGATCTGCCCGGTGTGCAGCAGCACTTCAACATCCCCGCATCGACGGTCGACGAGGAGTTCTTCGTCGACGGCCAGCTTTTCGACGGATCCTCCATCCGCGGGTTCGCGAGCATCCACGAGTCGGACATGCAGCTCATCCCCGACGTCACCACCGCGTACCTCGACCCGTATCGCGAGGAGAAGACCCTCATCATGGTCTTCGACATCTTCAACCCGCGCACCGGCGACGTCTACGCCAAGGATCCGCGCCAGGTCGCGAAGAAGGCCGAGAAATACCTCGCTTCCACCGGTATCGCCGACACCGCGTTCTTCGCCCCCGAGGCCGAGTTCTACATCTTCGACGACGTGCGCTACGAGGTCACGGCCGGGACGAGCTTCTACAAGGTCGACTCCAGCGAGGCCGCGTGGAACTCCGGCCGCAAGGAGGAGGGCGGCAACCTCGGCAACAAGACGCCGTTCAAGGGCGGATACTTCCCCGTCGCCCCCGTCGACAAGCACGCCGACATGCGCGACGACATCGTGCTGCAGCTCATGGCCGCCGGGCTCAAGGTCGAGCGCTCGCACCACGAGGTCGGCACCGCGGGCCAGGGCGAGATCAACTACAAGTTCGACACGATGGTGCGCGCCGCCGACGACATCCTCAAGTTCAAGTACATCGTCAAGAACACCGCCGAGCAGTGGGGCCGCACGGCCACGTTCATGCCGAAGCCCCTGTTCGGCGACAACGGTTCGGGAATGCACACGCACCAGTCGCTGTGGAGCGACGGCAAGCCGCTGTTCTACGACGAGAACGGCTACGCGCAGCTCAGCGACATCGCCCGCTGGTACATCGGCGGCCTGCTCAAGCACGCGGATGCCGTACTCGCCTTCACGAACCCGACGCTCAACAGCTACCACCGCCTGGTCAAGCACTTCGAGGCGCCGGTGAACCTCGCCTACTCGGCCGGCAACCGCTCGGCCGCCGTGCGCATCCCGCTGACCGGATCGAACCCGAAGGCCAAGCGCATCGAGTTCCGAGTGCCCGACGCCTCGGGCAACCCGTACCTGGCGTTCGCCGCCCAGCTCATGGCGGGTCTGGACGGGATCCGCAACCGCATCGAGCCGATGGAGCCCATCGACAAGGATCTCTACGAGCTTCCGCCCGAGGAGGCCAAGAACATCCCCCAGGTGCCCAACTCGCTGTTGGACTCGCTGGAGGCACTGCGCAAGGACCACGACTTCCTCCTCGAGGGCGGCGTGTTCACCGAAGATCTCATCGAGACGTGGATCGACTACAAGTACAACAACGAGATCCTGCCGATGGCACAGCGTCCTCACCCGTACGAGTACGAGCTGTACTTCGGCGTCTGAGACCGCGTCGTCCCGAGAGCCCGCTCCGCACATCGTGCGGGCGGGCTCTCCGCGTTCTCGCGCCCGGCGTGTCGTTCCCTCGTGGCAGGGGACAGTGCCACTCTGATCACTAGACGGGCTCACTCAGAGCCCCCGCGAAGGGGAGAAACCCATGCCCACTCCGACCACAGTGAAGGTCGCCTTCTGGATCCTGCTGCTCGGCCTGATCCTCGACGCCATCGCGGCGATCGTCACCCTCGTCGCGGCGATCGCGATGATGAACTCAGGCCAGTCGATCGACGTCGGCGGCACTCAGGCGAACGGTGGCGTCCTGCTCGCCACCGCGATCGGTCTGATCGTGCTCGTCGTGATCGAACTGTTCATCTTGTGGAAGATGAAGGCGGGGCGCAACTGGGCCCGCATCGTCATCACGATCCTCGAGATCCTTTCGCTCGGCAGCGCGTTCGCCGGCGTCAGCACGATCGGCATCATCGCGATCATCCTCTCGATCGTCGCCGTGGTGCTCATGTGGCTTCCCGCCTCGAACGAGTACTTCCGCTCCTCGCGCAACGCCCTCGCCTGAACGGAGACCGGCTCGAGCCGACCTCAGCCGTAGAAGAGGCGCTCGAACACGCGCCGTGCTCGGCGGGTGACGGCGAGATAATTCTCGTCGACGTCGCCCGCCGAGCGATCGGCGTATCCCAGGATCCGGCCCACACCATCCAGTTCTTGCAGATCCGACGTGAGCACATCTTTCGTCTGCCCGGTCAGCAGCGTCATCGCCGAGCGCAGTCTGCTCGACAGGATCCATGCTTCGCGCAGCAGCCGCGCATCCTCCGCGGCGATGAGCCCGGCATCCTCCGCCGCACGCATCGCCTGCAGCGTCGATGTCGTCCGCAACGCCGGCACGGCATGCGCGTGCTCGAGCTGGATGATCTGCACGAGCCATTCCACATCGCTGATGGTGCCGGGGCCCAGCTTGAGATGCCGCCGCGGCTCGGCGCCCTGCGGCAGGCGCTCCCCCTCCACACGCGCCTTGATCCGCTTGATCTCGCGCAGTGCGTCGCGGTCGATCTCGGCGGGATAGCGCAGGCCGTCAGTCAACTCGTCGAAGCGCGCGATGAGCTTCGCGCTGCCCGCCACGCCCCGCGCACGCAGCAAGGCCTGCGATTCCCACGACAACGACCACCGGCGATAGTACTCGGCGTAGGAGGTGATCGATCGCGCCAACGGCCCCTTCCGCCCCTCGGGGCGAAGATCCGCATCGAGTTCGAGCGGCACACGCGCGTCGGTGAGGTGCTCCCGCAGACCCGCGACGATCTTCAGCGCCAGTTGCTGGGCACGCTGCGGCTCGACGCCGTTCGCGTCGTACACGTAGAGCACGTCGGCATCAGAGCCGAACCCGAGCTCCGCACCCCCGAAGCGGCCCATGCCGATGACGGCGAAATCGAGCGCGTCGTCTTCAGGCGGAACCACTTCCCGGCGCACGGCACGGAGCCCCGCCTGAATGGTGAGGTCGGTGATGTCGGTGAGGGCTTCGGCGACCTCGTCGAGACCGAGAACATCGAGCACGGCGCCCATCGCGGTGCGCAGCAGCTCGCGACGGCGCAGGGCGCGCACGGCGCGGAGCGCATCAGCCGTGCGCTCATGGCGAGTCTGGATCGCCCGCGCCTCCTCGTTCAACGATGCGCGGGACCGCGGGCGCAGCAGGTCGGCGCCGTCGAGCCAGGCCACGGATTCGGGGATCCACTCCATGAGCTCGCCCACGTACCGCGACGACGACAGCAGAGTGGTGAGATTCTCTGCCGCACCCGTGGAATCACGCAGCACGCGCAGGAACCACGGGGTGTCCCCCAGCCGTTCGCTGATGCGACGGAACGCGAGCAGGCCGTAGTCGGGGTCGGCGCCGTCGGCGAACCAGCGCACCATGATCGGCATGAGATGGCGCTGGATCGTGGCCTTGCGGCTGATGCCGGAGGTGAGCGCCCCGATGTGCCGCAGCGCACCGGCAGGGTCGCGGAAGCCGATCGCCGCCAGCCGATCGCGCGCCTGCGCGGTCGACAGGGTGCGTTCGTCTTCCGGAAGCTCAGCCACCGCGCTGAGGAGCGGTCGGTAGAAGAGCCGGGTGTGCAGGTCGCGCACTTCTCTGCGCACCTCTTCCCAGCGCTTCCAGATGCCGCGGGCGGTGTCGGCCAGGCCCGTGCCGCGCGCGAGCACCCGCAGCCCGGCATCCGTGCGCGGCATGAGGTGCGTGCGCTGCAGGTCGCGCAGCTGCAACCGGTGCTCGAGCAGGCGCAGCACCCGGTAGTCGTCGGCGAAGGTCGCCGCCTCGGCGCGCCCGATGTATCCGCGCTCGACGAGCGCGTCGAGCGACTCGAGCGTGCCCCGCGTGCGGAGGGATTCGTCGGTCAGACCGTGCACGAGCTGCAGCAGCTGCACGGTGAACTCGATATCGCGCAGCCCGCCGGGGCCGAGCTTGATCTGGTAGGCGACGTCGTCAGCCGGGATGTGCGCGGTCACGCGCTCGCGCATCCGCTGCACGCTGCTCACGAAATCCTCACGGGCGGCGCTGGAGAACACCCGCGGCTGGAGGGCGTCGATGTAGTTCTGCCCGAGCTCGAGGTCTCCCGCCAGGGCCCGCGACTTCAGCTGCGCCTGGAACTCCCAGCTCTTGGCCCACCGGTCGTAATAGTTCAGGTGCGACGACAGCGATCGCACGAGCGCCCCGTGCTTGCCCTCGGGCCGCAGATTCGCATCCACCTCCCACAGGGGCGGCTCGGCCTCGATCCCCGAGATCACCCGCATCAGCTCACGCGCCAGGCGGGTGGCGAGGTCGATCGCCCGCGATTCGGGCAGTTCGTCGTCATCAGCCGTCCCACCGACGAAGATCACATCGACGTCGCTGATGTAGTTGAGCTCGCGCGCTCCCGTCTTTCCCATGCCGATCACGGCGAGACGGGTGAGCGCCAGCTCTCGAGACGCATCCTCGGACCCTTCGCCCACTGCTGCCCGCGCGACGGCGAGGGCGGCGTCGAGCGCGGCGGCGGCGGCATCGGCCAGCGCCGCCGACACCGGGCCGATGAGCGCGACCGGATCGTCCGCGCGCAGATCGACGGCGGCGATCTGCGCGACGCAGCGCCGGTAAGCCACGCGCAGAGCCACCCGGGCGTCTTCGTCACCGGATGTCGCGACACCGTCGACCGCATCCACGGCGTCGAACAGGCGCGCGCGGAGCTGCTCGGGTGTGGGCAGCACGTCGTGCGCTCCGGCCAGCGCCTCGAGCTCATCCGGTCTGCGTTCGAAGAATCCGGCGAGCCCGGGTGACGAGCCGAACACGCGCCACACCGTGCCCCGATCCGCCCGATCGCGCAGCACCGCGCGCACCTGATCGGGCGCGCGTCGAGCGACACGGAGCAGGCCCGCCAGCGCCTCATCCGGATCAGCCGCGATGAGTCCGTCGACGAGCTCACCGCGATCCAGACCCGTCGTCTCGGCGAGCTCGGTCAGCGACTGCGCCGCGACGGCGAGCTCGATGAACCCGAGCCGAGCCAGCGCGGACAGGGAGACGGAGGCATCAGGTCGAGGCATCCGAGCCCGATCAGAGCAGTTCGAGGTTGCTCTTGAGCTCGAACGGGGTCACCTGCCCGCGGTAGGCCTCCCATTCGCGCCGCTTGTTGCGCAGCACGTGGTTGAACACCTGCTCCCCCAGCGTCTCGGCGACCAGCTCGGACTCCTCCATGTACTCCAGTGCATGCTCCAGGCTCGACGGCAGCGACTTGTAGCCGAGCGCACGGCGTTCGGCCGCGGTGAGCGACCACACGTTGTCCTCCGCCTCGGCGGGCAGCTCGTAGCCCTCTTCGATGCCCTTCAGGCCCGCCGCCAGCAGCAGCGCGTACGCCAGGTAGGGGTTGGCCGCCGAATCGAGCGCCCGATACTCGACCCGCGAGGACTGGCCCTTGTTCGGCTTGTACCGCGGCACGCGCACGAGGGCAGAACGGTTCTGATGGCCCCAGGTGATGTAGCTGGGTGCTTCGTCGCCGCCCCAGAGACGCTTGTAGGAGTTGACGAACTGGTTGGTCACGGCCGAGATCTCGTTGGCGTGCTTGAGCAGCCCCGCGATGAACTGTCGGCCGGTGCGGGACAGCTGGTACTCGCCGCTCTCGTCGTAGAACGCGTTCACATCGCCCTCGAACAGCGACATGTGCGTGTGCATGCCGCTTCCGGGCTGATCGCTCATCGGCTTGGGCATGAACGTCGCGTACACGCCCTGCTCGATCGCGACCTCCTTGACCACGGTGCGGAAGGTCATGATGTTGTCGGCGGTCGTCAGCGCATCCGCGTAGCGCAGATCGATCTCGTTCTGACCGGGACCGCCCTCGTGGTGGCTGTACTCCACCGAGATGCCGAGGTCCTCCAGCATCCGCACGGCGCTGCGCCGGAAGTCGTGGGCCGTGCCGCCGGGCACGTTGTCGAAGTAGCCGGCCGAGTCGACAGGAACCGGCCCGTCCGGCCCCAGCTGTTTGGACTTGAGAAGATAGAACTCGATCTCGGGATGCGTGTAGAACGTGAAGCCGGCATCGGCCGCCTTCTCCAGCGTGCGCTTGAGCACGTGCCGAGGGTCTGCCACGGCAGGTCGCCCGCCCGGCACCACGAGGTCGCAGAACATCCGAGCCGTCGGGTCGATCTCGCCGCGCCACGGCAGAATCTGGAACGTCGACGGATCGGGCTGGGCGAGCAGGTCTGATTCGAAACTGCGTGTCATCCCCTCGATCGCCGAGCCGTCGAAGCCCAGCCCCTCGGCGAACGCCCCCTCGACCTCGGCCGGTGCGATCGCGACGGATTTGAGCGTGCCGGTGACGTCGGTGAACCACAGCCGCACGAACTTGACGCCGCGCTCCTCGATCGTGCGCAGCACGAAGTCGCGTTGCTTGTCCATCGGGTCAGGCCCCGTCCCGGCCCTCGGTGCCGCGCGCCGAGGTACCGGGCGCTGCACCCCAGTCGTCCTCCAACGCCTCTTCCGTCGCCCATGCCCTGGCGCGCTCGTCGATCTTCTGCGGCGCACGCGCGGCCTCTTCCGCCGTGTCGAACGGGCCGAGCCTGTCCGGAGCCGGCGCGATCATCCCGTACTCCACCTCATCGGTGCGGGTGTTGTACCAGTACTTGTGGTCGAGGTCTTCCACGGCGGCTCCTTCGTGTGCGGCGGTGTCGTGATCGACTGTCACGATCCTACTGGCGCGGCGCGTGATCGCTAGGCTGTGAGGCATGGCACAGGCGATCGGCGTAGACATCGGCGGAACCGGCATCAAGGCGGGCATCGTCGATCTCGATCTCGGCACACTGACCTCCGACCGCGTGCGTGTGCCCACTCCCCAGGGCGCCTCGCCCGCGGATGTGCTCTCCGCGGTCACGCAAGTGCTCGACACGCTCGGCGTGGCCGAATCGCGCCTCCCCCTCGGTGTCGCCTTCCCGGCGATCGTCAAGCACGGCCGCACGCTGTCGGCGGCAAACGTCTCCGACGAATGGATCGACTTCGGGGCCGAGAGGTTCTTCGAGAACGGACTCGGCCGGCAGATCGCCTTCGCCAACGACGCGGATGCGGCGGGGGTCGCCGAAGTGCGCCACGGTGCCGCCCGCGACGCCCGCGGCCTCACGATCGTCACGACGCTGGGCACGGGAATCGGCTCGGCGTTCCTCTACGACGGCGTTCTGCTTCCGAATACCGAGCTCGGGCACATGGATCGCAACGGCGAGTCGATCGAGCGCTGGTGCGCCTCGTCGGCGATGGAGCGCGAGAACCTGTCCTGGGAGGAGTGGGCGTCGCGCCTGCAGGAGTTCTACTCGCAGGTCGAGTTCCTGTTCAGCCCCGACCTGTTCGTCGTCGGCGGCGGCGTCTCGAAGAATCCGGAGAAGTTCCTGCCGCTGCTCGAACTGAACACGCCGATCGTCACCGCGGTGCACCGCAACAACGCGGGCATCATCGGCGCCGCCTCACTCGCCACGGACTGAGCACCGGACCGCCTGGCGGGCGGCCCCCGAGGTATGCGAACGGGCCGGCCTGTACGCCGGGTTCTGTTCCGGGGCTCGCGCCCCCTCGACGGTCATCTCTCTCGGCGACACGTTGCCGTGCCGCTCCAGCGGTCTACCCGGGGACTCGGCGAGCCGCGTCGTCATCCCCTGTCTGACCTTGCTCCGGGCGAGGTTTACCTGGCGGGCCGCGTCACCACGGCCCCCGGTGGTCTCTTACACCACCCTTTCACCCTTACCGATGCCCAGCCGGGCTGAGCATCGGCGGTCTGCTCTCTGTGGCACTGTCTCGCGGATTGCTCCGGGTGGGTGTTACCCACCGCCCTGCCCTGTGGAGCCCGGACGTTCCTCGGTGCGGTCTCCCGCCACGCGACCGTCCGGCCGACCCGTTCGCCTTCTCATCCTACCGCCGCAGGCGTTCGCGTGATCATCTCTTCGACGGGTCTTCGGACACCGTCAGATCGAGGGGGATCTCGATCTGAAACGACGGGAAGAGCCGCGTCGTCGCCGCTTCCGCCGCCTCGCGGACGATGCGCGCGGCGTCATCGGCGAGCTCTCGCGGACAGTGCACGATCACCTCGTCGTGCAGGAAGAACGCCAGATGCGCCCGGCTCTGGAACGCCGGTCCCGATCGTGTCGCCGCGGTCTGGGCCTCCGGCAGTGCCGCGAGGCGATGCCGGATCTCGGCGAGCCAGAGCAGCGACCATTCCGCCGCCGTGCCCTGCACCACGAAGTTCCGAGTGAACCTGCCCCTGTCGCGGGCACGACGACGGGCGCGCTGCTCCTCTGCAGGGCCCGCCGTGGGCACGCTCGCACCGGACTGCGCATCGCGCCATTCGGCATCAGGTGCGGGCGATCCCCGGCCGAGCAGGGTGGCCACGCGTCCGCCCTCCTCCCCCGTGCGCGCCGCGGCGTCCACGAGTGCCATCGCCGCGGGAAAGACCTTGCGCAGCTGCGGAACAAGCCGGCCGCTGTCTCCCGTCGTCGCTCCGTACATCGCTCCGAGCACGGCGTACTTCGCCTCTTCCCGCGTCGCCACCGCCCCTGAGCGCACCACGCCTGCGTACAGATCGGCACCGGCGGCGGCGTGCGCCATCGCACGATCCTGCGACATCGCGGCCAGCACGCGAGGCTCGAGCTGGGCGACGTCGGCGCAGATCAGGATCCAGCCCGGGTCGGAGCGCACCGCGGGCCGCAGGCTGCGAGGCAGTTGCAGCGCTCCCCCGCCGGCCGACGCCCACCGCCCGGTCACCACACCACCGGGGATGTAGACCGGGCGGAACCGCCCATCGCGCACCCACTCCTCCAGCCACGCCCAGCCGTTCGCCGCGAACAGCCGCGCGAGCTTCTTGTACTCCAGCAGCGGTGCGATCACGGGATGCGCGATCTCGGCCAGCTCCCACCGCGACGTGGACTCCACGACGATCCCCGCCCGTCGCAGAGCGCGCAGGAGCCGGGCCGCGCTGTCGGGGTTGAGCCCGGGCTCGTCCAGGTGCTCGGCCACGTCGCGCGCGAGCTGCGCCATCCTCGCCGGACGCAACCCCTGCGATGCCCGCGCCCCCAGCGTCGCGGTGAGGATCGCATCGTGCACCGCCGCATCCCACGGAACACCGCCCGACGCCATCTCTTCGGCGATGAGCGCTCCCGTCGATTCGGCCGCGCACAGCAGCGCGAGCCGAGCATCGGGGGCGCGGGCAAGCGCCGCCTCCTGGCGCGCGAGCTCGGCGAGCACGTCGTCGATCCCGTCGGCGCTCCGTCGCTCGGGAGTCAGCGAGAACAGTCCCTGATCCTCGACCTCGGCGACCGGCGCCGACCGCATCCATTCCGGCGAGGGATCGAGCGGAGCCGTCAGCAGCGTGGTGTCGCGCAGGATCGCGTGGCACAGCAGCAGGTCGTTCGCCCTGCGCAATCGCACGCCGGCCCGCAGCAGTCGCGGGTACACGTCGTGCACGCTGCGCACGATCCATCGCGGAGATCCCGCCGCTTCGAGACGCGCGACCTCGTCGGCGAAGCGTTCGTCGTCGAATCGCGCCCTCGCAACCTCGCGCTCATCGACACCCCTGAGCACAGCGCACCATCCGTCGCGCTCGCGACCGAGCACGATCGACGCGATGGGTTCGTCCGGCACACCTCGAATCTACGGCGCGCCACCGACGTCGCCCCGCGCCGTGTTGCACCCCGTGTCGAGCGCCGCGCCCTGCGCGGGTCACAGGCGTTAGCGTGAGGGGACGCCACCAGAGAGGAGCCGCCATGAGCGCTCGCGATCCCTTCATCGCCCACAACGGTTTCACCCTGCCCGCACAGGGCCTGGGCACATACCGGTTCTGGGGCGAGTCCGGCGCGGATGCCGTGCGCGCCGGAATCGAGTCCGGCTACCGTCTCGTCGATTCCGCCTTCAACTACGAGAACGAGGGCGCCGTCGGCTGGGGCGTCTCCGGTGCGGCCGTCGACCGCAGCGAGATCATCGTCACGACCAAGCTCGCCGGCCGCCACCACGGTGCCGAGCGGGCGCGCACCGCCATCGAGGAGAGCCGGTTCCGGCTCGGGGTCGACGCGATCGACCTCGTTCTCATCCACTGGCCCAACCCGGGCGTCGACAAGTACGTCGAGGCGTGGGAGGCGCTCATCGCGGCGCGCGAGAACGGCACCGTGCGGCAGATCGGCGTATCGAACTTCCTTCCCGAGCACCTCGAGCGCATCGAGTCGGTCACCGGGGTGCGCCCCGTCGTGAACCAGATCGAGCTGCACCCGTACTTCCCGCAGGAGGATCAGCTGGCGTACGACCTGGAGCACGGCATCGTCACCGAGGCATGGAGCCCGCTCGGGCGTGCCGGCGATGTGCTGAATGAGCCGGCGGTCACCGCGATCGCCGACGCTCGCGGCATCACACCCGCCCAGGCCGTGCTCGCGTGGCACGCCACGCGCGGCAGCGTCGCCATTCCCAAAGCCGCCGATCCCGCGCACCAGGCGGCGAACCTCGCGGCGGCGGAGATCCGGCTCACGGATGACGAGGTCGCCTCGATCACGGCTCTCGGACGCCCCGACGGCCGCCTGTTCGACGCGGACCCGCGCACGCACGAAGAGCAGTGACTCCGCGGCAGGTTCGGCGCTTCTACAGTCCGGACTCCTCCGTGCGCACCAGGATGCAGCCGCATTCGGGGCACGAGACGACCTCGTCCGGCTCTGCCTGACGGATCCGGTTCATATCGGTGCCCGAGAGCACCATACGGCACCCTTCGCACGTGCCGCGGCGCAGCAGGGCCGCACCGATGCCGCGCACCGCGCGCCGGTCGTACTCGGTCATCAGTGACGGGGCGACGGAGTCGCTGAAGGCCGACCTGTCGCGGGCGAGCTGCTCGCCGGCGGTCGTCGCCGAGGCCACCTGCGCCTTCGCCTCCGCGGTCAATGTCTGGCCCTCCTGCGTCGTCGACTCGATCAGCGCCTGCTGGGCGGCGACGGCGGATTCGGCCTGCTCCAACCGCTCCATCACTTCGAGCTCGAGGTCCTCCAGGTCGCTCAGGCGCCGGGCCAACGAGGCGAGCTCCTGCTCCAGCGCCACGGCATCCTTCGGATTCGCCGTGGCGGAGAGCCGCTCGGCGTCGCGGTCGCGGCGTTGCTCGGCGAGCGACACATCGGATTCGACACGGGTGAGTTCGGCCTTGATATCGTCGCGTGCCCCGGAGAAGGCCGTCAGCTCGCGCAGCTGCTCGGCCCGTGCGGCGACGAGCTCGGAGATGCGCGCGGCCTGCGGCGGATGCGTGCGCTCGTGCTCCGCGCGCGCGATGCGCTGATCGACGTCGGCGATGTCGAGGAGGACGCGCTGGTGCGCGGGGTTCGCTTTCACGTGTCAAACCTACGTCAGAGCGGCCGGACCCGGGGCACCGAGCACCGACGAGGCTGCGTGCGGCCTCAGACGCCGATCCTGTCGAGCGCGGTGCGCAGCCGCTGCACGGCGGCATCGACGTCAGCCAGCTTGTCGAGGCCGAACAGGCCGATCCGGAACGTGGAGAACGATTCCGGCTCGCCGCACTGCAGCGGCACCCCCGCCGCGGTCTGCAGCCCCGCCTCCCGGAATGCTGCACCGCTGTGCAGCGCGGGGTCGTCGGTGTGCACGACGACGACGCTCGCGGCGGCGAACTCGTCGGCGGCGACGGATGCCAGCCCGTGTTCGGCGAGAAGCGCACGCACCCTCGCGCCGAGTTCGAGCTGTGCGGTCCGCAGAGCCTCGAATCCGCGATCCTGCGTCTCGACCATCACCGCTGCGTTGTGCGCAAGGGTGTCGGTCGGCATGGTGGCGTGGTACGGCGTGCGGCCGGCGCGGTACTCGTCCGCGATCCAGAGCCACCGGTTCAGGTCCATAGCGAAACTCGAGGACTCGGTCGCGGCCACCGCCGCGGCCCCGCCCTCGCCGAGCATCACGTATCCGACGCCGGGCGATCCGCTCCATCCCTTCTGCGGTGCGCTGATGAGCACATCCACCCCGACGGCGGTCATGTCGACCCACAGAGCGCCCGAGGCCACGCAGTCGAGCACGAACAGGCCGCCGTTCTCGTGCACCGCGTCTGCGACGGCCCGCAGGTAGTCGTCCGGCAGGATCATTCCCGCCGCGGTCTCGACGTGCGGGGCGAATACGACCTCGGGGCGCTGTGCGCGAATCGTGTCGACGACCTCATCGATGGGCGCGGGGCGCCACGTCGCCTGCGCGGAGTCGTCATCGGGCCGTGCCATGAGCACGGTGACGTCGTCGGTGATGCGCCCGGTCTCGAGGATCTGGGACCAACGGTAGGAGAAGAGTCCGTTGCGCAGCACGAGAGCACGGCGGTCGGTCGCCAGTTGGCGGGCCACCGACTCCATCGCATAGGTGCCGCCGCCGGGAACGATCGCGGCGCTCTGCGCGCCGTACGCGGATCGCAGGATTCCGAGCACCTCTTGCATCACGCCGGAGAACCGGGAGGACATGTGGTTGAGCGATCGATCGGTGAACACCACCGAATACTCGAGCAGGCCGCCGGGGTCGATGTCGTCGTGCGGAAGGGACATGCCCTCAGGTTGGCATACTTCTGCGGATCCGACAGTTGACGCCTCCTCCCGTCATCGCCTTCTGGCGGTCACGCGCCACTGCTGAGCCAGTCCGCGAGCCGTGTGGGCGCGAGCCGAGCGTCCGCGCCCGGAAGCAGCGCATCGCGATCGAGCAATCCGCCGAAATAGCGTCCGTCGGGGTCACGTACGATCTCGTGCCGCCGTCCGCCTCGATCCAGCACGATACGGACGAAGTCGTCGAGTTCGAACTTCTCGGGGCCGGCGAGTTCGCTCTCTCCCATCCTCGGCGGTGCGCTCGCGAGCACTGCGAGGGCCGCCGCGACATCAGCACCGGCGATCGGCTGCACCAGCACGGGCGGAAGTCGAACGGTGTCGGTATGAGGGTCGAACCCCGACAGAGCGATACCGTCGGCGAACTCGAAGAACTGCGTCGCCTGGAGGATCGTGTACGGAACTCCGCTCATCGTGACCGCGCGCTCCAGCCCTGCTTTCGCGGCATAGAACGGAACCGCCGTGGCACGGCTCGTGCCGACGATCGACAGCATGATGTGATGCCCTACTCCCGCGGCGCGCTCAGCGGAAGCGAGGTTCTCCCCGGCCCGTGAGAAGAACTCGCTGACCTCGTGCGGATCGGTCGAGTCCGTCTTGGACACGTCGATGACGACATCCGCGCCGCTGATCACGTCTCGCAGCCCGTCTCCTCTCACGAGATCGACACCGGTCGCACGGGAGGCGACCGCGACCGTCTTTCCTTCGGCACGAAGCAGGTCGACCACCCGGGTTCCGATCCTTCCGGTGCCTCCGACCACGACGATCCTGGTCATGCTCTACTCCTCTCCTCACTGCTGCCGGGGCCGCGACGCCAGAGCGCCCGTCTCCGACGGGGCAGAGCGCCGGTCGCGCACGATCGCGACGACGATGACCGCGACACCCAGCAGGGCGACCGATGCGTTCGCCGCGGAGAGCGCGATGGCCACCCCGACAGTAGCGCCGTCGAGATGTGCGAGGTGGTAGAAGAAGTGCGGCACGGCGAAGATCGAGAAGGCCGAGGCCGCGGGAACGACGAAGTGGGATCTCGTCGAGAAGAGGGCGATGCCGAGCAGGAGCGCGATACCGAGGGTCGCGCCGCCGAAGTCTCGGGCATAGTGTTCGCTGAACGGCGGGGTCAGGTCGACGGTCGGGAAGTGCTGGAAGAAGGTCTCGGGAGAGAACGCGTTCCACGCTCCCACGACGAGCTCGTCGAGGAACAGAACGGCGAGCGAGATTCGGATGAAGACGGCCATGGATTCTCCTTTGAGCGTGCGCGGTCGTTCACTGGCTATGACCGGGCAGGGCGTCTGTTCGTGACGTTGCCTCCCAGAACCTCACGTGCTCCCGCCGCGAGACGCCATCCGCCGCATCAGGCACGAGGGAAGCCGTCGCGCCAGGTCGGGTGCAGCGGAGTCCATCCGGCCGCCCGAGCCTTCGCGTTGGATGCGCCGCGCCCCCGCGGAGCATCCGACGGCGCGTCCGCGACGGCTGGCGCAGGGGCACCGAGTCCGGCGGCGTACACGGGAAGCCATTCCGTCGCGGGTGCCGGATCATCGTCGACGATGTTGTATGCCCCATCCACCCAGTCGATGGCCTGAACGGTCGCGGCGACGACATCGTCGATGTGAACGAATGAGGTGATCGAGGGTGTGGCAGGGATGAGCCCCGCTGTCACCGCGTTCGACATCCGCGCTCCAGGGGCGTACCACGTGCCCGGCCCGTAGAGCATGCCGTAGCGGAGCACCGTCGCACGCGGCAGGCGCCGCACGACGCTCTCCATCTCCTCGACCGCCGATCCGGCCTGGATCGGGTCATCCTCCACGGCAAGGGTGTCGCCGTCGGCATAGGCCCACGCGATGCTCTGAACCATCATGCGCTCTACGCCCGCGGCCTGAGCGGCAGCGACCAGATTCCCGGTGCCCACTCGTCGGAGCCGTGCATTGGCGTCGGTGTCGTAGTCGCCGAGGTCGGTCAGCTCGTGGAGGATGAGCTCGGGCGCCGCCTCCGCCACGACGAGCCCCAGCCGCGGCTCGTCGTAGACGTCGACGACCACCGGGCGAGCGCCCCGCGATTGGATGAAGCCTGCGTTCTCCGAGCCACGCGTCGTCGCGGTGATGTCATGCCCGTTCTCGACGAGCGCCGGGATCAGTCGGCTTCCGATGACGCCGGAGCCACCGGCGAGGAAGATGCGCATGGGTCGTCCCTTTCGTTCTCGGTTCTGCTGTCGGCAGTTCTGCTCCCGCGAGATGGCGTCAGTGGCTCTGCACGGCGAGCCATTCATCGAACGTCTGTCGACCGAGACGCGCCCCCGCGCCTGGCAGCAGTGAGCCGTCCCGCATTCCGCGACCCCAGGGCCCCGGGATCGGGACCTCGATGACGGGGCGGCGCTGACCTGTGGCAGCAAGATAGCGCCGTACGAGGTCGGCCATCCGCTCCTCCTTCGGTCCGGCGAGCTCGGGCTCGATTCCGCGAGGGTCACCGGTCGCGATGGCGACGAGTTCGGCGGCGACCTCCGCCGCCGCGATCGGTTGAGACCGCATCGTCGGCACTGCCTGGAGCGGGCCGAGCCTGCCGTGCGCGACCAGCTGCCGGGCGAACTCGTGGAACTGCGTCGTGCGCAAGAGCGACCAGCCGCCCGGCTCCGCTTCCAGAAGACGCTCCTGCGCCGCTTTTCCCGCGTAGTAGTTGGCATCGACACCGGCCGCGCCGATGATGGAGATCGCGACGTGGTGAGGCACGCCCGCCTCGCGCTCAGCCGTGAGCAGATTCCGACTGACGGTCGTGAAGAACGCGATGGACTCCTTGGCCGAGGTACTGCTCGTGGCCGAGGCATCGATCACCGCCGACGCATCCTGCATCACCCCGGTCAGCCCCGCCCCGCTGAGAAGATCGACGCCGGAGCGTCGGCTGATCGCGACCGGTTCATGACCGCCCGAGCGCACGGCATCGACGACCTGGGCGCCGAGCGATCCGGTCGCACCGGCGACGACGATCTTCATCGTTGCGCCTCCGCGACGTCGCCGTGGGTCATGAAGGGGAGATGATGAGCGTGCGGTTTTGCATTCATACCCTCTACGACAGGGCAGACGGCTCGAATGTGAGGTCTCGTCCTCACAAACCGGGCGGCCGCCCGGTCAGATCCTCGAAAGGAGGATGCGATGTCCCAGGAAGAACGCGATGCGATGCAGGCGGAGGTGCTGGGCGAGCGGCGGCATCTGGTCTCCCTGGCGTTCCGGATGCTGGGCACGGTCGCCGAGGCCGAGGATGCGGTGCAGGAGACGTATATCCGGTGGTATCGGCTCAGCCCGCATGAGCGTGATGCCATCGAGGTGCCTCGCGCGTGGCTGACCCGAGTCGCCAGTCGTGTCTGCCTGAACGTGCTGGATTCCGCGCGGCGCAGGCGCGAGCGATACGTCGGTCCGTGGTTGCCGGAGCCGGTCCCCGCATATGCCTTTCCTGCGACGTCGTCGACGGCGGAGGATCCGCTCGAACGCGTCACGCTCGACGAGTCCATCAGCATGGCGCTGCTCGTCGTGCTCGAAGCGATGACCCCGGCCGAGCGTGTCTCATTCGTGCTGCACGATGTCTTCGCAATGCCTTTCGACGAGATCGCCGGCATCGTCGGACGCACTCCTGCCGCATGCCGCCAGCTTGCCACCTCGGCGCGACGGCGTGTGCAGCAGAGCCGCACGCACCGCGTATCGCGCGCCGAGCACGACGAGGTCGTCGGCGCCTTCGCCACTGCGGCTCGGACAGGCGATCTCGCCGGTCTCGTCGCCGTGCTCGATCCGGATGTGGTGCTGCGCTCGGACGGCGGCGGCATCGTCACGGCCGCCCGCAAGCCTGTCCTCGGCGCGGACAGGGTGGCCCGATTCCTCCTCGGCGCGCTGCAGAAGAATCCCACAGCTGCGGTCCTCGATCAGGAGACGCCCGACGGGCTCGGTTTCGCGCTCTGGGATGAAGGTCGAATCATCGGGGTCGTCACCCTCGAGGTCGCCGCCGGCCTCGTGACGGATGTGCGTCTGATGATGAACCCCGACAAGCTCACGCTCTGGAACTGAGACCCGACGCACTCGCGGTGGGCCCTGCCGGGATCGAACCGACGACATCCACGGTGTAAACGTGGCGCTCTACCAGCTGAGCTAAAGGCCCTTCGATAACCAGTCTAGCGAGCGCCGGTTATCACGAATCGAGCGGGCGAGAACCGTCATCCACAGGTGAGGTCCGCACTCGTGGAACAGGGCTAGGCTGAACCCAGCACGCGTTGTGCAGAGTCGACAAGGCTCCCCGCGTCGCTTCCCGTTTCCTTGGCAAGACCTGCCAGACAGACGAAAGGCTGCACGTGACCGTTCACGATCAGGATCCGTACTCGCAGGGCCCTCAGGACAGCGACCCGGAAGAGACCGGCGAGTGGCAGCAGTCGCTCGACGAGCTCGTCGACGCCAAGGGCCACAGCCGCGGCCGCGAGATCATGCTCAGCCTGCTCAAGCGCTCCAAGGAGCTGCACCTGGGCGTGCCGATGGTTCCGACGACGGACTACATCAACACGATCGCCGCCGACAGCGACGCATCCTTCCCCGGGGACGAAGAGCTCGAGCGCCGGTACCGCCACTGGATCCGCTGGAACGCGGCGATCACCGTGCACCGTGCGCAGCGCCCCGGCATCGGCGTCGGCGGGCACATCTCGACCTATGCCTCCGCGGCCTCGCTGTACGAGGTCGGTCACAACCACTTCTTCCGCGGCCAGGACCACCCGTCCGGCGGCGACCAGATCTTCTACCAGGGCCACGCCTCCCCCGGCATGTACGCCCGCGCCTTCCTCGAGGGCCGTCTCACCGAGGCGCAGCTGGATGCTTTCCGCCAGGAGAAGTCGGGTGCCCCCAACGGCATCCCCTCCTACCCGCACCCGCGCATGATGTCGGACTTCTGGCAGTTCCCGACCGTGTCGATGGGCTTGGGTCCGATCAACGCGATCTACCAGGCGATGACGAACAAGTACCTCGCCAACCGCGGCATCAAGGATGTCGCCGACTCGCACGTGTGGGCCTTCCTCGGCGACGGCGAGATGGACGAGGTCGAGTCCCGCGGCCAGCTCCAGGTCGCGGCTAACGAAGGTCTGGACAACCTCACCTTCGTCATCAACTGCAACCTGCAGCGCCTCGACGGACCGGTGCGCGGCAACGGCAAGATCATCCAGGAGCTGGAGAGCTTCTTCCGCGGTGCCGGCTGGAACGTCATCAAGGTCATCTGGGGCCGCGAGTGGGACGACCTGCTCGCCCGCGACGACGAGGGCGCGCTGCTGAACCTCATGAACGTCACCCCCGATGGCGACTACCAGACCTACAAGGCCGAGTCCGGCGCCTACGTGCGCGAGAACTTCTTCGGCCGCGACGAGCGCGCACTCGCCCTGGTCAAGGACTACAGCGACGACCAGATCTGGAAGCTGCGCCGCGGCGGACACGACTACCGCAAGGTCTACTCCGCATACAAGGCGGCGACCGAGCACAAGGGCCAGCCCACCGTCATCCTCGCCAAGACCGTCAAGGGCTATGGCCTCGGTCCGCACTTCGAGGGCCGCAACGCGACCCACCAGATGAAGAAGATGACGCTGAACGACCTCAAGCTGTTCCGCGACACCATGCAGATCCCGATCACGGATGCGCAGCTCGAGGAGAATCCGTACCAGCCGCCGTACTTCAACCCCGGCCCTCAGGACGAGACCATCCAGTACATGCTCGAGCGCCGCCGCGACCTCGGCGGATTCCTGCCCGAGCGCCGTACGAAGCACGTCGACCTCGCCCTCCCCGAGGACAAGGACTACGCGCTGCCGAAGAAGGGTTCGGGAACGCAGGAGGTCGCCACCACCATGGCGTTCGTCCGCATGCTCAAGGACCTCATGCGGACCAAGGGCTTCGGCAACCGGATCGTACCGATCATCCCCGACGAGGCGCGCACGTTCGGCATGGACGCCTACTTCCCGACCGCGAAGATCTACAACCCGAACGGGCAGAACTACACCTCGGTCGACCGTGAACTCCTCCTCGCCTACAAGGAGAGCCCGCAGGGCCAGCTGATGCACGTCGGCATCAACGAAGCCGGCGCCACCGCGGCGTTCACCGCGGTCGGCACCTCATACTCCACGCACGGCGAGCCGCTGATCCCGATCTACATCTTCTACTCGATGTTCGGGTATCAGCGCACGGGCGACGCCTTCTGGGCCGCCGGCGACCAGATGACCCGCGGATTCGTGATCGGCGCCACTGCCGGTCGCACCACCCTGACCGGTGAGGGCACCCAGCACGCCGACGGACACTCGCCGTTGCTGGCCTCGACCAACCCGGCCACGGTGTCGTACGACCCCGCCTTCGGCTACGAGGTCTCGCACATCGTGCAGTCCGGCATCGAGCGGATGTACGGCGGATCGCACCCGGACCCCGACGTGATGTACTACATCACCGTCTACAACGAGCCGATGCGCCAGCCCGCCGAACCCGAGGGCGTGGACGTCGACGGGATCATCCGCGGCATCCACCGCATCTCGGAGGGCCAGGGCGACGGGCCGCGCGTGCAGCTGCTGGCCTCCGGCGTCGGCGTGCCGTGGGCCCTCGAGGCCCAGGAGCTGCTGGCGAAGGACTGGGGCGTCGTCGCCGATGTCTGGTCGGTCACGAGCTGGTCCGAGCTGCGCCGCGACGGCCTGGCCGCCGACGAGCACAACTTCCTGCACCCTGAGGAGGAGCCGAAGGTCGCCTACCTCACGCAGAAGCTGCAGCACGCCGAAGGTCCGTTCATCGCGACGAGCGACTTCATGCACGCCGTGCAGGATCAGATCCGCGAGTGGGTTCCGGGCGACTACCTGTCGCTGGGCGCCGACGGCTTCGGCTTCGCCGACACCCGTGCCGCAGCCCGCCGCTTCTTCAAGATCGACGGACCGTCGATGGTGGTGCGCGCCCTGCAGGGCCTCGCCAACAAGGGAGCCGTGGACCGCTCGGTCATCGCCCAGGCGATCGCGAAGTACGACCTGCACAACGTCAATGCGGGTACGAGCGGGAACGCCGGCGGCGAGAGCTGAACCGTCGTGCCCGCCTCGACCCCCTCGATGAGCAAGGCCGAGACGCTCACGTGGTTGCGCCGCATCTCCGGCGATCTGGCGACGGCGACGCTTCAGCGACTCGATGACTCGCTGAGCTGGTACTCCGACATGCCGCCGGCCCGACGCTCCGCCGTCGGGCTGGTGGCGCAGGCGGGGATCACCTCTTTCATCCAGTGGTACGACGACCCCACCTCGACCCCCTGGATCGCCGCGGACATCTTCGCGGCCGCCCCACGCGAGCTGCTCCGCAGCGTGAGCCTGCAGCAGACACTGCAGCTCATCCGGGTCACGGTGGAGGTCACCGAGGAACGCGTCGCCGGCAAGGGCGAGCATCTTCGCGAGGCGATCCTGCTGTACTCCCGCGAGGTCGCGTTCGCCGCGGCCGACGTGTACGCCCGCGCGGCAGAGGCACGCGGACTCTGGGATGCGCGGCTCGAGGCTCTCGTCGTCGACTCGATCCTCACGGGCGAGACCGACGAGGAGCTGCCCAGCCGCATCGCGGCCCTCGGCTGGCACGGCCACGGCGAGGTGTGCGTGATCGTCGGCACGACGCCGCCGCAGTTCGACATCGATCAGGTGCGCCGCACCGCGCGCAAGCTGTCGGTCGACGTGCTCGTGGGTGTGCAGGGTTCCCGCCTCGTGCTCGTCATCGGCCGCGCACGTGCGAGCGCTCCGGATGCCGACTCGGCCGACTCCGACGCCTCGCCGTCCAGCGATGAGCGGAGCTTCGCCGACATCGCTCAGGCTCTCGAGCCGTCGTTCGGCCCGGGACACATGGTGATCGGTCCTCCCGTCGCAGCACTCGTGGACGCCAGCCAGAGCGCGCGCGCGGCCCTCGCCGGCTTCGCGGTGGCCAACGCATGGCGCGGCACGCCGCGCCCGGTCGAGGCGGATGACCTGTTGCCTGAGCGCGCCATCGCCGGTGACGTGCTGGCCAAGCAGACCCTCATCGACCGCATCTTCCGTCCCCTGCAGGCCCACTCCACCGACCTCATCACCACTCTGTGGAGCTACCTCGACAACGGGCGCTCGCTCGAAGCCACCGCGCGCGAGCTGTTCGTGCATCCGAACACCGTGCGTTATCGCCTCAAGCGCGTGAGCGAGGTCATCGGTTGGGATGCGACCGGTCCTCGTGAAGCCTTCATCCTGCAGACCGCGCTCGTGCTCGGCTCGATCGGCACGATCGAGCCTCAACGCCGCCGCCCCTCGCCCAGACGCAGTCGCTGACCGCGCCGACCGCGCATCACGTCCGAGCTGTCAGACACACACAACAGATCGTCGGAATCTTGTGAGGGTTGAGCCACCGGATCCGACGGATCGTTGGCAGACTGGACGAGTGATCGTCTTCGCGTGCCCGGGACAGGGCTCCCAGACCCCCGGCTTCCTGAGTCCCTGGCTCGAAATCGACGGTGCGGCCGATGCTCTTGCCGAATACTCCGATGCGGCCAAGGTGGATCTGATCCGACACGGCACGGAGTCCGACGCCGACACGATCCGCGATACGCGCATCGCCCAACCGCTCATCGTCGCAGCATCCCTCATCGCGGCCGACGCGCTCGTCGCACACGCGGGCCGCACGCCTGATGGCGTCGCCGGCCACTCGGTCGGCGAGCTGGCGGCGCTGGTCGGTACGGGGGTCATCTCCGGCGCAGAAACCATGCGTCTGGTGGGTATCCGGGGGCGGGCCATGGCGGATGCCGCGGCGCAGACGCCCACCGGTATGAGCGCCGTGGTCGGCGGTGATGAGCAGGCCGTGCTCGACCGCCTGACAGAGCTCGAGCTCACCCCCGCGAACTACAACGGCGGAGGGCAGATCGTCGCCGCCGGGGCTCTGCCCGCCCTCGCCGCTCTCGCGGCGGCGCCGGTGAGGGGAACCCGCGTCATCCCGCTGCAGGTCGCAGGTGCCTTCCACACCGCGTACATGGCGTCGGCCGTGGATGCACTCCGGAGCGCTGCCGCCGAGCTGAGCCCACAGGATCCCACCGTGACGCTCTGGACGAACCGCGACGGATCGACGATCACCACGGGCACTCAGGCGCTGGACAACATCGTCGATCAGGTGTCGTCCCCGGTGCGCTGGGATCTGTGCATGTCTTCGTTCGCGGATGCCGGAATCACCGGCATGATCGAACTCACCCCGGCCGGCGCGCTTGCCGGGCTCGCCAAGCGCGGACTCCGCGGCACGCCCGTCGTCGCGGTCAAGACACCCGACGACCTCGATGCAGCCGCGGAGCTGCTGAACGGAGCAGCAGCGTGACCCCCACCCTGAAGCAGGCCACCGGCCCGCAGTACACCCGCATCCTCTCGTACGGGGCCGCGCGCGGCGAGAATGCGGTTCCGAACGACGACCTGGTCGGTCCCATCGATTCCAGCGACGAGTGGATCCGCCAGCGCACCGGCATCGTCACGCGCGTGCGTGCGGTTCCGGAGACCACAGCGATCGAACTGTCGACAGAGGCCGCGAAGGATGCCCTGGCGACCTCAGGGGTCGCCGCCGAAGACGTCGATCTGGTGATCGTCGCCACCATCAGCAATCCGCGCCAGACTCCCTCTGTCTCGGCGATCGTCGCCGACCGCATCGGGGCGAACCCCGCGGCTGCCTACGACTCCAACGCCGCCTGCGCCGGCTTCGCCTACGCGGTCAGCCAGGCCGATGCGCTCATCCGCTCCGGTGCGGCGCACTACGCCGTCGTCGTCGGCGTGGAGAAACTCTCCGACATCGTCGACCCCACCGATCGCAGCATCTCCTTCCTCCTGGGAGACGGCGCGGGCGCCGTCGTCATCGGCCCCAGCGACACCCCGGGCATCGGCCCGGTCGTGTGGGGTTCGGACGGCTCGAGATCCGAAGCCGTGGCGATGAACGGCACGCTCACGCAGTTCCGTGACGGCGAGGTGCCGTGGCCGACGCTCCGCCAGGACGGCCCCGCCGTCTTCCGCTGGGCGGTGTGGGAGATGGCCAAGGTGGCCAAGGCAGCGCTCGAGAAAGCGGGGGTCGATGCGCAGGATCTCGCCGCATTCATCCCGCACCAGGCGAATATGCGCATCATCGACGAGTTCGCCAAGCAGTTGAAGCTCCCCGAGACGACCGTGATCGCCCGCGATATCGAGACCACCGGGAACACCTCGGCTGCGTCCATCCCGCTGGCCACGCATCGGCTGCTCCAGGAGCATCCCGAGCTGAGCGGCGGCCTCGCGCTGCAGATCGGCTTCGGCGCGGGTCTCGTGTACGCCGCCCAGGTCGTCGTGCTCCCCTGAACGCGACCCAAGACTCTCTAGACTGAACCCCGGAAACCACCCAAGAAAGAGGAGAACCATGGCCCTCACCAACGACGAGGTCCTCGCGGGCCTCGCTGAGCTCATCACCGACGAGACCGGCATCGACGCCTCGGAGGTGGCGATGGACAAGTCGTTCACCGACGACCTCGACATCGACTCGATCTCGATGATGACCATCGTCGTCAACGCCGAGGAGAAGTTCGGCGTGACGATCCCCGACGACGAGGTGAAGAACCTCAAGACGGTGTCCGACGCGGTCACCTTCATCGTCGCCGGCCAGGAGTGAGGCTGCGGATGCCACCCCCGTTCGCGGGGCGTGGCATCCTCCGCCTCCGGCAGTGTTCCCCGGCTCGATCCGAGCCGACCGAGACCCTCCGCCCCCTCGAGAAGGATCCCCATGACCTCACGCATCGCCGTGACCGGAATCGGCGCGACCTCCGCCCTCGGCGGCACCGCCCCGGAGAACTGGAGCAACCTGCTTGCCGGAGTCTCCGGCACGCACACGCTCGAGCACGAGTGGGTGCAGACGTACCAGCTCCCCGTGACGTTCGCCGCCGAGGCCTCGGTGCGTCCGGAAGAAGTGCTCCCCCGCCATGAGGCCAAGCGGCTCGACCCGTCTACGCAGTTCGCGCTGATCGCGGCCCGCGAAGCGTGGGCCGATGCCGGTGAGCCCGAGGTCGAGCCGGAACGGCTCGGTATCGACTGGGCGACCGGGATCGGCGGGGTATGGACTCTGCTCGATGCCTGGGACACCCTGCGCGAGAAGGGCCCACGGCGCGTGATGCCGCTCACCGTCCCCATGCTCATGCCGAACGCCGGCGCAGGCAACCTCTCCCTGCAGTTCGGCGCGAAGGCGTTCGCGCGCACCGTGGTGAGCGCCTGCGCCTCCAGCACCGAGTCGCTCGTGAACGCCTGCGAGCATCTGCGCGACGGTCTCGCCGATGTGGTGATCGCCGGAGGCGCCGAGTCGGCGATCCACCCGATCACGGTGGCCTCCTTCGCGTCGGCGCAGGCGCTCTCTCGGCGCAACGACGACCCGGAGCACGCCTCGCGCCCCGGCAGCGTCGATCGCGACGGCTTCGTCATGGGCGAAGGCGGTGCGGCCCTCGTGCTCGAGACCGAGGAGCATGCCAAGGCCCGCGGCGCCAAGATCTACGCGTACGTCGTCGGCGGCGGCGTCACCGCCGACTCGCACCACATCACTGGCAACGACCCGGAGGGCCTCGGAGCTGCTCGGGCGGTGGAGCTCGCCCTCGCCTCTGCGGGGATCTCCGCCGACCAGGTGACGCACATCAACGCGCACGCCACGTCGACTCCCGTGGGCGATCCCAACGAGTACGTCGCGCTCAAACGGGTGTTCGGAGAGCGGATCGACGAGATCCCCGTCTCGGCGACCAAGGCGTCCACGGGGCACCTTCTCGGCGGTACCGGTGCGCTGGAGGCCGTGTACACAGTGCTCGCCCTGCGCGACCGTGTCGCCCCGCCGACCATCAACATGACCGAACAGGATCCCGAGGTGCCGTTCAAGCTCTCCGGCGAACCTCAGCCGCTGGGCGACGGCCCGCTGCATGCGATCAGCAACTCCTTCGGCTTCGGCGGCCACAACGCCGTCGTCGCCTTCGCCTCCGCGGACTGAACTCGAGCGCACACACCCTGAGACCCCCGGATCGATCCGGGGGTCTCGTGCTTTCGTGGAGGGGGCGATACCTTTTCCCACCCGCCGGGATCACTCACCGGTGCTCGGTATTCGGGCCTCGCTCCCCTCCGACGTGTTCAACCGACCGCGCGCTGTCAACCCACCCTGTCGTCAACCGACCTTGTGCAACCAGACAACGCTCGCGTCATCGCTCGCGTGGCGGAACGGCTCGAGCTCCTCATCCCAGGCAGCACCCAGTGCCACGTCGAGCTCGCGCTGGAGTTCGTGCACGTCGCCCGCCGCGATCTCCATGGCGTAGCGGATGCGGTCTTCGCCGATCACGATGTTGCCGGCGGCGTCGGTCTGCGCGTAGTGGACGCCGAGGCTCGGCGTGTGAAGCCAACGGCCGCCGTCGTTGCCGAGCGTGGCGTCTTCGGTCACCTCGAAGCGCAGATGCTCCCACCCGCGGATGGCGGTGGCCAGCGCCGCCCCCGTGCCGGCGGGGCCGTCCCAGTAGAACTCTGCACGGCGTGCTCCGTCGAGCACGGGCTGGGCCGTCCACTCGAAGCTGACGGCGCGCCCGATAGCGCGACCGACCGCCCACTCGAGGTGGGGGCAGAGCGCGCGAGGTGCGGAGTGGATGAACACCACCCCGCGTGCGTGTGCAGTCGCCATGTCGTCTCCGTTTCCTCAGGTGCGTCTTCCCCTACGACCTGTGTCACGAAGCGTGGCGTCTATGCGGTTATGCGCCTATTCTCACCGATGCGGGCTCAAATCACAAGCGTGTAACTCCTGCCACTTCGGCGTGTCGTGAACATGCAAAGGGCTCCGGCGCATCGGCGCCGGAGCCCTTCATCGGAACGCGTGCCGCTCAGGCCTCGCTCATGGCCTGCTTGGCCTGCTGGCCCTTGGCCGCGTAGTACGCGGCGCGCGCCGCGTCCTTGCGCGCCTGCTCGGCGTAGCCGTGCTCGAGGACGTCCTGCGCGACCTCGACCTGCTCGTGCTGGTCGGTGCCGTGGTACTTCTCGATGTAGGCGTCGAGCTCGGGGCCCGACTCCCACGAGGTGATGAGGCAGTAGCGCGGGTCGGTGCCGTTGTGCGTCGTGGCGTGCCACAGGCGCTGCGTGTCGACGATGAGCTGCGCGCCCGCCGGAAGAGCGATGCGGTACTCGATGCTCGGGTCGGTGCGGTTCTCACGCAGGACGAAGTAGCTGTCCTTGTCATCGGTGAGGTTGAAGAAACCACGCACGACCCAGCCGGTGCCGTCGGGGTTCAGACGGTTGTTGTCGTCCTGGTGAAGGTTGTAGAGGCACTCGCCGTACGGGGTGGGCTGCAGCTCGATGATGCGGCAGCGGCCGACGTTGGCGCCGGGCTCCTGAGCCCGCTCGGTGAGAGTCGGAGCGATCGCCGTCTGCGAGTCGATCCACACGCCGTCCTTGTCGGTGCGCGGCGGCTTGTGGTTCCAGAAGCCGTTGCACTCGATCTCGCCCTTGGCGCTGGCGAGCGGAGCGAAACGGGTATCACCCGAAGACTTCCAGTCGACGTACTCGATGTCGAGCCATTCCTTCGGGTCGACCTCCTTGTCGTACGCGTCGAGGATGACGAAGCCCTTGTCTTCGAGGGCGGCTGACTTGATGTATCCCATGAGTGAGCTCATGTCCTTTCATCGGGGGCGAGCACGTTTTAACACGCCCTGATAAGGCAAGCCTAACAGCGCGATCCGACACTCCTCGAGCGCCTGTGAGCACGGCGTGTGCAGACCCCCGCGATTAGACTCGTTCACGGCAGGACCCTGCCCAGCGAGCACGCCAGAGGCGAGGAGCACGAGCGAGGATATGGCAACGGGCACGAATGTCGAAGCGATCGCCGTCAACACGATCGACTGGCTGTCCGCCCCGGACACCGCAATCGTCGTCCCCGTCTATCAGCGCCAGTACCGGTGGGATATCGGGGGCTGCGAGCGTCTCCTCGCCGACGTCCGTGCCGTGGCCGCACAGAACGACACGCACCGGCATTTCATCGGCTCGATCCTCTCCGCGCAAGATTCCTCCGAAACCGACCTGATCCTCATCGACGGACAGCAGCGCATCACGACGCTCATGCTCCTCGTCGCCGCCCTGCACCATGCCGTGCGCGACTCGGATCCGGCGATGGCCGCCGAGCTGGAGCGCGTGCTCGTGCGGTCGGACGATCCGACCCGCACCAGGCTGCGCCCGCACGACGCGTGGGCCGAGCTGTACGAGACCGTCGTGCTCGATCGCCGCGACGACGCCGAGCGCGAATCCCGCTTCGATGACAACTACGCCTTCTTCCGCAGCCAGGTGCAGGCCGACGAGGCACCCAGCATCTGGCAGGGCCTGCGCCGGCTCGAGCACGTGTCGATCACGCTAGGCGCCGAGGCCAACGCGCAGCAGATCTTCGAGAGCCTGAACTCCACGGGCGAGCCGCTGCGCGATCACGAGCTCATCCACAACTACATCCTCATGGGACTCACCCATTCCGAGCAGCTCGACGTCGAAGAGCGCTTCTGGCTGCCGATCGAACAGCACACGGGCGAGACGATCGGTGCGTTCTGGCGGCAGTTCCTCGTCATGGTCACCGGCCGCGAGGTGGCTGCGGCCGGTGAGCACGGCGTGTACAGCGCCTTCCGGCAGTCCTTCCCGCGCGTGGATGCGGAGCATCTGCAGCAGCACGCCGAGATCTGGCGGCACTACGCGCAGATCTACGGCATCCTGCTCGATCCCTCGCTCGAGCCCGACGACGAGCTACGCCGCCAGCTCGAGCATCTCAGCACCTTCGGCAAGGCTGCCTTCCCGCTGGCGATGAGCGTGTACAGCGAGCACGCACGCGGCCTGATCCCCCGCGACGAGCTCATCGAGACGCTCGAGTGGCTGCAGGCGCTGTATCTGCGGCGCGCTCTCGTGGGCCTGCCCACCGAGCGGTTGATCGCGCGGCTGTGCCGGGCCAGAGCCGAGGGGCGCGAGGCCTTGATGCGCGCCTTCGCCCGCGTGACGCCGTCGGACGAGCGCGTGAGCGCCGTGCTGAAATACGTCGAACTCCCCCATGCCGCGTACGTCCTGGGTCGCCTCGAGGGCGTCGACGACCCCTCCGAGTACGACGTCGAGCACATCGTGCCGCAGATCCCCGGCGACGCGTGGTCGGGCGACGGATCGCGCCGTTGGAGCGAGCACACGGAAGACGAGCAGAACAGCCACCGCGCGCTGGCCCCGACCCTCGGCAACCTCACGCTGCTCGAGCCCGCGCTCGCCGAGCGCGCCTTCGGCTCGTCGTTCCCCAACAAGGTCGCCGACGCGTACTCGCGCAGCGCTGTCCCCGCGACGCGCGCGCTCGCCGATGCACGATCCTGGGGAACCGCGGCGATCTCGCAGCGCACGGTGCGGCTCACGGCCGACCTGCTGCACATCTGGGCCCGTCCGCCGATGCCCGAGATCGACGATGACGGACTGACCCCCGTACTCGACGCCGTACGCCGGCGGGGGTGGCCGGCCGGCTGGGACCGCGAGTTCGACTACGTCGAGTACCGGGGCGAGCACTGGGAGGTCAAAGACGTCCGCGCCCTGTTCAACCGCGTCTTCCGCCGGGCCTGGACCGACGACCGCCGGGCCGCGCTGGCCTACAGCGCCGCCCACAACGGACCGCTCTACGACCGGATGTCGTGGAAAGGGCAGTGGGATGCGCTCGCCGATGACGCCTTCCTCTACATGGGCTGGGACTCGAACTACATGATGAACGCCCTGCAGGGCGTTCTGGAGGAGTCGGGGATCGCCGCCGAGGTGTTCGTGAAGTATTCCTACATCGGGAACGTGATGTGACCATGAGCGATGCGACGACCCGCGTGCGCCGGATGCTGGACCTGACGCTCGAGGAGCACGCGCTCACCGTTCCCCTCGTCTGGGGCGACGACGCCGACACCCGCACCATCGACGTCTTCGCCGCCGTGGTCTACCGCGAGGGCGGCGAGGATCTCCCCTACCTCGTCTATCTCCAGGGCGGACCGGGCAACGAGGCCCCGCGCCCGTTCCACTCCCCCACGGCGCCGTCCTGGCTCGACACCGCGCTTGCACATCACCGCGTGGTCATGCTCGATCAGCGCGGTACCGGACGGTCGACACCGGTCGGCGATCTCGACCTCGCCGAGCGCGGCGCCGAGGCGACGGCCGAGCATCTGACCCACCTGCGGGCCGACGCGATCGTGCGCGATGCCGAGGCACTGCGCGAGCATCTGGGTGCCGCGCAGTGGAACCTGCTCGGGCAGTCGTTCGGCGGCTTCACGTCGCTCGCGTACCTCACCGCGTTCCCCGACTCCCTCGACCGTGTGTTCATCACCGGCGGGCTCAGCACCGTCACCCGCACGCCCGACGAGGTGTACGCGCTCTGCTACGACAAGATGCGCGATGCCTCCGAGCGCTACTACCGGCGCTTCCCCGAGCACCGGGAGCGGATGCGGCGCCTCGTCGAGCTCGCCGCCGCCGGCGATCTGGTGCTCCCCCGAGGCGAAGTCGTCTCGGTCTCGCGTCTGCGGTCGGCGGGATCAGCCCTGGGCATGAACGACGGCTGGCAGACCGTGTGGTCGCTCATGGAGCAGGATCCGCGGTCGAATGCGTTCCGGCACGACCTCGCCGCCGCGATGCCCTTCGGCGGCCGCAATCCGCTGTACTTCGCCTTCCACGAGTCCAGCTACGCCAACGGGCACGCCACACGGTGGTCGGCCGAGCGCGTGGAGCCCCAGGATTTCCGCGACGATCCGACCCTGTTCACCGGCGAGCACATCCGTCGCGAATGGACGCAGACGGTGCCCGCCCTGCAGCCGTGGGGCGAGGTCGCCCTGCGGCTCGCCGAGCACGAATGGCCGCGTCTGTACGACGCCGACGCACTTTCTTCCTCCGGGGCGCGCGGTGCCGCGGCCGTGTACGTCAACGACGTATACGTGCCGCTGGAGTACTCGTTGGAGACGGCGGCGCTCCTACCCGACGTACGGCTCTGGGTGACCAGTGAGCACGAGCACAACGGGCTGCGGGCCGGACAGGTGCTCGGGCACCTGCTCGACCTCGCCGCCGACCGCCGCATACGCTGAGAACGATTGGTGGGGCGGGCGGGACTTGAACCCGCGATCGTTGAGTTATGAGCTCACTGCCTTGACCAGCTTGGCCACCGCCCCGGACTTTCGAGCCTACCGGGCGCCGCGGGCTCAGCCCGCCGTCGCCTCGCGATGGGTCCGGGTGTGACGGCGGTAGACCTGCGCATTCTCGCGGAGCCCCGCGCGCTCGGAGTCGCTGAGCTCGCGCCGCACCTTCGCCGGCACCCCGGCCACGAGCGATCCGTCGGGGATCTCCGCGCCCGACATCACGACCGCACCGCCGGCGATGAGGCATTCGGCGCCGATGACGGCACCCGAGAGCACGACCGCTCCCATGCCGATGAGCGATCCATCGCCGATCGTGCAGCCGTGCACCACCGCATTGTGCCCGATCGACACATCCTTGCCGATGCGCACCGGGTGTCCGCGGTCAACGTGCACCGACACGTTGTCCTGCACATTGCTGCCCGAGCCGATCGTGATCGCATCCGAGTCGGCGCGCAGCACCGCGTTGTACCAGACGCTGCTGCCCTCGCCGAGGGTCACCGCCCCCACGACGCGGGCACCTGCGGCGAGGAAGGCCGACTCGTGAAGGCGCGGCTCAAGGCCGGGCAGGGAGAGGACGGATGCGTCATTGCTCATGTCTCGACAATAATGCGCGGCGCCACCCGCGCTCCTCCCCTCAACCCGCCAGGCCCATCGCCTCCTTGAGCGCCCGGGTGTACTGCGGGGCGAGGGTGTCGGTGAACGTCACCGTCAGGTGGTCCTGGTCGCGGTAGAGGTTCGCCCCGCCGACCACCGGTGAGCACGTGGTCTCATCGCAGTAGACGTCGGTGAAATCTAGCAGCGTCACCCCGTCCATCTTGGCTGCGTCACGCAGCGGGTCGTCCTCGACGAGCACGTCATCCCTGGCGCCGGTGCACGTGCCGGCATCGCGAGTGCGCAGGCATTTGTTCGGATCGGTCTCCCACACCGGATTGTCGATGACCGTCACAACGGGGGTGCCGCGGTCGATCATCGTGCCCCACGCCTCCTGATAGCCGGCGACGGCCGCCGCGTGCTCGGAGTCGAAGCCACTCGCGTCGTACCCGGTCGTGGCCAGCGCCGAGGTGAAGACGACGTCGAAGTCGCGCTTGTCGAGCTCCACGGCCACCGCCGTGCGCCACTGCTCGCACGCGGCGCCGAACGCACCGCCCGTCGACAGCGCCGTCGTGCTCCACGGGCAGGCGCCCTTGAAGAACGTCGTCAGGTGCCAACCCTCGCGCTCGGCGATCGCCTGGAACGTCGTCAGCAGCTGGAACCCGTGGCTGTCGCCGATGAGCGCGACCTGCCTCGCATCCGCCGTCTTCGAGCCGAACTCGCACGAGACCGGACGCGCGTCGTTCAGCTGCACGAAGCACTCGGTGTCTTCCGGACTGTCGACGCCGGCGAAGCCCGGGGCGGGCAGAATCGTACCGTCGTTCTCCGTGCCCGTGCATGCGTCGTCGAGCACGGATGCCGCGCCGAAGCACTCGGGAGGATCGGCACGCAGCTGCTGGATGGCCTGCACGCCCTGCTGATACGACGAGGCGTTCGCGAGCCAGCCTCCGCCGGCGACGGCGGCCACGACCACCATTGCCGCCAGCGACGACCAGAGCGTGACTCTCGGCGGGCGCGAGGTGAGCACGCTCCAGTGCCGCGACGGGTCTTCCACGAATCGCTTGGTGAGCCAGGCCAGCACGAAGCACAGCACGAGCAGGGAGATGCGGTGATAGATCGTCAGGCCCCAGAACGGCACCGAGGGCGCGATGATGATCAGCGGCCAGTGCCAGAGATACAGGCTGTAGGAGATGTCGCCCGTGAAGCGCATCGGCCGGAGGGCGAGCAACCGCGTGGGGTACCACCAGCGATCGGTGTTCGATGCGGCGATGACGGCGGCCGCTCCCAGCGTCGGCAGCGCGGCGGCGAAGCCCGGGAACGGCGTCTGCCCGTCGAAGGTGACCGCGGTGTACAGGAGGGCGAGGATGCCCGCCCAGCCCAGCACGAAGCTCGCGAGCGCGTTCGTGATCCGCAAGCGCGGAACCAGAGCGATGAGTGCACCCACGCCGAACTGCCACATCCGCCCGAAGGTGACGAAGTAGGCCGGTGCCGGATTGGTCAGGGTGAAGACCACGCAGAAGATGAAGGAGGCGACCGAGACGACGCCGATGGCGATGGCCGCGGCCCGCAGCCGGCTGCCCCGGAACCACTTCACCGCGATCCATGCCGCCAGCAGCATGATGAGCGGCCAGAGCACGTAGAACTGCTCCTCCAGCGACAGCGACCAGTAATGCTGCACCGTCGTGGGGTCGCCCGAGTGCGCGAGATAGTCGGCGGAGTCGATCGCCAGGTACCAGTTCTCGACGTAGAACGTCGAGGCGACGATCTCCTTCAACTCGCCGGGAAGAGCCGAGGTGGGCATGAGGTACGGCGTCGAGACGACGATCGCGCAGAACAGCAGCACGAGCAGCGAGGCCGGCAGCAGTCGCCGGGCCCGGCGTGCCCAGAACTGCCCCAGCTGCACCCGTCCGGTCGAGGAGAGCTCGCGCGCGAGGTGGCCCGTGATGAGGAAGCCGGAGATGACGAAGAAGATGTCCACGCCCACGTAGCCCCCGGTGAGGCGCCCCGGCCAGAAGTGGTACAGCACCACGAAGAGCACGGCGATCGCCCGCAGCCCCTGCACATGCGGGATGAAGCGCGACGCGGCGGCGTGCTCTGGAGAACGGGTGCGGTTCCGGCGGAGGTCGGAACGGGATCTCGATCCTGCTGTGGTCACCAGAAGACCGTAACGCGGATCGCTCCCGGACCTCGGATCGGCACGGACACCGCTCCGCGCTTCGCAGTGAGGGCCGCCTTGCCGAACTTGCCCCTGACCTGCGACTTAGCCATGCCTCAGCTTGCTTGCGGAACAATCTGGCAGGAGTAGCGTTGACTTTGACAGCGAGCCAGAAAACCACCGGAGGAGATTCTCATGAGCAAGGCTGAAACCATCCCCACGACCGCCAGCGACCCGACCGTCGCCGCCGGCGCCGCCCAGTTCCTCACCCCGGTCGTCCACGGATTGCAGGCCCTCACCATCAATGGCAAGCAGGCGCACTGGCACGTCCGCGGCGCGAACTTCGTCGGCGTCCACGAGCTGCTCGACACAATCGTCGCACACGCCGGCGACTTCGCCGACACCGCCGCCGAGCGGATCGTCGCTCTCGGACTGCCGATCGACGCGCGTCTGGAGACCGTCGCGAAGAAGGCCTCGGCCACCGCGGTTCCCGCAGGCTTCACGAAGTCGGACGACCTCGTGCGCGCGGTGATCGCCGACATCGACGCGATCCTCGTCGACATCAAGGCCGCGATCGACGGCCTCGACGAGATCGACCTCACCAGCCAGGACGTCGCGATCGAGATCATGCGCGGCCTCGAGAAGGACCGCTGGTTCCTCGTCTCGCACGTTGCTGCCTGACACCTCGCGTCGTATCAGCGGAGGGCATCGCCCCGGCACACGCCGGGCGGTGCCCTTCATCATGGAAGCGCTGAGTCATGCAAGCGCTGAGTCGTGCAAGAGCTGAGTCGTGGAAGCGTCGAGCCGCACAGGCGCTGAGTCGCGTCAGGCGCGATGAGTGATGCGCCCGGCGACGAGGGTGGCGTGCACCGGCATGGTCCGCAGCCCCTCGGCATCCGTCTGTCGCGGATCCCTGCCGATCAGGGCGAGGTCGGCGACGGCGCCGGGCGCGATGATCGTGTCGCCTCCCGTGCCGTTTCGCGTGCTGGCCGCCATCGCCACATCCAGATCGACGGCTTCTTCGGCATGCCAGGCGGCGCGCGTGTCATCGGTGCGGTGCACGGCGGCCGCGATCGTGCGCCACGGATCCAGGGGCGCGACCGGCGCGTCCGATCCGAACCGCAGGACCGCTCCGGCGCGGTGCAGCGTGGCCAGCGGGTAGATCATCGACGTCTGCGAGGCCCATAGTTCGTCGGCCGCATCCCTGTCGTCGATCGCGTGCCGAGGTTGCACGCTCACCGCGACGCCGAGCCGGGACAGGCGCGCCACATCGGCGTGGCGGATGAGCTGTGCGTGCTCGATCGTGCCCCACGCGCCCGTGGCGGCGAACATGTCGAGCGCGGCCGACAGCGCCACGTCTCCGATCGCGTGCACGGCGGAGGCGAACCCGGCCCCCGTCGCCCGTGTCAGCAGTTCTCGCAGCTCGTCGGGCGGCACCGACAGCACGCCTCGATTGCGCTCATCGTCGGCGTAGGCGTGCGAGCAGGCCGCGGTTCGCGTGCCGAGCGACCCATCGCTGATGACCTTGAGCGCCCCCGTGCGGACGAGCCCGTGCGGGTCGTCGCCGACCGGCTCCCCCGTCGCGAGCCCCTCGGCGATCGCACGCTCGAGGTCGTCGGGATACAC
This sequence comes from Microbacterium pseudoresistens, assembly GCF_013409745.1. Classification (NCBI taxonomy): domain Bacteria; kingdom Bacillati; phylum Actinomycetota; class Actinomycetes; order Micrococcales; family Microbacteriaceae; genus Microbacterium; species Microbacterium pseudoresistens. The sequence goes on from NZ_JACCBH010000001.1 coordinate 2,708,670, forward strand.
GCCGAACTTCACCCGGTGCGCGTCGAAGCCGACGGCGAGTCGGCGCCGCCATGCCTCGGCGTTCCACGCCATGTCGAAGTCGACGACCCCGACGACGCCGCGGGCGGCGGCCCGCCGCCCCGCCTGGATGACGGCGAGGTCGGCTGCCTGCGGATCCACCGCGTTGAGGCGCCGCGAGATCTCGAACGCGTCTTCTTCGCGCAGCAGGCCGTCGTGCTGCGGGGCGAACCCTTCCCGTCGGAAGGCGGCGGAGTTCAACCACACGCTGTGCACATCGGCGTTGATGAGATACGTCGGCGTCTCGCCGGTGAAGCGATCGAGCAGGGCGAGATCGGGAGCGTCCGCCCAGCGCACCGCGCGGAACCCCGTGCCTACCCGTCGCCCGTCGTCGAGCACGGGTGCCGTCGCCATCCGATGAGCGGACTCTGCGGCCGAACCGGAGTCGCCGAGGGGTATGCGATCGGCGGCGAGCGCCCACTGCACCGCATGCACGTGGTGATCCCACAGCCCCGGGATGAGCCAGGCTCCGTCGCCGTCCAGAACCTCTCCGCGCAGCCGCAGCGCGCCCGCCGGCGCGACGTCGACGATATGACCCTTGTCGATCAGGACATCGACGGGACCGTCGACGGGGAGCAGCCGACGATCGTCGGTGGCGATCCGCACGGCGCGGATCGCGGAGACCGTCGTCACGCGTCGGCGTCCTGACGCGCGGCGAGTCGGGCGTCGTGGGCGCGGCGCATCTCCGCCGCGAGGTCCGGTTGGGCGTACACCCCGTCGCCCCGCAGTTCGGCGATCACGTTCTCGATGACGTCGTCGGGCTTGTTCTGGCTGAGCTTGCGCTTGGCCACGATGCGGGTTGGCGTGAGTCGGAAGCCCACCGTCCCCGCCTCGAGCCGGCGCACGAAGGCCTCATCGTTCGGCGGAGTCCACATGCCGCGCGGGTCGTCGCGCACGCTCTCGAAGTGGGCGACGAGGTCGTCGAGCACGCGCAGGTTCTCTTCCGTGTCGAGGATCTCGGGTGTTCCGGAGAGGTGCACGGCGACGTAGTTCCAGGTCGGTACGGCCGCGACATCGCCGTACCAGCCGGGCGAGATGTACCCGTGCGGCCCCTGGAAAATCACCAGCAGCTCGCCCTGACCAAGGCCCAGCACGAGGTCGTCGGGCCGACCGACGTGGGCCACGATCGTGAGGTCGTCGCGGTCGGGATCGAGCATCACGGCGTAATGCGACGCGGTGGGCCCCTCGGCATCGCGGCCGACGAGCGTCGCCCAGGGATGCGCGGCGATCAGTCGACGGAGTTCTGTGACGTCGGTCATCGCGAAACTGGGATTCTGACGCATGGCCTCAGCCTATGGCTCCGCGTGCGAGCCGGCCCCCGCCGAAGTGCTCCCCCGCACGCGATTCAGGCTTGGCAGCGCGGGCACCAGTAGAGCTTGCGCGCACCGAGCTCCTCGAGCACGATGTCGGTGCCGCACACCCGGCATGGCAGGCCCGCGCGGTGGTACACCCAGTGCCGGTCGTCGCGATGGGCCATGGCCGCACGGTACTGCTCGGGCGAGAGATCGTCCATGGTCATCATCTGACCGGTCTCCACGCCGATCGCCAGCAAGCGCACCCAGTCCTGCCAGAGGCTGCGCACGACGTCTTCGGGTACGGCCTTGCCGGGGGTGTGCGGGTTGAGCCGGGCGCGGAAGAGCATCTCGGCGCGGTAGACGTTGCCGATGCCGCTCACAACCGACTGATCCATGAGCAGCAGAGCGATCGCCACACCCCGGCGGCGCACGGCAGCGACAAAGCGCTCCTCGCCCTCGTCCGGGTCGCCGACGAGCGGATCGGGCCCGAGCTTGGCGACGGTGGCGAGCATCTCATCCGGCGTCTGCAGCTCGCAGGCGGTGGGCCCGCGCAGGTCGGCACAGGTCGCGTCCGTGAGCAGACGCAGCCGCACCTGCCCGACCACGGGCGGCGGCCACTCCTCGGACCCGGGTTCGCCCTCATCGGCGAGCCCTTTCGTCTGCTCAGACATCCGCACGTGCACGCGGGTCTTGCGCGGTGCGCCGATAGAGGCCAGGGAGTTCTCGCCCGCGACGTCGAGGATCGGGTCGCCGAGATCGGTGCCGCGCTGATTCGTCTGACCCATGCGTCCGTTCGCCGAGGCGATCGTGGGATCGACGAGGATCTCGCCCGAGAAGTCCCACGCGCCGTACAGGCCGAGGTGCACACGCAGCCAGAGGTCGCCTTCGGCCTCGAGGAACATCTGCTTTCCCACCGCCTGCACGCTGTCGACCGTGCGGCCGTTCAGCAGCGCCGCGCCCTCGGCGAAGCGCCCCTGCGGGCTCGAGGAGGCGACGGGCTTGCCGACGAAGTTGCGCGCGAACTGGCGCGCGATGCGGTGGACGGAGTGACCCTCGGGCATGTCAGGCGCGCGGGTCGGGCAACAGCGAGCCGTCGCGTTCGAAGTCGGCGATCTGCCCGATGCGTCTCACGTGGCGCTCGTCTCCGCTGAACGGCGTGGCGATGAACGTGTCGATGAACGAGGTCACCTCGTCGAACGTGTGCTGGCGCGCACCGATCGCGATGACGTTCGCATCATTGTGCTCCCGGGCAAGCTCCGCAGTCGCGATGCTCCAGACCAGGGCGGCGCGGATGCCCTCCACCTTGTTCGCCGCGATCTGCTCGCCGTTGCCTGAACCGCCGAACACGATGCCCAGCGCCGTGACGCCCGCGCGCTGGTCGGCGGTCACGGCCTGCGCGGCGCGGATGCAGAACGAGGGGTAATCGTCGACGGCGTCGTACTCGAGCGGACCGTGGTCGATCACCTCGTGCCCTGCGGCGGACAGATGCGTCTGCAGCTGCGTGGAGAACTCGAGTCCGGCGTGATCCGTGGCCAGGTGAATGCGCATGTCGTCCATCCTAGGGAGCGCCGCAGACGCGCTACGGCAGGATGCCCGCGGCGGCCGGTCGGAAGCCGAGACGGGCGTTCTCGCAGTCCCCCGGGCGCGCGACGTCGTACCAGGGCCCCAGATCGGTCAGGTGCGGGCGCTCCGCGGCCGGGGTGCCGTGCAGACGCTCCTCGACGAGGTCGACGAGCCCCGAGACGAAGGCGGGGTGCGTGCCGGGCGTGGGCGTGCGGATCATCCGCAGCCCCGCCTCCTCGGCCGTCTCCTGCGCCTCGGTGTCGAGGTCCCACAGCACCTCCATGTGGTCGCTCACGAAGCCCAGGGGCACCACGACGACCGCGCGCACGCCTCGGCCGGGAAGCTCGCGGATGACGTCGTTCACGTCGGGCTCGAGCCAGGGCTGGGTGGGCGGCCCGGAGCGCGACTGGAACACAAGCTCCCACGGCACGCCTGCCGCCGCCGGCACCGCATCGCCCAGCGCGGTCATGACGTGCGCCGCGACCGCCTCATGCTGAGCCTGGTACGCGCCGCCGGGACCCCAGTCGACATCGCGCGGACCGGAGCGCTCCGCGTCGCCGGTGGGGATGCTGTGCGTGGCGAAGAGCACCGCGATCTCGGCGGCGGCGAGCCCATCGTCGAGGAGCGTGCGCACCGCGATATCGACCCCCTCCTGGAAGGGCGCGACGAATCCGGGGTGATCGAAGAAGAGCCGGACCTTGTCGGCCGTGACCTGCTCCTGCAGCCCCGCCTGCTCGATCGCGTTCACGATGTCTTCGCGGTACTGCCGGTCGCTGGAGTACGAGCTGTACGCACTCGTGGCCAGCACCAGCAGGGTGCGGTGCCCGTCGGCGACCGCCTGGGCGAAGGCCTCGTGCAGATACGGCCCCCAGTTGCGGTTGCCCCAGTAGAGCGGCAGACCGAGCCCCCGCTGCGCGATCTCGGCCTCCAGCGCCCCCTTGAGCGCACGGTTCTGCTCGTTGATCGGGCTGATCCCGCCGAAGTGCCGGTAGTGATGGGCGACCTCCTCGAGGCGTTCATCCGGGATCCCGCGGCCGCGCGTCACGTTGCGCAGGAACGGGATGACGTCGTCCTGCCCCTCGGGGCCGCCGAAGCTCGCGAGCACCACGGCGTCGTAGGCGACGGGCACCTCGACATGCTCGGGGCCGGACCGCGCAGGGGCGGACGCGTACGGAACCGTCACGGCGACGGCGGAGTCATCGGCGGAAGAAGGGCGAGCGTTCTCGGTCACCCGACCATCGTCGCATTGCTCTCCTATCCGTCAGCCGAAGGGGCGGCGTCCTCCGAGGGTGGCGCAGGGGCTCGGCTGGCGTAGGCTGTCAGGGTTGCCGTCGGCGCCAGCAGCCCCGAGATCGGCATGCCCCCTCACCCCATGGGAGAATCCGCAGTGCCTGGAGAGAACCTCACCCGCAGCGAAGCGCAGGAGCGCCGCGCGATCGTCGACACGCAGTCGTACGAGATCTCGCTCGATCTCACGAAGGGCACCGACGTGTTCGGCTCCCGCAGCGTCGTGCGCTTCACCGCCGATGCCGGCTCGTCGACCTTCATCGACCTGATCGCGCGCGACGTGCGCGAGATCACGCTCAACGGTGAAGCCCTCGATCCGGCGCACGTGTTCGCCGAGTCGCGCATCGCGCTGGACGGCCTCGCCGCCGAGAACACCCTCGTCGTCGACGCCGACTGCCTCTACACGAACACGGGCGAGGGACTGCACCGTTTCGTCGATCCGGTCGACGGCGAGGTGTACCTGTACTCCCAATTCGAGGTGCCCGACTCGCGCCGCGTGTTCGCGGTGTTCGAGCAGCCCGACCTGAAGGCGACGTTCCAGTTCACGATCACCGCACCGGCAGCGTGGAAGGTCGTGTCCAACTCCCCCACACCCGAGCCGATCGTGCACGACGCGTCCTCCGGCAGCGCGACCGGTGCCGTGGCCACGTGGGGCTTCGAGCCGACCCCGCGCATCTCCTCGTACATCACCGCGATCATCGCCGGTCCGTACGAATCGACGTTCTCCGAGCTGACGAGCGCATCCGGGCGCGTGATCCCGCTCGGCGTGTACGGCCGCAAGAGCCTGTGGGAGCACCTCGACGCCGACTACATCTTCGACAAGACGCGCGAGGGCTTCGCGTACTACGAGGAGAAGTTCGGCGTACCGTACCCGTTCGCCAAGTACGACCAGCTCTTCGTGCCGGAGTTCAACGCCGGCGCCATGGAGAACGCAGGAGCGGTGACCTTCACCGAGACGTACGTGTTCCGCAGCAAGGTGACCGACGCCGTCAAGGAGCGCCGCGTCGTGACGATCCTGCACGAGCTCGCGCACATGTGGTTCGGCGACCTTGTCACCATGAAGTGGTGGAACGACCTGTGGCTGAACGAGTCATTCGCCGAGTGGGCCTCCACGATCGCCACCGCGGAGGCCACCGAGTGGACTCAGGCATGGACGACCTTCAACGCGATGGAGAAGACCTGGGCGTACAAGCAGGACCAGCTCCCCTCCACGCACCCCATCGTCGCCGAGATCAACGACCTCGAGGATGTGCAGGTCAACTTCGACGGCATCACCTACGCGAAGGGCGGATCCGTCCTCAAGCAGCTCGCCGCGTGGGTGGGCATCGAGGCCTTCTTCGCCGGCGTCTCCGAGTACTTCCAGAAGCACTCGTGGGGCAACACCGAGCTGTCCGACCTACTCTCCGAGTTGGAGCGCACCAGCGGACGCGACCTGTCGACCTGGTCGAAGAAGTGGCTGGAGACCGCAGGCGTGAACACGCTCGCCCCCGTCATCGACGAATCGGCAGACGGCACGATCTCGCGCTTCGCCGTGACCCAGACCGCGCCCGCCGACTACCCGACGATCCGCCCCCACCGCCTGGGGATCGGGTTCTACTCGCTCCAGGACGGTGCGCTCGTGCGCACGCACGGCATCGAGATCGACGTCGACGGCGACCGCACCGAGGTGCCCGAGCTGCACGGACGGCGCCGACCCGACCTCGTGCTGCTCAACGATCAAGACCTCGCCTACGCGAAGATCCGTCTCGACGAGCGCTCGCTCGAGACGGCGATCGCTCATCTGGCCGATATCAGCGACCCGCTCGCCCGCTCTCTCGTGTGGGGCGCGGCATGGGATCAGACCCGCGACGCGGAGAGCTCCGCGTCCGACTACCTCTCGCTCGTGCTGGGCAACATCGGTCGTGAGACCGAGTCGACCACCGTGCGCACCACGCTCGCGCAGCTGCACACCGCGGCGTCGCAGTACGTCGACCCGCAGACGCGCACGGAGGCGCGTACCCGCGTCGCCGACGGTCTGTGGCAGCTCGCCCGCGACGCCGAGGCCGGCAGCGACAACCAGTTGCAGTTCGTCACCTCGTTGGCGGCCGGGATCGTCACGCCCGAGCAGGCGGATGTCGTCCGCCGTCTCCGCGACGGCGAGCTCGTCCTCGACGGTCTGACGATCGACACCGACCTCTCCTGGCAGCTGCTGGCAGGGCTCGCCGCCGCCGGCGCCGTCGACTCCGCCGCGATCGACGCCGCCCTGGAGGCGGACAACACCGCCAAGGGCGCAGAGTTCGCCGCCCAGGCGCGCGCATCGATCCCCACGGCAGAGGCCAAGCACACCGCGTGGAGCTCGCTCGTCGACGACGATGCGCTATCGAACACGGTGCTGCGCTCGGCGGCGCTCGGCTTCGGCCAGGCCGGCGGCGTGGAAGTGCTGCCGGAGTTCATCCCGCGCTATTTCGACGCGATCGTGCCGATCTGGGAGTCGCGCACGTATCAGATGGCCAACTATCTGATCGTGGGCCTGTATCCGCGTGCGCTCGCCAGCACGGAGTTGCGCGATGCGACCCGCGCATGGCTCTCCGAGAACGCCGCTGCCGCCCCGGCGCTCCGCCGCCTCGTGCACGAGAACCTCGCCGACGTGGAGCGGGCGCTCACGGCGCAGGCGCGCGACGCAGACAAGGACTGAGCGGCGCCCAGAGCCTCAGCGCGCTCGCGCCCGCAACGGCCGTGTCACGCACTCAGCATTCGACGTGCGTCGCGGTTCTAGGATCGACAGCGATGAACTTCCTGCCCTTCGAAGTCGACCCCGCCGCACCCGAAGCGGCCTGGTCCGAGCTTCTCGACGGTCTCGTCGACATCGGCTGGAACCTGCTGTGGTCGGCCGTCGCCATCGCCGCATGCGTGCTCGTCGCCTACCTGCTGCGCATCGTCATCCGCCGTGTCGTGCGACGGATCGTGGCGGGCGCGAAGTCGAAGGCGCGCGTCGACGACACGCAGGCGCTGGAGCGCTCCCCGCTGGCCGACATGCGCCTCGTGCAACGCACGCGCACACTAGGCACCATCCTGCAGAACATCGTGAACGTCATCCTCGGTGTGGTCGCGATCATCGCCGTCATCCAGATCAACGTTCCCGAGCTGCTCGGCTCGCTCACCCTGCTTACCGCGGCGATCGGCGCCGGGCTCGGCTTCGGGGCTCAGAACATCGTGAAAGACGTGCTCAACGGCATGTTCCTCGTGGCCGAAGACCAGATCGGCATCGGCGACGTCGTCGATCTGGGACTCGCCTCGGGCGTGGTGGAATACGTGAGCGTGCGCATCACGCAGGTGCGCGACGTCAACGGCACCCTCTGGCATGTGCGCAACGGAGAGGTCACCCGCATCGGCAACATGTCGCAGGGCTGGGCGCGCGCGATCATCGACCTCGGCGTGCCGCCGGATGCCGACGTCCCCACCGTCGAGGAGACGCTGCTCACCGCCGCGCAGACGCTCGCGAAGGATCCGAAGTGGCGCACGCGCATCGTCGAGGGCCCGGAGGTGTGGGGCCTGGAGTCGATCGACGGCGATGCCCTCGTCATCCGTGTCGTGATGAAGACGCGCGCGAACGCCATGGACGATGTCGCGCAGGAGCTGCGCCTGCGCCTGCGCGACGCGGTAGCGGCCCTCGGCATCCCGCTGCCGAGCCTGACATCGGTGACGCTGAGCGGACCCGCTGGCGCGCGGCGCGTCCGGGGCGCCAACCCGCCGTCGACGAAGCCGACCGCGGTCACCGCCATCCCCACCGTGCCCGACCGCGGCATCTGGCGCCGCCGCAAGCCCGAGCAGGGCACGGCCGGCGACGAGACGGACTTCACCCGTGAGTCCGCGCGAGATCAGGACGAGGAGACGCCATGACGTTCTACGACGAGGTCGGCGGTCACGAGACGTTCCAGCGCCTCGTGGACGTGTTCTACCGCGAGGTCGCCGACGACCCCGTGCTCAAGCCGATGTACCCCGAGGAAGACCTGGGCCCTGCCGCCGACCGGCTGCGGATGTTCCTCGAGCAGTACTGGGGTGGGCCGAGCACATACAGCGAGCAACGCGGACACCCGCGTCTACGGATGCGCCACGTGCCCTTCCGCGTCGACCCCGACGCCCGCGACCGCTGGCTGCGCTGCATGCGCGCGGCGCTCGACGAAGTGCAGCTGTCGCCGTTGCACGAGGCCACGCTATGGGACTACCTCGAGCGCGCCGCCTATGCCATGGTGAACACCATGGATTCCGCGGAAGCAGGCGGGCGCCCCACCCTGGCCACGCGTCCGGCGGCATCTTCCCCCGCATCGGCAGAAGGAACGACGGAGACGCCATGACCACCTCCCCCGGCACCCGCACCGCAGACATCCTCGTCATCGGATGGGGGCTGGCGGGTCTGGTTGCCGCCGCGGAGGCGGCCAATGCGGGCCGCCGCGTGATCATCGTCGACCAGGAGCCGCGCACGAACCTGGGCGGGCAAGCCTGGTGGTCGTTCGGGGGACTGTTCCTCATCGACTCCCCCGAACAGCGGCGAATGGGCATCCGCGACGGCATCGAGCTCGCCCGCCAGGACTGGTTCGGCACCGCAGGCTTCGACCGCGAAGAAGACGCCTGGCCCCGCCGCTGGGCCGAGGCGTACCTGCAGTTCGCCGCGGGTGAGAAGCGCGCGTGGCTGCGTGAGCGCGGCGTCGGCTTCTTCCCCGTGGTGGGATGGGCCGAGCGCGGCGGCTACGGCGCCCTCGGCCCGGGAAACTCGGTGCCGCGGTTCCACATCACCTGGGGCACCGGCCCCGGTGTCGTCGCGCCGTTCCGCGCCGCCGTCGAGCAGGCCGAGAAGGAGGGGCGTCTCACGATCCTGCCCCGCCACCGCGTGACCGAGCTCGTCACGCGCGACGGCGCGGTCGTCGGTGCGCGCGGCGAGGTGCTGGAGACCAGCGCCGCCGAACGCGGCGTGGCGTCGTCGCGAACGGTTATCGGCGACTTCGAGATCACCGCGGGCGCGACGATCGTGTCCTCCGGCGGGATCGGCGGCAACCACACCCTGGTGCGCAAGGCGTGGCCCCGACGTCTGGGCAAGGCTCCGCGAAACATGCTCACGGGGGTTCCCGCCTATGTCGACGGGTCGATGCAGAGCGTGGCCGAAGACGCCGGCGCGAAACTCATCAACGGCGACCGGATGTGGCACTACGTCGAAGGCATCCGCAACTGGGATCCGGTGTGGCCCGGGCACGGCATCCGCATCCTCCCCGGCCCCTCCTCGCTCTGGCTCGATGCGACCGGGCAGCGCCTCCCCGTGCCGCTGTATCCCGGCTTCGACACCCTCGGTACGCTCGAGCACCTGCGCAAAACCGGGCACGACCACTCCTGGTTCGTCACGACCCGGCAGATCGTCGAGAAGGAGTTCGCCCTTTCCGGCAGCGAGCAGAACCCCGATCTGACCGGCAAGGACATCCCACTGCTCGTCCGGTCCCGTCTCGCGAAGGGTCCGACGGATCCGGTTCAGGCCTTCCTCGACCACGGTGAGGACTTCCTCGTCGACGAAGATCTGGACCGGCTGATCTCCCGGATGCGCGAGCTGCCGGGCGGCGACGCGCTCGACGCGGATCGCGTGCGCCAGGAGGTCGTGGCGCGCGACCGCGAGATCGAGAACGACTTCACGAAGGACGCCCAGATCGCCATGCTGCGATCGATGCGGGCGTATCGAGGCGACAAGCTCATCCGGACCGCGTCGCCGCACCGGTTGCAGGACCGGTCCGCGGGGCCGCTCGTCGCGGTCAAGCTCCACGTCATCACGCGCAAGTCACTGGGCGGCATCGAGACCGACCTGGATGCGCGCGTGCTCGATGCCGACGGCAACGCCGTGCCGGGGCTCTTCGCCGCGGGCGAGGCGAGCGGCTTCGGCGGCGGCGGCGTGCACGGCTACCGGGCTCTGGAGGGCACCTTCCTCGGCGGGTGCCTGTTCTCGGGCCGCCAAGCCGGTCGCGCCGCGGCGCGCTGATCGAGGAGCGGCGGCGGGTCAGCGCCCGGTCGCGCGCACCGCGGTGAGACCGGTCGCAACGGGCCCACGGCTGAGCACGTGGCCACGGGTGAAGGCGAGGCGCGTCCAGCGCCCCGACGAGGTCACCGGCACCTGCTCGGCCCCCGAGATGAAGCCGAAGGCGTACGCGGCGAAGGCCATGCCGCGCGGCGCCTCCTGCAGGTCGGCATCGGGCTCTCCCCAGATCTTTGCGCGGAGCGCACGCACGGCCTCCTCTCCCGCGCCCTCGGGCGATCCGTGCGCCACGGCGGAGATGCCCCACTGGGCGCGCTGCGCGACGACCTCTGCGGCGAGCTCCCCACGGCGTTCCCACCCCCCGCGCGGCGGCGCGACGCCCGCCCACGACGGGCTGAGGCCCGACTCCGGCAGAGAGAGCGCACGCGCATCATCGGTCTCGGCGAGCGCGTCGACGACGATGTCGCACTGCAGCTCGGGGTCTGCGCGCACGATCCGCATCGCCAGGATCGTGGGCGTGCCATCGAACAGCGACTGCGGGGCGAGTGCCGCCGCCGTCAGCGCCAGCACGCCTGCGGAGGCCTGCAGTCGCACCCCGCCATCGGAGGCGCGTGCGGCGCGCGACACGAAGGTCAGGACGTCGCGTGCGGTCTCGGGGTCGGCGAGGATGAGTCGGGCGGTCACCGCTCCAAACTAGCCGCTCTACACTGGCACTGACCGCACACATCGGGCCCCGCACCGAACCTGTCGGACGTCGAGAGGAATCCATGCCATCCGAAGCATCGCATCGCCGATCCGTCGACAGCCTGCTCGCCGTGCTCGATCTGAGCGCCTCCGGCGCACGGACGACGGAAGACATCTTCACCGGTACATCTCAGCCGATGCCGTCGGGCCGCGTCTACGGCGGCCAGGTGGCGGCGCAGGCGCTCGTTGCGGCGCAGCGCACCCTTCCGGAAGGGCGCGCTGCGCACTCCATGCACGGATACTTCCTGCGTCCGGGCGACGCCGACCACGACATCACGTTCTCGGTGGATCGCATCCATGACGGGCGGTCCTTCTCCACGCGCCGGACACAGGCGTTTCAGAACGGCGTGCCCATCTTCTCGATGATCTCCTCGTTCCAGGACGACGGGCCCGGTGTCGAACATGCCGCTCCCATACCCGAGGGCGTGCCGGATCCCGAGGAGCTCGCCCCCGACCACACGCTCTCCGACGGGACCGAGATCACCGCCCTGCGCGCTCTCGGCGAACGCCCCGCCGACATCCGCCATGTGCAGACTCCGTTGTACCTCGACGCGCCGGCCGACGCTGAGCGCGTGCCGCACCAGGCGGTGTGGATGCGGATGCGCGCCCCGCTGCCCGACGGCGACGGCCTTCATCGCGCAGCCCTCGCCTACCTCAGTGACATGACCATCCAGGAGTCGGTCCTGCGCGCGCACGGCGTCTCGTGGAGCACTCCGGGCCTCAAGGTCGCCAGCCTCGACCACGCCATGTGGTGGCATCGCCCGGCGCGCGTCGACGACTGGCTGCTCTACGTCCAGGAGTCGCCGAACGCGCGCGGCGGTCGCGGCCTCGCCCACGGCCGCATCTATACCCGAGCGGGCATATTCGTCGCGAGTGTGGCTCAGGAGATCATGATCCGCGTGCCCGAGGCCTAACGAAGAGCGCGCTCAGCAGCTTCCCGTACTCGTCGGTGCGGATCCGTCAGAAGCCGTTCGAGAACCGTCCCACCGCGTCAGCGGTGCGTGTAGACGATCGGCTCGCCGAGGTAGGGCTCCCACGCGGCGCGCATCGCCGGCTCGATGCGGACGGGGCGCCCTGTCGTCGCCGAGACGAGCACGATCACCGCAGTCGAGCGGGCGTAGAGCACGCGCTCGGCGTTCGCCGGGTCGTTGAACACCTCGTAGCAGACCTCGACGCTCGATCCGCCGAGCTTGCCGAACCACATCTGCACCTCGAGCGGGCGCCGCTGATACGGCACCGGCGCGAAGTACTCGATCTCCTGGCGGGCGATGAGCGTGAGCACTCCCTGGGCGACACCGGATTCGAGCACGGCCGTCTCTGGCGCATCCTCCCCCGGCTCGGGCGCCCAGAATGCGCGCACACGCGCCTCCTCGAGCAGCTTCAGCATGGAGGTGTTGTTGACGTGGTTGAACGCGTCGAGGTCGCCCCAGCGCAGCTGGATCGGGATGTGCAGGCGGCGGGCCGGATCCGCCGGTGCCGGCGACTCAGTCACGGGTCAGGCGACGGTGCGTGGAACGGTGCGGCGTGGCGGCATCGGGCCCCAGTCGCTCGATCTTGTTCGCCTCGTACGCCTCGAAGTTGCCCTCGAACCAGTACCACTGGTCTGGCTTCTCGTCGGTGCCCTCGTAGGCGAGGATGTGCGTGGCGATGCGGTCGAGGAACCACCGGTCGTGGGTGATGACCACGGCGCAGCCGGGGAACTCCAGCAGCGCGTTCTCCAGCGACTGCAGGGTCTCCACATCCAGATCGTTGGTCGGCTCGTCGAGCAGCAGCAGGTTGCCGCCCTCTTTGAGCGTGAGGGCGAGGTTCAGACGATTGCGCTCGCCACCGGAGAGCACGCCGGCCTTCTTCTGCTGGTCCGGCCCCTTGAAGCCGAACTTGGAGACGTAGGCGCGCGAAGGGATCTCGGTCTTGCCGACGGTGATGAAGTCCAGCCCGTCCGAGACGACCTCCCACAGCGTCTTGTCGGGATCGATGTTCGCGCGAGACTGGTCGACGTAGCTGATCTTGACGGTCTCGCCGACTTTCAGCTCTCCTCCGTCGAGTGGTTCGAGGCCCACGATCGTCTTGAACAGCGTGGTCTTTCCGACGCCGTTGGGCCCGATCACGCCGACGATGCCGTTCGGCGGGAGGCTGAAGCTCAGGCCGTCGATGAGAGAGCGACCCTCGAAGCCCTTCTTGAGCTTCTTCGCCTCGATGACGACGTTGCCCAGGCGCGGACCCGCCGGGATCTGGATCTCCTCGAAGTCGAGCTTGCGCGTCCGTTCCGCCTCGGCCGCCATCTCCTCGTACCGCTGCAGACGCGCCTTCGACTTCGTCTGGCGTCCCTTGGCGCTGGAGCGCACCCAGTCGAGCTCGTCCTTGAGCCGCTTGGCGAGCTTGGCGTCCTTCTTGCCCTGCACCTCCAGGCGCTCGGCCTTCTTCTCCAGGTACGTGGAGTAGTTGCCCTCGTAGCCGATGAGACGACCGCGATCGACCTCGGCGATCCATTCCGCGACGTTGTCGAGGAAGTACCGGTCGTGGGTGATCGCGATGACGGCGCCATTGTACGTCTTCAAGTGCTGCTCGAGCCAGAGCACGCTCTCGGCGTCGAGGTGGTTGGTGGGCTCGTCGAGCAGCAGCAGGTCGGGCTTCTGCAGCAGCAGCTTGGCGAGGGCGACTCGGCGCTTCTCGCCACCGGAGAGCTGGCTGATCGACGCATCGCCCGGAGGCGTGCGCAGCGCATCCATGGCCTGCTCGAGCTGGGAGTCGAGGTCCCAGGCGTCGGCCGCGTCGATCTCTTCCTGCAGCTGCCCCATCTCCGCTAGCAGCGTGTCGAAGTCGGCGTCGGGGTCGCTCATGAGCGCGGAGATCTCGTTGAAGCGATCGAGCTTGGCCTTGACCGCCACGCCGTCCTGCACGTTCTCCAGCACGGTCTTGGACTCGTCGAGCTCGGGCTCCTGCATGAGGATGCCGACGCTGAAGCCCGGGGTGAGCGTCGCCTCGCCGTTGCTGGGCTGGTCGAGCCCGGCCATGATCTTGAGAATCGTCGACTTGCCGGCGCCATTGGGGCCGACCATGCCGATCTTCGCCCCGGGCAGGAACGCCATGGTGACGTCGTCGAGGATCAGCTTCTCGCCCACCGCCTTGCGGGCGCGGACCATGGAATAGATGTACTCGGCCACGAAGATGCTCCTTCTGTCGACGGGCGGTTCCGCGTCTCCGGCGCCTCGGGCGACGGATTGGCGCGCGGAGGCGCACACAGGGCGGACGACTCTCCAGCCTACCCGGCCGGAGCCGACGGCGTTCGCCCGCGAGAGCCCGCGTGCGCGACGGTCACCAATCGATCGGCATGGTGTTGCCGACCAGGCATCGTCCTTCGGCGAGCTGCGGCATGACCGCCGTCACGGGTTGGTCTCCCGTCGACGGCCCGACCTGCCCGATGAGGCACTCGGCCTCGCCCCAGCGCACGGAGAACTGGATGCTCTCCGCGGGGTTGTCGACCGTCGAGACGTCGTAGGTCGCTTGCATCGCGGCGCGGTCGAAACCGGCCGCGGTGAGCGCGTCCACGTACGCCCGGCTCGACACCCGCTGATCGGAGGCCCACACCTGGGCGACGATCTGCTGGAAGTACGGCAGGTTGTCATCGGCCGAGCCGTCGGGAACCAGCGCAGGGGCCGCCGGCTCGGACGCCGTCGGCGACGGCGGTGGCGCGCTCGACGGGGTGATGTCGGGCTCGCCCGTGCATCCTGCCAGCAGAGCAGCGGTCACCGCGAGCACCGCGATCGAGACCGTCCGTCGACGGGGATGGCGAGGAGTCGGCGTCAGCACTCCTCGAGTCTATGCGGCCCGACGGCGTGCAACCTGATCAGGCGGCGAGGTACTCCGCGAAGCGTGCACGCACCTTGTTGACCTTGGGCACGGCGACGGCGAGGCAGTATCCCTGGGTGGGGTTCTTCGCGAAGAAGTCCTGATGCTCGTCCTCGGCGGGGTAGAACGTGCCGAGCGGTTCGATCGTGGTCACCGGCTCGCCGTCCCAGAAATCGGCGGCGCGCTGCCTGGCGCTCTCGAACTCGGCGCGCTGTGCGCCGTCGGCAGGGAACATGGCGCTGCGGTACTGGGTGCCCACATCGTTGCCCTGACGATTGAGCTGACGCGGGTCGTGCATGGTGAAGAACGCATCGAGGATCACCTCGGACGGGATGGCCTCGGGATCGAACGTCACCTGCACCGCCTCGGCGTGCCCCGTCGTCCCCGTGCACACCATCGGGTACGTCGGATCGGGCACTGTGCCTCCCACGTATCCCGACACCACCGACTGCACGCCCCTGAGCGGTCGGTAGGCGGCATCCAGGCACCAGAAGCAACCGCCGGCCAGTACGAACGTCTCCATGTGTCTCCTCGTCCCGCGCGCCTCTGGCGCGCGCTGTCTTCCTCCACGCTACGCCGCTGCGGGGGCTCGCGGCGCTCCGGCGTGTCGCGGCGGGGCGCAATGTCGGTGGTCGTCTCTATGTTCGAAGAGAAGGGAGAAGACATGACGACGAACATCGACCACGGCGCTGCGGAGCTGCTCCCCGCCATTCACTGGGCGACCCCGACGCTGCAGCGCGCCACAGAGCACCTGCAACCGGCGGGAGAGGCGCTGTGGCGCGTCGTCGACGCCCGCAACGTGATCCGTGGGCACCTGCGCATCGTTCCCGATCCGCTCGGCGTCCGCTACCGCGCGGAGCGCCTGCATCTCGCCACCGGCGCATTCCGCACGTTCGGAGAGTTCTGGAGCCCCGACGATGCCGTGGCGGCTCTCCGCGGCTGACCGTCCGCGAGCCGAGGCTCAGGCGTTCGCGGGGGGAGCCGTCGACGCGGGCTCGAACCAGGTGCCGATCTCCTCGCCCGCGAGAGCCCGCGAGACCAGTTCGGCCTTCGTGACGAGCGCGCCGATGCCCGATGCGGCGGCCAGGCGCGCAGCCGATGCCTTGGTGGCGGCGCCGCCGGTGCCGACGCCGTTGACCACGCTCGCCCCGAACTCCACGCCCGAGGTGTCGTCGCCGATCCGGATGACGTCGATCGGCTGCGCGGACGGATCGCTCGGAGGCTTGGTGTAGAGGCAGTCCACGTCGCTGAGCAGCACGAGCGCGTCGGCGCCGATCAACTGCGCGACCAGGGCGGCGAGGCGGTCGTTGTCGCCGAAGCGGATCTCCTGGGTCGCCACGGTGTCGTTCTCGTTGACGATCGGCAGCACTCGAAGGCCCAGCAGACGGTCGAGCGCTCGGCGGGCGTTGCTGCGCGACGTCTGGCCTTCCAGGTCGCCCGTGGTGAGCAGCACCTGCCCGGCGACGATCCCGTGAGGCTGCAACGCCTGCTGGTAGCGGTAGACGAGCACGTTCTGCCCGACCGCGGCGGCGGCCTGCTGCGTCGCCAGGTCGGTGGGCCGCGCATCCAGATCGAGGAACGGGATCCCGCTGGCGATCGCCCCCGACGACACCAGCACCACCTCGGCGCCGCGGGCGTGCGCCTCGGCGAGACCGCCGACGATCACCGGGATGCGCCAGGCGGCTTCTCCACTGATCGACGACGAGCCGACCTTCACGACGATGCGCTCGGCAGCGGCGAGGTCCGCGCGTGTCCGCGCGGTCATGCCTCGCCCTCATCCTGGCGCCGCTCGGCGAGGCGTTCGGACTCCAGCTCCGCACGCGCGGCGGCCTTGGCATCCATCCGCTCGTGGTAGGTCTCACGGCGTTGACTCGTCGTGCGGCGCGTGTTCGGATCGAACCGCCCGTCGAGACCGCGCGGCGAGGTGATCAGCTCCGCGGCGGAGGTCATCTGCGGCTGCCAGTCGAACACGATGCTCTCGCCGGGGCCGATCACAACCGTCGAGCCCGCAACGGCGCCCAGCCGGAACAACTCGTCCTCGATCCCGAGGCGCTCGAGGCGATCGGCCAGATAGCCCACGGCTTCCTCGTTCTGGAAGTCGGTCTGCTGCACCCAGCGCACGGGCTTGGCCCCGAGGATGCGGTAGACGTTGCCGTACGTGCCGCCCTCGACCTTGATCTCGAAGTCCTTCTCCGCTCCCTTGGGCCGGATGACGACGCGCTCGGGCGGAGCCGTCACGACCTGCTGGGCGCGGTGCTCGGCCACGATCTGCCCCAGGGCGAAGGTGAGCGGGCGCAGGCCCTCGTGCGCCACCGTGGAGATCTCGAAGACGCGGAACCCACGAGCCTCGATCTCGGGCCGCACGAACTCGGCGAGCTCACGCGCGTCCGGGACATCGATCTTGTTCAGTGCGACGATCTGCGGGCGCTCCAGGAGCGGCACTTGCCCTTCGGGCACCTCGTACGCCGCCAGCTCGGCGAGGATGACGTCGAGATCCGTGAGCGGATCGCGGCCGGGCTCGAGCGTGGCGCAGTCGAGCACGTGCAGCAGTGCCGTGCAGCGCTCCACGTGCCGCAGGAAGTCCAGTCCGAGCCCGCGCCCCTCGCTGGCGCCCTCGATGAGCCCGGGGACATCGGCGACCGTGTAGCGGTGGTCTCCGGCCTGCACCACGCCCAGATTCGGATGCAGAGTCGTGAACGGGTAGTCGGCGATCTTGGGCCGTGCCGCCGAGATCGCGGCGATGAGGCTGGACTTGCCCGCCGACGGGTAGCCCACGAGTGCCACGTCGGCGACCGTCTTCAGCTCGAGGACGACATCGCCCTCGTCGCCCGGTGTGCCCAGCAGGGCGAATCCGGGCGCCTTGCGCTTGGTCGTGGCCAGCGCCGCGTTGCCGAGGCCGCCGCGGCCTCCGGCTGCCGCGACGAAACGCTCGCCGGGGACGACCATGTCGATGAGCACGTCGCCCTCAGGGGACTTCACCACCGTGCCCACGGGCACCGGCAGCACGAGGTCCTCCCCCAGGGCTCCCGCCCGATGATCGCCCATCCCGAAGCCGCCGTTGCCCGCGACGCGGTGGGGCGAGTGGTGGTACGAGAGGAGGGTCGTCACCTGCGGATCGGCGAGCAGTACGATGTCGCCCCCGTTGGCGCCATTGCCGCCATCGGGGCCGCCGAGGGGCTTGAACTTCTCGCGGTGGACCGACACGCAGCCATTGCCGCCCTTGCCCGCACGGAGGTGCAGCGTCACCGTGTCGACGAACGTGACCATGTCGGGAACTCCTCTGGGGGCGGATACGCGGACGGGGCGAGCCGAAGCCCGCCCCGAACCGAAAAGAATCGCTGCGTCGTGTTACTCGGCGCCGGCGACGATGTTGACGACCTTGCGGCCGCCCTTCGTGCCGAACTCGACCGCACCCGCCGACAGGGCGAACAGGGTGTCGTCGCCGCCGCGGCCGACGTTGACGCCGGGGTGGAAGTGCGTGCCGCGCTGACGGACGAGAATCTCGCCGGCGCTGACGGTCTGACCGCCGAAGCGCTTCACACCGAGTCGCTGTGCGTTGGAGTCACGACCGTTGCGGGTCGAGCTCGCGCCCTTTTTGTGTGCCATTACTCAGCCTCTTCCGTGCTTACTTGATGCCGGTGACCTTGACGCGGGTCAGGTCCTGACGGTGACCCTGGCGCTTCTTGTAGCCGGTCTTGTTCTTGAACTTCTGGATGACGATCTTCGGGCCGCGGAGGTTTCCGAGAACCTCGGCCGTGACCTTCACCTTCGCGAGCTTGTCGGCGTCGGTGGTGATCTTCTCGCCGTCGACGAGGAGCACGGCGGGGAGCTCGATCTTCTCGCCCTGCGCCGCCTGAACACGGTCGAGCTGAACGATCGTGCCGACCTCGACCTTCTCCTGCCGGCCACCGGCGCGCACTACTGCGTAAACCACTTCACACCTGTTTTTCATTGGGGAGCCTCATGGCTCCGTACTCTCACGGAAGACTGTGCTTGCTTCGCGCCACAGCAGAGGGAACCGCAGTGGCGGGCGCGATTGGCATATCCGGCACCTCCGAGTGGAACAGAGGCACGGTGCACCAAGGAGCTACTTTACCGGAAAGTGCCACCGCGCCGCAAAGCGAGCTCCACCGTGTCCCACCGCATAGGATCGCGGCATGGCCGTGCTCGTCGATGACCCGATCTGGCCCGCGCACGGACGCCTCTGGGCGCACATGGTCAGCGATGAGAGCCTGGACGAGCTGCACGTGTTCGCGCAGGCGCACGGCATCCCCCGCCGCGCGTTCGACCTCGATCACTACGACGTGCCCGCCGACAGTCTGCGGGCGCTGATCGCAGACGGCGCGCAGCACGTCGGCGGCAAGCAGCTCGTACGAGCGCTCATCGCCTCAGGACTGCGAATCCCCGCCCGCGACCGGAAGCGCCTCTGAGCCGCTGATCTCGACGCCGACCGGCGTATGCACCACTGCGGTACCCGCAGACAGCGCCGCCGTCGTCACTCGCCGACGTCCACGACCCTGACCGGGCGCCTTGGGTTCGGGAAGCGCATCGAGCACCGAGTCGAGCAGCTGCTCCTTCTCGGTCTTGGGCGCGTTGCGCTCGCCGCCGCGCTTCTTGCGCCCCTTCTTCGGGCGCTCACCGTTCTCGACGGGCGCGGGCGCCTCCGGCGTCTCGGTCTCGACCCCGACGGTTTCGCCGTCCGCGGTCGGCACGAGCGTCGACGCCGCGATCTGCGCCATCGCCGACTTCGCTCCCTCGGGGATGCCGTGCGTTGCGGTGCTCGCGGGAGCCGCGGACGCGTTCTGCGCGCCGTTTCCGCGCCCCCCGCCCCGACGGCCCGATCCGTTCGAGGACTGGCGGTGCTTGACGACCGGATCGTGATGCACGATCACACCGCGCCCGGCACAGACCTCGCACGCCTCGCTGAAGGTCTCGAGCAGTCCGAGCCCCAGCTTCTTGCGCGTCATCTGCACGAGACCGAGCGAGGTGACCTCGGCGACCTGGTGCTTCGTGCGGTCGCGGCTGAGGCACTCGATGAGTCGGCGCAGCACGAGGTCGCGGTTGGACTCGAGCACCATGTCGATGAAGTCGACGACGATGATCCCGCCGATGTCACGCAGCCGCAGTTGGCGCACGATCTCCTCGGCGGCCTCGAGGTTGTTCTTCGTGACGGTCTCTTCGAGGTTGCCGCCCGAGCCGACGAACTTGCCCGTGTTCACGTCGACCACGGTCATCGCCTCGGTGCGGTCGATGACGAGCGATCCCCCCGAGGGCAGCCACACCTTGCGGTCCAGCGCCTTCTCGATCTGCTCGGTCACGCGGAACGCGTCGAACGGATCGACCTCGTCCTCGTACGTCTCGACCCGCTCGAGCAGGTCCGGGGCGACGCTCTCGAGGTACGAACGGATCGTGCGACCGGCATCCGCGCCCTGGATGAGCATCTTCGTGAAGTCCTCGTTGAAGACGTCGCGCACGATCTTGACCAGCAGGTCGGGTTCCGCGTGCAGCAGCGCAGGCGCCTGCTGCGTGGTGACCTGCTTCTGGATGTGCTCCCACTGCGCGGTGAGGCGCTGCACGTCGTGCGTGAGCTGCTCCTCCGTCGCGCCTTCGGCGGCGGTGCGCACGATGACGCCCGAGGACTCGGGCAGCACCTCTTTGAGGATGCGCTTGAGGCGGGCGCGCTCGGTGTCCGGGAGCTTTCGCGAGATCCCGTTCATCGAGCCGTTGGGCACGTACACGAGGTAACGGCCCGGCAGCGAGACCTGGCTGGTCAAACGCGCACCCTTGTGGCCGACCGGATCCTTGGTGACCTGGACGAGCACCTTGTCACCCGGCTTGAGCGCCAGCTCGATGCGGCGGGGCTGGTTGCCGGTCTCCACGCCGTCCCAGTCGACCTCGCCGGAGTAGAGCACGGCGTTGCGCCCGCGACCGATGTCGACGAAGGCGGCCTCCATGCTGGGCAGCACGTTCTGCACGCGGCCGAGGTACACGTTGCCGATGAGCGAGGCGTCCTGGTTGCGGGCCACGTAGTGCTCGACGAGAACGTCGTCTTCGAGCACGGCGATCTGGGTGCGGCCGTTCTTGGCGCGCACGACCATGACGCGGTCGACGGCCTCGCGCCGCGCGAGGAACTCGGCCTCGGTGACCACGGCGCGCCGACGACCGGCGTCGCGCCCGTCGCGGCGGCGCTGCTTCTTGGCCTCGAGGCGTGTGGACCCCTTGATGCGCTGCGGCTCGGTGATGTACTCGACCTGGCGACCGCGCTGCCGCGGCTGCTCGTCGCGATCGTCGGAGTCGCCTCCGCCGCCGCGCCGGCGCCGACGGCGACCGGACGGCGAGCCGTCGTCGGAGTCGTCTGCACCGGACGGCAGTGCCGGAAGCGGAACGATCTCGGGCGCGTAGAAGTGCAGCTGGGTGGACACCCGCGACACGAACACCTCGGGAAGCAGGCCGAGCGACACGGCCGTGACCGGCTCGGGCTTCGCCGGTTCCGGCTTCGGCGTTTCGGGTGCTGCGCTCTCGACGTCGGTGGTCGTTTCCGCCTCGGGCTCTGCGGCGTCGGGCTTCTCGGCGTCGGGCTTCTCAGCGCCGGCGTCGTCCGTCGTGGCCTCGGATGCAGGCGACTCCGGCTCGGGGGCCGGTTCGGCATCCGCGACAGCGGGCTCCGCCGAGTCCGACTCGGCGGTCTCGGCGTCGTCCAGCCCGGATGCTACCGGCTCCGCGTCTGCGACGGCCTCTTCTGCGGACGCGTCCTGCGCTACCGTCGGCAGCGCTTCGACGTCGTGGGCGGGGGTACTGGTGTCATCGTTCTCGTCGGCCATCTCTGGCTTGCTCCCTGCGCGGCGAATCTCCGCCGCGAATTCTCGTGCGACACTGCGGTCGCGAACTCACTCGGTCTGCGATCGGCGAAGGCTCTGATCGCGTGGGGGCGACGCCCCCGAAGTCTGCATGCGATGTCGTGACGTATGCATGACACGCCGTTCATCCCTGTCATTATCGCACTTTCGGCGCGCGAGGCGTGCGCGACGCGTCGGATCGCCGCTTACCGCCGTCGATCCATAGGTCGTCCATAGCCACAGCTGGAATACTCGAGGCATGACTGCGACGCGCTCACGCCCCGTCGGTTACGCGATCTGGCTCATCATCGCGAGCATCGCCGGCTGGTGGGCGGCCTTCCAGCTCACGATCGAGAAGTTCGCGCTCCTGGAGAATCCCGACGCGCAGCTCAGCTGCAACTTCAGCGTCGTGCTGCAGTGCGGCGAGAACCTCAGCTCCTGGCAGGGTTCCGTGTTCGGCTTCCCCAACCCGATCATCGGGCTCACCGCCTGGGTGGCCCCGATCGTCGTCGGCGTCGCGCTTCTCGCGGGCGCCCGCTTCTCCACCTGGTTCTGGTCGCTGTTCGGCCTCGGGATCACCGGCGCGTTCGTCTTCGTCTGCTGGCTGATCTCGCAGAGCATCTATCAGCTCGCCACGCTCTGCCCGTGGTGCATGGTCACCTGGGCGGTCACGATCCCGACGTTCTTCGCGACGGTCGTGCACCTCCTGCGTTCAGGCGCGCTTCCCGTGTCGTCGCGCGTGCGCACCGCCGCAGGACGCCTCATGCCCTGGGTGCCGCTGGCTTCGATCCTCGCCTACGCCGCGATCGTCGTCATGGCGCAGCTGGCGGGTCTCGACCTGCTCAGCGAGGTCGCCAGAGCGATCTTCTGATCGCCCGGGCGACTTCGCCCGCTCCGTCGTTCAGAGAGTATTCAGCCGAACCAGATGCCGAGCTCGCGCGCCGCGGATTCAGAGCTGTCGGAGCCGTGCACGAGGTTCTGCTGCACGGCCAGGCCCCAGTCGCGGCCGTAGTCGCCACGGATCGTGCCGGGTGCGGCCGTCGTCGGATCGGTCGTTCCTGCCAGGGAGCGGAAGCCCTCGATCACCCGGTTGCCGGCAAGGCGGATCGCCACTGCGGGGCCCGACATCATGAACTCGAGCAGCGGCTCGTAGAACGGCTTGCCCTCGTGCTCGGCGTAGTGGGCGGCGAGGCGGTCGCGGTCCGGCTCGACGAGGCGGATGTCGACGAGCGCGTATCCCTTCGCCTCGATGCGAGCCAGGATCGCACCGGTGAGGCCGCGCGCGACGCCGTCGGGCTTGACCAGGACGAGTGTCTCTTCGGTGGGCATGTGTCTCAACTCTCTGTCGGCCGCACAGCGTGCGCGGCAGGGTCATCGGAATTCGCTGCGGCCGCGCGATCCACGCGTCCGCCGGCGACCATGGCGTAGGTCCACATGCCGCCGAAGATCAGGGCGATGACGAGCATCGCGGGAACCAGGAACGCGGAGGCGACCACGACCCCCTGCAGGATCCATCCCAGCACGATCCCGCTCCGCTTCGCCAGCAGACCCGCCGTGACGAGCATCGCAACCGCCACGACGCCGCCTCCGACGATCGCCCACCACGCCGGGATCTGCTCCGGGAGCGCCCGGAGGCCGAACACGGTGAGCCCGCCGAGGCCGACGACGATCGCCTCGAAGCCGAGCACGATGGATCCGAGCTTCTCGCGCAGACCGCGCGGGCGCCGCGTGCGCCGTTCTCGAGGGCTCATGACCGCCACCCGCTCTTCCAGTCCTCGTCCTCGGCGAGCGCGATCGCCTCGCCTGCCAGCACGACGGATCCTGCGATCACGACCGCGCGCCGGTCGGCCGATGCCGCCCACTCCCTCGCGGCATCGGCGGCATCGGAGAGTGCGGGATGCACGGTGGCCCGACCGCCCGCACGCTCCACGAGGTCGGCGAGGTCATCGGGATCGCCGTCGCGCTCGGAGTCGACCGCCGTCGCGAACACGTGCGCGGCGGCCGGGACGAGGGCTTCGACGATGCCTGCGGCATCCTTGTCTGCGAGCACGCCCAGCACGAGACCCCACTCGTCGAAGTCGAAGCTGTCATCGAGCGACTGCGCCAGCGCCTGGGCGCCGTGCGGGTTGTGGGCCGCGTCGACGACCACGGTCGGCGCGACGCCGAGCAGCTGCAGTCGACCCGGCGAGGTCGCCCCCTGCAGACCGTCGGAGACGATGCCGTCGGCGATGTGCTGACCTCCGGCGCCGATGAGCGATTCCACGGCGGCCAGGGCGAGGGCGGCGTTGTGTCCCTGGTGCGCGCCGTGCAGCGGCAGGTACTCCTCGACGTACTGGCCGGCGATGCCCTTGATGGTCAGCAACTGACCGCCGACGGCGAGCTTCTGCTCGGCCAGGCCGAACTCCTCGCCCTCGAAAGCGATCGTCGCGTTCTTCTCAGCGGCGACCCGGCGCAACACCTCAGTCGCCTCGGCGGGCTGCTGTGCGGAGACGACGGCGGCGCCCTCCTTGATGATGCCGGCCTTGACTTCTGCGATCTTCTCGATCGTGTCGCCGAGGCGGTCGGCGTGGTCGATCGCGATCGGCGTGAACACGGCGACGTCGCCATCGGCGGTGTTGGTGGAGTCCCATGCTCCGCCCATGCCCACCTCGAGCACGAGCACGTCGACCGGGGCGTCGGAGGCCGCCACGAACGCGAGCACCGTGAGGAGCTCGAAGAACGTCAGCGGAGCATCGCCTGCGGCTTCCAGCTCGGCATCCACGATCCCGATGAAGGGCTCGATCTCGCCCCAGGCCTCGGCGATCGCCTCATCCGCGATGGGCTCGCCGTCGATCATGATGCGCTCGGTGAACCGCTCCAGGTGCGGACTGCTGAATAGGCCGGTGCGCAGCCCGTGCGCACGCAGCAGGCTCTCGATGATGCGCGCCGTCGAGGTCTTGCCGTTGGTGCCGGTGATGTGCACGACCCGGTAGGTCTTCTGCGGGTCGTCGAGGAGCTCGAGGATGCGGGCTGTCCGCTCCTTGCGGGGCTGCACCCAGCGCTCTCCCGCCCGCTCGAGCAGGGCGGCGTAGACGGCGTCGGCGCGGTCGCGGTCAGACATTCTCCTGCCCCCTGCGCGTGAAGGTGACGACGATGGGAGCCTTGTCAGAACCGAGCGCTCGCGCCCCGCTCCGGAAGAAGCCGCCGCCGCTCACGGCCTCATCCACGTGCGCGTCAATGTCGTCGTCCGCGCTGACGGCCCAGCTGCTGGCGAGCGTTTCCGCCGCGATGAATTCCCCGTGCGCGAGAAGCGCTTCGGCGTTCTCCGCGGAGACATCGAGAGTGAGCACGATGCGATCGCTGACATCGAGGCCCGCCTGCTTGCGCGCCTCCTGCACGACGCGGATGGCGTCGCGCGCCATCCCTTCCGCTTCCAGCTCGGGAGTGGTCGTCGTGTCGAGCAGCACGAAGCCACCGCCGGGGACGACGGCGAGAGCTTCACCCTCAGGACGTCCGGCGGTCTCGAGCACCAGGTCGTACTCCTGCGGCTCCAGAGCGATGCCGTCGACGACGACGACCCCGTCGCGCTCCTCCCAGATGCCGGCGCGCGCACCGGCGATCACGTGCTGCACCTGCTTGCCCAGCCGCGGTCCCGCGGCTCGGGCGTTGACGCTGAGGCGATGACTGATGCCGTACGCCGCCGCCGTGGTCTCGGCGAGCGGCACCAGTTCGACGGCCTTGACGTTCAGTTCCTCGCGGAGGATCCCCTCGAACTGGCCGAGCTGATCCGCCACCGGCGACACGACGGTGAGGCGCGCGAGCGGAAGGCGCACGCGCAGCTTCTGCTTCTTCCGCAGTGCGTTGCCGACGCTGGAGAGTTCGCGCACGGCATCCATCGCATCCCGGATGTCGTCGGCCGGCGGGAAGGCATCGGCATCCGGCCAGTCCGTCAAGTGCACGCTGCGTCCGCCGGTGAGTCCCTGCCAGACGCGCTCGCTGATGAGCGGCACGAGGGGAGCTGCCACGCGGGCGAGCGTCTCGAGCACCGTGTAGAGCGTGTCGAACGCGTCTTCACCGCCGTCGGCGCCGACCCAGAACCGATCCCGCGACCGTCGGATGTACCAGTTCGTCAGCACTTCGGCGAAGTCGCGCAGTCGTGCGGCCGCCGTGGTCGAGTCGAGCCCGTCGAGGTCGGATGCCACGTCCCGCACGAGCTCGCCCAGGCGCGAGAGGATGTACCGGTCGAGCACATCCGTGGAGTCGGTGCGCCATTTCGCCTCGTATCCCCCGTCGCCCGAAGCGTTCGCATACGTGGCGAAGAAGTACCACGAGCTCCACAGCGGCAGCAGGAACTCCCGCACCCCCGCGCGGATGCCCTCCTCCGTCACGGCGAGGTTGCCGCCGCGCAGCACCGCGCTCGACATGAGGAACCAGCGCATGGCATCCGACCCGTCGCGGTCGAAGACCTCGGACACGTCGGGGTAGTTGCGCAACGACTTCGACATCTTGTAGCCGTCGTTGCCGAGCACGATGCCGTGGCAGCTGACGCCGGTGAACGCCGGGCGGTCGAACAGCGCAGTCGACAGCACGTGCATGACGTAGAACCAGCCGCGGGTCTGCCCGATGTACTCGACGATGAAGTCGGCCGGCGAGTGCGAGTCGAACCACTCCTGGTTCTCGAACGGGTAGTGCACCTGCGCGTACGGCATCGAGCCCGAGTCGAACCAGACATCGAAGACGTCCTCGATCCGCCGCATGGTGCTCTTGCCCGTCGGGTCGTCGGGGTTCGGGCGCGTCAGATCGTCGATGTACGGCCGGTGCAGGTCGATCTCGCCCTCGGCGTTCCGGGGCAGCGCGCCGAAGTCGCGCTCGAGCTCCTCGAGCGATCCGTAGGCGTCGACGCGGGGGTAGGTGGGGTCGTCGCTCTTCCAGATCGGTATGGGCGAGCCCCAGTAGCGGTTGCGGCTGATCGACCAGTCGCGCGCGCCCTCGAGCCACTTGCCGAACTGCCCCTCCTTGACGTTCTCGGGCACCCAGGTGATCTGCTCGTTGTTCGCGAGCATCCTGTCTTTGACATCGGTCACGCGGATGAACCAGCTCGAGACCGCCTTGTAGATCAGCGGGTTCCGGCAGCGCCAGCAGTGCGGGTAGGAGTGCAGGTAGCTCTGCTCGCGCAGCATCCGGCCTGCTGCGCGCAGCAGGCGGATCAGCGGCGTGTTCGCATCCATCCAGAGCATCCCCGCGACGTCGGTGACGTTCGGGAGGAAAGCGCCGCCGTCGTCGAGCGAGAGGATCGTCGGGATGCCGGCGGCGTTGGTGACGCGCTGGTCGTCTTCGCCGTAGGCCGGGGCCTGATGCACGACGCCCGTGCCGTCGGTCGTCGTGACGTAGTCGTCGACGAGGATGCGCCACGCGTTCTCGGTGCCCCACGACTCGGCATCCGCGTAGTAGTCGAAGAGCCGGTCGTAGTGCACGTCTTCGAGGTCGGCCCCGCGATGGGACGCCTCGACCGCGGCGAGCGCGCCGTCGGCCGACTCGTACCCGAGGTCCTTGGCGTAGCCGCCGACGAGGTCGCGGGCGAGCAGGTAGCGGTGCGCGGCGCTCTCGACGATGTCGTCGCCGGGGCGGATGTCGGCGGCGCCGTTCGGCCCTGCCGGAAGCACGATGTACTCGATGTCGGGGCCGACGACGAGGGCCAGGTTCGTGGGAAGCGTCCACGGCGTGGTCGTCCAGGCAAGAGCGCGCACGCCGGTGAGACCGAGGGACTCTGCCTTGGCGCCTGTGAGCGGGAAGGTGACGGTCACCGAGGGATCCTGACGCTCCTTGTACACGTCGTCGTCCATGCGCAGCTCGTGCGCGGAGAGCGGGGTCTCATCGCGCCAGCAGTACGGGAGCACACGGTAGCCCTCGTAGGCGAGGCCCTTGTCGTAGAGCTGCTTGAACGCCCACAGGACGCTCTCCATGTAGCCGAGGTCGAGCGTCTTGTACCCGCGGTCGAAGTCGACCCAGCGCGCCTGGCGGGTGACGTAGTCCTTCCACTCCTCGGTGTAGGCGAGCACCGAATCGCGGGCCTTGCCGTTGAAGACATCGATGCCCATGTCTTCGATCTCGCTCTTCTCCGTGAGGCCGAGCTGCTTCATCGCTTCGAGCTCGGCCGGCAGGCCGTGGGTATCCCAACCGAAGACGCGGTCGACCTTCTTGCCGCGCATGGTCTGGAAGCGCGGGAAGAGGTCCTTCGCGTAGCCGGTGAGCAGATGCCCGTAGTGCGGCAGGCCGTTGGCGAAGGGCGGGCCGTCGTAGAAGACCCACTCGTCCGCGCCGTCGCGCTGCGCGATGGATGCCCGGAAGGTGTCGTCCTGCTTCCAGAACTCCAGAACGTCGTTCTCGATCTCGGGAAAGCGCGGAGATGCTGCGACGTCGGCGGCCGGGCCGAAGGCGGAGGTGCGGGGGTATGTCATCGGTTGCTCGCAGTGTCGTGGGCGGATGCTGCTTGCGAGGACGACCCTGCATCGTGCTCCAGGACCGCGGTACCACCTCGCGTGCGGCGCCTCACGGCGCTGCCCCTCTCACTGCGGCGATGACGGGCCTGCCCCGCCCGGTTCTACTCGGCCTCGCGGCCTTTCTTCCGGGAGCTCCCCGGTGATGTCCGGATCGATGCTGCTGCCCTGAGTCTACGCGCTCCGGCGCCGTGCATCCGCATCAGGATTCGCGGTGATAGCCGTGCAGGTCGTCCTGGACGCCGTTGATCCAGACCTCCGCTCCGCGATCGGGGTCGGGGATGCGGATGGTGCGGGCGAACGCCTCGTCGACGACGGATGCATCGAACCCGGCGTCGCGCAGGCGCGCGGCGAGCGCGTCGAGGTCGCCGCGCGCCTCGAACGACAGCCCGAGTCGCGGCTCACCCTGGTGCAGACCGACGGAGCCGCCGTCGGCAGTCAGCTCCACCCAGCCGCCACGATCCGCGGCCACGCCCGGTGCAAGTCCCAGCGCCTCGAGCAGGGCACGCGGCTCACCGAGATCGGGTTGGAACCAGATCGGCTGCACCGCGATGGAGCCCGATGCCGGCGGCACCGCACCTGCGGAGACCGTGATCGACAGCCCGGAACCGACGCGCACCTGGAGCATCTCCCCCACGCCGTCCATCGTGATCCGCTCAGGATGGAACGAGGCGATGCGGGCCTGCGCTGTATCCAGGTCGTCGACGAGGAGGTGGATGTCGATCATTCCGGCACGATGCTCATCCGTTGCTCGATGCACCGCGAGCACCCCGCCGCCGTGAAACTCCGCCCACGCGGGATCGGGCGTGAACGGCGCGCTGAAGCCCATCGCCTCGGCCAGCGTCCACCAGCGCTCGAGGGCATTCGTGTACACGATCTGCTGAACGGTCGTCATCGCCGCTCCTCCAGGTACTCTCGCAGCGCGGTCTCGACGAGGGCGGACAGACTCGCGCCCTCATCGATCGCCCGATGCTTGACGTCGCGGATCAGGTGCCGAGGAAGATACACGTTGAACTGCGCCTTCCCCCCTTGCTTGCTTTCTTGCATGCTAACATGCTAGCACTATAGCGCCTACTCGGTGGAGCTCTGCACCGCGGACCGCCCGGTAGACTGACCGGAAACCCACACTCAGGCACGCACACACCGTGCCGCATACATCGCTCAGGAGGCCTCCATGTCCGTGATCCCCGACAAGCCCGCACTCGAAGGTCTCGAAGCGAAGTGGGACGGCGTCTGGGCCGAGCAGGGCACCTACCTGTTCGATCGCCTGCGCGCCGCCGAGCTCGGCCGTGAGGGCGTGTACTCGATCGACACCCCTCCGCCCACGGCATCCGGGTCGCTGCACATCGGCCACGTGTTCTCGTACACGCACACCGACGTCAAGGCGCGCTACGAGCGCATGCGCGGCAAGAGCGTGTTCTACCCGATCGGCTGGGACGACAACGGCCTGCCGACCGAGCGCCGCGTGCAGAACTACTACGGCGTGCGCGTCGACGTGACCCTCCCCTATGACCCGGACTTCACGCCGCCGTTCGAGGGCAATGCGAAGAGTCTGAAGGCCGCCGACCAGCAGCCGGTGAGCCGCCGCAACTTCATCGAACTGTGCGAGAAGCTCACGGTCGAGGACGAGAAGCAGTTCGAGGACGTGTTCCGTCAGCTCGGACTCAGCGTCGACTGGACGCAGACCTACCGCACGATCTCGGATGAGACGATCCGGCAGAGCCAGCTCGGGTTCCTCCGCAATCACGAGCGCGGCGAGGCCTACCAGGCGCTCGCGCCGACCCTGTGGGACGTCGACTTCCGCTCGGCGATCGCGCAGGCCGAGCTCGAAGATCGCGAGCAGCAGGCGGCATACCACCGCATCGCGTTCCACAAGAGCGACGGTTCGGGCGACATCCACATCGAGACCACCCGCCCCGAACTGCTCGCCGCCTGCGTCGCGCTGGTGGCGCACCCCGACGACGAGCGCTATCAGCCGTACTTCGGATCCACCGTGCGCACGCCGCTGTTCGACGTCGAGGTTCCCGTGCGCGCACACCACCTCGCGCAGCAGGACAAGGGCTCCGGCATCGCCATGGTCTGCACCTTCGGCGACGTGACCGACATGGTGTGGTGGCGCGAACTCGACCTGCCGATCCGCACAATCCTCGGTCTCGACGGTCGGGTGATCTCAGAGGCACCCGAGGCGATCGAGTCGGATGCCGGAAAGGCCGCCTACGCGGAGCTCGCCGGCAAGACCGTCTTCAGCGCCAAGAAGCGCATCGCCGAGCTCCTCGAGGAGTCGGGCGAGCTGCTCGAGGTCTCCAAGCCCTTCAATCACGCCGTGAAGTTCTTCGAGAAGGGCGACCGCCCCCTCGAGATTGTCTCGACCCGCCAGTGGTACATCCGCAACGGTGCCCGCGACTCCGAGTTGCAAGAACAACTGATTGCCCACGGCACGCAGTTGCAGTGGCACCCCGACTTCATGCGCGTGCGGTACGAGAACTGGGTCGGCGGCCTCACCGGCGACTGGCTCGTGTCGCGCCAGCGCTTCTTCGGGGTGCCGCTCCCGGTCTGGTACGGGCTCGACGAGAACGGCGAGCGCGACTACGACCGCGTGATCGTGGCCTCTGCCGAACAGCTTCCGGTCGACCCGACCGTCGACGTGCCCACCGGGTACACCGAGGACCAGCGCGGCGTGCCGGGCGGCTTCCAGGCAGAAGTGGACATCCTCGACACCTGGGCGACATCGTCGCTGACCCCGCAGCTCGCCGGTGGCTGGCAGCGCGACGAGGAGCTGTGGAACCTCGTCTCCCCGTTCGACGTGCGCCCGCAGGGTCAGGACATCATCCGCACCTGGCTGTTCTCCACGATGCTCCGCTCGACGCTCGAAGACGGACGTTCTCCATGGAAGCACGCGTCGATCTCGGGCTTCATCGTCGACCCCGACCGCAAGAAGATGTCGAAGTCCAAGGGCAACGTGGTCACCCCCGCCGACATCCTCGACAAGCACGGGTCGGATGCCGTCCGCTACTGGGCCGCCTCAAGTCGCCTGGGCGTGGATGCAGCATTCGACCCGCAGAACCCGACCCAGATGAAGATCGGCCGTCGCCTGGCGATCAAGATACTCAATGCGGCGAAGTTCGTGCTGTCGTTCCCCGTGCCCGAAGGCGCGCAAGTCACCCACGCTCTGGATGCCTCCATGCTCGCCGCCCTCGACGAGGTGGTCGCCGACGCCACCAAGGCGTATGACGGTTTCGATCATGCCCGGGCGCTCGAAGTGACCGAGTCGTTCTTCTGGACGTTCTGCGATGACTATCTCGAGCTCGTCAAGGAGCGCGCCTACGACCAGACCGATGTCGGGCAGCCCTCTGCCGCGCTCGCCCTGCGCATCGCGCTGTCGACACTGCTGCGACTGCTGGCACCCGTTGTGTCGTTCGCGACCGAAGAGGCCTGGAGCTGGTTCGAGGAGGGCTCGGTGCACACAACGGCGTGGCCGACCGCGGGCGAGCTCGCCGGTGGCGACCCCTCGGTGTTGTCGGCCGCCAGCGCGGCGCTGATCGGCATTCGACGAGCCAAGACCGAGGCCAAGGTGTCGCAGAAGACGCCGGTGTCGAGCCTGACGATTCGTGCGGACGACCACACGATCGAACGGTTGACGCTCGCTGAAGGCGACCTTCGTGCCGTCGGGCGCATCGAGAAGCTCGAACTGCTCGGTGGGTGGAACGAGCTGGTCGTCGAGAACGTCGTGCTCGCCGAGCAGGAGGAGAACTGATGCAGCTGGGGACGCGCTGGGCGGCGGGAACCGATGCGCCGGCATCCGTCCCCGCCGCGCTGCTGCCCGCGATCGCCGAGGTCGAGCAGAAGGGCCTTTCGGGGCATTGGACGCTGACCTGGCTGGAGGGTCGCCCGATCGCCGAGCTCGACGCCGGCTGGGAGGTCGTGCAGACCGCCTCGGGCGAGGTCGTCGCACGCGAACTCGAGGACTGACACGTGCGCGTCGTGGGCCGTAGGCTCGTCTGATGACCGACGCCGCGAACCCGCTTCTCTCGCCCTCGCCTCTCCCCTACGCACTGCCGGACTACGCGGCGATCCGCCCGGAGCACTACCTGCCGGCCTTCCGCGTCGCATTCGAGGAGCATCGCACCGAGATCGCCGCGATCACCCGAGTGCGCTCGATGCCCACGTTCGAGAACACGATGGTGCCTCTGGAGCGCGCCGGCGCCACCCTCGACCGCGTCGCCCACGCGTTCTACACCGTGAGCTCGGCGGATGCCACGCCCGAGATCCAGGAGATCGACGAGGAGCTCGCTCCCCTCATGGCCGCCCACGAAGACGCCATCCGTCTCGACGCGCAGCTGTACTGGCGGGTGAAGACCCTGCACGAGCAGCTCGACGCGCAGGACCTCGACCTCGAGAGCCGATACCTCGTCGAGCGGCACTTCCGCGAGATGACCCACGCCGGCGCCGCGCTCGACGACGAGGCGAAGAGCGCCCTCACCGCCCTGAACCAGAGGCTTTCCGCCCTCACGACCACGTTCGAGAAGAACCTGCTCGCCGACACGAACGACCTCGCCGTGCTGTTCGAGAGCGCAGCGGAACTCGACGGACTCGCGGCGGGCGAGTTGTCCGCGGCGGCGCGCGCCGCGACCGACCGCGGGCACGAGGGCGGCTACCTGATCACGCTGCCCCTGTTCACCGGGCATCCGTATCTGGCCTCGCTGACGAACCGCGAAAGTCGCCGACGCATCATGGAGGCGTCGCGCTCGCGCGGCACGCGAGGAGGCGCGAACGACAATCGCGCCGTCCTCACCGAGATCGTCTCGCTGCGCGCCGAGCGCGCTGTGCTCCTCGGCTACGACTCGCACGCCGCGTACGTGACGGCCGATGAGACTGCCGGGACTCCGGATGCCGTCGCCGACCTGCTTCGGCGCCTCGCTCCGGCTGCGGCAGCCAACGCCCGCGCCGAGCAGGCCGCGCTGCAGGCGATCATCGACGAGACCGAGGACGAGCCGTTCGCTCTCGAGGCGCACGACTGGGCGTTCTACACCGAGAAGGTGCGCGCAGCGCGGTACGACGTCGACACCGCGGCCCTCCGCCCCTGGTTCGAGGCGGAGCGGGTGCTGCACGACGGCGTGTTCTACGCGGCGACGCAGCTGTACGGCGTGACGTTCGCCGAGCGCGACGACCTGGTCGCCTATCATCCCGGCGCCCGCGTCTTCGAGGTCTTCAACCCCGACGGCTCGGCGCTGGGCCTGTACGTGCTCGACCTGTACACGCGGGACTCGAAGCGCGGCGGCGCGTGGATGAATCCGATCGTCAGTCAGTCGGCGTTGCGCGGCACGGCTCCGGTGGTGGTCAATAATCTCAACGTCGCCCAGCCCGGCGATGGCCAGCCGACGCTGCTCACCCTCGACGAGGTCACGACCCTGTTCCACGAGTTCGGACACGCTCTGCACGGCTTGTTCGCGACCGTGACCTACCCGCACTTCGCCGGGACGAACGTGTTCCGCGACTTCGTGGAGTTCCCCAGCCAGGTCAACGAGATGTGGATCCTGTGGGCCGATGTGCTGGACAACTACGCCCGTCACCACGAGACCGGTGAGCCCCTGGACACCGCGATCGTCGAACGCCTGCGCGCGACGGAGACGTTCAACCAGGGCCACGACACGACCGAGTACCTCGCCGCCGCCTGGCTCGACCAGGCATGGCACCGCCTCGCGTCCGGCGATGCCGTGACCGACGTCGCGGCATTCGAAGCGCAGGCGCTCGCGGAGATCGGGCTCGACCTCGCCACCGTGCCGACCCGCTACTCGTCGACCTACTTCGCGCACGTGTTCTCGGGCGGATACAGCGCCGGGTACTACTCGTACATCTGGAGCGAGGTGCTCGACGCCGACACCGTGGAGTGGTTCCGCGACAACGGCGGGCTCACCCGCGAGAACGGTGACCGGTTCCGCAAGAGGCTGCTCGGCGTCGGAGGATCGAAGGATCCGCTCGAGGCGTACCGCGACTTCCGTGGAAGGAATGCCGAGATCGCACCGCTGCTCGCACGCCGGGGGCTGGAGGGGTGACGCATGGATGACGTCGAGAAGGTCATCGCGGGCGTGTTCGACGAACGCGCCGACTCGTACGACGACAAGCCGTTCCACCATGATCTGACCACCGCAATCGCCGAATTCATCGATCTCTCCGCCGTATCGCGGGTCGTCGATCTCGCCACTGGCACGGGCCTCATGCTCCGCGCGCTCGATGCACGAACCCCTGGTCTCGCGCTGACGGGCGTCGACATCTCCGAGCGGATGCTGGCCATCGCCGCGCATGCGCTGCCCCACGCCTCGTGGGTCCTGGCATCGGCGGCGTCGACGGGACTGCCCGATGCCTCCACCGATCTGGTCACCTGCGTGACGGCTCTGCACCTCATGCCTGACAAGGATGGGGTGCTCGGCGAATGCCGGCGCCTCCTCGCCCCGAACGGGAGACTGGTCACGGCGACGTTCTCGGAGGGCGGTCGCCGCCCGTCGCCGTCGCGCTATCTCGGAAGCGCCGTCGACCACGACTCGTTCAGCACGCAAGAGGCGCTGCGGCAGACCATGGGCGCTTCCGGCTTCGCCCTGGCGAGGCATCAACGCTGGGAAGACGCCACGCACATCATGGGACTCGCGGAGTTCCTGCCGCACTGAGCGGTCGGGGTGGTCAGGCGCTCTTGCGCTTGCGGCTCATCGCGACGGTAGGCGGGGCGCCCTCTTCGACCGAGGCCCTGGTCACGACGACCTTCGTGACGTCCTCGCTCGACGGGATCTCGAACATGATCGGTCCGAGCACGTCTTCGAGGATCGCCCGCAGGCCGCGTGCACCGGTCTTGCGATCGACGGCGAGGTCGGCGATCGAGCGCAGGGCGTCTTCCTCGAAGTCGAGCTCGACTCCGTCGAGCTCGAACATGCGCCGGTACTGCTTGACCAGGGCGTTGCGTGGGCCGGTGAGGATGTCGATCAGCGCATCCTGATCGAGCGGCGACACCGAGGCGACGACGGGAAGCCGGCCGATGAACTCGGGGATCAGGCCGAACTTGTGCAGGTCTTCCGGCAGCACCTCGCTGAACAGGTCGAGGTCCTTGGCCTTGTCGTGCAGCGGAGCGCCGAAGCCGACACCGTGCTTGCCGACGCGGGACGACACGATGTCTTCGAGACCCGCGAAGGCGCCTGCGACGATGAACAGCACGTTCGACGTGTCGATCTGCAGGAACTCCTGATGCGGATGCTTGCGTCCGCCCTGCGGCGGCACCGAGGCGACCGTGCCCTCGATGATCTTCAGCAGCGCCTGCTGCACGCCCTCGCCCGACACATCGCGTGTGATCGATGGGTTCTCGGACTTGCGGGCGATCTTGTCGATCTCGTCGATGTAGATGATGCCCTGCTCGGCGCGCTTGACGTCGTAGTCGGCGGCCTGGATGAGCTTGAGGAGGATGTTCTCGACGTCTTCGCCGACGTACCCCGCCTCGGTGAGCGCCGTGGCGTCGGCGACGGCGAAGGGCACGTTGAGGCGCTTGGCCAGAGTCTGCGCGAGGTAGGTCTTGCCGCACCCGGTCGGACCGATCATCAGGATGTTGCTCTTGGCGATCTCGACCTCTTCGGCCTTCTGCTCGGCCGGCTGGAGGGTTCCGTGCGCCCGCACCCGCTTGTAGTGGTTGTACACGGCGACCGCGAGCGCCCTCTTCGCCGGCTCCTGACCGACGACGTACTCCTCGAGGAAGGCGAAGATCTCGCGAGGCTTGGGGAGCTCGAAGTCGGCGACCTCGCCGCTGGCGGACTCCGCCATACGCTCTTCGATGATCTCGTTGCACAGCTCGACGCACTCGTCGCAGATGTACACGCCGGGGCCCGCGATGAGCTGCTGGACCTGCTTCTGGCTCTTTCCGCAGAACGAGCACTTGAACAGGTCGGCGCTCTCACCGATACGAGCCATGCGCATCCTCCTTCGTGGTGCTCCGGCGGATCAAGCCTTCCGTGACCCGCCGTTCGAGCCTAACCTCTGGGACCGACACCGCGGCGCATCGCCACGGTTCCCGTGGATACCCGTCTCACGTGCCGCTCAGCGGCTCAGAGCATGCTCTTCGGATGCCACACGGTCTTCGTCTCGACGAACGCCGTGATCCGCTCCACGGACGCCCCTGCCGCAGCGGTCGACGGAACGGGAGCGAGCACGCGCGTGAGCGTGTCGGCGGCGGCGATCTGCAGATCCACCCACTCCAGCTCTCCGGCACCCGTGAGATCCAGCGCGTTCACGTCGGCGTGCGAGGCCAGCCAGGGAGCGATCTCGGCCGGCGAGCCGGTGAGCACGTTCACCACTCCCCCCGGCACATCGCTCGTCGCGAGCACCTCGGCGAGGCTGATCGCCGACAGCGGATGCCGCTCGCTCGCCACGACGACGACGGCATTGCCCGACACGAGGGCGGGAGCCACGACCGAGACGACGCCGAGCAGCGCGGTGTCCTGCGGGGCGATGATCGCCACGACGCCGGTCGGCTCTGGTACCGAGATGTTGAAGTAGGGGCCGGCGACGGGGTTGGCGTTACCGGCGACCTGGGCGTACTTGTCGCACCAGCCCGCGTACCAGACCCAGAGGTCGATCGCCGCATCGACCTGCGCACCGGCGACCGCGGCCGTCACGCCCTCCTGCGCGACGATCTCGTCGACGAACTGCGCACGGCGACCTTCGAGCACCTCGGCCACCCGGTAGAGCACCTGACCGCGGTTGTAGGCGGTCGCACCCGACCAGCCCTTGACCGCCGCGCGGGCGGCGACCACGGCGTCTCTGGCATCCTTGCGCGAGGCCTTGGCGGCATTGGCGAGGAACATGCCCTTGGCGGAGAGCACCTCGTAGGTGCGCCCCGACTCGCTGCGCGGGAACGCGCCGCCGATCGCGAGCTTGTACGTCTTCGGAACGGTGAGCCGATGAGAGGTCGTAGGTCGCTTGCTCATGCTGCGGCTCCCTTGAGATAAGCGGTCAGTCCGTGGCGACCGCCCTCACGGCCGTATCCGGACTCCTTGTAGCCGCCGAACGGACTGGCCGGATCGAAGCGGTTGAACGTGTTCGCCCACACGACGCCGGCGCGCAGCCGGTCGGCGACGGCGAGGATGCGCGAGCCCTTGTCGGTCCAGATGCCGGCCGACAGGCCGTACGGGGTGTTGTTGGCCTTGGCGATCGCCTCGTCCGGGGTGCGGAAGGTCAGCACCGACAGCACCGGCCCGAAGACCTCTTCACGGGCGATGCGATGCGAGGCCTCGACCCCCGTGAAGATCGTCGGGGCGAACCAGAAGCCCTTCTCGGGGATCACGCAGTCAGCGCTCCAGCGCTCCGCCCCCTCGACCTCGCCGATGTCGCTGAGTTCACGGATGCGCGCCAGCTGCGCGGCGGAGTTGATCGCGCCGATATCGGTGTTCTTATCGAGCGGGTCTCCCATGCGCAGCGTCGACAGACGGGTCTTCAGGCGATCGATCACCTCGTCGTGGATCGACTCCTGCACGAGCAGGCGGCTGCCCGCGCAGCACACATGGCCCTGGTTGAAGAAGATGCCGTTGACGACCCCCTCGACGGCCTGGTCGATCGGCGCATCGTCGAACACGATGTTCGCGGCCTTGCCGCCCAGCTCCAGCGTGACTTTCTTGCCCGTGCCGGCGACGGCCTTGGCGATATCACGGCCGACACCGGTCGACCCGGTGAAGGCGACCTTGTCGACATCGGGGTGACGCACGAGTGCCGCCCCGGTCGCACCGGCCCCGGTGACGATGTTCACGACCCCGGCAGGAAGATCGGCCTGCTGCAGGATCTCCGCAAAGATCAGCGCACTCAACGGGGTGGTCTCGGCCGGCTTGAGCACGACCGTGTTGCCCGCGGCCAGAGCCGGGGCGATCTTCCACGCGAGCATGAGCAGCGGGAAGTTCCACGGGATGATCTGTCCGGCCACGCCGTGCGCCCGGGGGTTGGCGCCGAGTCCGGCGTAGTCGAGCTTGTCGGCCCATCCGGCGTAGTAGAAGAACCACGAGGCGACGAGCGGAACGTCGACGTCGCGGCTCTCCTTGATCGGCTTGCCGTTGTCCAGGCTCTCGGCGACAGCGAGCTCGCGTGCCCGCTCCTGCACGAGACGGGCGATGCGGAACAGGTACTTGCCGCGGTCCCGTCCGCTCATCTTCGACCACACCTTGTCGTAGGCGCGGCGTGCCGCGGCGACGGCGCGGTCGACATCCTCCTCATCGGCGTACGCGATCGAGGCGATCGGCGCCTCGTCCGCCGGAGAGATGGTCGTGAACGCGTCGCCGCGCCCGTCGACGAACTTGCCGTCGATGAACAGGCCGTAGTTCTCGCGCAGATTCAGGATGCTGCGCGATTCGGGGGCCGCTGCGTATTCCAGGAAGCTCATGGGCGGATCCTCAGTCGATCGTCACGTAATCGGGGCCGGAGTAGCGGCCGGTCATCATCTTCTGCCTCTGCAGCAGCACGTCGTTGAGCAGGCTCGAGGCTCCGAACCGGAACAGGTGCGGCTGCAACCACTCCTCGCCCACCGTCTCTGCGACGTGCACGAGGTACTTGATGGCGTCCTTCGAGGAGCGGATGCCGCCGGCGGGCTTCACGCCGATGCGCTGCCCCGTCATCCGATGCCAGTCGCGCACCACTTCGAGCATGAGCAGAGTCACGGGAAGCGTGGCGGCGGGCTGTACCTTGCCCGTGGACGTCTTGATGAAGTCGCCGCCGGCGAGGATCGCCAGCCACGAGGCGCGCTTGACGTTGTCGTACGTCGTCAGCTCGCCCGTCTCCAGGATCACCTTCAGCGCGGCCGAAGTGCCGTCGTCGCGCCGACAAGCATCCTTCACCTGCACGATCTGGTCGAACACCTGCCCGTAGCGGCCCGCCAGAAACGCGCCGCGATCGATGACCATGTCGATCTCGTCGGCGCCGGCGTCGACGGCGTCGCGCGTGTCGGCGAGCTTGACCTCCAGCGACGCCCGCCCCGACGGGAACGCGGTGGCGACGGCGGCGACCGAGATGGCGCCGTCGTCGGGATCGCCGTGCCGCGCGCCCAGCGCCTCGATCGCAGCGGGAACCATGTCGCCGTACACGCACACCGCAGCGACCGGCGGACACGACGGATCCGCCGCATCCGGCAGCTTCGCCTTCGACACGAGCGAGCGCACCTTGCCGGGCGTGTCTGCGCCCTCGAGAGTGGTGAGATCGGTCAGACGCACGATGGTGTCCAGTGCCCACGCCTTCGATGCGGTCTTGATGGATCGGGTGCCCAGGCCCGCGGAGCGCTGCTCCAGGCCCACGGCATCCACCCCGGGAAGGCCGTGCAGGAA
Source organism: Microbacterium pseudoresistens (assembly GCF_013409745.1). Classification (NCBI taxonomy): domain Bacteria; kingdom Bacillati; phylum Actinomycetota; class Actinomycetes; order Micrococcales; family Microbacteriaceae; genus Microbacterium; species Microbacterium pseudoresistens. Next base: position 2,748,099 of record NZ_JACCBH010000001.1, read on the forward strand.
ACGGCGCAGCGTCGTGTCGTCGGGCTCCCCGCCGAGCACGTCCACCGCGCTGTTCCCGACACCTGCGGAGGGCGCGGGTCTGGTGAGTTCGGTCGTCACTTCTCCTCCAGGAGGGTCAGAGCGGTCTCCTCGTCGGTGACCGCCATCGTGCACAATCCACTCGTGATCACCGTGCGGGCGACGTCGTGCTTGGCCCGGCCCGCCGTCACGAAGACCGTCCGGTCCGCGGCGCGCAGCCGATCGAGCGGAAGTCCCACGGTGCGGGAGTCCAATTCGGCGTCGACGATGTTACCGTCGGCGTCGATGTAGCGGCCGAGCACATCGCCGACGGCTCCCCGCTGCGAGAGCTCGTCGATGTCGGCGGCGTCGAGGTAGCCGTTCTCGACGTGCGCCGAACGCGCATCGCACACGCCGGCGGTGAACAGGAAGACATCGGCCGCGGTGGCTTCGGCGAGAACCCCGGCCACGGTGCGATCGCGTTCGATGGCCTGCTTCGTCTCGAGCCGCTCGAGGATCGCGGGGCTCGGCAGCAGCGACACCTCTCCCGATGCGCGCTGCGCGATGGTGACGGCGAGGGTCGCCGCACCGCCAGGGCGGCGGTTGACGCTCACACCGCCGTTCATCTGCACGACGTGCACGCCGCGGGCCCAGCCGTCAGGCAGGCGCTCCGAGACCGCCGTGAGCGTGCGCCCCCAGCTGACCGCGAGCGTGCGGGGAGCAGGGCGCAGGGCGGTGAGGTGGTCGGCGGCGGCCTGAGCGACCCGCGCCATCGTCTCGTCGTCGTCGGAGGCGACGGGCACCACGACGGCGTCGGCGAGAGTGAACCGCTCGCGCAGCGCGCGCTCCAGGCCCAGACGCCGCGCGCGCGGGTGGACGATCTCGATCCGCACGATCCCGTCGGTGCGGGCCTGCGCGAGCAGACGCCCCACCTTCCACCGCGAGACGTTGAGCAGTGCGCCGATCTCGTCCTGCGTGCGCTCCTCGTCGTAGTACAGCTCCGCGACGCGCACCGAGAGCAGCTCGTCATCGATCGCGGGGGTGGTCATGCCGTCAGGATACGCCGTTACCTGCGCATGCGCATCTGTTTGCTCATATGCGCACACCTTCACCCGCACATGCGCATGAGTGCCGCGCTCGCGACGCCTGTGCATGCCGAAGAGGGCGACCCGGAATCCCGGATCGCCCCCTTTGATGCGCGGAACGGTCAGGCCGTCGCGACGCGCTTGCGACTGGAGAGCACCTGGTCGACGATGCCGTAGTCCTTGGCCTCCTCGGCGGAGAGGATCTTGTCGCGGTCGATGTCGCGGTTGATCTGCTCCACCGGCTTGCCCGTGTGCCTGGCCATGGTCTCTTCCAGCCAAGTCCGCATGCGGAGGATCTCCGCCGCCTGGATCTCGATGTCGGACGCCTGCCCCTGACCGGCCTCACCCATGGCGGGCTGGTGGATGAGCACGCGAGCGTTGGGCAGCGCGAGACGCATGCCCGGCGTCCCCGCAGCCAGCAGCACCGACGCGGCCGAGGCGGCCTGGCCCAGCACGACGGTCTGGATCTGCGGTGCAACGTACTGCATCGTGTCGTAGATCGCGGTCATGGCGGTGAACGAGCCGCCGGGCGAGTTGATGTACATCGTGATGGCGCGCTCCGAGTCCTGGCTCTCCAGTACGAGCAGCTGGGCCATCACGTCATCGGCCGAGGCGTCGTCGACCTGCACGCCGAGGAAGATCACGCGGTCTTCGAACAGCTTGTTGTAGGGGTCCTGGCGCTTGAAGCCGTAGGCGGTGCGCTCTTCGAACTGCGGCAGCACGTAACGGCTCGAGGGCAGGTTTCCGGCGGAGCGGAACGTGGGTGTGTACATGGGGTTCTCTCCAGCCTTTACTTCTCGACGCCGGTTCCGCCGCCGCCGTGCACGTCGGAGGCGTGCTCGCGGATGTGGTCGACGAATCCGTACTCCAGTGCCTCGTCGGCGGTGAACCAGCGGTCGCGGTCGCCGTCGGCGTTGATCTGGTCGACGCTCTTGCCCGTCTGCGCCGCCGTGATCTCGGCAAGGCGCCTCTTCATCGACAGGATCAGCTGCGCCTGGGTCTGGATGTCGCTCGCCGTGCCGCCGAATCCGCCGTGCGGCTGGTGCAGCAGCACGCGCGCGTTCGGGGTGATGTAGCGCTTGCCCTTGGTGCCGCTGGTCAGCAGGAGCTGCCCCATGGATGCGGCCATGCCGATCCCGACGGTGACGATGTCGTTCGGCACGAACTGCATCGTGTCGTAGATCGCCATTCCCGCGGTGATCGAGCCACCAGGAGAGTTGATGTAGAGGTAGATGTCCTTCTCGGCATCCTCGGCGGCGAGAAGGAGAATCTTCGCGCAGATCTCGTTCGCGTTCTCGTCGCGCACCTCGGATCCGAGCCAGATGATGCGATCCTTCAGCAGCCTGTCGAAGACACTCGTCGCGACCAGGGGTTCAGCCATTTCTGCTCCTGTTTCCGTGTTCGGTGATTCGAATCTACCGGCGGCGACGCAAGCGCCCGGCCGTTGTTCGCCGTCGGCATATCAGGCGTCGCCCCGGCATGTCGCCGACGACGACGAAGGGGCGGATGCCCGTGCATCCGCCCCTTCCTCGATGATCGCGTGCGATTACTCGGCCTTGTCGGCCGCCTTCTTCACCGGCGCCTTCTTGGCGGCCGGCTTCTTGGCAGCGGGCTTCTTCTCCGCCTTCTCGTCGGCAGCGGCATCCTTCTTCGCCGCCGGCTTCTTGGCGGGGGCCTTCTTCGCCGCGGGCTTCTTCGCGGCGGGCTTCTCGGAACCCTCGGCCTCGGCATCCGACTCGTCGGAGTCGTCGGCGATGAACCCGGTCAGGTCGACGGCCTTGCCCTTGCTGTCCTTCACGGTCACCTTACCGAGCGCGATCGCGAGAGCCTTGTTGCGGGCGACCTCGCCGACCAGGGCCGGAATCTGGTTCGACGACTGCAGCGCTTCGACGAACTCCTGCGGCTGCATGCCGTACTGGGCCGCGGACTGGATGAGGTACTGGCTCAGCTCCTCTTGCGAGACCTGCACGTCCGCCTCCTCGGCGATCGTGTCGAGCAGAACCTGCGTGCGGAACTGCTTCTCGCTGGCCTCGGTGACCTCCGCGCGGTGCTCGTCGTCGTCCAGACGTCCCTCGCCCTCGAGGTGGTTGTGCACCTCGTCCTCGACGAGCTGCGCTGGCACGGGGATGTCGATCTTGTCGAGCAGCACCTCGATGAGCTTGTCGCGGGCGGCGGAGGCCTGCGTGAACACGCCCTGCTGGTCGACCCGCTCGCGCAGGCTCTCGCGCAGCTCGGCGATGGTGTCGAACTCGCTCGCGATCTGCGCGAAGTCGTCGTCGGCCTCGGGCAGCTCGCGCTCCTTGACCGACGTGACGGTCACGGAGACCTCGGCATCCTCGCCGGCGTGGTCGCCACCGACAAGCGACGAGCGGAACGTGGTGCCCTCGCCTGCGGTGAGCGACTCGATCGCGTCGTCGATCCCCTCGAGCAGCTCGCCCGAGCCGACCTCGTACGAGACGCCCTCGGCCCGGTCGATCTCGTTGCCGTCGATCGTGGCCACGAGGTCGAGCTCGACGAAGTCGCCCTTGGCGACCGGGCGGTCGACGGGGATCAGCGTGCCGAAGCGCGCGCGCAGGCTCTCCAGCTCGGCATCGAGAGCGGCGTCATCCGCCTCGACGGCGTCGACGGTGAGCGTGATGCCATCGAGCGCCGGAACCTCGATCTCCGGGCGCACGTCGACCTCGATGTCGACCTTCAGGTCGCCCGAGAAGTCCTTGTCGCTCGGCCAGTCGGTCACATCGGCCGACGGCCGGCCCACGATGCGCAGCTTGTGCTCGGCGACCGCCTCCTGGAAGAAGCGGTCCAGCCCCTCATTGACGGCGTGCTCGATGACGGCGCCGCGGCCGATGCGCTGGTCGATGATGGGCGCGGGCACCTTGCCCTTGCGGAAGCCGGGGATCTGCACGTCTTGCGCGATGTGCTCGTACGCGTGATCGATGCTGGGCTTGAGGTCTTCGGGGGTGACCGTGATGTTGAGCTTGACCCGGGTGGGGGCCAGCTTCTCGACGGTGCTGTTCGCCATGCTGGTGTGTCTCCTTGTGAATGTTCCGCGCGATCCGGCGCGGCTGCGACTCGTAGCGGACCGAGCTCTGGGTCGGTTCTTCTCACTACGTCGGGGCGACAGGATTTGAACCTGCGACCTCCCGCTCCCAAAGCGGGCGCTCTACCAAGCTGAGCTACGCCCCGGATGAGGAACCCGCGCGCGCGGGAACGGCCCAGACGAGTCTAACGGAACAGCGGCGTCAGAACCGTCCGCTATGATCGAGACGTCGGCGCCCACGCGGATGCGGGGCGCCTTCGGGGATGTAGCTCAATGGTAGAGCCTCAGTCTTCCAAACTGATGGTGCGGGTTCGATTCCCGTCATCCCCTCCACCTCCGCCCACGCGGCGGGCCCCTGACGTCGGGAGCTCACCATGACGGATCCTTTCCTCCCGGCCCCGGGCGCACCCGCCGCGGCGCAGGGCGGGCACGACTTCCCGCAGCGTCTCGTAGCGCCCGCACCGACCCTGTTCGTCGCAGCAGCAGCGAAGCGCCGCCGCTTGGCCCCCTGGCTGATCGGCACCGGGGTCGTCGCGCTCATCGCGGCGATCAGCGGCGGCACGCAGCTGGCCACCAACCTCGGCTACGACGATGCGGAGGAGCACCTCGTCAGCGCCGCCGAGTATCAGAACGACGCGGCGATGACCCTGGGGGCGGTCGTGGACGACGCGACGGAGGTCACGGGAGCGGCCGGCGGCATCCTTGACTACGGCACGGGGGCGGTGCTGTCCGCCGACGAGCTCGCGCCCCTGCGTACCGATCTCGAAGAGACGACCGCCGTGCTCGACGACGCTCAACGGCTTGCGGGCACCGAGACGCCGACGGCATCCGGCAAACCCTTCTGGGCGTGGGAGCTGTCCGCCGCCGCCGCCGAGTTGCGCGACGACGCGGACGACGCCGACGCCATCGCCGAGGAGATGGCGACGATGCGGGAGGATCTGCAGGGCGAGGTCGACGGGCTGGGCACCCTCGGCAGCGACCTGCTCACCCAAGCCGCCGGCCGTGCGGCAGACATCGAGCAGGAGCTCCCGTCGGCCGAGAACGAATCGATCCTCCAGCTGCGGAGCACGGCGGATGCGCTTGCCGACGCCTCGTCATCATTGGACGACGATGCGCAGGCGGCCTTCAAGGCGTTCGACGATGCGGTCGTCGCCGCCCGGAGCTCGTATCAGGCCGAGCTCGATTCGAAAGCCGGCCCGTTGCTGGAGACGCGCCTCGAGGTCGAGGACTATGCGCGCACGCTCGCACCCGGGGTCCTCATGGACTTCGACTGGTCGGTGCTCGTGAACGGACTCGGGGTCGGCGGCTGGCTGTCCGGCCAGACCTGGTGGCACTACGACCGCGGCGGCTACGCCACGATCGAGCTGTCGGACTCGGTCGCCGAGCAGTGGCCCTCGGCGGCGACGCAGGCGCTCGTCGCGCACGAGGTCGGCCATGCCATCACCGTGAAGTGCCGAGACCTCTACGACGACTCGGATCAGGGGACGATCGAGGCTTGGGCGACGGCGTGGGCCATCAGCATGGGCTTCACCGATCCGGGAAACGGCACCTCGGCTTACGGCGCGCCGTCTCAGGAGATGATCGACCTCGCAGCGACGTGCCGCTGACCACATCCTGCGAGTGCATGACATACACGCGAATGCGCGGCCTGTTTCAGTGAACAGACCGCGCATTCGGCGATAAGCCGTGCACTCGCGTTACTGGCCGCGACGGTCCCGCAGCTGCTTGAGCGCGTCGCCGAGAAGCTGCTCGGCCTCTTCGTCCGACCGGCGCTCCTTCACGTAGGCGAGGTGCGTCTTGTAAGGCTCGTTCTTGGCGATCTCCGGCGGGTTGTTCTGGTCCCGGCCCGCAGGCAACCCGCTGTGCGGATGATCGATGACGTCGGGGATCTCCTCTTCGGGAAGACCAGCGGCGAAGTAGCGCACGGTCTCGTTGCCCAGACCGTCCCAGTACGACACGGCGATGCGGTCGGCGTGGTAACCGTGATCCTGCTCCCCCATCGGCCCCGAGCCGACGCGGGTGCCGCGGATCGCGCTGCCACCGGTGGCCATCAGATGACCTCGAACTTCGTGATGAGGCCGAGTCCGACGATCGCCACGAACCAGACGAGCGCGAGCACCACCGTGAACCGGTTGAGGTTGCGTTCGGCCAGGCCGGATGAGCCGACCGCCGACGTCATGCCACCGCCGAACATGTCGGACAGGCCGCCACCGCGCCCCTTGTGCAAGAGGATCAGCAGGGTGAGCAGCACGCTGCTGATGCCGAGCAGCACCTGCAGGATGAACTGGAGAATATCCACGGATAAGCCTTTCGAGCGGGCCGTTCAGTCGTTCGAGCCCGCGTGACGCTCAAGTATACGTCGATGGTGCGGCACGCCTCGGGGTCACACCCCGACGTGCTTCTGGAATCGGATGATGGCGGCGAAGTCGTCGACCACGAGGCTGGCACCGCCGACGAGCGCGCCGTCGACGTCGGGCTCGCGCATGAAGCCGGCGATGTTCGCCGCCTTGACGGAGCCGCCGTACAGGATGCGCGTGCGTGCCGCGGCATCGGCACCGAGCGCCTTGGCCACGACCTCGCGGAGCACCGCGCACACATCCTGCGCCTGCTGCGGAGTGGCAGCCTGGCCCGAGCCGATCGCCCAGACGGGCTCATAGGCGACGACGATGTCGGCATCCGCCGACACACCGTCGAGGGCCGCTTCGAGCTGGCCCGCGGGAACAGCGCTGGCGCCATGCTTCTCGAGGTCTTCCGCCGTCTCTCCGACGCAGATCACGGGGACGATGCCGTGCTTCAGCGCCGCGGACACCTTCGAGGCCACGACCTCATCGGTCTCTGCGTGGTACTCGCGGCGCTCGGAGTGACCGATGATGACGTAGCCCACGTCGAGCTTCGACAGGAATGCCCCCGACACCTCGCCCGTGTAGGCACCCGAGTCATGCGCGGAGAGATCCTGCGCGCCGAGTGCGAACGGGATCTTGTCGGCGTCGATCAGCGTCTGCACGCTGCGGATGTCGGTGAACGGCGGGAAGACCGCCACCTCCACAGATCCCTCCTCGTGCTTGGCATCCTTGAGCGTCCAGTGCAGCTTCTGCACGAACGCAACCGCCTGCAGGTGGTCGAGATTCATCTTCCAGTTGCCCGCGATCAGCGGGATGCGGGTCGTCTTCACGCCCATCCGAGGACCTCCAGTCCGGGAAGCTTCTTTCCTTCGAGGAACTCGAGGCTCGCGCCTCCGCCCGTCGAGATGTGTCCGAAACGATCGTCGGCGAAACCGAGCTGACGCACCGCGGCCGCCGAGTCTCCGCCGCCGACGACGCTGAGGCCGTCGACGTCGGTGAGCGCCTGAGCGACGGTCTTGGTGCCCGCGGCGAAGGCGGGGAACTCGAACACGCCCATCGGGCCGTTCCAGAACACGGTCTTTGAACCACGGATCGCCTCGGCGAACGCCGCGGCCGTGTCCGGTCCGATGTCGAGTCCGACGCCTGCGGCGCCGAACGAGGTCTGCTCGATGGCGTCGGACGGTGCGATCTCGTGATCAGCCTCCGCGGCGAACGAGGAGGCCACCACGACGTCCGTGGGCAGGACGAGTTCCACACCGCGCTCGTCCGCCTCGGCGATGTACTCGCGCACGGTGTCTAGCTGGTCCTTCTCAAGCAGGCTCGCCGCGACGGGATGCCCCTGCGCCGCGAGGAAGGTGAACAGCATGCCGCCGCCGACGAGCAGTCGATCCACGCGGGGCAGCAGATGCGAGATCACGCCGAGTTTGTCGGAGACCTTGGATCCGCCGAGCACGACCGTGTACGGACGCTCCGGGTTCTCGGTGAGCCGATCGAGCACGTCGAGCTCCGTGGCGATCAGGAGACCGGCCGCCGACGGGAGCAGCGTGGCAAGTTCGTAGACGCTCGCCTGCTTGCGGTGCACGACCCCGAAGCCGTCGGAGACGAAGGCGTCGCCGAGTGCGGCGAGCTGCTCGGCGAAGGCCGTGCGCTCCTGCTCGTCCTTCGAGGTCTCGCCGGGGTTGAAGCGGAGGTTCTCGAGCACGACGACCCCGCCGTCCTCGACGGCGTCCACGGCCTCGCGGGCCGACTCGCCGATCGTGTCGCGTGCGAAGGCCACGGGGGCGCCGAGCAGCTCGGACAGCCGCTGAGCGACCGGTTCGAGACTGTACTGCGGGTCCGGAGCTCCCTCGGGGCGTCCGAGGTGCGAGCACACGATCACGCGAGCCCCGGCGTTGATGAGGGCGTTGAGGGTCGGCAGCGACGCGCGCACGCGGCCATCATCCGTGATCGCCCCGTCCCGGAGGGGGACGTTGAGGTCACAACGGACGATGACGCGTGTGCCGTCGAGCGAACCGACCGATTCCCGAAGGGTTTCGAGGGTGCGCAGAGTCATGATGCGGGATCAGATCCGCTCGGCGACGTACTCGGTGAGGTCGACGAGACGGTTCGAGTAACCCCACTCGTTGTCGTACCAGCTGGAGACCTTGACCAGGTTTCCGCTGACGTTGGTCAGCGTGGAGTCGAAGATCGACGAGTGCGGGTTGTGCACGATGTCGCTGGAGACGATCGGATCTTCGTTGTACTGCAGGAACCCCTTGAGCCGGCCGTCGGCCGCAGCCTTCTTGTACGCGGCGTTGACGTCGTCGACGGTGAGGTCTTCGCGCTCGGTGATCAGCGTGAGGTCGACGATCGAGCCGGTCGGAACCGGGACGCGGTACGACGAGCCGCTGAGCTTGCCGTTGAGCTCGGGCAGCACCTCGCCGATGGCCTTGGCGGCGCCGGTCGAGGCGGGCGTGATGTTGATCGCGGCGGCGCGAGCGCGACGCAGATCGCCGTGCGGGCCGTCCTGCAGGTTCTGATCGGCCGTGTAGGCGTGCGCGGTCATCATGAAGCCGCGGACGATGCCGAACTCGTTGTCGAACACCTGCGCGAGCGGTGCGAGGCAGTTCGTGGTGCACGAGGCGTTGGAGATGATGTGCTGCGTGGCGGGGTTGTAGGAGTCCTCGTTCACACCCATCACGAAGGTTCCGTCGACGCCGGTGCCCGGTGCCGAGATGAGGACCTTCTTGGCGCCCGCGTCGATGTGCTTCTTGGCGAGTTCCGCCTTGGTGAAGAATCCGGTGGACTCGATGACGATGTCCACGCCCAGCTCTCCCCAGGGGAGGTTCGCGGGATCGCGGTCGGCGAAGGCCTTGATCTTCTTCCCGTCGACGGTGATGCTGTCGTCGTCGTAGCTGATCTCCGCGTCGAGCACCCCGCCGACCGAATCGTACTTGAGCAGATGCGCGAGCGTCTTGTTGTCGGTGAGGTCGTTCACGGCGACGATCTCGAGGTCAGCCCCCTGCGCGAGCGCCGCGCGGAAGTAGTTGCGTCCGATGCGGCCGAAGCCGTTGATACCGATCTTGACAGACACTCAGGTCTCCTGGTTGTCGAGCGCAGGCTGCGCGATGTGTTCGGGAAAAGGTGTGGACAACGGCGTCCCGACGGGCGCTACGCCCGTCGGGACGCGCGCCGTGATTACGACAGTACCAGCAGGCCGTCCGTCTTCTCGCGGGCGATCTGGAACCGCTGGGCCACGTTCTCCCAGTTGGCGATGTTCCATGCCGCCTTGATGTAGTCGGCCTTCACGTTGAGGTAGTCGAGGTAGAAGGCGTGCTCCCACATGTCGAGCTGGAACAGCGGCACGGTGCCCTGCGCCGTGTTCGCCTGCTGGTCGAAGAGCTGCTGGATGATCAGCTGCGCGCCGATCGGATCCCAGCTCAGCACGGCCCAGCCCGAGCCCTGGATGCCGGCCGCCGCCGCGGTGAAGTGCGCCTGGAACTTCTCGAACGAGCCGAAGAACTCCTCGATCGCGGCCTTGAGCTCGCCCTCGGGCTGACCGCCGCCGTTCGGCGACAGGTTGGTCCAGAAGATCGAGTGGTTCACGTGCCCGCCGAGGTTGAAGGCGAGGTCCTTCTCGAGTTTGTTCACGCCTCCGAGGTCGCCGCTCTCGCGCGCCTCGGCAAGCTTCTCCAGAGCGGTGTTCGCGCCGGCGACGTAGGCCGCGTGGTGCTTGTCGTGGTGGAGTTCCATGATCTTCCCGCTGATGTGCGGCTCGAGAGCCGAGAAGTCGTAGGGAAGGTCGGGGAGCGTGTACTGCGCCATGTCGAATTCATCCAATCCGCGCCGCGCACGCGGCGCTTGCCGGTCCCTCACGACGCCGATCTGCATCGTGTGGCGGACGTTCCCATCCTAGTGATCGGCAACGCCTCGGACACCCGGATGCTTCCCCGGATGACACGTCCCGGCGTGTCGCCGAAAGCTGGCATCGGCAAAGGGTCAGATCTCGATTCCCGCGGGCACGGCCGATTCGGTGCCGGGGATGCCCTCCGCCTGCGCCCGCTTGTCGGCCATTGCCAGCAGGCGGCGGATCCGGCCGGCCACGGCATCCTTGGTCAGCGGTGGATCGGCGTGATGGCCGAGCTCGTCCAGGCTCGCATCGCGATGCGCGAGACGCAGCTCGCCCGCGGTGCGCAGGTGCTCGGGAACCCCGTCGCCGAGGATCTCCAGCGCACGCTCCACACGGGCGCACGCCGCCACGGCGGCCTGCGCCGAGCGACGGAGGTTCGCATCGTCGAAGTTCACCAGCCGGTTGACCCCGGCGCGCACCTCCCGGCGCTGACGCATCTCCTCCCACGCCGCGGCGGTCCGCTCGGCGCCCATCAGGCTCAGCAACGTGCGGATCGCATCGCCCTCGCGCACGACGACGCGCGGCATTCCGCGCACCTCGCGCGCCTTCGCCGCGATTCCGAGACGGTGCGCCGCGCCCACGAGCGCCATCGCGGCCTCGGACGAGGGGCAGTTCACCTCGAGCACCGCGGAACGTCCGGGCTCACTGAGGGAGCCGGCCGCGAGGAAGGCGCCGCGCCACAGGCCGGCGAGCTCCTGACGCGACCCCGTGGTGAGTCGGTTCGGCAGTCCGCGCACCGGGCGTCGACGCTGATCGAGCAGGCCGGTCTGACGCGCCAAGGTCTCCCCCGCGCCGATCACGCGCACGGCGTACCGTGCGCCGTCATGACCGGAAGCGCCCTGGACCTGGGCGATCTCGGGGCGCACGCCGAACAACTCGGCGAGGTCGCGGGCGACGCGGCGGGCGAGCAGATCGGCATCCACCTCGGCCTCGACGGCGACCCGGTTCGCGATGGAGTGCAGTCCACCCGCGAACCTCAGCACCGCGGTCACCTCCGCGACGCGCACCGTGGGCGGCGCGTTGCGGATGCTGACGAGTTCGGCCTTGACATCGGTGGTGAGTGCCACGACTCTCCTTCACATTCCCCTGCGTCCGAGTGCGACGCGACGTTCCAGCCTACTCGGCTCCGGCCCCGCGCACAGACCGCGCCGACCTCATTCCCGGCCGAGATCGCGGTGCTGCACAGTCACGGCCACACCCGGCACCGCAGACAACCTCCTGGCCAGTTCTTCGGCCACCGCCACGGAGCGGTGGCGCCCGCCCGTGCAGCCGATCGCCACCGTCGAGTGGCTCTTGTTCTCGCGCTGATACCCCGCGAGAACCGGCCCCAGCGCGGCCGTGTACGCGGTCAGGAACTCCTGCGCCCCTTCGCGGGACAGCACGTAATCGGCAACGGGCGCCTCCCGGCCGGAGTATGCACGCAGCTCGTCGTTCCAGTACGGGTTCGGCAGAAAGCGCATGTCGGCGACGAGGTCGGCATCCGCAGGCAGCCCGTACTTGAACCCGAAGCTCATGATCGTGAGACGGTGCCTGGCATCGCCCTCTTCGGTGAAGAGCTCGGTGACCCTGGTCGCGAGCTGGTGGATGTTGAAACCCGAGGTGTCGATGACGATGTCGGCCGCCTCGCGCAGCGGCGCCACGCGCGCACGCTCGATACGGATGCCGTCGAGGATCGTGCCGTTGCCCTGCAGCGGATGCGGTCGCCGCACCGACTCGAAGCGGCGCACGAGCACATCATCGGCGGCGTCGAGGAAGAGCACGCGCACGGTGCCGTGTTGGCGCAGGGCACGGGCAGCACCAGGGAAGTCGTCGAAAAGATTGCGTCCGCGCACGTCCACCACGGCGGCGACCTTCGGCAGGGCGGCTCCGCCGAGGTTCGACAGGTCGAGCAGCGGTCGCAGCATCTGCGGTGGCAGGTTGTCAACGACGTACCAGCCCAGGTCTTCGAGCGCGTTCGCCACCGTCGACCGCCCCGCGCCCGACATTCCGGTGACGATCATGAACTCGCCCGTGTCACCCGCGCCCATCGATGCTCCCTCTCTTCCGACCAGCCTATCGAGCTAACGGGCGGCGAGGTGGGCGCTGATGCTCTCGGCGAGAGTCGGGCCGATCCCGGAGACCTCCTGGATCTGCTCCGGCGTCGCAGACCGCAGCGCGGCCACCGATCCGAAGTGGCGGAGCAGGGTCTTGATCCGCGCCGAGCCGAGACCCGGCACTTCGGCCAGCACCGACGAGATGTCGCGCTTGCGCCGCTTGCGCTGATGCGTGATCGCGAACCGATGCGCCTCGTCGCGCAAGCGCTGGATGAGGTACAGCGCCTCGCTCGTGCGCGGCAGGATGACGGGGAAGTCATCGCCGGGCATCCACACCTCCTCAAGCCGCTTCGCGATGCCCGCGAGGGCGATCTCGGGGTGTCCGGCGTCGCGCAGTGCGCGGGCCGCAGCCTCGACCTGCGGCTTGCCGCCATCGACGAGCAGCAGCTGCGGCGGATACGCGAACCGGCGCTTCTTCGGGGAGGCACCGTCACCGTTCTCGCTCTCCCCGTCCTCGGGCGCATCGAGATGGGCCAGACGCCTGCGCAGCACCTGGTACATCGAGTCGGTGTCGTCGGTCGTCTCGGCGATGTTGAAGGAGCGATACTGATCCTTGCGCGCGAGGCCGTCTTCGAACACGACCATCGAGCCGACGACGTTCGTACCGCTCAGGTGCGAGATGTCGTAGCACTCGATCCGCAGCGGCGCCTCGTCCAGCCCCAGCGCGTCTTGCAGGTCGGTGAGCGCCTGGGTGCGCGCCACGTAGTCGCTGGAGCGCCGCATCTTGTGACGGATGAGCGCCTGCTGCGCGTTCACCGTGGCGGTGCGCATGAGTTCCGCGCGCTGCCCGCGGTGCGCCACGGCGAGCTCCACCCGGCGTCCGCGCCGCTCGCGCAGCCACTGCGCGAGCTCATCCGCGTCGTCGGGGAGCACCGGGACGAGAACGCGGCGCGGCACGTCGGCACCCTCGGCATCGCCATAGGTGCGCTGCAGGATCTGATCGACGAGCTCGGCGCCCGCGATGTCGATCTCCTTCTCCAGGGTCGACGCGCGCACACCACGCACGCGCCCACCGCGGATGACGAAGTGCTGCACGGCCGCGGAGAGCTCGTCCTCGGCGATGCCGAAGAGATCGGCGTCTTCGTCCTGCGGCAACACGAGCGCGCTCTTGCCGAGCACGGCCTCGATCGAAGCGAGCTTGTCGCGGTACTTCGCGGCGCTCTCGTAGTCCATGGCAGCTGAGGCCTCGCGCATGCGGGCCGTCAGATCGCGGGTGAATCGCTCGTCTCCCCCGGCCATGAAAGCGACGAAGTCATCGACGATCGCCCTGTGCTCCTCGATCGTCACGGTCATCGAGCAGGGCCCGCCGCACTTGCCGATCTGGCCGGGAAAGCACGGGCGCCCCGTCTGCATGGCCCGCCGGTAGCTGGCGTCACTGCAGGTGCGGATGGGAAAGACCTTGATCATCAGGTCGATCGTGTCGTGCACCGCCCATACCTTCGGGTACGGGCCGAAGTATGCGGCCGCCGGAATGCGCCGGTTGCGGGTGACCATGACCCGTGGAGCCTCGTCGCCGAGGGTGACCGCCATGAACGGGTAGGACTTGTCATCCTTGTAGCGGACGTTGAACGGCGGATCGAACTCCTTGATCCACATGTACTCGAGCTGCAACGAGTCGACATCGGTCGCCACGACCGTCCACTCCACAGAGGACGCCGTCGTGACCATGCGCCTCGTGCGCTCGTGCAGGGTCCGCAGGGGGGCGAAGTAGTTCGACAGCCGCTGGCGCAGATTCTTGGCCTTGCCGACATACAGCACCCGACCCTGCTCGTCGCGGAAGCGGTAGACGCCGGGATCGGTCGGAATCTCCCCCTGTCGCGGCTTGTACGGAAGCTCCTGCGCCATCAGCCCGCCTTGCGCGCCGCCCGGTCCACCCCGAGTACCTCGGCGAGGAACTGTCCGGTATGGCTCTCCTCGACCCGCGCCACCTGCTCGGGCGTGCCGACGGCGACGATCTGCCCGCCGCCGGAGCCGCCTTCGGGACCGAGGTCGATCACCCAGTCGGCCGACTTGATCACGTCGAGGTTGTGCTCGATCACGATGACGGTGTTGCCCTTGTCGACGAGCCCGTTCAGCACCTCCAGGAGCTTGCGCACGTCTTCGAAGTGCAGCCCCGTGGTCGGCTCGTCGAGCACGTACACGCTGCGGCCGTTGCTGCGCCGCTGCAGTTCGGTGGCGAGCTTCACGCGCTGCGCCTCGCCGCCGGAGAGCGTCGTGGCCGACTGGCCGAGCCGCACGTATCCGAGCCCCACATCGACAAGAGTGCGCAGATAGCGGTGGATGGCCTGGATCGGCTCGAAGAAGTCGGCCGCCTCTTCGATCGGCATCTCGAGCACCTCGGCGATGTTCTTGCCCTTGTAATGCACCGCGAGCGTGTCGCGGTTGTACCGCTTGCCGTGACAGACCTCGCAGTCCACGTACACATCGGGCAGGAAGTTCATCTCGATCTTGATCGTGCCGTCGCCGGAGCACGCTTCGCAACGCCCTCCCTTGACGTTGAAGCTGAACCGGCCCGGCTGATAACCGCGCACCTTCGCCTCTGGCGTCTCGCTGAACAGTGTGCGGATGCGGTCGAAGACGCCCGTGTACGTCGCCGGGTTCGAACGCGGCGTGCGGCCGATCGGCGCCTGATCGACGTGCACCACCTTGTCGAGGTTGTCCAGGCCCGTCACGCGCGTGTGTTTGCCCGGCACGTTGCGGGCTCCGTTCAGGCGGCCCGCGAGAACCCGGTAGAGGATGTCGTTGACGAGCGATGACTTGCCGGACCCGGAGACGCCGGTCACCGCCGTCATCACGCCGAGCGGGAAGTCGGCCGTCACCGACTGCAGGTTGTTCTCCCGCGCGCCGACGACGCTGAGCATCCGCTTCTTGTCGATGCGTCGTCGCGTGGCCGGAGTGACGATCTCGCGGCGACCGGCCAGATAGTCGGCGGTGAGCGACCCTTCGGCCGACAGCAGCGCCTCGTAAGGGCCGGAGTGGACGACGAGTCCACCTCCGACACCGGCTCCCGGGCCGATGTCGACGATCCAGTCGGCGGCCGCGATGGTCTCCTCGTCATGCTCGACAACGATCAGCGTGTTCCCGAGGTCGCGCAGGGTGACGAGCGTCTCGATGAGGCGGCGGTTGTCGCGCTGGTGCAGCCCGATCGACGGCTCGTCGAGCACGTAGAGCACCCCGGTCAGGCCCGACCCGATCTGCGTGGCGAGACGGATGCGCTGCGCTTCGCCACCCGACAGCGATCCTGCGGAACGGCTCAGGTTGAGATAGGCCAAGCCGACCTGCAGCAGGAAGTCAAGACGCAGCCGGATCTCGCGCAGCACCTGCGCGGCGATCTTCGCCTCGCGCGGGGTCAGCTCGAGTTTCTGCATGAACACCTGCGCGTCGGCGAGGCTCATGTGCGAGACCTCGGCGATCGAGTGCCCGTGCACGAGCACCGCGAGCACCTCGGGCTTGAGCCGGTCGCCGTTGCACACGGGGCACGGCACCTCGCGCAGGAACTCGCCCCAGCGGTTGCGCTGGTTGTCGCTCTCGGCCTGCAGGTACTGGCGCTCGATATACGGCACGACGCCCTCGAAACCCGACGTGTACCGCATCTCCCGCCCGTAACGGTTCTTCCACTTGACGGTGACCTTGTAGTTCTCGCCGTGCAGCACGGCGTCGCGCACATCCGAGTGGAGCTCCCGCCACGGTGTGTCGAGCGAGAAGTCGAGGTCGCGCGACAGGCCCTCCAGCAGCCGCTCGTAGTACTGGAACAGGCCCTTGCCCTGGGTGGTCCACGGGATGATGACTCCCTCGCTGATGGAGAGGTCCTCATCGCCGAGCATGAGATCGACGTCGACCGACATCCGCGTACCCAGCCCCGAGCAGGCCTGGCACGCGCCGAACGGCGCATTGAAGGAGAAGGTGCGCGGCTCGATCTCGGTGAGCGTGATGGCGTGCCCGTTGGGGCAGGCGAGTTTTTCGGAGAACGACTGCCAGGCGTCGTCGCCCTCCTCGTCGACGAAGTTGACCTGCGCCACGCCGCCGGCGAGCCCCAACGCCGTCTCGACCGAGTCCGTGACCCGGCCGAGGATGTCGGGAGCGGCGACGAGACGATCGACGACGACGGCGATGTCGTGCTTGTAGCTCTTCTTGAGCGCCGGGGGTTCGGCCAGCTGGACGAGCTCGCCGTCGACGATCGCGCGCGCGTACCCCTTCGCGCCGAGCTCGCGGAACAGGTCGACGAACTCGCCCTTCTTCTGCGTCACCACGGGCGCCACGATCTGGTAGCGCGTGCGTTCGGGCAGCTCCATGAGCTGGTCGGCGATCTGCTGCACGGTCTGCCGCTGGATCTTCTCGCCGCACTCGGGGCAGTGCGGGATGCCGATGCGCGCCCACAGCAGACGCATGTAGTCGTAGATCTCGGTGATCGTGCCCACGGTGGATCGCGGGTTGCGGTTGGTCGACTTCTGATCGATCGACACCGCCGGGCTCAGCCCCTCGATGAAGTCGACGTCGGGACGGTCGACCTGCCCGAGGAACTGACGGGCGTAGGCGCTCAGCGACTCGACGTATCGGCGCTGCCCCTCGGCGAAGATCGTGTCGAAGGCGAGGCTGGATTTTCCCGAGCCCGAGAGCCCGGTGAAGACGACGAGCGAGTCGCGCGGGATCTCCAGGTCGACGTTCTTGAGGTTGTGCACGCGGGCACCGCGGACACTGAGCTTTCCTGGGCTGGCAACGGGAACAATCGGCACCCGACAAGTCTAGGAGGGGCCACCGACATCGGCTCCGCTGCACTGCCAGCCCCGGGTTCGGTCAGCTCGACGTCTCGGCCGCGCTCTCCCTGGCGGCGCCGATCCAGAACATGAGCGACTCGTCGTCGCCGATGGCCGTGGGTGCCACGTCGAGCCAGCTCGGCCCCATGGTCTTCGCGCCCATCACCGCCACAGAGGCTCCTGGCTCGGCGAGCAGCGCCGCGCCCTTCTCGTCCGTCACGCGCACGAGAAGCACACCGTTCTTGCGGGCCCCGACGAGGATGCGGCCGTGCAGCAGAAAGGCGCGCGTGCCGAACATCCGCTTCTCCTCCAGGCCCGGCTCGGCCATGAGCAGCGCGCGAACGCGATCGGCGAGTTCTGTGGCGGCGGCATCCATCGTCCGATCCTCTCACCGCCCGTCGGTCATAGCGTCACCGCGCCGACGAACGGGGCGAGGCCGTCGCGCACCGCGCTGACGTGTGCGGCATCCATGCCGAGCCGGGACATTACCTGGCGCGGCACGGTCACGGCCCGCTCGCGCAGCGCCCAGCCCTCGTTCGTGACGTCGATCTCCAACCGCCGTTCGTCTGCCGATCCGCGCCGACGCACCACCAGCCCGTCTGCTTCGAGACGCTTCACGAGGGGTGATGCCGTGGCCGACTCGAGCGCCAGAGCTTCCGCGAGTTCTCCGAGGGAGAGCGGCGCCGATTCCCACAGAGCGAGCATGACGAGGTATTGCGGATGCGTGAGACCCAGCGGCTCGAGGATCGGCCGATAAATGGCGACGATGTTGCGCGCAGCGGTCACCAGCGCGAAGCACAGCTGGTTCTGCAGCAGCAGGAGTTCGTCGTCCGTGGGTTCTGACATGATTCGATCATACTTGCGCTAATCATTAGTACACTAAGCATTATGGACGATCCGATGCCCGACGCTCCTCGAGCGCGCTTGAGCGACCGCATCCGCGAGGCCGGCGGGTTCTACGCATGGTTCAACAGCACGCTCATCCGCGTCGCCGGTCCCGCCTCCGTCGGGCCGTACGAGACGACCCCGCCGCCGTCCGAGGCCGAGCGGGCTCAGCGGGCATGCCCGCTCTGCGGAGCACCAATGAGCGAGCACGAGATCGACAGGACCGGGCCGAAGCCGCTTCTGCACTGCCCGTGATCCGCCTTCCCCGCGAACGCACGGTCGCACGTGACGGCGTCAGGCGTGACCGGCGCGTTCCATCGCCCTCAGCTCCTTCTTGAGGTCCTGCACCTCGTCGCGCAGGCGCGCAGCGAGCTCGAACTTCAACTCGCCCGCGGCCGACAGCATCTGCTCGGAGAGGTCGGCGATCGTGGCCTCCAGCTGCTGAGCTCCCTCGGCGGCGATCCCGGTGCGATCCTTCGAACCCAATCGCGGCGTGGGGCTCTTGCCCTTGCCCGTCGCGTTCTTTCCGCTCAGCAGCTCCCGCGTATCGGATGCCTCCCGAGCAAGCACGTCGGTGATGTCGGCGATGCGCTTGCGCAGCGGCTGCGGATCGATGCCGTGTTCGGTGTTGTACACGATCTGCTTCTCACGACGGCGCTCGGTCTCGTCGATCGCGTTGCGCATCGAGTCGGTCATCGTGTCGGCATACATGTGCACCTCGCCCGACACGTTGCGCGCCGCGCGACCGATGGTCTGGATGAGCGAGGTGCCCGACCGCAGGAACCCCTCCTTGTCGGCGTCGAGGATCGCGACGAGCGATACCTCAGGCAGGTCGAGCCCCTCGCGAAGCAGGTTGATGCCGACGAGCACGTCGTACACGCCGGCGCGCAGCTCGGTGAGCAGTTCGACGCGACGCAAGGTGTCGACGTCGGAGTGCAGGTAGCGCACTCGGACGCCGTGCTCGCCGAGGAAGTCGGTGAGCTCTTCGGCCATTTTCTTGGTAAGGGTCGTCACGAGCACGCGCTCATCGCGCTCGACCCGCACGCGGATCTCCTCGAGCAGGTCGTCGATCTGCCCCTTCGAGGGCTTGACGACGATCTTCGGGTCGACCAGTCCGGTCGGACGGATGATCTGCTCGACCACGCCATCGGCGATGCCCATCTCGTACTTGCCCGGTGTCGCCGAGAGGTACACCGTCTGACCGATGCGCTTCGTGAACTCGTCCCAGCGCAGCGGCCGGTTGTCCAGCGCGCTCGGCAGCCGGAATCCGTGATCGACGAGTGTGCGCTTGCGCGAGGCGTCGCCTTCGTACATCGCGCCGATCTGCGGCACCGTCACATGGGACTCGTCGATGACGAGCAGGAAGTCGTCGGGAAAGAAGTCGAGCAGCGTGTGCGGCGGCTCGCCGGGCTCTCGCCCATCCATATGCCGCGAATAGTTCTCGATGCCTGAGCAGAACCCGAGCTGCTGCAGCATCTCCAGGTCGAAGCTCGTGCGCATCTTCAGCCGCTGCGCCTCCAGCAGCTTGCCCTGCTTCTCGAGCTCGGCGAGGCGCTCAGTGAGTTCGTCCTCGATCTGGCCGATCGCGCGCTGCACGACGTCGGTGCCGGCGACATAGTGCGATGCGGGGAAGATCGGCACGGAGTCGAGGCGTTCGATGACCTCTCCGGTGAGCGGATGAAGCGAGTACAGCGCCTCGATCTCGTCGCCGAACAGCTCGATGCGGATCGCGTGCTCTTCGTACACCGGGATGATCTCGATCGTGTCGCCGCGCACCCGGAAGTTGCCCCGCGAGAAGTCGACGTCGTTGCGGTTGTACTGCATCGCGATGAACTGTCGGATGAGGGCATCGCGGTCGTACCGCTCCCCCACCTGGAGGGCGACCATCGCCCGCAGATACTCCTCCGGCGCGCCCAGTCCATAGATGCACGACACGGTGGAGACCACCACGACATCGCGCCGGCTGAGAAGCGAGTTCGTCGTAGAGTGCCGCAGCCGCTCGACCTCGGCGTTGACCGAGGAATCCTTCTCGATGAAAGTATCCGTCTGCGGCACGTAGGCCTCGGGCTGGTAGTAGTCGTAGTACGAGACGAAGTACTCCACCGCGTTGTGCGGCATGAGGTCGCGGAACTCGTTGGCCAGCTGCGCGGCGAGCGTCTTGTTGTGCGCCAGAACCAGCGTCGGCCGCTGCACCTGCTCGATGAGCCACGCGGTCGTCGCGGACTTTCCCGTACCCGTGGCCCCCAGCAGCACCACGTCGGTCTCACCTGCGTTTATTCGCGCCGCCAGTTCGGCGATCGCCTGCGGCTGATCGCCGGCAGGAGCGTACTCGCTGACGACCTCGAAGGGCCGGACGCTGCGCGTGGTCTGCATCACTCCAGCGTATGCGGGACCTCCGACAAAGGGGCCGCGACCTCGACGTCCGCGGCCCGTCCACCGGTCAGTGCGTCACGCCTCGGGCCAGCTGGGCGGCGTCGGCCCGGCGAGGGACCCCGTACCCAGGTTCGGGTCGACGATCATGTTGACGAGCGTTCCACCGTCGGGGAAATCGCCTCCGGGAGCCAGGACAACCGTGCCGGTGAACGTAAGCGAGTTGTCTTCCGGGCGCACGGCGGGGTCGAGCAGCCACTCGTAGGAGCCGATCGTCGGCTCCGTGCTCGCGAAGGCCGTCGTCGCCGAGAACGTGACGGTGTTGGCGGTGACGTCGATCGCCGGCCAGGCGGGGTTCTGCGCCTTCATCCAGTCCACGCCGTACGGCGTGTTCAAGAAGCTGAACCCCGGGTTCGATCCCGTGTACGTGAGGGTCACCGTGAACACGGTTCCCGCGGCGACGACCTTCGGATCGGACGGATCGGTCGGAGAGATCCGCACCCCGTTGGAACGCACGGAACCGGCCGCGTTCGCGTTGCCGATGACCTCGCCCGCGGTGAGGTAGAAGTCGAACTGCTCGGCTACCGAGCCGCCTGCGCTCGCCGCTCGTGCGGGTACCGCGACAGCGGCGGCGACGAGGGGAACGGACCACGCCGCTCCCTTGATGACGGTACGGCGGGAAAGGCCCGATTTCTGGATGTCCACGACGATGCTCCTGTGTGACGGCATGACGGCATGGCTTCGGCCACGCCCATGAGGTCGGCAGACAGAAGGTCTCCGCACCGCGACGGCGGCTGGCCAGCGCTCCGGCGCGCGCCCGGAATCGGGCTCTGTTCCAACGCCCTCAGATTAGCGACGACACCTGGGATAACGCCGAGTGCGGGCCGTAGGGTGGTCGGTGTGATCGAGTTCGTCATCGGCATGAGCCTGGCCGCCGCCGCAGGGCTCAACGCGTGGATGCCGCTGTTCCTGCTCGGGCTCGCCGACCGCGTGATCCCCGTCGTTCAACTGCCCGCGGGGTGGTCATGGTTGTCGGGCGATCTCGCGCTCTGGATCATCGGCGGTCTCCTCGTGTTCGAGATCGTCGCCGACAAGATCCCCGCCCTCGATTCCCTCAACGACGTCGTGCAGAGCCTGCTGCGTCCGGCCGCGGGCGGGGTGGCCTTCGGGGCCGGGTCGGGAGCGCAGACCATCGCCGTCGACGACCCGTCCTCGTTCTTCGCCGACAACGCGTGGGTGCCGATCGTCGTGGGAATCGTCATCGCCCTCGCCGTGCACGTCATGAAGGCGGGGGCGCGCGTCGCCGGCAACACGCTGACGGCAGGCCTCGCCGCACCCGTGCTCAGCACCGCGGAGGACGGAGCATCGTTCGCCCTTGCAGCGGCCGCGATCCTCGTACCGCTCCTCGCGGCGCTCCTGCTCATTCTGCTCATCGTCGGCGCCATCGTCTGGTTCCGCCGCATACGTCGCTCCGGTGTCCGGATAGAGCAAGAGCGTAGAGAAGCGACCTGATCAGGATCGGCCCGCGACACGCCGCCACAGCGCATCGGTCTGCGCGAGGGTGTCCTCCATCGAGCCGGAGGTGTCGATCACGACATCGGCGAGAGCGCGCCGGTCGGCGTCGGAGACCTGCGCGGCGATCCGTGCACGCGCATCGGCCTCACCCATCCCGCGCTGCTCGACCATGCGCGTGACCCGCAGCGCTGCGGGCGCATCGGCGACGACGACGAGATCCCAGGAGTCGTCCGACCGGGCTTCGGCGAGCAGCGGCACGTCGTAGACGACGACGGCCTGGGAGTCCTCAGCGAACGCCGCCGCGAACTGCCTCGCCGACTCCGTCCGCACGGCGGGATGCACGATGGCGTTCAGCCTGGCCAGGGCGCCGGCGTCGCCGAACACGCGGGCTCCGAGCGCCGACCGATCCAGCTCGCCGTCGGCGGTGAGGATGTCATGCCCGAACTCCGCCGCGATCCGATCCAGCACAGGCGAGCCCGCGGACTGCACCTCGCGGACGATGCGATCGGCATCCACGACGACCGCGCCGTGCGCGGCCAGGCGTGCGGCGATGGTCGACTTGCCCGAGGCGATGCCTCCCGTGAGGGCGATCAGCGGCATGCCGCCAGTCTTCCACAGGAGGGTCCGGATCCCCGCAGGGCTCAGCGCGCGGCGTCCTCCCAGCGGAACCGCCCGCCCTGCGCGGCGAACTCCTCGGCCACGGCCGCCCGCAGCGCCGGATCGGAGAGGTAGTCCGCCGCCGTCGAGGCGAGGGCGACCGCGGCATCCGCGAGCGCCTCGAACGCCGGAGGCCGCACAGTGCACGCGGCGAAGGCCGCATTGTGCGGGTGCACGTCCTCGGGCCCGCCCAGGCCGATGGACGGCTGGATCGCGGGCAGGTACCGCGTGACGTTCCCCATGTCCGTCGACGCCCCGCCCTGCACCGCGACGGGCGGCGAGGGCGGCACCCTGCGGCCCCGACCGCGCACCGAATCTGCCCAGCGCCTGGTCAGCGCGAGGTTCTGCTGCAACGGCAGATAGGGAGGCACCGGATCGACATCGATCTCGGCCCGGGTCTCCGTCGCGACGGCGGCGCCCTCCAGCACGCGGACGACCCGATCGGTGAGGGCGACGAGCGTCTCGATCTCGGCGGAGCGCACGTAGAACAGCGCCGAGGCGCTCTCGGGCACGATGTTGGGCGCGGCCCCGCCGTCGGTGATGATGCCGTGGACCCGATCGATCGGAAGGATGTGCTGGCGGAGCTGAGCGACCCCCTGATACGCCGAGACGACGGCGTCCAGGGCGTTGCGGCCCAGCCACGGAGCCCCGGCGGCGTGCGCCGCGCGCCCCCGATAGGTCACGGCGACCCGGCGCACCCCGGTGTTGCGCGGTGCGAGCACCGGTGAGGCCGCAGAACCCGGCCCGGGATGCACCATGGCCGCCGCATCCACGTCGTCGAAGCCGCCCGCGCGGATGATGAGCTCCTTGCCGCCGCCGTTCTCCTCCGCGGGAGTGCCGATCAGGCTCAGCCCGACCCCGAGCCGCTCCGCGACCGGTGCGGCCGCGAGAAAGGCGCCGACGGCGCTGGCCGCGATGATGTTGTGCCCGCAGGCCTGCCCGATGCCGGGTAGCGCGTCGTACTCGGCGATGAGGGCGAAGTGCGGTCCGTCTCCCCGATGCGCGCCCGTCCGGAACGCCGTCTCGACCCCGAAGGCGCCGATCTCGGCGGTGTGCCCGTGCCGCCCGAGCAGCTCGACGATGCGGGCGACGGAGCGGTGCTCCTCGAAGCCGATCTCCGGATCGTCGTGCAGGGCGATCGCGAGATCCTGCAGCTCCGGCCGTCGCGCCTCCACGGCGCGCGCGAGCTCGGCATGGACCTCGGGGCCCGCGCCATCGAACGGGGAGCCCTCGTCGACGGGCGCGGGCACCTGGCCGCGGAGCGCGCGCTGATGCCAGTCGAGCGCGGGGGCGAGCGTGCTGCTCACAGCACGACCGTCTCTCCGCTGGGCGTGCGCAGCGTGAGCCGGAAGCCGGCGGGATCGCCCTGCACGGTCGGGGCCGCGCCGCCCTCGGGCAGTGCGCGCAGGCGCGCGGCCGCGTCGCCGGGGTCCGGTTCGACGCGCTCGAAGGCGACCAGTTCAATCGTGGCGATGTCACTGAGTCCCGGCTGCTCCGTCCGCCCCCAGTCGATGAGGAACGGCGTGCGGTATCCGGCAGTCCCGCTCCGCGTCAGCCGCCATTCCAGCAGCACCCCGTCGGGCCTACGGCGGGAGAGGTCGCGGATGTCGCCGGGGTCGAGCCCCTGCGCCCGTACTGCCGCCAGCGCGGCCTCGATGTCCTCGGGATGGATCGCGTAGGTGACGATGGTGGGAGCGTCGAGTCCGTCGATCCCGAAGGCCTGGGGTGCGGTCTCGTGCTCGACCTCCGGGTTCGGCCCGATCAGCTCCATGTAGTGCGGGCGCCGTTCGCCGCCGACCGTGAGGGCGACGAGGGCGTTCGCGGTGCCCGTCGGGTGGGCGCCGCCCGGGGTCGCCGTCACGCCGGTGCGTTCAGCGAACCACGACACGACCTCCTCCAGGTCCGGTCCCGCGATGACGACGTGGTCCAGCAACGTCGGGTGGTTCACCAGGGTCTGCGTGCTCATGCGTTCTCCTTCGTGGTCTGTTCGTCGTTCCGGCGTGGCTCGTCGCGGACGGGTCTCGTGGGTGCCTCGGGCTCTCCGAGGGAGAGCATCAACCGGTTCGCCCAGTGGAAGAACGCGGCGCTGCTGATGATGTCGAGGATCTCCGCGTCGTCGAAGCCCGCGGTGCGCAGCCGAGCGATCTCGGCGTCGCCGAAGGCGAGCGGCGTCTCGGCGAGCGCATCCGCCGCAGCGACGACCGCGTTCCACCGTTCGTCGCCGAGATCGGCGGAGACGCCGTCGTCGAGAAGACGCTGCACGTCGTCCCTCCGCCCCGACTCGCGTGTCGCCGCGGCCGCGTGCACGGAGGCGCAGAACACGCAGCCGTTGCGGCGGGAGGTCACGGCGGCGGCGAGCTCGCGCTCGGCACGGCCGACGCCGCCGTCGGTGTTGAAGAAGATGTCGAGGTCGGTGAGCGTGCGCGCCTTGAGCGCCGCCGGATCCCGGGCGAGCAGCCGGAAGTACGGCATCGCGGCCCGCTGCGGCTGGATGAGGGCGTCGATCTGTTCCTCGGTGAGCTCGCTCTGCGCGGGGGGAGCCAGCCAGGGCACCCACCCGAGCCGTTCCTGGGTGAACCGCTGGGGCCTGCTCAGCTGTGGGTGCTCGGTGACAGGAGCGCTCATCGGACGTCTCCTTCCCCGATGACGGATGCCCCTGCCGCCGGACCCTGCGCATCGGCGGCGAGATCGTCGCTCAGCACGCGGAGGCCGTGGACGAGGCGCAGCTGGAACGACAGGAACGCGACCAGCTGGGACAGGCTCACGATCTCGTCGGCGTCCCATCCCGCCGTCGCGAGGGCGCGGAGCGCGGCGGCATCGGATTCGCGGGGCCGGAATACGAGCAGGTGCGCGTGCGTGAGCGCCGCGGCGAGGCGGGCGCCCAATGCCACATCCGCCTGCCAGATCGTTCCCGGAGCGCTCTCGGCCGACAGCCCCGGTTCGCGGTAGGCGCCGTAGGGCCCCGCGGAGGCACCATCCGCCGCGGCGGCCAGGATCGACGGCACGAGCTCCGGCTCCTCGTCTCCGAGGAGATCGGCGTAGAACTCCGCGGCCCGCTCCTGCCCGTGCACCCGGGCGACGAACGCCGCGACGGCATACCGCTCGCCGAGCGAGAAGGCACCAGGGTCGCGAGGCTCCAGCAGCGCCTCGAAGCTGCGCTGGGCATTCTCCCGTGCCTGGGCGCGCAGGGCGCGGAGCCCGTGGATTCTGCTCTGCGGGGCAACCCCGGCGAGCAGGTCGACGATGTCGGCGGTCGCGACGGTCATGCGCTCGCCTCCCCGTCCGTGCGGCGTGAGGCGGAGGCGACGAGGTGCGCCTCGCGCAGGTCCTGCGCGGCCTCCGGGCCCACCCGGTATCCCAGGCGGGGTGCGACCTCCGTCGCGAGCAGCTCCAGCGAGCGGAGCGTGAGGTCGTGCGGGGCGTCGACGGAGTGGATCTGGAAGGACACGTCGGTGGACGCGGCGATGGCCAGATCCTCCGCGAGCGAGGCGGCCACCTCGTCCGCCGTGCCGATGTGGCTGTCGGTGCGGCGGGCGAGCTCGTCGAGCCCGAGACCGTCGACGTCGATGCCGTGCATCGTCGCGGCGAGGCGGCGAAGTCCCGGCTCCGCCGCCTCCCGCAGCCGCGTCCGATTCTCCTCGTCGACGACGACGGCCGTGCGCGAGGCGAGCACGCGTGCCGGTGCGCCCTCGGGAAGGCTCTCCCGATACGCCTCGATGATCGGCAACTGCGGCTCGTGCAGCGGCAGCTCGTGGGCACCGCCCGGGCGCGGCTGGGTGCGCGAGAGCAGGAGCCCGTCGCCGTCGCGTCCGGCGCGGATTCCGCCGTCGACCGAGAACGTCGCCTGCCAGATCCTGCGCTCCAGCCCCTCCGCCTCCGGGTAGATGCGCGCCTCGGTGCCCCGCACTCCCCTGCCGCCGAGAGCGTCGCGGAACACGGACGAGTGCTCGGCGAAGATCTCCCGCCGCTGCTCGGGATCGCGGCCGAACGGAACGAACGACGCCGGTGTTCCGCCCGCGGCGATGCCGAGCTGCACCCGCCCGCCGCTGAGCGCGTCGACGACGCTGGCATCCTCGGCGGCGCGCAGCGGATCGTCGATCGGGAGGGTGAGCACCCCCGTCGCCAGCGCGATCGTCGACGTGCGCTGCGCGGCAGCCGCCAGCAGGACGAGGGGCGAGGGCAGTCCTCCTTCGTCGGCATGGAAGTGATGCTGTGCGATCCATGCGGAAGCGAAGCCGTGCCGCTCGGCGTGCTCGATCTGCTCCAGCGCGTAGCGGTACCGCTCCGCCGCGCTCACCGGCTCCAGCAGTCGTGTGAAGAATCCCAGACGTGGGGCGTTCATGCGTTCTCCTTGATGATCGTGCCGCTCACGGCATCCGGGCGGAAGGCCGCCCCGGGCACTGCGGCGAGCAGTTGACGCGTGTAGGCGTGCTCCGGCGCGTCGAACACTCGCGCGATCGGCCCCTCCTCGACCTGTTCCCCGCGCCGGAGCACCGAGACCGTGTCGGCGATCTGACGAACGACGGCAAGGTCGTGGGAGATGAACACATAGGTGAGCGACAGCTCGTCCTGCAGGCGGGCGAGCAACCTCAGGATCTGCGCCTGCACGGTGACGTCCAGGGCGGAGACCGCCTCGTCCAGCACGACGAGCTGCGGCTCCAGGATGAGCGCACGCGCGATGGCGACGCGCTGACGCTGACCGCCGGAGAGCTCCGCGGGGCGCCGAGCCGCGATCTCGGGCGCCAGCGCCACCTGCTCGAGCTGATGGGCCGCACGCTCGGTGCGTTCGGCACGATTGCCGATGCCGAAGTTCTCCAGCGGCTCGGCGAGGATGCTCCCGATGCTCTGCCGCGGATCCAGCGAGGCGAAGGGATTCTGGTATACCAGCTGCGCCGCGCGCCGGAACTCCCGCGAGGTGCGGGCGCCCGTCACCTCCGTATCCCCGACCCTGATCGTCCCCGACGTCGGCCTGTTCAGCCCCGCGATACTGCGTCCCGTGGTCGTCTTCCCCGAACCGGACTCGCCCACGAGGGCGTGCGTGGTTCCGCGCGCCACAGTGAACGACACGTCGTCCACCGCGACGAAGGACCCCCGCCCCGGTGTGCGGAACTCCTGCCGCAGCGCCCTGACCTCGACAAGCGGAGGCTCTCCCTCGACAGGGCTGTGCGGCCGCCGCTCCACGATCTGAGCCAGCGAGGGCGCATCGGCCAGGAGGTTTCGGGTGTATTCCGCGGTCGGCGCGGTCAGCACGGCGGCCGACGATCCGCTCTCCTCGACGCGCCCGCGGCGCATCACCACGAGAGAGTCCGAGTGGTCCGCCGCCACGGCGAGGTCGTGCGTGATGAAGAGCACGCCGCTGCCGGACTCCTGCCGCAGCCGGTCGAGAAGTTCCAGCACGCGCCGCTGCACCGTCACATCGAGCGCGCTGGTGGGCTCATCGGCGATCACGAGCTCGGGCTCGAGCCCGAGGGCGGCGGCGATGAGCACCCGCTGGCGCATGCCGCCGGAGAGCTCGTGCGGGTACTGGGCGGCGCGCCGCTCGGGGTCGTCGATGTCGACGCGCTCCAGCAGCTCCAGCACCCTGGCCCGGATCTTGCGACGGTCCCTCCATCCGTGGATCCGCAGGGCCTCCGACACGCTGGCCCCGATGGTCGCCACCGGGTTGAGCGAGGTCCCGGGATCCTGCGGGATCAGTGCGATGCACCGGCCGCGCAGGTGCCGCCAGCGGCGCTCGGGGAGCCCGACGAGCTGGGTCGGCCCGCCTGTGCGCTCGTCGAGCACGATGCTCCCCCCGGCGACCCGGCCGTTGCGTGCGAGCAGACCGATCACGGACTGCGCGACCGATGATTTCCCCGATCCGGACTCGCCGACCAGCGCCGTGGTCTTCCCGGCCTCGACGGCGAGCGAGACGCCGTTCACCGCGGTGAGCGCGCCGCGCGAGGTGCGGTACGTCACCGAGAGGTCGTCGATCTCCAGCAATGAGCGCGTCATGCGGCACCTCCGTGGATGGTCTGGCTGAGCCGGTTGGTCGAGAGCACCACGGCGGCGACGACGGCGCCAGGCAGCACCGTGAGCCACCACGCCGTGGCGACGTAGTCCCGTCCCTCGGCGATGAGCAGCCCCCACTCCGGTGTGGGCGGCGGCGCGCCGTACCCGAGGAACCCGAGGGTGGAGATCTGGAGGATCGCGGATCCGAGCTGCAGGGCGGCCAGGGCGATCACCGGGGTGAGGGAGTTAGGCAGGATGTGGCGCCGCAGGACCGTGAAGAACGTCCCTCCCGAGCCGTAGGCCGCTTCGACGAACTCCGCGCCGCGCACGCTCACCACCTGCGAACGGGAGAGGCGCGCGAACACGGCGATGGACGTGACTCCCACGGCGATCGCGGCGTTGGTCGTGCCGAAGCCGAGCAGGATCACGATGCTGAGCGAGAG
Source organism: Microbacterium pseudoresistens (assembly GCF_013409745.1). NCBI lineage: Bacteria > Bacillati > Actinomycetota > Actinomycetes > Micrococcales > Microbacteriaceae > Microbacterium > Microbacterium pseudoresistens. The sequence goes on from NZ_JACCBH010000001.1 coordinate 2,777,157, forward strand.
CAGGAGGCCGGGGATGGCCAGCAGCACGTCGACCAGCCGCATCAGCGTCTCTTCCACCGCGCCGCCCACGGCGCCCGCGGTGACCCCGATCGCCGTTCCCGCGACCAGCCCGACGAGGACGGCGACGACGGCGCCGAGCGCCGACTGGGAGGCGCCGTGCACGACGCGCGTGTAGAGGTCGCGGCCGGTGGCGTCGGTGCCCAGCAGGTGCGACAGGCTCGGCGCCTGCAGCGCCGCCCCCGTCGACTCCGTGGGGCTGCCGGGGGCGAAGACTCCGGGGAACAGCGCCCAGGCGAGCGCGATGAGCAGCACGATCACGGGCACGATCGTTCCGGCGTGCACGCGCACCGGGCGACGAGCGCCCGTTCCTGCAGGGCGCGGGGGCGCCTCGACGTCGAATGTCATCGCACGACCTCCTTCTCACGGATCACCGCTGGTTCGCCGCCCGCCTCGGGCCGGGAGCCCGGGCGCCGCCCCGCGGAGGAGGTCCGCAGCCTCGCGTCCAGGACCGGGTACAGCAGGTCGACGACCAGGTTGACCACCACGAACACGACCGTCGACAGCACGACGACGGCCAGCAGCACCGGGGTGTCGCGGTTGGCCACGGCCTGCGCCGTCAGCTGTCCCACGCCGGCCCGGGCGAATACGGACTCGGTGACGACCGCGCCTCCCACCAGCTCGCCGAAGAGCACTCCCGCCATCGTCAGGGTCGGGAGGAGGGCGTTGCGCGCCACCGTCCGCCACAGCAGCCAAGAGGTGCTCGCGCCGCGCGATCGCACGACCGCGACGAAGGGCTGCTCGCGCACCTCCTCGATGCTGCGCATGAGCACCTGCGCGAGCGGAGCGGCGATCGGGATCGACAGCGTCGCCACCGGGAGGATGAGCGCCTGCACCGGATCGGCCCCGATGACCGGCACCAGGCCGAGCCGGAAGGAGAAGATCTGCACGAGCACGATCCCGACCCAGAACACGGGCAGCGAGACGAGGAACGGCGGGATCGCCTGGAACAGCCGACGCAGCCAGAGCGCCCCGCCGTAGGTCGCCGTGAACGCGATCGTCACAGCGAGGAAGACCGCCACCACGATGCCCGCGACGGCCAACACCAGCGTGGAGGGCAGGGCCGTGGCGATCAGCGCAGCCACCGAGGCGCCGCTCTGCACCGAGTACCCGAGCTCGCCGCGCAGGAACCCGAGCGTCGAGTCCGCGAAGCGCTCCAGCAGGCTCCGATCCGCACCATAGGAGGATCGGATCTCGGCGAGCTGCTCGACCGAGAGCCCCAGCTCCGGGGAGCCGTACCGCGCGAGCACGGCATCCCCGGGGAGCGCGGCCAGCAGCAGATATGCCAGCGTGTAGGTCAGGGCGAGGACGAGCAGCGCCTGCCCCACCCGCCTGAGGATGTACCCCATCGTCGTCCGCCTCCGTCGCGCCGGGTCAGCGGTCCAGCCAGGTGGCGTAGAACCACGGGCGGCCGACCGACTCGGTGCGGAAGCCCTGGACGTCCGCGCGCAGACCGAACACCTGGGGCTCCTCGAAGAGGGGCAGGAAGTAGGCCTGATCCGCGATGTGGCGCTGCGCGGCCTCCGACGCCGCCTGCCGCTCCTCGACTGTCGGTGCCGAGGCGACGGCGGCAAGGAGGTCGTCCAGCGTCGGGTCCCCGATGCTGTCGTCGTCGTTCGACCGGTTGAGAAGGGTGTTGCGGTTGCCGGTGTGGAACTGGGACTTCAGGACGTCGAAGTCGGAGCGGCCGACCATCGAGTGGTACACCTGGATCGTGTCGGCCGACAGCGACGCCTCGGTCTGCGCGGCGCTGTCCCCCGCGAACAGCTCGACCTCGATGCCGATCTTCGCCAGCTGCTCCTGCACGAGCGTGATGACCTCCTTCGAGCGCGGCTGCGGCAGGGCCTCGTTGAAGGTGAGGGTCAGCTTCTGACCGTCCTTCTCGCGGATGCCGTCCGCCCCGAGGGTCCAGCCCGCCTCGTCCAGCAGCGCCGCCGCGGCGTCCTGGTCGTACTGGTAGTACTCCGAGGTGTCGAGGTAGCCGAGCGCGGTCGTGGCGAGCGCTCCCGTGGCCAGGGGGTAGCTGTCCGTGAACAGGGTGCTCACGATCGCCTCGCGATCCACACCGCTGATGATCGCCTGGCGCACCCGGATGTCGCTGAGGATGTCGTTGCGGAACCGGAAGCTGAAGCCGTTGTTCACGCCGTTCGTGGTCGCGGCGACCAGGCTCAGCCCGTCAGCGGCGAACTGTCCCTCATCCGGCGCGTCGACCTGGCGCGCGATGTCGGCCTGCCCGGCGACGACGGTGCCGACGCGGACGCTGCTCTCTCCCGCCACGACGACGTCGATGCCGTCCAGCAGGGCGGCCCCCTGGTGCTCCAGCGACGGCGGGGCCCAGTCATAGTCCTCACGGGCGGTGAGCGCCACCTCGGTGCCGATCTTCTCGTCGGAGATCACGAAGGGGCCGGAGCCGATCACCGTCGTGGCGTTGCCCGGACCGAACTCCTCGTTCGTCTTGTCGAGCGAGGCGTCGGCCAGCAGACCGGAGTTGATCGTAGAGACCGCCTGCGCGAATCCCGGGGACGGAGCGGTGAAGAAGAACGTCACGGTGTGCTCGTCCACGACCTCGCCGTGGTCATAGTTGTTGACCGCCTCGGAGACGGTCAGCGCGCGGTCCGGGTCGCCCTTGCCGTAGAGGTCGAAGTTCTTCACCACGTTCTCCGCGTCCAGCGGCGTGCCGTCCGAATAGGTGACGTCGTCGCGGATCGTGAAGGTGTACTCCGTCGCGTCCTCGTTCACCACGGGCAGCGCCGTCGCGATCCACGGCTCCAGCTCGAGGGTCTCCGGATTCTGGTAGAGCAGCCGATCGGTGATGTTGTTGACGAGCCCGCCGTTGGGGTAGAAACCCGCGGCCGGCGGGTACAGGGTCGTCCAGGTCTGCGGCTCCAGGTACGTGAGTGTGTGCCCCGGCACCGGCTCGCCCGAGCCGCCCGAGTCCGTGGCCGTGCCGGCGCATCCGGCCATCAGGGTCGCCGCGACAGCGAGTGCGGCGGAGGCGCGGAGCAGGCGGAGAGAGCGGGACATGAGGACTCCTCGGGGTGGGGGCGTCGGTGGATGTGTCGCACAGTCCAGCACAGGCGCCGCCACGGCGTCGGCGCACCGGTAACACGGTGCAACCGCGCTTAACATCGCGTCATCGATCGACCCATCGCGTCATGCGACGACATCCGAGGACACACGATCCGTCCGAGGATCCCCGCTACGAGGAGAGAAGAGGAGCGGGCCGCCACCCGAAGGTGACGACCCGCTCCTCGAAGAACGCTAAGCAGCGAGGGCGCTCAGGAATTACCGCCCGAGAGCTTCTCGCGCAGAGCCGCGAGGGCCTCGTCGTCGGCGAGGGTGCCAGCGCCGGCCGCGTCGCTCGAGAACGAGCCCGTTCCGGCAGCGACCTCGTCGCCCGCAGCGGCCTCGACCTCGGCGGCCTTGACGACCTGCGCCTTGTGCGCCTCCCAGCGGGTCTGCGCAGCAGCGTAGTCCTGCTCCCACTTCTCGCGGGCCTCGTCGAAGCCTTCCTTCCACTGGTTGGTCTCGGCGTCGAAGCCCTCGGGGTACTTGTACTCCCCGTTCTCGTCGTACTCGGCGAGCATGCCGTACAGCGCCGGGTCGAACTCTGTGCCGAACGGATCGACCGACTCGTTCGCCTGCTTGAGCGACAGCGAGATGCGGCGGCGGTCGAGGTCGATGTCGATGACCTTGACGAACACCTCTTCGCCCACGGAGACGACCTGCTCTGCCAGCTCGACGTGCTTGCTCGACAGCTCGGAGATGTGCACGAGGCCCTCGATGCCGTCTGCGACGCGCACGAACGCACCGAACGGAACGAGCTTGGTGACCTTGCCCGGCGTGATCTGACCGATCGCGTGCGTACGGGCGAAGACCTGCCACGGGTCCTCCTGCGTCGCCTTGAGCGACAGCGAGACGCGCTCGCGGTCGAGGTCGACCTCGAGGATCTCGACGGTGACCTCCTGGCCCACCTCGACGACCTCGGAGGCGTGCTCGATGTGCTTCCAGGAGAGTTCGGAGACGTGCACGAGGCCGTCGACGCCGCCCAGGTCGACGAACGCGCCGAAGTTGACGATCGACGAGACGATGCCCTTGCGGACCTGGCCCTTGTGCAGGTTGTTGAGGAACGTGGTGCGCGACTCGGACTGCGTCTGCTCGAGCAGGGCGCGGCGCGAGAGCACGACGTTGTTGCGGTTCTTGTCGAGCTCGAGGATCTTGGCCTCGAGCTCCTGGCCGAGGTACGGCGTGAGGTCGCGGACGCGGCGCAGCTCGATGAGCGAGGCCGGCAGGAAGCCGCGCAGGCCGATGTCGACGATGAGCCCACCCTTGACGACCTCGATCACCTGACCGGTGACGACTCCGTCCTCTTCCTTGATCTTCTCGACGTCGCCCCAGGCGCGCTCGTACTGCGCGCGCTTCTTCGACAGGATGAGGCGGCCTTCCTTGTCCTCCTTCTGGAGAACGAGGGCTTCGACCTCGTCGCCGACCTTGACGACCTCGTTGGGGTCGACGTCGTGCTTGATGGAGAGTTCGCGCGAGGGGATGACGCCCTCGGTCTTGTACCCGACGTCGAGCAGAACCTCATCGCGGTCGATCTTGACGATCGTGCCCTCGATGATGTCGCCGTCGTTGAAGAACTTCAGGGTCTTCTCGACCGCGGCCAGAAAATCCTCGGCAGATCCGATGTCGTTGATCGCGACCTGCTTGGCGGCCGGGGCGGTCGTTGCGGTAGTCATGTAGTGGGTTGTCCTTGTAGGTGGATACTCGGGCTCCGACGCCGCCCTGCACGCAGGAACGATGGTGTCGCCGAAGCGGATGGATGAGTGATTGCTCGCCACGCGCGCGGAAAGACCCGCCACGGGTGACACCTCAGGATATCAGACCTCGCGGCACAGCGCCGACCCGGATCTTCTTGAGCAGCGCACCCGGATCAAGGCTGTGGACAACCCTGATCACCGGGCATCACGCGGCTACCGTGACGGGATGCCGACGAGAAGCTTTCAGCCGACGGTCCTCGCCGGCGCACTGCTCCTGGGCCTGGTCGCCCTGGGCGGATGCGCCGCGACGCCTGACGAGACCACCCCGACGTCCTCCCCCGTTTTCGCGAGCGAGGACGACGCCTTCGCCGCCGCCGAGGTGACCTATCTCGAGTACATGGAGACGTTCAACTCCATCGATTTCACTGACGAAGACACCTTCGCTCCGCACCTTGATTTGACAGTAGGAGAGCTCCGCGACGAGGAACGAAAGTCGCTCTCAGAGATGCATGCCAACGGCACGCAGGTGACAGGAGCAGCGTCAGTCAAATGGTTTCGAGGGCTTGACGTTTACGCCGACGGTCTTATCTCTGCACGAGTGTGTACTGACGTTAGTCAGACAGAACTTGTCGATTCCTCCGGCAGATCACTGACGTCAGCGTCACGTCCGACTCTTGTAGCCACGGAAGTCTCGTTCGTCACTTCCAATGGCGTCCTTCTGCTGTCAGACGAGCGACCTGTGGAGGATGAATCTTGCATAAGTTAGCTCTGCTCCTCACGGTTGCCGCAGCGTTGTCGGCGCCACATGCTCTGACTGTGCCGGCCACGCTCTCATCGTCGTGCTCATCGGTCGACAAACTCAATGGAACGTGTGACCCGGAGTATGACAACGATGGTGATGGTGTCGACGTGTGGGATGACGTGAACGATCCCGGAGCCCCTGGAGGAGACCCGAGCCCGGCCGGCGACCCAGGATGGGGCGACGACCCCGCTCCAGACCCGGACGACGACGATCTCGCCTCCTGCCTGGACCCCTGGGAGAACGACCGCCAATGCTTCCCCTCGATCATTCCGGGAGTACCCGAGGACCCCGACGACCCGCTCCCGCCGATCACGATCTCAGATCTCGTGCGGTTCGTGCCCACCGGAAGCATCAGCACGACCGAGCCGGGCAACGTCGCCGTGGTCGGGCTGCCCGCCAACACGATCAACAACGCAGGAACCGAACAACTCACCGCAACACTGCTCGGGCGCACGATCCAGGTGCGATTCACACCCGTGTCGTTCGACTTCGACTACGGCGACGGCACCGCCGTATCGACAGCCACCGGCGGGGCGTCATGGAACAGCCTCGGTCAAGCCCAGTTCACACCGACCGCCACCAGCCACGTCTACACCGCACGCGGCACCTACCCCCTCGCCGTCACCATCCACTACCACGCCGACATCAACACCGGACACGGATGGACCCCGATCCGAGGCACCGTCACAGGCCCACCCGCAACGGCGACGATCCACGTCTTCCAAGCACGCACCGCCCTCGTCGACGACACATGCAACGAAAACCCCGACGCCCCCGGATGCTGACCGTTGCCGTGTCGCCCCCCTGGCAGACTGAGCGCATGAAGGACGCCCCCGGCAAGCTTCTGCTGCTCGACACCGCTTCGCTCTACTTCCGCGCTTACTACGGCGTGCCCGACAAAGTGCACGCCGCGGATGGAACCTCGGTGAACGCCGCTCGCGGACTGCTCGACATGATCGCGAAGCTCGTCGCCCTCACCGAGCCGTCGCACCTCGTGGCCTGCTGGGACGACGACTGGCGACCGCAGTGGCGCGTCGATCTCATCCCCTCGTACAAGGCGCATCGCGTCGTCGAGGAGGTCGCCGCCGGCCCCGACGTCGAAGAGGTGCCCGATCCGCTGGAGGCCCAGCTGCCCGTCATCCGCGAATCGCTGCAGGCCCTTGGCATCCCCATCGTGGGCGCCGCCGCGCACGAAGCCGACGATGTGATCGGCACGCTCGCGAGCACCGCACGCATGCCCGTCGACATCGTGACGGGCGATCGCGACCTCTTCCAGCTGGTAGACGACGCGCGCGGGGTGCGCGTCGTCTACACCGCGCGCGGCATGAGCAATCTCGAGATGATCACCGATGCCGTCGTGATCGCGAAGTACGGCGTACTCCCCACGCAGTACGCCGATTTCGCGACGCTTCGCGGCGATGCATCCGACGGGCTTCCAGGAGTCGCCGGAGTCGGCGAGAAGACCGCGGCCACGCTGCTCGCGGCGCACGGCGACCTCGCCGGCATCCGCCGAGCAGCCGCTGCGGGCGAGGGAATGTCGAAAACCGTCGCGGCGAAGGTGCTCGCGGCCGACGACTACCTCGAGGTCGCGCCGACCGTCGTCAAGGTCGTGACGAACCTTCCGCTCGATGCCGATCTGCCGCCCCTGCTCCCCCTCGACGCGGAGCGCGAGGCCGCCGCGCTCGCGCTGAGCGAGCGATGGAACCTCGGCACGTCGATGCGTCGCGCGATCGACGCCCTCGCCCGCTGACGGCGAGGCTCAGTCCAACCAGCGGCGCAGCCGCTCCAGACCCCATGTCGTCACGATGCGGGCGGGCGGGATGCCGGCGCGTTCGGCGCGTTCGGCGCCGTGATCGAGCAGCGACAGCTGGCCGGGCGCGTGCGCATCCGAGTCGATGGAGAACAGGCACCCGGCCTCCAGCGCGAGCGCGATGAGCTCGTCGGGCGGATCCTGCCGCTCCGGTCGGGAATTGAGCTCCACGGCCACGCCATGCTCGGCGCACGCGTCGAAGACCGTCCGGGCGTCGAACGTCGACGGCGGCCTGGTGCCGCGCTCGCCCTGCACGAGCCGCCCCGTGACGTGGCCGAGCACGTTCACACGAGGGTTCCCCACCGCCGCCACGAGACGTCGGGTCATCGGCGCGGAGTCCATCCGGAGCTTCGAATGGGCTGAGGCGACGACGACGTCGAGTTCGGCGAGCAGCGCGTCGTCCTGGTCCAGTGCGCCGTCCTCGAGGATGTCGACCTCGATGCCGGTGAGCATCACCAACGTCGCATCCCCAGCCCCGCGCACGAGTGGGATCTGGGCGCGCAGCCGCTCCGCCGTGAGTCCTCTGGCGACGCGCAGTCGCGGCGAGTGATCCGTGATCGCGAGGTAGTCGTGCCCGAGGTCTCGTGCCGCATCCGCCATCTCTTCGATGGAGGTCGCCCCATCGGACCAGTCGGTGTGCGCGTGCAGATCGCCGCGCAGCCGAGCACGCAGCGCCGAGGTGCGCTCAGGCTCGACGGCGCCGCGCAGTTCGACGAGGTAGTCGGGCACCGCGCCGTCGAGGGCCTGGTCGATCACAGCGAAGGTCGATGCGCCGATCCCCGCGGTCGCCCGGATGCGGGCGCGATCCCGACGGGCGTCGTCGGAGAGCCCGGCATACGCGTCCGCGGCCGCCCGGAACGCCTTCGCGCGGTATCGCGACGCGCGCTCGCGTTCGAGCAGCCGCGCGATCTCGTGAAGCGCCTCGACGGGTTCCATGCCTGCCCTAGGCCGCGAGCTCCTGCGACACCGCGACCCAGTCGTCGAGCTTGGCCGCCGCACTGCCGTCGTCCACCACGGCCTGCGCCCGGGCGTATGCATCGGCGAGGCGCTCGACGATGGGGCGCTGCGCCTGCGACACATCGTGCGAGAGCTCGTAGGCGACCACGCCTGCCGCGGCGTTGAGCAGCACGATGTCGCGCACAGCGCCCTTCTCGCCCGCGAGCGTCCTCCGCAGCACCTCGGCGTTGTGCGCAGGGGTGCCGCCGATGAGGTCGGAGAGCTCCGCGAGCGGGATGCCGAGGTCGCGCGGGTCGAGGTCGTGCTCGTGCACGTCTCCTCGGCTGACCTCCCAGATTCGACTGTGGCCGGTGGTGGTGAGCTCGTCGAGCCCGTCATCGCCGCGGAAGACGAGCGCCGTGGCGCCGCGCGTGCGGAACACCCCGGTGATGAGCGGTACCCGATCGAGTTGAGCGACGCCGACCGCGTTGGCCTCGGCCCGCGCCGGGTTGCACAGCGGGCCGAGCATGTTGAAGACCGTGGGCACGCCCAACTCGGCGCGCACGGCGCCGGCGTGCTTGAAGCCGGGATGGAAGGCCCCGGCCCAGGCGAACGTGATCCCGGTGCGATCAAGCGTGTCGGCGACGCCCTGCGGGTCGAGCGTGAGGCGAAGGCCGAGCGCGTCGAGCACATCGGACGAGCCGGAGGCCGAGCTGGCGGCGCGGTTGCCGTGCTTGACGACGGGGATGCCGAGCGCGCCGATCACGATGGCCGCTGTTGTGGAGACGTTCACGGTGCCGATCCGGTCGCCGCCGGTGCCGACGATGTCGAGTACGTCCGAGGAAACGGGAAGCGGGAGCGCCGCTTCGAGGATGGCGTCTCGGAACCCCACGATCTCGTCGATCGTCTCGCCCTTGCTGCGCAGGCCGATGAGGAATCCGGCCAGCTGCGCGGGCGTCGCCTCGCCGTGCATGACCTGCCGCATCGCCCAGGTCGACTCGTAGACGCTGAGGTCGCGCCGCTCCAGAAGGGTCGAGAGAATGTCGGGCCAGGTCAGCGCATCCACCATGTGAGCGATCCTAGCGATGTGATGCAGTCGTGATCCGCGCCGGCCCCTGCGACGCCTCCGCGGGATGACCGGCATGCACAGGCGATTCACGGTCGTTTCTTAGGATTGCCTAAGTCAGATCGGGCCGAAACGGCTCCCCACAGTGCGAGAATCGGGCCCGCGGATCGGCCATAATGGAGGGGTGACCACCTCAGCGACCTATGCCCCGGCGGCGAGAACGATCAAGCGTCCCAACCCGGTAGCTGTCGGCACCATCGTGTGGCTCGGCAGCGAGGTGATGTTCTTCGCGGGGCTGTTCGCGATCTACTTCACCATCCGCAGCACCTCCCCGGAGCTCTGGGCGTCTCGCACCGAGCTGCTCAACGTGCCGTACGCCACCGTCAACACGATCATCCTGGTGCTGTCCTCCGTGACCTGCCAGATGGGCGTGTTCGCGGCCGAGCGCATGCAGCCGTACAGCGCTCCCAACGCGAAGGGCCGCAAGCGCTGGGGAATGGTGGAGTGGTTCTGGCTGACGTTCGCGCTCGGTGCGATCTTCGTCTCCGGCCAGGTGTGGGAGTACGCCCAGCTCGTCGCCGAAGGCATGCCGATCTCCGCCGACCCGTACGCCTCGGCGTTCTACCTGACCACGGGCTTCCACGCCCTGCACGTGACCGGCGGGCTCATCGCCTTCCTCCTCGTCATCGGACGCGCCTTCGCCGTGAAGAACTTCACGCACAAGGAGGCGACCACCTCGATCGTCGTGTCGTACTACTGGCACTTCGTCGACGTCGTGTGGATCGTGCTGTTCCTGGTCATTTACTTCCTTCGATAAAGAAAGCGGAGCGGATTCCCGACATGGCACGAGAGAAGAAGCGCCGTTCCGGCCGCCGCAGCCCCCTGGCGGCTGCGGCCCTCATCGGCGCAGGCCTCATGATCACCGGTGGCGTGTACGCCGGTGCCTCTGCAGCGTTCGCGGCGAGCGAGCCCACCACGGCGACCTCGCAGGTGTCCGTCGAAGAGGGCGAGAAGCTCTTCCAGGCGAACTGCGCGACCTGCCACGGCATGGCGCTACAGGGCACCGAGAACGGCCCCAGCCTCTACGGCGTCGGGGAGCTCGCCGTCGAGTTCCAGGTCGCGACCGGCCGCATGCCGCTGCAGATGCAGGGACCGCAGGCGCCGCAGAAGGAGCCGCAGTTCACGCAGGAGCAGATCGAGGCCATGGCAGCCTGGGTCCAGTCCGTGGCCCCGGGCCCCACCTACCCCGAGGCCAGCGTGCTCGACGGCGAGGGCGACGTCGCGCACGGCGCCGAGCTCTTCCGCATCAACTGCGCGATGTGCCACAACGTCGCGGGTGCCGGCGGCGCTCTCACCGAGGGCAAGTACGCTCCCCCGCTCACCAGCACCAGCGCGCTGCACATGTACGCGGCGATGGTGACCGGTCCGCAGAACATGCCCGTGTTCGGCGACATGAACCTCTCCCTCCAGGACAAGCGCGACATCATCTCGGCGCTGCTCTTCCAGCAGCAGGAGGTGCAGGTCGGCGGGTTCACGCTCGGCTCGCTCGGACCGGTGTCCGAGGGCCTGTTCATCTGGATCTTCGGAATCGGCGCTCTCGTCGCCATCACCGTGTGGATCACGGCGAAGTCCAACTGACGCTTGCATATCGAAGAACGTACGAGGAGCACCATGGCACACGACGACGACTCGCAGGCCCTTGAAGGGGCCTATCAGCCCTCTCCGGGGCTGAGCGTCGCAGTCACGGACCCGGTGGAGAACCCGGGACTTCCGGCCCACCGCGAGCGGATGACGGACAAGGACCCCCGGGCGATGAAGACCGCCGTCCGCACGGTCTACACGCTCTTCTACATCTCGCTCGCCGGCAGCATCTGGGCGGTCGCCGCCTACATGCTGTTCCCGATCGAGAGCGGCGCGCTCATCGACGTGCGCTACAACAACCTCTTCATCGGTCTGGGCATCGGCCTCGCGTTGCTCGCTCTCGGCCTCGGCGCCATTCACTGGTCCAAGGCCGTCATGAGCGACAAGGAGTTCATCGAGCCCCGGCACGCCACCCGCGGCAAGGAGTCGACCCGCGAGGCCGCGATCAAGGCTTTCGCCGACGCCAACGAGGAGTCCGGGTTCGGTCGTCGCACGATGATCCGCAACTCGCTCATCGCCGCCGTCGTCGCTTCGATCGTCCCCGGCGTCACGCTGTTCCGCGGTCTGGCTCCCTTCAACTCCGAAGACGACCCGACGGCGGGCGACCCTGTCGCCCTGCTCAGCCACACCATGTGGAAGGGCGGGATGCGCCTCGCACGCGACCCCGACGGCACGCCCATCCGCGCGGCCGATGTCACCCTCGGCTCGGCCATGCACGTCATCCCCGAGCCGCTCACCGAGGTCAGCCACCACGACGGCTACCTGGAGGAGAAGGCCAAGGCCATCGTCCTGCTCATGCGCCTGCTCCCCGAGCAACTCAAGGAGGATGAGGACCGCAAGGGCTGGTCGTACGACGGCATCGTCGCCTATTCCAAGGTCTGCACGCATGTCGGGTGCCCCGTGGCGCTGTACGAGCAGCAGACCCATCACCTGCTCTGCCCCTGCCACCAGTCGCAGTTCGACGTGACCGAGCACGCGAAGGTCATCTTCGGCCCCGCCGCCCGGCCGCTGCCGCAGCTGCCCATCGCCGTCGACGACGAGGGCTACCTCGTCGCGCAGAGCGATTTCCACGAACCCGTCGGCCCGAGCTTCTGGGAGCGCCATTGAGCACCGCAACCGTCACCCCCGACACGAAGGGCGACAAGAAGTCGGAGAAGCCTCTCGGCGGCCGCTTCATCGGCGCCACGGCGAACTACATCGACGAGCGCACGAGCCTGTCCGGCTTCGTCAAGGAGCTCGGTCGCAAGATCTTCCCCGACCACTGGTCGTTCATGCTGGGTGAGATCGCCCTCTGGAGCTTCGTCGTCGTGCTGCTCTCCGGCACGTTCCTCACCTTCTTCTTCCAGGCCTCGATGGTCGAGACGCACTACACCGGCGCGTATGCGCCGATGCGCGGCGTCGAGATGTCGGCCGCGCTCGAGTCGACCCTGCGGATCTCGTTCGATCTGCGCGGCGGACTCCTCGTGCGCCAGATCCACCACTGGGCCGCGCTCGTGTTCGTCGCCGGCATCGGCGTGCACATGCTGCGCGTGTTCTTCACCGGCGCTTTCCGCAAGCCGCGCGAGCTCAACTGGGTCATCGGCTTCGTGCTGTTCATCCTCGCGATGGCCGAAGGCTTCACGGGCTACTCGCTCCCCGACGACCTGCTCTCCGGCAACGGCCTGCGCATCATCGACGGCATGGTCAAGGGTCTCCCCGTGATCGGCACGTGGACCTCGTTCCTGCTCTTCGGCGGCGAGTTCCCCGGCACCGACATCGTGGGGCGTCTGTACACACTGCACATCCTGCTGCTGCCGGCCATGGTGCTCGCGTTCGTCGTGATCCACCTCATGCTGATGATCATCAACAAGCACACGCAGTTCGCCGGGCCCGCCCGCACGAACGACAACGTCGTGGGCTACCCGATGATGCCGGTCTACATGTCGAAGATGGGCGGTTTCCTGTTCATCACGTTCGGCACCATCGTGCTGATCGCGACGTTCTTCCAGATCAACCCGATCTGGAACTACGGCCCGTACGACCCCTCCCCCGTGTCTGCGGGAACCCAGCCGGACTGGTACATCGGATTCGCCGACGGCGCCCTGCGCCTGGCACCGCCGCACCTCGACGTGGTCTTCCTCGACCACACCTGGTCGTTCGGCATCATCCTGCCGGTGCTCGTGCTCGGACTGTTCATCGTGCTCGTCGCGATCTACCCGTTCATCGAGGCATGGATCACCGGCGACAAGCGCGAACACCACATCGCCCAGCGCCCGCGCAACGCGGCCACGCGCACCGCCATCGGCGTCGCCGGTGTCATCTTCTATGCCGTGCTGTGGGCGGCGGCCTCGTCCGACCTCATCGCGACGCACTTCATGCTCACGATGGAGGGCGTGATCCACACGCTGCAGGCCCTGCTGTTCGTGGGTCCGGTGCTCGGCTACTTCATCACGAAGCGCATCTGCATCGCACTGCAGAAGAAGGATCGTGAGATCGTCCTGCACGGCTACGAGTCCGGACGCATCGTGCGTCTCCCCGGCGGCGAGTTCATCGAGGTGCACAAGCCGGTCGACGTCTACGACCGGTGGAAGCTCATCGACGTGGATACGTACGAGCCGCTCGTCGTGCGCCCGAACGCCAAGGGACGCATCCCCTGGACGCAGAACCTGCGCTCGGCGATGTCGCGCTGGTTCTTCGAGGATCGCCTCACCCCGCTCACGCAGGCCGAGATCGACACCGCAGACGCCCACCAGCAGCACGTGCTGCACGATGTGGACGAGACCGCGGCGGCCGAGATCAGGGGTGCTCACGAACGCGCCGGCGTCGCGGAGGAAGACATCGCTCCTGCGGATGTCGACCACGTCGACGAGACGCCGAACACCCCGAGCTCGGTCATCGCGACCGATCCGGTGCAGAAGCCGAAGAAGGGCGACCGGGCCGAGTAGGCCCCTCCCCGGATACGCTGAGGGCCCCGTCCAGTCGGATGGGGCCCTCAGCGCGTATCCGGGCCCAACGTTCGCCGTCACGGGCCCACTCCGGAGCATGCGACGCCCCTATCCTGGGATCATGATGGATCGTGCCGCCTTCTTCACCGCAAAACTCGACGCCGAGACCGACGGGAGCGACGTCTACGTCGCCCAGAGAGCCGGCGAAGAGCTCTACGTCGTCGACGTCCGCTCAGACGAGGCGTGGGCGCAGGGGCGCGTGGCAGGGGCCATCCACATGCACTACTCCGAGATCGCTGCGCGGGCCCCGCAGGAGATCCCGACCGACGCACGCGTCGTCGTGTACTGCTGGAGCCCTGGATGCAACGCCGGCGCCAAGGGTGCCCTCGAGTTCGCGAAGCTCGGATACGACGTGCGGGAGATGATCGGCGGCTTCGAGTACTGGGTCCGCGAGGGCTACCCGGTCGAGAACGTCGACGGTGTGCATCGTCGCCCCGTCGATCCGCTCACGGGCGTTCCCCGCATCCGCACGCGGGCCTGAGAGCACGGGCGAGCATACGAAGACGCCCCCGACATCTCCAGAGGAGCGCCGAGGGCGTCTTGTTCGTGATGATCAGCGGGCGAAGTTGCCGCGGTAGTACTCGTAGACCCATCCGACGATGGCCACGAGGAAGATCGCGATCGCCACGGGGAACAGGAAGTGCCCCACCGCGAGACCGATCATTCCCACACCCGCGGAACCGGCGAGGACGATCGGCCACCATGACCACGGGCTGAACTCGCCCAGCTCGGGATCGCCGTCGTCGATCTCGGAGGTCAGCACGTCTTCGGGCAGCTGGCCGCCCTGAGCGCGGTGCGTGCGGTCGAGATAGAAGGCCACCATCGCCGACATGAACGCGGTGAAGTACAGCGCCACCGTACCGACCCACTCGATCGCCGTGACGACGTCGCGGTCGGGGTGGGCGACGATGTTCCACACCGTGTAGACGGTGCCGACGACCAGGAAGAATCCGGTGAGGACCCACCAGAGGATGACGTTATCGCGCATGTCTTACTTGCCCTCTTCCTCGGCAGCGGCGCCCGCGGGAACGGCGACGGGGTGCTCCGCGGCCTCCGGGTGGTTGAGATCGAACGCAGGACGCTCGCTGCGGATACGCGGGATCGACGTGAAGTTGTGCCTGGGCGGCGGGCAGGACGTCGCCCACTCGAGGGAGGCGCCGTAGCCCCACGGGTCGTTGACCGTGACCTTGGGAGCCTTGCGCGCCGTGATCCAGACGTTGAGGAAGAACGGCAGCATCGAGGCGCCCAGGATGATCGCGCCGATCGTGGACACCTGGTTGCCCCAGGTCCAGTTGTCGTACTCCGAGTAGTCGGCGTAACGGCGCGGCATGCCGTCGACACCCAGCCAATGCTGGATGAGGAAGGTCATGTGGAAGCCGAGGAACAGCATCCAGAAGTGCACGTAGCCGAGGCGCTCGTTGAGCATGCGTCCCGTCCATTTCGGCCACCAGAAGTAGAAGCCGGCGAACATGGCGAACACGACCGTTCCGAAGACGACATAGTGGAAGTGCGCCACGACGAAGTACGAGTCGGACAGGAAGAAGTCCAACGGCGGGGCCGCGAGGATCACGCCGGTCAGGCCACCGAAGACGAACGACACGAGGAAGCCGAGCGAGAAGACCATCGGCGTCTCGAACGTGATCGATCCGCGCCACATCGTTCCGATCCAGTTGAAGATCTTCACGCCCGTCGGCACCGCGATGAGCATCGTCATCAGAGCGAAGAACGGCAGCAGAACCGATCCGGTGACGTACATGTGGTGCGCCCACACGGCCACCGACAGCGCAGCGATCGCGATCGTCGCGTAGACCAGCGTCTTGTATCCGAAGATCGGCTTGCGGCTGAAGACCGGGAAGATCTCGGAGACGATGCCGAAGAACGGCAGGGCGATGATGTAGACCTCGGGGTGGCCGAAGAACCAGAACAGGTGCTGCCAGAGGAGCACGCCGCCGTTGGCCGGGTCGTAGATGTGCGCGCCGAGCACGCGGTCGGCGGCGGCGGCGAGGATGGCTGCGGCGAGCACGGGGAAGGCCATCAGGATGAGCAGGCTCGTGATGAGCGTGTTCCACGAGAAGATCGGCATGCGCCACATGGTCAGCCCCGGCGCACGCATGGTGATGATCGTCGTGATGAAGTTGACGGCGCCGAGGATCGTTCCGAAGCCCGACATGCCGAGTCCGAGCATCCACAGGTTGCCGCCGACGCCGGGAGAGAACGACGCGTTCGCGAGCGGCTGATAGGCGAACCAGCCGAACGACGCCGCACCCTGCGGGGTGAGGAAGCCGGCCACCGCGATGGTCGAGCCGAACAGGAACAGCCAGAAGGCGAAGGCGTTCAGACGCGGGAAGGCGACGTCGGGAGCGCCGAGCTGCAACGGGAGGATCGCGTTGGCGAAGCCCGCGAACAGCGGCGTCGCGAACATCAGCAGCATGATCGTGCCGTGCATCGTGAACAGCTGGTTGTACTGCTCCTTGGTCGCCACGATCTGCATGCCCGGCGAGAAGAGCTCGGCGCGGATGATGAGCGCCATCACCCCGCCGAGGAGGAAGAAGAGCACCGACGAGATCAGGTACATGTAGCCGATCGTCTTGTGGTCGGTGGACGTGATCCACTTGACCACCAGGTTGCCCTTCTGCTCCACGCGAGTGGAGGAGAGCAGGGCGGCTTGACGCGGCGGGATGGTCGTCGGGCGAGAACCGGCCTCGGAGGTGCCAGGAAGAGTGGTTGTCATGGGTGTTACTCCCCTTCCTCGGTGCTCGGACCGGTGCCGGGCAGGTTCGACAGGCGGTCGTAGGCGTCGGTGATGTCACCGGTGTTCCCGTCGGCGCGCAGCTCGTCGAGATAGGCCTCGTAGTCGTCCTGGCTGACGACCTTGACGTTGAAGAGCATCATCGAGTGGTACTCGCCGCACAGCTCGGCGCACTTGCCCTGGTATTCGCCGATACGGGTCGGCGTGAAGGACCACGAGTTGTCCTTGCCGATGTACATGTCCTTCTTGTAAAGGAAGTCGATGATCCAGAAGGAGTGGATGACGTCGCGCGACTGGAGCTCGATGCGCACCTTCTCGTCGACGGGAAGGACGAGCGTGGGCAGCGCGGCCTGATCGACGTTGCCGTCCTTGTCCGGCTGAGCCTGGACGCCCATCGTCCACACGGCGTCGTCGTTGTGGCCGTACTGGAAGTCCCACGACCACTGCTTGCCGATCGCAGTGATCTCGACATCCGGGTCGTCATACTGCGTCTCGATCAGGGTCTGGTCCCTCGCGGTGAACGCGAACATGCCGAGCACCAGGATGAGCGGAATGACCGTGTAGAAGATCTCGATCGGCATGTTGTACCGGAGCTGCACGGGCAGGCCCGTCTGCCCCTTGCGGCGCCGATACGCGACGGCGGCCCATCCCATCAGGCCCCAGGTGACCACGCCGACCACGAGGAGGACGATCCAGGAGTTCACCCAGAGGGAGGTCACCCGCTCGGTGTGGTTGGTGGCGAACGTGCCATCGTCGAAGCCGGGGAGGAAGCCACGAGCCTCGAGCGAGGAGCACCCCGCGAGGGCCACGGCAGCCGCTGCTCCCAAAGGAAGAGCGGCCCAGCGAAGGCGGCGTTTCGAGGGCACGATGCACCTTTCAGATCACGGACAAGGCTGCATTCATTCTAGGGCAACCTCTCACCCTATTCACGCCAACCATGCAGGTTCGACGTGGTCACGATCGGGTCTCGAGCACCCTCCGCGAGTCAGTGGAAGCTGTCGCCGCAGGCGCACGAACCGCCGGCGTTGGGGTTGTCGATCGTGAAGCCCTGCTCGGAGATCGTGTCCTTGAAGTCGATGGCGGCGCCGTCGAGATACGGCACGCTCATGTTGTCGACGATGACCTCGACCCCGTCGAAGTCGACCGTCTCGTCGCCGTCGAGGTAGCGCTCGTCGAAGTAGAGCTGGTAGATCAGTCCGGAGCAGCCGCCCGGCTGCACCGCCACGCGCAGGCGCAGGTCGTCGCGCCCCTCCTGCTCCAGCAGGCTCTTGACTTTGGCGGCAGCGGCGTCGGTCAGGCTGACGCCGTGGGCACGGGTGGTCTCGGGGGTGAGGGTGATGTCGCTCATGTCGCTCCTTGAGGTGACCGTCGGCGGAAACCGTTCTCCGTGCGATTCTACCGCCGTCTGGCCGGAACAGGCCGGGCGCCGGGCTCCTCGCGCAGAACTCTCCGCACACTGGCTCAGAGCGTGCGGGCGTTCATCCTCGCCAGCAGCAGCGCCTCCGTCGCGACCGCATTGCGGAACGTGTCGAGGTGCAGCGACTCGTTGGGGCTGTGTGCGCGCGTGTGCGGATCCTCGACGCCGGTCACGAGGATCTGCGCCGCGGGGAAGGTCTCCACGAGGTCTGCGATGAACGGGATCGACCCGCCGACGCCGAGATCCACGGGGGCCTTGCCGTATCCGTCGGTCATGGCGGCGCGCGCGAGCTCGACCGCCCACCCGCTGGTGTCGACGAGGAAGGGGGATCCGAGGTCTTCATCCGAGAACGTCACCTCGGCGCCGAAGGGCGCGTTCGTGCGCAGGTGCCGCTGCAGGGCGTCGTACGCCTCCTGCGGATCCTGCCCCGGGGCGATGCGGCAGCTCAGCACGACGCTGGTCTGCGGAGCGAGGGTGTTCGAGGCGCGCTCGACCGAGGTCGCGTCGATACCGGTCACCGTGACGGTGGGCTTGTTCCAGATGCGGCTGAGGATGCTGCCGTCGCCGATCGGCGAGACGCCGGGCAGCAGGCCCGCCTCGTCGCGGAGCGTCTCCTCGCCGTACTCGGGCGTCTCCGCATCGCGCACGAGCAGGCCGTCGACGGCGACGGCGCCGTTCTCGTCCCAGAGCGTGTCGAGCAGGCGGATCGTCGCCATCATCGAATCGGGCACCGCTCCCCCGAACATCCCGGAATGCGAAGCGTGGTCGAGGGTGCGTACGGTGAGGGTGAAGCGCACGGCGCCGCGCAGCGAGACGGTGAGGCCCGGCGTCTCGGAATCCCAGTTGCCGGAGTCGGCGACGACGATGGCGTCGGCGCGCAGCGCGTCGCGGTTGTCGCTGAGGAACTGCCCAAACGAGCGCGAGCCGTACTCCTCCTCGCCCTCGATGAACAGGGCGACGCCCAGATCGAAGTCGTCCCCGATGGCCTCCGACACGGCGCGCAGGGCGGCGATGTGCGCCATGACGCCGGCCTTGTCGTCGGCCGCCCCGCGCCCGTACAGCCGCCCGTCGCGCACGGTCGGCTCGAAGGGCGGCGTCTCCCAGAGCGCGTCGTCGCCGGGGGGCTGCACGTCATGGTGCGCGTAGAGCAGAATCGTGGGCCGGCCGTTCTTCGCGGCGCGCGTGGCGAGCACGGCGGGCTGGCCCACCTCATCCGTGCCGGGAATCGCGGCGCGCACGACGCGCACGCTGTCGAACACGCCGGTGCCCGCGGCGAGGGCGGCCACCGCCTCGGCGCTGCGCACCAGCTCGTCCTGATCGAATGCAGGCCAGGCGATTCCGGGGATGCGCACGAGATCGCCAAGATCTCCCAGGGCCGCGGGGATGCCGTTGCGCACGGCGTCGACCACCGCGGCGTCGACCGGATCGGGCAGGGATGAGGGGGAAGAAGCCATGCGAGTAATCTTAAGGCGAACCCCGAATCGCGATACGTCAGGAGCCTTCGTGCCCGAAACCCCCGCTTCCCCCTCGACCGACGACGAGAACGCCTCGACGGCCGCCGGCAAGGGACGCCCGACGCCGACGCGCGCCGAGCAGGAGGCGGCGCGCCGTCGTCCGCTCGTCGTCGACTCCAAGGAGGCGCGTGCGCGCGCCAAGGCGGAGCTGCAGGAGCGGCGGGACAAGGCCAGGGTCGGGATGGCCAACGGCGACGAGAAGTACCTTCCGCCGCGTGACAAGGGGCCGCAGCGGCGGTGGGTGCGCGACTACGTCGACGCCGGCTGGCACCTCAGCGAATGGGTCATGGTGCTCATGCTCGCCGTGATCCTCGCCTCGCTCGTGCCGAACACGGCGGTCGCGTACTGGGCGTTCATCGTACTGTGGGGATACATCGTGCTCGTGATCGCCGACATGGCGCTGCTGAGCTGGCGCGTGAAGAAGAAGGCGGCCGAGAAGTTCGGCATCGAGCGGCGCGAGAAGGGGCTCGGCTGGTACGCCGCGATGCGCTCCATGCAGATGCGCTTCATGCGTCTGCCCAAGCCCCAGGTGCGCCGCGGCGAGTACCCGGCCTGATCAGTCCGCGCGACGCAGGGAGCGCGTGATCTGCCGCGCCCACAGCGGGCCGCGGTACAGGAAGCCCGTGTACCCCTGCACGAGAGTCGCGCCGGCCTCGAGCCGCACCCGCGCATCGGCGCCGGTCTCGATCCCGCCCACCGAGATCACGCAGAACTCCGCGGGAACGCAGGCGCGTACGATCCGCAGCACCGCGAGCGATCGCTCGCGCAGCGGAACGCCGGACAGTCCACCCTCCCCTGCCGCGGCGACGACCGCGGGATCCGTCTGCAGTCCGTCGCGCGAGATCGTGGTGTTCGTCGCGATGAGCCCGTCGAGGCCCTCGGCGACGGCGAGGCGTGCGATGGCCTCGACCTCGTCGTCGGGCAGGTCCGGGGCGATCTTCACGAGCAGAGGGGTCGTCCCCGCCGCGGTCTTGACCGCGCGCAGCAGCGGGGCGAGGGTCTCCACCGTCTGGAGCCCGCGCAGGCCCGGTGTGTTCGGAGACGACACGTTGATCGCGAGATAGTCGGCGAGCGGCGCGAGCAGTTCGGCCGAAGCGACATAGTCGGCGACGGCGTCCTCCACGGCGACGACCCGGCTCTTGCCGATGTTCACGCCGATCACGGCGGAGGGCCGGCGGCGGCGCAGACGCTCCAGTCGCGGCTTGGCCGCTGCGGCACCGTCGTTGTTGAACCCCATCCTGTTGATCACGGCACGGTCCGGAATGAGCCGGAACAGCCGAGGACGCGGGTTTCCGGGCTGCGCGAGAGCCGTCACCGTTCCGATCTCGACGTGGCCGAAACCGAGGGCCGAGAGCCCTCGAACGCCGACCGCGTTCTTGTCGAAGCCCGCCGCGACCCCGAAGGGCGTGGGGAAGACGAGTCCGAGCGCCTCGACCCGATGCGCGTCATCCGGACGGGTCAGCGCACGTGCGATCCAGGAGAACGGAGGGACGCCGAGGATGCGGATGACCAGCATGGCCGCGTGGTGGGCGAACTCGGGGTCGAATCGCGACAAGACGAGTCGGAACAGGAGCGCATACATCCGTGCCAGGCTACCGGTCTGCGGATGCCGGCGAAGACGTGCCGTGCTCGGCGCGGAGCTCGGCGATCGCGGCGTCGAAGTCCTCCAGCGACTCGAACGCCTGGTACACGCTCGCGAACCGCAGGTACGCCACCTCATCGAGATCGCGCAGCGGGCCGAGGATGGCCAGACCGATGTCGTTGGCGTCCAGCTGGGAGACGCCGGTCTGACGCACCGTCTCCTCCACGCGCTGTGCGAGCACGGCGAGGTCGGAATCGGTGACCGGACGACCCTGGCAGGCCTTGCGAACTCCGGCGATGACCTTCTCACGGCTGAAGGGCTCCATCACCCCCGACCGCTTGATCACGTTCAGGCTCGCGGTCTCGGTGGTCGTGAAGCGGCCACCGCACTCCGGGCACTGCCGACGCCGGCGGATCGAGAGCCCGTCGTCGCTGGTGCGCGAGTCGACCACGCGTGAATCGGGATGACGGCAGAACGGGCAATGCATAGTGAGTAAGACTACGCGGGCGTCGCGAAACGGGCCTGCACGGCATCGCCGTGCGCGGGCAGCAGTTCCGCCTCGGCCAGGGCGACGATCCCGTCTCGCACCGTCGCCAGCGCATCGTGATCATAGGAGATCACCTGCTGCGGGCGCAGGAATGTGTAAGCGCCGAGCCCCGGCGCGTACCGTGCCTGGCCTCCGGTCGGCAGCACGTGGTTGCTTCCGGCCATGTAGTCGCCCAGGCTCACCGGCGTCTGGTCGCCGACGAAGACGGCCCCCGCGCTCGTGAATCGCGACGCCGCATTCCTGGCGTCTTCGAGGTGCAGTTCGAGGTGCTCGGGGGCGTACGCGTTGCTGAACGCGACCGCGGTGTCGCGGTCGTCCACGAGCACGATCGCGGACTGCGGCCCGGCCAGCGCCGCGCCGACCCTGGCCGTGTGCGCCGTGCGCTCGGCGGCGTCCGCCACCGCGACGGCGACGCGGTCGGCGAGCCCCGGGGAGTCGGTGACGAGCACGGCCGAGGCCTGCTCGTCGTGCTCGGCCTGGCTGACGAGGTCGGCGGCGATGAGACGCGGATCCGCGTGGGCGTCGGCGACGACGAGGATTTCCGTCGCGCCCGCCTCGGAATCCGTGCCGACCACGCCCGCGACCACGCGCTTCGCCGAGGCCACGTAGTTGTTGCCGGGACCCGAGATGACATCCACGGGATCGAGCCCGATCGCGTCGACGCCGTACGCGAACGCCCCGATCGCCCCCGCGCCGCCGATCGCGTACACCTCGTCGATGCCGAGCAGCGCGGCAGCCGCGAGGATGGTCGGGTGCACGCGGCCGCCCGCGCTCTGCTGCGGCGGCGAGGCCAGCGCGATGCGCGTGACGCCGGCGACCTGCGCGGGCACGACGTTCATCACGACGCTCGACGCGAGCGGAGCCTTGCCCCCAGGGATGTAGACGCCGACGCGGCCGACCGGCTGCCAACGCTGCTCGATGCGCGCTCCCGGCCCGATCTCGGTGATCCTCGGCTCGGGAACCTGCGCGCCCGAGGCCCGGCGCACGCGCTCGATCGCCACTTCCAGCGCGGCGCGGACCTCGGGATCGACGGCGGCGAGGGCCTCATCGAGGTGCGCCGCCGGCACGCGGATGTCGTGCCCCGTCACCGCGTCGAAGCGCTCCGCCTGGTCGCGAAGCGCCTCCTCGCCGCGGTCGCGCACCGCGGCGACGATCTCCGTCGCCGCGGCCAGCGCTTCGGCACGGGCCGCGGCCGCGCGCGGAACGGCGGCCAGCATCTCGGCAGGCGTGAGCGAGCGCTCCCTCAGGTCGATGATCTGCATCTGCGTGCTCAGCCTCGTGTCATGTTCGTCGTATCGTGCAGGTATCCGATCCGGCCGTCGTCGTGGCGGACGACATAGGCGCCGTCGCGATCCTCCAGCACGAGGGTCCACGCATCCGGACCGATCTCGTAGATCACCTCGCCCTTCTCGTCGTGCACCGGGCGGATCTCGGGCGCGAGCGCCCAGAACGGCTGTCCGGCGTCGGCGGGGCGGGCTTCCTGCACCGCATTCTCGTCGACGGCGATGTCGCCGAAGACCTCGGTGAGCGCGTCCGGGTGCGCCTCGGCGACACCGGACACCGCGGGCACCGGTTCAGGCGCCTCGAACCCGTCGACGTCCTCGGGCTCATCGACGTCTTCGGACTCGTCGACATGCTCTTCCGATGCCGCCTCGTCCTGCGGTTCGATGCGGTCGTCGTCCTCGCCGTCGGCGACCTCGGTACCGGTGATCTCTCTGCCGGTGATCTCCGTGCTGTCGCTCTGGGCGACGATCGGCTCGCCCGCGGCTTCTGCCGGGGCGATCGACGAGCCGCGCGCGTAGGCGGGTATGTACGAGTCGTCGAGACCGTCGATCTCGAGAACGCCGGATTCGCCGCCGGCGGCGTGCTCGAACGAGAACCGCTGCGGGATGCCGGCATCGGCGACGTCATCGACCGCATCCGCATCGACGGCAGACACCGCATCCGCCGCGGGGCGCGGGCGGGCGACGACCGGACGCACGGGGTCGGCGTAGCGATGCGCCAGCGACTCCTGACGTCCGTGGAAGTCCTCACGGATCACGGGCACGAGCGGGGCGAACACCGTGAGCACCACGAGGGCGAGCGAGAGCAGCAGCTCGACGCATGTCACCCAGGCGCCGAGGAACGACACGCCCATCACGGTGATGACGTGGATCTGCTGCCACAGCAGCACCGCCCAGCTCGCAGCCGCGACCGAGAAGGCGACGGAGGCGAACTGGTCGATGCCGAGAGAGCCGACCCGACGGATGCCGTCGGGCGAGAGCCGACGCAGCACGAGCAGGAAGACCGCGACGGTGCTGATGCCGATCGTGAGCAGCCACTGTCCGTCCAGGGCCCAGATCGACAGGCCGTCGCCCAGCGCCGAGCGGCCGACGGGGAAGAAGGAGAGCACGAAGGCCACGAGCCATACACCGCCGATGATCAGCTCACGCAGGGTGAATCCGGCGTAGCCCTCCTGCGGCACGACGTCGAAGAGGCCGTCGTCTGCGGCGAGGGCCTCGTCCGTCACAGGATCCGCGATCACCTCGCCGCTCACATCGATTCCGGCGGGATCGGCGCCTGCGCGCCCGTCCGCAGGCGCAGCGCTGTCGTGGCTGGTCATGAACATCCTTTCGTCGTCGTGCGCGACGTGGCGCCTCCAACGCGACCCGATCCTACCCGGGCCGCTCGACGTGACGCTGAACCGCCGTCGCCAGCGGTCACGGACGGCACCGGAATCCCGCTCGATGCGCTCAGCCGAGGCACTGCGGGCCGAGAAGCGACTTCAGGTCGCCGAACAGATCCGCCGTCACGGCGACCGGCATCGGCACCTCGAAGACCTTCGCCCGGTCGCCCCGGTGCATGCGCAGCGTGACCTCGGTGTCGCCGGAGTGACGGCGCAGCACCTCGGCGAGGTCTTCGATCACGCGTTCCGTCGCACGCTGCTCGGCGACGACGAGCGAGAGCGGGCCGTTGGCGTCGAACGAGCCGACATCCGGGATGAACGCCGACTGCGCATGCAGGTTCAGCCCGTCGTCTCGGCGAGACACCCGGCCGCGCACGGCGAGGATGGCATCCTGCTGCAGGAGACTCTGGAACTCCAGGTAGGTCTTGCCCATGAACATGATGGTGACCTCGCCGTGGAAGTCCTCGACCGTGATCATGCCGTAGGGGTTGCCGCTGGCCTTCGCCACTCGGTGCTGCACGCTCGTGACGAGCCCGGCGACCGTCACCTGATCGCCGTCCTGCAGATCCTCCGACTCGAGGAGGTTGTTGATGGCGATCGACGCGTGCTTGGCGAGCGGCACCTCGAGGCCCGCCAGCGGATGATCCGAGACGTACAGCCCCAGCATCTCGCGCTCGAAGGCGAGCTTGTCCTTCTTGGTCCATTCCGGCCGATCCGGCACCTGGGGCGGCGGCACCTCATCGGCCTCGTACAGGCTGTCGAAGTCGAACCCGATGGCTCCGGTGGCCTCGTTGCGCTTGATGCCGACCGCCGCCTCGACGGCATCTTCGTGGATCTCCACGAGGGCGCGACGGGTGTGCCCCATCGAGTCGAACGCGCCCGCCTTGATGAGCGATTCCACGGTGCGCTTGTTGGCGACGTGCAGCGGCACGCGGCTCAAGAACTCGTGGAAGGAGCCGAAGGCCTCGCCCTCGCGTGCCGCGACGATGCCGTCGACGACGTTGGTGCCGACGTTGCGGACGGCACCCAGGCCGAAGCGGATGTCCTCCCCGACGGCCGCGAAGAAGTTGATCGACTCGCCGACATCGGGCGGCAGCACCTTGATCCCCATCCGGCGGCACTCGTTGAGATACAGCGCCATCTTGTCCTTGGAGTCGCCAACGCTGGTCAGCAGCGCGGCCATGTACTCCGCGGGGTAATGCGCCTTGAGGTAGGCCGTCCAGTACGACACGACGCCGTAGGCGGCGGAATGGGCTTTGTTGAAGGCGTAGTCCGAGAAGGGCAGCAAGATGTCCCAGAGCGCCTTGACGGCGCCCTCGCCGAATCCGCGCTCCTTCATGCCGCCGGAGAAGCCCTCGTACTGCTTGTCGAGCTCGGACTTCTTCTTCTTGCCCATCGCGCGGCGCAGGATATCGGCCTGTCCGAGGCTGAACCCGGCCACCTTCTGCGCGATCGCCATCACCTGCTCCTGGTAGATGATCAGGCCGTACGACTCTTCGAGGATGTCTTTGAGCGGCTCCTCCAGTTCAGGATGGATCGGCGTGATCGGCTGCAGGCCGTTCTTGCGCAGCGCGTAGTTCGTGTGCGAGTTGGCGCCCATCGGGCCAGGTCGGTACAGGGCGATGAGCGCCGAGATGTCGCCGAAGTTGTCGGGCTTCATCAAGCGCATGAGCGAGCGCATCGGTCCGCCGTCGAGCTGGAACACCCCGAGCGACTCTCCGCGCGAGAGCAGGTCGTACGAGGGCCGGTCATCGAGGGCGAGATGCTCCAGATCGAGTTCTTCACCCCGGTTCATGCGGATGTTGTCGAGCGCATCCGAGATGATCGTGAGGTTGCGCAGTCCCAGGAAGTCCATCTTGATCAGCCCGAGCGTCTCGCACGACGGGTAGTCGAACTGCGTGACGATCTGGCCGTCCTGCTCGCGACGCATGATCGGGATGATGTCGAGCAGCGGCTCGGACGACATGATCACCCCCGCGGCGTGCACGCCCCACTGGCGTTTGAGGCCCTCCAGCCCCAGGGCGCGATCGAAGACCGTCTTCGCCTCGGGATCGGTCTCGATGAGAGTGCGGAACTCGCTGGCCTCCTTGTAGCGCGGGTGCGCCGAGTCGAACATGCCGTCCAGCGGCATGTCCTTGCCCATGACGGGCGGCGGCATGGCCTTGGTCAGCCGCTCCCCCATGCTGAACGGGAAGCCGAGTACGCGCCCGGCGTCCTTCAGCGCCTGCTTGGACTTGATCGTGCCGTAGGTGACGATCTGCGCGACGCGCTCCGAGCCGTACTTCTCGGTGACGTACTCGATCACCTCGCCGCGGCGCCGGTCGTCGAAGTCGACGTCGAAGTCGGGCATCGAGACGCGATCCGGGTTGAGGAACCGCTCGAAGATGAGCCCGTGCTCGATCGGATCGAGGTCGGTGATCTTCATCGCGTAAGCGACCATCGAGCCGGCGCCCGAGCCGCGGCCAGGACCGACGCGGATGCCGTTGTCCTTGGCCCAGTTGATGAAGTCGGCGACGACGAGGAAGTACCCCGGGAACCCCATCTGCAGGATGATCCCGGTCTCGTACTCGGCCCGCTTGCGCACCGCATCCGGGATCCCGTTCGGATAGCGATAGTGGAGCCCGAGCTCGACCTCCTTGACGAGCCAGCTGTCCTCGGTCTCGCCGTCGGGCACGGGGAAGCGCGGCATGTAGTTCGCGGCGGTGTCGAACTCGACCTCGCATCGCTCGGCGATCAACAGGGTGTTGTCGCACGCCTCGGGATGATCGCGGAAGAGCTGGCGCATCTCCTGCGCCGTCTTGATGTAGTAGCCGTCGCCGTCGAACTTGAACCGGTTGGGATCGTCCATCGTCGATCCGGACTGCACGCACAGCAGCGCCGCGTGCGCATCGGCCTCGTGCTGGTGCGTGTAGTGCGAGTCGTTCGTGGCGACGAGCGGGATGTCGAGATCTTTCGCCAGCCGGAGCAGATCGCTCACCACCCGGCGCTCGATGGACAGGCCGTGATCCATGATCTCGGCGAAGTAGTTCTCCTTGCCGAAGATGTCCTGGAACTCCGCCGCCGCGGCTCGTGCCGCGTCGTACTGCCCGAGCCGCAGGCGCGTCTGCACCTCGCCGGAGGGGCATCCGGTCGTGGCGATGAGCCCCTTGCCGTACGTCTGCAGCAGCTCGCGGTCCATGCGCGGCTTGAAGTAGTAGCCCTCCATGCTCGACAGCGAGCTGAGGCGGAAAAGGTTGTGCATCCCCGCGGTGCTCTGGCTCCACATCGTCATGTGGGTGTAGGCACCGGACCCGGAGACGTCGTCGCTCTTCTGATCGGGCGACCCCCAGGCGACGCGGGACTTGTCGCTGCGGTGCGTCCCCGGTGTCACGTATGCCTCGAGGCCGATGATGGGCTTCACGCCCGCCGCCTTCGCCGCGTTGTAGAACTCGAACGCCGCGAAGGTGTTGCCGTGGTCGGTGACGGCGATGGCGGGCATCTCGTAGTCGGCCGCGGCTTGGGTCATCGCGGCGATCTTGGCGGCGCCGTCGAGCATCGAGTACTCGCTGTGCACGTGCAGGTGGACGAAGGAGTCTGACGCCATGCCCCGAGTCTACGTTCACGCCTCCGACACGGGCTCGACGACGTGCATGAAATGGAAGCCGTGCACGCGCAGCGAAGCCACAGCCGGGAGCGCCCCCTCGGCGGTGCTGCCCTGGGGCTGGTTCATGTGCGCGAGGATGATGCCGCGGTCGGCCACCCGACCGAATTCGCTGCGCACGACATCGGCCGAGTACGTGGCTCCGCCGTCGCCGTTCACCGAGAAGCCGACAGGAGTCTCGCCGAGGTCGTGCACGATCTGCACGGCGACGTCGTCGTAGTGCGCGGTGCCTGCGCGGAACAGCGTCGGCGGGGTTCCCACGAGCTCGGTGAGCACGACGTGGTTGCCCCAGACCTCGGCCACGGCCTCGGCCACGGATGCCGTACCGGGAATGCCGTAGGCGCTCGCGCCGATGACCGAGAGCGGAACGTGGCGGGTGCCGTGGTTTCCGAGCAGGAACAGCGGATCGGCGGCCAGCTCCGCGGCGAGGGCGGCATTGGCCTCGATCCACCGCGCGTTGAGGAACAGCGTCGCCGGGGTGCGCGTGGCCCGCAACCCGTCGATCAGCTTGTGGTCGATGTCGGATCCGCCGCGTCCGCCGCACGCATCGAAGGTGAGCGCGATGCGCGGTCCGAGCGATGCATCCGTCGAGGCCGCCAGCTGTGTCGTGATCCCCGGAAGATCCATGCCCCACGCCGTCGGGACGGCGCCGATGAAGCGCTCTGCGACCGCGTCCGGGTCGGGCACGTAGTGCGGCGGCGGGGGTAGCGGCGCGGCGTGCGCCGTCGGATGCGGTGTGTGATGCAGAGCTTCGGAGGGCCCCGGTGTCGACGATTGCGGCCCGCGCGGCGCGGCCGCGCATCCCGTGATCCCGACGGCGAGCAGGCCGAGCAGAGCCGTGCGTCTGTCGATGCCCCTCATCGTCGCGATGCCCCTCATCGTCGCCTCCCCGTCTGACCCTATCTCCCTGCGGGGCGCACGGACGCCTCGCCCCCAGCCCCTCGTTCGCGAATGGGCGACCGGAACGAGATCGAGGGCGCGTACGGACGCTCAGTCCGCGCGGAGGAGCTCCAGTGCCCGGGCGAAATCCTCCGGGTAGGGCGACTCGAACGAGACCCGCTCGCCGGTCGCCGGATGCGCGAACGCCAAGCGGTGCGCATGCAGCCACTGCCGGGTCAGCCCCAGACGGGCGGCCATCGTCGGGTCGGCGCCGTAGAGCGGGTCGCCCACGCACGGATGGCGGTGCGCCGCCATGTGCACCCGGATCTGGTGCGTGCGCCCCGTCTCGAGGTGGATCTCCAGCAGCGAGGCCCCGGGGAACGCCTCGAGCGTCTCGTAGTGCGTCACCGACGGTTTGCCGTCGGGGGTGACCGCGAACTTCCAGGAATGGCTCGGATGCCTCCCGATCGGCGCGTCGATCGTGCCGGCGAGCGGGTCGGGATGGCCCTGCACGACGGCGTGATAGATCTTGTCGACCGTGCGATCCTTGAACGCGCGCTTGAGAACCGTGTACGCGTGCTCGGTCTTCGCGACCACCATGAGTCCGCTCGTGCCGACATCGAGCCGATGCACGACGCCCTGCCGCTCGGGAGCTCCGCTCGTCGCGATGCGAAAGCCTGCTGCGGCGAGGGCGCCGACCACGGTCGGCCCATCCCAGCCCACCGAGGGGTGGGCGGCCACACCGGTGGGCTTGTCGACCACGACGATGTCGGCGTCATCGTGCACGATGCCCAGCGCGGGCACGGCGATCGGCTCGATCCGCGGAGCCTGCCGCGGTTCCCAGCTCACCTCGAGCCATCCGCCGCCACGGAGACGATCGGACTTGCCGACCGTCGCGCCGTCGACGACGACACCGCCGGCGGCCGCCACGTCGGCGGCGAAGGTTCGCGAGAATCCGAGCATCTTCGCCAGGGCCGCGTCGACACGGGTGCCGTCGAGCCCGTCGGGCACGGGAAGAGAGCGGTGCTCCACCGTCACTCGCCGTCGTGTTCCTGCGGCACCGCACGCTCACGTGTACCGTCCAGTCCGATGCCGAGCACGACGAGCAGGGCGACCGAGATCATCCCGGTGACGATGAAGATGTCGGCCACGTTGAAGATCGCGGGCATCATCCACGGCATCGAGATCATGTCGACGACGTGTCCGACAGCGAAGCCGGGCTCACGGAAGAGCCGGTCGCTCAGGTTGCCCAGCACACCGCCGAGCAGACAGCCGAGCACGACCGCCCAGAGCCGGGCGCGAACCGCGAACGTCTTCCACACGATCACGGCGGCCACCACGGCCAGGGCGATCGTGAACAGCCATGTGACCCCGGATCCCAGCGAGAACGCGGCACCGGAGTTTCGCACGTAGTACAGCTGCAGGAACTCGCCCCAGACGGGAACGACCTTCTCCCGCGGCAGGTTCTCGATCGTGAGGTGCTTCACGAACTGATCGGCGGCCAGCACGACCACGGCGAGAATCGCCACGATCGCGCCGGCCGCCGACCCGTGAAGAGGACGACGTCCCGGCAACGGGGAGTCCTATCGTCCGAACGAAGACACCGGGTTGTCCGATGCGTCCGACGGCCCCGCCTGCGAATCGAGGTCGCGGAGCTGACCCTCGATGTAGGTGCGCAGCTGCGCACGGTACGAGCGCTCGAAGTCGTGCAACTCGGTGATCCGGCTCTCGAGCACATTGCGCTCGCGCTCGAGGCGGCTCGTCTGCTCGCGCTGCTTGACCTCGGCGTCGGACAGGATCTTCGCCGCCTGCGACTTCGCATCGGCGATGAGTTGGTCGCGCTGCGTCTTGCCCTCGGCGATGTGCTCGTCGTGCAGGCGCTGGGCGAGCTCGATGATTCCCGCGGTCGCGGTCGATCCCAGTCCTTCGGAGCCGGCGACAGGAGTCGCCGCCGGTGCGGCGGCAGCAGGAGCGGGTGTCGCCGCAGGGGCGCGCTCGCCGGACTCGTAGGCGGCCAGCTTGGCCTTCAGCTCGGCGTTCTCGTCGAGGGCCTTGCGCCACTCGATGACGATCTCGTCCAGGAAGTCGTCGACCTCGTCGGGGTCGAAGCCGTCCTTGAAACGGACGTGCTGGAATTGCTTGGTGACGACGTCATCCGGCGTCAATGCCATGGGTGGCTCCTCTTTCCTCGGCGGCCAGGTGGACGTTGAGCATGTGCCGCGGCCCGCACTTCATGACGAGCATAGTCTCCCCGTCGGAGTCGTGCGATGGCGTGCGTTCAGGTGGCAGTCAGATGAAGGATCGCGTGATCGACATCAGGATGAGCACGACGAGCATCGTCAGCGCGAACCCGAGATCGAGCGCAACCGGTCCGAGCCTCAGCGGAGGGATGAGGCGTCGGAACAGCTTGATCGGCGGATCGGTGACGGTGTACACGATCTCCGCCGCTGCCAGCCCCACTCCCCGTGGTCGCCATCCCCTGTTGAACAGGGGGATGTATTCGAGCACAAGACGCACGAAGAGCAGGAGGAAGTACAGCAGGAGCAGGAGATTGAGGATCGCTGCGATCAGCGAGACCGGTGACACCTGTCAGGAGTGGGCGAGAACGGCCTCGGGGTCTCCCCCGGCGATTCCGCCTTCACCCGACACCGCGACGCTCTCCGGCGACAGCAGGAACACCTTGCTCGTCACCCGCTCGATGCGACCGTACAGCCCCAGCGACAGTCCGCTGGCGAAGTCGATCAGGCGCCGGGCGTCGGCGTCGCTCATCTGCGACAGGTTGATGATGACCGGGATCCCCTCGCGGAAGTTCTCGGCGATCAGCTGCGCGTCACGGTACTGCTTGGGGTGCACGGTGAGGATCTCGTTGACGGCGCCGACCGTGGGCTGACGCACGGCGGTGGGCCGGCGCAGCGGGGTCACCGGCGCGGCCGGCTTGGCCTCGTCGCGATGCTGCTCGCGCTCACGACGCACGGGGGCGACGGCCTCCTCCTCGTAGACCTCTTCCTCATCGGCGAGGCCGAGGTAGACCATGGTCTTCTTCAGCGGGTTCCCCATCTTGTCCTCCGAGCTTTGGGGGTTGATTCTTGTCCGAGGCTAACCCTGTGCAGGGCGCGGACCCGTGATTGCCGAACCGATGCGAAGGTGTGTCGCGCCGGCGGCGATCGCCTCGGCGAAGTCGCCGGTCATGCCCGCCGAGATCCACCGCGCCTCCGGCGCGACGGTCCGCAGCCGTTCGGCAAGCCCGTGCAGCCGGGCGAAGGACTCTGCGGGATCGGCATTCAACGGCGCGACCGCCATGATCCCCCGCAGGGCGAGCGTCTCGCATTCGAGCACATGCTCGGCGAGGTGCTCGAGGCCGTCGGGCGCCACGCCGCCGCGGCCGGGATCGTCGGTGAGGTTCACCTGGAGCAGCACGTCGAGCACATCGTCGTCCACGGCCACGCGGTCGAGGGCGTCGGCGATGCGTTCGCGATCGATCGAGTGCACCGCGGTCGCGGCACGGCGGATCGCCGCGGCCTTCTTCGTCTGGGCCTGACCGATGAAGTGCCAGCGCATCTCGGCGAGCTCGGTCAGCTCCTGCGTCTTGGCCGACAGCTCCTGCTGCCGGTTCTCCCCCACGTCCCGCACTCCCAGCGCATGCAGGTCGCGCACGAGGGATGCCGGATGGAACTTGGTCACCACGATGCGGGTGATCGCATCCGCTGAGCGCCCGGCGTGCTGCGCAGCCGCCGCGATCCTCTCGTCGATCGCGGCCAGCCGCGCAGCCAGGTCCGCCATCCCGCGAGACCTACTTCAGGAACTCGGGGATGTCGATGTCGTCGTCGCTGAACGCCGGCTCGAATCCCGTGGAGACGACGGGAGCGGGCACGGGAGATGCGGGAGCGGCGGCGTCCTCGGACGACGCGCGCGCGTCATCGCCGTCGGCGTCGTCATCGCGGCTCGCCACGACATCAGCCGCGGACGGACGCGAGACCACCATCGGGTCGAGCCGCAGCGAGGGCTCGCCGCCGTCGAAGCCCGCGGCGATGACCGTGACGCGCACCTCGTCGCCGAGGGTGTCGTCGATGACGGTTCCGAAGATGATGTTCGCCTCCGGGTGGGCGGCCTCCTTGACGAGGTCGGCGGCATCGTGGATCTCGAAGATGCCGAGGTTGGATCCGCCCTGGATCGAGAGCAGCACGCCGTGCGCGCCCTCGATGGACGCCTCCAGCAGCGGCGACTCGACGGCGAGTTCGGCGGCCTTGATCGCCCGATCCGCTCCGCGCGCGGAGCCGATGCCCATGAGCGCGGACCCCGCCCCCTGCATGACCGACTTCACGTCGGCGAAGTCGAGGTTGATGAGACCCGGCGTGGTGATGAGGTCGGTGATGCCCTGCACGCCGGCGAGGAGCACCTGATCGGCCGTGGCGAATGCCTCGATCATCGAGATGCCGCGGTCACTGATCTCCAGCAGCCGGTCGTTCGGCACGACGATGAGGGTGTCGACCTCTTCCTTCAGTTTGGACACGCCCGCCTCGGCCTGGCTCTGCCTGCGTCGCCCCTCGAAGGAGAACGGCTTGGTGACGACACCGATCGTCAGTGCGCCGATGGATTTGGCGATGCGTGCGACCACCGGCGCGCCGCCGGTGCCCGTGCCGCCTCCCTCGCCCGCGGTGACGAAGACCATGTCGGCGCCGGTGAGCGCCTGCTCGATCTCTTCGGCGTGATCCTCGGCGGCACGACGGCCGACCTCGGGATCGGCGCCCGCCCCGAGACCGCGGGTGAGTTCGCGGCCCACGTCGAGCTTCACATCGGCATCGCTCATGAGCAGTGCCTGCGCATCGGTGTTCACGGCGATGAACTCGACTCCGCGCAGCCCGAGATCGATCA
The DNA here is from genome assembly GCF_013409745.1 of Microbacterium pseudoresistens. Lineage (NCBI taxonomy): Bacteria > Bacillati > Actinomycetota > Actinomycetes > Micrococcales > Microbacteriaceae > Microbacterium > Microbacterium pseudoresistens. Next base: position 2,811,078 of record NZ_JACCBH010000001.1, read on the forward strand.
TGCGGTTGACGGCGTTGACGCCACCACCGCCGACGCCGACGACCTTGATCACGGCGAGGTAGTTCTGGTTCTGGCTCATCCCGGCCTCCGATTGTCGAGCCTTGAATCGGGAACCTTAAACCTCAATGAGAAGGTTAAAGTATTTCCCGGTATTGCTTTCCTTCGAGTCGAAGGTAAGCCGCGCAGGGTTCTCCGGACGCCAGGACACGCGCGTGTCGGCGTTAAGAATCCCGGAGACGGCGATGGTCGGCCGCCCCACCCGCTAACCGACGGAGACGGCGTCGGGCGCCGACACGTCGTACACGCTCTGGCCGGGGACGGCGGCCATGAGCTTCTCCAACCGCAGCGCCTTGTCGCCCGAGCGCTCCGCACTGCCCCAGACGACCGACGTGCCCGAGGTCAGCACGAGCGTCACGTCGTCGATCGACGATGCTCGCACCACGTCCACCTGGGCCCGCAGCGCTTCGGAGAGCGAGCGCATGACGGTGCCCGCCGCCGTGAAGGCATCCGACGAGGTGCCGCCCCTGACCTCGATGAGCGCGTACCCCGCGGGACGTTCTTCGGTCGTCGACAGGACGACGCCGGCCCCGTCGACCACGGCGAAACCCGCATTGCTCTCGAGAACGCCGACGGGAGTGCGCTCGACGATGCGCACCGTGAGCTCGTGCGGAGGCTTGGCCTCCAGCCCGTAGGTCTCGATGAGCGGGAACTGCACGAGCGCGGCCTTGACCTCGCTCGAGGAGACGAGCGCAAGGGGCACGCCCTTCTGCGCCTCCAGCGCGGCTTCGACCGCGGCCGGATCGAGGAACTTCGTGCCGACGACCGTGATCTTCTCCACGGCGAACAGCGGGCTGTAGGCCGCCGCCGCGCTTCCTGCCACGACGAGCAGCGCGACGCCGATGCCCGCCGCCCAGGCGATGCGGCGACGGCGCGAGCGCTGGGTGAACCGGCGGATCTCCGCGCGCAGGGTGCGGCGGCGGGCCTTGGCTGCGCGCCACACATCGCGTCCGCTCAGCGGGCGATCGGTCTCGGCCGTCACGGCGCTCTCGGGCGCATCGTGCGTCTCGGCCGCGGGTGTCTCTTCTGCCAGAGGCAGGACGGGCCTGCGGGGCTCCGGCGCCTCCGCCGGCGCGGCCGGACGCTCGGGTGACCTCGGAAACGGAGAGGGCCGGCGCAAGGATCAGACCCCGGAGGTGCGTCGCAGGGCGTCGAGCACCTGCGGAATGATCTGGTACACGTCGCCGCAGCCGAGGGTCACCACGACGTCGCCGTCGCGAACGACCGACGCCGTGTAGTCGGCGGCCTGCTGCCAGTCGGCCACGAAGTGCACGCGCCCCTGGTCGGCGAATGCGCCGCTCACGAGCTCGCCGGTGACGCCGGGCACCGGATCCTCCCTGGCCCCGTAGACGTCGAGCATGACGGTGTGATCGGCGAGGCTCTCCAGCACGTCGGCGAACTCGCGATACATGTGCTGGGTGCGCGAGTAGGTGTGCGGCTGCTGGATGGCGATCACCCGCCCCTCCCCCGCGATCGTGCGCATCGCCTCGAGTGCGGCACGCACCTCCGTGGGGTGGTGCGAGTAATCGTCGTACACGCGCACGCCGCGCTCGGCGCCGTGCAGCTCGAGGCGACGCACCGTGCCCGCGAAGAGCTCCATCGCCCGCGCGGCGTCGGTGAGCGGATACCCCAGCACTCGCAGCACGGCCACGGCACCGGCGGCGTTGATCACGTTGTGCACACCGGGCACGGACAGCCGCATCCGCACGCTCTCCGCGCCGTGCGTGAGAGTGGCTGCGACGGCCCCCTCCGTCGTGACGTCGGAGATGCGCACATCCGCGGCGTCGGCGAATCCGAAGGTGAGCACCTGCGGATGGGTGACGCCGGCCCGCACGCGCTGCGCGCCCGGATCGTCGCTGGAGATCACGACCGCCTCGTCCGCCTCGTTCGCGAACCGGATGAATGCGTCGTGGAACGCCTCCTCCGAGCCGAAGAAGTCCAGGTGGTCCGGGTCGACGTTGGTGATGACCGCGATCGACGTGTCGTACAGCAGGAAGGTCCCGTCGGACTCGTCCGCCTCGATCACGAAGAGGTCGTCGGCGCCCGAACCGCTCGACAGCCCCAGCTGCTCGATCACTCCGCCGTTGACGAAGCTGGGGTCGGCGCCCAGCGCCTGCAGCGCCGTGACGATCATGCCCGTCGAGCTCGTCTTGCCGTGCGCCCCCGCCACGGAGACGAGGCGGTGACCGCGGATGAGCCAGTGCAGCGCCTGCGAGCGATGGATGACATGCAGCCCGCGCTCCTTCGCCGTGACGAACTCGGGGTTCTCCGGCCAGATCGCGCCGGTGTGCACGACGGTGTCGGCATCGCCGAGGTGAGCGGCGTCGTGACCGACGTGCACGGTGGCGCCGAGCGCGGCGAGCGCGCGCAGATTGTCGCTGTCGGCGCGGTCGCTGCCCGACACGCGGATGCCCGCATCGAGGAACATGCGCGCGAGGCCACTCATCCCCGATCCGCCGACGCCGATGAAGTGAGCGGAGCGGATCTCGTCGGGGATCGGCAGGGAGAGGTCGGGTCTGATCATGGCCTCATCATCCTAAATCGCAACACCGGCGGAGCCGGCCGCGCATCGCCGTTCAGGATCGACCGAGCGCGCGGTCGACGAGCGCGATGAGATCCTCGGTCCCGGTGCGCGAACCCACGTTCTCGGCAGCCCTGGTCATGGCCGCACGGCGCTCTTCGTCACCGAGCAGCGGGATGACCTCGGAGCGCACGCGGTCCGGGGTGAACGCGGCGTCGTCGATGATGACGGCGGCGCCGGCGCGCACGGCCGAGTCGGCGTTGAGCCGCTGCTCTCCATTGCCCACGGCGTACGGCACGTAGACGGCAGGGATGCCCAGTGCACTGATCTCGCTGACCGTGGCGGACCCGGCGCGCGAGACGATGAGGTCCGCGAGTGCGAAGGCCAGGTCCATCCGGTCGATGTAGCGGCGCAGCGCGTAGCCCTCCGCGGCGGGATCCTCCTGCGTGGAGCGCTCCCCCGTGACATGCAGCAGCTGCCAGCCGGCCTCCCGCACGTCCTGCCACGATCCGGCGAACGCCTCGTTGAGCCGCTGGGCGCCGAGAGACCCGCCGAAGACGAGCAGCACGGGGCGCTTCGGATCCAGGCCGAACTCCGCCGCAGCCTCTTCGCGCAGTGCCGCGCGGTCGAGGTCGACGATCTCGCGCCGCAGCGGCATGCCCACGACCTCGCCTCCGCGCAGCGGCGTGCCGGCGAACGCGACGCCGACGCCCGCGGCGCGCCGTGCGCCCAGCACATTGGCCAGGCCAGGGCGTGCGTTGGCCTCGTGCACGACGAAGGGCACGCCCTCGCGTCGCGCCGCGACGTACGCCGGAGCGGATGCGTACCCGCCGAACCCAACGACGACGTCCACAGCGTGCTCGCGGATGTATCCGCGCACCTGAGCGATCGCGCGCCGGAATCGCGCGGGGAAGGCGAGGGCCGCGCCGTCCGGGCGCCGCGGGAAGGGAACCTTGTCGACGATCAGCAGCTCGTATCCTCGCTCGGGCACGAGACGGGACTCCAGCCCCTCGCGCGTGCCGAGCACGAGCACCCGCGCCGATTCCTCACGGGCGAGGATGCCGTCGGCCACGGCGAGCAGCGGATTGACATGGCCGGCGGTCCCGCCGCCGGCCAGCAGATAGGTGGTCACCGAGCGACCCTACCCCGCATGGTCGCTGGAGTCTGCACTCCCGGGGCCGGAAGGGTGCGCGCGAAGGCGAGCAGCACGCCGCACGCCAGCAGCACCGAGACGAGCGAGGTGCCGCCCTGCGACATGAACGGCAGGGGCACGCCCAGCACGGGGAAGACCCGCAGCACCACGCCGACGTTGATGAGGGCCTGTCCGATGATCCACACCACGATGGCGCCGGAGACGATCCGCACGAAGGGGTCGTTCGTCTTGCGGATCACGTGGAAGGCGCCGACGGCGAGCAGCGCGAACAGGGCGAGCACGACCGCGCAGCCGATGAGGCCGAGCTCTTCGCCGACGATCGCGAAGATGTAGTCGTTGGACGCGGCGGGCAGCCAGCCGTACTTCTCGCGCGAGTTGCCCAGACCAAGGCCGAAGACTCCCCCCGATGCCATGCCCCACACCGCGTGCAGCTGCTGCCAGCATCCGCCCGCCGCGTAGTAGCAGTCGACGTTGTCGCGGTCGAACAGGCTCGCGACCTGACTCATCCGTCGTTCGCTGGTGAGCACGAGTACGCCCACCGCGATCACCGAGAGGATCAACGGCAGGATGAAGATCCGCAGCCGCACGCCCGAGAAGAACAGGGCGCCGAGCACCACCAGGAACAGGATCATGGCCGTGCCGAGGTCGTGGCCCGCCATGACGGTGGCGATCACGAGCGCGGTGACCGGCACGAGCGGGATGAACACGTGCTTCCACAGCCGCAGCAGCTTCTCCTTGCGCGACAGGATGATGCCCGCCCACAGGGCCAGCGACAGCTTGAGGAACTCGGAGGGCTGGATGTTCTGCCCCGCGATGAGGATCCAGTTGCGGTTTCCGTCGTTCTCGACCCCGAGGGGGGTGAACACGAGCAGCTGGAAGACCGTGGTGACGATGAGCGCGGGCCAGGCGATCTTCTTCCAGAACCCCAGCGGGAACCGGCTGATGATGAACATCGCCGGCACCCCCACCAGCGCGAACATGCCCTGGCGGAGCACCGTGTCGTAGGGGCCTTCGCCATTCGCCGCGGCGGTCGCGCTGGTCGCCGAGAGGACCATGACCAGGCCGAACACCGTCAGCAGCAGCGCGGTGGAGGCGATGAGGAGGAACTCCGATGGGACCGGAGCGAAGATCTTGCCGAGCCGGACGCGCGCCGCGAGTCCCCGGGCGTCGTCGCGGTCAGCGCTCGTCCCGGGGCGGGCCACCTGCGTCATGCGCGCTCCCCCGGCTCATCCACTCCCGCACCGCTTCGGCGAAGCGGCGGCCACGATCCTCGTACGAGGAGAACTGGTCGAAGGATGCGGCGGCGGGTGCCAGCAGCACGGTGTCGCCGTCTTCCGCGATCCCCGCCGCGATCTCCACGACGCGGGTCATGACATCTTCAGTGTCGCCGGGGACGACCTCCACGACGGTCACCGCGGGCGCGTGTCGCCGGAACGCCGCGACGACGGGCTCCCGATCCACGCCGATCACGACCGCGGCGTGCGCCGTCGCTCCGGCGCCGCCGACGAGCTCCGACACGTCGACGCCCTTCAGATCTCCGCCGACGATCCACACCGCGCCCGGGAAGGCGCGCAGCGACGACTCCGCCGCGTGGGGGTTGGTGGCCTTCGAGTCGTCGATCCAGGTCACCCCCGCGGCCTGCGCAACGACCTCGATCCGGTGCGGGTCGAGGCGGAACCCCTCCAACGCACGGCGGATCGCCTCGGGCTCGACGCCGAGCGAGCGCGCGATCGCGGCGGCCGCCAGCACGTTCTGCACCATGTGCGGCGCCGACAGCCCCCGGCCGGCCAGGGCCTCGATCGTGGTGATCTCGAGCGCCGAGGTGCGGCGCTCCTCGAGGAAGGCGCGATCGACGACGAAGCCGTCGACGACCCCGAGATCGCTGGGTCCTGGCACCCCCAGGTCGAATCCGATCGCGCGGGCGCCCTCGGTCACGTCGGCGTCCTCGACCATGCGGCGAGTGGCGACGTCGGCCTTGTTGTACACGCAGGCGGTGGTCGTGTTGCGGTAGACCACGGCCTTCGCGGCGCGATAGGCCTCGGCGCTGCCGTGCCACACGAGGTGATCGTCGGCGAGATTGAGGCAGACCGACGCGTGCGGCACGGGCTGCCCGGCCGGGGCGCTGAGCCCGAGATACCACAGCTGATGGCTGGAGAGCTCGACGACGAGCGCGTCGAACCCGCCCGGATCGCGCACGGCGTCGAGCACGGGCACGCCGATGTTGCCGCACGGGGCGGCGCGAAGCCCGCCTTCGACGAGCATGGTCGCGGTCATCCGCGTGGTCGTCGTCTTGCCGTTGGTCCCCGTGATGAGCGCCCAGTCGGCGGGGGTGCCGTCAGCTCGCAGCACCTTGTCGCGCACGCGCCAGGCGAACTCCACATCGCCCCAGAGCGCCACCCCGCGCTCCTGGGTCCACCGGATGAGCGGGTGCGAGGGCGCGAACCCCGGTGAGGCGATGACGAGCTGGGGATCGAAGGCGACCAGCTCATCCGGCACCTCGGCGAGAGGGCCGAGGTGCAGTCGCGCCCCGATCACCGGGATCAGGCGTTCGTGGTCCGCGCTCGCCGCCTCGGACACCACGAGCACGTCGGCGCCGAGCTCGGCGAGCGTGTCGGCGACGGAGAAGCCCGTGGCCGACAGCCCCAGCACGGCGACGCGCAGACCCGACCAGTCCGCATGCCAGCTGGTCAGCGCGTCGAGGTCGATCGAAGAGGAACCGCCGGCCGTCATGACCGGGTGAGCCATTCGACGTAGAACAAGCCCACGGCCGAGACGGCGAGGAGTCCGGAGATGATCCACATCCGCACGACGATCGTCGCCTCGGGCCATCCCCGCATCTCGAGGTGATGGTGGAACGGGCTCTGCAGGAAGAGCCGCTTGCCGCGGGTGAGCTTGAAGTAGGTGAGCTGCACGATGACCGATCCGGGGGCGATGACGAAGACGCCGGCGAGCAGCGGCAGCAGCAGCTCCGCCCGGGTGAGGATCGCCATCGCCGCGATCACCCCGCCGATCGCCATCGATCCGACATCTCCCATGAACACCTTCGCCTTGGGCGCGTTCCACCACAGGAAGCCGATGAGGGCGCCGACGAACGAGGCCGACACGACGGCCAGATCGAAGGGATTGGCCACGTCGTAGCAGCCGTCCTGCACCGAGGACTCCAGCGCCGCGGCCACGCACGACTGCTTGAACTGCCAGAACGAGATGAGGCTGTACGCGCCGATCACGAAGACGCCCGCACCCGCCGCGAGCCCGTCGAGGCCGTCGGTGAGGTTGACGGCGTTCGACGAGGCGACGCCGATGAGCGAGAGCCAGGCGAGGTACAGCAACCAGCCCACGATCGGGCCGAGGGCGAACAGCCACAGCGCCGGGATGTCGCGGAACAGCGAGATGAACTCGCTCGCAGGCGCCTTGCCGTAGCCGTTCGTCGTCGTGAGCGCCACGATCCCGAAGGGGAGCACGACGAGCAGCTGGCCGACGATCTTCCGCCAGCCCGACAGGCCGCCGCTGCGCTGGCTGCGCACCTTCATGTAGTCGTCGATGAATCCGACCGCGCCGAATCCGACCATGAGCCACAGCACGAGAAGGCCGGAGGCGGTCGGATAGCTGCCGCCGGTGAACGTGCCGATCCCGTATCCGACGAGCGAGCCCGCGATGAAGATCGTCCCGCCCATGCTGGGCGTGCCGCGCTTGGTCTCGTGGCTCGGGTTCTCGATCGCCTCGGGAGTGCGGATCACCTGCCCCCAGCCCCACTTCCGGAACAGGCGCAGGAACACCGGCGTCAGGAAGAGGGTGAAGGCCAGCGATATCGCGGCAGCCGTTAGCAGGGACCTCACGAGAACGATTCTCCCAGACGATCGCCGAGGAACCGCAGCCCCGCAGAGTTGGAGGACTTCACGAGCACCCGATCACCGGGGCGGAGCTCGTCCCGCAGGTACTCGAAGGCTGCGCCGGCGTCGGGCAGATGCACGGCCTCGCCATCCCACGACCCCTCGCCCACGGCCGCCAGGAACAGCCGGCGGGCATCGTCGCCCACGACCACGATGCGCTGGATGTTCAGTCGCACGGCGAGCAGGCCGATCCGGTCGTGCTCGTCGCCGGCCGACTCGCCCAGCTCGCTCATCGCGCCGAGCACCGCCACCGTGCGCTCGTCGGGCCCGGTGATCTGCGCGAGTGTGCGCAGAGCGGCGGCCATCGAGTCGGGGCTGGCGTTGTACGCGTCGTTGATGATGCGCACCTTCTCACCGCCCATCGGCTGCATCCGCCAGCGCTCGGCGATCTCGACGGTCTCCAGCCGCGCGGCCGCATCGGCCGGGCCGACCCCCAGCGCCCGCGTCGCCGCGATCGCCGCGAGGGCGTTGCCGACGTGGTGCGCACCGAGCACCTGGAGTCGGACCGGGATGCGCTCGGCTCCGATCTCGACGACGAACGAGGTGCCCGCCGCGTCGACGTCGACACCGGTCGCGCGCACCTCCGCGTCGCCCTGGCCGAAGCCGACGATCTGCAGGCCGCGCTCCCGTGCCGGCTCCGCCATGGCCGCCACCCGAGGGTCGTCGAGGTTGAGCACGGCGGTGCCGCCGGGCTTCGCCGCGGCGATCAGCTCGGCCTTGGCCTTGGCGGTCTCCTCGATGCCGCCGAACCCGCCGGCGTGGGCCAGGCCCACCATGAGCTCGACGACGACGTCAGGTTCGACGAGCCCGGCCAGGCGGGCGATCTCGCCCGGGGCGCTCGCGCCGAACTCGCAGACAAGGTATTCGGTGTCGTCGGTGACGCGCAGCATCGTGAGCGGCGCGCCGACCTCGTTGTTGTACGAGGCGATCGGCGCGACCGTGGGTCCTTCATCGGAGAGGATGCGCGCGAGGAAGTTCTTGGTCGTCGTCTTGCCGTTCGATCCCGTCACGCCCACGACCCGCAGGCGCCCCTGCGCGCGCACGCGCGCGACGACGGCGCGGGCGAAGACGGCCAGCGCCTCGATGACATCGGCGACGACGATCTGCGCGATGGGCTCGTCGACGAGGTGCTCCACGATCGCGAGTTCGGCTCCGCTCTCGCGCGCGGCGCCGACGAAGCGATGCCCGTCGGTGACCTCTCCGGGCTTGGCGACGAAGATGTCGCCGGCGCGCAGGGACCTCGAGTCGGTGTCGACCGTGCCCGAGACGATCGTGTCGGCAGAGGCCATCTCCGTGGTGTGGAGTTTGCCGCCGATCAGGGAGGCGATCTCACCGAGAGACAGGGCGATCATGTCGAGGGAGTCCTCCGGGCGCGCACAGCGCCGTTCATTTGTATTTGGGGAGCGGTTCGTCCATCGGGACCGACGACGGCATCACGCGATAGGTCTTCAGAACCTGCGTCATCGCCTTCTGGAAAGCCGATGCCGTGGCCGCAGACGACCTTACCTTAGTGGGCTCGTCCAGGGTGACGACGACGACGTACTGCGGGTCGTCGGCCGGTGCGTATCCGACCATGCTGGTGAAGTAGATCCCGGCCTTGTACGACCCGTCCTCACCCGGCTTCTCGGCCGTTCCCGTCTTCATCGCCACCCGGTATCCGGGGACGGCGATCTCGTCGGCCAGGTCGCCCTGCACGGCGACGTTCTCGATCATGCGCGACAGCTCGGCCGCAGTCTGCTCGGGCAGGATGCGCTCCGGCGTGGAGGCCGGAATCTCGCTCTCCTGGCCGTCGGCCGAGGTGCACGACTCGACGAGCGACAGCGGAATCTTCACTCCGCCGTTCGCGATCGCCTGGTAGGCGCTGGCCACCTGTGGAGCGGTGACGGTGTAGTACTGGCCGAAGGTGGTCGTGTAGTGCGACTGGTTGTCCCACTCATCGACCGGATGCAGCACGCCGGGTTCCTCGCCGGGGAAATGGATGGCCGTCTCAGAGCCCACGCCGAACTTCGCCAGCTCGTCGTATCGTTGCTGATCCGTGACCATGTCGCCGAACTTCGACAGGGCGACGTTCGAGGAGTCGATGAGGGCCCCGGCCAGGGTGTACTCGTATGCCGGGTGATCGAAGGCGTCGTTCACGACGGCCCCGTTGGGAAACTCCTCGTGACTGCTCGCCGTCACCGACGTGAGCGCGGTGGCGCCGGCGCCCTCCATCACCGCGGCCGCTGTGATGGCTTTGAACGTCGAGCCGGGCTCGAATGTCGTGCTGAACAGCCGGGATCCGCGATCCGCCGCTTCCGAGGCACCCGGGTCGTTCGGGTCGACTGAGGGATACTCGGCCGCCGCGCGGACCTTGCCCGTCTTCACCTCGACGACGAAGGCCGTGCCCGACAGCGCGCCCTGCGCCTGCGTCTCCTCGGCGATCATCTGCTGCAGGTACCAGTTCAGCTCACTGTTGATGGTGAGCTGCAGCGTGCCGCCGTCGACGGCGTCCTTGACCTTGTGGCTGCCGGGGATGGTCACGCCGTCTTCGCCGCGGAGGTAGCTCTCCTGCCCGTCGATGCCGGAGAGACACGAGTTCTCCGAGACCTCCAGTCCCGCGAGCGGTGCGCCGTCCGATCCGACGAAGCCGAGGATGTTCCCGGCGACGGCACCGTTCGGGTAGACGCGCACGCTTCGCGAGGGCATGGCGAGGTAGGGCAGCCCGAGCTCGCGCAGCTTCAGGAACTGCTCGGTCGACAGCGACCGCTTCAGCAGCGCGTAGCGGCTGTTGGGATCGTCGGCGAGCGCGACGCTGACGACCTCGCGCACCTCATCCGCGGTCTGCCCCGTGATCGCGGCGATCTTCTCCGATGCCTGCGCCCACGGCAGCTTCGGGTCGTCCTCCTCGAGGATCCCGATCAGCTTCGGGTCGAGCTGCGCGTCGTACACCACCTCGCCCTGCGCCATCACCGTGCCGTTGGCGTCGACGATGTCGCCGCGCGCGCCGGCGATCGTATTCGTGGTGCCCAGATCGCCCGTGTCGAGTGACTCGTCCACGTGTGCGGCGGCATTGACGACCTGAATGTCGACGAGGCGCACGACGAAGCCCGCGATCACGGCGAGGATCACGGCCAGCGCCACGACTGTGCGGCGGCGCGGGCTGCGATTGCTCGTCGCGGTCGTACCCCGTGCGCTCATCTGCTCTCCATTCCGGTGCGCGGATGCGTCATGCGATCCCGATTCGTCACTGCATGCTCGGCGTCGGCAGTCCGTCGGCCGCGGGCGGCACCGCTGGGTCGACGACGGGTTCACCCTCCTGCGTCGGTTCTACGCCGTCTCCGGTGGCGGACCCCGGTGCGGGCGTCGGCGTGTCGGAGACGAGCGCGTTCGCGACGGCACCCGCCCCGCGGGGCTCGACGCTGGAGAGCCAGTTCGGCTCACCCGCGGCGCCGATGACGGCGCCGTCGCTGAGGCGCAGGTAGTTCGCGGTTCCGCCGACGACCAGCCCGAGGTTGGTCGCGGCCACGGCCAGCGACTGCGGCGAGTTGACACCGGCCAGGTCGTCTTCGATCGCCTGGGCCTGCCAGGTGAGCTCCTTGTTCTGCTGGGCGAGGTCCGAGAGCACGAACGAATCCTGTGTCGTGGCGATGGACAGCCCCATCTGCACCGCGCCGATCAGCGCGGCGCCGGCCAGGGCGAGGACGGCGTACGCCACCCGCGGCCGACGACGCCGGACCGGCGCTTCGACGGGGCGCAGCCGTCGTTCGCGCGTCGGTTCGTCGACGACCGGCAGGATCAGGGGCTCTGCGGCGATGCTCATGCGACCTGACTCCTCTGATCGTCACGGATGCGCTCGGCGGCACGCAGCCGCACGGGGATCGCGCGCGGATTGGCGGCGCGCTCGGACTCCCCTGCCTGCTCCGCGCCCTTCGTGATCAGGCGGAAGCGAGGGGCGTGCTCGTCGAGCTCGACGGGAAGACCCGCCGGTGCCGTGGAGGACGCGGCCTTGGCGAAGGCCTGCTTGACCAGCCGGTCTTCGAGCGACTGGTACGACATCACGACGACCCGACCGTGCAGCGTCAGCGCGTCCAGTGCTTCGGGAATGGCCCGGGCGAGCACGCTGAGCTCGGCGTTCACCTCGATGCGCAGCGCCTGGAACACTCGCTTGGCCGGGTGTCCGGCGCGCTGCGCGGCAGCGGGGGTCGCGGCGACGAGCACGTCGACGAGGTCCTGCGACCGCTCCAGCGGAGCCTGCTCCCGCGCCGCGAGGATGGCCCTGGCGTACCGGGCGGCGAGCTTCTCCTCGCCGTACCGCTCGAAGATCCCGCGCAGCTTCCCCTCACCGTAGGTCGCGAGCACGTCGGCCGCGGTGATGCCCGCACTCTGGTCCATGCGCATGTCCAGCGGGGCGTCCTTGGCGTAGGCGAATCCCCGGTCGGCCTCGTCGAGCTGCAGCGAGGAGACGCCCAGGTCGAACAGGATGCCGGAGGCGCCCTTCGCGTGCGCGCCGATCGCGTCGTACACCGTGTGGACGAGCGTGACCCGGTCATCGAAGCGTGCGAGCCGCTCACCGGCGATCCGCAGCGCGTCGGTGTCGCGATCGAGCCCGACCAGGCGGATGTGCGGCATCCGCTCGAGGATGGCCTCGGAGTGCCCGCCCATGCCGAGGGTGGCGTCGACGAGCACGGCGCCGTCGTGCTGGAGCGCGGGCGCGAGCAGCTCGATGCAACGTTCGAGCATGACCGGGGTGTGGATCTCGCGGATGTCCATGATGCGGAGCCGGTTCCTCAGAGTTCCGATCCTGGGCCCCGATCCCCATCCACCCGACCCGGCACCGGGGAAGGTATGCCGGGGATGAGCGGCTGGGAATCGCAGTCCAGGTCAGAACAGGCCGGGGATCACCTCCTCCTCGAGCTCGGCGTAGGCGTCTTCATTGCCCGCGGCGTAGGCGTTCCACGCCGCGGCGTCCCAGATCTCGGCGTGCGCGCCGACGCCGGTGACGACGAGTTCCTTCGTCAGGCCGGCATACGTGCGCAGGTGCGCGGGAAGAGTGATGCGGTTCTGGCTGTCGGGCATCTCGGCGCTCGCTCCGGAGAGGAACATGCGCAGGAACGCACGGGCGTCCTTGTTGCTCAGCGGAGCCTGACGGATGCGCTCGTGCACCTGCTCGAACTCGGCGGTGCTGAAGACGAAGAGGCAGCGGTCCTGTCCGCGGGTGATGACGACGCCGCCGGCGAGGTCTTCCCGGAACTTGGCGGGGAGGATGACGCGGCCCTTGTCGTCGAGCTTGGGGGAATGCGTGCCCAACAGCATCGGCTCTCACCCCCGTTCTCGCCTCGCTGGATAGCGTTACCCCACTTTACTCCACTTTCCCCCACTTACCAGTGTCAATTTGACGCAGAGTTCGATCGATCCACGAATTCTCGCTCTTCAATCCGCGGAAGCATGCGGTTCTTCCGGGGTGGAGCACGGTGGAGGGAAAGTGGAGCACCGGGCCGGACTGGAGGCCCCAGACACAAGAAAAGGCCCGGATGCAAGGCATCCGGGCCGAAAGGTCGCGAAAGAGCTCTGCGGCGGAGGGGCTCCGCGAGCGGGGCGGCTCAGCGTCCTTCGCTGCGGCGATCCCATCGGTCGTTCATGCGGTCCATGAACGACGGGCCCGATGAACTGCGTGGTGTGCCCGACGACTCGGGCCGGGTCGACGTCGAGCGGCGAATCGGGGTGACGGCGAGCATGACGCCCGCGAGCATCGCGACGAAGGCGACGACGCCGATCACGATGCCGAGCACATCGCCCACGGCGACGCCGGCGATCAGCCCGCCGACTCCGGCGAGCAGCAGAACGGCGCCGTAGACGAGGTTGCGGTAGCTGAGGGCCCGATCGCCCGAGGGCGCGCTGACGACATCCGCGTCATTCTTCATGAGATGGCGCTCCATCTCATCGAGCAGACGCTGTTCCTGTTCGGAGAGTGGCATGTCGTCCCCCTCGGGTGTGCTTCTCATCATTCTACGTCGCACCGCTCGCCCCGGGCTAGATGTGCGCCAAGTGCTCAGTAGGCTGTCAGGGTGTCCGATCCGTCCTCCGTCGTGAACGCCGTCACCGCGCGCATCGACGCCTTCGCCGACCGGATGCGCGAACAGGCGCATCCGTACGGGGCCGATGCGCAGAGGTTCGTGGAGACGGCCGCCGGGACCCTTGACGGCGGCAAACGCCTGCGCGCCCGCTTCTGCCACGCGGGGTGGGCGGCGGTGGGCGCGCTGGCCGACTCCGGCGCGACCGAGCCGGATGCCCTGTGGGACGTCTGCGCCGCGCTGGAGGTCTTCCAGTCCGCAGCGCTCGTGCACGACGACCTCATCGACAACTCGGACACCCGGCGAGGGCGTCCCGCCGCACACCGGGCGTTCGAGGCCGCGCACATCGCGGCGGCGTGGAACGGCGATGCCGCCCCCTTCGGACGCTCCGCGGCCGTCCTTCTCGGCGACCTCCTCGTGGCCTGGAGCGACGATCTGCTCGAGCACGGCCTGCGCGGGCACCCGCATGCAGCGGCGGTGCGCGACGAGTACGCCCGCATGCGCCGCGACGTCACACTGGGGCAGTACCTCGACATCGCCGAGGAGTCGGCGTGGATCGTCAACGACGACGCCGACCACGCTGAGCGCGCGCTGCGGGTGATGACGCTCAAGTCCGCACGCTACAGCGTCGAGCAGCCGCTGCTGCTGGGCGCGGCACTGGCCGGAGCCGATGCCGAGCAGCACGCGGCGCTGAGCGCGTTCGGGCATCCGGTGGGGATCGCCTTCCAGCTCCGCGACGACATCCTCGGCGTCTTCGGCGATGAGCGCACCACCGGCAAGCCCTCGGGCGACGACCTGCGCGAGGGCAAGCGCACCCTGCTGATCGCCTGGACCCGGCAGGCGATGGCGGCCCAGGGGCGCAGGATGGTCGACGAGCTGCTCGGCGACCCGGGTCTCACCCCTGATCAGATCGCGTCGCTGCAGGGGGCGATCGTCGAGTCGGGCGCGCTGGCGCGCGCCGAAGAGCTCATCGCGCAGTGCAGCGCCGACGCCGAGCGGGCGGTGGCGGACGCTCCGCTGGATGCCCGCGCCCTCGTGGACCTGCGGGCGCTGGCCGAAGCCGCGACAACGCGCTCCGCATAGCGCGGATCACCGGGAGCGCCGCGCCCTCAGGCCAGAGTCCGCGCGACGCGGCGCACCTCGCTCTTGTGGCCGGCCAAGAGGGCATCGATCGGGGGACGGCCGATCGATGGCTCCTCCTCGAGCAGCCAGTCGATGACCTCGTCGTCGGAGAAGCCCGCATCCTGCAGCACGATGACGGTGCCGCGCAGCGAGCCCAACGGTTCGCCGTCGACGAGGAACACGGCCGGCACCGCGAACGGCCCGTGCCGGCGCGAGCCGACGAGATGGTGCTCGTCCAGCAGCCTCCGGACCCTGCCGAGCGGCTCGTCGAGGGCCGTCACGAGGTCGGGAAGGGTCAGCCAGCCGGCCGGGAGGGATTGTTCAGTCGAAGACACAGTGCAATGCTCGCATGCCTTCCCCCGCGACCGCGCGACTCGTGTCACAGCAGTCACAGCTGTTGACTCCAGGCAACATCCGTGACACGGTCGGAACACCGCAGAGCGGGTCATGACGGGGGGATACATGTCTGCCGATACCGCACTCCGACGCAACCGCACGCTTCGCTGGGCTGTGCCCGCCGCCATCGCGACGACGATGGTCGGCTCGCTCGTCACAGCTCCCGCCCACGCCGCACCGCTCCCGCGGGGCCACCACGTCCCCGACCCGCTCCTCTCCGGCGACGAGCCGCTGTCCGGCCAGGGCAGTGCCTCCGGCGCGAGCTCCGTCGCCGGATCGCACACCGTCGTCGACGGCGACACGCCCTATGGCATCGCCGCGCGGTACGGCATCTCGGTGCACGACCTGCTCGCCTGGAACGGGCTCGGCGGGGACGCCGTCATCTATCCGGGCGATGTGCTCGCGCTCGCCGCACCCGCCGCTCCGGCGCCCGAGAGCGGCGGCGATGCTCCTGCCGCACCCGGATCAGCGTACGAGGTCGTCGCCGGCGACACCCTGTGGGCGATCGCGCAGGCGCACGGCACGAGCGTGGACGCGCTCTACGCGGTCAACGGCTTCGGACCCGACTCGATCATCTATCCCGGGCAGACGATCGTGATCCCCGGCGCCGATGCCGCGGCGCCCGCGCCCGCGTCGACGCCTGACCCCGCCCCGGTCGAGGACGAGTATCCGGCCGTCGCGCCGTGGACCGCGCTGGATGCCGAGCAGGCCGACAACGCCGCGTGGATCATCGCGGTCGGCCGCGAGCTCGGCGTGCCCGACCGCGGAATCGCCATCGGCCTGGCCGCGGCCATGGTCGAGTCATCGCTGCGCAACCTCGACTGGGGCGACCGGGACTCGCTCGGACTGTTCCAGCAGCGCCCGAGCGCCGGATGGGGAACGCCCGAGCAGATCCTTGACCGCGACCGCAGCATCCGCGTGTTCTTCGGCGGCGACGCCGATCCCAACGGCTCCGCGACCCGCGGGCTGCTCGACATCGCCGGCTGGGAGCAGCTGGCGTTCACGGATGCGGCGCAGGCCGTGCAGATCTCCGCCTATCCGCTCCGGTACGGCGCCTGGGAGCAGAACGCGACCCGGTGGCTCGCCGAGCTCGGTTGACCGCATCGGCGCGGCGGATGCGTGCGCCCGCGTGATTCCGCGGAAGGGCGAGCCGTTGCCGCGCCTTTCAGCAAGCCTTCCCTAGACTTCTCGCGTGACGACGAGCCAGCAGACCGACCCCCTCATCGGGCGGCTCGTCGACGGCCGGTACCGGGTGCGGGCCCGGATCGCCCGAGGCGGGATGGCGACCGTCTACGTCGCCACCGATCTGCGCCTCGAGCGGCGCATCGCGCTCAAGGTGATGCACAGCCACCTCAGCGACGACTCGGTGTTCCAGAGCCGCTTCATCCAGGAAGCCCGCGCGGCGGCGCGACTGGCCGATCCGCACGTGGTCAATGTGTTCGACCAGGGCCAGGACGGCGAGCTCGCGTACCTGGTCATGGAGTACCTTCCCGGCATCACGCTGCGCGAGCTGCTGCGCGAGCACAAGCGCCTCACCGTGACGCAGACCGTGAGCATCATGGACGCCGTACTCTCGGGTCTCGCCGCGGCGCACCGCGCGGGGATCGTGCACCGCGACGTGAAGCCCGAGAACGTGCTGCTGGCCGAGGACGGCCGCATCAAGATCGGTGACTTCGGACTCGCACGAGCCACCAGCGCCAACACGGCCACCGGGCAGCAGCTCATGGGCACTATCGCCTACCTCGCCCCCGAGCTGGTCACGCGCGGCACGGCCGACGCCCGCAGCGACATCTACGCGCTGGGCATCATGCTCTACGAGATGCTCGTGGGCGAGCAGCCGTACAAGGGCGAGCAGCCCATGCAGATCGCGTTCCAGCACGCGACGGAATCGGTGCCGCGCC
The DNA here is from genome assembly GCF_013409745.1 of Microbacterium pseudoresistens. NCBI lineage: Bacteria > Bacillati > Actinomycetota > Actinomycetes > Micrococcales > Microbacteriaceae > Microbacterium > Microbacterium pseudoresistens. The sequence continues at coordinate 2,828,168 of NZ_JACCBH010000001.1, forward strand.
CCAGCGTGCGCAACCCGGGCGTGCCGGAGCAGCTCGACGAGCTCGTGCTGTGGTCGACCGAGAAGTCGCCCGACGAGCGCCCGAACAACGCCCAGGAGATGCTCGACCGGCTGCGCGCCATCGAACGCGAGCTCGGGATCACTCCTGCGCCGACGGCAGCGACAGCGGCGACGACCGTGATCGATCCCGTCGCACCGTCCCGCGACTCCGGCGACCTCACGCTGGTCATGCCCGGAGCTCCCACCGCCACCGCCCCCGTCGCGGAGCAGGCGCTCGATAACGCCACGCTGCTGCGTCGCCGCACCGCGACGCGACGCGCGCGGGGCGGGTTCCTGCTCGCCCTCGTGCTGCTGCTCGCCGCGGCGGCGGCCGGGGCCGGCTGGTGGTTCGGGTCGGGACCGGGGTCGCAGATCGCCGTGCCGGACGTCGCGGGAAAGCCCTATGCGGACGCCGCGGCGGTGCTGACGGCCGCGGGCCTGACCCCTGTCGAAGGCGCAGCGACCTCGGTGGACGTCCCCGTCGGCCAGACGATCGGCACCGATCCCGAAGCGCGCACCCGGGTCGACAAGAACACGTCGGTGACCGTCATCATCTCGCAGGGACCGGCCCAGCTCACGATCCCCAAGCTCAACGAGCTCACCGAAGACGCCGCGCGCGCCGCGCTCAAGGATTTCACCATCACGGTGATCGACTCCGTCGCGCTGTTCTCGCGGGCCGATCCTGGCATCGTCATCAACGCGGAGGTGCATCCGCGCTCGGGTGACGTGTTCGAATGCGGCGAGGGCTGCACGGTGTTCGAGGGCGATTCCATCCAACTGCTCACCTCGCTCGGCCCGGTGCCCGATGTATCGGGCATGAAGATCGACCAGGCGACGGCCGCCCTCACGGGCAAGGGGCTGGTCGTCGCGGCCGAGAACCAGCTGGAATACAGCGACGAGGTGCGCAAGGACCGCGTCATCCGCATCGCCGACCGCGGCGACGGCGCCAACTGGCGCCCCGGAGACACGATGACGCTCGTCGTCTCGCAGGGTCCGGCGCCCGTCGAGGTGCCCGACGTGTCGGGGAAGAACCTCGCCGATGCGATGCAGGAGCTCAAGGACGCGGGTCTGAATCCGACGACCAATGTCCCCGAATTCGCGTGGGGCCTGTTCACCGCGTCATCGACGAATCCCGAGGCCGGTGAGAGCGTCCCCAAGGGCTCGACGGTGCAGGTCCGCGCATCCGGCTGACGCCGAAGCGCCGAGATCTCAGCGCTTCTCGAGCTCCTCGGCCACGAGGAAGGCGAGCTCGAGGCTCTGCATGTGGTTCAGCCGCGGGTCGCACAGCGACTCGTAGCGCGTCGCCAGGGCGTCCTCGTCGATCCGCTCGGATCCGCCCAGACACTCCGTGACGTCGTCTCCGGTGAGTTCAACGTGGATGCCGCCGGGGAAGGTGCCCACGGCGCGATGGGCCTCGAAGAAGCCGCGCACCTCGTCGACCACGTCGTCGAAACGGCGGGTCTTGTACCCGGTCGCCGACGTGATGCCGTTGCCGTGCATCGGGTCGGTGACCCACAGCGGCGTGGCTCCGGAGTCCTTGACCGCCTCCAGCAGCGGTGGCAGCGCGTCGCGGATCCTGCCCGCGCCCATGCGCGTGATGAAGGTGAGCCGACCCGGCTCGCGCTCGGGGTCGAGCGTGTCGATCAGGGCGAGCGCGGTCTCCGGCGTGGTCGTCGGACCGAGCTTCACTCCGATGGGGTTGCGGATCTTCGAGAAGTAGTCGACGTGCGCGCCGTCGAGATCGCGCGTGCGCTCGCCGATCCACAGGAAGTGCGCCGAGGTGTTGTACGGCGTGTCGGTGCGCGAGTCGATGCGGGTCATCGGGTGCTCGTAGTCCATGAGCAGACCCTCGTGCCCCGTGAAGAACTCCACGCGCGTGAGCTCGTCGAAGTCGGCTCCGGCGGCCGCCATGAACTTGATCGCACGGTCGATCTCTGCCGCCATGCGCTCGTAGCGCTGGTTGGCGGGGTTCTGCGCGAAGCCCTTGTTCCATGAGTGCACTTCGCGCAGGTCGGCGAACCCGCCCTGCGTGAAGGCGCGGATGAGGTTCAGCGTCGACGCCGCCGTGTGGTAGCCCTGCAGCAGGCGCGTCGGGTCGGCGCGGCGCGAGCCCTCGGTGAAGTCGTAGCCGTTGACGATGTCGCCCCGGTACGCGGGCAGCGTCACCTCGCCGCGGGTCTCCGTATCGCTCGAGCGCGGCTTGGCGAACTGGCCGGCCATGCGCCCCATCTTGACGATGGGCATCGATGCACCGTACGTGAGCACGACCGCCATCTGCAGCACCGTCTTGATCCGGTTGCGGATCTGGTCGGCCGTCGCCCCGGCGAAGGTCTCGGCGCAGTCACCGCCCTGCAAGAGGAACGCCTGTCCGGAAGCGGCGCGTGCGAGCCGGTCGCGCAGATTGTCCACTTCACCGGCGAACACCAGCGGCGGCAGGGCCGCCAGCTGCGCCGACACATCGGCGACGCGTTCGGCATCCGGCCACTGCGGCTGCTGCTTGATCGGCAGGGAACGCCAAGAGTCGAGGGCGGGAGTCTGCGGAGGCATCCTCCCATCCTAGAGCGGCGGCGCGGGGCATCCTGCTCAGGAGACGCGGGGCACAGCCGGTGTCGCGCTCAGCGCCTCTTTCACGCTCGAGGCGTACACGTCGGCGTACGTCTGCTCCCCCAGCCGGTGAAGCGCGACCATGATCTCGTCGGTCACCGAGCGCAGGATGTAGCGGTCGTTCTCCATGCCGGCGTAGCGCGAGAAGTCGAGCGGTTCGCCGATGACCATCCCCACCCGCACGACGTTCGGCACGCGCTGGCCGATCGGCATGGCTGTGTCGGTGTCGACCATGACCACGGGGATCACGGGGACCTTCGCCTCCAGCGCCATGCGCGCGATCCCCGTGCGGCCGCGGTACAGCCGTCCGTCGGGACTGCGCGTGCCCTCCGGGTAGATGCCGAGCAGGTCGCCGCGGCCGAGCACCTGCAGGCCCGTGTTCAGCGACGCCTCGGACGCCTTGCCACCGGAGCGGTCGATGGGGAGCTGACCGGTGCCCTTCATGAACAGCCGCGTGGCCCAGCCCTTCAGCCCGCGGCCGGTGAAGTAGTCGCTCTTGGCGAGGAACGACATCGGCCGGTCGAGCATGAGCGGCAGGAAGATCGAGTCGGCGAAGGACAGATGGTTGCTGGCGAGGATGGCGGCGCCCTTGTCCGGCACGTTCGCGCGGCCCACGATCCAGGGCCGGAACACCGCCTTGACCACGGGGCCGATCACCACGTACTTCAGGAACCAGTAGATCATCGTCGTGAAGTCTAGCGCCGTGCCCGCCGGGCGACGAGAGTGCCCGTGCACGGAAACGGGCGAACCGGTCACGGTCGACGAGCAGGGACTCCGCAGCTGCTACCGAGTACCATCACAGGTGTGACTGGGTTTCACAGAGAGCGGCTCCCGCCGAGGGGCGATCGTGCCATAGACTCCCTGGAAAGACCGTACCCGTCCGGTGCCGAAGGAGTTGCCGTGGTCCAGTTCGAAGTCCCTGCCGTCATTCCCGCAGACCCGCAGGCGAACATCACCGATCTGCTGGCGGATCGCGTCGACAAGACGCCGAACCTGGCGCTCTTCTCCATCCCCTCCGGCGACGGCTGGAGCGATGTCACCGCCGCCGACTTCCAGTCCGCGGTGATCGCGCTCGCCAAGGGCTTCGTCGCCGCCGGCATCGAGCCCGGCGACAAGGTCGGCTTCCTCGCCCGCACCACCTACGAATGGTCGCTCGTCGATTTCGCGCTGTTCTACGCCGGCGCAGTCATGGTGCCCATCTACGAGACGAGCTCCCCCTCGCAGATCCAGTGGATCCTCGAGGACTCCGGCGCCATCGCCGTGATGGTCGAATCGGCCGAGCACTTCGCGCGGCTCGACGAGGTGCGCGGCGAACTCCCGCTCATCCGCGAGACCTGGCAGCTGCACCTCGGGGCGATCGACGACCTCACGGCTCAGGGCGCCGACATCGAGGACGCCGAGATCCAGCGCCGCCGCGGCCTCGCGAACGGCGACGACATCGCCACGCTCATCTACACCTCCGGCTCCACCGGCCGGCCGAAGGGCTGCGTGCTCACGCACAGCAACTTCGTGGAGCTCTCGCGCAACTCGGCGAAGGCGCTCGACGCAGTCGTGACCACACCAGGCGCGTCCACACTGCTGTTCATCACCACGGCGCACGTGTTCGCACGGTTCATCTCGATCCTCAACATCCACGCGGGCGTGCGCACGGGCCACCAGCCCGACACCAAGCAATTGCTCCCCGCGCTCGGATCGTTCAAGCCGACCTTCCTCCTCGCCGTCCCGCGCGTCTTCGAGAAGGTCTACAACTCCGCCGAGCAGAAGGCCGAGGCGGGCGGCAAGGGCAAGATCTTCCGTGCTGCGGCCGCCGCCGCGGTCGAGCACTCGACCCTGCTCGAAGAGGGAAAGAAGATCCCGTTCGGTCTCAAGCTGCGCTTCGCCCTGTTCGACAAGCTCGTCTACGGCAAGCTGCGCGAGGCCATGGGCGGCAACGTCGTCTACGCCATCTCGGGTTCGGCTCCGCTCGGCCCGCGCCTCGGACACTTCTTCCACAGCCTCGGCGTCGTGATCCTCGAAGGCTACGGCCTCACCGAGACGACCGCCCCCGCCACCGTGAACCTCGCCGACAAGGCCAAGATCGGCACGGTCGGTCCTGCGCTGCCCGGCGTCGGCGTGCGCCTGGGCGAGGCGGACGAGATCGAGGTGCGCGGTATCAACGTCTTCAAGGAGTATTGGAACAACCCCGAAGCGACGGCCGAGGCGTTCCACGACGGCTGGTTCCGCACCGGCGACATCGGCTCGTTCGACGACGAGGGTTTCCTCACGATCACCGGCCGCAAGAAGGAGATCATCGTGACCGCCGGTGGCAAGAACGTCGCCCCGGCCGCCCTGGAAGACCCGATCCGCGCGAACCCGATCGTCGGACAGGTGGTCGTCGTCGGCGATCAGCGTCCGTTCATCGGGGCGCTCGTCACTCTCGACAGCGAGATGCTGCCCACCTGGCTCGCCAACAACGGCCTGCCCGCCGACATGCCGCTGGCCGAGGCGGCGACCAACGACGCGGTGCGGGCCGAAGTGCAGCGCGCGGTCGACACCGCCAACGGGCGGGTATCGCGGGCAGAGTCGATCCGCAAGTTCACGATCCTGCCGTCGGAGTGGACCGAGGCGAGCGGGCACCTCACCCCGAAGCTCTCGATCAAGCGCAACGTGATCATGGCGGACTTCGCCGACGACGTCGCCCGGATCTACGACGAACCGACCGCGACGACGACGGTGCCGCTGGGCTGAGCTCGCCCGTGACGGCCCGCTCTGGGCGCTGAGCCCTCGCTCTGTCTGAGCCCTCGACGCCGGGCCGGGGGCTCAGAACCAGGCGCTCTCGCGGATCTCGCGCATCGCGACCTTGCGTGCGTCGGCGTCCAACCGTGAGATGTAGACGCGGCCGTCGAGGTGGTCGGTCTCGTGCTGCAGCGCCTGGGACATGAGGCCGTCCCCTTCGAGCACGACCGGCTCGCCGTCGAGGTCGATGCCCTCCACCCGCGCCCAGGGATGGCGCAGCGCCTCGTGCCACAGCCCGGGCACCGACAGGCATCCCTCGCCGGTGGGCACGGGCTCGCCCCGCACCTCCACGAGCACGGGGTTGAGCACGTAACCGATGCGGTCGTCGATGTTGTAGCTGAAGGCGCGCACGGCGACGCCGATCTGCGGAGCGGCCACTCCCGCGCGGCCGGGAAGCTTGACGGTATCGATCAGGTCGGCGACCAGAGCGCGCACGCCGTCGTCGATGGTGCCGACCGGCGTGCAGACCGTGCGCAGCACGGGGTCTCCGAAGAGGCGGATCTCGCGGACGGCCATCAGCGGATCTGCACTCGGAGGTTCTCGACCACGAGCGCGGCGAGCTCGCGGGCGGCCTGACGGGTCTCGCTCTGCAGGCCGTTGTAGTCCACGACGCTGCCGGCCGCGATGTGCGGGTCGTACGGCATCCGCACGACGTGACGCACCCGCGTCGCGAAGTGCGCTTCGAGCTCGTCCAGCCTCACCAGCGGCGCACCGGGGGTCGACTGGTTGAGCACGACGACCGCCTCGCGGGCGTTCTCGGCGTGACCGTTGGTCTCCAGCCAGGTGAGCGTCTCGGATGCGAGCCTCGCCTCATCGACGCTCAGGCCCGCGACGACGACGATCGCATCGGCGCGATCGAGCGTGGCGCCCATGACATCGTGCACGATGCCCGTTCCCGTATCGGTGAGCACCAGCGAATAAAAGTGCGCGGCGAGCTCGGCCACCTGGTCGTAGTCGACGTCGCTGAACGCCTCCGAGACGCGCGGATCGGTATCCGAGGCCAGTACATCAAGCCGGGTGGCGTCGCGCGAGACGACCGCGGAGATGTCGTGATAGCCGCGCACCTCGTCACGGATGCGCACCAGGTCGCGCACGGTCTTGCCGTTGTGCCGGGCGATGCGATCGGCGAGGGTGCCGCGGTCGGGGTTGGCATCGACCGCGATCACACGATCGTCGCGGGCGTCGGCGAGCGCCATGCCGAGCAGGGTCGTGATCGTCGTCTTGCCGACGCCGCCCTTGCGCGAGAGCACCGGAACGAAGCGGGCGCCTCCGTTGAGCGGTGCAGAGATCCGCGCCGACAGCGCCTTGCGGGCGCGCACCGCACGGCTATCGCCGAGGTTGATGCGGCGGCCCGACAGGCGGTACACGAAGTGGCTCCATGCGCCTTCCGGCTCGGGCTTGGCGATCTGGTGCGGATCGAGCAGGCGGTCCGCGGTCAGCAGGTCGGCGCTCTCCCTGCGCTCCCCCACCTCGCCGAGGCGCTTGGCCGCCGTGGCGGCCTCATGGCGCGAGCGCGGCGGTCTCGTCACCGGCGCGATGTCGTCGGCCACCTCATCCTCCGTCCGGACATCTTCGACGCCCGGAACGTGCCTCACGTCTTCATCGACCACGATGTCGTCCGCAGCACCCGCTTCCGAACCGGCATGGTCCGTCTCCGCGTCATCCGCCGCAGCCGCGTCCGTGGAGACCTCCTGGACCTCGACCTCGTCAGCCTCGAACTCTTCAGCCTCGAACTCTTCGGCAGCGATCTCCTCGGGCTCGGCATCATCCGCATCCCGCTCGTCGACGATGGCGGCCTCCATCGGTTCCTCGGTCGACTGGTCGGCCACACGCTCCGCCTCGACGACGGGCGCCGCCTCATCGGAGGGGACCTCGATGATGATGTCGGCGACGTCGGCGCCCTGACGGATGCGGCCGATGGGATCGGGATCGCGCACGAGTCCCGCCGGATCGCCCTCCATGATCAGCTCGGCATACGGGTCGTCGTCGACCACGCCGTCGTCGTCGAGGTCATCGTCGCTCGGCGGAAGGTCCACGCGCACCTGGGCAGTGGATCCGCCGAGGACGCTGATCGAGGTCGTGTCGACAGCACCGGCGTCATCGAGCACGCCGAGGTCGTCATCCTCGTCGTGCACACCGGGCCTTCTGCGATCTGACGTCATGAACTGGTCCTACTCCCCCACCTTGCGCGGCCGTTGCCACCCGCACAAGGTTAGTGCGATGGGCGGATCACGACCAAAAGGTCGCCGGCCTCCACCTGCTGGGTCGCACCGATCGCCAGCCGCTCGACGACGCCGTCGACGGGCGCCGTGATCGCGGCCTCCATCTTCATCGCCTCGATCGACGCGACGGGCTCGCCGGCGCGCACGGCGGCACCGACCTCGGCCTTCAGCGTCACCACGCCGGAGAAGGGCGCGGCGACCTGACCTGGTGTCGAGGTGTCGGCCTTCTCGGCCTCGACCGCGTCGACGGCGACCGAGTGATCGCGCACGAACACGGGCCGCAACTGGCCGTTCAGCGTGGTCATGACGGTGCGCATGCCCTTGTCATCGGCCTCGCCGATCGCCTCGAGCCCGACATACAGCTGCACGCCGCGGTCGATCTCCACGAGATGCTCCTGCCCCGGCACCAGCCCGTACAGGTAGTCGGCGGTATCCAGCACGGAGAGGTCCCCGAACAGATCGCGCATCTGCGTGAACTCGCGCATCGGCGCGGGGAACAGCAGACTGTTCAACGCTGCGCGCCGCGTGTCGCCGCCGGCCGCGAGCGCGGCCTCGTCGTCGGCGGAGATCTCGGTGATCCCCGTGCGCACCTCGCGCCCGGCGAGCACTTTGGAGCGGAACGGCTCGGGCCATCCACCGGGCAGGTCGCCCAGCTCGCCGGCCATGAAGCCGACGACCGAGTCGGGCACGTCGTACTTCTCGGGGTTCGCCTCGAAGTCCGCCGGGTCGGCGCGCACGGCGGCGAGATGCAGGGCGAGGTCGCCGACGACCTTCGACGACGGGGTCACCTTGGGCACGCGGCCGAGGATGCGGTCCGCCGCCGCATACATGTCCTCGATCAGTTCGAAGTCGGAGGCGAGGCCCAGCGCCTTGGCCTGCTGGCGCAGGTTCGACAGCTGCCCCCCGGGGATCTCGTGGCGGTACACGCGGCCGGTGGGGCCGGGCAGGCCCGACTCGAACGGCTCGTACTGGTGCCGCACTGCTTCCCAGTACGGTTCGAGATCCGACACTGCGGCGAGCGAGAGGCCCGTGTCGCGCTCGGTGTGCGACAGAGCGGCCACGAGGGCCGACAGCGAAGGCTGGCTCGTGGTGCCCGACAGCGGTGCCGAGGCGGCGTCGACCGCGTCCACTCCGGCGGCGCTCGCTGCCAGGAGGGTCGCGAGCTGGCCGCCCGGGGTGTCGTGAGTATGCAGGTGCACCGGCAGGTCGAACCGTTCGCGCAGCGCCGTGACCAGCCGGGCCGCCGCCGCGGGGCGGACCAGTCCCGCCATGTCCTTGATCGCGAGGATGTGCGCGCCCGACTCCACGATCTGCTCCGCGAGACGCAGGTAGTAGTCGAGCGTGTACAGGGTCTCGTCCGGATCGAGCAGATCGCCTGTGTAGCAGAGGGCGACCTCGGCGACGGCCGTGCCGCTCTGGCGCACGGCGTCGATCGCCGGGCGCATCTGAGACACGTCGTTGAGCGCGTCGAAGATGCGGAAGACGTCGATGCCGCTGGATGCCGCCTCCTCGACGAATGCCTCGGTCACCGCTGTGGGGTACGGCGTGTAGCCGACGGTGTTGCGCCCGCGCAGCAGCATCTGGATCGCCACGTTCGGCAGGCTCTCGCGCAGCTTGTCCAGCCGCTCCCATGGGTCCTCGCCGAGGAAGCGGAGGGCCACGTCGTAGGTCGCCCCACCCCACGCCTCGACCGAGAGCAGTTCGGGGGTGAGCCGGGCGACGTAGGGCGCCGCGGCCACCAGGTCCTTGGTGCGCACCCGGGTGGCCAGCAGCGACTGGTGCGCGTCGCGGAAGGTCGTGTCGGTCACGGCGAGCGCCTTCTGCGCGCGCAGGTCCTTCGCGAAGCCCTCCGGGCCGAGCTCGAGCAGCCGCTGGCGAGATCCGGCGACCGGCTCGGTCGACAGGTCCAGCTCCGGAAGCTTCGTACGCGCCTCGGCGTAACCGGGATGCGCGCCGTGCGGCTTGTTGACGGTGACGTCGACGAGCCAGTTGAGGATCTTCGTTCCGCGATCCTTCGACTCCCGGCCGCGCAGCAGGTCGGGGCGCTCGTCGATGAAGGAGGTGCTGATATCGCCCGCGACGAACGACGGATCCTCCAGCAGCGCCTGCAGGAACGGAATGTTGGTGGAGACGCCGCGGATGCGGAACTCCGCCAGCGCGCGCCGCGCCCGCGACACCGCGGCCGGGAAGTCGCGCCCGCGGCACGTGAGCTTGGAGAGCATCGAGTCGAAGTGCGGGCTGATCTGCGCGCCCTGGTGCACGGTACCGCCGTCGAGGCGGATTCCTGCGCCGCCCGGCGAGCGATACGTGGTGATCTTGCCCGTGTCGGGGCGGAAGCCCTGCGTCGGGTCCTCCGTGGTGATGCGGCATTGCAGCGCCGCGCCGCGCTGACGGAGCTCGGACTGCTGCAGGCCGAGCTCCGTCAGCGTCGCACCGGCCGCGATGCGGATCTGCGTCTGCACGAGATCGACGTCGGTGATCTCCTCGGTGACGGTGTGCTCCACCTGGATGCGCGGGTTCATCTCGATGAACACGACCTCGCCGGTGCGGGGCCCCGCCGTCTCGAGCAGGAACTCCACCGTTCCCGCGTTCTCGTACCCGATGGAGCGGGCGAAGGCCACGCCATGCGCGTGCAGCGCGCGACGCACCTCCTCGTCGAGGTTCGGGGCCGGCGCGATCTCCACGACTTTCTGATGACGCCGCTGCACCGAGCAGTCACGCTCGAACAGGTGCACGGTCTCGCCGGTCTTGTCGGCGAGGATCTGCACCTCGATGTGACGCGGCCGCAGCACGGCCTGCTCCAGGAACATCCGCGGGTCGCCGAAGGCGCTCTGCGCCTCGCGCATCGCCTCGGCCAGCGCAGGAGCGAGCTCTTCCCTCGACTCGACCCGGCGCATCCCCCTGCCGCCGCCACCGGCGACGGCCTTGGCGAACAGCGGGAAGCCGATCTCGTCGGACTGCGCGACGAGCGCATCCACGTCGTCGGAGGCCTCGGTGGAGCGCAGCACCGGGACGCCTGCGGCGATGGCGTGGCGCTTGGCCTCGACCTTGTTGCCCGCCATCTCCAGCACCGAGGCGGGCGGACCGACGAACACGATCCCCGCCGCGGCGGCCTTGCCCGCCAGCTCCGGGTTCTCGGAGAGGAAGCCGTAGCCGGGGTAGATCGCATCCGCCCCGCTCTCCACCGCGACGCGGATGATCTCGTCCACATCGAGGTAGGCGCGCACGGGGTGACCGCGCTCGCCGATCTCGTACGCCTCGTCGGCCTTGAGCCGATGCACGGAACCGCGGTCTTCATAGGGGAAGACAGCGACCGTGCGCGCCCCCACCTCGAACGCCGCACGGAAGGCACGGATCGCGATCTCACCGCGATTGGCCACAAGGATCTTCTGGAACATGCACACCTCGAGGGGCTCAATGCACGTGATTCCACGTGCATGGGCGGGGCTGAGTGTTTCCCCAGCCTAGGGGAAGGTAACGTTGTCTCCGTGCACGTACTCAGCGTCAGCTCTCTCAAGGGAGGCGTCGGCAAGACGACGGTGACCCTCGGCCTCGCCTCTGCGGCGTTCGCCCGAGGCATCCGTACCCTCGTCGTCGACCTCGACCCGCAGTCCGATGTATCCACGGGCATGGACCTCCAGATCGCCGGACGACTCAACATCGCCGACGTCCTGGCCAACCCCAAGGAGAAGACCGTCCGTCAGGCGATCACCTCCAGCGGGTGGACCAAGGTGCACCCCGGAACCATCGACGTGCTCATCGGCAGCCCGTCCGCCATCAACTTCGACGGCCCCCACCCCAGCGTCCGCGATGTGTGGAAGCTCGAGGAGGCGCTCGCCGCCGTCGAGGCCGACTACGACCTGGTGCTCATCGACTGCGCGCCGTCGCTGAACGCGCTCACCCGTACCGCGTGGGCCGCCAGCGACCGCGTCATGGTGGTCACCGAGCCCGGCCTGTTCTCCGTCGCCGCGGCCGACCGCGCCCTGCGCGCCATCGAAGAGATCCGCCGAGGGCTCTCCCCCCGGCTGCAGCCGCTGGGCATCGTCGTCAACCGCGTGCGCCCGCAGTCCATCGAGCACCAGTTCCGCATCAAGGAGCTGCGCGACATGTTCGGTCCGCTCGTGCTCACCCCGCAGCTTCCCGAGCGCACCTCGCTGCAGCAGGCGCAGGGCGCGGCCAAGCCGCTGCATGTGTGGCCCGGCGAATCGGCGCAGGAGCTCGCCGGCGACTTCGATCTGCTGCTGGACCGCATCATCCGCACGGGCCGCGTTCCCGTGCCGGAGGACGCCCGCAGCTGACCCCGATACGCTCGCGCCGAGCGTCGTAGGGCGCGGAAGCGCCAGAGCACAGGGTGGTTCGTGCGCCGCGGCTCAGGCCGAGCGGCGCGCGCGGCGCGAGGCCAGTTCGTCGACCGCGTCGGGGACGGCAGGATCGAACTCGACCAGCGTCGACTCGACCTCGCGAAGCACCTTGCCCACGGCGATCCCGAACACGCCCTGCCCGCGGCTGACCAGGTCGATGACCTCGTCGTTCGATGTGCACAGGTACACCGAGGCGCCGTCGCTCATCAGCGTCGTGCCGGAGAGATTGCGGATGCCGGCGGCGCGCAGCTGCTCAACCGCGGTACGGATCTGCTGCAGCGAGATGCCGGTGTCGAGCAGGCTCTTCACGAGCCGCAGCACGAGGATGTCGCGGAAGCCGTACAGGCGCTGCGAGCCGGAGCCGCTGGCCCCGCGCACAGTCGGGACGACGAGTTCGGTGCGGGCCCAGTAGTCCAGCTGCCGGTAGGAGATTCCCGCTGCCCGGGCCGCCACCGCGCCGCGGTAGCCGACCTCGTCATCCATGGCGGGCAGGCCGTCGGTGAAGAGGAGATCATCTCCGAATGACGGATCGTCACGGCGCTCGACGCTCATGCCATTCCCCTCCTCAGGACTCGATACCCCCACGCTAGAGCAGCCCCCCGGCCGCGGCAACGACATCCGCCGCGCGGCGCGGGTGTGTCGCAATCAGTTCGTTACGACAGCAGGTGCGCCAGCGCGTCCTTGACGAGGATCGTGCGCACCTCGTCGAGCCGCGCCGCCAGCTCCGGGGCGATCTCGCCCGCCTTGCCCCGCGAGGACGAATCGGTGCGCCGCAGCAAGGTCGACAACGCCGACTGCACGAGAGCGACGTCGCGCTCGGCGCTCTGCCGCAGCGGGCGCAGGTGCCGCGGCTCGATCCCATACCGGTCCAGGGCGACCAGGGCACGCAGCAGGGCCACCGTGCTCTCGGGATGGGTGTCGCTCGGGGCGATCATCCCTCCCGACACGGCGTCGTTGAGCAGCTGGGTCGACGCTCCCGCCGCCGCGAGCAGTTCGTCGCGCCGATAGCGACGGGCGCGGGTCACGATCGACGCCGGCAACTCGGCGTCGGCCGACGATCCGGCGGCATCGAGGGCCGCGAGGTGTTCGCGGATCACGTCGAGCGGAAGATAGCGATCGCGCTGCAGCGTGAGCGCGAGACGCAGCCGTTCCAGGTCGCCCGCGGAGAACTTGCGGTAGCCGGACTCGGTGCGCGCGGGGGTGACGATGCCCTCGCCCTCCAGGTAGCGGAGCTTGCTGGCCGTGAGCTTGGGGAACTCCGGCGTCAGCCGTGCCAGTACCTGACCGATACTCAGCAGACCCGTGGGCGCCGAGCGCTCACGGGATGCATGCGACGCCATCAGTGCTTCGCCGCCGCGACGTCAACGGGAGAAGCGAAGAAGTTGAGGCGGAACTTGCCGATGCGCAGTTCGTCACCATTGCCCAGGGCCCCGCGATCCACGCGCTCCCCGTTGACGTAGGTGCCGTTGAGCGAGCGCTGATCGACGATCTCGAACGCGGTGCCGGTGCGGATGATCTCGGCATGGCGGCGCGAGACGGTGACGTCGTCGAAGAAGATGTCGGCCTCGGGATGACGGCCGGTCGTCGTCACCTCGGTGTCGAGCAGGTAACGAGCCCCCGCAAGCGCCCCGGAGCGGACGAGCAGCAGAGCCGAGCCCGACGGCAGCGCCGCGATCGCGGCCTGCTCGACCTCGCTCAGCTCGACGCCGAAGGGTACGAAAGACAGATCGGAGTCGTGCCCGAACGTCTGCGTGGTGTCGTGCGGCGCATCCATGTTCCTGCGGATGGCGGATGCGTCGTCCTGGCTGTCGTTGTCTGACACGATTGACCCTCCTTCCGTTCCAGACTAACGGATCGGGAGGCGCCGTCGGGAGGCGTTTCTGCGCGCGATAGGCTGGTGTCATGCCACACTTCGATGTCGTCATCCTCGGCGCGGGCCCTGGCGGCTATGTCGCCGCTGTCCGCAGCGCTCAGCTGGGCCTTTCCACCGCCATCATCGAGGAGAAGTACTGGGGAGGCGTGTGCCTGAACGTCGGGTGCATCCCCTCCAAAGCGCTCCTGAAGAACGCCGAGCTCGCGCACACGCTGAACCACAAGGCCGACTTCTTCGGCATCTCGGGCGAGTTCTCGCTCGACTTCGGCAAGGCCTTCGACCGTTCGCGCGAGGTCGCCGACGGCCGGGTCAAGGGCATCCACTTCCTGATGAAGAAGAACAAGGTCACCGAGTTCGACGGCCGCGGCACCTTCACCGGTCCGAAGGCGATCTCGGTGGCCAAGGCCGACGGCCAGGTCGAAGAGGTCACGTTCGACAACGTCATCATCGCCACGGGATCGACCGTGCGCCTGCTGCCCGGCGTCGAGCTCAGCGAGAACGTCGTCACCTTCGAGGAGCAGATCCTCTCCCGCGAGCTGCCCGAGTCGATCGTCATCGTCGGGGCCGGTGCCATCGGCATGGAGTTCGCCTACGTGCTGACGAACTACGGCGTGAAGGTCACGATCATCGAGTTCCTCGACCGCGCGCTCCCCAACGAGGACGCCGACGTGTCGAAGGAGATCACGAAGCAGTACAAGAACTACGGCGTCGACATCCTCACCTCCACCAAGGTCGAGAAGGTCACCGACAACGGCTCTTCCGTCACCGTCACCTACACCGGCAAGGACGGCCAGCAGGCCTCCATCGAGGCCGGGAAGGTGCTCATGTCGGTCGGCTTCGCGCCGAACGTCGAGGGCTACGGTCTGGACAAGACCGGCGTGAAGCTCACCGAGCGCGGTGCGATCGACATCGACGACCACATGCGCACGAACGTCGAGGGCGTCTACGCCATCGGCGATGTGACCGCCAAGCTGCAGCTGGCCCACGTGGCCGAGGCGCAGGCCGTCGTCGCCGCAGAGACCATCGGCGGCGCCGAGACGCAGACGCTGGGCGATTACCGGATGATGCCGCGCGCCACCTTCTGCTCGCCGCAGGTGGCCTCGTTCGGCCTCACCGAGCAGCAGGCCAAGGAGACCGGCCGCGAGATCACCGTGGCGACCTTCCCGTTCATGGCCAACGGCAAGGCCCACGGCCTGGGCGAGCCGGTCGGCTTCGTCAAGCTCATCGCCGACTCCGAGCATCTCGAGCTCCTCGGCGGCCACATGATCGGTCCGGACGTCTCCGAGCTTCTGCCCGAGCTGACCCTCGCACAGAAGTGGGACCTCACCGCGCACGAGCTGGCCCGCAACGTGCACACGCACCCGACGCTGTCGGAGGCGCTGCAGGAGGCCTTCCACGGTCTCGTGGGGCACATGATCAACTTCTGACGTCGCACGGCGACGGAAGCAGCAGCATCCTGGCGGAGGCGGAACGCAGCCCTCGGTCAGTCACGCCCCAAGGCCCGTGCGAGCTTGGAGCCGGAGGACGACTCGCGCCCGCCGGCGGCGGCGACCGCGCGTGCGACGGCGTCGAAGAACGCCGTGCGCTGCGCCTCGTCGGCGGGTGCCGCGGGGCCGAGCTCCATCTCCCACTCGCGCCATTCCCGGTGGGTCCCGGCCCGCAGGTCGGTGGCCCGCACGCGGTCGTCGACGAACTCCGCCACGACGCCCCCGGGGCCGGTGAGCAGGTAGGCCGTACGGCTGTTGCGGATGCGGGCGAGCGGCTCGAGCGGCGCCGTCGTCCACTGCGAGACGACCTCGGCCACGGGCTGCGGCAGAGCGTCGCCCTCGCCGAGCGGCCAGCCGAACTCCACCCGGGCGTCGCCCTCGCGCGGCCCCTTGATGTGCCAGCCCTCGTCGGGGCCGCCGGTGCGGCGGCGCAGCGCCACCCCGGCGCGGGCGAGAGCGGCATCTGCCGTGTCGAAGTACCGGGCGTCGAGCTCGCGGAGCTCGCCGTCACTCACCGCATCGATCGAGGGGATGCCCATCCACTCCGGCAACGGCGTGTCCGCGTCGGCGTCGTACTTGCGCTCGACCTCGACGGTGCGGCTGGGCGTCGTCATCGACGCGCGTCGTCGCCGTCGTCCGGAGCGATGTCGTCTTCCGATTCGACGAAGGCGAAGAGGATCTCGGTGGGGCCGTCGTCATCGCCCGTGCGGGTCGGCCCGCCATTGCGGCGGTAGACGATCTGGGTCTCGCTGTAGGGGACGATCAGCGAGTCCTGGTCGGCGTCGTCGAGAGGGAGGATCTGCCCGTCCAGCGGGCCGCCGTGAAGTCGTGCGAGTGCCATGAGCACACCATATCCCCCTCCTCGGCGGCATGCCCTCCTGCGCGGTGGCGGTTTATCCCAGCCCGATGCCGAGGACGGCGCCCAGGATCATCCACGGCCCGAAGGCGATCATCGTCGCGCCGTCGGCGCGGCGTGCGAGCAGGAGCGCGAGCGCGCTCAGCGCGCCGAGCGCGAAGGCGGCCGCCGCCCCTATGACGAGCGCCGACCACCCGTGCCAGGCGAGCACCAGGCCGATCACGGCGGCGAGCTTGACGTCGCCGCCGCCCATTCCTCCCCTGCTGACCCCGCGCAGCAGCGCGTAGAACGCGCAGAGCCCGATCATTCCCGCCAGGCCCCTGCCCATCGCCGCCGTCTCGCCCGTGCACACCGCGTCTCCGAGGACGAGGAGCAGCGTCGCGCCGAGGGCCGGGAGCACGATCCGATCGGGCAGTCGGTGCTCGGCGATGTCGACGGCGATGAGCCGCGCTCCGACGACGAGCAGTGCGCCGTGCGCGAGCGCCACGGCGAGCGCGTGCGGGTCGTAGGACGGCATCCGTCGATGCTAGGCAGATCGGCGGGGTCGGCAGGGCACCCTGTGGAGAAGCCGCACGGTGCCCTCTCCTGCACAGTGTCCACCTTCCGAAAGTGCCCACCTTCCGAAAGTGCCCCCCGAGTTCCGAACAGTGCCCCCGAAGCGATGTCCGATGTACGAGATAGAGTCACTGCGTCTCTTGAATTATTCGAAATCTTATTCGAGGATAGTTTCATGCCGAATGCATTGCGCGTGCCGGCCGCGGTCGGCACGGCCTCCGAGGCCTCCGATTCCCGTGCCGGAGACATCATGCGCCTGCGCCGTAAGATCACGCGGATGCAGCGGAGACGCAGCGAGTATCCGATCCTTCCCGTGGCTCCTGCGCTCGCCCTGCTCTTCCCCGACGGCGGGCTGCAGGTGGGCACGGTGTACTCGCTCGCCCCGTCGCCGGGGCTTGTCGGCGCGCTGCTCTCCCCCATCTCCCGCGCCGGATCCTGGTGCGCGGCCGTGGGGATGCCGACCCTCGGGATCGAGGCTCTGGCGGGGCACGGCGTCGCTCTGGAACGGCTCGCCCTCGTGCCATCGCCCGGGGCCCGCTGGGTCTCCGTCGTGTCCGCCCTCTCCGAGGTCGTCCCCCTCATCGCCGTGCGCCCGTCCGGCCGCGTCGGCGATGGCGAGCTCTCCCGCCTCACCGCGCGACTGCGCGACCGCGGATGCACCCTTCTCCTCGTCTCCGCGACTCCCTGGCCGCAGAGCGAGGGCGTCATCAGCGTGCACGATCCGCGATGGCACGGTGCGGGCGAGGGCTGGGGGCTCATCGACGGCTGCGAGATGACGATCACCGCGCGCACCCGACGCTCCCCCATCCCGCGCAGCGTGCACGTGCGCCTCCCCGACGCGCATGGCTCCATTCAGGAGCTCCACGGCGCCCAAGAGCGCCCCGCGACACATTCTCCCCGGCTTCTGGCGGTGGCGGGATGAGCGTCGCGGGGCCCGTCCCCTCGCGCGTACTCGTGCTGTGGTTTCCCGACTGGCCGCTGCGCGCAGCGCTCGGTATGCCTCCGCATCCGCCGACGGCCGTCATACAGGCGGGCCTCGTGCACGCGTGCACGGCATCCGCGCGAGAACGAGGTGTGCGGCGCGGACAACGACGCCGTGAGGCGCAGGGCCTCGCCCCTGCTCTGCGCCTGCTGCCCGCCGATCCCGACGGAGAAGAGCGCGCGTTCCAGCACGCGCTGCGCACGATCGAGGCGCAGGCGCCCGGGGTCCAGATGCTGCGCCCGGGCCTGGCCGTTCTCCGCGCCCGCGGCGTGTCCCGCTATCACGGCGGCGAGGCCGAGGCGGCGCAGGCGCTGACCGACGCGCTGACCGCCAGCGGCTATCCCGAGGTGCGCATCGGCGTCGGCGACGGCCCGTTCACGGCCGAGATCGCCGCGCGCCGTGCCACGACGAGGCATCTCGTCATTCCCGTCGGCGAGTCCGCGACCTTCCTCGCCCCGCTCGCCGTGGCCGTTCTGGGCGATGAGCGGGTCGCGGCCTTTCTCACGCGTCTGGGCATGCGCACGCTCGGCGACTTCGCCCGCCTGCCCGAACAGGACGTCCGCGATCGCCTCGGCGAACGCGGGGCCCGGCTGCACGCGCTCGCCCGCGGCGCCGATTCCCGGCCCCTGGTCTCGCGCCCTCCCACCCCCGAGCTCACGGAGGAAGTCGAGTTCGACGAGGCTCTCGCGCAGTCCGATCAGATCGCCTTCGCCGTGCGCCGCACGGCAGACGCCCTGGTCGTCGCCCTGGATGAGGCCTGGCTCGTCTGCACCGAGGTGCGGATCGACCTCACCGATGACGAGGGGCGCATCTTCTCACGCTCCTGGCTGCATCCCACCTGTTTCGAAGCCCTCGATCTCGTCGATCGCGTGCGCTGGCAGCTGGAATCCCTCACGACGCAGGCAGGCGATGATGCCAGGATGTTCCGCGGCATCTCCCGGGTGCGCCTCGTCCCTGTAGCGGTCGACGATGCCGCGCATCATCAGCCCGCGCTCTTCGGATCGGGGCCCGACGAGCGGCTGCACCATGCGCTCTCCCGCGTGCAGACGCTGCTCGGCCACGACGGCGTCGTCACCGGCAGTGTCGTCGGCGGGCGCCGTCTCGCCGATCGTCAGCAGCTGACCCCGTGGGGTGAGCGCGTGGTCATCGAGCGCGATCCCGCACTGCCCTGGCCCGGCCATCTTCCCGATCCTCTCCCTGCCGAGGTCTTCTCCCCGCCTTATCCGGTGCCGGTCCTCGACGAGACGGGAGAACCCGTCCGCATCGATGAGCGCGGCTTGCTCTCCGCCGAGCCCCGCATCGTGGAGGGGGTCGGCGTGCGTGCCTGGGCCGGACCATGGCCGGTGCACGACCGGGATCACGAGGCCGCTCCCCTCGACCGTGTGTCCCGCGGCGCACGCCTCCAGCTGGTCGACGAGCAGGAGCACGCCTGGCTCGTGCTGTACAACATGCAGGGCGGCTGGTACGCAGAGGGGAGGTATCACTGATGGGCTGGCACAACCCGCCGATGACGTGGAGCGAGATGGAGCGCACGCTGAGCGGGCGCCCGGCGCTGCGCGACGCTCTCGCCGCGGAGGCTCCCGTGCGCTCTCCAAAGCGTCGACCGCCGGCTCTCTCCGGCATCGAGCGCCCGGCGAATGCGGTGCCCTATGCCGAGCTGCACGCGCATTCCTCGTTCTCCTTCCTCGATGGCGCCTCCTCCCCCGCCGACCTCGTCGCGGAGGCGGAACGGCTGGGCCTGACAGCGCTGGCGCTCACCGATCACGACGGCTTCTACGGCGCCGCCCGGTTCGCCGAGGCCGCCGAGCAGACCGATGTGCAGACGGTGTTCGGCGCCGAGCTCTCGCTCGATCTGCCCGCGCCGCAGGGAGGAGTCCCCGACCCTCTCGGCGAGCACCTCCTCGTCCTCGCCCGGGGCGAGGAGGGTTATCACCGGCTGTCCGCCGCGATCACGCGGGCGCAGCTGCGCGGCCGGCAGAAGGGACGCCCCGTCTACGGGTGGGAGGATCTCGCGAACACCGCCGGGGGGCACTGGACGATCCTCACCGGATGTCGCAAGGGCGGGGTCCGGCAGGGTCTCGCCCGCGAGGGCGTCGAGGGAGCCGAGCGATCGCTGCGCACCCTCGTCGATCTCTTCGGCACGGATCATGTGGCCGTGGAGCTCATCGATCACGGAGATCCCCAGGACACCCGACGAAACGACGCGCTGGCCGAGCTGGCCTCGTCGCACGGCCTGCCCGTCGTCGCGACGAGCAACGTGCACTACGCCGCACCCGACGGTGCGAGGCTGGCCGATGCGGTGGCCGCCGTGCGCGCTACACGGAGCATCCGCGAGCTGGAGGGATGGCTGCCCGCAGGAGGATCCGCGCATCTGCGCTCGGGAGAGGAGATGACCGTCCGTTTCGCCCGCTATCCGGGGGCCATCGCCCACGGGCTCCGGATCGCCGAGGAGTGCGCCTTCCCCCTGCGGCGCGCGAAGCCGGCGCTCCCCACCATGACCGTGCCCGAGGGACGCACGCCCATGAGCCACCTGCGCACCCTGGTGTGGACGGCCGCGCAGGAGAAGTATCCCGACCTCGACTCTCGGGGGCGGGAGCGGATCGGCCGCGAGCTCGACGTCATCGAGGAGAAGGACTTTCCCGGATACTTCCTCATCGTGCACGGGATCGTCGCCGAAGCTCGTGATCGCAGCATCCTCTGCCAGGGCCGAGGATCGGCCGCCGCGAGCGCGGTGTGCTATCTGCTGGGGATCACGGCGGTGGATCCGATCTTCTACGACCTCCCCTTCGAGCGCTTCCTCGCGACCACCCGCGCGGAGGAGCCCGACATCGACGTCGATTTCGACGCACACCGCCGGGAGGAGATGATCCAGTGGGTCTACGACGAGTACGGGCGCGAATGCGCAGCGCAGGTGGCCACTGTCATCCAGTACCGGCCGAAGAACGCCGTGCGCGACATGGCTCGCGCCCTGGGCTACTCCCCCGGCCAGCAGGATGCCTGGTCGAAGCAGGTGGAGCGCTGGGGTCTCGAGCTCGCCCCCGTCGACGACCACGACATCCCCGCCACCGTGGTGGACTACGCCGCCGGGCTGCTCGCCGCCCCTCGGCATCTGGGCATCCACTCCGGTGGCATGGTGCTCACCCAGCGCCCCGTGGGCGAGGTGGTTCCCGTGGAGTATGCGCGGATGAAGAATCGCACCGTCATCCAGTGGGACAAAGACGACGCCGCCTGGATGGGGCTGGTCAAGTTCGACCTGCTGGGACTGGGGATGCTGTCCGCCCTGCAGCACTGCCTCGACATCGTGGGCGCTTCCACCGGCGAGCGCTGGACGCTGGACACCATCCCGAAAGAGGAGCCGGCCGTGTATGACATGCTGTGCCGCGCCGATACGATCGGAGTCTTCCAGGTGGAGTCCCGGGCGCAGATGGGGCTGCTGCCGCGCCTGCAGCCGCGCACCTTCTACGATCTGGCGATCCAGATCGCCCTCATCCGGCCCGGGCCCATCCAGGGCGGCGCCGTGCACCCGTTCGTGCGGCGCAAGCTCGGCGACGAGACGGTGACCTACCCGCACCCGTTGCTGAAGCCGGTGCTGGAGCGCACCATGGGCATCCCCGTCTTCCAGGAGCAGCTGATCCAGATGGCCACGGTGCTCGGCGACTGCACGGCCGACGAGGCCGACACTCTGCGACGGGCGATGGGATCCAAACGCGGGCTGGAGCGCATCGACAGCATCCGCAACAGTCTGTATGCGGGCATGCGCCGACATGGGCTCGTCGACGAGGCGGCGGATCGGATCTACGCGCAGATCCAGGCGTTCTCGGACTTCGGCTTCGCCGAGTCGCACTCGCTCTCCTTCGCGCTCCTCGTCTATGCCAGTTCGTGGATCAAGCTGCACTACCCCGCGGCGTTCCTGGCCGGACTGCTGCGCTCGCAGCCGATGGGCTTCTACTCCCCCGCGACGCTGACCGCCGATGCGCGTCGGCACGGCGTCGAGGTGCGCCGGCCCGATCTGCACGCATCGGCCGCGACGACGGGCGTCGAGCCGCACGATGCCGACGAGGGCACAGAACCGGGCGCGGTGCCTGCGTCATCGACCAGGCGGCGCGCTCCCACCGGACGAGATGCCTGTCTCGGGACGCAACCTGCCGTCTCGAAGAAGTTCGATGCCGAACAGCCCGATGAATCCTCCGCACACCGACGAGACGGCGCCTTCGCCGTGCGGCTGGGGCTCGCCGAGGTCGCCGGGATCGGTGCGGCCGTCGCCGAGCGCATCGTCGACGAACGCGAGGCGGGCGGGCGGTACCGGGATCTGAACGATCTCGTGCGTCGCACCGATCTCACCGCCGCCCAGCTGGAGTCCCTGGCCACGGCCGGCGCATTCGAATGCCTGGGGCTGTCCCGCCGGGAGGCGCTCTGGCAGGCCGGTGCCGCTGCCGAGGATCGTGCACGCCATCTGCCGGGAACGCAGGTGGCCGTGCAACCCCCGCTCTTTCCCGATCAGAGCGGTTACGAGATCCTCACCGCCGACCTCGCCTCCACGGGCGTGTCCACCGACGATCATCCGTTGGCGCATTTCCGCGCGATGCTCGATGAGCGCGGCGTGCTGGGCTCCGACCGCCTGCGCACGCACGAGCCTGGGCGGCGTATCGAGGTCGCCGGTCTCGTCACCCATCGTCAGCGTCCTTCGACGGCCGGGGGCGTGACCTTCCTCAATCTCGAAGACGAGCACGGCCTCGTCAACGTGGTGTGCTCGCAGGGCGTGTGGATGCGGTATCGCCGTGTCGCACGGGAATCTCCCGCGCTCATCGTGCGCGGGATCCTGGAGCGCAGTCGCGAGGGCGTGACCAACGTGCTCGCCGACGCCTTCGAAGATCTGCGGGTCGGCGTCTCGCACCGATCCCGCGACTTCCAGTGATTCGATGTGTCGTTCACCAGAAGCGGTGCGGTGCGGGCTTCTCCGTGCGATCCACGCCACTCCACCACGACGCCTCAGCACCGGCATCCGCTGCGGCACGCTCTGCACCCGACAACGCATCCGCGGCGCCATCGCCCCCGCTCACCGGTTCCACCGACATCGGCACGACCGTCAGTTCGGTGCGCGCCGTGCCCGCCCGCCCCGCCGATATCGCGCACGCCTCGACCCTGGCGCGGGAGACCCGGCCGCGTTCCGTCGTCGGAAGCCCCGCGGCAGGCACCGAATAGCGCACCCCGGTGGCGATGTCCGTCACGACGAGCCGCCGTGCCTCATCCGGGTCCGCCGCGATGTCGATCACCGTGCCTGCCGCGAGGGGTGCGGCAAGAGGCAGCGTGAGTATGAACGGGGCCGTCATCCCTCCACTGTCGTGCAGGCGGGGCACGGGGGCAAGCCCTCTGGCGACGGACGGGTCTCAGGCGTCGAGCGAGACGGCGGAGCCGAGGCGGTCGTACTGGCGATCGTGGTAGACGAGCGGCTCGCCTTCGGTGCCCTCGAGCACCTCGAGCACGTCGGCGAGCACGAGCACGGAGCCGCCGACGGCGGTGGTCTCGCGGGTGCGTGCGCGCAGGGCCACGCGGGCGCGCGAGAGGAACGGCTCACCGGTGGGCAACGTGATCCACCCCTGTTCGGGAGTGAACCGGGGCTGGCCGGTACGAGCGAACGCATCGGCCAGCTCCTCCTGACCGGTGGTGAGGAAGTGCACGACGAAGCTCGGAGCCGACAGGATGCCACCGGCGCTTCCCGTGGCGCGCGTCACCGAGAAGACCAGCACGGGCGGATCGGCGCTCACGGACGCGACGCTGGACAGCGTCAGGCCGACGGGGCCGGCCGTCGTCGTCGCGGCGATCAGGGCCACACCCGCCGGATGACGGCGGAACGCGCCCTTGAACTCATCGACCAGCGCCTCGCCTGCAGACATCTCTCCTTCTTTCCCGGCGGTCCCGGAAGATCCGCCGCTGCTTTCACGGTATTCCAACGCTCGGCGATCGCGAATTCATCCCGTCATGTGTCCGTGCGCATCGGCGATGCGCGTACGCTCGACGGATGGGCGCACCCCGGGGCTTCTCGTACACCGAGCGCGGATCCGAGATCGTCATCACCCATCACGGTGTCAAAGCGGCGGTGCTGCGAGGCCGGCGTGCCGAGGAGTTCCTCGCAGATGTCGAATCAGGCGATCCGCAGCTGCTGATGGCGCGCCTCACCGGCGACTACCGCCACGGCAACGAGCGCACAGCCAAACGCCACCCCCGCAACGCCCGCTGACGCCGTCGACCGCGCGGTTCTCACCGGCGCTGTCGGGGTCGGCGGCGGGCACTCAGATCGCGTCGGTGATGAAGCTTGTCAGGCCTTCTCCGCGCCCGCCGCGCGCTCGACGATCTCACTCAGTTGCTCCCATGCCTTCTCGGTCGGATCGGTGAGCGCGTACGAGGTCGGCCAGAAGCCGCTCGGGTCATCGAGCTCGGCGTGCGCTCACTCCGAAGGTTGAGTAGCGCTCCTTGTCCATCTGGCCGCTGCGGAAGAAACACCACGGGCTTGCCGCCACGTGCATAACCGGGCTGCCCGTAGTAGAGCTTCGGTGCGAGGTCGGGCGCTACGGTCGTCACGATCGCGTGCACACGCTCCGCCATCTCACGGTCCCCGTCCGGCATCTGCGCGACCTTCGCGAGCAACTCGGCTTCTTCAGCCGCTGCCTTCTCGGCGCCCTTGGCACGCTTCGCCTCCGCTTTGAGCCGGCGGCGCGCTCCTTCATCGCCTTGCGCTCTTCGGCGGAGAATCCGCCGGTGTCGTCCTTCGTCATCGTTGCGTCTCCGTCTCTCCGTTGCGACGTGCATCCACGTTATCGACAAGAAGCGACTCCGACACGACGAAACCCAGGCGAGAAACTTTCTCTCACCTGGGCTTTTTACGTCGGGCTGACAGGATTTGAACCTGCGACCCCTTGACCCCCAGGTATCGCGTTCAGGCCAGATCGTTGATTTTCCGGGCATCTCTGCCCTTCAAACGCCGTCATTTCACGTCATGGCTTGCATGCATTGCATGGTTCTGGTCCCGGTTTGGTCCCGGTTGGTTCGCTGTCTAGAAATAGAGTCTTGAGAGCCATGGCGCTTGCGGAATCTCATCGCAAAGGTACGGCTGCGCCGCGTGGCTCGAACATGACTCGCCTTGAGACTCTCACCTAGGTCGACCATCGCGGCAACTGCGGTTGTCATCGTAGGCCGTGGTCGGACGCTTGCGCGACATCGAACCACGGGAGAATATGCACATGAGCAGCCCTAGCGAGCGGTACGAGATCCTCGACGTGTTCGGTGCACCCACCGAGCACGCGATCGTCGGGCGTGGCCGCGATCTGACGACAGGGATCGAGTACGCGGTCAAGATGCGCCGTGGCGGGGGGAACGTCGAGCGCAGGTTCACACGTGAGGTCGAAGCGATGCGGGCAGCCTCTGGCCCGAACGTTATGCCTGTGATCGACGTTGACCCGGACGGCGAGTGGTACACGATGCCAATCGCAAGGGGTGAACTCACCCCCGCCATCAAGGGCCTCTCCCTCAGCGACCGTGAGGAGCTCGCGCTCGCTGTCGTGCGCGCGGTGGCTCATGGGCTACACAGTTTCCATATGGAGGGTCGCGTCCATCGTGATCTGAAGCCGAAGAATATCCTGTGGTTCGACGATAGCAACGGTGCCCGATGGGTGGTGTCGGACTTCGGCATTGCTCGTAACGCGCCAGGATCGACGACCGCAGAGCTCACTCGACAAGGCAACCTGGTCGGGACGGAGCGGTGGGCCGCTCCCGAGCAACATGCCGACGCGCACTCCGCAACCCCGCGAACAGACGTGTACAGCGTCGGTGCCATTGTGGGCTGGATCATGACCGGCGAACTCCCGACGCCCGTGTACGTGCCGCTGCCGTCCGAGAGATATCGCACAGTGGTCACACGCGCTACCCGCAGGGCCCCAGGGCAGCGATATCCGACTGTCGACGACATGCTCCAAGCAATGGAGCATGAGCTCGAGGGCGGGAGCGGGCCGTTGAGCACTCAACTCGAGCGGCTCCTCAATGACCCGCTCGACGTCAAGGCGTTCAACGATTTCGCTCTCGCACATCGGGGGAACGGTGCCCTGTTCCTTCCCGAACTTCGCCGTATCGAACGATCGACGGTGAACACTTGGTTCGATGCGGATCCGGAGGGGATGACGCAGTTCGCAGAGAGCATGTGTGATCTCCTGAAAGACGGTCAGGACGTAGGCGGGCTTCAACGAGAGGGACTCCGCCCTCCCTTGTTGTGGCTTCTCGACGTGCTCCGCCACCTGGTGCGCCAACGAAGGCTTGACCTCGCAGAGTCATTGGCAAACGCGCTGTTCACTGCAGCGGAAGCCTACGATCAATACCCGGTCGGCGACGCCATCGCGCGTTGGCTAAAGGCTTTGTCGCATGAAGTTGCAGTGCAGGCCATGCTCAACGCGGTAGTTGCGTCATCCACGGAGAGCTATGTTCATTCCATCCTCGAAAATGACTGGAACGAACCCTCGAGCACGACGCTTCGTCGCTGGATGCTCTAGATCTCCCGGAGCGCGGGTGATCAGGGGTTGCATCGAGATCTCGTCCTATTGGCACGCTCAGGCATCAACCGGGTCGTCGACGACAATCTTGTACCCTTCAACTCGTGAGACGTACCCCCGTTTGCGTAACCTGACGATGTACCGGATCACACGGAATGCGAGCACGCAGAAGAGCGCCACGGCATAGAGCACAGCCGCGCCAAGTATGAGGGCGGATAGCAGGAGTGGTGATGTTGCGAGGGTCTGCATCAGCGACCAGAAGCCTGCTTCCGGATCGGTCTGGCGCTGCTGCTCTATGAGCGCGAGGATGGACGGGATCGCCGGAATCGCTGCGAGAATTGCGACCGTCAACCCGAGCACTCCGAACCTGTTCGCCGCGCGCGCGGCACGCAGGCTCGCGCGCGTACTCGCCCTTTCACCGAGCATGCTCGCGCCGTTGCGGACAACTTCGAGAATCTCGAAGGCACCCAGCGCAGTCAGGACGTGGCGAGAGATGTCGCGTGCCGTTCCTGCGCGATGATGCGCGCCACGCACTTCCTTCTCCAGTTCCAACACTCTGCGGTAAGTGCGCAATGTGTCTCGCTTGCCCGTCTGGAAGTCTGAGATCCGCTGTTCCAGCCTGCGCAGCCGCACGTAGACAAGCCCGATTCGTTCGTACAGCAGGGTGTGGTGGAGGTCCAGGATGCCGGCACGCCAGGCACGCAAGTGAAGCAGCACCACAGAGCCGCCGGTGGCGTGAATTCGCATGCCTGAGTGGATGCTCAGGTTAGGACCGGGGTCCAGTGTGACTTGATCGCTACTGCGCGGGACCTTGCGGATCGCGAGGTGCACGACGTCCTGGGCGTGGTTGTCGACCCAGTCTGTGCAGCATGCTCCTGCCTGGACCATAATCATCGGATAGGTATAGAAGGGGCCGCCGACGAAAGCGCCGATTCCCCGCAAGATTCGACCGACAAGAACTTCCAGCCAGTCGTAGAGCGACGCGGGTTCCTCATGCTCGAAGACTCGGACCCTAACCCCTCCCTCTTGCTGCTCTGCCCACTCTCCCCCGGCCCATTTGGCACCCCGCGACGCATACGGCTCGGGCACTCGCGACGAGTGGAACAGCGGTGATCCTGGGAAGGATGCGTCGATCGCATCTGCCGGCTTGCAACCTGGAGGTAGATGCACGCCGACGGTAATCTGCACAACACCCTCACGGTGCAGCATCAGCCGAGGCTCAAGAGTGATCGACCTTTCTTTGTCACCGATTCGGATAGTGTGCTGCGTCGTGCGCAGGAACAACCGCACATAAGCGTCGAGGTCTTCTTGTTCGCTCCAGAAGAGATCATCATCTATCTCTTTCTCCATGAGCGTGACCTTCTGTGCGTCCACGAGGATCTTCTCGACCTCGACACGCACAGATTCGAGCGACGAGTTTTCCTCGTCCCCGTCCGGAACGTCGTTGCGCTTTACATTGAGCAATCGGAGTACTCGGAACGCAGTCACCGGATGCGAGACAACGCCCCTCACCAAGGACGGCAGCCCGTTCAGGTTGTCGGTCCATGTCTTGAGCTGTCGAAGGCGGGTCAGGTCTCGTTCAATCCTCTCCAAGGACGGAGGCAGTCGCGCTGACCTGTCCGATGGCCACGCTGCGCTCACTGCGAGCTCGGTATCAAGGAGTTGCTTCGCCGCCTTACCGAGATCAATGGGTTTCGAAGTCGGAACAGTATGGGCGAAGTAGACAACCGCCTCTCCAAGCACCGCTTGGTGGAGGTTCTTGGACCTTGCCGGTACGGGCACGGCGTCTGTTGGGAGGTTCAGCGCTCGTCGGATCCAGTTCAGCACTCGTGCTCCCCTCTGCTTGCTCGCGTTCGCGTCGAGTCCATTCTGCCGTGGGGCGCAGACAGAACTTCTTCTCGCTCGCCCACACGCGCGGCATCCCACGGAGAGGCCCGATTGCGAGGACACGCCGCCCGCCGTGGCACCGCGTTACGGCATTGGGAAGTCAACGGTCCTGCGCCTACTGAAAGACACGAACGTGCCCATGCGCCGATAGCCGATCACGCCCAACCAAACTGTCCAGGCCGTCGTCCTCTACAAGGCGGGTAGGTCCTTGACGAATTTCGCGCGGGAGCTCGGCCTCGCCAAGCAGAGTGTGCGCCTTGCACTTCTACGGGCCGAAGTGTCGATGAGACCCAGTGGCCGACACACAGGTCAACCGCCCGGTAATGCAACCTAAGTACACAAAGTCCACACTTTGCTATACTGGTGATATGGAG
The DNA here is from genome assembly GCF_013409745.1 of Microbacterium pseudoresistens. NCBI lineage: Bacteria > Bacillati > Actinomycetota > Actinomycetes > Micrococcales > Microbacteriaceae > Microbacterium > Microbacterium pseudoresistens. The sequence goes on from NZ_JACCBH010000001.1 coordinate 2,856,719, forward strand.
AGTGAAGATGGACTGAAGCCATTCCTGAACGTTCGTGAGACCGCGAAGCTCCTTGGGGTGCACGAAAACACCGTCAGGAACTGGGTCACAGCAGGCACCCTCGTGTCAGCTCGTGTTCCAGGCTCGACGCAGCATCGTTTTGCTCGAGAAGAGGTCCTGCGCCTTCAGAAGGAACGCGGCTCGAGCGCTTCGTCGGTCGCACCCGCGCTCCGCACGGACGGGCCTGAGCTCATCACCGCCAACGAACTGAACGCCTGGGCTGCCCGCGATGATGCGAAGACCGCCTTTCCCGAGCTGATGCGTCGTCTTCTCGCGGTGACTCCCGGGATCAGCAATCTGCAAGTCCGCGCCCACGAGGGTGTGGCTGCCTCTGGTTGGGACGGCACCGCCACGTCTGCAGGTAGTGCGTACCTTCCAGTCGGCGAGCTGCGCTTCGAGTTCGGCACGGACGCCAACCCGAAAGGAAAGGCTCAGAGCGACTACGACAAGCGGGTGCTCGCGCTCCCCGCTGACGCGAGTTCAGTCTTTGTCTTCGCAACGCCAAGGAACTGGGCTGGCGGTAACGCGTGGGCTTCCGATCGGGCCGCCGAGAAGAAGTTCTCTGACGTGAAGGCCATCGATGCGCACACTCTGGAGAGCTGGCTCCAAGAATCGCCGTCCGTACATCGTTGGATTTCGGAGCGGCTAGGCTACCGACCGCGAGACGCACAGACCATCGAACGGTGGTGGCAGGCTTTTCAGGGTCGCACGACGGTGGCGCTCCCGGCTGGCTTCTTCGCGGCTGGACGCACCGCTGAGGGCGACGAGTTGCGTGCAACCCTGACCGCTGCAGGATCCGGCGATGCGATCTTGGCTATTCAAGCGCCGTGGCGCGATGAGGCCCTCGCCTTCACGTTCGCCGCCTTGGCTGCGCAGAACGACCTTCTGTACCGGGCCATTGTTGTCACCGATAGCGCCGCCTGGCAGCGGCTGGCCGAATCGCGGTCTCCTCTAATTCTCGTTCCGTTGTTTTCCGATGCGCCCGACCTCGCGGCCGCCGTCGACAACGGACATCGGGTGATCTTGATCGCCGAGCCTGGCGACATCATTCGAAACGCCAAGAAGATTGAGCTCCGCAAGATAGACCGCGCAACCGCTCGCGAGGCGCTTAAGGCCGTCGTGTCCGACTCGAACAAGGCCGAGGCGATGGTGGCCCTCGCGCGTCGCAGTGTGCCCGCGCTCGTTCGTTCGGTCGCACGCGAGCCACGCTTCCGAGCCCCAGAGTGGGTCACCAATACCGATCAAGCCGCTATCCTCGCACCGCTCGTTCTGGTTGGTTCGTGGGCGAACGCTGAAGGCGACCTCGCAGTGATCGAAAGACTGACCGGACGATCACGCGACGATATCGATCGCCTTCTGAAAAGTCTCGCCGGCCGAGCGGATGCACCGTTCGTTCGTTCGGGCGGCACCTGGCGTGTCACCTCGCCTGCAGAGGCTGCTCTTCTCCTCCTACCGACGCTCACTGATGGTGAACTAGCGAGGTGGGCCGAGGTTGTCGCAGATGTCCTGTTGACACCGGACCCCTACCAGGGCATGGATGCCGTCGCTCGTCTGACCGCGAGCACCCAAGGCACCAACCCGACCCATTCGGAGACGCTTAGGAAAGGCGTGGCGGACGGACTAGCGCTCGCCGCCGCGAGCGACGTCGAGCTTCCTGCTGACCTAGCCATGCAGGGGCGGGTCAGCCGGCTCATTCACGATCTACTTCAAGCTGCAAACGCCGACGACACAGGAACGACCTGGGCTCGACTGGCCAGTGTCCTGCCCAGCTTGGCGGAAGCCGCCCCGGAGGTGTTTCAGGATGCGGTTGAACTCGACTTGGACCGCACCGACCCGATTCTTCGCACGATGTTCCAAGACAGCGGCGCGGACACTCTTTTCGGACCTTCGTCGCCACACCCCTACTTGCTATGGGCACTCGAGACGCTGTGCTGGTCGCCGACCTATTTCGGTCGGGCGGCAGCGCTTCTTGGAAGGCTGTCCGCACTGGATCCTGGTGGTCGGCTAAGCAATCGTCCGATCGAGAGCCTGCAGAATGTCGCCGCGGGCTGGTTGCCTCAGAGCGGCGCGAGCGTCGATGACAAACTCGCCGTCATCGCGCGTCTCATGCAGCGCGAACCCGATGTCGGCTGGAAGCTTGCCCTCGGCGTCTGGCCTGAGAGTCACGCAGTTGCTTTCCAGCCGCACTCTCCGACGTATCGCGACTGGTCGCCCATCCGGCAATCGGTCACCTATGCGGACTGGGGGCATTTCGTTCATGAACTCGTGATCCTCGTCACCGCCGCTGCTGGGACCGACGCAGCACGCTGGAAAGAGCTTGTTCCGCAGATCGATGAACTGCCGCCCCAGGAACGGGTCGCAGTCCTAGCCAAGCTCCGCGAGGTCATCGGCGCTCAAGACTGGTCGTCCGAAGACGTGTATGCGGTTTGGGAAACGCTGAGCAGCGAGGCAGATCGGCACGAGGAGTACTCCGACGCCGAGTGGGCTATGCCCGCTGAGGACGTGGTCACGTTCCGCGAACTTGCCGACGCCCTCGCGCCCACCCAAGACGGGCGACGGTTCTCCAGTCTCTTCGACTGGCGGGCTCACGTACCCAATCTCAAGCTGGGCGACGAAGGATATGACATCGAACTCGCGCGACTTCAACGCGAGGCGCTCGACCACGTACTTGTGCTCGGCTCAGACGCACTGCGCTCGCTCACCATCGATGTCAAGACACCCCATGTCGTGGGTCGACTGCTCGCAGGCACGGCCAACGCGCCAGATCAAGAGATTCTCGGGTGGCTGAGTTCATCGGAGCCCAACTTGAATCAAGCAGCGTTGAACTACGTGAGCGTGAAGATCCACGAAGGCGGGATGCAGTGGCTGAAGGAAGCCTTCGCAAGCCCGGCGCTTCAGGAGGCCGAAGCTCGAGAGATTCTGATGGCGGCAGTGCCCCTCTCCCGCCAGTACTGGACTGAGGTGTCCTCGCTGGGAGAAGGACTCGAAGAGGCCTATTGGAAGCGAGCTCAGCCCTTCGCTGCGGCCTCTGACGATCGGGCGGAGGGCGTTCGGCAGTTCGTTCAACATGGTCGGCCCTGGGAGGCGATGACACTTCTGAGCATCATGCTGCACGAGCATCAGGAACCGGAGATCAGTCTCGTCAAGGAGGTGTTCGACGCACTACGTCGAGGAGCGGAGCCTCCCCAGGACACCACGATGAGCGGCTACTACGTCGGCAAACTTCTGGAATACATGGAACAACGGGTGCCCGACGACGACGAGCTCCCAGGCTACGAGTTCATGTTCTTTGAGCTCGTTCACGACCATCAGCCTTCGGGCGCCCTCTATCGGGCGCTGAGTAAGGATCCCACTGACTTCGTCAACATGGTGAGCGCCATCTTCCGTGCGGAAGGGGAACCCAAGCGAACGCCCACACCGCAGGAGCAGGCCTTCGCGCACCTATCCTTCTCGGTGCTCCGCAAATGGCGCACGCTCCCCGGACTCGCGGACGACGGGAGTATCGACGCCGACCACCTCACGGAATGGGTACGCGCCGCCCGCCTTGCCCTCGCGGATTGTGGGCGAGCATCGATCGGCGACGAGCAGATTGGGCAGGTACTTGCCTCGAGCCCTGTTGGGTCAGACGGGGTTTGGCCAGCCGAAGCCGTTCGGGAGATCATCGAAAACGTTGGCAATGCACGGATCGATACGGGCGTGCACATCGGCAAGACCAATCAACGTGGTGTGACTTCGCGTGGCGTGTTCGATGGCGGCGATCAGGAACGTGTGCTCGAACAGCAGTACCGGGAGATGGCTAGCAAGATCGCCACACGGTGGCCACGCACGGCTCGCATCCTGCGGGGCATCGCGGATAACTATCAGCATGAAGCCCGCCGTAACGACGCAGAAGCGGAACGAATGGGCGACGACGGATAAGGCTCGCCTCCTCTACCACGATGAATCACTGGGACGCTTCCGCGATCAACTTCCGCACGACTCGATCCACGCCGGAAAGATCCCGCCGACTGGCTGGCTCCGCCAATCGGTCATGTCGCTCAAGCACTTCGATGTCGTCGAGCGTCTCGATCCACTTTCGGATGACCTCCGGATCGGACTTGACGGGGTGCATCGCGAGGGTCTCGGCTAGTTCGTCACGTATGAAGTCAGCTTGAATGTGTTGCGACGAGCGGGCGGCCGCGGGGACATGACCGGCGGCCAAGAGGGCGGCAGGGAGGTCAACGTGCCCGACGGTGGTGTCGAGTTGGGGCGGCAACGGGTCGACGTCGTGGTATCCAAGAATCAAGTGCGGAATCGCGATGGTGCGTACCCACTCTTCGATCTCCCCGAGCTCCGTCATGAGAACGTGCCAGGTTCCGCTGTGCGGTCGCTGGATTGACACCTTCGGCCAGATCGAGAGCGGCACGTACTTATCACGCGGGCCGCTCGCCAGGACATCACCTGCCACGAGCGGCCGATCTTCGCCGGTCGGCAGAACAAGCGTCGGGTCCTGCCAGTCGGGGATGACGGCGCCGATCAGCGTCGCCGCAACTGCGGGCGTGCGATGTTTGGCGAGGTTGGTGTGTTCAGCGAGAACGCGTAGCGGATGCTGGTCGACGTCGCGGCGGCGGTACGGCTGCAAATCCCGAATCCTGCCAACCAGCACTGAGCCAGTACGAAATGATTCCAGTTCCGGACGACGACGACCCTCCAGCCACTTCTTGAAATCGTCCTCCGTCAGACAGGCCGGCATCTCAATTCGCCGAGCCTCCTCCTCGGTGAGTCCTCGTCCGAGCTGGTACTCGACATCGGCGAAGATCGTGTGCTCGATCGCGGCTCGAATCTGCGTCAGAGCATCTGCAGCAAACCGCGCCACTGCAGAAGGAAGCACCGCGACGCCGGCCACGGTGACGTGCGCGGAATCACCGTCCGCAACGTTGGCAAGCTCAAGCGGTCCGGGCTTGAGGTAATCGAAGAGCACCTCCCCTGCCTGGGCGATGAGGCTATCGGCGTGGGCAAGCGTGTAGGAGACATGCTGCTGGTGGAGCGGCAGCCACGAGTAGTCAGGTTGAGCCATCTGCCGGCCAGAAGGGCAGAATTACTTGAACGGATCGAGGTCGTCGAGCAACTTGTCGACCTCGCGATCGGTCGCGCCCTGAATGAGACGCTCCTTGTCGGCCCTACCCGCGCCTGCCGGAACTGGTACCTCGAACTTCCGCTCGATCTCTTCGTTGGGCATTGGGTCTCGTCTCGTTGGGTGGATCTACTTCTCGCTCAATCATCCACCCGTCCCCCGACAACGTCGTGAGACGTGTCTGCGTCGCCCCTCCGGCGGATACAAGTCCGACCTCTTGTAACTCCGATTCGGGCGGAGGTGCCCAGCACGACGTCGACGATCTGACCGAATTGGCGGGCGCGGTCCCGCGAGAATCCGCCGGGAATCCAAGTCTTGACCGCTGCTCGCACGCTCTGGACCTCGCTGATCCTTGAGGCGTTAGGGATGTCAGGCTGACCTGGGTCCGCGGTGGCAACATCGACGTCAACAGCACCGTCGCCAAGAGCTAACGGCACGAGGTCAACGCGAGCCCGGAATGTAACTCCGACCAGCCAGCTTGTGTGGGACGGTAATGGTGTGCCGGACTATGACTTTCGTTCCCTGTCGCCCATCGACTTCGAAGCCTTCACCCGCGACCTTCTAAATGCAGAGCTGGGGGTGAACTTCGTCGACTATGGGGTCGGTCCGGACGGCGGCGTGGATCTGAGAGACAACGTGCGGCAGATCGTCGCCCAGTGCAAACATCGCCCGGACGCATCGAAACGTGCATTGCTTACTTCCGCGCAGCGCGAAGCCCACAAGCTCTCTCATGCGTCGATGAAAGAGTACCTATTCGTCACATCGGCCAGCGTTTCGCCTGATGCGGAGGACGAGCTTCGGGAAGCGCTGAGGCCACTTCCTGTTGGGACGTCAGGCATCTGGCATAGAGGGGCGCTCAACGGCGCGCTCGCGCGCCACAAGAGCGTCGAGGAGCGCGCGTTCAAGCTCTGGCTGTCGAGTGCCATTGCGCTCGATGAGATCGTCTCGGCGGCGCAGTGGCAGCGAAGCGAAGAGCTTCTGCAGCGCGTGACCGATCGCGTCAAGCTCTATGTGCGGACTCCGACCTTTCATGAAGCTCTTCAGAAGCTCACGGAAGAGCATGTCGTGTTAATCTCGGGCCCACCCGGCGTCGGCAAGAGCACGCTGGCGGAGATCCTGCTGCTGACGCTCTGGCATCAGGGTTGGACGGTCATCAACATCGCCTCCGATGTCGACGAAGCGTGGCGTCATATGCGTTCCACTGAGCGCATCGTCTTCTTCTATGACGACTTCCTCGGGCAGACCAGCACGGCAGAGCTTCAGAAGAACGAAGGGGCGGGCATCGCAAGCCTGATCGACAAGATCAGCCGCGCTGGAAGCAATCACTACCTGGTACTGACCAGCCGCGAGCAGATCCTCAACGTCGCGAGGACCGGTGGCGATGACCGAATCCGAAGGATGGTGCAAGCGCGGGAAACTGTGAGGATTGAGCTCGGGGAAATCGATCGCTTCGATCGCGCGCGCATGCTCTTCAACCACCTGTACTTCGGATTCACGGCGTCAGAGGATCGATCCGATCTCGCGACCGATGCTCGATATCTTCGTGTCATCGATCACCCCGGATTCAATCCGCGAATTCTCGAGTCAGTGGTGATGCGACAGAAGCACCAGAACATCGATGAATTCTACGAGGCTATCTTCCACGCACTCGACCATCCAGATGACATTTGGGCAGGTAGCTTCCGACAACTGTCGACCGTCTCAACGATGATTCTCATGCAGCTTGCCCTCTCCCCTTTCGGCTCCATGCGGCTTGATGTTCTCCGGGAGGCGGTTCGCCCTACAGATCCACGCGACTGGATCTCGGCACTGCGGGTGCTGGAAGGCACCTGGATCAGGCTCCTCCCCGAGCAAGGCGAGGCGCTCGATGCAAGTCTCTACGACCCCAGCCGTCGCGACTTTCTCCTTGATCTGGTGGCCGAGTCGGCATACTTCGAGAGCGTTCTAGAGCGAGTGTCAACGCTCACGCAGTGGCTGTATTTCTGTCGTCTGGGGCGTCTCGTCCCTGGGGTCACGATCGTCAAGGAGTCCGCAACCAGCGATGCTATCCAGGCCATCCTCAATGATCGCGCACATGATCTCGACCGACTGACGGCAGACATCGCGTCGCGCAACTTCGCCGCTATCGCACGGGTGGAGGCTGCCGGACAAAAGAAGAGGCAGTCCGCCGTCGGGTTCGTGTACACGACGTCCGTGCTCACTGATCGCTGCGAGGCGCTTGCCGCTTTGGCGCATCTGTCCGCAAAGCTCCCCGCGCCCATGCCGCTCTCCGAGGGCTGTCTGCAGGAGGAACTCCAACCCCTGCTGTCTGCGCTTCCCTCCGCCCAGATCCCGCCCGAATCGGGAGAGATCTTTCGACTGAGCCTCGCTCTCGTCACGGAATCTTCTCCGATGTGGGCAATCGAGGCAGCGATGGATCTCGCCGACTTCGCATTCGAGAACTGCACCAATGCGGATGACCTAGAACTCTATTCGCGGCTGCCGGACTGGTTTCGTGATGGCGTTTATCGAGAACGCGGGTCATCTGCCCTTCGCCTGGCCTTGGAAAACGAGTTGGAGTACATCTCTCAACAGGATGACCCGGAAGTGATGGCGAGCTGGCTGGACCAAGTCTGCGGGATCGCCGATAGTCATGGAGTGTCACTCTGGGTAGATGAGCTCCGCGAAAAGATCGATACGCTGCCTCGGGAACAGCCGTCGACGCGCATTGATGTTCCTCGAACGGGTACCGCAACTTTCTCCGCCGGGAGCGATGAAGACATGCGAGCCCTGTTCAGCAAACTCAACGCATAGAGCCCTCCGATGCGGCACGTCGCCGTCTGCGGCCGGTTCCAACACACAGCCGCAGCATGATGTGGGGGCGAACGTCCAGCGAATAGGCACAACATGAGCCGTGGCAGGCCCGGACGGGACTACGGCCAGATAGTGATCACCGCACGTCAACGTGTGCCCACACGCCGAGTTCGAGAATGTGTTCCATGACGTCCAAACCGACCGAGAACGCACCAGCGTCGTTGTGCCCTGACAGGCTTGTGGGCGAGCCGATCCTCAGGTGCTCGAGCAAGCGAGCCGATTGGAACCCCTCGATCGATACAGATGTGAGTCTCATCGCCTACCCCTGTTCTAGTTCGCGCACCACTGGCCGCGCTGGACCGAACACATCGGCTCGCACGACGCAGGCTTGGTTGTGGTGAGGGTGTGTCGAGCCCGCTTGTACGCTACCCACTGATTGTCCGAACCTCACACGCATGATCAAGACGGCCGAGGAGGTTGCATGGATCACGGAGATCCTGGATTCCCACCGTTGACCTGCCGATGCCCGGCCATCCACGCATCCGGCTAGGCGCGCGACACGCTCAGCCCGCCGCGTCCTCGCGGAGAGCATTGTGTTCGCAGGGATGTGGGGAGATCCTCGATCGGATGACTGTTCATCATTCCGTCTTGCCATCGTTCGGAGTTCCCCTCCACCTCGACGCCCTCCGCCGCGGTTCACGGATCCGCGCCCGGGTCCGCTGGACCGATCCGCTCTCGCGGAAGCGCGGAAGTCGCTCTGTCACGGTCGATGATGACTTCGCCGCACAGGAATTCTTCGAACTCATGCGCACGAGTTCGAACCGAACCATCGATCCGCTCATCACTCTTAACGGCTACACGCGTTCGATCGGGGATCGGTTCCTTCGTGGGGTCGATCCAACATCGACTGCAGCCGGATACCGAGCCGGGCTCCGGCTCAGGGTCCTCCCCGCGCTGGGCGACACCCGCCTTCGCGACATCACGACGGGGCGCGTCGACCGAGCGATCGACAGTTGGGAGACGACCCATTCCCGCTCCACGCTCAAGAACACGATCGCCGCGCTGACGCGGGTGCTCGACGAAGCGGTGCGCGATGACCTCATCCCTCGGAATCCCGTGCGCGACCGCGCCGACAGGCGCTATCGCCCGAACACGGAGCTTCCGCACGCGAAGCTGATTCCTACGCCCGATGATGTCGCGCGGATCGCTGCGGCCTGCGCTGACATCCGTCGAAGCTACGGCGACCACGTCATGCTCAGCGCATTTCTGGCCGCACGCAGCTCGGAAGTAGGCGGGCTCCTCGTCGGCGACGTCGACTGGGCGAGCAAAGTCGTCACGATCGAAAGGCAGTGCTTCCCCGGCGCTGGCCGCCTGAACATCAAACCCCCGAAAGGTCGTCGCGCCCGCCGCGTGCCGATCATCGAACCGCTCGAGCCCGTGCTGCGCAGGCTCACAACGCGACGGTCGCGCAACCTGCCACTGTTGCGCGGGCCGCGCGGTGGTGTCATCACGACCGCAGCATTGCGTGACGCAACCGGTTGGGACGAACTGGTTGCGTCTTTGGGATTGCGAGGGTTGCGCCGTCACGACCTCCGACATGCAGGCGCCACTTGGTTCGCGAACGCCGGCGTTCCGATCCACGTTGTGAGCCACATCCTCGGGCATGCGTCAGTCGAGACGACGCGTGCGTACCTACACACTGATGACACCGCTCTGCAGAACGCTGCAGCACGAATGAACGAGCACCTTCGGGAGGCCGCGATGAGCAGCTAGAAACGCCTGAACCCCTTGGCCATGTCGAGTCAAGGGGTTCAGTGGGTACAATTTTGGGTACAAGACCGGCGCGAACACCGATCTCACGACCTCAAGAAAATACCTTCTGATCGGGTATTTTCTCTCTGGTCGGGCTGACAGGATTTGAACCTGCGACCCCTTGACCCCCAGTCAAGTGCGCTACCAAGCTGCGCCACAGCCCGCTGCTCGCGCTGGCGCGCAGGCAACTCATCCATCCTAACCGACGCGAAACCGGCCTGCGAACCACGGATGCTGCGGGCGCGCCGCCCTCGGCGTTGTCGATGTCGGAGGCGCGGCGTAGCGTTCCCGCATGGTCACGATCACGACGAAGACGGCGACGATCGCCGAATGGGATGACGTTCAGAAGGCGCTCACCGGAGGCGGCGACGGCGCCAGCTGCCAGTGCATCTGGCCGATGATCCCGAACAAGGAATGGCAGGCGAGCACGCGCGACGAGCGCAAGCAGATGCTGCGGGCAGAGGTCGCTGCGACGCCGTCGCCGGGCATCGTCGCCTACGTCGACGGCGAGGCAGCGGGATGGGTCCGCGTAGGCCCGCGCCCCGCGCAGCAGCGCCTCGGCCGCACCCGTGCCATCGCCGCCGCCACACAGGAGCCGCTCGACGACGCGAGCGTCTGGGCAGTGAGCTGCTTCTCGGTGCGCCGCGAGCATCGCCGCAAGGGCGTGACCACCGCTCTGCTCGACGCCGCCGTCGCCTATGCGAAGGAGTCGGGGGCGCGGATCATCGAGGGCTACCCGATCGACACCTCGGCGGTGAAGACCAGCAGCAACGACCTCTTCCACGGCGCACTCTCCACATTCACGAACGCGGGGTTCACACCCGACGGCGAGCTCAAACCCGGCCGCACCCTGGTGACCTTCGAGGTCTGACGCGCCCGGCGTCGATACCCGCGTCCGCTTCTACGATGGAGGAATGCACTCCCGACGGCTCCACTCACGACGACTGCTCTGGACCTTCGTTCCGTTCGTCGTCGTCTCGGTTGTGCATGTGATCGCGCTCGCCACGAACAGCCCGTTGACCACACCGACGAAGCTGCTGCTCATGCCGCTGCTCGCCGTACCCGTCGTCGCGCTGTGGACGCGCCTGCATCCTCGCGTCGCGGCCGTGATCCTCGGCGCCGCCCTGCTGTTCTCCTGGCTCGGCGACGAAGCCGGGCTCTTCTTCCCCGCTCTTCCCGAGCTTCCGCTCATGCTCGGATTCTTCGGCATCGCGCACATCGCGTACATCCTTCTGTTCGCCCGGTTCCTGCGTGAGCAGCGCCTGCCAATCTGGACGCTCGCCTACGCACTGTGGTGGATGCTGATGATGGTCGTGCTCGCACCCCGCGCAGGCGAGCTGATCGTCGCGGTCGCCCTGTACGGGGCCGTGCTCGCCGGCACCGCGGCGATGGCCTCGCGGTGCGCGCCGATGATCGCCTGGGGCGGCCTGCTCTTTCTCGCCAGCGACACGATCCTCGCCTTCCGGCTGTTCCTGCCAGAGACGATGCCGGCATGGACGAGCCCCGCCGTGATGCTCACCTACACGCTCGGCCAAGGACTCCTCGTAGCAGGATCGTTGCGCGCGCTCGCCGCCGATCGTGCATCGGCAGCGGAAGCGCCCGCGGAGGTGGTGTCGTGAGCGGCTCGAGCGCGGCCGGAAGCGTGCGTGTGGACAGCTGGCTCTGGGCCGTGCGCATCTACAAGACCCGCTCCGCCGCAACCACCGCATGCCGCGCGGGTCACGTGCGCGTGAATGGCGAGCGCGTCAAGGCCGCGCAGCTCGTGCGCCCGGGCGACGAGCTGCGCGTACGCATCGCCGGGTTCGACCGCATCCTCGTTGTGCACCAGCCCCTCGCCAAACGCGTCGGCGCACCCCTCGCGGCCGCGGCGATGGAGGACCGCACGCCGCCGCGGGAACCGGTCGCGCTCGCCGGGCAGCGCGATCGCGGAGCGGGTCGCCCGACCAAGCGGGAACGGCGTGAGCTCGATCGCCTGCGCAATCGAAGATTTGACTGAGTTGTCCTCCTCAGATTCTTGCTTATTTCGTAGTTCTGTTCTATGCTGAATGCATGACCTCCTCATCGATCCACCTCTCCGGACGGGATGTCCTGGATCAGGAGCGCGAGCTGCTCGACGCGTGGGTGGATGTGCGTCGTCGCATCGCCTCACTGGAGGCCGATGCCGCCGACCTGCTCGCGCAGCGCTCAGCGGTGCGCGATGCGGAGATGCGACGGTTCCCCGCCCATCGCGACATGATCCACCGCTCCATGATCGCGGAGTACTCCGCCGCAGGTCGTATCTCGACCCGTGCCATCGAGAATGCGTTCGCGGATGCCGATCTCACGACAGACACCTTTCCCGGGGTGCGCGAAGCCCTGCGGTCCGGCACGATCGCGGCTGGGCATGTCCGTGAGATCGTGCAGGCCAGCGCCATCCTGCGTGAGGCCGTGCACAACGGTGCGGTCCCGGCCGCAGCGCTGGCATCGTACGAGGTGGCCGCGTTGGCCGTCGCCGAGCAGGACTCCCCCGCGCGCACCCGCGTCGCCGTGCGCGAGATCGCCGCGGCGCTGGCGCAACGCACCGCGCAGGAGCGGCAGAAGGATGCGTGGAGCGAGCGCTGCGTCACGGTCCGCTCCGTCGAAGACGGGCTCGCGCTGCTGACGGTCGTGCTGCCCGAACATCTCGCCGTCGCGATCCGCGACCGCCTCACGCGCCTGGCCCGCACCGTCGCGCGCGCCCGCGCACGCACGTCCAGCACCGTCGAGTTCGACTCCAACGCCGCCGCCGAAGATGCGTCGACGGAGCCCGGTGACGACAGGTTCATCGACGATGAGCACATCTCCCCAGAGCTCGTCTCCGCGGATCCCGTCTCTCCAGAGCCGGACTCGCGCACCATGGATCAGCTCCGCGCCGACATCCTCACAGACCTGCTCCTGGCGACGGATCCGACCGACTGCCACGGTACGGCCCTGGACGGCATCACCGCTCACGTTCAGGTCACCGTGGCCGCCACCACCCTCGCCGGAGCCGACGACCGCCTTGCCGAGCTCGACGGCCACGGACCCCTCCACCCCGACATCGCCCGCGACCTGGCCACCCGTGGCGGCCCATGGACTCGGCTCTTCCTCGATCCCTCAGGCCAGGTCACCGAGACCGACACCTACAGTCCGACCGAGGCGATGAAGCGCCACCTGCGGGCCCGCGATCAGCACTGCCGCTTCCCCGGATGCCGCATGCCCGCCCTCGCCAGCCAGCTCGATCACAATCACGATCACGCCAAGGGCGGCAAGACCCGCCTCGACAACCTCGCCGCCTTCTGCGCCGGTCACCATCCGCTGAAACATCCCGACATCCACGACCGGTTCCGGTGGACAGCTCGCGCCCTTCCGGATGGCAGCATCGCCTGGCGGAGTCCGCTCGGCCGTCAGTACGGCGACCCGCCTCCCCGACGCGTCCTGTTCGCCTGACGCTCACCCGACCGCATCGAGTCGGGCCAGAAGATCGCCCGAAGAACGCGTCGTCGCACCGAGCCCTTCGACGCGCGCCCGCAAGTCGCGATCGCTCGTCACCGCGAGCACGCTTCTGCCCGCATCGATCAGCCTCGAGACGACGGCGACGATCTCGTCGTCGCCGTGCCCCGGCGCACGCACGATCTCCACGACGGACTCCTCGTCGTCGACGCCACGAGCGGCGCCCTCGACGACGAGATGCACCTCCGGGAACCAAGCCACCGCATCCGAATCAGCATCGTGCCTCGTCACGAAGCCGCCATCGGCGACGCCATTCGCGACCCATCGTCCGAGCCGAGACCGCAGCCGGCCGGCGGCTCCGGCACGATCGCGCCACCAGCCGTCGGGCACCGAGCCGACGACGTTCGCCGCATCCACCACGATCGCCGGTCGCGTCGACAACAGGGCCCGGAGTGCAGGCCACCCCTCGGCGAACGACGGATGCAGCGGACGATCCGCCACCTCGTCGACGGGAACCCACTCCAGCGCGACGCTCTCGGGGTCGCTGATGACCGGCTCGAACGGCTCGACCACATCCGCCACCACCGTCGTATAGGACCAGTAGCCGAGCTCGAGCAGGCTCGCCAGTCGCGGGCGCACGGAACCCCCGGCAACACCGGCTTCCTCGCGCGCCTCGCGCAGCGCACCGTCCAAGGCGCTCTCGCCCTCGTGCCGCGCACCTCCGGGCAGCGCCCACGTGCCACCGAAGTGGCTCCACGACACCCGGTGCTGCAGCAGCACGCCGCGGGCAGGGTCGTATGCGAGCAGACCAGCCGCGCCGAAGCGGCCCCAGTAGCGCTCCCCCGTCGGGGCGATCACCCACGCGTCCCCAGGATCCTGAGGCCCATCCGGGCGCCGCGGCTCGCCGGCGGGGGGAGGAACGATGCTCACGGTCTCAGCCTTTCACAGCCAGCACCGGCCACGGGCCGCGAACCCGTTCCTCTCCGCCGTACGAACGCTAAGCGCGGGCGCCCTCGCGCAGCCGCTGCTCGGCGAGCGCCTCCGCCGCGACCAGCGGCGTCGTGCCGTCGCGCTCGGCCTCATCGAAGATGCGCGTCAGGGTCTGCCCGATCGACGAGACCTTCGACATGATCTCCTCGTGACTGCCGATCTGCTTGGCCTCGAGATCCAGGTAGATCACGCCGCCGGCGTTCACGACGAAGTCCGGGGCGTAGAGGATGCCGCGCTCGGCCAGACGCGCGGCGCCGTCCCGCGCGGCGAGCGGGTTGTTCGCCGGCCCGCAGACCGCCCGCGCGTCGAGCGCGTCGATCACGTCATCTGTGAGCACGCCGCCGATCCCGGCGGGGACGAACACGTCGGCGGCGACGGCATACTCCGACCCGGGCTCCACCCATGTCGCACCGAGCGATTCCGCGACCGCGCGGCGCGCGGGGACGACGTCGGTCACCGTCAGCACGGCGCCCTCTCCGGCGAGCCGCGTCGCGAGACGCCCGCCGACCTGGCCGAGGCCTGCGATCGTGATTCGGCGACCGGCGACTTCCGGCGATCCGGTCACGCGCTCCAGGGTGGTGCGCAGCGACTCGTAGACGCCCAGACTCGTGGGGCCCGCCGGTTCCCCCGAGCCGCCGACGACATCGGGAAGGCCGACGACGTGCGCCGTGCGCTCGCTCACCACGAGCATGTCCTCCATCGTGCTGCCCACGTCTTCGGCCGTGCGGTACAGCCCGCCGAGCGACTCCACCGCGTCGCCGAGGTCGAGGAACGCGTCACGGCGACGATCGGCATCGAGAACGTCGCCCTCCGAGAGCCCGATGACCGATTTGCCACCACCGGCATCCAAGCCCGCGGCGGCGTTCTTCAGCGTCATCGCGGCCGAGAGCCGCAGCGCGTCGCCGAGGGCGTCGCTCCAGTGCGGATAGGTCCACAGTCGCGCACCGCCGAGCGCGGAGCCGAGCACGGAGGAGTGCAGCGCGACGGCGATGAACAGCCCGCTGCGCGGCCCCGTGATCACCTCCACGCGCTCATGGGCGAAATCGGGCAGAGGCAGGGAACGGGTGTGCATCATCGCAGTCTCCTTCGGCGGGCCTTGTGGGCCGTGCGCAACAGACGCCGCGGTGTTACGGCATCCGCTCCCATTATCCCGCGAAGCCTCCTGCCGTACAGGCACCCGACACGATCGGCGCCGCCGAAGAGCGGATCAGCGCTGGCGGCGCTCGCGCACCCTCATGTTGATCACGATCGGCGTGCCCTCGAAGTCGTACAGCTCGCGCAGGCGCCGCTGGATGAACCGACGGTAGCCCTGATCGAGGAAGCCTGTCGTGAACAGGACGAACGTCGGCGGACGCGTCGAGGCCTGCGTGCCGAACAGGATGCGCGGTTGCTTGCCCCCGCGCAGCGGATGCGGATGCGCGGCCACGAGCTCGGTGAGGAAGGCGTTGAACTTACCCGTGGGGATACGCCGGTCCCAGTTCTCCAACGCCGTCTCCAGCGCGGGAACGAGCTTGTCGAGATGGCGCCCTGTCTTCGCCGAGATGTTCACGCGCGGCGCCCAGGCCACGTGCGCGAGATCCTGTTCGATCTCGCGCTCCAGGTAGCGGCGGCGGTCGATGTTCTCGTACTCGGGCGTGTTCAACACGTCCCACTTGTTGAACGCGAGCACGAGCGCACGGCCCGACTCGAGCACGAGATCGATGATGTTGAGGTCCTGCACGCTGATCGACTGGCTCACATCCAGCACGACTACGGCCACCTCCGACTTCTCCAGTGCGGCCGAGGTGCGCAGCGACGCGTAGAAGTCGGCGCCCTGCTGCAGATGCACGCGGCGGCGGATGCCGGCGGTGTCGACGAGACGCCACAGCTTCCCCCCGAGCTCCACGACCTCGTCGACGGGGTCGCGCGTGGTGCCGGCGAGGTCGTTCACGACGACCCGCTCCTCCCCCGCCGCCTTGTTCAGCAGGGAGGACTTGCCCACGTTCGGCCGCCCGAGGATCGAGACCCGCCGGGGACCGCCGATCTCGTGCGAGGCGACCGCCGAGACCTCCGGTAGCTTCTTCATCATCGCGTCGAGCAGGTCGGCGACGCCGCGGCCGTGGATGGCGGAGACGGGGTACGGCTCGCCGAGGCCGAGGTTCCACAGCGCTGCGGCCTCGGGCTCCTGACGCGCGTCGTCGATCTTGTTCGCCACGAGGAACACGGGCTTACCGCTCTTGCGCAGCAGCTTCACCACATGCTCGTCGGTCGAGGTGGCCCCCACCTTCGCATCGACGACGAACAGCACCAGGTCGGAGAGGTCGATCGCGATCTCGGCCTGGGCGGCGACGGAGCGGTCGATGCCGCGGGCGTCGGGCTCCCATCCGCCGGTGTCCACGATCGTGAAGCGGCGATCCATCCACTCGGCCTTGTACGTCACACGGTCGCGGGTAACACCCGGGGTGTCTTCGACGACGGCCTCGCGGCGGCCGAGGATGCGGTTGACCAGCGCCGACTTGCCCACGTTCGGACGGCCCACGATGGCCACCACGGGCAGCGCGGGGAGATACTCAATGCCGTCTTCGTCGGCCGTCATGCCGGCCAGCAGCGCGGCATCCTCGTCGTCGAGGTCGTAGTCCTCGAGGCTCGCGCGCAGCGTCTGTGCGCGAGCGTCGATCAGCTCCGGATCCAGCGCGTCCAGCTTCTCGGCGAGGCGGTCCTCGCCGCCCTCGTACTCGTCGTCAGCCACGGTCGGCTCCTCGCTGCACGTCAGACGCGCGTCGATCGATCACCGCGAGCACGGCGTCGATGGTCTGGTCGAAATCGAGGTCGCTGGAGTCCACGACCTCCACGCCCTCGGCGGCGGTGAGGAAGTCCACCACCGCGCTGTCGGCGCCGTCGCGGCGACGGATGGCGTCGGCGACGGCCGCCACGTCCTGCTCGCTGAGCTCGCCGGCACGGCGGGCCGCGCGCACTTCGGGCGAGGCGGTGAGCAGGATGCGTACGGGCGCATCCGGGGCGACGACGGTCGTGATGTCGCGCCCCTCCACGACGACGGCGGGGAACGCAGCCTCGGCGACCATGCGGCGGAAAGCGTCGTTCACCCTGGCGCGCACGTCGAGCACGCGGGCCACACCGCTCACGGCGGCCGAGACGCGGGGATCGCGGATCGCGTCGGTCACCTCGGCGTCGCCGACGAACACGCGACGATCGTCGGCGTCCAGGCCCTGCCGCAGGGGGAAGTCGTCGGCCGCGGCGAGCACGGCGCTCTCATCGGCGGTGTCGGCCCCTCGTTCGAGCACGTGCCAGGCGAGCGCGCGGTACGCGGCGCCAGTGTCGAGGTAGCCGTAGCCGAGTCGGCGGGCCACCGCCTTGGAGATGCTCGACTTGCCCGACCCCGCCGGGCCGTCGATCGCGATCACCTTGTCGGCGTTCCAGCGCCGCTCGTCGCCCGGGGTCGTCCCGCCCTGCTCATCCATTCGTCGCTCCTGCGATCCGCCATCCGCGGGCCTCCAGGCCCTCGATCGCCCCGCGCACAGCCGCGGGGGCGACGCTGATCTCGGCGAGGCCGAACTGCGCGCCCGGCGAGTGCTCCAGGCGCAGATCCTCCACGTTCACGCCGAGCTCGCCCAGCTCACCGAAGAGCCGGCCGAGCTGACCGGCGGTGTCATCGATCATCACCACGAAGCTCTCGAAGCGACGGTTCTGGCCGTGCTTGCCCGGCAGGCGCTCCACGCCCTCGTTGCCCTGCCGGATCGCCTCGGCGAGCGTGCGGCGGGCGCCGTCGCGCTCGGGCTCGCGCAGCGCATCCGAGACACGGGCGAGGTCGGCGGCGAGCGCGTCGAGGATGCTCACGACCGGATGCGCATTCGCCCCGAGGATCTGCACCCACAGCTCCGGCGCCGACGCCGCGATGCGAGTCGTGTCGCGCACGCCCTGACCCGCCAGGCGCAGGGCGCCGTCGTCGGCATCGGCGAGGCGCGCGGCGAGCAGGCTCGCGACCACCTGCGGCACGTGCGAGGTGAGCGCCACCGAGCGGTCGTGCTCCTCCGGCCCCATCTCCACGGGCATGGCGCCCACATCCAGCGCGAGCGCTTCCACGAGGGCGAGGTCTGCCGGGCGGGTCTCCTCGTCGCGGCACACCACCCACGGGCGCCCTACGAACAGGTCGGCGCGCGCCGAGATCGCGCCACCGCGCTCGCGCCCGGCCAGCGGGTGCGAGCCGATGTAGCGGGCGAGGTCGACGCCGCGCTCGCGGAGCACCCGGAGCGGTTCGAGCTTCACGCTCGCGACGTCGGTGACCACGGCATCCGGGTGTCGCTCGAGCTCGGCCTGCACGACGTCAGCGGTGATGTCGGGCGGCACGGCGACCACGATCAGCGCGGGGGCGTCGTCATCGCGCGCGGCGCGGCCGGCGCCGTAGTCGACGGCGAGGCGCAGCTGGGCGGGAGAGGTGTCGGTGAGCACGACGTCGACGCCCTTCGCGCGCAGGGCATGGCCGATGCTCGAACCGAGCAGCCCCGCACCCACGATCCGCACGGTGCCGGAGAGCCGCGCGGCCACGCCGAGATCGCTCATCCGTTCTCCTGATCGTCGTGCTGTCCGTGATCGCGCGTCTTCTCGCGCGCCTCGCCCGGCGTTGCCTCCGCAGGGGAATCCCGGCGCGCGAGGGTCAGCAGCGCGCCGAGTTCGATTTTACCCAGTTCGCGGGCGTGGCCGGACGGCAGCGTTCCCAGGCGCAGCGGGCCGAACTGGCGCCGTACGAGCTCGGTGACCGGATGCCCCACCGCGGCCATCATGCGACGCACGATGCGGTTGCGCCCGGAGTGCAGGGTCAGCTCCACCAGGCTCGACCCGTGCGACGAGTCCCGCAGCCGCGCCTTGTCGGCCGCGATCGGCCCGTCTTCGAGCGTGATGCCACGGGTGAGGGCGGCGATCGTCTGCGGCGAGACGCGACCGTCGACCTTGGCGATATACACCTTGGTGACGCCGAACGACGGATGCGCGAGCACGTGAGCGAGGTCGCCGTCGTTGGTGAGCAGCAGCAGACCGCTGGTGTCGGCGTCCAGACGCCCCACGTTGTACAGCCGTTCGGGCCATTCGCGCGTGAAACGACGCAGATCGGGGCGCCCCCGTTCGTCCTTCATCGAGCTCACCACGCCGGTCGGCTTGTTGAGCATGACGTACCGCTTGCCGGCATCCAGCTGCACCGCCGTCCCGTCGACGTCGACGAGGTCGTGCTCGGGATCGATACGGGTACCGAGCTCGGTCACGACGGCGCCGTTCACCCGGATCCGCCCTTCCACGATGTACTGCTCGATCACCCGGCGCGAGGCGACGCCGGCGCCGGCGAGCACCTTCTGCAGACGCACGCCGGTGACCGGCCGATCGCCGTGATCGGTGCTCATCGGGTGATCCCCTCGTCGAATCCGGAGGCGCCGTCGTCGAGCAGCGGCGAGATGGGCGGCAGTTCGTCGAGCGAGTTGATGCCGAGGTTCTGCAGCAGTGCGTCGGTCGTGCCGTAGTTGATCGCGCCGGTCTCGGCGTCCTGGAACAACTCGGTGATCAGGCCGCGGGCGAGCAGCGTGCGCACGACCGAGTCGACGTTCACGGCGCGGATCGAGGCGACCTGGCCGCGCGTCACCGGCTGCTTGTAGGCGATCACCGCCAGCGTCTCCAGCGCCGCTTGCGACAGGCGTGCCGGCGCCTGTCCGCCGATGAACTCCGCCACGAGATCGTCGTGCTCCTCGCGCACGTACAGCCGCCAGCCACCGCCCACCTCGCGAAGCTCGAAGCCGCGACGAGTGCCCTTGCCTCGCCCGTCGTACTCGTCGACGAGGGTCTCGATCGCCTGGCGTACGGCGGGAACGGGCGCGCTCACCGCGGCGGCCAGCGAGACGAGGCTGTGCGGCTCCTCGATCACGAGGAGGATCGCCTCGAGCCGCTCGGTCAGCGGGGTCTCCGGCGCGCTCACTGGCCCGGCCGCAGGCTCGGTGGTGGTGTCATCGGTCATAATCGGCTCCCAGGCTCGCGAGCATCTCATCCGACCACGTTTCGGCCGACCACCGCAGGGTCAGCTCGCCCAGTGGCTCCAGCTGCTCGAAGGACAGTGCGGCATGGCGGTACAGCTCCAGCACCGAGATGAACCGCGCGACGACGATGCCGCGCTCGGTCACTCCGCTGACGAGTTCGCGGAACGACAGCGACTCGGCGCCGCGCAGCAGGGTCACGACCACAGCAGCCTGCTCGCGGATGCTCACCAGCGGTGCATGCAGGTGGTCGAGCCCGACGTGCGGCACCTCCTTGGGCGCGAAGGCGAGCAGCGCGAGCGCGGCGAAGTCCTCGGCGTTCAGCGTCCACACGAGCTCCGGCGTGCGGGAGCGGTGCTTCTCGTCGAGGCGCACCGCGCGGGCGTGGCGGCGATCCTCGTACTGCAGGCAGCGCGCGAACCAGGCCGAGACCTCCTTGAACGCCCGGTACTGCAGCAGGCGGGCGAACAGCAGATCACGCGCTTCCAGCAGCGCCACGGCCTCGGCGTCGACGAGTTCGCCCTGCGGCAGGAGCCCGGCGACCTTCATGTCAAGCAAGGTGGCCGCGACGACGAGGAACTCCGAGGCCTCATCGAGCTCCTCGTCCGGACCGAGCTCTCGCAGGTACGCGATGAAGTCGTCGGTGACGCGGCTCAGCGACACCTCGGTGATGTCCATCTCGTGCTTCGAGATGAGGGTCAGCAGCAGGTCGAAGGGTCCGTCGAAGTTCGACAGCGAGACGCGGAATCCGTCGTCCGGCGCGTTCTCGATGAGCGCGTTCTCACCCATCGCGGCCCCGTCGAGTGCGCTCTCGCCGACGACGCCGGGATCGCGGAGCGGATCGTCAGGCGACGGCGCCACGGGCGACCAGCTCCCGCGCCAGTCGCAGGTACGCCTGTGCGGCGGGATGCTCCGGCGCGAACTCGGTGATCGGCACCCCCGAGACGGAGGCGTCGGGGAACTTCACGGTGCGGCCGATGACGGTCTCCAGCACGTCGTCTCCGAACGCCTCGACCACCCGCTCCAGCACCTCGCGCGAGTGCAGGGTGCGCGAGTCGTACATCGTGGCCAGCAGGCCGTCCAGCACCAGGGAGGGGTTGAGGCGATCGCGCACCTTGTCGATGGTCTCGATGAGCAGCGCCACTCCGCGCAGCGCGAAGAACTCGCACTCCAACGGGATGAGCACGCCGTGCGCGGCGGTCAGGGCGTTGACGGTGAGCAGCCCCAGGGAGGGCTGGCAGTCGATGAGGATGACGTCGTACTCCCCCGCGGCCTGGCGGAGCACCCGCGACAGGATGGTCTCGCGGGCCACCTCGTTCACGAGATGCACCTCGGCCGCCGACAGGTCGATGTTCGCGGGGATCACGTCGAGGCCCTCGACCGCGGTCGGCACGATGGCGTCATGCACGTCGCGTTTGGTGTCCAGCAGCAGGTCGTAGACGGTAGGGATGTCGTGGGTCTGGATGCCCAGGCCCGCCGACAACGCTCCCTGCGGATCGAAGTCCACCGCCAGCACCTTGCGACCGTACTCGGCGAGTGAGGCGGCGAGGTTGATCGAGGTCGTCGTCTTTCCGACACCGCCCTTCTGGTTGCAGAGGGCGATGATGCGGGCCGGGCCGTGCGTCGACAGCGGCGCAGGGGTCGCGAAGCCATGGTAGGGACGCCCGGTCGGTCCGATCGGAGTGTCGTCCTTCTTCTTTGCCACCGGTTCTCCCGCTTCGTCGTGCTCGCTCGATTGTAGCGAGCGCGTGCGCAAATCTCAGCGGGCGCGCGGATGCGCCGTCACGTAGACGTCGCGCAGAGCGTCGGCCGAGACGTGCGTGTAGATCTGCGTCGTCGCCACCGACGCATGCCCGAGCAGCTCCTGCACGACGCGCACGTCGGCCCCTCCCTGCAACAGGTGCGTGGCGAAGGAGTGCCGCAGCGTGTGCGGCGAGATCTCGCTGTTCAGCTGCGCCCGCTCGGCGGCCGCACGGATCACGAGCCACGCGCTCTGCCGCGACAGCGGGGCGCCGCGGGCGCCGAGGAACAGGCGCGCGGAGGCACGGCCCTTCGCCGCCAGCGCCGGTCGCACCCGCGACAGGTAGGCGTCGACGGCGGCTCGCGCGTATGAGCCGACCGGCACGATCCGTTCCTTGGATCCCTTGCCGCGCAGGCGCAGCAGCTCGCCGTGCGACAGGTCGTCGACATCCAGCGACACCGCCTCGGACACCCGCGCGCCCGTGGCGTACAGCAGCTCGAGCAGGGCGCGGTCGCGGATGCCCAGCGGCTCGTCCGCCGAGGGCGCGGCCAGCAGCCGCTCGACCTGATCGATCGTGAGCGCCTTCGGCAGCGGGCGGCCGAGCTTGGGCGGGCGCAGCCGCGTGCTCGGATCGGCGTCGACGATGCCCTCGCGGGCGAGGAACCTGTGCCAGCCGCGCACTGAGGACTGCATGCGCGCCAGGCTCGATGCGGCGGGCGGCGGATCGATTCCCGCGCGCTCGGAGGCGAACCGGGCCACGAGCTCGGCCGTGATCCCCTCGACGTCGTCGATCTTCTGCTCGGCGAGCCAGTCGACGTACACGTCGAGATCGCGACGATAGGCGGCGATCGTGTGATCGGCCAGACCGCGCTCGATCGTGACGTGCCGAAGATAGGCGTCCAGTGCCCGGTCCAGGCGCATTGCTACGCCCGCAGTCTCCGCTCGGCGGCGAGCACGCCGATCGACAGGATGCCGTTGCGCAGGCGTCCCTCGAGCACGCCCGTCACCGCGTCGGTCAACGGCACCCAGACCCGGCGGATATCGGCCTCCTCGGCCTCGCGCTCGAAGACCTGCTCGGTTGCAGACACCCCCCGAGCCAGGTAGATGCGGATCATCTCGGAGTTGCCGCCCGGCGTCGTCCACGTCGACACGAGCTCGCTCCAGTCCTCGGCGACGAGGTCGGCCTCCTCGGCGAGCTCGCGGCGCGCCGCCTCGACCGGGTCCTCCCCCGCGACGTCGAGGAGCCCTGCCGGAAGCTCCCAGTCGCGCTGACGGATCGGGTGGCGGTACTGCTGGATGAGCAGCACGCGCTCCTCGTCATCGAGCGCCACGACGGCCACCGCACCGGTGTGGTCGGTGTACTGTCGCACGAGCTCGCCGTCGCCGTAGCGCACGCGGTCCTCGCGGACGCTCCACACCGCACCGCGGTAGACGACGTCGCTGGAGAGCACCTCGGGGGTGGCGGGCTCGTCGCGCAGCTCCGCCCCGGAGACTATCGGGTCAGTCCTCATCGTCGACGTCGAACAGCTCGCTCGCACGATGGCGCTCGATGGCCGCACCCACAAGACCGCGGAACAGCGGATGCGGGTCGGTCGGCCGCGAGCGCAGCTCGGGGTGCGCCTGGGTGGCGATGTAGTACGGGTGCACGTCGGTCGGCAGCTCCACGTACTCGACGAGGTCGAGCTCGGGGTTCAGCCCCGAGAACACCAGCCCCGCCTCGGCGAGACGGTCGCGATAGGCGTTGTTGACCTCGTAGCGGTGGCGGTGTCGCTCCGAGGCCTCGGCCGATCCGTACACCTCGCGGGCGAGAGTCCCTTCGCCGAGGGCAGCCTTGTACAGGCCCAGGCGCATCGTGCCGCCCAGGTCACCACCCTCGAGGATGTCGACCTGCTCGGCCATCGTGGCGATCACCGGCTCAGCGGTGTCGGGGTCGAACTCGCTGGACGAGGCGCCGGCGATCCCGGCGACATTGCGCGCGTACTCGATCACCATGCACTGCAGTCCCAGGCACAGGCCGAGCGTGGGGATGCCCTGCTCGCGCGCAAACCGCAGCGCGCCCAGTTTGCCCTCGATGCCGCGGATGCCGAAGCCGCCGGGCACGCAGATGCCGTCGAGATCGGCCAGCGCCTTCTCCGCACCCTCGGGCGTCTCGCACGAATCCGACGGGATCCAGCGGATCTTCACCGCGGCCTCGTGCGCGAAGCCTCCGGCTCGCAGCGCCTCGGTCACCGACAGGTACGCATCCGGCAGATCGATGTACTTGCCGACGAGCCCGATCGTCACCTCGTGACGCGGGTTGTGCACCGCCTGCAGCACCTTCTGCCAGCGCGACCAGTCCACCTCGCCGGCGGCCTTGCCGTCGAGGCCGAGCCGGCGCACGATGTAGGCGTCGAGGCCCTGGTCGTTCAGCGTGGAGGGGATGTCGTAGATACTCGGCAGGTCGACGGTGTTGATGACTCCGTCGACGTCGACGTCGCACATAAGCGCGATCTTGTTGCGGTTGCTCTCGCTGACCGGACGATCGCTGCGCAGCACGAGCGCGTCGGGCTGGATGCCGACCTGGCGGAGAGCGGCGACCGAGTGCTGCGTCGGCTTGGTCTTCTGCTCGCCGGAGGCCCCCATGAACGGTACGAGCGAGACGTGCACGAAGAATACGCTGTCGCGACCGAGCTCGTGCCGCAGCTGACGGGCGGCCTCCAGGAACGGCTGCGACTCGATGTCGCCCACCGTGCCGCCGACCTCGGTAATGATCACGTCGGGCTTGGGACTCTCATCGGCCTGCAGCCGCATGCGTCGCTTGATCTCGTCGGTGATGTGCGGGATCACCTGCACCGTGTCGCCGAGGTACTCGCCGCGGCGCTCCTTGGCGATCACCTGCGAATAGATCTGACCCGTCGTGACGTTGGCAGCCTGGCTCAGATCGATGTCGAGGAAGCGCTCGTAATGCCCGATGTCGAGGTCGGTCTCGGCACCGTCATCCGTGACGAACACCTCGCCGTGCTGGAACGGGTTCATGGTGCCCGGGTCCACGTTCAGGTACGGGTCGAGCTTCTGCATCACCACACGCAGACCGCGGGCGGTGAGGAGGTTGCCGAGGCTCGCGGCGGTGAGTCCTTTGCCCAACGAAGAAACGACACCACCAGTCACGAAGATGTGCTTGGTCGTGTCGTTCGCGGGCCGCGCGCCTGAAGTCTGCATCACGGACTTCGATCCTATCAGTCCCGCACCGGTGAGGCCGCGGCGCGCCGCAACCCCGCATCGTCCGAACCGGAGT
Source organism: Microbacterium pseudoresistens (assembly GCF_013409745.1). NCBI lineage: Bacteria > Bacillati > Actinomycetota > Actinomycetes > Micrococcales > Microbacteriaceae > Microbacterium > Microbacterium pseudoresistens. Next base: position 2,881,939 of record NZ_JACCBH010000001.1, read on the forward strand.
CCATGCGGGCGAGCGCGTCTGCGAGTTCGGCGGGGCGCGGCGGGTTCGCGCCCGTGCGCGACACGGCGACGGATGCGCTGGCCGATGCCGTCGCCAGCGCCCGCGCGATGCGCTCCGCGGACAGCGCGGCACCCTCGACGATCGCCCGGTCCGCGTCGTCGCGGAGCAGACCGAACAGCAGCCCCGACATGAAGGCGTCGCCGGCCCCGATCGTGTCGGCCACGACGACGGGCGTCGCGGGGCGCTCGGAGAGCACGCCGTCGACCAGGGCAAGGCACCCTTCGCCCCCGCGAGTGGCGACGACGAACCGCGGTCCGAGCGCGGCGATCCGTGCCAGTACGTCTTCCAGGCTCTCTCCCGGGTACAGCCAGGCGGCGTCCTCGTCGCTGAGCTTGACGACGTGGCACTGGGCGGCGAGCTGCTCGGCGCGTTCGCGGGCGCCCTCCCCCATGACGTCGGCGCGGATGTTCGGATCGAGGCTGCGCAGAGTCGACGCATCGGCCGCGCTGAACGCCGCCAGCACGGAGCCGGCTTCGGCAGCGCGCAGGGCCCCGATCGATCCGGTGTGCACGGCGCGCAGACCCGCGAGCGCGGGCACCGGGATGGTGCCGTCCATGCGGAAGCGATAGGTCGCGCTGCCGTCGCCGGCGAGCTCGGCGGTCGCGGCCCATGTCGCCCCGTCGCCATCGGAGAGGTTCCCCACCGTCACGGCGGACTCGTCGAGGTGCGCGCGGATCAGGTCGCCGTGCGCATCCGCACCGAGGAGGGTGTGCAGCGTGACGGGTTCGCCGAGCCGGGCGAGTCCCACGGCGACGTTCATGGGCGAGCCGCCCGGGTGAGCCATGCCGTCGACGATGTCGACGAGCGCCTCGCCGATCACGGCGACGGTGCGGGGTGCGGAACTCGACATGCCCTCAGCCTGCCAGAGCGAGCAGCTCGCGCGCATGTTCGAGCGCGGCGTCGGAGTCGGTCATGCCCGACAGCAGCCGGGCCATCTCGGCCTCGCGCGCCGTGCCCTCCAGCGCCTGCACGCTGGAGGCGGTGACGCTGCCGTCGCTGGTCTTCACCACGCTGAGGTGGTTGCTCGCGAAGGCCGCGACCTGGGCGAGGTGCGTGACGGCGATCACCTGCGAGGTGCGCGACAGCTGCGCGAGCCGCCGCCCGACCTCGATCGCGGCGGCGCCGCCGATTCCCGCGTCGACCTCGTCGAAGACGAACGTCGGCACCGGGTCGGTGCCCGCGATGACGACCTCGATCGCGAGCATCACGCGTGAGAGCTCACCGCCCGATGCGCTCCGCGATACCGGCCGCGGCTGCGCACCGGGATGCGGGGCGAGCAGAATGGCGATCTCGTCGCGCCCGTGGGCGCTCTCGGCCGCCTCTCCGACGACGACCTCCAAACGCGCGTCGGGCATCGCGAGTTCGTGCAGCTCGTCGGTGACCGCCGCGCCCAGCCGGGCCGCGGCCGCTGTGCGGGAAGCGGTGAGCGCGGCGGCGGCGGCATCCAGCGCGGCGCGCGCGTCGTCGCGTTCGAGCGTGAGACGGGCGACGCGATCGTCATCATCATCGAGCTGCGCGAGGCGGTCGGATCCGGTGCGCCACACCTCCAGCGCCTCATCGAGCGTGCCGTGCGCACGCACGAGCGCAGCCAGCGCGGCCCGCCGCTCCTCCACGGCGGCGAGCTCCTGCGGCCCGGACTCGTCGAGGTCGGCGAGGTAAGCGGAGAGCCGGCCGGCGATGTCGACGGCGCGATAGCCCAGCTCGGCGATGCCCTCGACCATCGCCGACAGCTCCGGATCGTTCGCCCGCTCCAGCGCACGGCTGGCCGTGGCCGCCAATGCGGTGACATCGGGTTCGTCGTCCTCGCTCGACAGCGCGGCGCGCGCGAGGGCCGCGGCCTGACGCAACTCCTCCGCATTGGCCAGGCGATCCGCACGTTCGGCGAGCGCGGCATCCTCCCCCGGCTGCGGATCCGTGCTCTCGATCAGGGCGAGGGCCGCACGAAGCTCATCCGCCTCGGTGCGCCGCTGCTCGCGGTGCCCGGTGAGGTCGTCGAGCTCGGCGGCTCGCGTGCGCCAGAGCTCCCAGGCCTCGGTATAGGCCTCCCGTGCGTCGGCAACCTCCTGTCCGCCGAAGCGATCCAGTGCCTCGCGCTGCGCGGCGGCCGAGCGCAGCCGCAGCTGATCGGACTGCCCGTGCACGACGACGAGGCTCTCAGCGAGCTCGGCCAGCACGCCTGCAGGGGCGGCGCGTCCGCCCACGCTCGCGCGGCTGCGCCCTTCGGCGTTGATCGTGCGCGACACGTACAGCTCACCTCGCGCGTCATCCAACGGCTCGAGCTCGCCGCCCGCGTCCGCCACCGTGTCGGCGACGGCGCCTCGGGACGGCACGACCCACACTCCTGCCACGGATGCCTGCGCCGCTCCGGCGCGCACCGCGCCCGAGTCGGCCCTCGCCCCGAGCAGCAGCCCGAGCCCCGTGACGACCATCGTCTTGCCCGCCCCGGTCTCGCCGGTGATCGCGGTGAACCCGGGCCCCATGGGCAGCACGGCTTCGGCGATGACACCGAGATCCCTCAGGCGCATCTCCTCGATCATCGGCCGCCCCCGCGCCATCCTTCGACGGGCAGGCCGAACTTGCGCACGAGCCGGTCCGTGAACGCGCTGGGGTGCAGCCGAGCCAGGCGCACGGGCTGCGACGACTGCCGCACGATCACGCGGGCGCCGGGGGGAAGCTCGTGCGAACGCCGGCCGTCGCACCACAGGATGCCGGTGCCGTCGGTGCGCTCGAGAAGCTCGATGGCCACGGGGGCATCGGGCGAGACGACGAGCGGGCGGGCGAACAGTGCATGCGCAGACAGCGGCACGACCGCAATCGCGGCGACGCCGGGCCAGATCACCGGACCGCCGGCCGAGAAGTTGTACGCGGTCGATCCCGTGGGGGTCGATACCACCATGCCGTCGCAGCCGAAGCTCGACAGCGGGCGTCCATCGATCTCGACGACGACCTCGATCATCCGCTCGCGGCTGGCCTTCTCCACGGTCGCCTCGTTGAGCGCCCACGTCTCGTAGACGACCGCGCCGGCGGAATCCTTGACCCGCACGGACAGCGCCAGACGCTCCTCCACGAGATAGTCGCGGCCGATCACGCGGGCGACCGCCGCATCCATGTCGTCGCGCTCGATCTCGGCGAGGAATCCGACGTGGCCCATGTTGATGCCGAGCACGGGCGCCTGCGTTCCGCGCACGAGCTCGGCGGCGCGCAGGATCGTGCCGTCGCCGCCCAGAACGATCGCGAGCTCCAGATCGTGAGCGGTCAGCGCGCCGTCTGCGCCGGTCGCCCCGAGCACGTCGACATTGGCGAAGGCCGGATCCACGGCCGCGAGCTCGGCCCGATCATCGGCCGACAGCACCGCGCGGGCGCCCGCTGCGCGCAGAGCCTCGATCACGCGGCGCGCCGCCTGAACGGTGTCGTCGCGGTGCGCGTGCGCGACCACGAGGATGTTGCGCTCGTTCATCGTCCTCCTGCGATCCGATCGACCGTGCTCATCCATTCTGTCGGATCGGTGCCGCGCCCGGGCGCGAGGTGTGCGAGAAACTCGGCATTGCCGTGCGTGCCGAGGATCGGCGACGGCAGCAGCCCCCGCGTGCCGAGGCCCGCATCCCGCGCGCTCCACAGGACCTGTGCCACGGCATCGGCCCTGGTCGCGGGATCCGTCACGAGACCGCCGCGCACGGCCGTACGCCCCACTTCGAACTGCGGCTTGACGAGCAGCACGATGTCCGAGTCCGCTGCAGCGACCTGTGCGACGGCGGGCAGCACGAGGGCGAGCGAGATGAACGACAGATCTCCCACCACGAGCTCCGGCGCCCCCTGCTCGCCGGTGGCCTCCGCCAGCGCCGCGGCGGTCATGTGCCGCACGTTGAAGCCCTCCACCGCGATCACGCCGTCGTCGGCGCGGATCGAGGGATCGAGCTGATCGTGACCGACATCGACGGCCAGCACGCGGCGTGCACCGCGTTCACGCAGCACCTGGGTGAATCCGCCGGTCGATGCGCCCATGTCCAGGGCGAGGCGGCCGGTGGGATCGATGCCGAAGCCGTCGAGCGCTGCCAGGAGCTTGTGCGCCCCGCGGCTCACGTAATGATCGGATGCGGCGACGGCGAGCTCGTCTCCGTCGCCGACGGCGCGCGAGGGCTTGATCACGGGAGCGCCGTTGACGGTGACCACGCCCTGCGCGATGAGGACCGCGGCGTGCGTGCGCGAACGGGCCAGACCGCGCGCCGCGAGGGCCGCATCCAGGCGCGGGGTCACTCCCGCCCGCGTCCCGGGTGCTCGCGCGGAACGCTCTCGAGCCGCCGCGCCAGATCATCGTGCAGGGCGGCATACGCCTCGGCACGCGCATCCAGCGGCTGGCCCTCGATGAGGCGCAACCGGCTCCAGAGACCGTCGGCCGTCGTGTCCTTGCTCACGCCTCCACTGTACGCGCGGGCACGGGAAAGTCCGGGAACCCGCGGCACCCGCGCCCGCGGAGTCGGGGCCCGCGGAGTCAGGGGCGCAGCGGAATCATGGCCGGAAGAAGGGGTCGGCGTACAGCGCTTCCGGCACGCGGAAGCCGTAGATCTGTCGGCCGGTACCCCAGATCGCCGCCGCCCCCGCGCGCAGCAGGTCGATCGGACGCGAACCTGCCCGCACGATCACGACGTCGGGGCCGTCGATGCGCACGGTCGCATCACGCACCGTCACGGCATCGCCCGACACCTGCGCCTGCGGGTACGGCTCGTGCAGCTCGCGCAGATCGCCGAGGATATAGGTCGGGCGCGACCCCTCAGGCGCGGCGAGGATGTGCTTGGGCCGGTCGACTCCCGTGACGACGAGCGCCGAGGCGATGCCGGCGCGGCACGCCCCGAGGATGTCGGTGTCGAGCCGGTCGCCGATGAACAGCGGGCGCGTCGCGCCGTAGCGCGCCACTGCCTCCTCGAAGATCGGCGTCTCCGGCTTTCCCGCCACCGTCGCCAGGCGCCCGACGGCGGTGTGCACCGCCGAGACGAGGGTGCCGTTTCCGGGGGCGAGGCCGCGTTCCTGCGGGATCGTCCAGTCATTGTTCGTGGCGATCCACGGGATGCCGCCCTCGTCCTCGGGCACCTTCAGCGCGAACGCCGCTTCGGCGAGGTCCTTCCAGCCCACCTCCGGGGAGAACCCCTGCACGACGGCCTGTGGGGCATCCTCTGCGCTGCGGGTCACGACGAAGCCTGCCTTCTCGACCTCGACGACCAGGCCCTCCCCGCCCACGACGAGGATGCGCGCGCCCGCCGGCAGACGTCCGGCGAGCAGGCGCATCGCGGCCTGCGGGCTGGTGACGACATCGTCGGGCGCGGCGACGAGACCCAGCTCGCTCAGGTGCGCGGCGACCGCCGCATCCGTCCGCGAGGCGTTGTTCGTGATGTAGGCGAGTCGACGCGTGCGCTGCACCTCGACGAGACTGTCGATCGCGTGCGGGATCGCCCCCGCGCCCGCGTAGACGACGCCGTCGAGATCCGCGAGCACGACGTCGACGTCGGCAAGCGGAGCGGGCGTCTTCCGCGAGAACAGATTCACTCGGTGCTCTCCGGCGATGCGCCCTCCGGCGATGTTGGCTGCTCCGAGGCACTGTCCTCGCCGTCGAGCTCAACACCGTCGAGCTCTTCGAGATCGACCTGGATGTCGTCGACGATCATCTCGTCGTCCGAGCCATGACCGAGAGCCTCCTCGGCGACGATCGCGCGCTTCTGCCAGAACGCCGCCTCCTCGGCACGGCCCAGGTCTTCGAGCACCGCGGCACGCGCGGCGAAGAGAGCGGGACTCCATTCGAAGGCGCGATCGGGATCCAATTCGGGGATCTCGAGCTCGCCGAGAGCCAGCTCCGTCTCGCCGCGGTCGAGGCGAGCGCCCGACATCGCGATCGCGAGCGCGACGCGCGTCGCGGTGGGCAACGCCGCCCGATCCACGGAACGCGCCTCCTCGAGCGCACGATCCGGTCGCCCCATCCCGCGCTCGCTGTCCACGATGAGCGCGATCTGGTCGTCGCGCCCCGAGATCCGTCGGTAGGTGCGCAGTTCGCGCAGCGCCAGGGCGAAGTCGCCGAGCGCGTACGCCGTGATCGCCACGGACTCGCGCACCACGGCGACCCGGCCCGCGCGGCGGGACGCCGCCAGGGCATGCTCGTGAGCCAGAGCCGGGTCGTCGTCGATGAGCTGAGCCGCCATCGCGAGGTGGCGCGCGACCCGCTCGCCGTTCTCCGCGCTGAGCGTCTTCAGCTCGTTGCGCGCCGAGGGGTGCAGGTCGCGTGCGGTCACCTCGTCGGGAAGAACAGGATCCTTCGGACGATCCGCCGCGTAGACATCTCGCTTCGGCCGGTCGGTGCGTGGCTGCTCGCTGCGGGGACGATCGGTACGTGGCCGATCGCTACGGGGCCGTTCCGTGCGGGATCCGCGATCGGAATCCCGTTTCTCCCACGGTTTGCGCTCGCCGTCCCGCTTCGCGTATGGCTTACGCTCGCCGTCGCGCTTCTCCCACGGCTTACGCTCCCCGTCGCGCTTGACGTACGGCTTACGCTCCCCGTCGCGCTTCTCCCACGGCTTACGCTCCCCGTCGCGCTTGACGTACGGCTTACGCTCCCCGTCGCGCTTCTCCCACGGCTTACGCTCGCCCTCACGCTTCGCGTACGGCTTGCGCTCGCCCTCACGCTTCGCATACGGCTTGCGCTCGCCATCGCGCTTGGGACGACGATCACGGTCGCCATGACGGCTGCCGCGAGACGGCTCTGGGCGTTCCTCGTCCGACATGCGATCCCCTCTCGAAAGGGCGTTAACGCGAAATGGCCACCCAGCTCTGGGTGGCCATTTCGACTAAAGGGAGTCCGGCGGTGTCCTACTCTCCCACAGGGTCCCCCCTGCAGTACCATCGGCGCTGTGAGGCTTAGCTTCCGGGTTCGGAATGTGACCGGGCGTTTCCCTCACGCTATGGCCGCCGAAACACTATTGACGTGTACGACACAACAACATGCGTGGTGTTGTGTTTGGTTCTCGACCGTACGTCAAGAACCACTCAGTGGACGCGGAACATCTGAAAGATAGAGGTGTTATCAAGTCGTCGGCTTATTAGTACCAGTCAGCTGCACACCTTGCGGTGCTTCCACATCTGGCCTATCAACCCAGTAGTCTGGCTGGGAGCCTCTCACCCGAAAGGGTATGGAAGTCTCATCTTGAGGCCGGCTTCCCGCTTAGATGCTTTCAGCGGTTATCCATCCCGAACGTAGCTAACCAGCGGTGCTCCTGGCGGAACAACTGGCACACCAGAGGTTCGTCCAACCCGGTCCTCTCGTACTAGGGTCAGATCCTCTCAAACTTCCTACGCGCGCAGCGGATAGGGACCGAACTGTCTCACGACGTTCTAAACCCAGCTCGCGTACCGCTTTAATGGGCGAACAGCCCAACCCTTGGGACCTACTCCAGCCCCAGGATGCGACGAGCCGACATCGAGGTGCCAAACCATGCCGTCGATATGGACTCTTGGGCAAGATCAGCCTGTTATCCCCGAGGTACCTTTTATCCGTTGAGCGACAGCGCTTCCACAAGCCACTGCCGGATCACTAGTCCCGACTTTCGTCCCTGCTCGACCTGTCAGTCTCACAGTCAAGCTCCCTTGTGCACTTACACTCGCCACCTGATTGCCAACCAGGTTGAGGGAACCTTTGGGCGCCTCCGTTACTCTTTAGGAGGCAACCGCCCCAGTTAAACTACCCACCAGGCACTGTCCCTGAACCGGATCACGGTTCGAAGTTAGATATCCAGAGTGACCAGAGTGGTATTTCAACAATGACTCCACCATAACTGGCGTCATGGCTTCACAGTCTCCCACCTATCCTACACAAGCCACACCGAACACCAATACCAAGCTGTAGTAAAGGTCACGGGGTCTTTCCGTCCTGCTGCGCGTAACGAGCATCTTTACTCGTAATGCAATTTCGCCGAGTTCGCGGTTGAGACAGTTGGGAAGTCGTTACGCCATTCGTGCAGGTCGGAACTTACCCGACAAGGAATTTCGCTACCTTAGGATGGTTATAGTTACCACCGCCGTTTACTGGGGCTTAAATTCTCAGCTTCGCCACCGAAGTGGCTGACCGGTCCTCTTAACCTTCCAGCACCGGGCAGGCGTCAGTCCGTATACATCGTCTTGCGACTTAGCACGGACCTGTGTTTTTAGTAAACAGTCGCTACCCACTGGTCTCTGCGGCCACCACACCCTTTCCCGCGCAAGGCGGTATAAGCGGGTGGCCCCCCTTCTCCCGAAGTTACGGGGGCATTTTGCCGAGTTCCTTAACCACGATTCTCTCGATCTCCTTGGTATTCTCTACCTGACCACCTGAGTCGGTTTGGGGTACGGGCGGCTAGAACCTCGCGTCGATGCTTTTCTCGGCAGCATAGGATCACCCACTTTTCATCCGCATCGTGTCTCAGCCTGTACGAGTCACGGATTTGCCTATGACTCGGCCTACACACTTGCCCCGGGACAACCATCGCCCGGGATGGGCTACCTTCCTGCGTCACACCTGTTAATACGCTAGCCGCACCAGAATGGGGTCGTACGCTAGGCCCCACGCCATCACCCGAAGGATCCGGTCATGAGGATTCAGATACTTAGCACTACTGGATTGACTGGGGCGGTTCTTCGCCGGTACGGGAATATCAACCCGTTGTCCATCGACTACGCCTGTCGGCCTCGCCTTAGGTCCCGACTTACCCAGGGAAGATTAGCTTGACCCTGGAACCCTTGGTCTTCCGGAGGACGTGTTTCTCACACGTCTTTCGCTACTCATGCCTGCATTCTCACTCGTGTAGCGTCCACGGCTAGATCACTCTGCCGCTTCACCCGCCACACGACGCTCTCCTACCCATCAACACGGCTGGACCACGAAGGCCTACCAATAATGTCAATGCCACAACTTCGGTGGCGTGCTTGAGCCCCGTTACATTGTCGGCGCGGAATCACTTGACCAGTGAGCTATTACGCACTCTTTCAAGGATGGCTGCTTCTAAGCCAACCTCCTGGTTGTCTAAGCAACTCCACATCCTTTTCCACTTAGCACGCGCTTAGGGACCTTAGATGGTGGTCTGGGTTGTTTCCCTCTCGACTATGAAGCTTATCCCCCACAGTCTCACTGCTGCGCTCTCACTTACCGGCATTCGGAGTTTGGCTGACGTCAGTAACCTTGTAGGGCCCATCGGCCATCCAGTAGCTCTACCTCCGGCAAGAAACACGCAACGCTGCACCTAAATGCATTTCGGAGAGAACCAGCTATCACGAAGTTTGATTGGCCTTTCACCCCTATCCACAGCTCATCCCCTCAGTTTTCAACCTAAGTGGGTTCGGCCCTCCACGACGTCTTACCGTCGCTTCAGCCTGGCCATGGATAGATCACTTCGCTTCGGGTCTAGGACATGCGACTGAAACGCCCTATTCAGACTCGCTTTCGCTACGGCTACCCCACACGGGTTAACCTCGCCACATATCACTAACTCGCAGGCTCATTCTTCAAAAGGCACGCTGTCACCCCTGCTAAGGAGGCTCCAACGGTTTGTAAGCAAACGGTTTCAGGTACTATTTCACTCCCCTCCCGGGGTACTTTTCACCTTTCCCTCACGGTACTTGTCCGCTATCGGTCATCTGGGAGTATTCAGGCTTATCAGGTGGTCCTGACAGATTCACACGGGATTTCACGGGCCCCGTGCTACTCGGGATACTCTCCACGCCGGAACACACATTTCGACTACGGGACTCGCACCCACTATGGTCCGTCATTCAAAACGGTTCGTCTATACGCGTCCGTCACGCCGGATCCTCGGCAGAGAATCCAAGAGAGTCCCACAACCCCGGGCATGCAACGCCTGCCGGCTATCACACACACCCGGTTTAGCCTCATCCGCTTTCGCTCGCCACTACTCACGGAATCACATGTTGTTTTCTCTTCCTGTGGGTACTGAGATGTTTCACTTCCCCACGTTCCCTCTACCCGCCCTATACATTCAGACGGGAGTCACCAGGTCAGCACGCCGCCTGGCGGGGTTTCCCCATTCGGACACCCTCGGATCAAAACTCGCTTATCAGTTCCCCGAGGCTTATCGCAGATTGCTACGTCCTTCTTCGGCTCCAGATGCCAAGGCATCCACCGTTTGCTCTTAAAGACTTGAAATCACATGAGCCAACCCCAAAAAAAAAAGGGGTTGTATCTATCGTTTCGAACCCACACCCGAAGGCATGGGCTCTTTAAGATGCTCGCGTCCACTGTGTAGTTCTCAAAGTACGGGCGGCACCCCACCCCCGCCACCAACCGGCAACAGAAATGAGGCCCAGAGGTCAGAACAACCCCCCAAGGGGTCGGCCCGGTCCCTCAGGACCCAACAGCGTGCAGCAACCCCGCTCACCAACCCCCACGTTCCAACCACACCCCAAAGGGCACGGCGTACTAGCAGAAGCCAGCTGCGCTGACCGCATGTCAAATGTTCCACCCATGAGCACCGGCCACACACAGTCGGTGTGGAACCGGGCCTGGACAACCGAAGCTGCCAGATGCTCCTTAGAAAGGAGGTGATCCAGCCGCACCTTCCGGTACGGCTACCTTGTTACGACTTAGTCCTAATTACCGATCCCACCTTCGACGGCTCCCTCCACAAGGGTTAGGCCACCGGCTTCAGGTGTTACCGACTTTCATGACTTGACGGGCGGTGTGTACAAGACCCGGGAACGTATTCACCGCAGCGTTGCTGATCTGCGATTACTAGCGACTCCGACTTCACGTAGTCGAGTTGCAGACTACGATCCGAACTGGGACCGGCTTTTTGGGATTCGCTCCACCTCACGGTATCGCCGCCCATTGTACCGGCCATTGTAGCATGCGTGAAGCCCAAGACATAAGGGGCATGATGATTTGACGTCATCCCCACCTTCCTCCGAGTTGACCCCGGCAGTATCCCATGAGTTCCCACCATAACGTGCTGGCAACATAGAACGAGGGTTGCGCTCGTTGCGGGACTTAACCCAACATCTCACGACACGAGCTGACGACAACCATGCACCACCTGTTCACGAGTGTCCAAAGAGTTGACCATTTCTGGCCCGTTCTCGTGTATGTCAAGCCTTGGTAAGGTTCTTCGCGTTGCATCGAATTAATCCGCATGCTCCGCCGCTTGTGCGGGTCCCCGTCAATTCCTTTGAGTTTTAGCCTTGCGGCCGTACTCCCCAGGCGGGGAACTTAATGCGTTAGCTGCGTCACGGAATCCGTGGAAAGGACCCCACAACTAGTTCCCAACGTTTACGGGGTGGACTACCAGGGTATCTAAGCCTGTTTGCTCCCCACCCTTTCGCTCCTCAGCGTCAGTAACGGCCCAGAGATCTGCCTTCGCCATCGGTGTTCCTCCTGATATCTGCGCATTCCACCGCTACACCAGGAATTCCAATCTCCCCTACCGCACTCTAGTCTGCCCGTACCCACCGCACGCCTCAGGTTGAGCCTGAGAATTTCACGGCAGACGCGACAAACCGCCTACGAGCTCTTTACGCCCAATAATTCCGGATAACGCTTGCGCCCTACGTATTACCGCGGCTGCTGGCACGTAGTTAGCCGGCGCTTTTTCTGCAGGTACCGTCACTCTCGCTTCTTCCCTGCTAAAAGAGGTTTACAACCCGAAGGCCGTCATCCCTCACGCGGCGTTGCTGCATCAGGCTTCCGCCCATTGTGCAATATTCCCCACTGCTGCCTCCCGTAGGAGTCTGGGCCGTGTCTCAGTCCCAGTGTGGCCGGTCACCCTCTCAGGCCGGCTACCCGTCGACGCCTTGGTAAGCCATTACCTCACCAACAAGCTGATAGGCCGCGAGCCCATCCCAGACCGAAAAATCTTTCCAAACGCGACCATGCGGCCACGCCTCATATCCAGTATTAGACACCGTTTCCAGCGCTTATCCCAGAGTCCAGGGCAGGTTGCTCACGTGTTACTCACCCGTTCGCCACTAATCCACCAGTGCAAGCACCAGCTTCATCGTTCGACTTGCATGTGTTAAGCACGCCGCCAGCGTTCATCCTGAGCCAGGATCAAACTCTCCGTAAAGAAAAAAAGCAACCAACACCGGGAAAACGGCATCAGAAGCGAGTTCGAACCTGACCAAAAGAATGAATATCAAACTGACATTCACATAAATTGATCCAAAGAAATCAACCAACCAACCAAAAAAGGTTGATCAGAGACAATAAATTGGCATTTGACAAGTGCACGCTGTTGAGTTCTCAAAGATCGGACGCTCCCACAGCTCAGCCTCGCGGCATCGCAGGTGGGGCAACCTCTTCACTCCTCCTCGCACCGCATGGTGAACCCGGAGGGGTGAGTCTCCCATCCTAGATCATCCGCATCCACTAGGGAAGCCTCAGATCGAAGTTGGGAGGCGTTCGCTACTTGAGGGGAGCCAGGCCTCGCGACCTCCGCTCAACCCTTTGGGGCGAACAGGTAATAAGTTACGCGGATCCCGCCCCTTCGGCAAATCGAGCCGCATCCTCGGGCGTGTCGCGTCGTCAGGAGACCCCGAGCGCGTGCACGGCGGCCTGCGCGCGCTCGATGAGCTGCGCCCGCTGCTCCGCCACACGCACCGGCGCGGTGCCTCCGGCACCATCGCGGCTTGCGACCGATCCCGCGATCGTCAGCACCTCGCGGACCTCGGGGGTCAGGTGGCCGGACACCTCGGCGAGGAGGTCGTCGGTGGCGTCCTCCAGGCCGATCCCGCGCTCCTCGCAGGCGCGGACGAGCGCACCGGAGATCTCGTGCGCCTCGCGGAAGGGCACCCGGTTGCGCACCAGCCATTCGGCCACATCGGTGGCCAGCGAGAACCCCTCCGGGGCCAGCGCCGCCATCCGCGTCGTGTCGAAGCGCAGCGTGGCGACCATCCCCGCGAACGCCGGCAGGAGCACCTCGAGAGTGCGCACCGAGTCGAAGACCGGCTCCTTGTCTTCCTGCAGGTCGCGGTTGTACGCCAGCGGGAGCCCCTTAAGCGTGGCGAGAAGCCCCGACAGGTTGCCGATGAGACGCCCGGCCTTGCCGCGCGCGAGCTCGGCGATGTCGGGGTTCTTCTTCTGCGGCATGATGCTGGAGCCCGTCGAGAACCCGTCATCGAGCGTGACGAAGCCGAACTCCCGCGTGTTCCAGAGGATGATCTCCTCGCTCAGCCGCGACAGGTTGATGCCGATGGTCGAGGCGATGAAGGCGAACTCCGCCACGACGTCGCGCGCGGCCGTGCCGTCGAGCGAGTTCTCGGCGGGGCGGTCCAGCCCCAGCTCTCTGGCGACGAGCGCCGGATCCAGTCCGAGGGTGGATCCCGCCAGCGCTCCCCCGCCGTAGGGCGAGACTCCGGCGCGGGCACGCCAGTCGACGAGGCGTTCGAGGTCCCGCACGAGCGGCCAGGCGTGCGCCTGCAGGTGGTGTGCGAGCAGTACCGGCTGGGCGTGCTGCAGATGCGTGCGCCCGGGCATGATCGCCCCGTCGTGCGCCTCGGCCTGCGCCACGAGCGCGTCGACGACGCGCAGCACGTCGCGGGCGATCACCCGCGCGTGGTCGATGAGATACATGCGCACGAGCGTGGCGATCTGATCGTTGCGGCTGCGACCTGCACGCAGACGTCCGCCGAGCTCGGCGCCGACCTCACGGATCAGCGCCGTCTCCAGCGCACCGTGCACGTCCTCATCCGCAGGATCGGGCCGCAGCGAGCCGTCATCGATGCCGCGACGCAGGGCATCGAGCCCCTCGTGCATCCGACGCTCCTCGTCGGGCTCGAGGTAGCCGGCCGCGGCGAGCGCCGTGGCGTGCGCGTGCGAGCCCGCGATGTCGTACGGCGCCAGGATCCAGTCGAAGTGCGTCGATCTGCTCAGCTCGACGAGCTCGGGGCTCGGCCCGCCGGCGAAGCGAGCGCCCCAGAGCGCCCCCTCATTCGTCTCGCCGACGGTGTTCTCGCCCACGGAGTTCTCAGCACTCACTTCGCGCCCTGCTTTCCGAGCAGCCATACCAGCAGCGCCTTCTGCGCGTGCAGGCGGTTCTCCGCCTCATCCCAGACCACGCTCTGCGGCCCGTCGATGACCTCGGGATCCACCTCGTAACCGCGGTCGGCGGGCAGGCAGTGGATGAAGATCGCCCCGGGATCGGCGCGCGCCATGCTCGCCGTGGTGACCTTGTACCCGCCGAGATCGCGCAGGCGCTGCGCCTTCTCCTCCTCCTTGCCCATCGACACCCACGTGTCGGTGACGATGACGTCAGCGCCGGTCGCCGCCTCGTCGGGGTCGATCACGAGGGTGATGGATCCCCCGGTCTCGGCGGCACGGCGCTGCGCATCCGCGATGACGTCGGGCCGCGGCGCGTACGCCTCGGGAGAGGCCACGCGCACGTGCATGCCGGCGGTGACGCCGGCGAGCACGTAGGAATGCGCCATGTTGCTGCGCCCGTCGCCGAAGAACGACAGCGTGAGCCCCGACAGCTCGCCCTTGTGCTCGCGGATCGTGAGCAGGTCGGCCAGCAGTTGACAGGGGTGGAAGTCGTCGGAGAGCGCGTTGATGACGGGAACGCGCGTGCCTTCGGCCATCTGCTCCAGCCCCGCCTGGGCGTAGGTGCGCCACACGATCGCGGCGACCTGGCGTTCGAGCACGCGCGCGGTGTCGGCCGGTGTCTCCTTGCCGCCCAACTGGCTGTTGGCCGTGGAGATGATCAGCGGAGAGCCGCCGAGGTCGGCGATGCCCACCGCGAAGGAGACCCTGGTGCGCGTGGACGACTTGTCGAAGATCACCGCGACGGTCTGCGGGCCCGCGAGAGCCTTGTTGGCCCAGCGGTCCTTCTTGAGCTCGAGCGCGAGATCGAGGATCTCGGTCTGCTCGAGCGGCGAGAGGTCGTCGTCGCGAAGCAGGTGACGGGTCACTTCTGTGCCTCCGTAGTGGCGGTGGGTGCGGTGGTGGCGGCGACCTCGGCGAGCGAGGCGCCGAACAGGTCGAGGAACTCGGCGATCTCGGCGTCGCCGATCGTGTACGCCGGGGCGATGCGGATGACGTCGTCGGTGGGCGCGTTGACGATGAGACCGCGCCGCTGCGCCGCTGCGCGCACCGCACCGGCCACGGGCACCGCGAGCGTGATGCCGACGAGCAGGCCCGCGCCGCGGGTGCCTGTCACCAGCGGCAGTCCGGACACCCCCTCGCGCAGCTGCGCGCCGCGGGCGTTCACATTCGCCAGCAGGTCCTGCTCCTCGATGAAGCCGAGCACGGCGTTCGCCGTGGCGCTGGCGAGCGGATTGCCGCCGAACGTGGAGTTGTGCGTGCCGGGGTAGAACAGGTCGCTGGCGTCGCCGAAGGTGATCATCGCCCCGAGCGGGAATCCGCCGGCGATGCTCTTGGCCATGGTCACGGCATCCGGCACGATCCCCTCGCGCTGGAAGGCGAACCACTCCCCGGTGCGGCCCGCACCGGTCTGCACCTCGTCGAGGATGAGCAGTGCACCGTGCGCGGTCGCCAGCTCACGGGCCCGCTGGAGGAAGCCGTCGGGGTGCGACACGACACCCGCCTCGCCCTGGATGGGCTCGACGATCATCGCGGCGACCGTGTCGTCGAAGGCTGCTTCCAGACTCTCGATCGAGTGCTGCACGGTGCGGATGCCGGGCAGAGCCGGCTCGAACGGCTCGCGGTACGCCGGCTTGGGCGTGAGCGACAGCGCCCCCATCGTGCGGCCGTGGAAAGCACCGTCGACGACGAGGATCGTGGTGCGTCCGGTCGGATTGCCGTGCAGCCGGGCGAGCTTGATCGCCATCTCGTTCGCCTCGCCGCCGGAGTTGGCGAGGAACACGCGGCCGCGCTCCCCCGTGCCGGCGAGGCGCTTAAGCCGTGCGGCCAGCTCGAGCTGCGCAGCGCTGGCGAAGTAGTTCGAGATGTGCGAAAGGGTCGCCGCCTGCGTCGAGACGGCGTCGACGAACACGGGATGCGCGTGCCCGAGGCAGTTCACGGCGATTCCGCCGAGGAAGTCGAGGTAACGGGTGCCGTCGGCATCCCACACGTGCGAGCCCTCGCCGCGGGCGAGCAGCGCGAGGCGACCGCCGAGGCTCATGAGATCGCGTGAGGCGTCGTCCTGCCATATGTTCATCTCGTCGCCCCCGCTTCTCCCATGACCACTTCGGTTCCGATCCCCTTGCTGGTGAACAGTTCGACGAGCACCGAGTGCGGCACCCGTCCGTCGATGATGGCCGCGGCGTTCACGCCGCTCTCCACGGCGTCCAGACAGGCCTGCATCTTCGGGATCATGCCTGATTCGAGCTTCGGCATGATCGTCTTCAGCTCGCCCGTGGTGAGGTGCGAGACGAGTGAGTCGCGGTGGGGCCAGTCGGCGTACAGGCCCGGCACATCGGTGAGGATCACGAGCTTCACCGCGCCGAGGGCACTGGCCAGCGCCGCCGCGGCGGCATCCGCATTGACGTTGAGCGACTGCCCTGGATGATCCAGGTCGGGCGCGATGCTGGAGACGACGGGGATGCGGCCGGCCGCCAGGTGATCGACCACCGGAGTGGGGTCGACCTGCACGACGTCGCCGACGCGGCCGAGATCGATCTCCTCGCCGTCGAGCACGACTCCGCGTCGGCGACCGCCGAACAGCCCCGCATCCTCGCCGCTGAGGCCCGTCGCGATGGGGCCGTGGCTGTTGATCTTGGCCACGAGCTGCGGGTTGACCTGACCGGTGAGCACCATGCGCACGACGCTGATCGCCTCGGTGTTGGTGACGCGGTATCCGCCCTTGAACTCGCTGGGGATCGCGAGGCGGTCGAGCATGCTCGAGATCTGCGGGCCGCCGCCGTGCACGACCACCGGCTGCACGCCGACGTAGCGGAGGTAGGCGATGTCCTGTGCGAAGGCATCCTGCAGCTCATCGGAGACCATGGCGTTGCCGCCGTACTTGACCACGACGATCTGATCGCGGAAGCGCTTGAGCCACGGCAGCGATTCGATGAGGGTGAGCGCCTTGCCGGCGGCTTCCTCCGGTGGGGTGTCCTGCAGATCTGTCATGAGGAGTATGCGCTGTTCTCGTGGACGTAGTCGTGGGTGAGGTCGTTCGTGAAGATCGTCGCGGATGCCGCGCCGGCCTTCAGATCGATGAGCAGGTGCGTGGCGCGCGGGCTCAGATCGACCTCCTCGCGGGGCCGGTCGGGCCCGCCTTCGGAGCACACGCGCACGCCGTTCATGCTGACGTCGACCGCGTAGGGGTCGAAGACGGCGGCCGTCGTGCCGATGGCCGCGAGCACCCGGCCCCAATTCGGGTCGTTGCCGAAGATCGCCGCCTTGAAGAGGTTGTTGCGCGCCACTGAACGGCCCACCTCTACGGCGTCGTCCTCGCTCGCCGCACCCACGACCTCGATCGTGATGTCGTGGCTGGCACCCTCGGCATCGCCCTGCAGCTGGACCGCGAGGTCCGTGCAGACCTCGACGAGTCCGGCGCGGAAGGCATCCGCGGCGGGCGTCACGCCGGAGGCGCCGCTCACCATGAGCGTGACCTGGTCGTTCGTCGACATGCAGCCGTCGGAGTCGAGCCGGTCGAAGCTCACCCTGGTGGCGGCGCGCAGGTGCGCATCCGCCTCCCCCGCCGTGAGCATCGCATCGGTCGTGATCACGACGAGCATCGTGGCCAGGCCCGGGGCAAGCATCCCCGCACCCTTCGCCATGGCGCCGATCGTCCAGCCGTCGCCCTGGAAAGTGCTCGTCTTGGCGACGGTATCGGTGGTCATGATCGCGTGCGCCGCATCCGATCCACCGTCGGCGTCGAGCGCCGTGATCGCCCGCTCCGTGCCGTCGAGAACCTTCGCGCGGAACACGTCGTCGCCGGTGCCGATGAGGCCCGTGGAGCAGATGAGCACGTCGCCCCCGCTCACTCCCAGCAGCTCGGCGGCGCGCTCGGCTGTCTGATGCGAGGTCTGGAAGCCGAATGCGCCGGTGAAGCAGTTCGCCCCGCCGGAGTTGAGCACGATCGCCTCGACGACGCCGTCTTTCGCCGCCTCCTGCGACCACAGGATCGGGTTCGCCTTGGCGCGGTTGCCCGTGAACACCGCCGCGCCGACCTTCGACGGGCCGCGGTTGACGACCACGGCCACGTCGGGCGCACCCGTCGATTTGAGCCCGGCGGCGACGCCTGCCGCTTCGAATCCCTGAGGTGCGGTGACGCTCACGGCGCGACTCCGTTCGTGGTGAGCGCCGTGTCCTCAGGGAGGCCGAGCGCGATGTTCATCGACTGGATGGCGGCACCGGCGGTGCCCTTGACGAGGTTGTCGACGGCCGTGACGACCGTGACCCGGTTGGCGGCCCGGTCGATCGCGAGGCCGATCAGCGCGGTGTTGGCCCCGAGCACGTCGGCGGTGCGGGGGAAGACACCCCCGGGCAGCAGCTGCACGAAGGTCTCCTCTGCGTACGCCGCCTCCCACGCGCCACGGATCTGCGCGTCCGTGACCCCGTCGACGATGGGCGCGGTCGAGGTCGCGAGGATGCCGCGTGCCATCGGCACGAGCACCGGGGTGAAGGAGATGCGGATGTCGGCGGACTCGGCGCCCGAGGCCGTGGCGAGCGCCTGGCGGATCTCCGGGATGTGCCGGTGCGTGCCGCCGACCGCGTACGGGTTGGCAGTGCCCAGCAGCTCGCTGCCCAGCAGGTGGGGCTTGAGGCTCTTGCCGGCTCCGGACGGTCCGACGGCGAGCACGCTGACGATGTCGGAGGGGTCGATGACGCCGGCGGCCACCCCGGGAGCGAGACTCAGGCTCACGGTGGACGCGTTGCAGCCGGGCGCGGCGATGCGGGTGGCTCCGCGCAGTCGGTCACGCTGCGTGCCGTCGCCGACGGGCAGCTCGGGCACGCCATACGCCCATGGCTCGTGGAAGGCGCCGCCGTAGAACGCATCCCAGGCCTCCTTCGAGACGAGACGGTGATCGGCGCCCGCGTCGATCACGAGCGGCACGGCGCCGAGCGCATCCGTGTACTGCCCGGACTGCCCGTGCGGGAGCGCGAGGAACACGATGTCGTGCCCGGCGAGGATCTCGGGCGCGGTGTCTTCCAGGGTCAGATGCGCCAGCGAGCGCAGGTGCGGCTGGTGCTGGATCAGGGGCTGTCCGGCGTTCGAGTGCGCCGTGACGGTGCGTATCTCGATCTCGGGATGGCCGGCGAGCAGGCGCAGGATCTCGCCGCCCGCATAGCCGGATGCGCCGGAGACGGCGACGGTATACGTCATGCTTCCACCTTAACGGTCGGGGCTCTCTCCCCCGGACGGGGGAACCCTCGGGAACGGGTCGGGGCCGAGGCGGCGACTCCCGCTCCCCCGATGCGCGTCGGCAGGGCTCGCAGGGTCGCCTAGAGTCGGCGGCCGCCGCGGCGCCGGCGCACGACGATCACGCTCGGAGCGAGCGTGTCGATGGCGGTGGCGGCCGGAAGCATGCTGTGACGATAGCGCGCGGCGGATGCGCGCGGCAAATCGGGTCTCAGCCCTCGGCGCTGCGGCGGAACTCCTCATCCCAGTCGCGCAGCTCGTCGCGCTCCACCAGCGAGTCCAACGAGACCTGGAAATGCAGTCCCTTGCGCGCGTTCACCTGCTTGACGTTCTCCAGCACCTGTGCGGAGACCGACGACAGCGCCTCCTGCACTTCGCGGATGCGCTCTTCGGGAGCCTCCCACAGCTGCGGGTTCTCGAGCAGGTCGTAGAGATAGTCGTGATCGAGCGCGGCGACCAGGCGGCCCAGCTTGTCGGTGTACTCGACCTCGGCCAGGGAGCGCTGCGCGGCGCCGGCCCTGGCATCCAGACGCGGGAAGAGCTGGCCGACGTTGGCGGTGAGCGTCTCGATGTCGTGGGCCGTCCGCGCCGCCACGGCATCGCCCTCGGCACCGAGGGCCGCATAGTCGTGCGACAGCGCGACCAGCCGCGCGAGTCGTTCGGCGATCGCCACAGGGATGACCGCGGTCTCCTCCCGCCGGCGCGCACGTCGGCGCACCGCCGCGACCGCGACGCCGGCGCCGGCGGCGGCGACGACCACGGCGATCGCCCCGGTGAGCAGCCACGCCCCGCCCGCCCCTGCTCCCGCGAGCTCGCTCGGGGCATCGGGCACGCCCTGCACGGGCGTCTCGGCCGTCAGCTGGCGCACGGTCTCGGTCAGCGCGCCCTGCAGGTCTCCCCCGGCTGCCGTCTCCGCCTCGTTCGCGATGCGCATCGCCTCATCGCCCGCGATGACGTGCGAATCGGCCTGCAGATCGCTGCCGACGGCCACGACGAGCGTGTCGTAGTCGCTGCCCTGGAAGAGCTGATCGAGCAGGTAGGTGGAGTACGCGGACTCGAGCACGGCGTCCTTGGGCAGCACGGCGACCCCCATCGAGCCGTCCTGGGGCACGACCTGCTCCAGCGCCTGGCGCAGGCCATCGGCATCCACGACGTCGGCACCGACGTACACCGTGCTCTGCTCGAGCCCGGAGGCGGCGTCATCGAGCCAGCCGCCGGTCGCGGGAACCTGCTGCAGCGCGATCCGCACCGTCATGTCGCCTCCGCTCAGAAGTTGTTGATCACCGAGGCGAACACGAGATCGATCCGCTCGGGGTCGGATGCGTCGAACACCTGCCCGCCCGTCGCATCCGCGATGCGCTTGAGTGCCGACCGGTCGGCGGATTCGCCGTAGGCGATCGGGAAGATGCGCACGAGCGCGTCTTCCCCGCCCTCCGTGACGTCCTGGCTCAGCCGCGCGACGAGCGAGTCGAGCGAGACGGTCGAATCCGTGTCCTCGCCGTCGGAGAGCAGCACGATGGCGTTGATCCTGCCGGGCTCTGCCCGCTCGCTCATCGTCTTGTACGCGGCGAGCACGGCGTCGTACAGCGGTGTTCCCGCGCGCTGCGCGTAGCGGAGGTCTTCCAGCGAGTCGCCCAGCGTCTCCCTATCGGCCCCGAGCGCCGACACATCACGGATCGGCACGATCCCCTCACCGGCCGCCGAATCCACCCCGGTCGTGAACGCCCACACCCCGATCTCGTCGGTGCCGCGGAAGTGCGCGAGCGTGCTCTGCGCGCCCTGGATCGCGCCGTCCAGGCGCGTGCGCCCATCGCCGATCCCCTCGTCCATGGATCCGGAGATGTCGATGAGCTCCATGACCGACGAGGGCTTGCGCACCTGCACCCACTGATCCAGCGCGGCCGAGATCGTGGCCACGTCGGGCTTGGGCAGGGTGACGGCGGGCTGCGCCGGATCGATGCCGTTCGCGACGGTGAACAGGTCGCCGAGAGCCGTCTCGTCGCCGAGAGGCCGGAAGCCGAACTGCGGAAGGATGCGCTGTGCCTCGGGCGTCTGCAGGAACGCGATGAACGCCTCGCCCGCGGTGCGCTGCTCGGGCGTCACCCAGTCGGCGCCGAGCACGGTGATCGGGTTGTCCGACCACATCGAGCCGCCCGACGGGTAGACGGCGACGAGCTTGTCCTTCGGCGGAGTGAGCGTCTCGCCCGGCTGCACGGTGTGCGAGTCGGGGTTTCCGAGGTTGTAGTTGATGAGCGAGGTCTCCTCCAGCGCCACCGCCGAGACGTAGCCCGAGCCGCCGGCACCGTGCTGCGTGTCCTCGTACAACGTCGTGAGCACGTTGCCCGTCGTGTCGCCGTAGTGGATGACGCACTCTTCGAACACGCGGGAAAACTCGGCGGCGGCATCCACATCCGCCGCGGTCAGCCCTTCGCTCTTGCCCGCCGCCTCATAGGACTGCATGAGGATGGTCGACAACCCGGTCGTCGACGTGTTCGGGTTGGTCTTGGAGATCTTGAACGATCCCCAGATGTCCTTGCCGACGCTGCCCCAGCCGGCGGGGTCCTGGCACAGCGCAGCGAGATCCGATACGCCGAGCGGCGTGTCGGGCCAGCCCAGCGCCCTCGCCATCGGCTCGGGCATGCCGAAGACGATCGGCGTATGCGTGAACGACACCGGTTCGCCCACAAGCGAGGCGGATGCGGCTGCCGCGACACGATCCGTCCAGACCGTCGACGCCGGGGACCACAGCGTGGGCCACAGGTCGCGGTCGGCGGCCGGCCAGTCGCCGCCCTGCGTGAGATAGCGGGATGCGTTGCCCGAGGAGACGTTGACGGGACGCACCGTGGCGCACGTGTCGAGGTCGGAATGCTGCTCGGACTCCGCGAACGCGGCCGCGAGCGCATCGAGCATGTTGACCTTCTCGGACGAGGTGGCCACCGTGATGTGCGTGCAGCCGTCGTCGGAGAAGCCGTCGTCGGCGCCGCTCGCCGTCGCCGCTCCCTCGTCGCCCGGTGCGCACGCCGAGAGGGCGAACGCGACGGTGGCGACCGTCAGGATGCCTGCGGCGCGCCGTGCAAAGGACACCGATCTGCTCCGGTGTGATCCTCGTCCTCGTCGTGTCGCGTCCATGGCTTCACCCTATCGACGTGCCGCGCTCCCGATCACGGGTCGCCGCTCTGAGACGGTCCGTCGCTCTGCCCCCGCGCTCGTCAGTCGCGCAGCGTCGCGCCGAAG
This sequence comes from Microbacterium pseudoresistens, assembly GCF_013409745.1. Classification (NCBI taxonomy): domain Bacteria; kingdom Bacillati; phylum Actinomycetota; class Actinomycetes; order Micrococcales; family Microbacteriaceae; genus Microbacterium; species Microbacterium pseudoresistens. The sequence goes on from NZ_JACCBH010000001.1 coordinate 2,904,516, forward strand.
CGCTCCTGCGCCACGGCGACCCCGGCGAGCTTCGCCTCGGTGGCCTCGGCGGCCGTCAGCGTGCGGTCGTCGGCGCGGAAGCGCAGCGCGAACGTGAGGCTCTTGCCGCCCTCGTCGACGCCGGGGCCGCGGTAGTCATCGACGAGTCGCACCGACTCCAGCAACGAGGGCGCCGCGCCCGCTCCTGCCGCGCCGTCCTGAAGCGCATCGCGCACGGCGGCCGCGGGGATGTCGGCGGCGACGAGCAGCGAGACGTCCTGCGTGGCCGCGGGGAAGGTCGACAGGTGCGCGGCGACGACGCGGGTTCCGGCGAGTGCGAGCAGGCGGTCCAGGTCGAGCTCGAGCACCGTGACCCGACCGGGCAGATCGGCGTCTGCCGAGACGGTCGGGTGCAGTTCGCCCACGTAGCCGATCTCGATGCGGTCTCCGTGGGCATCGACGACGAGAGCGCCGGTGCGTCCAGGATGCAGCGCCGCGCGCTGCGCCTGTTCGGTCTCGATGGTCACGCCCGCGGCGGTCGCGATGACGCGCACGGCGTCGAGCGCTTCGCCGAGCCCGTACGGCTCCGCGGCGCGACCGGGCTGGCGCGGCGAGACGTTGCCCGTGAAGACGGCCGCGACGTGCCGCGACTGCGGAGGGATCGCGGCGTTGAGCGCGGCGAGGGTCTCATCGGAGGGGCGCTCTCCCAGCGGAGGAACCGTGTCGGTGCCGTAGACCGTGCCGGGCGCGGGCAGGAACACCGTGCCGATCTCGAACAGCGCGAGATCCGTCATCCCGCGCGACACGTTGCGGTGCGCGGTCTGCAGAAGCGTGGGGATGAGCGAACGACGCAGGTACGGGGCCTGCCCGTCCAACGGGTTGGCCAGCTTCACGCTCGGCAGGTGCTCCCCCGAGGCGGAACCGTGCAGGTCGTTCTGCTGCTCGGTGGTGAAGGGGAATCCCGGCGTCTCCACGAGTCCGGACGCCGCGAGGGCATCGGCCACGCGCCGCCGCCCCTGCTGCGCTGCGGTGAAACCGCGCCCTGACGGCGGCGTGGGCAGGATGGAGGGGATGCGGCCCAGTCCGTGGATGCGCGCGACCTCCTCCGCCAGCGTCCATCGGTCAGTGAGGTCGGGACGCCACGTCGGCGGGATCACTTGCCAGCCGTCGTCGGTCGCGGTGACCTCCGCGCCGATCATCTCCAGAGCGTCGGCGACCTCGGCATCCGTGTAGTCCACGCCGATCAGGCCCGGTACGAACGTGCGGGGAAGGGCGATGCCCTCGACCTCGACGTCGGCGAACAGCGCGCCGCCCTCGTCGACCAGACGACCCCCGGCCAGCTGAACCATCAGATCGGCGACACGGCGGGCCGCGACGAACGGGATCAGCGGGTCGACGCCGCGTTCGAACCGCTTGGAGGCCTCGCTGGGGAGCTTGTGACGACGGGCGGTGCGCGCGATCGAGGTCGTATCGAAGATCGCCGCCTCGATGAGCACGTTGCGGGTCTTGTCCGACATCTCGGTCGTCGTGCCGCCCATCACGCCGGCCAGCCCGATCGGCCCGGACTCGTCGGTGATGAGGAGGTCTTCGACGTGCAGCGCGCGATCCTGACCGTCGAGCGTCGTCATCCTCTCCCCCGGCATCGCGCGGCGCACGGTGATACCGCCGGTGAGCGCGTCCAGGTCGTACCCGTGGATGGGGTTTCCGAGCTCGAGCATCACGTAGTTGGTGATGTCGATGAGCACGCCCAGCGAACGGATGCCGGCGAGCGTGAGGCGGGCGACCATCCAGGGCGGGGTGGGCCGGGAGGGATCGACCTCGCGCACCACGCGCACGGCGAACTCGCTGGCGCCGACGTTGCCGCGGATCGGGGCGTCATCCTGCACGGCGACGGAGAACCCGGACGCCGGATGCGCGAGCTCTTCGAAATCGCGCAGGGCCGGATCGCGGAAGGCCGCGCCCGTCGCGTGCGAGTATTCGCGGGCGACCCCGCGCAGCGAGAAGGCGTAGCCGCGGTCGGGTGTGACGTTGATCTCGACCGCCGCATCGTCCAGGTGCAGCAGCGCGATGGCGTCGGCGCCGACGGGGGCGTCCACGCCGATCTCGGACAGGATGAGGATCCCGTCGTGCTCGTCGCCGAGGCCGAGCTCGCGGGCCGAGGCGATCATGCCGTCGGAGACATGGCCATAGGTCTTGCGCGCGGCGATCGGGAACGGCCCGGGGAGCACCGCTCCCGGAAGCGTCACGACGACCTTGTCGCCCACGGCGAAGTTCGACGCTCCGCACACGATGCCGCGGGGCTCGTCTTCGCCGACATCGACCTGGCACCAGCGGATCGTCTTGCCGTTCTTCTGCGGCTCCTCCTCGAAGGAGAGCACCTGGCCGACGACGACCGGACCGGAGACCTCGACGCGGTGGACGTCCTCCTCCTCGAATCCGACGGTCACGAGGGCTGCCAGGACGTCCTCGGCCGTGGCATCCTGCGCCAGATCGACGTACTCACGCAGCCACGAAAGCGGGACGCGCATCACACCACCATCCCGTACTGCTCGCTGAAGCGAACATCGCCCTCGGCCATATCCCGCATGTCCTGCACGTCGCTGCGGAACATCAGTCCGCGCTCGATCCCCATCCCGAACGCGAATCCGCTGTATACCTCGGGGTCGATCCCGGCCGCGCGCAGCACGTTGGGGTTGACCATTCCGCATCCGCCCCACTCGATCCACCGGGCCCCGCCCTTGAAGGTGGGATGCCACAGGTCGAGCTCGGCCGACGGCTCGGTGAAGGGGAAGTAGTTGGTGCGCAGGCGCGTCTTCGCCTCCGGCCCGAACAGCTGCCTGGCGAAATGGTCGAGCGTGCCCTTGAGGTGGGCCATCGTGATGCCCTTGTCGATCACGAGCCCCTCGAACTGGGTGAACACGGGCAGGTGGGTCGCATCGAACTCGTCGGTGCGGTAGACGCGGCCGGGGCACAGCACGTAGATCGGCAGCTCCCGGTCGAGCATGGTGCGCACCTGCACCGGACTCGTGTGCGTGCGCATGACGAGGTGGCGCGAGGCCGGGTCGACGTAGAAGGTGTCCTGCTCCTGGCGCGCCGGGTGATCCTCGTCGAAGTTGAGGGCGTCGAAATTGAACCACTCGTGCTCGAGCTCGGGCCCCTCGGCGATCTCCCACCCCATGCCGACGAAGATGTCGCACACGTGATCCTGCAGCACGGCGAGCGGGTGCCGCGCGCCGACGCGCGTGCGCGACGGCACGGCGGTGATGTCGACGCGCTCGGCCTCCAGGCGCGCGGCGGTCTCGGCCTCGGCGAGCTCCGCCTCCTTCGCCGCCAGTGCCTGGGTGACACGACCCCGGCCCTGCCCGATGAGCTTGCCGAAGGTCGCCTTGTGCTCGGGCGCCACCTGGCGCATCGAGGCGCTCAGCACCGCCAGCGGAGATCCGTCGGCCACGTGCGCGGCGCGGGCGTCCTTGAGCTGGGCGGTGTCGGCGGCGGCGGCGATCGCCGTCAGCGCGGCGGCGACGGCGGACTCCACCGCCTCGGGAGTGATCTCGGCGGATTGCGAACGGGGAGCGTCAGACACAAGAGACGAGTCTACCGGCGCGGCGCGGGGCGCCCGAGCGGATGCGCCGTCAGCGTCCGACGGCGCCGAAGCCGCCCTGATCGAACTTCCCCACACCCTTCTGCGCGGCGATCAGCTCGGTCACCGTGCCGTCCTCGTGCGCTCGCGGGTCATCGCCCCCGCCTCCGGCGAGGCCCTGGACCCGCGGCGAACGACGCGTGCGGATCTCGAGGTACTTCGCGATGCCGGAGAGAATGAGGCACATCGCGATGTAGATGCCGCCGATGATCAGCGCCGACTGCAGCAGTGGTCTGCCCTGCTGCGAGCTGAGGAGCTTGGCGAAGTAGAGCAGCTCGGGGTAGGTGATGATGAATCCGAGCGCGGTGTCCTTCATCGTGACGACCAGCTGCGCGACGATCACCGGAAGCATGGCGCGCACCGCCTGCGGCAGCAGGATGAGCCGCATCACGCCGCTCTTGCGCAGGCCGATCGCGTACCCGGCCTCCTTCTGCCCTCGGGGCAGCGATTCGATCCCGGCGCGCAACGCCTCGGCGAGCACGGAGCCGTTGTACACCGTGAGTCCGATGACAACGGCCCAGTACGGCTCCATCTTGACGCCGAGTACCGGAAGGCCGTAGTACAGCAGCATCATCATGACGAGCACGGGAACCGCGCGGAACACCTCGGTGAGCACGGCGAACGGCGCCCGCACCCATGCGTGGTCGGAGAGGCGGCCGATCGCGAGGGCGAAGCCGAGCACGAGGCTCAGCACGGCGGCGAGCCCGAAGGCCGCCAGCGTGTTGCCGAGTGCCTGCAGGATCTGCGTCCACACGGTCGAGAAGGTGAACACGTACCACTTGCTGGGGGCGAACTGGCCCGACACCGCCATGCGGTAGATCAGGAAGCCGATGACCGCCGCGACGACGACGACGGTGACGACGGCGAGGATGCCATTGCGGCGGCGAGCCCTGGGACCGGGCACGTCGTAGAGAACGGAACTCATCGCGCGATCCTCCAGCGGTTCTCCAGATAGCGTTGCAGCCAGCTCATCAACAGGACGAGGATGACGAAGACGACCGCCACCCAGAGCAGCACCTCCATCGGGTTGCCCGGGCGGTCATGCGAATCGTTCACCGTGGCGCGCAGGGCGCCGAGCTCGGCGATGGAGAAGCCCGCGGCGACCGTGGTGTTCTTCAGCAGTGCGATGAACACGCTCATCATGGGCGGCACCACCGAGCGGAACGCCTGCGGCAGGATGATCACGCTCATCACCTGACCGAACGGCAGGCCGATCGCGCGGGCGGCCTCGGCCTGCCCGACGGGTACGGTGCTGATGCCCGCGCGCAGCGTCTCGGCCACATAGGTCGCGGTGTAGATGCCGATCGCGAGGATGCCGAGCACGGTGTTGGACAGCTTCGGCAGACCGAGCACGGGGTAGCCGAAGACGAAGAAGAAGAAGACGAGGGTGAGTGGTGTGTTGCGGATGATGTTCACGTACGCCGTGCCCACCGCGCGCGCGACCGGCACCGGCGAGACGCGCATGGCGCCGACGATGAGGCCGAGCACGAGGGCGATGATCCCGCCCACGAAGAACACCAGCAACGTGTTGCCGATCGCCTCGCCCCACAGGTCGAGGTTCCCGAAGATGACGTCCACTCATCCTCCTCTCAGATGATGATGCGGGGCGGCGTCCGCGCCGCCCCGCATCCCGGATCAGTCGACCGTGGGCTGGGAGACCTTGATCCCCGACGAACCGAGGTTCTTGTCGAAGATGGCCTGCCAGATGTCGCCGCCGTCGGTGAACAGGGTGTTGATGTGCTGCTTGAGCACCTCGTCGCCCTTGGGCAGTCCCACGCCGTAGCGCTCCTCGGTGAACAGACCGCCGACGACCTTGATGTCGTCCGGGTACTGCGCCGCGTAGCCGATCAGGATCGCCTGGTCGGTGGTCACAGCGTCGACGGCGCCGTTGAGCAGGTCTTCGACGCAGGCCGAGTACAGGTCGTACTCCTTGGTCTTGATGTCGGGGTAGTTCTCCTTGATGTTCTGGATCGGCGTGGAGCCGGTCGCCGAGCACACGGTCTTGCCCGCGAAGTCGGAGACGTCCTTGACATCGGTGATGTCGCTGTCCGCTCCGACGAGGAAGCCCTGCCCCGTGATGAAGTACGGACCGGCGAAGTCGACCTGCTCCTTGCGCTTGTCGGTGATCGAGTAGGTGCCGACGTAGTAGTCGATGTCGCCGTTCATGATCGCCTGCTCGCGGTTGGCCGAGGCGATCGCCTTGTACTCGATCTTGCTCTCGTCGTAGCCGAGCGACGCGGCGATCCAGCGTGCGATGTCGATGTCGAACCCGCTGCGCTCCTTGGTCGTGACATCGAGGTAGCCAAGACCCGGCTGATCCTCCTTCACGCCGACGACGACCTTGCCGCGCTGGCTGATCTTGTCGAATGTCGGGCTGCCGTCGAGCGTCACGTCTTCGGCGACCTCGAACCAGGCGCCCGAGTCGTTCCCGGTGTCGTCGCCGCCGGTCGATTCGCCGCCGGGGCTCGACGGGCTGCCGCTGTTGCAGGCCGTCAGCGCGAGCAGCGCTGTCGCCGCGATGCCGATGCCGGCCAGTGCTCGTGTGCGTCGCATGTGATTCTCCTTCTGGTGGTGCTGCGTATCTCAGGGTGCTCTTCGACGGGCGACCCGCCCGCGAAGACGGGGTCTCAGTGCGTGAGGAGCTTGGAGAGGAAGTCCTTGGCGCGATCGCTCTTCGGGGTCGTGAAGAACTCCTCCGGCTCGGCCTCCTCCACGATGTGGCCGTCGGCCATGAACACGACGCGGTCGGCCGCCTTGCGTGCGAAACCCATCTCGTGGGTGACGACGATCATCGTCATGCCCTCCTTGGCGAGTCCCACCATCACATCGAGCACCTCGTTGATCATCTCCGGGTCGAGCGCGCTGGTGGGCTCGTCGAAGAGCATGACCTTCGGATGCATGGCGAGCGCGCGAGCGATCGCCACGCGCTGCTGCTGACCGCCGGAGAGCTGCGCGGGGAGTTTGGAGGCCTGCTGCGCGACGCCGACGCGCGCGAGCAGCTCCATGGCCTCCTTCTCGGCGTCGGCTTTCTTCAGGCCGCGCACCTTGATCGGACCGAGCGTGACGTTCTCGAGGATCGTGAGGTGGGCGAAGAGGTTGAACGACTGGAAGACCATGCCGACCTCGGCACGCAGGTTCGCGAGCGCCTTGCCCTCGGCGGGAAGCTCCTTGCCGTCGATCCTGATCGACCCGCTCGTGATCGTCTCGAGACGGTTGATCGTGCGGCAGAGCGTCGACTTGCCCGACCCGGACGGGCCGATGATGACGACCACTTCGCCCCGGTGGACCGTGAGGTCGATATCCGTCAATGCTTGGAAGTCGCCGTAGTGCTTCTGGACGTTGTCGACCTCGACAAGGGGTTCACCGCTGTGCGCCATGTGATCAACCTATGAGTACGCGCCGACATGCGCCAGCCTTCGACACACCGTTTTTATCGAGATGTGACCGCCACCGGTCTCGAGCCTCAGCCCGGGGTCGTCAGCCGGCGCGCTGCGCGAACGCGCTCTCGTAGAGGCACACGCTGGCCGCGGTGGCGAGGTTGAGCGACTCGGCGCGCCCGAAGATCGGCAGTCTGAGCGCCAGGTCCGCCCGCGCGATCGCCTCGTCGGCGAGCCCGCGCGCCTCATTGCCGAACAGCCACGCCGTGGCCTCGGCCAGCAGCCCCTCGGCCCGCGCGGCGAGCAGATCGCTGCCCTTCACATCCGCGGCGAGCACGCGCAGTCCTGCCGCTCGTGCCCGCTCGGCGACGTCGCCGAGTTCTGCGCCGACGACGATCGGCAGGTGGAACAACGATCCTGTCGTCGAGCGCACCACTTTGGGGTTGTACGGATCGACCGTGCGCCCGGTGAGCACGACGGCATCGGCGCCGGCCGCATCGGCGGCCCGGATGATCGTGCCGAGATTGCCGGGATCGCGCACCTCCTCGCAGATCGCGATGAGCCGCGGCGAGGCGGCGAACACCTCCTCGAGCGAGGTCGGCGTCTGCTGCGCGACGGCCACGAGCCCCTGCGGGGTCACGGTGTCGGCCATGGCGCCCAGCACATACTCGGTGACGTACTCCACGTGCACGCCCGCGGCCTCCGCGGTCGCGCGCAGATCGGCGTGCTTGTCCCATCCGGCGGGCGTCGCGAACAGCTCCACGATCGCCTCCGCACGATACGCGAGCGCCTCCCGCACGGCCTGCGGACCCTCCAGCAGGAACAGCCCCGTCTCGGCGCGCGCACTGCGCTTGGTCAGTTTGGCGACAGCGCGGACACGGGGGGACCGGGGATTCTCCAGCACGGTTCCAGTCTAGGGACACCGCCGCCGCTCGGGTATGCGCGAAGGGCGCCTCCCCCGCAGGGGAAGCGCCCTTCGAAAGGGTACGGCTCAGGCAGCCGACTTCGGCGCGTTCACATCCGAGGGCAGCGCCTTCTTGGCGGCCTCGACGAGCGCGGCGAAGGCCGTGGGCTCGTTCACCGCGAGCTCGGCGAGCATCCGGCGGTCGACCTGCACGCCCGCAAGACCCAGACCCTGCATGAAGCGGTTGTAGGTGATGCCGTTCTGACGCGCGGCGGCGTTGATGCGCTGAATCCACAGGCGGCGGAAGTCGCCCTTGCGCTTACGACGGTCGCGGTACGCGTAGACGAGCGAGTGGGTGACCTGCTCCTTCGCCTTGCGGTACAGACGCGAGCGCTGGCCGCGGTAACCCGAGGCGCGCTCGAGGATGACCCGACGCTTCTTGTGGGCGTTGACGGCCCGCTTGACTCTAGCCATTTTCGTGTGTTCCTATTCGTGCGGCGGACGCGTCAGCGACCGAGAAGCTTGTTGGCGACCTTGGTGTCGGCCTTCGAGAGCACCTGGTCCTGGTTGAGCCGGCGGGTGCGACGGCTCGACTTGTGCTCGAGGTTGTGGCGCATGTTCGCCTGCTGCTTCTTCAGCTTTCCGGAGCCGGTGATCTTGAAGCGCTTCTTCGCACCGGAGTGGGTCTTCTGCTTCGGCATCTTCTCTTCCTTCGTGTGGCGCCCTGGCGGGCGACGGTCTGTCCCGCTCGGTGCGGGAGTCTCAGGGGCGGATCACTCCGCGGGCTGGCTCTGTGCCTCGTCGTCCGAGGAGCCGGACTTCGCATCGCGTGCCGCCTGCTTGTTCGCGGCGCGCACGGCGTTCTGCTCGGCCTTGGCCTCGGACTTGTTCTTGATCGGCGCGACGACCATGACCATGTTGCGTCCGTCGATCGTCGGGTTGGACTCCACCGTGCCGAGCTCCGCGACGTCTTCGGCGAACTTCTTCAACAGGCGCACGCCCTGCTCGGGACGCGACTGCTCGCGACCGCGGAACAGGATCATCGCCTTGACCTTGTCGCCGCCCTTGAGGAAGCCCTCGGCGCGCTTGAGCTTGGTCGTGTAGTCGTGCGCCTCGATCTTCAGACGGAAGCGCACCTCCTTCAACACGGTGTTCGCCTGGTTGCGACGAGCCTCCTTCGCCTTCTGGGCAGCCTCGTACTTCGCCTTGCCGTAGTCCATGATCTTCACCACGGGCGGCTTCGAGTTCGGGGCGACCTCGACGAGGTCGAGATCGGCTTCCTGCGCGAGACGCAGCGCCGCCTCGATGCGGACGACGCCGATCTGCTCACCCGCGGGGCCGACGAGGCGGACCTCGGGGACGCGGATGCGCTCATTGGTACGGGGATCGCTGATGCGGAGCTCCTTAGACGAGTGGTTCGGCCACCGCGATCCGGTCGGATCACGGGCGAAACAGGAACCCTCGCCCACCCGCCGGCGATGCAGACACCGGCTTCGGCACCCTGTCGCCGACAGGCGATCTCGCCGTCGGACGGTCTGCCGACCTGCGCCGGCGGAGTGCATGACCCGGTAGCCTGGAACGGCAAGCGCGGGTGGGAATGAATCCTCTTTCGTTCCAGAGCATCGAAATGCCCCGGAGCCCGCAGAAGTCTATCAGAAAGCCGCGCCCGTGACGATTCACGACCACGATCCCGCTCAGGACGACCGCCACGCGCGCTGGGAGCGCGAGGAGCGGAACGCCTCCTCCGCGACCCGGGACATCGCCGACGTGCCCGCCGTCGAGGTCATCACGACCACCGCCGTGCACCTGATGAGCGCGGCGGCCGTGAAGCTCGGCCTCGCCGACGACCCGGATGCGCAGACGGATCTGGATGAGGCGCGCAAGCTCATCAACGCCCTGGCCGGCCTCATCACCGCGGGGGCGCCCGAGATCAGCGACATGCACGCCCGTTCGCTGCGCGACGGCCTGCGCTCACTGCAGCTCGCCTTCCGCGAGGCGTCGGTCATCCCCGATCCGATCGGCAAGGGCCCCGGCGAGAAGTGGACCGGGCCGGTCAACTGAGCCGCCCGTCAGCGG